>DASXZY010000046.1:0-133808 GCA_036501625.1 Verrucomicrobiia bacterium
GCCTCCGCTCCGCCTCACCCCGGAGGGGTGGAGGCGGAGGGAAGAAAGACAAATTACAGAAAGAGATTTACACCCCCTGTTTATATGCTGTGAAATAATTTGGCCTCCTTATGCCGCTGACAGTTTTACTGAGCGGTTCGATCAATACGAAGGTGCGATTAGTGTCACCCGCTCGATGCGCGCTGCTGTGATTGTTAAGCCGGAAAAAAAATCTTGGGGCGTTTTCGTTCGTCTTGGGCAATTTACGGAACGATGCCGGGGGTTGATAACCACGCAACGGATGGCGCAACGGCATCGGCACAATCTCCTGGAGTTCGCTGGCCGCGAACGTGGCGGCAGAATTAACTCTCTTTCCACTTCGAGGCAGCGCAATAATGGGGATTATTGTGAGGATATTGAAATGAAACTTTTTTCGGAACTGGGACTGTCGGCGGAGCTGTTGAAGGCGATTGATAAACTTGGGTTTGAACAGGCGGCGCCCATCCAGGCTGCCGCCATCCCCGTCCTTATGGCCGGGCGCGATATTGTCGGACAATCGCAGACCGGTTCAGGCAAAACGGCGGCTTTCGCCATTCCGGCGATTGAAAAAACGGATCCGAATTTGCGCGCCGTGCAGGCGCTCGTTCTTTGTCCCACGCGGGAGCTGGCGGTGCAGGTGTCGGAAGAATTCCACAAATTGGCGCTCTTCAAGCGCGGCGTGACCGCGCTGCCCATTTACGGCGGGCAATCCTATGAGCGGCAGTTCTGGGGGCTGAAACAGGGGGCGCAAATTGTCATCGGAACGCCTGGGCGGGTCATGGATCACATGCGGCGCGGAACGCTGCGGCTGGGGTCGGTGAAGATGGTGATTCTCGACGAGGTGGACGTGATGCTGAACATGGGTTTCCGCGACGATATGGAAACCATTTTAAGCGGAGCGCCCGCGGAAAGGCAGACCGTTTTCTTTTCGGCCACCATCGCCAAGCCGATCCGCGAACTGATTGAAAAGTACTCGCGCAGTCCCGAGAACGTCAAAATCGAGCAGAAGGCGATGACGGTTCCGACGGTGGAGCAAGTCTATTACGAGGTGGATCGTCCTCATAAAATAGATTTGCTGACCCGGCTGATCGATCTTCACGATCTCAAGCTTGGAATCATTTTCTGCAATACCAAGCGGATGGTGGACGATCTGGTGGATCATCTGGAGGCGCAGGGTTACCTGGCGGACCGATTGCACGGCGACATGACGCAGGCAATGCGCGATAGAACGATGAACAAATTCCGCAAGTCGGGCTTGGAATTCCTGGTCGCGACGGATATTGCGGCGCGAGGCATCGACGTGGACGACGTGCAGGTGGTTTTTAATTACGACCTGCCATACGACGGGGAGGACTATATTCATCGCATCGGGCGGACTGGCCGCGCAGGCCGGAGCGGCCGGGCGATTACCTTTGTGTCTGGGCGCGAAGTGTTTCAAATCCGAAACATCGAACGCTACACAAACACGCGCATCACCCGCGCAAAAATCCCTACCGCCGCCGAAGTGGAAGAAGCGCGGGATAATGTGTTTCTCGATGGCCTGCGCGCGACACTGAAAACCGGCGAGTTGCAAAAACAGGAGCAACTTCTTGGGCGTTTGCTGGAGGAGGGTTTTAGTTCCACGGACATCGCATCGGCCTGCCTGGCGCAATTGCAAAACCGCGAAGCCGTCCCGTCCATATTGGCGCCGCGTCCAGAATTGAACGAGCGCCAATCCCGGATTGGCGGTTCCGATAACCGCGCGCCACGCCACAAGAGTTCTGACTATGATCGCCGGCAGGCTCCGCCTTTGCGAAAGAGTCACGGTCAATTTTCAAACCGGCCCGAACATTCGACCCCGGCCGCTCCCTCGGTTCTAACACCCGCGGCTTCAACACCGATCAAGACCAAGCTTGCAGCGCCAGCCGCTTTGGCCGCTTCTGCCAAGGTTGCGGTTCCGGCCGCGCACGAAACGCCACACCAAGCCCGCCCGCCAATGATGGCCAAACCGAAGGCCAGCCGTTCCACACCTCCTGATTTCACCCGCCTTTATTTAAACCTGGGGCTGGAACACGGGATTGTTGTCGGCGACGTTGTCGGGTCGATTCTTGGAGAGACTGGATTGCCTGCCAAGACCGTAGGCGTCATTGATCTGCGGGAGCGCCATAGTTTCATTGACGTTGCCTCGGAAACCGTCAACGTGATCATTGCCAAGCTCAACCGCACGCACATCAAGGGCCGGAAGGTCAAAGTGAAAGTGGCCTAAGCGCCGGAGTCTTTACTTTTTGCACTTTTAGACAGGTCCGGCCCAGGTTTGACGCCGCACTCGATGGCTTTCCAACACCGTTTCGATGAGACGGCCAGCCACGCCAGGAAGTTGTGATGAAATAATAACAATAATTATTGAATAACTGTGGTGGCGCGAGCCTCCAATGGCGGCTGAAAATTACGGTGGGTTGCGGCAAGAACAGGGGCAAATGAGGTTGTTAACGGGAACTGTGCCTCACAAACCGAATCCCGGATTTTTGCGATTGTCTTTCTGGCATTCCTTCATAATCTATGGATTGACCGAATGAGTGACGCCGTAGTGGACTCCCACAATCTCAAGCCGGCCGCGGGCGAATCCGCGCCGGGCAAAACCCCGCAGGCTTTTCTGCCCCGCTGCTGGCTGGAGAGCGGCGCGGCCACTCTCGACGATTCCGGCGGCATTCTCACCGCCAACGAACCCCTCTGCGCCTGGCTGGAAAAACCCGCGGAAAGCCTTGCGGGACAATCGTTTTGGCATGTGCTGGGCGGACTTTTCCCTGACTGGCAGGCCGCATTGCTCCGCCTGCGCCAAAGTTCCGCGCCGTTTGATTCGCTCAATCTCAAGCTGGCGGGCGAGTCGGGGCATTCGCCGCAATGGTTCGTTTTGGAAATCGGTCGCGGGCCTCGCTGCGCGTTCGCCCGGCTCAGTTCGATGCTCCCGCCGCTGGCGGATTTGGAGGAAGGAATTTGGGATGAGCACTTGCGCACCGACGCCGCGCGCCGGGAGATGTTCGTCCGCCTGTTGCGGGCGGAGGCGCGCCTGGAAGGGCTGACGCGCCGCTGGCCCTGCGTGATTTTCAGCCAGCGCCCCGACCTGAGCCTCGAATTCGCCAGCCCCAACATCAAGGAACTGACCGGCCTGGACGCCGGGGATTGGTCCAGCCAGCGCGGGCGTTTTTGGGACGTCGTGCATGAGTCTGACGCGCCGGAATTGCAGCAGCAATTCAAGCGCGCCGCCCAAACCGGCGCGGGGGTGACCAACACCTTCCGCATCCGCCACGCCGTCACGGGCCGGGTTGCTTACATTTTGGAACATCGCCAGCCGGCCGTTTCGCGCAACGGGTTGTTGCTCGGTTACGAAGTCGTCTGGCTCGATGTCACCCGCCAAACCATCGCCGAGAAACGTCTCTCCACAGCGGCGTGGAAGGAAACGCTGGCCGTGCTGACGCTGGGCATGGCGCACGATTTCACGAACATCATCGCGGGCATCCATTCCTTGAGTGAATCGTTTTTGAGCACGCTCGAACCGGTGCATCCGTTTCACGAGGGGCTGTCACTAATAAAGAAAAGTTCGCTGCAAGCCGGCCAATTGGTGCAGCGCATGATCAACCTTCACTTAGGCCCGACCGGCGAGCGCAATTACCATAATCTTAATGACATTGCCAACGATCTGGCGGAGTTGGTTACAAAAATTATTCCCCGCCGCATCCTGCTCAACACCGATCTCGCCTCCGCGCAATTGCCGGTTTATTTGGACATGGTGGAATTCCGCCAGGTGGCGATCAATCTGGTCTTGAACGCGGCCGACTCGATGCCGCAGGGAGGCCGCCTGACGCTGCGCACCACGCGTCACGAGACGCTGCCGCCGCTGGAGAATGTCAAAGGCACCCCGCCCCGGCTGCCCTGCATCTGCTTTACGATTCAGGACAGCGGCACGGGCATCAAACAGCGTTATTTGGCTTCGATTTTCGACCCGTTCTTTACCACCAAAGCCAAGGGATCGGGCCTGGGTCTCTACAATGCCCGCATCGCCATTGAGAAACATCAGGGCGCCATTTCCGTCACGTCCAAGGAAGGCGCGGGCACCCGTTTTGACTTGTGGCTGCCGGAGGCCGATTTCTCCGAGTCCACGCGCGTCGAAGAAGCCCGGCGCACGCGGGTGGCGCGCCTTTGCCTGCTGCTGGTCGGCCAGCCCGGGGAAATGCTTGACAAGACGGCCGAATTGCTTCGCTCGCATAATTACCACGTGGTCGTGGCGGTGGGGACGGACAACTGGGGCGAACTTCTGCAATCCAGCGATTACCAATTCGCGGGCGTGCTGCTGCTGGCCGAGCCGAACGACCCCGCGCTTAATTCCCTCCCCGCCGAGCTGCGCCAGCAAAAGAAGGACCTCAAGGTGATTTTGAAATTGGCCGGCTGCAATCAGGATGATCTTGACGGCCAGTTGCTTAAGGGCATTGATCTGCTGCTCACCACGGATTTGTCCGAAGCTGATACGTTGCTGAAACTCAAAACGTTCCTGGACCAGGCAGCGGAATAATTCGTGAGCCAAGAAAACCAATCCGATAAAGAACCGGCGCGTCCCATTTTGATCGTGGACGACGAAGAAATCGTGCTGGTCGCGTTGCGCGATACGCTGCTGCGCGAGGGTTACTCCATCGTCGCCTCCCCGCACGCGATCCACGCGTTGAGCGTGCTGAAGGAACAGCAGTTCTCGGTCGTCATCACCGACCAGCAGATGCCGCTGGTCACAGGATTGGAATTCCTGGCCCAGGTGCGCGAAATCCAGCCGGATGCCACGCGCATCCTCATCACGGCCGTCCTAAGCCTCAGCACGGTCATCGACGCGATCAACAAGGGGGAGATTTACCGGTTCATCGTCAAGCCGTGGCTGCGGGAGGAATTGCTGGCAACAGTCAAGAATGCGGTGCAGCGGCACGAGTTGATTTCGCGCAATGCCCGTTTGCAGGCGACCACGCAAACGATGAACCAGAAGCTACAGGAGCTAAACGCCAGTCTGCAATCGCAAATGGAGCGCGTGGCGGAGCAAAACGTGCAATTGCAACAATTTGCCCGCAGCCAGGAGGAGAACCTGCTGCGTTCCGCGGAGTTATGCGTCCAGACCATGCGCACGTTCTACCCGGTCATCGGGAATCAGGCGCGGCGGGTGGCCGCGTTGTGCCGCGCCATGGCGGCGGGTTGCGAATTGTCGCCCGCGCAAAAGCAAATTTTGGAAATCAGCGGATACATTTACGACATTGGCCTGGTGGGCGTGCCGCGGCAGTTGATCAAACGCTGGCAGGAGGCGCCGGAAGGCTTAAACGAGGCGGAGTGGGCGCTGATTCATCAACATCCGATTCTGGGACAGGAGTTGGCGGAATTCGTGCATGATTTGACAGGCGTTGGGCCGACCATTCGCGCGCACCATGAGCGTTTTGATGGCTCGGGCTACCCTGACCGGCTGCGCGGGGCGGATATCCCTTGGCTGGCGCGCCTGCTGGCCGTGGCCGTGGCCTACGCGGAGAGCAATCTGGAACCCAAACCTGCCGCGGAACAGATCAGCCAGGGCGGCGGCAGCGCTTTCGATCCCGACGCCTTGCGAATTTTCCTGCGCTCAATTCCCAAAGCGGCCGTGCCCGGCAAGCAACG
Source organism: Verrucomicrobiia bacterium (assembly GCA_036501625.1). Taxonomy (GTDB): domain Bacteria; phylum Verrucomicrobiota; class Verrucomicrobiia; order Limisphaerales; family Palsa-1400; genus Palsa-1400. The sequence continues at coordinate 5,674 of DASXZY010000046.1, forward strand.
TGTGGTGCCCCTGGACGAATTGCGCCCCGGCATGGTTCTGGCCGAAGGCATTTACAGCGAGAACGGGGTGCTCTTGGTGCCGGACGGCCAGCGCCTGACCGCCACCTACATCGCCAAGCTGCTCAACTACAACCGCATCAACCCCATCGCGCAATCGCTGCTGGTTTATTGTTAGGCGGCGCCGCATGGAACGACGCTCAGAGCGCCACAACGGCAGTCCCATGCTCCCCTGAGTGTAATAATCGCCGCTGCCCGCGATGGTAGAGGCGGAGAGATTGGTTGAGCTTGTGCCATTGTCGAAGGCAAAGCCCACGTTGAGTTGGAGGTCTGGGGCATGGCGAAAGGGATTGGCCAAGTAGCCGCCCATAAACTCGTTGGTGCTGTCCGCTCCGAACCATTCATTGTTGCTTAGTGAATGATTCGCAAAATTGGTTGAGTTCCGCAAAACATAGCGGTTGCTCGCTTTGGAGAGCAGGACTGGCCGAAAGTTTTGTTTGGTTGGCAATACCCCCGCATTTCGCCGTTATTTGCCTGGCTTGGCCGGCCAGGGTGTTCGGGTCACACGTTGGGCACGCGTTGGTCAGCGCGCCATAAACGGCATCGAACAAGGAGGGAGCATTAGAGGCCGCCACGCGTTGGGCGGCAGCTATGAGCAGCACGGCGCAAAGCAGTTGTTTAGAGGACTTCATATAAAATTTCCCGGTTTAGTGATTTTTTTACCCGCAAGACAAGGAACCCTAAAAAAGCGGGCACCGCGGCGATGACAAGCCGCGGTGCCATCCCACTGACTTCGAGCGGCGACGTCCGCTCAACCATGTTCTAAGGTTTCCGTGGACGGCAGTTACAAACTTTTTTGTCTTTCGTAGGAAAGGCCGATCTTTGGAGCCATGCGGCTGTCAACAAATCAGTGTGCCACCGCGCGATCGTGCGTTTTGGGACCACAGCAACGGCGGCGGACTTTGTCAAACAGGTTTGCGCGGTGGATTTGGCCGGGGCGAATTCCGAAATCTTATGGCAATCCCACTTGCGGTTTCTGAAAATCTCCAGGTCTATGCCCCGCCAAAAACACGCTTCGTAGGAAAATGTGGAGGCCATGCTCCCTATTAGCCGCCTAGTGTGTCCGAGCAGAAGCATCTCGTACAAGGGCTGCCACAACTGCGGATCCTCCGAACAGACATTGGGCAAAATGATGCTCGCCTCCGGCAAGCTCTTCGGGACCAGCCTCGTCACCCTGGCATCGTCCGAACAGAGAAGAACGGGCGCGTCCCCAAGCTTTCGCAGCCTGCTGATGAATGCCGCCACGGGCGTATTCAGCTTCAGTTCGCGCTTTATGGTGTCGGTCAGGTTGTCCGTATGGCGGATGTGACAGCCCGTTGCATCTCCCAAAATGCCGCGGGTCCTGGCAAAGCACCGCACCTCTTCCCGGAGCCAGCCCGGCAGCGCGATGGCCTGATAAAACGCGAGTTTTCTACGGAGATATTCTTCATCCGTCATCGAGGACGGGCGGAAGGCGTAAATATGGTGCATCCCGAAATTGCGGCGCGGCCTGCGCGTGACGGCCTCAACCAGCGGATGGCTGGTCGTCCCATGAACATCGAGAAACCGCAGCACGGCCATTTCGCTGACTACCGGATAGCTGCCCGGTCGATGCGAGGTCGCGCGCCCGGGAAACAGCGCCGCCATGACTTTATTGACGCTGGCGGAAGACTCGCTTTGCGCCAGATCAATGTCCCAATCCACGCCGAGGTGATCCGCCAGGATCGCGATGGAGGCGGTATTGCGCAGGCAGTTGCCCAATTGACAGTTCAGACAAACATGGATGCATGACACCGGGCGAGGCTAGTTGACATTCGCGCAAGCGCAACCCGATTTCTCTCCGGGGCCAAAAATGGGTGGCCAATTGAAATGCGCCATACTAATATCCGCGTCCCGTGGAACGTGGCGTCCCCCCTGCGTTAGCCCGCGGCTGTGAAAGGCCCTTTTATGCCATTGACACATACGACAGACCTTTTCGCCAAAGCCCTCAAAGGCAAGTATGCCTTGGGGGCCTTTAACGTGAACAATATGGAGCTGCTCCAGGGCATCGTTGAGGCCTGCGAGGAGGAGAAAGCGCCCGTCATGCTGCAAATCTCCAAAGGCGCCCGCCAATATGCCAGCCCCGTTTACCTCAAGGCCCTCATCGACGCGGCCGTCCGCACTTCCAATATCCCGATTGCCGTCCACCTCGATCACGGCGATTCCTTTGAGTTGTGCAAGGAGTGCATTGACGAAGGGTTCACCAGCGTGATGATCGACGGCAGCCACGAGCCTCTTGAAAAAAATGCCGAGGTCTGCAAACGCGTCGTCGAATATGCCCACAAGCATAATTGCGTGGTCGAGGGCGAACTCGGCCAGCTCGTCGGAGCCCAGCACGACGATGGCGAAGAAGGCGGCGGTTACTCCAAGGGCGGCGTTTATACGCATCCAGAGGAGGCGGTGAATTTCGTCCGTCAAACAGGTGTCGATTCCCTCGCTGTAGCCATCGGCAATTCGCATGGCGCTTACAAATTCAAGGGCGAACAGCGGCTGGATTTGGACCGGCTGCGGGCCATCAAGAGCGCGCTGATGGAGGCGGGCCTAGGCGATTATCCGCTGGTTTTGCACGGCGCCTCCAGCGTGCCTAAAGAGTTGATCCAGGAAATCAACAAGTACGGCGGCAAAATGGGCGAAGACACCGCGGGCGTGCCGGAACAGGACATTGAAATCGCCCGGCGAATCGGCTGCGTCAAAGTGAATATTGATACGGACTTGCGCCTGGCCCTCACGGCCGCCCTCCGCAAATGCTTTGCCGAAAACCCCAAAGAGTTTGATCCCCGCAAGTACATGGGCCCCGCCCGAGCTGCCGTCAAGGACCTCGTCCGGCATAAAGTGCGCGATGTCCTTTGTTGCGCGGGACACGCGTTTGACTAGCCCGCCGAGCCGCTAAAAACGCGCCATAGTGACACTAAGCCTTGTCTCAAATATGGGACATAATGGCACTTAATTGCCGATGCTCGAATTGCCTTTGTTTTTCAGACCATTCCTATTCAACCACTTACACAAACGCGAAGCATCTGGCATGGCTTAGGCTGTTAAAGAAGTGGTGTGTTAACAGACGACGATTGAAAAAACAGAAAGGAATTATTTATGACATTATCTAGATGGCAACGACCTGATTTCTGGGGCTTGGCTCCGTTTCGCCGGGTGGCGAATTTGCGGGACGAGATGGATAATTTCCTCGCTATGGCTCTGGGCCATTTGGGGGAATTCAACGGCGAAAACGGTGGGACTCAATTGATGGAGGGCTGGGTCCCGGCAGTCGATGTGTTCGAGGACAAGGACAGCCTGCACGTCAAGGCGGAATTGGCTGGCCTTAAAAAAGAGGACATCCAGATTTCGCTGCAAGACGGCTACCTGACCCTCTCTGGCGAGCGCAAGGGACGGGAAAAGAACGAGGACGGCGGGACTTATCGCACGGAGCGATGGGAAGGCCGCTTTCATCGTTCCATCAGCCTGCCTTGCCGCGTGGACGCGGAGAAGATCAAGGCGACCTACAACGATGGCGTTTTGACGGTCACTCTGCCCAAGGCGGAGGAAGCCAAGCCGAAACAAATCCCGATCACAGTCAAATAACAATATCATGAACACGCCGGGCGGGCCAAATCCCCCGGCATCAAGAAAAGGAATTATGAGCGCAATTATGCAAAAAGAGAATGGCACCGCCCGCCCAGAGGCGGCGAAACTGCAAACTCAGGACCGCCCCTTTGTTTCGCCCAAAGTCAACATCGTGGAGACCAAGGAAGCTTACGTGTTGGAGGCCGAAATGCCGGGAGTGGCCAAGGAAGGCTTGGACATCAATCTGGAGGACAACGTGCTGACGATCATCGGCCGCCGCGCGCCAGAGCCGTCCGTGGCCTGGCTCTACCATGAGTCGCACCAAGCCGACTATCGCCGGGTCTTTGAACTGGATCCATCGATTGACAGCGGAAAACTCAGCGCGCAAGTCGAGCAAGGCATCCTGACCCTGACTCTGCCGAAGGCGGAAAGAGTAAAACCCCGCCGGATTCAGGTCAGTTAAGCCGGGGCATTCGAATGAGAATAGGAGGCCGCCAGCGCAAACGCTGGCGGCCTTTTGCTTTGGGCGCAAGCCGGACAATAGGAAATCCAATCTGCCGCGCCCGCCATTTCTTCACAAAAAAAGCGTGCAATTCTTTTTGGGCGAGTCCATAGTGATGCGATGCTGGAATCGGTGAATACTCGCGACCCCTCATCCGTGGAAAGTGAGGCGCAGGCGGCTTATACCGAGATGTTTCCGGAAGGAAATCACGAGTATATCCCAACGATTTTCCAGTGGGCTTTATCATGGTTCTCCGGGCAATACCGGGATTATCAGGCCATTGACGCGCATTATCACGACCTTGAGCATACCATGCAGGGGACGCTGTGCATGTCGCGCCTGCTGCGCGGCCGGCATCGGCAGCAGCTTGAGCCGCGCTTGACGCAGCGGATCTTCGAGTTGGGCCTGCTGGCCATCCTGACCCACGACACCGGCTATCTCAAAAAACGCAGTGATACCGGCGGCACCGGCGCGAAGTACACGCTGACCCACGTGGACCGCAGCATTGAATTCGCCGGCGAACTCATGCTGGGCAATGACATGCCCATCGAGGAAATCCTGGCCGTGCAAAACATGATCCGCTGCACCGGCGTGAACGTCAAACTGGAGACGGTCAAGTTTCAGGACGATTTGGAACGCGTGGTGGGCTTCGCCCTGGGCACGGCCGACCTGCTGGGGCAGATGGCCGCCGCTGATTATGTTGACAAATTGCCGATCCTCTATTCTGAGTTCGCCGAGGCCGCCCGTTTCAACTCGGACGGGAAAATGAGGGTGGGCGGATTCTTCGCCAGCGCGGAAGACCTGATGCAAAAGACGCCTTTGTTCTGGGAAAACTACGTGCGGAACAAGATCAACCGCGAATTCATGGGCCTCTATCGCTTTCTCAACGATCCCTATCCCGACGGCCCCAACTATTACATCGACCGCATCGAATCCAACATCGCGCGGCTGCGCCGTGAATTGGCCACCCAAGCCCGAAGCTGATGTTTTGACATGTCGCGCGAGTATGTCTTGCAGCCGTTCCGTTCGACTTCGCCATCGCGGATTGATTTCGCCGGCGAGTTAAACGAACAGCAGCACGCGGTTGTGACCGCGCCGCCCGGGCCGGCCCTGGTCATCGCCGGAGCGGGATCAGGCAAGACACGCACGCTGACCTACCGGGTGGCGTTCCTGCTGGAGCAGGGCATCCCGGCGGAATCGATTCTGTTATTGACGTTTACCAACAAAGCCGCCCGCGAAATGATGCAGCGCGTCGGCGAATTGCTGGGCGGAGAACTGCCGGGTTTGTGGGGCGGGACTTTTCATTCCATCGGGGCCCGCATTTTGCGCCGTTACTCATCCGCCCTCGGCTATGAGCGGGACTTTTCCATCCTGGACCGCGAAGATTCCAAGGACCTGATCAAGGCCTGCCTGGACGGCATGGAGATTGACCAGAAGAGCGGGCATTTTCCCAAGGCCGACGTGCTGTCAGATATATTTTCCCTCGCCACCAACGAGGACAAGGCAGTCGAGGCGGTGTTGAAGGAACAGTTCGACTACTTTCTGGAGCAGTCTCCCAAGATCACGCGGGCGCGCGATGCCTATCAGGCCCGGAAGAAGACCGCGAACGCGATGGACTTCGACGATCTGCTCGCGCTCTGGCTGCGGTTGCTGCGCGAAAACGCTGAAGCGCGCGAGGAGCAGCAGCGCCGGTTTCAATTCCTGCTGGTCGATGAATACCAGGACACCAACAAAATCCAGGGCGCGCTGCTGGATTTGCTGGCGGCCCGACACGACAACCTCATGGTGGTGGGCGACGATTCGCAGAGCATCTACTCGTGGCGCGGCGCTCATTTCCAAAACATCCTCAAATTTCCGGATCGCCATCCCAAAACTATTGTTTACCGAATCGAAACCAATTACCGGAGCACGCCGGAAATCCTGCAACTTGCCAATTCGGCCATCGCGGCCAACACCGAGCAATTCCCCAAACAGTTGACAGCGGCCCGCCCGTCCGGCTCCAAACCGGCTCTGGTCGCGTGCGGCGACGGCGCCATGCAAGCGGCTTTTGTGGCCCAGCGCATCATGGAATTGCGCGAGGAAGGCCGGGCTTTGGACAAGATGGCCGTGCTCTACCGCTCGCACTATCACGCGCTGGAATTGCAAATGGAATTGACCCGGCGCAGCATCCCCTTCGCGATAACCAGCGGCATCCGCTTCTTTGAGCAGGCGCACATCAAGGATGTCGCCGCCTATTTGAAAATGGTGGTCAACCCGCGCGATGAGACGGCTTTCAAACGCGCTGTCAAACTTCTGCCGGGCGTCGGCGGAAAAAGCGCGGACCGGCTTTGGCAAACTTTTGCAGCCGCGGTCTCGCCTGGGACCGCCTTGGCCGCGGGATTGGCCAAGGCTGCGCCCGCCGCGCCGAAAAAGTGCGAAGACGATTGGAAGCAATTCACGGAAACCATCGCCCAGTTGGAAGACCCGAAGATGCGGGCCAGCCCCGCCGGCATGATCCGGCTGGTGCTCGAAGCAGGCTACGAGGATTACATGCAGGAAGAGTTCCGCAATTACCAGACGCGCGAGGAAGACCTGGAGCAATTGGCGAGCTTCGCGCTGCAATTTGCCAGCGTGGAGGAATTCCTGACCCAGCTCTCCCTGCAAACGACTGTGGAGGCCGAGACTTCCCGCGAGGACCGCCGCGAAGATGAGGAAGTGTTGCTGTCAACCATCCATCAGGCCAAGGGTTTGGAGTTCGACGCAGTCTTCATCATCATGCTGTGCGACGGCTCATTTCCGGCGGCGCGTTCGGTTGAGAATCGCGAAGGCGAGGAGGAGGAGCGGCGGCTGTTTTACGTGGCCATCACGCGGGCGCGCGACGAGTTATATTTGACGTATCCGCTGATCCGCTCCGGGCGCGGCACGTGGCTGGCGCAGGACCAGCAGCCCTCGCGCTTTTTGCAGGAATTGCCGGAGGAACTGATGGACCGGTGGCGGCTGCAAGCGCCGGGCTTCTATTGACAGGGGCCGTTACGGCGGCAGGCGCTTTTTGAATTCACGGCAGGCTTCGGCGATGTCCGGCGCGTTGAGAATCGCGGAGACGGCGCATATCCTCGCGGCTCCAGCATCAATAACCTGGCCGATATTGCCAAGACCGATGCCGCCGATGGCAAACCACGGAATGGTGACGTATCGCGCGGCCCAGCGCACATAATCAAGTCCCACTGGCTTCGCGCCCGGCTTGGTGCCAGTCGCATAAACGGGACCAATCGCAATGTAGGCCGGTTTGGCGGCAGCCGCCCGCAAGCCCTGTTCGGGAGCGTGCGTGCTCAGGCCAAGGCCGGGGCCGGAAAATTCGGCGGATTGCGCATGGCCGGCGCCAAAAAAATCTTCCTGGCCTAGATGGCACAAGTCCGCTCCGGTTTCGCGGGCGATGTCATAATAATCGTTGACAACGAAGCCAACCCCGGCCTCGCGCAGGACGGAGCCGATGGCCGCGGCCATCTGGCGAATCTCGCCGGGAGCCGAGTCTTTAGCGCGCAGTTGGATCAAGTCCGACCCGCCGCGGCAAAGCTGGCGGGCGGCTTCAACCGGATCGCGGCCCCGCAAATAGGCGGTGTCGATAAAAGTGTAGAGCCGGCATTGGTCGAGCGGTTTCATGGAGGCCGGCCGCGGTCATTCGATCATTTCGCGCTGCGAGGCGCCGAGCAAGGTTTCAAGAAAACTGGTCGAGTAAACGCCGCGCCGGAAATTGGGGTTCTGCAAGATCGCCTGCTCGAACGGGATGGTAGTCTTGATGCCAGTGATCATGTATTCCGAAAGGGCGCGGCTCATTTTATCCATCGCGTCCTTGCGGTCTTTCCCAACGGTGATCAGCTTGCCGATCATGGAATCGTAATTTGGAGGAATGGTGTAACCGGCATAAACATGGCTGTCTACCCGCGTGCCGCGCCCGCCCGGCGCGTAATACATCTCAATCCGGCCAGGGCAGGGACGAAAGCCGTCGAAAGGGTCCTCGGCGTTGATGCGGCATTCGATGGCATGGCCGCGCAAATGGATGTCGCTTTGGGACAATCGCAACGGCTCGCCCATGGCGATGGCAATTTGCAACTTGACCAGGTCGAGGCCCGTGACTTCCTCGGTGATGGGGTGTTCGACCTGAATTCGTTTGTTGACTTCCAAAAAGTAAAAGTGGGCATGGTCATCGACCAGGAATTCAACGGTGCCGGCATTGGTGTAATGAGCCGCCTCCGCGATGCGGATGGCCGCCTTGCCCATGCGCTTGCGGAGGTCCTTGAATTTGCCGTCCACCAGCGGAGAAGGCGTCTCCTCGATCAGCTTTTGATTGCGTCGCTGCACCGAGCAATCGCGTTCGCCCAAATGGACGAGGTTTCCGCGGCTGTCGCCCAGGATTTGAAATTCAATGTGATGGGAATTCTCGATGTATTTCTCAATGTAAACGCCCGAATTGCCAAAGGACTTTTCAGCCTCGCTGCGGGCGGTATGGTAGCCTTTGACGAGGGAAACGTCGTTGTGGGCCTGGCGCATGCCGCGTCCGCCACCGCCCGCGATCGCCTTGATCATGACGGGGTAGCCGATGCGCTTGGCGACGGCCAGGGCATCCTGCTCATTTTCGACCGGGCCTTCGGAGCCGGGGGGAGTCGGAACGCCGGCCTTGCGGGCCAGAACGCGGCTGGCGGCCTTGTCTTCGAGCGCGTTCATGGCGCGCGAACTGGGCCCGATGAAGCGGATATTGCAGTTCTCGCAAACGTCGGCGAAATGGGCGTTCTCGGAAAGGAAACCGTAGCCGGGATGGATAGCATCGACATCAGCGATCTCGGCCGCGCTGATAATGCGGTCGATGCGCAAGTAGCTTTCGGCGCTGGGGGCTTTGCCGATGCAAATAGCCTCATCGGCCATCTGGACGTGCATGGAACTCACGTCAGCTTCCGAATAGACGGCAACCGTGCGAATGTTCATTTCCTTGCACGCGCGAATAATGCGCACGGCGATTTCACCCCGATTGGCAACTAGGATTTTCTCGAACATGTCCTGGTAAAGGCCCCGCCCTCAACTTGGCCGGATGCGAAACAGGGACTGGCCGAATTCGACCGGCTTGGCGTTTTCGACAAGGATGTGCGTGACGACACCTTTGACCTCGGCCTTGATCTCGTTCATGACTTTCATGGCTTCGATCAGGCAGACGACCGTTTCGGGGGTGACCTCGGTTTCGATTTCCACGTAATCCGGCGCATCTGGGGACGGTGCGCGATAGAAGGTGCCGATCATCGGGGATTTGATCTCCAACAGGTTTGGCGCGGCGGGCGCGGCCGCAGGCGGCAAAGCTGCCGGGCTGGCCGCCGGCAAGGGCATCGGATACGCCCCGGGAAGGGCATCCTCTTGCGGGACCGCCGCGACTCCAAGACCGGCTCGCTTCAGTTTGATCTTGAAGTCCTGTCGTTCCAACTCGAATTCCGACAGGCCGTTTTTGCGCATCAGGTCAATGATGGCTTTTATGTCTTTTAGTTCCACAAAACCTCCATCGAGGGGCCGAGATTATTTGCGTTCCAGATATTCCAGATGCTCATTGACTAAAAAAGCAGCAGTCGAATTGACTCTGCTTTTAATACATTAACTAGTAATGTGCCCGCAGCATAAAGAGGGTGAAACATGGCGTCAAGTTCTAATTTTCGATTCCAAAATTCATAAACCGCTCAAATAATAAGAATATATCGCCTTTATCGTTAATTATCAGCCCGCATAAGCCATCCGAATAGAAAAAACAGCGGCCAAGCCAACGACGCTACGTACAAATGGAAGTCAACGATGCTGTGCAAGCAGAGGCCAGCCAGTCCAAGCCATACCGCAAAATTGAACCAATTTATTGGCGTCTCACCTGTGCTATAACGATACAGCATAGATAATAATGCCAAAACCATGCCAGTGTAGGTTATAAAACCGAGGACACCGGAATCGGACGCCTGTTCGAGGTAATCGTTGTGACAAAGCCTCGCCATCTCATCTCCGGGGCGCTTGATTTGGGCGTACGGAATTTGAAATGTGCCTGGGCCGGTGCCCAAAAGCGGATGATGATCGATGACAATCAGCGCGGCCCGCCAATACGCGAAGCGCGCCCCGACACTGTTTCGCTCCTTTTGAAAATAGGACGCGTATTTGAAAACGAAGCCAGCGATCCCAACGGCCAATGCCCCCAAAATCACCCAGCGTTTCCATTTGAGCGGCAACGCCGAATGGCCCAAGGCCGCCAAGCCAATCGCCAGCGCCACCAGCCAGCCTGCTTTGGAACCGGACCAATAAAGGCACGCCAATCCGCACCAACCCAAAATCAGGACGAACAGAATTCGCATCGGGCGGCGAACCTTTGGGGTCAGCCGCCAGACAAAGACCAGTGTCAAAGGCAGCAATAGTATCAGCCCGCCCGCGAACGTGTTGGGATTGCCAAAAGTGCTGAAGATGCGGTTGTCGTTGATCCGTTTCCAAAAGTCGGGGTCTGCCACCGCTTTCGGATCAATGTCCTCCTTGATCAACGCGCGCGCCTGCTCTTGAGTGAGTGGAGTTCCGTCCGCCAGCGCTTTGGCATCGACCCCAGCGCGCGCCATGGTTGCAACGTACATTTTGCGAGTCGCCTCCAATCCGCCGAAATGCTGTTCCATGCCGGCGCGCATCCCCCAGCATAGCGCAAGGCCCATGCCCGCCCAAATCGGCCATGACCTCGCCATCTCCTTCCGCGCGAAATATCCCAGATAAAAAAGGGCGCCGCATATCGCAAAGTGAACGAGCGTCAACATGGTTAAAGCCGCGTTGATCGTGTGGGTGGCGGCGAGCAATTCCCATCCCAGCCATAACAAGGGCAGCGCCAAAACCCAATGATATTTCCACCCTTTCCAATCGATGGCGAATAAGCCCGCCAACGCGACGGGCGGGAACATCCACAACCCCCAGCTCGGCGGCCATGAAAAGTAAAAGGCTGATGAGAAATCCTGCGGCGCGCTAATGTTGCGATCGAGGATGACCGGAGCGCCCAGCTTGATGATGACGAGGAAAAAGAATAATCCCGCCAGCAATGCAAAGACCATCCATCGGGCTGGAGGCTCCGCCTGGGCGGCCCGCGCGGATGGCACGGCCATGGGTATTTTCGGTCTTTTATCCGCCTTGTCGATCATAACCGGAGCTTGAGCAACCCCACTTCCAACGCGAGCGCCTCCTGCACCGAAGTGTAAAGCTGGCGCTGTAATCGGTCCATTTCCTCAAGATTTCTCCGCGCTTCGAGAGGAGAAAGGCGTTTGGCCACGGCCTGCGAGTCCAATGCCTGATTGGGAAAGGACAGCAAATCCGGCCCGGTGGCCAGGGTTTGCAGCCAGACGTCGCGCATCCACCATTGCAAAACCGCCACCAAATCCGTCCGTTGCCGGCGATACTCTGCCTCAATGGCGGCGGACAGTTCATCCTCCAGTTTGTCGCGCATGTTCGCTTCCAGGTCATCGTAACGTTCCAGCAGCGAGCGGGCGCGGAGGGCTTTATCGATTTCTTCGCGTTGCGCGGCCAGTTTTTGCGTAATCAGCCCAAGCATCCGGTAACGCGGCATTAAACCGCCCGCGCCCGAAGCCGCCATGCTGGCGAAAGCGCCAAGCCAGGCGGTGTGGGTGGCGTCGAATTTCATCCCGGCGTCCGCAAAGGCAAGCCGCAGGCATCGGGAAAGAACGGTTTCCAGGATTCGTTGAGGCTCGGTCGTGAGCAAAATCAGGAGCGATTTGGCCGGCGGTTCCTCCAAAGTTTTCAGAAAGGCATTGGCCGTCTGCGCGTTCATCCGGTCAGCCGCCACGATGACCCCGACTTTGAAAGCGGCCGAGGACGGTTTCAAATTGAGTGTCTGCATCAACTCGCGGATTTGGTCAATCGTGACGACCCGCGATTTGGATTCCGGGCGAATCCAGGAGACATCGGCGTGATTGTATTGCTCAATGCGGCGGCAATTGTCGCAATGATCGCAGCTATCCAGCGGCAATCCGCTGGCCGTGCGGCGCGCCGGGGAGAGGCAGTTGACGGTTTTGGCCAGTGTTCGCGCGATCTCTTCCATTTCTCCCAAGCTGCCGCCGATGAACAAATAAGCGTGCGCCAGCCGGTCGCGCTCCAGGCTGCGCTCGAGCAGTTGGACAACTTGGGCCTGGTTTGGAAAATCGGAGAACATTAAGGCGCGTTATTCCGGCTTGGGAGGCAATTGTTTCACCGCCAGCGGAATGCTGGAGAGCGAGCGGCCGTCCATCGACAGATCAACCGAATACAGGCCGGTTTTGGAGAAGGTCAATTGGAGAATGTTCACCACCAGATTGCGGGAAATGAAGGTGGCGTCCGCCGGGAAATCGGCCTCGACCGGGATTTCCATGCTGTTCATAATCGGCTGTCCATCTTCATCAACAAAATTGAGGTTCAGAGTATGCTGGCCTTCCTCAGCGCGGTCAAAGTAGAGGCGGACGGCGACGGAGCATTGGGGATGCTGCGTGGGCATTTGCGGCGCGTAAATGGTGTCGAACGTGCCGAGCAGATTAAGTTTGCCGTTATAATCCGTCGCCGCGTCGCACAAAACCGCCACTTGGATCGTCATAACTGACCGCATGTTAAAGGCGGGAAGCCAAAGGCTAAAGGGAAAATTTCGTCCGAAAAAACTGGGTCCCAAGCCAAGGCCAGATGGCAGGACCAGGACCGCCACCTGTTCGGTCAAGGCGGCTAAAAGCTGTTCCACCGGCTTGATGAGCTGGCGCCAGATTTGCAAACACTGCATAACCCCGGCCGTAAACGCGGCATTTCTTTTCCTCCGCGGGGGCTCTCGCGGCTCTGCGCGCGAATTCTCAGCCGTCCTTGACGCGCTTCGGAGCTGAAACGTGAGAGGCGCTTAAAGGCTTTCTCGAGGAGAGCGGCCGGATAGCGCGGAGATATAAACAGCGCGAAGACGGAAATCCTTGTTGGCTTTGATGCCTGATGGTTAATTCCCAGAATTATCACGCCCAGGTTTATCACGCCTTGATTCGACGGCTTGAATGAATGAAAATGCGGGTGATATTGGTTGTTTGGATTTATGAATGTGCATCACCTGGAGTTGTTCTACTGCGTGGCGCGCCACGGCGGGATCAGCGAGGCGGTGCGCAACATCCCTTACGGCATCCAGCAGCCGGCCGTGAGCGGGCAGGTCGCGCAATTGGAGGAGTTCCTTGGCGTGACGCTTTTTCAACGCCGCCCGTTTTCCCTCACGCCGGCGGGGCAAAAGCTCTTCCGCTTTATTGAGCCGTTCTTCGGCGGATTGGACGGCCTGGCCCAGGAACTTCAGGGCGGCGCGGCCCATCAATTGCGCATCGGCTCCTCGGATGTCATTTTGCGCGATCATTTGCCGGAAGTATTGCAAATGGCGCGGCGAAAATTTCCCCAATTGAAGTTCACTCTCCGCGCCGACTTTCCGCCGCAATTGGAAACGCTGCTCGAACGCCAGGAAATCGACCTGGCCATCGTGGTGACGGACGAAAAAAAACCGCCCGCCGGACTCAACGCGGAGGTCCTGCTCAAATTGCCGCTGACGCTCGTCGTCCCCAAAGAAAGCCCGCTCGCGCGCGCGGAGGAATTGTGGGAGCGGGACAAAATCGAGGAGCCGCTCATCTGCCTGCCGGAGGCGGATGCCATCAGCCGCAGTTTTCAAAAGGGCCTGGCCCGCCTGGGCGTGGATTGGTTTCCGCGCCTGGAGATTCATTCCACCGACGGCATTGAAGTCTATGTGGCGGGCGGATTTGGCCTCGGTGTGAGCGTGGCGGTGCCGAGGGCGAAAGTTTCCCCGAAGGTGCGCCAATTGGCCCTGCCGGGATTCGCGCCCGTGATCGTGGCGGCGGTGTGGCGCGGGAAGCCCCCGGCGCCGTTGCGCGCGCTGCTGGACGCCATGCAGTCGGCCGCCAAGCGCATGAAGGAAGGAGCGGCCGCATGTTAAAAGCCATGGACGCGGAAACGAACGCGGCCGCCGAGGTCATCGCGATTCACGGCGCGCGCGAGCATAATTTAAAAAACATCTCGCTGGCGATTCCGCGCAATCAATTCGTGGTCGTCACGGGCGTGAGCGGCTCGGGCAAAAGCACGCTGGCGTTTGACCTGCTGTTCGCGGAAGGGCAGCGGCGCTTTCTGGATTCGATGAATCTTTACGCCCGGCAATTCGTGGAGCAATTGCCGCGGCCGGAGGTCGATTTGATCACAGGCATCCCGCCCTCCGTCAGCATCGAGCAGCGGCAATCGCGCGGCGGCGGGAAAAGCACGGTCGCGACCGTGACGGAGATTTATCATTTTCTGCGGCTGCTGCTGGCGCGGCTGGGCACGCTGCATTGCCCGAAATGCCAGTTGCCCGTCCAGGCCCAGACGCGCGACGAGGCCGGGCGGCGCCTGATGGAGGAAACCCGGCGGCGCGGCGACCTGCTCCTGCTGGCGCCGATTGTCAAGAATCGCAAAGGTTTTCACACGGAAGTGGCCGAGTGGGCCGCCAATCACGGCTATGCCGAAGTCCGCGCGGACGGAAAAATATACGACACATCCAAAACGCTGCGGCTGGACCGTTTTCGCGAGCACGACGTGGAAATCGTGGTGGGCGTGCTGGAAAAAAAGAGCGGGCGGGCGCGCCCGGGGCAAAAACCGGCCCATCAACTCATCGACGAAGCCCTGCGGCTGGGACACGGCACGCTTTACGCGCTCGGAAACGACCGGCGCGTTTCCGTTCATTCCACCGAGCGCGTGTGCCCGCGGTGCGGGGATTCGTTCGGCGAGCTCGACCCGAAAATGTTCAGCTACAATTCCCCGCGCGGCTGGTGCCCGGGCTGCCGCGGATTTGGCGAGCTGTTTTATTTGCCGGACGCCGAGCGCGGCGCGCGGGCGGAGGCCATCGAGGAATCGTGGTTCGAGTGGCAGGAAGGCAAACGCGAAATTTGCGGCGATTGCCAGGGGACGCGCCTGAACCCCATCGCCCGCGCCGTGCGTTTGCCCGCGTTCGGGGCCGGCCCGGAGCGAACCATTGTCGATATTTCCAGCGACTCCGTGGAGGCGGCGCTGGCGTGGGTGAACCGGCTGCGATTGCGCGGGCGCGAGGCGGAAATCGCGCGCGACATCGTGCCGGAAATTCGCGAACGGCTGAAGTTCCTGGGGAAGGTCGGACTGGGTTACCTGCAACTGGGCCGCGGCGCGACGACGCTTTCGGGCGGCGAAGCCCAGCGCATCCGCCTGGCCGCGCAGCTTGGCTCCAATCTCAGCGGCGTGCTTTATATACTTGACGAGCCGACCATCGGCCTGCACGCGCGCGACAACGAGCAATTGCTGGCCGCGCTGGAAGCCTTGCGGGCGCGCGGCAATTCCCTTTTGGTGGTCGAGCATGACGAAGCCACCATGCGCCGCGCCGATTACATCATTGACCTCGGCCCGGGCGCGGGCATTCACGGCGGGGAGGTCGTCGCCTGCGGCACGCTGGCGGAAATAATGGCGCATGAAAATTCCGCCACCGCCCAATGTTTGCGCGAGCGAAAGACGCATCCCGCTCGCGGCTCGCGCCGGCCGGTTCCGCCCGGTGGCAAAAGCCTGGTTCTCTCCGGCGCGAACCGGCACACGCTCAAGAATCTGTCGGTGTCCTTTCCGCTTCAGCATTTTATATGTTTGACTGGTGTGAGCGGCTCCGGCAAGAGCACGCTGTTGCGCGAGTGCCTGCTGCCCGCGGCGCAGGCGCAATTGGCGCGCAAGCCCGGCCCCGCCGCCGGCGAGGGAGCGGGCGCGGTGTCCGGCGCTGCGTCTCTGCGCGCCGTTTATGAAGTCGATCAATCGCCGATTGGGCGGACGCTGCGCTCGGTCCCGGCCACGTATGTGGGATTTTTCGACGACATCCGCCAGTTGTTCGCGCAAACGCCCGAAGCCCGATTGCGCGGTTACACGGCCAGCCGGTTTTCCTTCAACAGCAAGCAAGGGCGGTGCCCGGAATGCCTCGGCGCGGGCATCATTAAATTGGAAATGAGCTTCATGCCGCCCGCTCTTATCAAGTGCGAGACTTGCCAGGGCGCGCGTTTCAATGTCGAAACTCTCGACGTGCAATTTCACGGCCTCAACATCGCGCAGGTGATGGATTTGAGCGTCGCGCAAGCCCTGGAAATTTTTGGCGCGTTCCCCCGCGTGGCGCGCGCCCTGGCCGCATTGCGCGACACCGGGCTGGATTATCTCAGGCTCGGCCAGGCCAGCCCGACGCTGAGCGGAGGCGAGGCGCAGCGGTTGAAATTGGTCACGCACTTGTTGACAGGTTTCCGGCCTTCCGATGACACCCGCGCTCGGTCGTGCCTTTTCCTGCTGGAGGAGCCGACCATTGGATTGCACGCGTCCGATGTCAAACGGCTGGTGGATGTTTTGCAGCGGC
The DNA here is from genome assembly GCA_036501625.1 of Verrucomicrobiia bacterium. Taxonomy (GTDB): domain Bacteria; phylum Verrucomicrobiota; class Verrucomicrobiia; order Limisphaerales; family Palsa-1400; genus Palsa-1400. The sequence goes on from DASXZY010000046.1 coordinate 22,218, forward strand.
TGGTCGATGCCGGCCACACGGTCGTGGTGATTGAGCACAATTTGGAATTTATCGCCGAGGCGGATTGGGTGATCGACCTGGGGCCGGAAGGCGGCGGGCAGGGCGGACGCATCGTGGCGCAGGGCACGCCGGAAGCGGTGGCTAAAATCAAGTCATCCCACACTGGACGATTTCTGCGAAAGATGCTCCAATAGGCTTTTCGCGCCCATGAGCCTGTCTTACGAAGAAATCGTGCAGGGCGAAACGCTGATGCGTTCGCCTCCGGGGCCGCGCCACGAAAAGATCTGCGCCCGGTTGCACGCGCGCATCGGGGGCCTGCTGGCGCCGAACGCCGTTTCCCGCCTGCTCTCCCCGCGCTCCATCGTCGAAATTTCCGCCGGGACGATGCTGCGGCCGGATTTGGCGCTCGTGACCGCCGCCACTGGCAAACTTTGGCTGGCCGTTGAGATCATTGACTCCGAGGACCATCACACCGACACCGTGCTGAAAAAAGACATTTACGAAGATTACAATGTGGCGCGCCTGTGGATGGTCGATCCGCGTTACGACAACGTGGAAATGTATCACGGCCTGCCCGTCGGCCTGGCGCTGCGGGGGATTCTGGCCGGCAAGGAACGTTTGGCGGAACCGTTGCTGCCGGGTTTTGACATGGCCGTGAGCGACTTATTTTCGGCATGAAACGCTTTCTGTTGACAATGTTGCTGTTGTCGGCCGGCCAATTGTGGGCAGGCGATTGGCCGCAATTTCTTGGGCCAACGCGCGATGGCGTTTATGCCGGCTCCGAACTCGCCGCCGCGTGGCCCAACGAAGGCCCGCCCGTGGTTTGGAAGCGAGATGTCGGCGAGGGTTTTAGCGGGCCGGTCGTGGCGGACGGCAAGCTTATTTTGTTTCACCGCGTCGAAGGCAAGGAGACGGTCACGTGCCTGGATGCAAAAACCGGCCAGTCCAAATGGACTTATGCGTATCCGACGGCCTATGTGGATGACTTTGGATTTGACGAAGGGCCGCGCGCGACGCCGTGCGTGTCCAAGGGGCGTGTTTTCACATTCGGGGCGGAAGGCATGTTGAGCTGTGTCGATCTCGCCAATGGCGCGCTGGCCTGGCAAGTGAATACGAAAGAGAAATTTCACGAGGGCAAGGGCTTTTTCGGCGCGGCCTGTTCGCCGCTGGTGGAAGGGCAGGCTGTCCTGATGAATATCGGCGGGCCGGATGGCGGCGGCCTGGCTGCCTTCGACACCGCCACCGGGCGCGTCCTGTGGAAATGCTCCAGCGACGAAGCCGGTTACTCCTCGCCGGCGGCCGCGGCCATCGGGCCGCGCCGTTATGCTTTCTTCTTTACTCGAGCGGGCCTGGAGGCCGTGGATCCGGCGGATGGCAAGATTGATTTCAGCTACCCCTGGCGCTCGACCATGAATGCTTCCGTCAACGCCGCCACGCCGCTCATTATTGGCGATTCGATTTTTCTTTCGGCCTGTTATGGCACCGGCGCGATTCTGTTGCGGGTGCGCAATAACAGCGTGGAAAAAGTGTGGTCGGGCGACGGCATTCTTTCCAACCACTACGCGACGAGCGTTTATGACGGCGGCTTCCTTTACGGCATCGACGGGCGTGCCGATCCCGGTTTCAGCCCCGCGCCGAGCCTGCGCTGCGTCGAGTTAAGCACGGGAAAAGTCCGCTGGCAGGAGGATTCCGTCGGCCCCGCGACCGTCACGCTGGCGGGCCATCAACTGTTGATTCTAAGCGAGGCCGGCGAATTAATCCGCGCTTCCGCCGCGCCGGGCGGTTTCAAGGCGTCCGCCCGCGCGCAAGTCATGCCCACCCATGTGCGCGCCTACCCGGCTTTGGCCGATGGTTTTTTGTTCGCGCGGAGCAAAGGCCAGCTCTATTGCGTCGATTTGCGGGCCGGAAAATAAATTTTTCGGTTGGACGGCATTTGTCCAACCAGATTGTTTAAAGTCGGCGCCATGAAACTGAAAATTCATGATGAGAATCTAGCGCGCGGCTGCGAAGTGATCGCGCAATTTGGCAAAGCAGCCCTGATTAAACAATTCGACGGGACGTGGCAATTGCAGGGCGGTTCCGACGACGACCGCCTCTCCGCGCGCGAATGGGCCAGCCTGTTTCTGCACGAAGCGGTGCTGCCGGCCACAAATTAAATCTCGCCGGCGTCTTGCATGCGCTTGATTTCCGCCGTGTAACCCTGGCGGAAGGTCGGGTAGCGGAGCGGGCAGCCGAGTTCCATGCGGAGCTTGCGGTTGCTGACTTTTTTATGCGTGACAGGGCGCTTGCGCGGGGCGGCCGCGTCCTCCCGCGTGAAGGGAGGCATGTTCTTGCCCAGCGTTTCGGAGAGCCAGCGGAAGAAATGGATTTGCGGGACCGGTTCGTCGTCGGTGGCGTTGTAAATCTCGCCGGGGCGCCCATTCTTGAGCGCGGCGATGATGCACGAGACGACGTCGTCGCGGTGAATCATGTTGATGAGCCGCTCGCCATGCCCGGGAATGCGGGCTTCGTCCTTGAGATATTGCAAGAAAAGCTGGCCGCGGCCCGGCCCATAAATGCCGGAGACGCGCAGGATGATGCCGGGAACCTTTTTTTCGCGCGCGGCTTCCAGCAACAATTGCTCGGCGGCGATGAGCATCCGGCCCAATTCCCCCGAAGGATCGGCGGGGCTGCTTTCTTTGACAAGCGAGCCGTCGGCCTGCCCATAGACGCTGGTGCTGCTGGTAAAGACGAGTTTTTTGGGCGGGGCCGCTTCCAGCCAGCGCAGGATGTTGCGCATGCCTTCCACGTAAGTCAGGCGGTATTCCTCCGGGCCGCCGTGGTTGGATGCCACCGTGTTGACCACCCAATCGAACCCCGCCGGCAGCGCGTGAATGGCCGATGGCACGCTGATGTCGGCCGAGAGCGGATGGATGCCGCGCTCCTGCAAGGCGGCGCTGGTGGTTCCGGTGCGTGTCAAACCAAAAACCTCGTGCCCCAGGCGGGATAATTCCGCGCCCAGGGGCGCTCCGACGTAGCCACAGCCGATGATTAAGACGCGCATGAAACGCGGGCAGGCTGGCAAATCCCGCCGCGCAAAGCAATCTTGATTCCGGTTCGCTATTTCCTGGCGGCGGATTGATAGGCCTGGAGTTGGGCGGCCAGTTTTTCCGCGAGGGCAGTTTCCCCGGCCGACCGAGCCAGTTCCAGCGCGCGAGCGGCCACCGGCGCGGCGCGATCAGGCCGTCCGGCGGCGGCATAGGCGGCGGCGATGCGGCCGAGCATGAAATGCGCGCCGGCCAGCTTCGGTTGCAGGCGCGCGACTTCTTCGTATTGACTCAAGGCTTCGTCCAATTGTCCGCCGGCAAACAGCACGCCGCCGAGATTGTAATGGGCTTCCGCGAAATCCGGAGCGGCGGCGGCGGCGCGCTCGAAATGCTGCCGGGCCTGGTTGGTATCGCCCATGCGGAGGAGGATGCTGCCGAGATCGTTGTGGGCCAGGGCGTAGTCCGGCGCGAGTTCGATGGCTTTTTGATAATTCGAAATGGCCGCCGGCGCCCGGCCCGCCTGGAGCAAGGCGTAGCCGAGATTGCAATAGGCGTCCGCGAAATCCGGGCGAAGGCGGACGGCGGATTGAAAATTGGTCGCGGCGGAATCGTAGCGCGCCTGCTTCAAACGGGCGCGGCCGAGGTTGTAATAAATGTCGGGATCGTTCGGCTGCGCGGCCATGGCGCGCTGGAAAAAGGAAATGGATTCTTCGACACCCCCCTTTTCCAGCAAGGCGAAGCCGAGATTGTTGAGCGCCACGGGATCAGCGGGATCGCCGGCCAGAACTTCGCGCGAGAGGGAAATGGCTTCGTCCCATTGGCGTTTGTCCAGCAGAGCGTGCGCGAGATTGTTGCGGGCGATGGTGGAAGGCACGCTGGCCAGAGTGGCCCGCCAGAGCGTCTCGCTGTCCGCATAATTTTGGCACTGGCGCCAGGTCAGCCCGCCCAAAAGCACGAGCACGCAGGCGCAAATGACGGCCTTGGCCTGCCCGAAGCGGGCGAGCCATTTGTCAGCGGCGGCGGCGGCCAGAATGAGCGGGCCGATGCAGGCGGCATATTGATAATGGTCCGCCACGAAGGTGTAGCGGAAGGTGTATTCGGTGATGAATCCCAGCAGCGGCGCGAGCATGGCCACGTAGAATAGCGCGGAGGCCTTCACGGCGCGGCCGCTGAACCAAATCGCCACGGCGGCAAGCAGGCAGGCGGCGAGCCATGCGTATTGGAGCGGGTCGGCGGGATTGATATGCCAGTGCGCGTAGCTGAACGACAATCCAGCCGGCCACGCGAGTTTGCCGAGATAAAACCACAGCGCCCGGCTCGCGATGAGCACGCGGCCCGTCCAACTGATGGCGAAGGCGCCGCCCACCGCGTATTGATGATGCTGTTCCCACCACATGCTGACGAGTCCCATGGCCAGGCCGAGCAGAAAGAACGGAACGATCTGCGCGATGCGCCGCGCGTTGATGGGTTTTCCTGTCATCCATAAAATCAACAGCAGCGCGACTGGCCACGCGCAGGCGGTCGTTTTGGCGAACAGCGCCGCTGCCTGCAAAGCGAGCGCGGCGCAGTAATAGCGCCACGCGCCGGGCCGGTCTTCCGCGAATTCCACCCAGGCCCAGGCCGCCAGCAGGCAGCAAAACAGCGAGAGCACATTTTTCAATTCCGTCACCCAGGCCACCGATTCGACTTGCACGGGATGAAGCGCGAACAGCGCGGCCGCCAGCCATGCGGCCGGCCATCGCAACCGGCGCAGCAAACCCCACAGCAGAAGCGCGTTGGCGGCGTGCAAAATGATATTGACCCAATGATAGCCGCTCCCCGCCAATCCCCACAGGCCGTGCTCCGCCCGCAGGACGGTATAGGCCAGCGGAAAGTATTGCGAAGGCGAATCGGTGGAGAACCAAATCCGTTTTAATCCGTCCGGCGCGGTCAGCAAGGAATTATGTGTGACATACACGTCATCGTCCCAGACAAAACCCGCATGCCAGGCCGGTTGATAGGCCAGGACGACTGCGGCGGCCAGAACCAGGGCAGGGAGCCACGCGCGCCGGGTTCTGGCGGGTTGTTCAAGGGCCATTTTTCCCTTCCTTCGCGCGCATCAAGTCCGTCAGGCGCTGGCGGGCGGCGCCAAGATTGGGTTGCAGTTCAACGGCTTTTTGGCAATGGGCAATCGCCTCGTCCATTCGGCCGAGATGGGCCAGGACGCCGGCCAAATTGTAATGAGCTTCGGCGAAGGATGGGGCCAGTTCGACGGCGCGCTGGAAACGCTCCCGGGCTTCGTCAATCCGGCCCTGGCGCAGGAGAATGTTGCCGAGATCGTTGTGGGCCAGCGCGTAATCGGGATTCAACATCAGGGCGCGAATATAATCGATTTCGGCATCGGAGGTTTGCCCTTGTTGCAAGAGCGCGAAGCCCAGATTGCACCAGCCTTCGGCCGAGTTGGGATCGATCTCGACGGCGGCCCGGAGCGAGGCTGCCGCAGCCGGGAAATCGTGCTTCTGCAACTCAACACGCGCGAGGATCAGCCGGTTGACCGCGCTGTGCGGCTGAGTTTGGATGGAGCGCGAGGCTTCGGCCGCGGCGCCGTCCAGATTGCCTTGATGCATATAAATGAGGGCCAAATTATCGTGGGCTTCGGCATCCGCCGGCAGAATGGCCAACGTCTGGCGGCATTGCGCGAGGGCGTCGTCCCAGCGACCCTGGTCGATGTCCCAAGAGGACAAATTGTTGTGGGCCGGGAGGCAATCGGGATACGCGCGCAAGGTTGCTTCCCAAAGCGTGCCGCTGTTTTGGTAAACGGATGTTTGGTTCCACGTGAGCATCGCAAACGCCATCGCTGCCAGAGCCGCCAGCGCGGGCACGCCTTCGCGCAAGCGGGGCCGATTCGCAACGAAATCGCCAATACCCCAAACCACCATGATCCACAGTCCAACGGCGGACAAATAAGTGTAACGGTCCGCCATCGATTGCCCGCCAACCTGCACCACGCCGATGACCGGCACGAGCATTCCCAAAAACCAAAACCATCCCACCGCAAGATACTGCGCCGAACGAGCGCGCGACAATACCAGCGCGGTGACTGCCGCCAGCAAGACGATGGCGCCAACGACTTCCCACGCGGGCCATGGCCGATAGGGATAATATGCCGCCAAATTCGAGGGCCAAAAATTCTTGAGCACATACCGCACGTAGGAGACCGGGACGTTTGCGAGGCGGTCGCCCAGCGAAAATCGCCCCAGCGAGGCCACGGACTCCGCGCCGTTCTGCACCAGGAACGTGATGAAACTGCATGCCGCGCTCAGGACAAAAAACGGAATTTTCTCCGTGATCGCCCGCCGCCCCAGCCGGTGCAGCGGCCAATAATCCAGCAACAGCAAGACAAATGGCAGCGTGACCAGCATCGGCTTTGCGAGCAAGCCCAGCGCGAAAAACGCCAAGGCCAGCGCATAGAAGAATTTATGGCGCCCCTTTTCAGATTTGAGATTTTCCGCGTAGCGGACGAAAGCCCAAATCGCCAGCAGGCCGAAAAATGAACTCAATACGTCCTTCCGTTCCGAGACCCAAGCCACCGATTCCACCCGCAACGGATGCAGCGCGAAGATCATCGCCACCGAGGCGCTGCGCCAAAACGCGCCTGTCAAATGTTCAAGCAATAGAAATAGCAGGACGGCATTGGCCGCGTGAAACAGGACGCTGGTCAGGTGATGGCCCAACGGTTTCACTCCGTAAAGCTGGCAATCGGCCATGTGAGAAAGCCACGTCAGCGGATGCCAATTGCTGGCCGCGGTGGCGGTCAAGGCCCAGGCGAAGCCGGAGGCCGTCAAGCCGTGCTGGACGTGAACATTCTCGGTGACGTAGGCCGGATCGTCATAGTTGACAAAGCCGCAGCGCAGCGCCGCTGAAAAAATAATCAGCACCGCGGTCGCGAGCAGGGCGCATACAATATGCCTGGGCTGGCGGGTTTCCGAGTCCGTCACGGGCGCGGCCCTCCGCCGCCAGCCTGGTAGCTCTTTAATTGCCCCTCCAGCGCCGCGGCCAGCGCGGCGTTGTTTTGGGCCAGGGCCAATTGGCGCGCTAGTTGGGCGGTGGCGACCGCCTCCGCGGGTTGGCCAGCCTCCGCGCAGGCAGCCGCCAGCGTGCTGAGAAACGCTGGATTCCGGTAGTGGCTGTGTTCACTGGCCTGGCGGGCGAGCTGGACGGCTCTGGGGCCGTCGCGCAAGGAACGGTCAGGGCAAGTGGCGAGCAGCAAAGCCAGATTATTGGCGGCGTCGTCCATGGCGGGGCGCAACTTGAGAGTCTGGGAATATTCGGCGATGGCCTTGGCCGGCTGGCCGGCTTGCGCGAGGGCGCCGGCCAATTTGTAGTGTACTTCCGCCGCATTGGGATCGAGAGCGAGCGCGCGTTGAAAGCAATCGACGGCGGCGGCGGGCTGGTTATTGGCCAGATAGGCGCGGCCCATGTTGAAGCAGGCTTGGGGAAATTGCGGCCGATTTTTGAGGGCGTCTTCAAAATTGGGAACGGCATTGGAAATCTGGCCCAGCTCCAGCCAAGCGCAGCCAAGGTTGTTTTGCACGAGAGCCAGGAATTGAGGCGAGGCGGTGTCGTCGGCGACTTTCAGCGCGCGCTCGAAACAGCGGACGGCGCGGGGATAATTGCCCTGCCGCATGACCGCGCAACCGACGTTGTAACAAGTCTGGCTGTCCTGGTCGGAAAACTCGGCGGCACGCGCGAAGAGGGCGACCGGGTTTTTCCAAAAGTCTATTTGGCGGCACGCGCAGGCCGCGCAGCCCGCGACCGCCAGCGCGCCGACCGTGGCAATGGCCGGGTGCGCCCAGGCTCGCTTTGCCAGCAAGTCGCACACACCCCACGCCACCATGATGGAGATTCCCACGCTGGGGAGGTAGCTGTAACGGTCGGCCATGGATTGCTGGCCGACTTGCACCAGGCCGATGACCGGCACGAGCATGCCCAGAAACCAAAACCAGCCGACGGCCAAGCAAGGCCGCGGCCGCCTCTGCCAGACAACCCAAACCGTAATAGCGACAAGAAGAATTAGTGCGCCTTCGACCTGGTAGTATTTCCATTTCTCAAAGCCGTAAAAAACCGAAAGCCCGGACGGCCAGAAAATTTTGCCCAAATAGCGCGCGTAAGAGACGGGCACATTGGCCAGGCGCTGTCCGAGAGAAACCTTGGCCAGCGAGGCCACTACGCCGGAACGATCCTGCACGTAATAGGTGATGGCGCTCGCGCAGACAGCCAGCAGAAGGAATGGAATTTTCTCCGAGACCAGCCGCCAGGAGAATTCTTTGCCCAGTTTCAGGCGCCCCAGCGGCCAATAATCCAGGAGCAATAATACGAAGGGAAGCGTCACGACCATGGATTTGGACATCAAACCGCACGCGAACAGCGCCAGTGCCAGCGCGTAGAATTTCCGGCGGTTGGGGCCTTGCCCGCAGCGCACGTAAGCCGTGACCGATAACATCCAAAAAAAGGTGCTGAGGACATCCTTGCGCTCAGCCACCCAAACGACGGATTCGATGCGCAACGGATGAAGCGCAAAAATGGCCGCCACCCAAGCGCTGCGCCACAACGCGCCAGTCATGCGGTGCAGGAGCAGAAAGAGCAGCGTCGTGCTGGCGAGATGCAACAGGAGATTTGTCAAATGATGCCCGTCGGCATTCAAACCGTAGAGCTGGTAGTCGATGATGTGCGAAATCCAAGTTAGCGGATGCCAATTGGCCGCGTATCCCGTCGTGAAGGCCCAGCGGAGGCTCTGCCAGTTTAAACCGTGGCGGATGTTTGGATTCATCGTCACGTAATCGCCGTCGTCGAGGTTGACAAATGTGCATGACAGGGCGAGCGAATAGACGCACAGCACCAGCGTGGCCAGCGAGGCGCAGGCGAGCCATTTTCGCGTACGTTGTTCCGCGGCGGTCATGGGTTGGAATCTCCGGCAAGCTCCTGATAGCGGCGCAATTGCGAGGCGAGGGTCGCGGCCAGGGCGGAATTGTTTTGACTGAGGGCCAATTGCCGCGCTTCTCGCGCGGCCGCAACCGCGTCAGGCAATCGACCGGTCTCCGCGTAAGCGGCCGCCAGCGTTCCAAGCACGGTTGGATTCTGGCGACCGCTGCGCTCGCTGGCTTGGCGGGCCAATTCGACGGCTCTTGGGCCGTCGCGCAATGAACGATCCGGGCAGGTGGCGAGGAGCCAGGCCAGATTGTTGGCGGCATCGACCAGGCCGGGGTTTAATTGCAGAGTCCGGGAATATTCCGCAATGGCTTTAGCGGGCTGACCGGATTGCGCGAGGGCGGCCGCCAATTTGTTGTGGACTTCGGCCGCATTGGGGTCCAAGGCGGCGGTGCGCTGGAAGCAATCGACGGCCATATCGGGCTGGTTATTGGCTGCGAAGGCGCGGCCCATGTTGAAGTGCGCTTGCGGAAAGAGGGGATTCGCCGTAATGGCCAGTCCAAAATTGGACATGGCGTTGGAGATTTGGCCCTGCTGCAAATAGATGTAACCGAGATCGTTATAAGCGAGCGCGCGGCTGACCGAGAGGCCGTCGTCCTGCCCAGAACGCAGCGCGTCTTTAAAATAATCAATGGCCCGGTCATTTTGGCCCATTTCCATAGAGTTGCGGCCGAGGCTGTAGCAGGCCATGTAATTCGGCCCGGTCACTTCAATATCATGCACGAAGAGGGTGCGGGTATCGTGCCAATAACGCGCTTGGAAGAGCGTCAATACAAAACAGGCCGCGATGGCCGCTTCCGCGCCGATCACAGCCGCCACGCGCAAACGCGGATGGCTCGCGACCCAATCCCGCGCGCTCCAAGCCGCCATAATCCAAAGGCCCACGCAGGGCAGATAAGTGTAGCGATCGGCCATCGACTGATAGCCAGCCTGCACGAGGCCAAGCGTCGGGATGAGCATTCCCAGGAACCAACACCAGCCGACGGCCAGATAGGGCCGCGACCGCCCGCGCCACAACACCCACGCGCTGATGGCCGCCAGCAGGCAAACCGAGCCGGCGATGGCCAGCGGCGCCAGCGCGCGGTGCGGATAAAAGACGGCCAGGCCCGTTGGCCACACATCTTTGACAATATAGTTTACACAAGCAACGGGCGCGTTCGCCAGGCGCGCGCCCAATGGGAGAACCGACAAATTGGCCACGGCTCCGAAGCGATCCTGGACGAGGAACGTGACCACGCTATCGCCCGCCGCCAGCAGGAAGAAGGGCGCTTTTTCCGCAACCGCGCCCCATGAGAATGCGGGGCCGAATTGCAAACGGCCTAGCGGCCAATAATCCAGCAATAGCAGAACGAAGGGCAGAGTGACGACCATCGGTTTGGCCATCAGCCCAAAGGCAAAAAACACGATGGCCAGCGCATAGAAGAATTTGGAGCCTGCGGATTTCAATTTCTCCGCGTATCGAACGTAGGCGCCCGCCGCCAGCAGCCAAAAAAAAGTGCTGAGCACGTCCTTCCGTTCTGAGACCCAAACGACCGACTCGACACGCAGGGGATGAAGCGCGAAAAGCGCCGCCACGCACGCGCTCGACCACATGGCGCCAGTCAGGCGGTTTAGGAGCAGGAAAAGGAGGATCGCGTTGACCGCGTGAATCAGCACGCTCGACAGGTGGTGGCCCAGCGGTTTTATCCCGTAAAGCTGGCAATCGGCCATGTGCGAAATCCACGTCAGCGGATGCCAATTGCAAGCGTGGCCGGTGGTGAAAGCCCATTTTAGACCGGACCTGGTCAAACCCTGTTGAACGATTGGATTGGAAGTGACGTAGTCCGGGTCGTCAAAGGAAACGAAGCCGCAATGAAGCGCGAACTGGAAGGCGGACAGGACCGCCACGCCCAGCAACAGGCAAATGACCCATTTTCGCCCACGGCTTCCAGAGTCTGTCATCTATGGATGTTAGCCATAACGCGGGCAAAACAGCATCTTCAATTCTTGCGCCGGGGCAGGGAGCAGGTGACCGTGACGCCCCCGCTTTTGGCGTGCCGCAAGCTAATGGTCGCGCCAATCATCCGCGCCCGATGGCGCATCACCCGCAGCCCCATGCCCTTTCCATTGGCAGGGCGCGCGGTGAAGCCAGAGCCGTCGTCCTGGATGCGCAAGATCAAACGCGCGTTGCTCGAGCCGAGGCTCAGGCGAACGTTCTTGGCCTGGCCATGCTTGATGGCGTTGGTGGCGGCTTCCTGGGCGATGCGGTAAAGATGGACGGCGACAGCGTTGTCCCGAATCTTGATCTCCGGCTCGCACTGCAATTCGCAGGAGATGGAAAAAATCGTGCGAATATTCTCCGCCAATTGTTCCAGCGCGGCTTCGATGTCATTGGTGTCCAGCACGACCGGGCAAAGTCCGCGAGAAAGGCGCCGGGTCTGGGACAGCGCTTCATTGATGAGCAACGCGATGTTGCCGGCGGCTTCGGATTCCTCGACGTTTTTGGCTTGGAGCTTTTGCTGAAGAACCTTGGCCAGAAAAGCGATGCCGGTCATCGATTGCCCCAAGCCGTCGTGCAAATCCTGGCCGAGGCGGCGCTGCTCGCGTTCGCTGATTTCCTGGATTTCGTGTTCGAGCATCCGGCGGTCGGTGACATCGCGCAGGATGCTCAGATTGAGGTCTTGCGTCAGTTGCGTTGAAGAAAATTCGATGAAGCAATGGCCGCCGCCGGGTTTGGTAAAAGACAGTTCGCCCAGCCCTTCGCCATGTCCGTGGAGGGAAGGCGGCAGCGGCTCGGCCAGCAAATCGTTCCATCGCAATTCGAGCAGTTTCTCGCGGGCCAATCCGACCAGTTGACAGGCGGCTCCGTTGACTTCCACGAAGCGGCCGCGGCTGTCCGAGATGAGGATCGCGTCCAGGCTGCGCTCGAAAAGCAGGCGGAATCGTTCGTGGCTTTTTTGCAGGGCCTGAACGCTCGCCGCCTGTTGCACCGAATACCGGAGGACCCGCTCGAGGATGACCGGGTCCAATTGGTCCTTGATCAGGAAATCCGCCGCGCCCAATTGGGTTGCTTCAAGATCGACCTTCGGATCGTCCGAGCCGGTGAGAATGATGATCGGCGCCCGCACCTTTTGCTGGACGGCCTCGCGAAGAAGGTCCAGGCCGGTGCGGATGCCGAGGCGGTAATCGAGCAGGCAGGCGTCGTGCCGGTTTTCGCGCAAGGCAGCCAGACCCTCCTCATAACTGCCTTTCCAATCCAGGACAAATTTCTTGCCCGGAACCTTGGACAGCATCCGGCGCAGCAGCACGAAGGTGCTCTCCTCATCATCAATCAATAACACGCTGACGGGCGCGGGGCCATTGCTGGTCTCGGTCATGCTCCCTAATTTAAGATGCTCTGGCAAAAGATCAATTTAACAAAACAACTTTGCATGAATGCCGGTTTTGGCTTCCATTAGCGGGGTGATGAACACGTTGATGGCGGCGGGACTGATGGCATGGGCGGCGTGGGTTTTGACGCGGGCTTTGCCGGCGCAGAACGCGGCCATGATTCTCGCGTGCCTGGTTCTGTGCGAATTCGCGTTGGAAACTATTTGGCATGGCGGGGCTTGGTTCGGCGCGGATTTGATTCTGTGGCCGGCGCAGATTGTTTTAACACGCGCGGCATGGCGCTGGATGCTTCGCCGGCGGCGGCGCGATTGGAACTACGGCCTTTGGCTCATCGCGTTGTCAGCGGCATCCGTCGCGCTGGCCCAATTTGCCTGGAGTGGCGCGGCCAGGCTGGCTGTTCTTCGCTTTGCGGCCACGGTTGTCTGCCTGTCTCTTCTTTCGCCATGGTTTATCTCAAAGTTTCCGCAGCAGCCACATAATCACGCTCAATAAAACGCTGAAGAGCAGGCACGTCACGATCGGAAAATGGAAGCTGGCATTGCCGCGGGAATAGTTGATGTCGCCCGGCAGCCGCCCCAGCCAGCCGCGGCCAAAACCGGACCACAAAAGGGCGCCGGCCGCCGCCAACGCCAAGCCCCCGATCACCAGCCATTTTCCGAGATCATTCATCGTGCGCCTGTTCTGCCGCGCCGATCCGCTCGAAGCTTTCCTCAATATAGGCCGTGTCCTGAATGCGCGAGAGCTTCGCGTACAAGCCGTTTTGCTCGAGCAATTCCTCGTGCGTCCCGCGCTCGGCGATCTCGCCGTGCCGCATCACCAAAATCTGGTCCGCGTTGCGGACCGTGCTCAAACGGTGCGCGATGACGAAGCTGGTGCGATTGGCCATCAAGCGTTCGAGCGCCTCCTGGATCAATTTTTCGGTGGCTGTATCGACGCTGGCCGTCGCTTCGTCAAGAATAAGAATTGGCGCGTTTTTCAAAAGGGCGCGGGCAATGCTGATCCGTTGCTTCTCGCCGACGCTCAGTTTGACGCCGCGCTCGCCCACGCGCGCGTCGTAGCGGCCGGGCAGGCGGTCGATGAATTCGTGGCAATTGGCGGCGCGGGCGGCCGCCTCCAGCTCGCCCTGGCTGGCGTCGAGTTTGCCGTAAAGAATATTTTCGCGCACGGTGCCGTTGAAGAGAAACGCCTCCTGGCTGACCACGCTCAAATGCGAGCGCAGCGATTCCAGCGAAAGTTCCGCCGCGTCGCGGCCATCGATCAGGATCTGGCCGGAGGAAACCTCGTAAAATGCGGGCAGCAGATTGACGAGCGTTGATTTGCCGGAACCGGTCGGCCCCACCAGGGCGATCATCTCGCCGGGCCGCGCGCACAGGGAAATTTCCTTGAGCGCGAGGCGGCCAGGACAGTAGCTGAAGCTGACGTTTTCATAGCGCACGGCTCCCCGCACCGGTTCCGGCAGCGAGGCATGGCGCCGGGACGCCTGGCCGGCCCTCTCCTCGGTTGCGTCAAGAATGTCGAAGACCCGCTCCCCGGCGGCGCGGGCGGATTGCAGCATTTGATTCAATGGATGCAATTTGGCGACCGGCTCGTAAAAGAGCATCAGATAAAGGCTGAATCCAGCCAACTCGCCAATGGTCAGCTTATGCGCGGCCACCAGCGCGCCTCCATGCCAGAGCACCAGGGCGAAGCCGAGAGAGGCGATGAAAGCCATCGCGGGCGAATACACGGCCCAGACTTTCATGACGCCCAGCATGCTTGCGCGCATTTCATCGGCCCGGCGGGCGAAACGTTCGTCTTCATGCTGCTGCCGGCCAAAAGCCTTGATCTGCCGGACGCCCTGGAGGCTGTCCATCAGAAAGGCGTTCATGGCGCTGGAGGCGCGGCGCTGGGCACGATAACGGCCGCGCGCGGTGAGCGTGTACCAAAGCGCGCCTCCTGCCAGCAATGGCACTGGCAGCAAGGCCAGCGCCGCCAAGGCCGGGTTCTTGCAAAACAAAATGATCAGCACGCCCGCGATGCTCACGACGGCAATCGTTCCCTGCTCGGTGCCGTCGATGAGAATGCGCTCGAGGGAGTTGACGTCCTCAATGACGCGCGTCATCAAATCGCCGGAGGCTCGCTGGTCGAAATAACCGACGGGCAGGCGTTGCAGCCGGCCGAAAACGCCGCGGCGCATGTCGCAAATGACGTTCTGTTCAAAGTAATTATTGACAAGAATGCGGAGGCCGTTGAACACGTCGCGCAACAGGAACGCGCCAACCAGCCCGGCCACCGGCAGCAGGTAATTTCCGCTCTCGCCGCGCGTAACTTCGTCGATAATCGTCTGCACCAGCCGCGGAAAAACCAGCGAACACGCCAGCGAAAAGAGCGCGCACAAAATGTTGGCCGCCGCCATGCCCCGGTACGGCCGCAAATAAACCGCGACCCGCCGCACCACCTCCCAGGTCGAGCGGGAGCGCGCCCGGAACGTGGGGTCTTCCTCCGAATCAATATGTTCGTGTCCAGGCATTGTCGTCGCGCCCTCAGTATCCGTCATGCGCGTCGCGGCGCAAGTGCATTGAAAAATTTCCGGTTATCGCGCAACATGTATATGTTGATGAGTCCGAAATTGAAACTAATTGCCTACTGCGCTCTGCTGATCCTGTGCGCGTGGTTCGCCATTGGCTTCTATGTCAACTATTCCGCAGTCACCGAAACGCCGTCCGGCGGGAACGCGGCGTCCCTTCCGGCGAAGAAACACCGTCATTCCGCGACTAACGCCGTGGCGGGCACGAATGCCCCGGCCAATGCCGCCAACAGCGCCGCGACCAACGAGACAACCAATGCCGTCGTTTCCGACACCAATGCTGCCGCGGTTCCGGCCACCAACATCACTTCGATCGTCGATAGCAACATTCCGCCGCCACCCGCCACCAATGTTCCGGCTCCGGCCGTGCAGGTTGCCGGCGGAGCGGCATTGTCGCCGGAAGACAGCGCGCGCAGAAGCACGATGATTGCCTACCTGGCCGCATTGGTGGGGGCGATTGTGGGGTTGGGATTGCTGATCGCCAGCGACGTGAGCCAGCTCGTGGGAACGCGCGCCGTGGATTTTCTTTTCAATGACGCCGGGGAAGGCCAGCGCGACCCGGAGTACGAGCGAGCTGAGGCTGAGTGGGCCAACGGCAAGCATCTCGACGCCATCCAGATGATGCGCGATTATTTGAAGAAGCATCCGCGGGAAATCTACGCCGCGCTGCGCATCGCGGAAATTTACGAAAAGGACCTCAGAAATTACCTGGCGGCCGCGCTGGAGTATGAAGAGATTCTAAAGCAGAGACTGCCCGCGGAGCGATGGGGCTGGGCGGCGATCCATTTGTGCAACCTTTATTCCAGGATTAACCAGGGCGACAAGACCCTGGCCCTTTTGCACCGCATCGCCGACGAATACCCCAAAACGGGCGCCGCCAAAAAAGCCCGCGCCCGCCTCGGCATCGCGGAACCGGAGCTGGAACAAGGCGCGGCGGAAGCCATCCCCGAAGCCGAAGCGAACGATTTGTCGGGTGAACAGCCAGTGATCACCATGGAGGAACGGCCGCCAGAGCTTGAGCCGCGAAAAGCCTCCCCGACTCCCCCGCCGCCGGCCCAACCAGCCGAGTCCCCCAAGCCCAACCTTCCCCCCGGATTTCGCCCAAAAAAATAATGACCGAAACCCGAAGCATTCGCGGCCGATTTTTTGAAGAATCTCTTTGACGCTCACTTTTATATTGCGTTCGGCCTGAACCGCCTTCATATTGTTATTGAATAATAAAACTTATCCGAAATGTGAAATATGTTACTGAATAACTCTTTTCGCAACATGGAAGCCGACAAAGAAGAATTTAAACGGCTGGTGGAGCTCATGGGTTGGTCCCAAACGGAAGCGGCGCGGCGCCTCTACAAGACGCCCAGCGCCATCAACCATTTGGTCAATCCGGATCATCCCAACAAACCCACGCAAACGACGATGCAGTTGCTCAAACTGATCATCGCCTCCGAACACCCTTGCCTTTTGGAGGGGCAAAGCGTTGAACTGCGGGACGCGCCGGATGCCGCGCGGGACGGAGTTCCCCGCCTCAGTTTGCGGGAACAGGAGATGATCGAGAATTTGCGGCGGCTGCCGCTGGCAGACCAGGAGAAGGTTCACACGGTCATCAGCGCATTGTTGCGCCCCTACAAGCCGGGCAAACCCAAAAAGTGACCTCGCCTGTTAAGATGCAAAAGTGATGATGCGAATGCGCCATTCCGTTCTCTTCCGAACGAAACAGGCTTTCCTCTTATTGTGTCCAACCGCAAATGGATTCCACGTGCGCGGCCGAGCCATCGCGCAGCCAGCCATCCAATTGCGCCTGGTCTTTGAGCTGCTGGCCGCGCAGGCGCGGGACGGCGATGAATTGGCAGCGCGCCTCCGGCAGCGCGCTCATATCGCCCCATAACTTTTCGAACTGCGCGACGGGAAAAATATCCTCCTGGCCGTGGCCCCACCTCTTCTTGACTTCCTTGAGCGTGATGTAAGTCGGCATGCGCATGGCCACTTTTCGGATCGCGGCGGCGGCTTTCTGGGAGTCGGAGAGATCGCCGGCGGACAACTCGAACAGCGCCAGCAACTGTTGAAGGTCGATCCACGTGCTGAGCGAATTGTAATAGGAAAGCGCGAACTCATCTTCCTCTCGCGGCATGGCCAGCCCTTCCAGAATGCGCGGGCGGCCCTGGACGCGGGCCAATCCGCCGCCGCGATCTTCCAGGCGGCGCGTGATGACCTCAAACGACAGGCAGGCGCCTTGCCGGATGTGCAGACCGAGGATCGCCGGACTTAAATCGACGCCGAGGCAGTCAATATTATGAACCAGCAAATAGCGCAGCCGGGGCCGTTCCGCGAGAAGACGCGCCAGCGCGCCATTGCGCAGCAAATTGGCCACTTCATACCAATGGCCCACTGGATGCAAACATTGCGCGGGCACGTTGTCGGTGTAGTCGGAGCCTTCGCCGGCCTGTTTGGCCCAGCCGATAAGCGCGGCGTGCAGGCTCTGGCGCACCTTCTGCGCCTGCTCGTCGAGCATTTGCTGCGGCATTTCCTCCCACAGAAATCGCAAATCGCGCTCCATGGGCACCAGCCGCAAACCAATGGCCCGGCCGGGTGAAAGCAAAACAGTTCCGGGATGGCCGTAATTATGTTGGAGGCGGAGGGCTTCCTCCACTGGCGCGTGTGTCATGTAACTTGTGGTGACAACGTGCGGCGGCATGAGACCGTGTTCGCTTCCGATGCGCCGAGTTTTGGCCAGATGCGCCTCCAGGAAAGTGCGATAGCGCCCGCCTAATTTGCAGAACGGATGCAGCGCCTTGACCACTCCCGCCCCTTGCGTCCACCGGCTGCCGATGCCCGCCGCGAGCGTGACCATCGCCGCCATGCCGCTGGCGAGGGCGTCCCGCCCAATCTCCGCGCATTCGGCCGGCAGCCCGCCGGTGGCGTCGATCACGTCGCCCGGCTGAATGTCCTCGATAATCGCGCCGGCGGACAGGCGGTTTTGGGCCAGTCCAATCCGGCCGTCGCGCAAATCGGCGCGGATTTGCTCGTGCTCGGCCCTGTCAAATCCATTTTCAGCCAGCATCGCCTCCAGGCTTTTTTCGGCGGCTGTTTCGCGAGGCAGGCGGGGCAGAAGGCGGTCGAAGACATCCCGCACGACCTTGGCCAGCGCGGGCTGGCTGTGGCTGGCGGCGGCGAATTTGTCCAATTCGGCGCGGCGCAACGGCGGGAGCGAGCGAGCGTCCAGCTTGAGCAACTGAGGGACGACCATTGCGTAGTAGGGAGGCGGCAGGAGGGCGTCGCCGCCGGCCAGCACGTCAGCCCAGGCGCCGCGCTCGTTGATCGCGAAATCATACACGACAGGTTCCATCGCGAACGGCAGGGCGCTCTCCAACTCGCGCTTCGTGCCGGACATGATTTCCTGGAGGCGGGCCTGCGCCTCCTCCTTGCGCCCCGGCGCGAAGATGAAGCCCATGCCGCCGCCGGACATTCCGCCGAGCATCCAGAAGCCCCAAAAGTCTCCGGCGAATTCGGCGCGGACTTTGTCAATCAATGTTTCCGTGTAAAAATTTACGGCCCAGGGAACGATCGTTTGCAGCGGGCCGGCAAAATTGCGCGCGGTGGCCGCGCCGATGCGCCGCACGTCCTCCGACCGCAACGCCGCCAAAATCTCCTCCAGGATGCCCAACGCCTCGCCGCGCGCCTGCCACTCCGGCTCCGAGCGCAGCAGGTATTTCTCCGTTACCATTTCCAAAATGGGGCCGACGTTTTGAGCCATGCCGCCATGCACCAGCACCAAGCTTTCCTGCAATTTGCGGCGCGCGTCCGCGGAAATTTCATCCAAGCCAAATACTTTGTGCGTCGGCATCAAGCGGCCGCGGCTCAGGCCGAACTCCGCGTCGCCGTGTTGCGCGGCCGCGCCTTCAATAAGCTTGAGGCCGGGCCAGACGCCGCCGGAATCCTGCCAGCCGCCGCCGGAGCCGCCCAGCCATTCGCCGAGAATCGCGCGGGCCAGGACGAGGCGGCGCTCGTGCCCGGCCAGGGCGCCTTCCAGGGAGCGGGCCTGGCCGGTGGCGCGCATGCAGGCGGAAATGAGCGCGGCCAGCAAATTGGTGGAGACGGCCAGGCGCGAGCCTTTTGGAATATTATTGACGCTGCTGGCCAGCTCCAGCCCGCGCCCCGGCCCCAGCAGGCGCGCCAGCAAATCCGCCAGGCTTTGGCCGGAGCCTTCCACGCCGGGCGGCACGATGCCGGCCGCGATGACCGCCGCTTTGAGCAGCCCCAAATAATCGCGCGCGAAATCAAACACTTCTGCCAGGCTGGAAATATCCGCCGCGACACCGAGATCAATGCTGGCCAGGCGAAGGACCGGCTCGTCGATCACGCGCAAATAAACTTCGATCGGCGGCTTGGGCGCCCGGTCCCGCCCATGCACTCCCAAATCGACCGAAACATTCAAGACCTTGGCGCCTTCGGGATAGTCCATGCCCAGGAAAAAAATATCGCTCCACGCGCTGTGGGTCAGGTCCATGCGCACGGGCGTTTGCTCGCGCAGCACGGGGTAGCAACCGTCGGCCCCGCGTTGCAGCAACTCGGGCCGGAGCCGCAAGGGCTGGTCGGCGGGATGCCCCATGCGGAACATCCAGTGATTGCCGGGCACGGAGCGGACGCTGTGCCGCACCTGGTCGGCCAGCGTCTGGATGCCCAGCCGGAAATAGGCGGAAGCCAGCGCGCTGGAAAGGGCGTCGCTGGGGCCGCCATCCCGCTGAGCGTCAAGAAAAACTTTGACCGCCTCCTCAAACCGCCGTTGCAACAGGTGCTGCCAGCCGGCAAAAGGAATCCGGCCGGGCCGCTGCCGGGCCATCCGCGCGGGCAGGTGAAAACGGTGGATGGCGTAAAGAAAAAAAAGGGCGCGCACCCGCTCGTAAAGATTGCCGCTGCCGCGGCGGAACAATTCCAGGTCGGCGCATTCGCCCAGCAATTGCTCCAGCGAAGCGCCCTGGCAAACGGAGTCCAGCGATTGATGGCGCTCGGCGGGATCGTCCGCCGTGATGATCTGGCGCAGGCGGAGTGTCATGGGGACGGCGTTTCATCGCCCTTCAATGCGAGCATTTCCACGAGGGTGGCGAGGACTTCATCGCGGTCGCGTCCGTCCAGGGCCAGCGCTAATTGCGCTGTCAATAATCCGTATTTGAGGCCGATGTCGTAGCGGCGGCCCTGCAATTCCAGCGCCAGATAGCGCTCCCGCCCGGCCAGGGTATTAAGCACCGAACTGAGGGCGCTTCCGTTTTGGCCGGCCGCGGCCATTTCGGCAAGGTGTTCCATCACGAGCGGCGTCAAAACGTGCATGCCAAAAAAGCACAGGTAACGGCCCGCCCGCAGGCCCGGGACGATCAGGCGCTGCTCCGCTTCGGTCGGCGTCGGTTTTTCCAGGACGGTGTCGATTTGGTAAAGGCGCTGGCGTCCGGGCACGAGCCTGCCGCCGGCCGCGCCGTAATAGGGCAGCTTGCTTTCGTGCGTGGCCTGCACGGCCGAAACCGCGCATGATTCCGCGCTGGCCGCCTGCACGAGTTGTTGCGCGCAATTTTTCTCCGCGCGGCTGACATAAAGATGATCGCCCACCAGCAGGAGAAACGGATCGGAGCCGGTGAAACTGGCGGCGCATTGAATGGCGTGGCCGTAACCGAGCGGCGCCGCCTGTTCCACAAATTGCAACCGGTTCGCGTGCGTCCCGGCCGCCGCGCGGTAAGCCTCCTGATCGCCGGGGCAAATGACCACGCACACCTCCGCAATGCCCGCTTTGAGCACCTCCTGCACAACGACCGCGAGGGCGGTTTTTTGCTGGCCGTCCCGGTCCACTAAAGTTTGGAGCGGCAAAGTTCGCTGGTTCTTTCCGGCGGCGGTGATGACGGCTTTCTTGATTTGCACGAGGGAAAAACGATTGCACACGCAGCCCCGTTTGCAACTTCAAAATCGGATAGCCCGCGCACCCCATCCCAACTTGAACACACCTGAATTCATTTCTTAAGAGACGCAAGAAAGGCGGTCCCGTCGAATCGCGGGGTTGTGGAGCGGCCGGCTGCGCGCGCTTCCGCGAGTTTGCGCGTCATCCTCGGCTTGGCGCTTTTGTTGAGCATCAACCGGGGCAGAAAAACGCCGTCTTCCACGATTGGCGGAATCATTTGCCGCCGGTTGCCGGCAACTTCGGGAAAGCCAGATGAAATATAGCCGTTCGAGAAATAGTACACTGTGGCGAAATGGGCTTGCCCGATGGTTACCCAGTTCAAGTATGAAATCGGAAAGCACGTCGCCAATAGTCAGTGACCTCCGGCAGAGCCGGAGGATTTATGCGGAATTAACCTCGCGCGCTCTCTTTTCCTCAGCCACGTGGAGGAGCCGCAGCTTGGCCGCGCTCATGACATTGCTTGCGAGAGTCCGGCGAAAAAGCTTGCCCCGGATGCGAACGCGGGCGAAATAGATACCCGATGGTTTATAGCGGACAAGATTGGCGGCGGGTGTCTTCACCCAATCAGATTCAACGTCGGCGTTCGCTGCCGTTGGCTGGCTTCGACTTGCCTTAAATTACATGGGCCCGTAGCTCAGGGGTTAGAGCAGGCGACTCATAATCGCTTGGTCGCAGGTTCAAATCCTGCCGGGCCCACCAATCCGCCTGCGGCGCTTCACCAAAATTTTCCGTTCTCTACCGCAGGCGCTGGCAGGCGCTTTTTACGATCCATTTGGATTTTTCAAGCGCGGCTTGCGCGGCGCCGGCGTCGGCGCCAGTCACGGCTTGCACGATCCGCACGGCCCGTTCGCGCAACTTCCGGTTCGACGCGTTTACGTCAATCATCAAATTGCTCACGACCTTGCCCATCCGCACCATGGCCAGCGTCGTCAGCGTGTTGAGAACGATTTTGGTGGCGGTGCCGGATTTCAACCGCGTCGAGCCTGTCAATACTTCGGGGCCGACGTCGGGGGCAATGAGAACATCGGGTTGGAGGGCCTTGGGAATTTGCAGGTGCGGGTTGAAGCAAAGCAGGATTGTGCGCGCGCCGCGTTTTTTGGCCGCGCTCAATGCGCCCCAAACAAAGGGCGTGCGCCCGCTGGCCGCGATGCCGAAAACCACGTCGCGTTCGTTGACGCCGCGATAGGACAAGGCGGATGCGCCAGCCTCAGGGCTGTCTTCGGCGCCTTCGACGGAACGCCAGAGCGCGGCTTGGCCGCCGGCGATAATGCCTTGCACCCGCTCCGCCGGAAAACGAAAGGTCGGCGGGCATTCCGCCGCGTCCAAAACACCCAGGCGCCCGCTCGTGCCGGCGCCAATGTAGAAAAGGCGGCCGCCGCGGCGGAAAGCGGCCACGACCAGCTCGACGCTGCGCTCGATTTTCCGGCGCTCCGCCCGCAGGGCTTTCCCGATTTTGGCTTCTTCGTCAATCATTAATTCCACAGATCGCGCCAGGGAGAGCCGGTCCAGCTTGAGCGAACGCGGATTGCGCTGTTCGGTGGGGGAAGGGCAGCGGGAAACGGGCACCAAGCCGTCGTTCGAATCCGCCTCCCGCACGGCAGCCGACGGCGCGTGACCATGTCCGAAATTCTCGCATGCCAATTCCAGCGCGCCCCAAACGCTTTCGCGCTGCAGAGGGGCCACGATTGCTCCGGGCCAGAGCTTCAGCAGGAGCGCGCGCACGCGGGTGGCGAAGCTGGTTTGTTGCAGGAGCACGCCCCCCGCCAGAATGAACCGCACAGGCGTGCCGGGCGCCACGAGTTTGCGGGCGCACTGGACGCCGTCTTCGGCCAGCGTTTCCGCCGCGCCGTCCAGGATGCCGGCGGCAATGCTGTCGCCTTTGAAGGCGGCATCAAATACATGGGGCGCCAGGGCCGCGATGTCCTGCTTGGCGGCTGACTTGGCCCAATCAATTAAATCTTCCGGTTCGTTCAGCAGCAACGCTTGCAAAAGACTTTGTCCCAAGCGGGACCATTGGCCGTCGCGGTCAAGGTAATGAACAGCCGCCTTGAGACCGCGCAGGCCGATTTCATAGCCGCTGCCTTTGTCGCCAATAATGTGGCCCCAGCCGCCGAGGCGGGCGGTTCGATTGTCCTGCGTGCGTCCGAAACAACACGAACCGGTGCCACTCAGGATGAGCACTTGCGCGGCCGGCTGTTTCCGTCCCGGAGGCGTGCCCGCAACGAGGGCCGTCTCCAAGTCGTTGGTGGCGTAGCAAGGGACATTCGGCCAAATTTTGGCGGCGGCGGAGCGGATGCGATGGCGGTCGGCTTCCGTGCGCGCGCCCGCCATGCCGATGGCGATGCCTGCCAGCGGGGCGGGAGTTTTTTGGCAGAGCGCGTTGATGGCGGAGAAATGTTGAATAAGCTGGTCATCGTCCAGCAGACGGAGATTGGCGGGCCCGAATTCGGCGCGCAGGCAATCCTGGCGGCCGCCCGGCGCGAGCAGGGCCGTCGTGTGGCTTCCGCCGCTCTCGATTCCCAAAAAGGCGGACGAGCTGTTTAAATAATTCTTCCGTGATGTATTTTGTTCTGAATTTTTCAGGGTGAGCCTATATACCATGCGGCGGGTCTTTTTGCCATGTTTTTTTCGCTGTTGGCGCGTATTATTTTCTTATCGGAGATTATCGTATGACAAAAGTTGAAGGAGAAATACTTGACACGCTGCTGGAATTGGAGCGCGCGGCGGCCGGCATGGCGGCCAGCCAGCCCAAGCCGGATTTGCGGCCCATTTTCGCGCGGCTCGATAAATTGGAATCGGAATTGCCGGCCGACGCGCCGCGCGATTTGCGGCATTACCTCCAGCGCAAAAGCTACCAGAAAGCCCGTGACTTCCTTCAGCACCGATAACGACACCATCGCGGCCATTGCCACTCCGGTCGGCGAAGGAGGGATTGCCATGATCCGCCTTTCCGGCCCCGGCTCGCTGGCCGTCGCTGACGCCAGTTTTCGGCCGGCCCGGGCCTTCGGGAAACCCTCAGCCGCGGCCTCGCACACGATTCATTTTGGGTGGATCGTCCGCGCGGGGCACGTGGTCGATGAGGCACTGGTGGCCGTGATGCGCGCGCCGCGCACTTTTACGCGGGAGGACACGGTGGAGATCACGTGCCACGGCGGCTTGCTTCCGGCCAAACTGGTGCTTGACACCGTTTTGGAAAATGGCGCGCGGCTGGCCGGGCCGGGGGAATTCACGCGGCGGGCCTTTCTCAACGGGCGCATCGATCTCGCCCAGGCCGAGGCCGTGGCGGATTTGATCCAGGCCCGCACCGAGCTGGCGGCTTCGGCGGCGCTGGAGCAATTGGCTGGCAAACTTTCCCAGCGCATCCACTCTTTGCGCGACAATTTGATGAAGACCCTGGCGCATATCGAAGCTCACATCGATTTTCCCGAGGAAGACATCGCCCCCGACACACGGGCGCAATTGGTGGAAAGATTGCAAGCCGCGCTAGGGTTCATGGATGAATTGCTGCGCACGGCCAATGAGGGCCGCGTGTTGCGGCGCGGCATTCGGGCGGCCATCATCGGCCAGCCGAACGTCGGCAAATCCAGCTTGCTCAATCAACTGCTGGGACAGGATCGCGCCATCGTTTCACCACAGCCGGGCACCACGCGCGACACCATTGAGGAAACGGCCAGCGTGCGCGGCGTGCCGGTGGTTTTCATTGACACGGCCGGGTTGCGGGAGGCGGCCGATGACATCGAGGCCGAAGGCGTGCGGCGCAGCCGGCAGACGCTGGCGGCGGCGGAACTGATCTTGCATGTGCTGGACGGATCGGAGCCGCTGGGAGAGTTCGATCAAAAGTTATTGACAGATTACGCGGGCCGGAAACGCCTGCTGGTGCGCAACAAGGCGGACTTGCCGGGCCGGCTCCAGATGCCGGACGGGCTGGCAGCGGTGGACGTTTGCTGCCTGACCGGAGCGGGCGTCGAGCCATTGAAGGACGCCATCAAGGCGGCGGTTTGGGCCGGTGGCATCGAGGCCGGGATGTTGCAAGCCATGATTAACTCCCGGCATGAAGATGCGTTGCGGCGCGGCCGCGAGGCAGTGGAGCGGGCGGCGGCGGCATTGCGCGCGCAACTCGGCCTGGAACTGGTGGCGCTGGACCTGCGGGCGGCGGCCGGCGCGGTCGGCGAAATCGTGGGGAAAACGACGACCGAAGATTTGCTGGACGCGATTTTCAGCCAGTTTTGCATCGGCAAGTAGCCGGATCAATCGTCATCGATATGCGAAGGCACGGCCCATTGAGGATACGGTTCGTGAGCGCCTTTCATCGCGTGCCACAAAATCCGGTTGAGAGTGTCTTCGGGGCATTGATCGGCCTTCTCCAGCGGCAGGCGGGATGAGGCGTAGGCGTCTTTGCGCAAGATGCGGTCGGAGATTTTCCTTGGCCCGGGGTTCATCTGGTCCAGCGGAATATTATTTGTGACAGCAACGTAGGGAGTGAAATCGGGCTGATCGGCAAAGCAATCCGTCATGGGAGTCGCGGTGGCATCCATCTGGTTCATTGGCGGCAGGCCGAGCATCAATTCCATTGTGCGCAAGAGGCTGGTCTGGTTGTATTGCGTGCTCACGGTGGCGCCGCGCTTGGTGTAGGGGCTTGCAACATAGGCCGTGGTGCGGTAGGCGCTGACGTGGTCCCAGCCCGCCTGCGGATCGTCTTCAATCACAAAAATGCAGGTTTCCCTCCAAAAGGCGCTGTGGCTTAGCGCATCGACCATCCGGCCAAGGGCCAGATCGTTGTCAGCCGCTTGCGCGCCGGGCGTGGGCGAGTTCGGATTGGTTCCGCTCGTGTGGTCGTTCGGCAGGCAGACAATAACAAAGTTGGGATAATTCCCGCCCATCTCGAACACGCCCAACTCGGAGTTGAAAACAGCCGCGCGCTGCACGTCGGGCAAATCCAAATCCCATCCGATGTAATGCGTGGCGACAAACGGCCGCAGGGATTCAATGGATGGATCGGGCCGCGAGACAATTGTCTGCTCGCCACTGATGAAGTCGTGGTAATGATCGAGAAATCGAACGCGCGCGCGGCGCGACGGATCGCGCCACGATTCGCGGTTGATGGTAAATTCGCCGTAATCGCGCATCGTTTTGTTGTGCGCGAGGCAATTGTCCCAAATAAATCCTGTTGGCGAATAAACAAGCGCGTCATTGCCCGAGTCATCCATGCCGTCGGGATAGCTGCGGGGAAAATTCGCGAAAGACCTTTCCATGTAATCGGTCGCCATGGCGGTGTCGGCCCACTGATGGCCGTCGGCGCTGAGGATGCCGCAGCAATAGGTGTTGTCCAGCAGCACAAAATCATGCACGAGCTTATGCTCGTTGGGCGTGATGCGCTGGCCGAAGGCGCAGAGTTGGGCGTTGCCATTGCCATTGGTGACATCGCCCAGGACCTGGTCGTAAGTGCGATTTTCTTTAATAATATATACGACGTGCTTGAAGACGCTCGGTTCACCGACGCGTTCGGGCACCGGCCGCGGAGGCTGGCCGGGGCGCGGCGGCAGGGCGGCCTCGCGCAGGAGCGGGTAGCGCATGTTGCCCAGCGCCTGCTTTGTCCACGCAGGCAATTGCTCCCCGGCCGGATCGGCCAGCGAGGTCAGCGAACCGTAGTATTCATGCGAATTGAATGAATCATCGGGTTTTTGAGACGGGCGCATGCCTTTGATGTTGGCCGCGTAAAGCGCGTGCCGCCGCGCGTCCCAAGCCAGGGCGCCGGGATACCACCCCACCGGCGCCAGGCCGCGCAAACGGGAATTGCCAGCTTTGAAATCTATGATGCCGACGGCGTTTTGCGAGCCATTGCAGACGAAGAGCAATTTTCCCGAAGTGTCAAATGCCAGCGCGTTGGGGCTGGCGCCAAAGAGATCGCCCGGGTCCTGCCGCGCGCAAATCGTTTCGACCACCTGGTCTGATTTTGTGTCAATAACACTTAGCGTGTCGCTGGCCGCGTTGGCCGCAACGATGTGTTTGCCGTCTGGCGCGACGGCCAGGGCGGAAGCATGTTTGCCCGTGAGAATTTCCGTTTTGACTTTGCCGGAACGGCTGTCGATGACCGTCACCGAGCCTTCGCTGGCGATGTAAGCCGCCGCATCCACGCGCACCTTGGTGCCGCGCCCGGCCGGGCCAGTCACGCTGCCGGCATCGGGCCGGCGGCCGCCCCAGTTGCTCACGTAAATTTTGCGCCCCGCCAGCGCGACATCGAACGGGGCCACGCCCACTGGCCATTGGCGAAGGACCTGGCCGGTGTCCGCGTCCAATTCCGCCAGGCCGTTGCCCAAATTCAACGCCACGTAAAGCTTCCGGCCATCGGGCGAGCAAGCCAGGCCGGCCGGAATTTCCGCCGTCCGCCGCGGCGCATTGGCGGGAGGGAGGGAAAAAGAACGCAGCCCCTGGACGTGATGCGACGCATCCACGCTGAACACTTTGATGCTTCCCTCCACATCGGACAAATAGATGCGGGAGCCATCCGGGGAAAAAATCAGCCCGGTAAAACTCAATTGGCTCTTGTCGTCGCGGGAGAGATTGCGGGCGGGCGTTTCCCCCTCGCTGACGGCGGGCGCGGAGTTGGGCGGCAGCGGCGCCACCTGTTTAACTTTCCAATCGACGGGATCAATGATCAGCAAATCGTGGGTTTTGCCGGAGGTGGCGAGGATTTGGCCATCGGGGCTGAGCGCCAGCGCCTGCGGACGCAAGCCGGGCAAATCCAATTGCCGCCCCACTGGCTCGACAACCTGATTAACGGGCGTGAACACCTTGTCCCCGGCGGCGCGCCGCGCGGCTTGCTGGCTGTCCGGCGGCCCGCTTTGCTGCCGGGCTTGGACGCCCCCGGCCGCCCAGAACAAAAACGCCGCCATCAGCAGGGTTGTTTTCATGACGCCAAGCAACCATTTTCCCGGCGCGATGACAAGGATGAAGACCTGGTTCAGCGGAGATTGGCTTGGTCGCCCGGCGGTTTGTCGCGGCGCACGACAATGAACCACGACTGCGAAGCATCCTTGTCGCCGCCGGCAATGTAAAAGGGCGTGTCCACCGATTGCTTCCGGCGCCGGGTTAATTTGCCGTCGGCATAAATGCAAACGGTTATCTCGCGCGGCGCGCCTCGGAGAATCTCGACCTCCCGTCGCGCAGACATGCGCTGGCGGGTTTTGCTGCCCGCTCCCAGGACGACGGTGCGGCGCGACATCTCCCAGTAATTCTTCCATTTGAACATCTGCAATCGGCGGCGGACCTCGGGGCCGGCCATCCTGGCCTCTGTGGCGGGCGGCTTGTCGTCATCGGTGCCGCGGATCAATTGGAGATAAAACGTAACGTCTGTCTTGTCGGCGCACGGCGCCAGGAGCGGAAGCGCCAGCAGAGCGAGCCATGCAAGTACAATTCGTTTCATGATAGCCGAAACCGAGACAAAGATTGGACGGCGGAAAACGCCGCTTTTATTCGGAAAATTTTGCGCTTTGCCATCGGTGGCGGATGTGGCAATCTGCTTTATAGTTCTTTACTGTTATGAATAAGCCTAAAATTGTTGCCTATTTGAAACCGACTTGCGGATGGAGCCAGGGCGTTCGCGCCATTCTGCGCAAGTACGACCTGCCCTTCGAGGACCGGGACATCATCAACGACCCAAACCAGCGCCAGGAGATGATCGAAAAGAGCGGCCAAATGCTCAGCCCGTGCGTGGAGGTCAATGGCCGGATGCTGCCGGATATCAGCGGCGAGGAAGTGGAAGCCTATTTGCTGGCCAACTCATTGGTGCAGGCAAATCCCCGCCAGCCGGATGCCCCCACGAATCAGCCCTGCGCCCACGAAATGCCGCAGGCCAGCCCGCTGCATTTCCGCGTTTAGCCCGCTCAGGGTTCCGCCAGGAATCGCACGCACATCGGTTTGTGGCTCGTCACCTGATTGCCGGTGGCTTGCAGGCGGCCAGTGGCGGCATCGATGCGGAAGACAACGACGTTGTCGGATTCCTGGTTGGCGGACAGCAGGTAACGGCCTGCCGGGTCGATCTCGAATTGGCGCGGAATTTTGCCGCCGGAACGAGTGCGTTCGATAAAAGTGAGCCGGCCGCTCTCCGGATCGCAGCCAAACACGGCCAGGCTGTTGTCGCCCCGGTTGGAGCAATAGACATATTTCCCGGAAGGATGAACCGCAATCTCCGCGCCGGTGTTCTGGCCGGAATAATCCGCGGGCAGAGTCGATTCGGTTTGGAATTCCCGCAATTCCCCAGTGGAAGAATCAACGGCAAAGGCAATCACGCTTGATCCCATTTCGGTGATAAGATACGCCCAGCGGCCATTTGGGTGAAATGCGATGTGGCGCGGTCCCGCGCCGGGTTTGACGCGCGCGAATGCTGGATCGGCTGCCATGAGAGTGCCGCGCGCCGGGTCGAATTTGAAGATCATCACTTTGTCCAACCCGAGGTCGCAGCCATAGACGAACTTGTCACCCGGCCCCGCCACCAAACAATGGGCGTGCGGCCCGGCCTGCCGGTCTGGATTCACGCTCGATCCCTCATCCTGGATAAAGGCGGACATGGGCTGCACCTCTCCGTTTTCGGCCAGCGGAAAGGCCGCGAAGCTGCCGCTATTATAATTGGCGACCAGGGCAGCCTTGCCGCTGGGATCGACTTCCACGTAACACGGCCCCGCCCCGCCCACGGGCTGTTTGTTTAGAAAGGTCAGCTTGCCGGCGGCAGCATCGATCGCAAAGGCGTTGATGCTGCTGGCCGTCTTGGATTGCCCCTCGCTGATCGAGTATAAAAAATGATGGTTGGGGGAGACGAAAATAAAGGAAGGATGCTCGATCTTCGCGGCCTCGCCCGCGGGAGACAGCGCGCCATCCGCCAAATTGAGGTGGAAGGCTTCGATATTTTTGTCGCCAGAACCGACCAGCACCAGTTCCTGTTGTGCTCGCGCGGCGGCCGGCCATAGGGCCAAAAGAAGAGCGATGAGGGACAATTTCATATTGGGTTATTTGACGGACATGACCGTGTAGTTTCGCTTGCCTTTGCGCAAGAGCAAATGGCGGCCAAAAAGCAGATCAGCGGCCGTGAGATTGCGCCGCGGGTTGGACTCGCGGATATTATTGACATAAACGCCGCCCCCTTCGATGTCTTTCCGGGCCTGGCCTTTGGAGGGGCAAAGACCCGAATCGGCCATGATGTCCGGCAGCGGCGTCCCGGCCCCTTCCAGTTTCGTTTTGTCGAGGTCGCGCGTGGGCGCTTCGCCGACAATTTCATTGAATGTGCTTTCCTCGATGCCTTCCAGCCGCCCGCCAAAAAGTATCTCGCTCGCGCGCACGGCTTCGGCTGTCGCGGCTTGGCCGTGCAGCAAATCGGTCATGGCCGTTGCCAATGCTTTGTGGGCCGCGCGGGCTTCGGGACGCTCCTGGTGTTGCGCGGACAGCGACTCGATTTCCTCCCGGCTCAGGAAAGTGAACAGCTTCAAATACCGCACGACATCGCGGTCATCGACGCGAATCCAGAATTGGTAAAATTTATAAACGCTGGTTTTCCGAGTATCCAGCCATATGGCGCCGCCGGCGGATTTGCCAAACTTGGTGCCGTCGCTGTTGAGAATCAGCGGAAGTGTCAAACCGAAAACGTGGGCGCCGGCTTTTTTGCGCGTCAATTCCATTCCGGCTGTAATGTTGCCCCATTGGTCGCTGCCGCCGATTTGCAGTTCGCATTGCCGGCTTTGAAACAAATGGAAAAAATCAAACGCCTGCAACAGCATGTAGCTGAACTCCGTGTAACTAATGCCGGTCTCGCGGTCTTCCATGCGCGCGCGCACGCTTTCCTTGGCGATCATTTGATTGACGGAAAAATGCTTCCCGATGTCGCGCAGAAAATCCAGGAAGCTGACAGGCGCGGTCCATTCGGCGTTATCGACCAGCCGGGCCGGATTGGCGGCGCAATCAAAATCCAGGAAGCGGCGCAATTGCTCCTTGATGCCGGCAATGTTGCGGTTGAGCGATTCGGTGTTGAGAAGCTGCCGCTCGGCGGTGCGCCCACTGGGGTCGCCGATCAGCCCGGTCGCCCCGCCCGCGACGGCAATGGGATGATGGCCGGCCCATTGAAACCGCCGCAACGCAAGCAGCGGCACGAGGCTGCCGATGTGCAGGCTGTCAGCGGTGGGATCAAACCCGGCGTAAAGGACAATCGGGCCGGATTCGAGGCGCTTTTTCAATTCCACCGCATCCGTGCAGTCGGCCACCAGCCCGCGCCATTCCAATTCGTCAAATATATTCACAGCCGGCCTCAAACGACTTCCGCCTCGCCCTTGCCGCGCGTGATTTCCCCGATGAGCCAGGCCGTTTGCCGGCGCGCGCGCAAAAAGCGCAACGCCGCATCCGCCTTTTCCGCCGCCACAATCAGCGTCATGCCGATGCCCATGTTGAACACCTCGTAAAGCTCCGATTCTGGCACGCCTCCCCTGGCCGCCAGCAATTGAAAGATCGGCGGGATGTCCCACGTTCCCTTGCGGATGAGCGCGCCGCATTTTTTCGGAAGGACGCGCGGAACGTTGTCAACAAATCCGCCGCCGGTGATGTGGGCCAGCCCTTTGAGATCGCGGTTGCCTTTGAATTTCCGCAGCAGCGCCTGAACGAGCGGCCCGTAACTGACATGCACTTTCAGCAATGCATCGCCAATGCTGCCGCCCAATTCGGGAAGGACGCTGTTCGGGCGGAGTTTCAGTTTTTCAAAGAAAATCTTCCGCGCCAGCGAATAGCCGTTGGTATGCAGCCCGCTGGAGGCCAAGCCTATGATGGCGTCGCCGGGCCGGATGCTCTTGCCATCGAGGATGGCCGATTTTTCCACGACACCGACGATCGTGCCGCTAAGATCGTACTCGCCGCTGGCGTAGAAGCCCGGCATTTGGGCTGTCTCGCCGCCGATGAGCGCGCAATGATTCTCCCGGCAGGCTTTGGCAAAACCCTTCAACAATTGCTCAAAGACGCGCGGCTTCAATTCGCCCGTTCCGATGTAATCCAAGAAGAACAGCGGCTCCGCGCCGAGCACGGCAATATCGTTGACGCAATGATTGACGAGGTCCTGCCCGACGGTGTCGTGGCGATCCATGGCAAAGGCAAGCTTCAACTTGGTGCCGACGCCGTCGGCGCTGGATACGAGCACGGGCTGGCGATGTTTTTTGACATCGAGCGCGAACAGCCCTCCGAAACCGCCGACCTCGCCGAGCACCTCGCGCCGCCGGGTGGAAGCCAGCCATTGGGGCAAGGCGGACTTGACCCGGTTGCCCAGGTCAATATCAACTCCCGCCGCCGCGTACGCTTTTTGGCTCATGCGGGGCGCACATTACCCGCCGCCCGCTTTGGGAGCAAGCCTGCGCGTGATGGATCCGCCTAGCGCGGGCCGGCTTGGCGGGCGTCGAGAGGATGGAAACCGAAGGCAATCGCGGGGGATTTTCGTTTCAAACGGAAATCGCCGGTTTGCGGAGACTCAAACATCGGATCGGCGAAGAGCGGATGCGGATCGCGCTTCAACAGGGCGTCGTCCTCCGGCTGGCGGCTGGCGCCAGCGCGGGCCTCGAAATAGATGTTGTGATTGAGGACGAATCCATCCCCGGACCAATTTCCGCCGAACAAATCGCCAGAGTCGTAATAGACAATGTTATTGCTGAACGTGAACGAGACGTGCGGCTCGGCCCGCGTGCGCATCAGTTGGTGGTCGCGGTTGAGCGCAAGAATGTTGTTGTAGAAAAGATTGGTCGCGCCGTAATGCTGGTGGAACCCGGCGCTTTGGCAGCGATAGACGATGTTGCTTTCCAGCACGATGCCCGAACTGCCTTCGTCGGTGTAAAGACCCCAGCCGCCGTAAATAAAAATGCTCACGTCGTGAATCACGTTGCCGCGAATGATCGTGCCCGGCTGCGGGCCGAGCGTATAAACGCCGCCCATGTCGCTCAACATGCCCTGGCCTATGTCGTGAATAAGATTGTATTCGACAATGTTGCTCCGGCAGGGATTTGGCGCATAGCCCCACGACCAGCCGACCGAAATGCCGGTGTAAAATGTGTGATCGATTTCGTTATGGTCAATCCGGCTGCCAGCCGTCAGCATCGCCAGCACTCCGACCGCAGGCGCCTGAACCAAACCGATATTGTGAATATGATTGCCGGTGACTTCGTTGGCCAGATTGGCCGCTTCGCCTGCCGACGCAATGCTGGAGTCTCCCAACCGCACGCCGCCGGCGCCCAAGTCCCACATTTCGCAGCCGGTGACTTCATCGTGCTGGCAGCTGTGCCCGAGATCGACCGCGTAACCGCCCAAGCGGGTGAAGCGGCACCGTTCGATCGCGCAATGTTCCGCGAAGCGCGCCTGCACCGCCGCCCCAACTTCCACAGCCGCCTGGGTGTCCGTGTCGTGGCCTCCATCCAGCCGCCAATCCGTTCCGGCGAGAACCAGTCCGTCGAAGACAACATGATGAATCGGCTTGTCCTTTTCGCCTTCGAGGCGCGCCAATTCGCAAAGACGCGGAGCGGTGACGATGGCCCCGGACAGGTCTTCTTCTCCCGCTTCGGGCCAATACGTGACCAATCCCGTTTGCTTGTCTTGACACCATTGGCCAGGACGCAGCGCCTCTGGAGCGTTCTCGATGTAGTAGCGCGCACTGGCTTCCGATTCATTCGGGAAGCCCGTCCCGGCCAGCGTGACAAGATTCGCCGCCGAATCGACGGCGCGAATGACGTTGCGCGACTGCGCCCAGGCCGAAAGCAGGACCAACTCAGCGCCCTCACGCGCCCACGACTCCTTTATCTCGCCAGGCCGAAAGCGCAATTGGTCCGGATGCTCCTTCAAGAAGCCGCCCACGCAACGGAAAAAACCGGACTCCGGGAAACGCGCGCGGGTTTTGCGATGGCCGTTGATAAAGAGTTCGTGAAAACGCCAACTGGCTGGCGCCTCCCACACGTTATCGTTGACGGAAGATCGCCGCCACCCTGCCAAAACAGCCTCGCCCGTAATGATTGGTGTTTCGCCGGGATACGCGGCCATAATCAGGCCGGAATCGGCGAGCGTCAGCACGAGCGGCTGCTCCAGCGCGTAAGCGCCGCCGCGCAAGACCACGCGCGCCGCTGAATCTGGGTTTTGCCGCCGAACCGCGCGGGACAATTCAAGCGCCCGCGGCAGCGTCGCGACCGGGCCATCGGACTTGCTGGCGTTGGGGTAAGCGAGGCTGCCTGACCATGCGTCATTGCCGCCGGGGGCCGCGTAAATGGCAGGCGGGACCGCCCTCACCGCGCTCGCGCAAAGACAGGCGGCGGCCAGCACGGGGAGACACAGGCCGCGCTTCATTGCGTTTCAATCCCGAAAATTCTGGAAGCTCACCGCGACCGGAAAATCATGACCGCGCACGGCCGCGATGACCTCCTGCAAATCGTCCCGGCTCTTGCCGGTCACGCGGACGGCCTCGCCTTGGATTTGCGTGGTGACTTTCAATTTCGTTTCGCGAATGAAGCCGGT
Organism: Verrucomicrobiia bacterium; assembly: GCA_036501625.1. GTDB lineage: Bacteria > Verrucomicrobiota > Verrucomicrobiia > Limisphaerales > Palsa-1400 > Palsa-1400. The sequence goes on from DASXZY010000046.1 coordinate 56,596, forward strand.
GATTTGCTTGGCCGACGCCTGTTCGATGCCCTGCTTGATTTTGATAACCTGCCGGGCATGGCCGAGCGGCGAAATATCCGCCGGCATGGACTCGACGCTTTTCAAACTGATCTGGCGCTTGGCCAGTTTGCTGACCACCATTTCATGCAGCGCGGTGATCTTGAACTGGTCGGTGGCCGAGAGTTTGATTTCGTTTTTCTCCAGAACGATCTCAGCGTTGCTTCCCTTGAAATCGAACCGGCTGGCCAATTCCTTCTTGGCCTGATTGACGGCATTTTCAATCTCCATCGGGTTCACCTGCGAAACAATATCGAACGACGGCATGAGCAAACGTTAGAGCATCGGCCGGAAGCAGTCTATGGCAAAGAGCGAGAGAATTAGCATGGACCGGCTCGCTATGGCCTGGCCGCGTTTTGACCCTCAATTAAGTTCTGATTCGGATCAAATTCCACATTCCGGTCGTTCGGCGTGGGATTCAGATAATATGTGAAGTCCGTGAAGTCTCCACAAATTTTCCCATAAAGAGCGTTGTTGACATTGCCATTACAGGCTTTTCCGTTCCGCGCGGCGGAGGTGGCGGCGCAATCGCTTGTGGAATGCGCCGGGTTTATCGCCAAAGACTCCGGGGGCTAATTTGCGGATGCGCTTGCGCAATGCGGCTCTCTTGCCGTCGATCCGCTTTGGGAGCGCGCCAAGGCCGCGGGCGGGATGGGCGCGGTGTTCCTTGTCCAAGGCTTTTTGAGCCATGACAAGGTCGTGATCGTCTCCCAGGGCTTCGGTCAGGTCGTCGCAATGGTCCAACATCCGGCAAAGCTTCTTGGGAATAATCTCCCGAACCAGCTCCAAGCCGTAGCCGAGCGACTTGGCCTTCTTGCGCAACTCGTGCCAATGGGCGGCCGTGGGGGACATGCGCGCGGTTTTGAAGGCTTTGCGCCCCTGGCTGTAAACGCGCTTGAGGCCGGCCGCAAGGTCGTCCGCCGTGGCTTCCCGGCGGGGCCAGGCCGCGAGGCTGTGGCCGGAGGCTTCGAGCATGGCGCGCACCGATTGGCTTTGGGCCGGGATGCGGCGAAGCAGGAAGAATTGCCGGTGGCGCAATTGGTGGAGGAGATGGCTTCCGGCGGGGCTGCCGGCCGCCTTAAGTTTGCCCAGCGTGCGCAGTTGCACAATGACATCCCGCAAGGGCGACAGTTCCCGCCCGGCGTGGCCCAGGCGGCGGTTCTCCGCGCGGTAAAGGTCCTTGGGAAGCGCCTCGCGCATGGCTCGCAACAAAGCGCGCAATCGTTTGAGGGATTTGCGGGCGTTGTGGACCGTCTCGCCATTTTGGGAGCGGCACAATTCCACGCCAGCCAGTTCAATTTCCGCGGCGGCAATGCGGCTGAAAGCCGAGGTCAAACTCTCACCGATCGCGATGCGGCAGCCCATGCGGCAGCATAACACGCCGCGAGCCGATTAAAAGCTTGAATCCTCCGGCGCAGCCGTCACACCATCCGCGAATGATCACAATTTGTTCCCGCTTCCTGCTGCTGGCGGCGCTGCTGGCCGTCCCGAATTTGCCCGCCGCGCCGACCGATGACGTTTACAGCCTTGGCCCCGATTCGCTGCCGCATGAAGGCGTTCCGCACGGCAAAGTCATCGGGCCGTTGACGCTGGCGAGCGAAGTTTTCGGCAACACGACCCGCCACTATTGGGTGTATGTCCCGGCGCAATATGATGCCAAACAGCCGGCTGCCCTGATGATCTTCCAGGACGGGCAGGCTTTTGTCGGCCCCGGCGGCGAATACCGGATTCCAAACGTGTTTGACAATCTCATCTACCGCCGGGAAATGCCGGTGACGCTGGCCGTCTTCATCAATCCCGGCCGGCTGCCGAATCAGCAGGAAGCCACCTCGACCAATTGGGGCGACAGCATCAACAACCGGGGCATCGAGTACAATGAACTCAACGACCATTACGCCAACCTGATTGTCAAGGAATTGCTGCCCGTGTTGGAGAAGGATTACAACATTTCCCCCAACCCGGATGACCGCGCCATTGGCGGCGCCAGTTCGGGGGCGATCTGCGCGTTCACGGTCGCATGGCAGCGTCCCGATCAATTCCACAAAGTCATCAGCACCATTGGAAGCTTTACGGATATTCGCGGGGGCGATGTCTATCCCGATCTCATCAGCCAAAGCGAGCGCAAGCCCATCCGCATTTTTCTTCAGGACGGCGTCAACGACCTCCGCGGCCGCGGGCGCAATGGCAGCGACTACAATCCGAAACGCGACTGGCACGCCCAAAACATCAAGATGGTGGCGGCGCTGACGGGCAAAGGCTACGACGTGAATTACTGCTGGGGCATCGGCACCCATTCCGGCAAGCAGGGCGGCGCGATGATGCCCGAAATGTTGCGCTGGCTTTGGCGAGATTATCCGCGCCCTGATGACCCGCGTCATGACAGCAATCGCAAGCTGTTCGTTCCCGCGGAATCGGCGCAGGCCGAGAAGTAAGCAGCGGCAATCCTTGCGTTGACTTGAGGGCAAACGGCCACCATATTGGAGCATGAGTTTCGATATCTCCGCCCTGTTAGATCAGTGGGATTATCAGCCAGGCCAAGTTGTCGTTAGGAAGTTTCGCGGCAAGGATGGCCAGGACAAAATTCAGCTTCGGGTGGATTTGGGATTGTTGCAGATGAACGCCGAAGGCCGGCCGGATGGCAAGCATCCCTTCGGCCATGAATCTCTGATGGAACATTACCAGGAACGCCTGGAAAAGTTCCGCCGCGAACATGCCCATGATGAGAAATCGTTTCGTTTGACTTCCGACGATTGCGGCAAACTCCAGCAGGAGGCCATCCAATATCATCACCGGTATATTTGCCTGTTCCAATTGGAGGATTTTGACGGCGTCATTCACGATGCGGAACGGAATCTCAAGGTTTTTGATTTTGTGCAGCGCTATGCCGGGTCGGAAGATCTGGCGTGGTCGTTGCAGCAATTCCGCCCCCAATTGCTAATGATGCGCGTGCGCGCCAAGGGCATGATGGCGCTCAAGGATAATCGTTACGATTTGTTCTCCAGCATCGTTGAGGACGGCATGGAGGAAATCCGGCAGTTCTATCGCGAACACGACCGGCCGGACCTTCTGGAAACCAGCGGCGAATTGCAATCGCTGGAAATCTGGCTTCAGGAAGTCCAGAGCAAACGCCCTTTGACTCCGCGCGAAAAGCTGGAAAACGACTTGGACGAAGCCGTCCGCAACGAGAACTACGAGGAAGCCGGCCGCCTGCGCGACGCGCTTCGCAAAATGGACTGACGCCCGCTATTGGGCCGCCGGAACAAACGCGATCCCGCAATCCGCAGCCGCCGCTGACGTGGCTGTGACGGAGAAGGATGACACTTCATTGGCCATGAGCATCCATGGGATGAACCCGTCGTCTTCCACCGGCAGCTTGCCTCCGTCCTCGTTAAACCAATCGATGTGATAGCTGAACCGCTGCGGCGATTTGGTCATGTTCTGCAAAGTGACTTCGACTTTGAGATAGCGGCCGGGCGGATGGCTCAACCACACGTTGACGACATGGAGAACGCTGGTCAATTCAGGAGCGAGGATGAAACGCTTCTCGTCCGGCGCCGTGGCCTGTGCTGCCGGAGCGTTGACGTTTGGAGACGGCCTGGCCGCAGGAGTTCGCGTGGCTGGCGGCCTCGCGGCGGGAGGGCGCTCGGCAGAAGGCCCGGCACAGCCGGCCGCCCACACAATCGCTCCCGCCATCAAAACCACCCGCGCGCCCCTGTTAAATAGTCGTCCCATGCGGGATAACGCCATTCTTGGGAATGATGACGATGCCATCGCGCACATAATAGAGCGGATGGTCCACTTTGTCCGGCTTGCCGGCCGGCGAGATCCGGCAATCGCGCCCGATGCGCGCGTTTTTGTCAATAATCGCATTCTCAATGATCGTATTGCGCCCGATGCCGATGCGAGGCTGACCGCGCGCGGCGTGTTCGCGGATGGACGCATCGGATTCATAATAGTCGCACCCTAGCATGATGGTGCGGTCCAAAGTCGCCTCTTCGTCGATGACGCTGCGGACGCCCACAATGCTGTGGTGGACGTGCGATTTATTGATGATGCAGCCGTCGGAAATGATGGCGTGATCGATCTCGGCCGCATTGATCTTGGAGGCGGGCAAAAAGCGCGGGCGGGTGAAAATGGGCGCGCTCATGTCAAAGAAATTGAAGCGCGGCAAGTCCGAGACCAGGTCCAGGTTGGCCTCGAAATACGACCGGATCGTCCCGACGTCCTCCCAGTATCCTTGGAAAATGAAGGCTTGCACTTTCCGGGCGGTGATCGCGCCAGGGATGATGTGCTTGCCAAAATCGGTGAGGCTGTTGTCCAGCAATTTGAGAACGACGTCGCGGTTGAACAGGTAAATGCCCATCGAGGCCAGCAGGTAATCTTCCTTCGGCTCCAGGCCCAATTGCTCCTGAACTTTGTGATCCACGCGCAACGAATCCACCAGGGCCTTTTCCTTGGGCTTTTCCACAAAACGCGTAATGCGCATCGACTGGTCCACTTGCATGATGCCAAAGGAACCCGCGTCGCTGCGCGGCACCGGGATCGTGGCCACCGTAATTTCCGCGCCGGTTTCCACGTGCTCGTCAATGATGCGCCGAAAATCCAGGCGGTAAAGCTGGTCGCCGCTGAGAATCAGCAGGTACTCGAAATCCTGGTTGAGGAAGTGGACGAGGTTTTTCCGCACCGCGTCCGCCGTGCCCTGATACCACGAGGCGTCACTGAACGTTTGCTCGGCGGCCAGGATTTCCACAAACCCGCCGGAAAACTGGTCGAACTTATAGGATTGCGAAATGTGCCGGTGAAGCGAGGCGGAGTTGAACTGTGTCAACAGATAAATCCGGCGCAGGCCCGAATTGATGCAGTTGGAAATGGGAATATCGACCAGGCGGTATTTCCCGGCCAGAGGGACGGCCGGCTTGCTGCGCTCGCGCGTGAGCGGGAAGAGTCGTGTGCCCTGGCCGCCACCCATGATGACGGAGAGAATATTGCTTGCGTTAACCGGCATGCGATTTCGTTGCGGCATAATCCTTTAAACCTGTTATTGAGTTCCTGGTTTCAGAAAAATTGTAAGCGCGTTTGCCCGGCAAGGCAAGGGATAATCCGCGGCCTCGGACGCTTTGACACAAGCTGGCGGTTTGCGTAAACTTCGTCCGTGAGCAAGCGCGCTATCTTTCATTTAAGTTCCGATCCAGCGTTCTCACTGCTCATCGAGCGGGTCGGGCCGATTCGCCTGAAGCCGCACCGCCATTCGCTGTTTCAATCGTTGACCCAGGCGATCATTCACCAGCAATTGAGCGGGAAGGCCGCCGGAACCATTCTCGAAAGATTCCGGCTTCTGTTCCCGCCGGACGCTTTTCCCGCTCCCGGCCAAGTCGTGAAAATGCCCCTCGAACGCTTGCGCGCGGCCGGCCTCTCTCGCCCGAAGGCCGGATACATCCTCGATTTGGCGAAGTGTTGCGATTCGGGATGGGCGCCTTCGCTGGATGATTGTGATTTGCTTGACGATGAGGCCATCGTCGCGAAGCTGACGGAAATCAAGGGCATCGGGCGCTGGACGGTCGAGATGTTCCTCATTTTCAATTTGGGAAGGCCGGATATCCTGCCCATTCACGATCTGGGTGTCCGCCGCGGTTTTCAAAATCTTTACCGGAAACGCAAAATGCCCGAACCGAAGCGGCTGGCCGAACATGGCCGCCGCTGGGCGCCCCATCGCACCATGGCCGCAAGGTATTTGTGGCGGGCGGCGGACTCAGAAAAAGGATGAAATCATGAAGAGAATCTTATGTTTGCTGTTGCTTTCGTTAAGCCGGGTTCTGGCTCAGGATGCCAAGCCGCCCATTCACGTCGCCATCGTCGGCTTGGTGCATGACCATGCTTATGGGTTCATTCCTTTGACACAAAATCGGCCCGACGCGCAATTGGCCGGCATCGTGGAGCCTGACAAAGAATTGGCCGAGTCTTACGCAAAGCGGTTCCACCTTAACAGCGATCTTTTTTACCCGACCCTGGACGCGCTGCTGGCCAAGACCAATGTCAATGCCGTCGCCGCCTTTACCTCGACTCTTGACCACCGGCGCGTCGTCGAAATGTGCGCCCCGCTGCACATCGACGTCATGATGGAAAAACCGATGGCGGTGAACATGACGGAGGCGCGGGCCATCGAGGCGGCCGCCAAGCGCGGCGGCATCCAGATCGTGGTCAATTTTGAAACGACCTGGTACCAGGGCAATCAAACCGCCTACAAATTGGCGGACGAGGACCACGCCATCGGCGACCTGCGCAAAATCGTGGCGCATGATGGGCATCGCGGCCCGCGGGAGATCGGCTGTTCGGAAACGTTCCTCAAATGGCTGACCGATCCGACGTTGAATGGCGGCGGGGCGCTGCCGGATTTTGGCTGTTACGGCGCGGACCTTATCACTTGGCTGATGGGCGGGCAGCGGCCCATTTCGGTCGTAGCGGTCACGCAACACATCAAGCCGGACATTTATCCCAAGGTCGAGGACGAGGCCACCGTGATCCTCACTTATCCTAAAGCGCAGGGCATCATTCAGGCCTCGTGGAATTGGCCCATCGACCGCAAGGACCTCGAAATCTATGGCAGGACCGGCTACATCAAGGTGCCCCGGAAGAATGTCCTGGAAATGAGGAAATTCGGCGAACAAGAGACCAGCCAGGAATTGCCCGCCCCGCCGCTGGACAGCCCGGACCATGACCAGCTTTCCTATCTGGCGGCCGTGGTGCGCGGGGACATCAAGCCTTCCGGCCTTTCCTCGCTCGCCATGAACATGACCGTCACGGAAATTCTGGATGCCGCCCGGGAGTCGGCCCAGACGGGAAAGCGGATTGATTTGCCGGCACCGCCGCCCGCTGAGTGAAGGCGTGGTGCAATATTCGCGCGGTGGCGCCGTATGGAAGTTGGAAGATTTGAGGCCCGATGAGATCGCATAGCGCGGTGGCGGCTGCCACCTTGCGCGACAGCGGCCAGGGGCCTACATTAAATGGGGTCAAGCAAATGCAAGCGCGGCCCCGGCAGATTGAAGGAGTCAGAATATGAAAGTTTGTTCGTCAGTTTCTCGGATGGCGCTTATCGCGATGATGGCCGCGTGCCTCGTCGCGCCTTGGGACGCCAACAGCGGCCAAAACCCCGTCTTCCCTCCCGGCAATCCGCCCGCGCCTCCGCCAGGCGCCGCCTCGGCGCCGTTGCCTTATGGCGCGGGAGAGGTGTTGAAGATGTACCAAGGGGGAATCAATAAAGACATTATTGTAAACTACATCGACAGCACGCCCGGCTCTTATCACATGTCGGCCGACCAAATCATCTATCTTCAGGGTGTTGGGGTGCCGCAGGACATCACCAAAGCAATGATCCAGCGCGATGGCGCCTTGCAACAGCAGGCCAGCCAGCAGTATTACGCGCAGCAGCCGCAGCCAGGCCCGGCTCCGTATCCGCAGGGGGGGCCGGGTGATCAACAACCGCCGCCGCAAATGGCGATGCCCGCCACGCCGGCTCCTGATGTCTCCGCCGAATATCCCGCTTACGATTATGGTTACGATTACGGAACTCCCTATTATTACGGCGGGTATCCGTACTACTACGGATATTATTGGTGGCCGAATGTGGGCTGGAGTTGGGGTTGGCGCGGATGGGGCGGACGCGGATTCCGCGGCGCTGGCGCATTCGGATTTCGTGGCGGCGTGGGTGGATTCCACGGAGGATTCAGCGGGTTCCGCGGCGGCGTTGGAGGGTTCCATGGTGGAGTCGGAGGATTTCACGGCGGCTTCGGCGGCGGATTCCGCGGTGGAACCGGTGGTGAATTCCACGGAGGAGCTGGCGGCGGATTCCGCGGTGGAACCGGTGGTGGATTCCACGGAGGATCTGGCGGCGGATTCCATGGCGGCGGAAGCTTTCATGGCGGCGCCGGCGGCGGCGGGCACGGCGGGGGCCACAGATAATCCGTTTTGACACGGTTTCCACTATGGCCTAAGTTGGGAACGCCATGAATGACAATCCGGTCGCAATGTTGACGGAGAGCGCCGCCGATGAAATCCGCGCCAAGCTGGCCGCGGATTCGGAAGGCGCGGGCAAAGGCCTGCGCCTTTATGTGGAAAAGGGCGGCTGCTCCGGTCTTCAATACGGCATGGTTTTCGACCAGAAACGTCCCGATGATCTTGAAGCGTCGCATTTTGGCGTCTCGGTGTTCGTGGACCCATTTAGCGCGGAATATCTCCGGGGATCGGTCGTGAGCTTCTCGGATGCCTTAACCGGCGGCGGATTCAAAATCACCAATCCAAAGGCGGCCCAAAGTTGCGGCTGCGGCAAATCCTTCGAGCCAGAGCAGAAGACGCCCGGGGCCTGATTGGGCCTTCTTGGAGATTCCCGTTTTCTCAACACTCGGCCGCCAGATTAAATAGTATTGACTTAATCCGGCCTATGGTTGCAGATGCCTGTCCGCGACCATCCAACCGCGGTGAGATGACATCTCGCCGCAAAAAGCACTGGCGCAGCTTGGATTGGAGCGCAGGTTCTATATGGAAAGCGCCTTGTTCAGGCTTGTTTTTCCTTGAATTGCTTTGGGCTCAGTTTGTTTTTCTAAAAAACCATGGGGAACGCAACTGAAAAGAACATGCGCCGAAGCGCGATATGGCCACACTATACCATGATTTGATGGTAATGCAAGGGGCTATATTCACCGCGCTTTCGATTCCTTAACCGGCCAGCTTTTTGAGGCGGGCGCCTTGGGAGGTGTCCTCGATGACCCAGCCTTTGGTTTTGAGTTCGTCGCGGATGGCGTCGGCTTTTTTGAAATCCTTGGCGCGGCGGGCGGCCAGGCGCTCGTCCAATAATGCTTGAAGCTCGGCCGGGGTTTCCGCCTCGCCGGGACTGCCCAGGGCCAGCACGGAATCAATCTTTTCCCAAGCCGCCAGCGCGGCGGCGGCGCGATCTGGAGTGATGCCGGCGGGCGCGGCCAGCAGGCGGTTGTTTTCGCGCACCCATTCAAAAACCGCGCCCCACGCGCCGGAGATGTTGAAATCCTCGTCCAGCGCGGCGGAAAACTGCGCGGCCAAACTGTCCTCAGCCGGGGCGGTGGCGCCGCCGGCGGCCTGGCGCAATTTGGCCAGGCATTCGTCGAGGCGGGCGAGAGCGGTGCGCGCGCCGCGCAGGCCGTCCAGGGTGAAATTGAACGGTTCGCGGTAATGGGCCTGCAACAATTCGAAACGAATCTCCCGTCCCGTGAAGCCCTGGCGCATCAAGTCCCGCGGCGTGAAAAAGTTGCCGAGGCTTTTGCTCATCTTTTTGCCTTCGACCAACAAATGCGCGCCGTGCATCCAGTATTTGACGAATGGCCGCCCCGCTTCTCGTGCTTCCGCCCCTTCGCTTTGGGCGATTTCGTCCTCGTGATGCGGAAACATCAAATCTTCGCCTCCCAAATGGAGGTCCAGGCTGGGGCCGAGCGCCTTCATGCTCATGGCGCTGCACTCAATGTGCCAGCCGGGCCGGCCTTCGCCCCACGGGCTGGGCCAAAAAACCGCGCCGTCCGAGGCCGCCCGCGCCTTCCACAACGCGAAATCGGCCGCGGACTCCTTGGCGTATTCGTCGTGGGCCATGCGCTCGCCGGGGCGCATCTGTTCGAAATTCAATTTGACCAATTGGCCGTAGCGGGCGCCGCCTGCCTGGTATTTCTCGATGCTGAAATAAACCGAGCCGTCCGACGCGCGATAAGCCAGCCCGCGCGCGGCCAGCTTTTCGATCAACGCGATGATGTCCGCGATGTGTTCCGTGGCGCGCGGGGTTTCGTGCGGGCGCAGGCAATGGAGCGTCTGAAAATCCTCGAAGAACGCCGTCTCGAACTGGGCCGTGAATTCCCGCAGAGTCATCTTCGATTCCGCCACGCGCTTGATGATTTTATCCTCCACATCCGTGATGTTCATGATGTGGCGGACGGCGAAGCCCTGGGCTTGGAGATGGCGGCGCACAAGATCGGCGAAGACGAACGTGCGGAAATTGCCGATGTGGGCGAAGTCGTGCACGGTTGGCCCGCAGCAATAGAGGCCGACGTGCCGGCCCGCCGGGTCCAAGGGGACGAATTCCTGCACCGAACGGGACAAAGTATTGAACAAACGCAATGCCATCGCCGCCTATGTATCTCCGACGAAGGATTTTTTCAATCCCGCAATCGCGAAACGCGGGCGAAAAAGTCGCTCAGGAATAGGAATTGAGCATTGGGCGCGGGCCGCCGGCGTAACTGGAGCGGATGCGCCGCAAATTGAACTGGGCCTGTTCCAGAAGGCGTTTCTCTTCCTGCGCGCGATGCTTGCGATCAGCCAGGAGGCTGGCGTTTTGCGTTTCCAGAGCGAGCAATTCTTCCACGGCGGGGCGGAATGGGTTGGCGGCGGCTTCAGCCGGGTTCAGCGCCCGCCATGCCTCGACGGCCTGGCCGAGCGGCTGCCTCAATTGGGTTTTGGCATCCTGGACGGTTCGCAACTCCGCCCAATGGCCAGCTTGGATGGCCTGCGTCTCGTCGCGGGTGCGGTCGAGCCACTCCTTGAGGATGGCGGCAACGCGCTGGCGCGGGTCCATAAATCAGGCGGCGGCGCTTTCGGCGGGCGCCTCGACGTCCGCGCGGGATTCGCCGCCGTTGCGGAGCATTTCGGCCCAGCTATCGCGCAACACGCGCAAGCGGCCGATGATTTCTTCGACAGGCTCTTTTTGCTTGGCGCGGTTGGCCTCGGTCAGGCGGCGGTAGAAATAATTGTAAAGGCGGCGGAAATTGGAAGCGACCTCGCCGCCCCCTTGCATGTTCAGGGAGGCGTTCATCTCGTGGATGATGGCTTGGGCGCGGACGATGTTATTGTTGATGGTTTGGTTGAACATCTGCGGGTCCGTGTACTCGAAGCCGGTTATGGCTTTTTCCAGGAAGCGCAGCGCCCCATCGTAAAGCATCAGCACCAATTGACCAGCTGTGGCGGTTTGAGTGGCCACTTTCCGGTAGGATTCCCAAGGCTTGCTGCGGGACATCATAAGATAGGAAAGGTTACGCGTTCTCGGAGGTTAGGGCGGAGGCGAAAAGCCGGGACACCGCCGAAAGGACCTCAGCAGGAGGGTAGTTCGGGTCCGCGATCAGGGACTTGGCCCGCTCCACCATTTCAGGGCGGCTGGCGGGGGAATTGGCCAGGGCTTGTTCCAAGGCCGACGAATTTGTCAAAGAGACTCGATCCGAAAGCATGTTTGTTGCAGGCGTGGTGCGTTGGGGAATTGCGGCCCCATTCACGCCGTTAGCGCTCAGGTTTGTATTGATTTCCATAGAATCAGCAGCGTTTGGTCTCATCATTCCATTGACTGCCATTAATTTTATCGGTTTGGATGATAATAACTTTAGGTTTGTTGGGTGTCAAAATCAGTGTTCCGGCAGGGTTGCCATCAAGGCGTGCAGGGTGTATTGGCCGAAGCGGCTGGGGGAGCTGAGAACGGCGTTGGGGTCGGGTATGGGCGATTGCGTCACAATATGGCCAGCCGCGTAAACGCGGGCCGCATTGGCCACGGCGTCGTCCCCAGCATCGAACAGTTCGTCCGCCGCCCAGAAAATCCGATGTTCCTTGTTGACGACCAAGGTCAGTTTCCAGCCCACAGCAATGGGTTGATAGGGCTGGTAGCGGGTCAATTGATCGAAGAAAACTGCCTGGCAGCCCGTTTGCTCCTGGATGCGGTCAAAGAAGTCCGGCGGCAATTGGTCCTCCGCCCGCCAGCCGCGCTGGCCGGTCCAATTCTGCAATTGCTCGGGCGTGACGATGATCATCTCGAAGCGCTTGGATTTTTCGATCTCGGCTCGGAGCAGCGGTTGCAACGAATCCACGCCCGCCAAGAACGACTCCGTCGGCTGGAGAGTGGTCATCGGCAGGATGGCTATGCGCCTGACATCGGGGTCCAGGATGAGGCCCTTGCGATAAACGTTGGTGGGCTTGTAGCGTGATTCCAGAGGGGTATGAATCTTGGTGGTCGTGCATCCGCACAAAAGCCAAGACATGCCCGCGCTGGTTGCCAGCCAGGCGAGTCCGTGCCCGGCCCTTTTTAAAGGGTCCAATAACTGTGTCATTTAAAGTCTGCCAAGTTATCGGCAGGCGCCGGGAAGACTTTAGTTACAAACGCCAATGGGTGCGGCGGAGCAATTGCAGCGCGTAACGGCCCTTTTTTTGGCTCAGGCGGGCCGGCTCGCCAAAGGCCTCAGTCATCGACACGGAGGTGAGCGCCTGTTTCCTGGCCCCTTGCGCCATGACCTGGGCCTCTTTCAAAATCAGCACGTGCGAGAACACCGGCATGATTTCTTCGACATGATGGGTGACGAGGACAAGGGTCGGCGCGGGGTCGCTTTGGCCCAGGCGTTGCAGAAATTGGAGGAAATGCTCGCGCGCGGCCGGGTCCAGCCCCGCGCAGGGTTCATCGAGAATCAGCACGGCGGGCTTGGCCATCAAGGCGCGCCCGATCAGCACGCGCTGCCGTTCCCCTTGCGAAAGGTAAAGCCAGGGGCGTTCGGCCAAATCAAGGCATTCGGTTTGCCGCAGGATTTGCCGGCCCAGCCGCCGGTCCGCGCTGGTCATTTTGCCCCAGAAATCGATCATGGCATAGTGTCCGCTGACCACGGTTTCCAGGGCGGGTTCATCCGGCGGGATGCGCTGGCGGATGGCCGAGCTGACCATGCCCAGGCGCTGGCGCAATTGCCGCCAATCGACCCGGCCATACCGTTTTCCCAGGACTTCGACCTCTCCCGCCGTAGGTGTCAAATAGCCGGTGAGCGCGCACAGAAGGGAAGTTTTGCCGGAGCCGTTGGCGCCGAGGATGGCCCAATGCTGGCCGGGCAAAACCCGCCAATTGATGCCGTTGAGAATGACCGTTTCGCCGCGGCGCACCGCGAGGCCGGACACGGCCAGAACGGGTTCATTTTTCAATGAAGTAAACAATCCAGAAGAAAGCGCCCGCAGTAAGAATGCCCACGATGACCGCCGCGATGTGGTTGCGCAGGAAGCGCTTGCGCGCTCCGCGTCCCTGCCCCGGCAGTAGATAATAAAAATTCTTTGACTTAGACCTTTTACTCACTTGAAAAGCAATAATTCACCTTGCCACATTATCGAAACAATTGTCAACATGTCCGAAATTTATTTATGTGGCGCCAAATCCGCGCAGCGTCCGTGCTCGCTTTCCTGCCATTTTGCCTGAACGCCCAGCCGACGGAGCCTGGGGGTTTTCTGGAGATGGCGGCCCCGTCGATTCAGATGGTGGCCGTCACGACCAAAGATTGGACCGCCACCGAAGGGGAACTGCGCCGGTTTAGCAGGACGGAGCAAGGCTGGCAGCAGACCGGCTCCTTGGTTCCCGTGAAGGTCGTGGTGGGCCGCGCCGGTTTGGGCTGGGGCCTTGGAATGACCAATCCGCCCGTGTCGGACGATCCTCAAAAGAAGGAAGGCGACGGACGAAGCCCCGCCGGGGTTTTTCCCCTGACTTATGCCTTCGGATACGCCGCGCCCGCCGACGTGCCGGAAATCAAGCTGCCTTACATCCAATGCACCAAGAGCGTCGAGTGCGTGGATGACCCTAACTCGGCTTATTACAACATCATCAAGGACCGGAACACGGTGGCGAATCCGGATTGGAAAAGCTCGGAGAAAATGTTGATGGACGACGGCGAGTACAAATTGGGCATCTTCGTCGCGCATAATAGTTCGCCCGCGGTTCCCGGAGCCGGCTCGTGCGTCTTCATGCATGTCTGGAAGGCGCCGGGCCATCCCACCAGCGGCTGCACAGCCATGAGGCTCGGCGATCTCGAAACGCTGCTGGGATGGCTGGACCCGCGCGCCCATCCGATTCTGGTGCAATTGCCGCGCAAACAATACCTTGAAAACCGGCGGGCATGGCGGCTGCCAGCCATCCAGTTTGAATAACCCAGCGTGGACGCCAAATCCATAAACAGGCGCGAACTGGTCCGCGGCCTGGATTTGAGCGCCACGACTTCATTGGTGGTCGGCACGATCATCGGCACGGGTGTCTTTCTAAAAACGGCGCGCATGGCGCAATCCGCCGGGACGCCCGCTTTGGTCCTGCTGGCGTGGGCGGCGGCCGGGCTGCTCTCGCTGGCCGGGGCGTTGAGTTACGCGGAACTCGGCGCGATGCTCCCGGACGCGGGCGGCGAATACATCTATCTCCGCGCCGCCTATGGCAGCGCGCCGGCTTTTATTTTCGGCTGGATGCGCCTGGCCATTGGCTCGTCCGGTTCCATCGCCAGTTTTGGGGCGGCCTTCGCCATGTTCCTCTCCGCGCTCACGCCGCTCAGTTCTGGCGCGATGAAGGCCATCGGCGTGGCCGTAATTTTATTCTTTACAGCCGTCAATTGCCTGCGCGTGACGATTGGCGGGCGCGTGCAGGCGGCGCTGACGCTGGCCAAGTTGCTCGCGATCGCGACCATCGCGGGCGGGGTCTTTTTCTTCGCGCCTTCGGCCTCGTGGGAGCATCTTCGCGCGCCCGCCGGCGTGCCGGCCTGGTGCGGCTTTCCCGCCTTCGGCGCGGCCATGCTCTCGGCGTTGTGGGCCTTCGACGGCTGGAACAACATGCCGATGGCGGCGGGAGAAGTCCGAAATCCGGGCCGCAATATTCCGCTCGCGTTGATTCTGGGCATGGCGGTCGTGCTGCTGGTTTATGGCGCGTTGAACCTGGCCTATTGCTACGCGCTGCCCATCGGCGAAATTGCCAATGCCAGTTCCACTTTGCACGGCACGGCCCTGCCGGTGGCCTCGAAGGCGGCCCAGAGTTTCCTGCCGCGGTTTGGCGCGCAATGGGTGGCCATCGCGGCGTTGCTGTCAACCATCGGCGCGCTGAACGGATCCATCCTCACTGGCGCGCGCATTCCCTACGCGATGGCGCGCGACGGCTTGTTCTTCGCCTCGTTCGCGCGGTTGGGGGAGCGCTCGGCCGTGCCGGTGGCGGCCATTATCGCGCAAGGGTTGTGGGCGGCTTTGCTGGTGGTTTCCGCCACCTTCGATCAATTGACCGATTGTGTGATCTTCGCCAGCATGATCTTTTACGCCGCCACGACGGCCGCCATCTTTGTCCTGCGCAGGAAGCAGCCCAACACGCCGCGCCCTTACAAAACGCTGGGCTATCCCGTGGCGCCAGTGATTTTTATCGCGGTGGCCGTCTGGCTGGTGATCAATACATTGTGGACCAATCCGTATGAGTCGGCGGTGGGACTGGGTTTAATCGCGCTGGGCTTGCCGGTTTATTTTTGGCAGCGCCGAAAAGGCTACGGCGAGGTAACGAATACACGATAGAACCGCTGCCCGCCGGCCGCCTGGACATCCGAGGCAGTGACCATGTTGTTCGTGGCGGTGATGGCTGGCCCCAGGTTGATCCAATGCGGCATGGCCAGGTCGTTCGCGTATTTTAGTTGATAGGAAAATCCGGGCATCGCGCTCCAAGTGAAGACGATTGCGCCATTGCTGGAATTGACCGACGTGAAGTTCGGCTGGCCGATGGGCGTCACGGAGATGTCGTCGAAGCCAAAGGCGTCCGGGTCGTTGCGGAAATCGAATTCGAGGACCGTGTTCGTATTGGTGGCGGAAACCGCGAACTGCATGTTGGTCCACAGCGTTTGCGGCACGTTCAGCCTTTGGAAAATGCTGGCGCCGCCCCATTTGACGCCGAATGAATTGATAGGGCCGCCGACCGGGTTGTCCAAAAACAGCGAAATCAAATAAGATTGGCCGGGCGTCGTGGGAAGGATCTGCGAAAGCGAACCTGTTCCTTGCGGTTCTCCCAGGATGGCGGAATAAAAACCTGAATGGATGTAAGCGCCAAAGAGTTGCGCCACGGATATGACGGCGTTGGCGTTGGAATTGCCAACAAAGGTCCAATCGGAAAAATCGCCGGTTTCAAAATCGCCATTCCCGACGTCGAGGGTGAACGGCAGGTTTTGGACGTTCGTGGTGTTCAAATCCGTGATGGCCAAATTGCCGGTTTGGACGCTGAGCAGGACGTTGCTGGCGGCCGCGGTCAGGTTGACCGTGAGGTTGGTAATGGATTGGGAAGCGAGCGTTCCGCTGGACGGAGAAAACGTGGCGAAGGGCGAGGTGCTTTGGGCCGACCAATGGATGGGGCCGGCAGCGGCATTGCCAATAAGAATGGATTGCGATGTTTCGTTGAACGGGCCTCCCGCGGGGCCAAAAACGTACATGCCGGAATTGGTCGCGATGAGGAGGGGGTCGAAAACCTGCAAGGAAACCGGGTAAATATGTGTGACACCAGAGGTCAGATTGGTGATGAGCAAATTCGAAAGGTAATTGCCGGCCGGCAGATTCGTGGCCGGTGGCGTGAGCGAGAGGGTGATGATTACGGGAAAATTATTGGAAGTAATGCCGTGCGTCACGGACGCCACCAGCCAGTTCGGGCGCGTGCCCATGACCCAATCAACCGTGGTGGCTTCGGTGTTTTTTAATATGACCGTTTCCGTGGTCCCGGCCAAGGCCACGCCGTGGAGGGCTTCAAACGAATATCCGCCTTGGGGTGTCAATTCCATGCTGTCTGGCGGCGCGAAAGCGTTGATCAAGGCTGGCCCATTGGGCGTGCCCCAGCCTGTGCAAAGATCATAGCCCGGCTGGGCAAAAAACAGGGTTTGCCCGTTGGCATTGGTGTTGTTGCCGCTCGTGATGTCATGAAAGATTGAAGAGTAAACCGGGCTTTGCGCCAGGCCGTAGAGGGCGGGATTGATGAATCCGACGGGCGGGCGCCCGTATTGGGCCGCCTGCTGGTTCATCAGCGCCGTAAATCCAGCCCACAATGGCGCGGCGCAACTGGTGCCGCCGACGGACTCGGACGATCCATTGCTGAAGGTGATCCAAACCTGGTCCGCCACCATCGACACATCCGGTATATTCCGCCAAGCGGCCGAGCCTAAGTTGGACGACATGCTGACGGATTGCTGCCAGTAAGGAATGGGATAAGTCGCGCTGATTCCGCCGCTGCTCCCCCCGGTATAAGCGCCGGTGGTAAAACCGTTCCAGACCGTTTCATCCGCCCATGCTCCGCCAGGGCCGGTTGTGGTCAAACTGGTTCCGCCGACGATCGTGATATTGGGATCGGTCTCCAGCGGCAGCGGCTCATAGTAGTAGGCGCCAGCGTCGCCGCTGGCCGAGTAAAAGGACTGCCCTTGCGCGGCCATTTCCTGAAAAATGGAGTCCGTGACGGCGTCAATGGCGAAAATCCAACTGCAAGAAATCTGGCTGGCCAGGTCTTCGACGGCAATTTGGTTGAGCAGATCGTCATTGACGGAAAGTGTGCCGTAGAACGCCTGGTAAACCAGGACTTGCGACAAGCCGGGCGCCATCGATATGGCCATTTCGATGTCGAGGGAAACCTCGGCGTTGCCTCCTCCGGCCGGGCCGCTGAAGCTATCGACGGGCACTTTCACCACGGCGGTGGGCGGCAGGCCGGCCAGCGTTTCGTAGGCGGTGATGTCGCCGGGGAAATAAGTGTCGAATTCCACTAGCGCCAGAGATTGGCCCGCGCCATTGAGCGGGGTGCCTGGGGCGTAGGCAGCCCTGAAATCGCGCCCGATAAAGTTGCCGCCCGGCCCCGAACCGCCCGTCTGAGATGGTTTTGAGCCGGAATGTGTGAGCAGGCTCGGCTTGGGCAATTGGAAATTATCCAGCCCGCTGACGTGGATTAGCGGCAGGCCCGCTTCCACCGTTGGCTCGGCGTCGGGCGCGAAAAATGTCCGCTGCTCGGTTGGATGTTTGAAAACCTTGAGATGGATGTTAAACGCCTTCTGAACATCGGCGGCCGATCCCTCAACATCCAGCAGCAGGCGGTTGGCATGAGTGTGAACCACGCTCAACCCGTGCGACGCCGCAAAGGCCTTGACCGCCGCGTAATCTTTCTCCGTCGGGCCAAAGCGCTCGGCGAACTCCGCCGGCTTGAGATATTGATGAAATTGGGCGCTGGAAGGATCATAAAGGCCGCGCAGCAGGGTTTGCAACTCCGACTGGTTGCGCAACGGCAATCCGAGGGCCAGCCGCATCTTGTTGGCGCCGGCCAGCGCGCTGACGGATTTCAGCCGCGCGGTGGCGGCCGGAACATGGCCTTGCAAGGCATGGCGGCTTGAGAGCGCCGCCTGGGAGGCGAACGCCAGCAGGCAGCCTAAAACCGCCAGCGCGCCCCGGCGCCCGCGGCGAAGTGTGAAAAAGCTGGGCATCGGGGGGATTGGCGCGGCGCGCCTTTATGGATTTACGAGTCGGAAATATTGAAAACCGGCGCCTGCGGGTACCGTGGCGGAAATCGTGGAGCCATTGGTCACCAATGTGGCGGCGGAATTGCCCCACGCATTGGACAGCAAAGTCGAACTTTGTTGCAGCACGAACCCAGTGGCAGGCCCGGTCCACGAAACAATGGCCTGATTGCCGGAACGGATGATGGACAGCAATGGCGAATTGGGTGATTGCACCGCGGCGAGAAGGCTCCAAAAGCCACCCGTAATGGAATAGCCGTTGCCGGACATGGTGGCCGTCGCAGGCTGGCCGATGGTTCCGCTGATGGTGTAAGTCGTGCCGCCGCCCGAGCCGGAACTGGATCCGCCTCCGCCTCCGATGGTGTGCCAATTGATGCTGTATTGAGCATGAAGGGGTCTGGCAAGGAAAAGCGCTGCGCCCGTGAGCGCGATGAGCAAAAGTTTTTTCATAGAAACAGTTTTTACGCCTGCTGGAGGGTTTTCTACCATGCGCGAGCGGAATTGACAACAGGATTCTTTCTCGAAAATGGGCTGTTTAGCGAGACGTGGACACGGGCGGCGGATTCTCATATAATGACAGGCAAAGTCATTCCATGGAAAGATACGCCTATTGCAACTGGGTGGTGATCGCCATCACTTGCTGGGTTTCTTACCTCGGCTTCCGGAACCGGGGTTTTGAGACGGATTATTTTTTCTGGCCGGAAGCGATTTTGGCCCGGAAGCAATACTATCGTCTCATCACGCCCGGTTTTCTGCACCTGGACACCTTCCATTTGGTGATGAATATGGTGAGCCTGTATTTCTTCGGGCCGCTCATCGAAACGATTTTCGGACCGGTGCAGTTTCTGGTGATTTATTTGGGAGCCATCGTGGCAGGGAACCTCCTGGCGCTGTGGATTCATCGGCATCATGATTACCGGGCCTTGGGCGCGTCGGGCGGCGTGTGCGGCATCATCTTCGCCTACATTCTTTATTTCCCGCACAGCCGCATTAATCCCTATTTGCTGCCGATGGGCATCCCGGCGGCATGGTACGCGGTGGTTTTTCTGCTGGCGTCGTTTTATGGCATGCAAAGGCAATTGACGAACGTTGGCCATGATGCCCACTTGGGCGGCGCTTTGGCGGGGATGTTTGCGGCGGCCGCCCTTCATCCCTCCGCGATTTACCAGAGTCCGTGGCTTTTCGCGGGTGTTTCGCTTGGGACGGCGCTCTTGTTTATTTACATGGCTCGGCGCCCATTGTTCACGCCGCTGGAGGGCTTCGATTTCACCAAGGAAACCCGCCGCCCCATCAAGCTGCCCGGCCGATTCTCGCCGAGGCGTCTCTTTGCCCGCGCACGGCGGAGCCGGCCGGATTCGGCCGAGGCCGTTGGCCGCCCCGACCGGCGAGTCGATGCGATCTTGCGAAAGATTTCCAGCGAGGGCCTCCACAGCCTGACCGCCGAAGAACGAAAATTGATGGACGAAACCTCCGAGAAGTACCGCCGCCGCGCCTCCCAAGAAAAGCCAAAATCCATTTTCCCGTTTTAACGGCTAACCCGTTTTTTCGGCGCGGATGGCGAAACGCGCGTTGCGGAGCTTGGTCTCGAGAATCATCTAAACTATTTCCACGCCAACGGGCATGGACTGGACAGGAATCTGGCGGCCGGTCTTTTCGCTTTCTTAAATTCCACAGTGGTTGACCAGTATTTCCGGAGATTTAGCGGACACACCCAAGTGAATGCGACGGACTTGCGAAAGCTGGCCTATCCTGATCGCAAAACGTTGCAAGCGATGGGAGCCGAGTTAAAGCAGCTCGATGACCCGCAAGAAAAGATCGACGAACTCGCAGAGAAATATCTCCATGCCCGCCAATAAACCAGGAGCTTTGGCACGATTTAAAAAGCAAAAACTCACTGAAGCTGCCGAGACTCTGGCCGCGTTGCAATTTGGCCCGAGGCAAAGGAACGAGACGGCCGCATACACGTTGCTCGCCATGCTTGATCTTCGCCCGGACATTCCTTGGGCCGATTCTCAAGCGCCCTTGCGGGGAATTACTCCGATTATTGACTTTATCGCGGAGGCTTACGGTGTGCGCTACGCGCCGAATACTCGCGAAACCATGCGTGATGACGCGGTGAAGTTTTTCGTTGAAGCTGGGTTGCTCCTTCGCAATCCCGATAACCCTGGCAGGCCAACCAACAGCGGGAAAACGGCATATCAAATAGAGCCATCGGCCCTTGCGATGCTCCGCAAGGCCGGAACGCCTCGCTGGGCGCCCGCTTTGAAATCTTATCTCGCCAGCCGCGACGCCATTCAACATGAGATTGCGCGCAAACGCACCCTTGCGCGGGTGCCGGTAACACTCCCAGGCGGTTCACAGGTGGCGCTTTCGCCAGGAGGACAAAATCCGCTCATTAAGGCGATTATCGAGCATTTTTGTCCCGTATTCGCGCCCGGCGGACTCGTCATCTATATTGGTGACACGGAAAATAAATTCGTCCATCTGGAAACCGGCCATCTTGCATCGCTCGGCGTAACCTTGGATTCCGCCGCAAAAATTCCTGACGTCATCGTCCACTACGCGACGAAGAATTGGTTGTTGCTCATTGAAGCCGTCACCAGTGCCGGGCCGGTGGATGGAAAGCGGCGCAAGGAACTCAAAGAATTGTTTGCCGGCTGCAAGGCTGGCCTGGTTTTTGTCACGGCTTTCGAGACTCGCCGCGCGTTGCAAACTTTCGCATCGGACATCGCATGGGAATCCGAAGTGTGGATCGCGGAAGACCCCGGCCACATGATCCATTTTAATGGCGAGCGCTTTTTAGGGCCTTACCCAGACGTTTTGCCCCGTTAGATATAATACGGTTCGTTACCCGCCTTCGGATGTGGGTGGGGAGGATGGCTGAGCCATTTTCCAGCGCAGGGAGAGCAAGACGCCGCCACCCATGGCGATGAGCAGCAAGCTGGGCCAGACAATGATCGGGGCTGGCGGGCTGCCGCTGCCAGCGGGAAGGCCGGTTTGGGGGCCAAGGAAAGTTGCGGCGCTGGCGTCGTAACTTGAGATGATGCCGGATTCGCCGGTGCTGCTTAACCAGCCGTCGGAGGGGCCGAGGGCGGGCATAACGTCCATGGCGGTGTAACCTGTCTCATCGGTGAGATCGAGTTGGGACATCGGGATCGAACTGGCAAACGACGTAACGGCGGCCAGCCCGGTCACTGCCAAAAAGAGCCATAGCTTTATCGTTTTCACAGAAGGACTTCGAGCAATTACCGGCTGGCAGCAGATTCCGCTTGTCCAAGCGCGGCGGCCGTAAAATTTCTCAAGCACTAGGGAGCAATTCCCATGCCTATGCCAGTGGTGGGAATGATTCTTATATTTTACGCGCGCGAAAAATTGCGATTTTTTTCCCGAAATTCGTTGCCAAAAAAAGGGATTGGCTTACACTTCTTCGCAGATGGTCGGAAAAAAGGGGCTGGACGTGAAAAATAATTGACCATTTCATTCCTCCACGTTTGGCCCTGAGCAACGGCGGCTTTTTATAAGGCTGCTGTGACGCCGTTTGATGCACGCATCGTATTGTTTTTTCGCGGAAACTCAGTTGCAGTTTGTCTGGGGCAAGGCCACCATTGCCGCTCGCTGCATTATTTTTGTCCTGGTCATCGCCTCCATTTTTGCCTGGTACATGATGGTTTCCAAGGCATTGCAAATGCGGCGCGCCAGGAAGCTGAACACCCATTTTGACAGCGCCTTCCGCAAAGGTGACAAGGTGCTGGGCATCTTTGACCGCAGCCCGCCCGTCAACGGCTGCCCAATGTTCGCCGTCTATCAGGAAGGCTGCGAGGAGCTTGCGTCCCGGCTCAAAATTGAGGCAAGCGAGGTGCGCAAGCGGTTTATCTCCCTCAAGAGCATGGAGCATGTCAAACGCGCGTTGGAAGGGGCTGTCGCTCGCGAATCGCTCAAGCTGGAGGCGGGCTTGATTCTGCTGGCCATTGCGGTCAGCGGCGCGCCGTTCCTGGGGTTGCTGGGGACGGTTTGGGGCGTGATGGATACGTTCGCGCAAGTGGGCATGCAGGGCAAAGCGGACCTGCCCACGATGGCGCCGGGCGTTTCCGCCGCTCTCATTACGACTGTGGCCGGCCTGATTGTGGCCATCCCTTCGATGGTGGCCTACAACTACCTGGTGCATACGCTGCGCGTGCGGACGGTGGAGTTGGACAACTTCGCGCAAGACCTGGTCTCCCGCATGGAGACGGAATACTTGAAGGACGAATGAGGCGCTTTTCCCAACGCAATCCGCTGGTCACGTTGAACGAGATCAACATCACCCCGCTGCTGGACCTGGCCTTCGTGCTGTTGATTATTTTCATCATCACGCGTCCAATGCTCGAGCAGCAATTGCCGTTGCAACTGCCTTCCGGCATGGGCAAGGCGGACAATCAAAATATCGATCCGCGCGACGTGCGCCGGGTCGAGATCACACAGGCTGGCGCTTACTGGCTGCGCGGGCAGCATCTTTCCCTGGCGCAGCTTGAGAATGAATTGCGGGTGGCCCGGCGGCAGGACCCGAAGCTGGTCGTTTATGTGGCCGCAGACAAACGCACGCCTTGGGATTACGTGATCGCGGTCTTCGATTTTTGCAGGCTGAACCAAATTCAACTGGCCGCCAAAGCCGCCCCGGCCCAGCACCCATGACGCGCCTGCAAAAAAAGTGCATGATTTTCTCGCTGGCCGCGCATGGCACGGCGCTGGGAATTATTCTGATTACTGGCGCCGGCTTCCGCAACGCCCCGCCACCGTCGGATCTGCAAATCCTGAACTTTATCCCGCCCAATATTCTCGACCGCGCGGGATCAGGCGGCGGAACACCCATCGTTAATCCTGCTGCCGTGCCTAAGCCGCGGGCGGCCGCGCCGGTTGAACCCCGCCCCCAGCCTCGCGAAGTCCACACCGAAGAGGTGGAACGCGCGCCCGCTCCAACGCCTCACCAAACCAAGGAACCCCGTCATCCGATTCCTGATGAAACGGATGAGGCGGGCGTGGAAAAAGCGCCCAAACCGTCCCGGCATACGCGGCGCCATGTCGAAGTTTCCTATGCGCCAGCCGGCGCCTCCAAGTCAACAAAGACCAAGAGGCCGGTGAAAACGGAGCAGTCTGAAGAATCATCCGAATCCAACTCTCGCGCCGAGGCCCGGCGATTGCGGCAAATTCAAAATTCCCTGGACGACCTGGCTTCGGGCGTGCGCACCAGTGGCAGCCCGAACTCCATTGTCGATGTGGTGGGGATTGGAGGCGGGGAGGCCTTTTCGGGCTACCGGGACGTGGTTTTTTCCTATTACTATCATGCGTGGATCACGCCTGATTCGCTGGCCAGCCGCTCGGCCTCGGCGGAAGCTCGTGTAACGGTTGCGCGCAGCGGCGAAATTATTTCCGCTGAATTGGTGCGCCCCTCAGATGATTCGGCGTTGGACAGATCGGTCGAGCAAGCTTTGCGGCGCGTCTCCAAATTGCCGCCGTTCCCCGCTTCGTCGCACGACGCGCAACGAACTTTCAACCTTCGCTTCAGTCCCGAAGCCAAAGAAATGGCTGGATAATCATGAATCTTAAAATGTATATTGACAGTAAAACCAGCGCCGCAGGGCGAGGCTCCCGCCGAGGCATTTCGCGGACCAAACCCTGGCTCGGCTGGAGCCTCGCTCTGCCATGCGCCCTGTTTTTGGCCGCGCTGACTGTGCTGCGCGCGCAATCGCCGGATGAAACCATTGAGATTCACAAGCCGACCACCCACATAGTGCCCATTTCCATCAGCGGTTTTTCGGGCGATGTGGAATCGGCGCTGGCGTTTGATCTGGAGTCGCTGGGCATGGAGGTCACTTCGCCGGACAAGGCCGAATACATGGTCAACGGCTCGCAGGACGGGCGGGTGCAAGGAAGCCTGACGCCGTCCAAGGTTGCGCAGCCGTTGTGGGCCAGGGCTTATGCCGGCGGGAACGCCCGGTCGCAAGCCCATGCTTTCGCCAACGACATCGTCGCGGAAATTCGCCAGACCAAGCCGATTTTTCAGACGCGCATCGCGTTCCGCCGCAAAGAGGGAAGCGGGACGGAGATTGCCGTTGCGGATTTCGACGGTTACGATGCCGCGCAGGTCACGCGTGATGGCACGTTGGTGGGCGGCCCTTGCTGGATTCCCGGCCGGCGCGCCTTGCTCTACACTTCCTGGAAAGGCGCCGGAGAGGAAATTCTGGAGCAAAATCTGGGCAACGGCGAGCGCCGGGTGTTCGCCAATAATCCGGGCGCCAATCTCAGCCCGTCGGTCTCGCCCGATGGCCGGAAAGTCGCGATGATTCTCAGCCGCGGCGGCAGTCCCAATTTGTGGGTGTGCAATATCGATGGCAGCGGGCTGAAACAATTGACCAGCACGCGGGAAGAAGATTCGTGCCCGACGTGGTCGCCCGACAGCCGCGAGATTTGCTTCGTGTGCCGGAGCGGACGCGCGGAATTGCAAAAGATCAGCGCCAGCGGCGGGACGGCGCGCGTCCTCCGCGTGGCGGGCGTCTATGGGAATCTGACGTCCCCGGATTGGTCGCCGGACGGCAAATGGATCGCGTTCACGAGCGGCAGCCGGAATTTTGCCATTTGCGTCGTGCCCGCGGCCGGGGGCGACGCGCAGAAATTGGTTGCAGGCGAAGACCCGTGCTGGGCGCCCAATTCCCGCACGATCGTCTTTGGCCGGCAAATCGGCGAGAAAAGTATTCTATGCCTGCTTGACGTGCCAACGAAACACGTCAAGGATGTCAGGCAGATTTCGGGAAGCTGTTCGGAGCCTTCATGGGCGAGGTGAAAACGGAATTCCCATAACTGTTGAGAAAAAAATGAAAAACGCACGTTCTATCGGATTGTTCCTTTTAACCATGACTTTGGCGGCAGGTGTGACTGGGTGCAAACACCGCGCGCAGGATATCACAACCATCCCCGGCGGCGGAGGGCCGCCATCATCCCCGCCGCCGGCCATAAATAATACTCCCGGCAATCCACAACCTGGTCCCGGCGTTGGAGAAATCACTCCTCCTCCAAACGCCGTCACCGGCGGGAACATTCCCATCAATCCCTCCGGCGCTTACGCCAATTTGTTCAATGGGCCGCACAGTGAAGACCACGAAAAATTCAAGGCGGACATCATCTATTTTGATTTTGACAGCTCGACCATCAAGGCCTCCGAGGAATCCAAATTGCAGGCGGTGGCGGATTATTTTAAAACTGCCCCAGCCACCGAGGCCCTGACTGTCGAAGGCAATTGCGACGAACGCGGCACTGAGAAATATAACCTCTCCCTCGGCGAGCGCCGCGCTTTGGCCGCGCGCGAGTACTTGAGCAATCTGGGCGTCTCGCCGGATCGCATCCAAACGAAGACCTGGGGCGCTTCCCAGCCTGCCGACAAAGGCCACAATGAGGAAGCCTGGAAGCAGAATCGCCGCGACGAATTTGTCCTGATAACGCCAAAGAATTAGGCGCGACCAACGGCTGGATGTGGTGTTCGCATATTCGGTGTGGAGAAGTTGGCTCGGCTGGAGTTTCGCCCTCCCGGAATATTTGGCGAGGCGGGGCTTCGGTCGAGCCTCCTATACGAATGACAATAAAATCCAGCGTCATGACGATTTTCGCGGGCGCGGCCCTGCTCTGCGGCTGTGTCCGCCAGCCGCCGCATCGTCCGCCGCCGCCTCCCGCCGCTCCCGCGCATTTGCACGGGACTTATCGCGGCGGCGTCTATGCGTCTTCGGAAGGCGGATTTTCTGTGCCCCGGCCCGTCAGCGTCGATATCAATGGCCGCATTCTGGCCGACAGCCCTGATGGCGTGATTTTCGTCGATAATTGGGGCAGCCGCATCACTTTCAAAGGTGAGGCCATTTTGGAGCACAGCCCGATGATGGCCATGCTGGAAAGCCAGGGGAAGGAGAAGGCCATGACCGAGTACGCCCATCGCGCTTTTGGGGAAATGATCACCGCTCATTACCACGCGGATGTGCGCGATGGCACTCTTTCCTTCATTTATTTGCAGCCGGCCTCGCCCAAAACGGGCGTGGCTATGTTCGTTCACGGCAAGCGGCTGTTCGTGGCCGAAACCGAGACGCTGCCCGGCGTGGAATTGCTCGCGCAAAGCGATGAACAATCGCAGCTCGGCCGGGAAGCCTCGCTGGAAGCGTCGGCTGTGGCCCTGGCGCAAACCATGCAAACCCCATAACGGCCCCGTTATGACATGGCGACGTGCAACCAAGCGCGACTGCCGGATGCTGGCGGAACTGAACAAACAACTCATCGCCGATGAGGGGCATCGCAACGAGATGGACGTGCCCGCGCTGGAAGGGCGCATGAAAGGCTGGCTGGACGAGGCTTACGAGGCGGTCGTGTTCGAGGAGGGCGGGGAAACGGCCGGCTACGCGCTATTCTTGACTCAACCCGCCGAAGTTTATCTGCGGCATTTTTTCGTGGTCCGCCACCGGCGCCGGAAAGGATTGGGGCGCCAGGCGATGGCATTGCTGCGCGGCCACATCTGGCCCCGGGCGCACCGGCTGACAGTCTCCGTGCTGACCCGCAATGAAGCAGGCATGAAGTTTTGGCGCGCGATGGGCTGCCAGGATTATTGTTTGACTCTGGAAATTCTGCCGAATCCGCGATGAGGCGCTTCTTTATGCGTGATCTTGTTGACCCGCGATGGATGAAATTGAAGGCCGCTCTTTTTTTGCTGCTCGGTTTTGGAGCGGCGGCGGTGGTGCTGGCAGAGTGTCCGTCCTGGCCCGTCGCGCTGGGGTTGGCGATTGCGATCTGGTCATTCTGCCGCTTCTACTATTTCGCATTTTACGTCATTGAGCATTACGTGGATCCGGGCTGGCGTTTTTCCGGGTTGTGGTCGTTCGCCCGCTACATGTGCGCGCGCCCAAAGGCTTCGCGCTTGGATGCCGGCGAAAAGAAATGAACGGCGTTGCTAGGCCGCCCGCAGATTCTTGCGCGGGTCGGTGGCGCTGATGATGACGCTGACGGAGCTTTGGTTAAAGCCTTTGAATCCGCCGCGGCGCTGCAAATTTTCCAAATGGCTGCCAAGCGCGCCCTCGCCCAAAAAGCGCCCGCCTTGCTCGGTCGTGATCTGGCCCGCTTGCAGCATCTTGTCGATGCGCTCGCGCGTGACGGGCCAGCGTTCGCCTTCGGTGAAGGCCTGGCGCAGAAACTCGAAATTGGAGAACGGCTTCATCACGCGCACGCCCTGCTCTTCCAATTGCGAGCGCAGCATCTCAAAATCAAACCGCGCCTCCAGATGATGCATGCCCGCCTCCAGCATGCTTTCCCCGTGCAGCCCCACCCACAATCCGACCGTGCCCAAGTGCGAACTGGCACCCAGCCGCTGGCTGGAAAAATCCAAGGCCACTTCGTCCGGCCGCAAATCGACATCGGAAAAAACGACGATGCCCGTAACGGCTTGCTCGGAAACTTGCGCACCCCAGCCGGCCTCCGCGCCGGCATAAAAACGCTCGCGTTTGGCGAAGCCGAGCCGGTCCAAAAATTCCATCGCATCGACAAAATGTTCGCGCGAACAGCGAAAGGTGTGGTGATCGTGATTGCCCCAGCCCAGGCCAAGGGTGTCCTGGCGGCGCTTTTGCAATTGGGCGGCGCGATTGCGGCTTTCCCAATAACGCCGCTCTTCCTGGAAGAAAAAGTGGCAGGCCAAATCCGCGCCCACTGATTCCAATTGCCGCGCCAGAATTTGCTCCGCCGCCTGGAATCCCTGGCCCTCGCTGGCGCAATGCCGGGGCCGCGTGCGCCACAGGTCTTGCGCTTCCACGATATTTTTCAAATCACCCGGAGCCGTCGGCGCCGCGGCAAAACCGCGATAGGCATTGCGTTCCACTGCCTCGAGGCGCGCGCCATTTTCCTCGCTCACCAGCACGCGGCGCAAACGGGATTGCGGCGCGCCTTCGATCGGCGCGGTTAAGGAATGGGCCGCCACAAAATCCGCCACGAATTCCGGCCGCAGGGCCAGTCCCAGCCGGTCTTCGCCGGCGGACAGGAGGACGCGCGGCAGCGTCGCGCGCGGATGGTGCAGGACCGTTTCTCCGCCGGATGTTTCGGCGCGGTCTTCCTCCATCCCCAGCGCGCGCAGTTGCGTTCCATCCTCGGCAGGCAGGACGAGATGATCGGCCCATTCAAAGAAATCGGTTCCGGTTTCGTCGCGCATGCGCCCGGCCAAATGCCGCGCGAAGCTGTTGCGCTGAAGGAAGGCGTCGATGCGCTCCCGCAAAAAATTTTCCGCGTCCAGCGCCAGCGGCCAGTCGAATCGCTCGTTCATAACGTAAAAAATACACGCCAAATCCACGGGAAGCAAATGACAAACCGTGCCCGAAGGCAAAAACCCCCGGCGGGAATCAATCCCGCCGGGGTCGTGTCAATTCTATTTTATCAGCCGCTTAGAACTTCACGCGGAAGAACGTTGAGGCTCCGGTTGGAGCGTTCGTGTAGGGCGAGGTCGCGCCCTGCACCGTCGTCCACGGGCCGGACAGGCTGGTCGCGGATTGGAGCGCGCCTTCGTTCCAGTTCAGCACCAGGTTCGAGCTGCTGATCTTTTGCGCCGTAAACGTGAGCGGCACGCCGGTGAAACTGACCTGATTGACGGAGCCTGCCATGTAGATGGAGGCGGCTTCCAGCGACGTCAGCGCGCGGCGCCAGACACCGAGGTCGTCAATGGCAAACGTGCCGGCAATCGAGCCGGGCGCGCCTGAATAGAGGCCCGTCGGGTCCTGGCCGATGGTGGCGTAATTGGTCACGTCAATATTGCCCGCGGCTTGGATGCTCGTGCCGCCATCCACTTTGGAGCCGGCCAGCACGCCATCCAGATAGACCGTGCCGCCGCCCTTGCGGCTGATGACAAAAACCAAGCTATGGAAGTTGCCATCGTTGATGGTGCTTTCGGGAACCCCGTAGATGCCCGCGCCGTTGCCGGCGTTGGCCTGGGGGTTGTCAAACACCGAATAGGCCCAGGCTCCGAAATACCCCGCGGTGGTTCCCACCGTGGTGCCGTAAGATGGCGCGAATACGTAGCCCTTGCCGTAAGTCGAGCCGATGGCGTCGGTGAAGAAGGGCAAGTCGTTTCCGATGTACCCAAACGGTTCCTGCACCCACATGCTGACCGTGAAGTCCGTATTTGAACCGAACTGCAAATCAGGCCGGTAACCGACGCTGGCATAATTTGCATTGGTCGTCGAGCCGGTGACTGTCGTCTGGTAGGTGAAGGCGTCTCCGATGACTCCGCCCTCGTAATCGCTGGTGACGACTGGGATTCCGCCGCTGGCTTCGTTGGTGGCGTTGTTGCCGCGGCCCGAAGTGTCGTTCAAGTTGTCGTCAAAGGTCAGGTGCAAGACCAGCCCAGCGATGGGCGGCGCCACAGTCGGCGCGGGCAGAACGGTCACGATGACCGGCACGCTGGAAGTTCCGCCGACTGGGTTGGTAATGCCAACCGTGTAAGTGCCCGCATCAGAGAAGGCCAGGCTGGGGATCGTGAATGTCTTGGCGGTCGCGCCGGGATATGCGCCAACTCCTTTCTGGTTCCACTGATAAGTCAGCGGATAGGAGCCGGCCGCCGTGACAGACAGCGTGACTGGCAGGGAAACGTAATTTGTGACCGACACAGGCTGGACGGTTATGTAAGGCGCGGTGTGCGGGCCGAAGGAAGCAGCGTAGTGGCTGAGCACCTGCGCCGCGCTCAAGGCGTGGCTGTAAATCGCCACTTCGTCGATCGTGCCCGCATAGGACCAGTCATAATCCGGCGTTGGGCCTGACCTTTCCGATCCGATGCTGACGGCGTTTTCGGCGGAGGCGGACGTAATGCCGCCATTGCCCGGAGGCGCGGTTTGGGCCGCCTGCAATCCGTCGATGTACAAGGTCAATTGCGAGTTCGCGTAATCGCAAACTCCAACCAAATGATGCCACTGGCCGTCAGGTCCGCTGGTTGCGATGACGGCAGTGACGTTGCCCTTGGGGTCTGTCACGTAGAAGCGGTAAAGGCCTCCGGAAACGTCCATGGCGAATTGCTCGTTGTCCACGCCGCCGTTGTTGCCGGTTCCCTTGGCAATGACCGTCGCGTTGGCGACCTGCACGGCAGGCCCATTCGCCCAAGCCTCGACGGCGAACTCCGAATTGGCGCCGGCGAAGTTAATCGTTGACGTGCCAATGTCGCCCAAATAGCTGTTGGTCACGCCGAGGAATCCGACGGCAAGGTCCGAGTCCACCGGCGGATAGTAACCAGGCACCCCCAGTTGGACATCGTAATAATTGCCGTTGTTGCCGCCCGCGTAATCGAAGGCGACGGTTCCGTTGGCTTCATCCATCCGATAGTAGGCCAGCGGCTGGTCCGCCAAGACGGTGGAGACATACAGGTTCGGCGGTGTCAGGTAGGAGAGCGTGGCCACCGTGCTGGTTGCCATGCCGAAGTTGTTGCTCAATACCAGAGTGTAGGAGCCGGCGGAAGTGGTCAGCGTATTGTTGGTATAGCCTGACTGAGTAGCTCCGGCAATCGGGGCGCCGTTCTGGTACCATTGGAAGGCCAACTGCTGGTTGGGCAGGGATGCGGGAGCAAAGCTGAACGGGAAGTTCGTCCAGCGCGATTCCGTGACCGGAACCAGCGTGGCCGGCGGCAGCGTGGGAGTCACGACCAGCGCGACGGAGCTTGTGACCGAGCCATGGGAATTGGCCACGACGACCGAGTAAGTGGTATTGGCAGCCGCAGTCAGTCCGTTGATGGTGAAGTTCGTTCCAGTCTGCCCGGACACGGCCACGTTGTTGGAATACCATTGATAAGACAGCGTGCCGGGGCCGTCAGCCCAGACCGAGAACGAGGCCGACGAGCCTAAATACGCCGGAGACGGGGCCACCGGAGCCTGCGTGATGACCGGCGGCAAGGCCACTGAATTGTAAAGATTGGAAATAGTCGTTGGATCGAGCGCCGTCGTGAGAATGGACGGCTCCTCTATGTACCCGGTGAATGTGAGTCCCAAGTAGGCGTTCGGATTAGCAGCCGACCCGACGGACCACGGAGCCGCGACCGTTGCCGGCCCAATGCCGCCATCCGCGATCGAGTTCACCAAGGTTCCGTTGCGATACAAATTCCATGCGCTCCCGTCGTAAGTGCCGACCAGAAACACCCAATGGCCAATATCGCCAGGAGGAGCCGGGAAGGCCGCCGTCACGTAACCTATCAGATTGATTTCACCGCCGTTGAAGGCGCCGACCTCATAAAAAGGAACGTCGGGCACGACGTTCGTGTTGTAGTTGCCGTAAGAAAAGTCATCGCTCAAATACTCCCAGTCATAGGCATCGCCCACGCGCAGGAAGTTTTCAGCGTAGATGTTGTCAAAACCCTGGGCGATGATGTTGCCCACGTAGTTGTAGGCGCCGGGCTTGACCCATGCCGCCAAGGTAATGGGCTGGCCGGAGAAATCGGGCTGAACCGCATTCGTATCGAGAACCATTGAGCCGGCAACACCGTTGTAATAGACCGACCTGGCGTCGGCGGACAATCCGGGCACGCCCGGCTGGTCGGCCTGCGTTCCCAGTGTGTTGGTGGCATTGTCCACCAGGGAGCCGCTGTCAGCCGCGAACGTGTAAGTGTTCGGGGCGGGCGCGGTGTAGGCGGGCTGGTCAAAATTCCAATAACCGACTGGGCTGGAAGCCATGACCAAGCTGTCGTAACCAGCGGGATTGCCGGTGGCGGTCGTGTAGTGAGACATGACCGTGCTGGAACTCAACAGGGTATTATAGACGGCCACTTCGTCGATCCAGCCGTCCCAGCCGCGGTTGCCCGTGTAATAGGCGCCGCCGCCAAACCCATCCACAAACTCGCCGCCCAGCAGCGAAGTGCCGCCGATGCGCGTCGCCACCCAGCGATTCGGCAAAAACGGCGATGACACGCTGCCCGCGCCGGTGCCCGCCAGAGCGCCGTTGACGTATAAGGAAACTTTCGTTCCGTCATATTCAGCCACGACATGAGTGAACGCATTGGTGGGAACCGTGAAAGGCGCAACGGCTGTGGCAGTGTAACTCTGTTCGCCGCCGATGCGGAAGGTCACGCTGCCCGGCAGCACATAGAACAAATAGCCGGAGCGGCTGCCGTCGCCGGGGAAGGGGCTGTCGGAAGAGAGCGGGCAGGCGCCAGTGCTATCGCTGGGAGCAAAGGTGTTATTGGTGGCGGTGGTGGCCGGCTTAAACCAAAACTCAACGGAAAATGGCGGCTCGGGATTCAAAGCGGCGATATTCGGAATATCCACGTGCGAATAGCAAAAACCGATGTTCTGGCCCGTATTGGTCAAGTAGAGGCTGCTGCCAACGATGCCAGCCTGCCCGGTTTGCGCGTGAATGCCGTAGCCGTTGCCGGAGAATCCCGTGCTGCCCAAGTTGGTGAAGATTTGAACCGCTGGCGATGGGGCCGTCTCATTCAGCCGCCAATAATCCAGCGGCGATTGGGCCTCCAGGAGGGAGGAATACTGCGCATGCGCGGGCAGGGCGGCAAAAGCCCCGGCCAGAAACGCGCCCGTCAAGAAACGCCCCATTTTCCCATACGTGAGTTTGTTCATAGTGTTATTTTTGCTGTTTGTGTTTTGCCACGGATTCCTGTTCGGGTTGAGTTGGCTAATCCGTTTCAAATTCTAAGTCTTGCGCGCGCCGCTCCCGTGTGTGGGAGGCGCGATGACTATTCCGCTCCTTTGTAGGCGGAGACAGTGTGCTGTTGAAGCCAGGTGACGTCTTTGTCGTACGGGACAGGCAGCGGGTTGGCGGCCGGGCCGTTTATGGTGTCGACACCTGTGCCCATCGCGCTTTGCGACTCGAGCGGCGGAGTCGTTCTGATGTCCAGCCAGCGGTGAATTTCCGCGTGCCCATCGGCAAACGCGTATCCGGCGGCTTTATTGTGATACATGCCCGGCATGTCCTCGCTAAACTCGTAGAGTCCCGGCGAAGGCGGTGAATCGCCTGTCATGTCGGTCAAATAATTCCCCCAATTGATGCAGTCCTGCCGCTCATCCACAAACACCCACGTATTGGCCGGACCTGGAGATTCCCCAGGAATCAGATCTGATGTTTTCAAGTAAATAGGGTAATTATTGCCCCACGCGCCGACGCCCTGGCCTGACGACGCGTTATATCCCGCGAATCCTCCAAAGAAAAAGTTCATGGAAACCGTGCGAACCCGCGGATGCATGACGCCATTGGCCAGCACAAAGGATGTGTCCGAAGGACATTTATAAACCATGTAATTATGGATGTAGGGAAAAAGCGGTCCCGTTGTGATGCCAGCGGCCACCGGGTCCCAATTGTAGGAATTGGCAGAATAATTCAATATGTTAGTACACCAGACGAAGGCGTTATTTGGGTCCGGAGGGCCGGCCCTGGTGCCAGAAAGGCTGGAAAAAGGCACACGGTCCTTGGCGTCGTGCGCGTAACTGACCCAGCCCAGGACCATCTGGCGCATGTTGCTCATGCATTGAGTCCCCTTGGCTTGCTGCTCGGCGTGCAGCAAGGCTGGCAGCAGCATGGCCGCCAATATGGCGATAATCGCGATGACCACCAACAACTCGATGAGGGTAAACGCCAGGGTTCGGCGCGGCAGGGCCGCATTATGTTCTCTTTGGTTTTTCATGGTTTTCATGCGAGGTGAAAAAGCTTGGGGACTGTGTCCAGCTCGAAGCGGAAAGGAAGACGGCCGAACCATCGCAGATCCCCGCAACTGGAAATGAAATTATTATTGTCGGGCATTGGTTGCTGGAGCGGAAGCGCGAGGTGAGGATGGCACTTTGGGCGGCGGCATTGCTTGTCGAGCAAAATCGGCTGAGAATCTGTCGGCTCCAGCCAGGCTCGCCATCGCACATTCCGAACGTCCATGTTTGCATCGTTCCACACGGCTCGTCCCACTTTCGTTCACGAAGCTTGCCGCGCGGTTGTTGGCTTTTCCCATAATTCCAGCCCCAATAAACCTCCGGCACAAGCTACATAGTCGTAACAATTACACTAATTACAGATTGCAACGCTATCCCCCAAAAACGAATCGGTCAATAGAAAAATACATTAAAATTGCGTTTAATATTCCGCTTATAAATTAGAAATGCTAATAATAGCCATTCCCATTTTAACGCAGTGTAAAGAATAAATTTCCGGGCGCCACCGGCATCCCGCATGAATACCCTGTTGCCCCTTTTACAATCGCAGCCGTCACGGGCGTCCATGGGCCGCTTGGGCGCGCCGATGATTGCAGATTGGTCCCGCAGGCCAGGGGCCAGGTGACGCTGACCATGCTGGCCGCCCGGGTGATGTTCAGATCACAACTCGCGAGATAGAGGTTCAAATTGTAGCTTCCAGATGCGCAGCCATTTGCGACGGTCGATTCAGGCTGCACCATGATGCAAAAGTTCTGTCCGGCCGCAACGGGAGTGACGTAAACGCTCGGCTGGATATTGTTCTGGCAGGCGCCGCAACCCACCATCGTGGAGGGGAACCCAAAGCCGTTCAGCGGCGCATCCAGAAACACGCCCAGGATCGTGGAAAACTGGGTCGTGGGGCTGACGGTGCTGATCTCCAAGGTGCCGGCGCTGGGCGCGGTGTAGGAATACCAGTTCGCGCAGCAGGAATCCGCCGTGCATAACAACGGCTGGTGCGGCTGGCTCACGCACCCGTGGGAGATGCTGGAGCTCTGGGAAACGCTGTAACCGCCAGTGTCGCCCAGCTTGACCACGTGGCCCATGCCGCCGGGCTGCGAAAAGGTATCGTTGACCGCGTTGAGAAATTTGTTCCAAATGACGGAATTCGTATCCGTGCTCCCATCCTGGAGCAGGTTAATCTGCACCAGAATCGGCTCCGAGTGGATCGTAAAATTGCCCGAAGTCGTCAAACTCGCCACATAGGCGCCGGTTTGGGCGGAGGTCATTTTGGGAATGATCAAAGTGGACTGATCGTTGGTGAGAATTTGCTGGTTGAAAAGCCAATCGCATTTGTTGCCCGGCCAGGGGCTCTGCAAGACAAGCGTGGCGCCATTGGATAAGACGAGGTCCAGGGGCGTGCCGGCATTGGCTGGAAGCGGTCCCGCGCCGGCTGTGAACGTCCCGCTCAAAACCACGTCGCCCTGCGCGCCATAGAACCCATCCACGGCAATCAGGCAGGTCGTGCCCGGCGCCGCGTTCAGGCTCAAGACGCTGTTTAAAAAGCCCGCGCCGTCGTCATCATTGATGGCGTTGGGCACGGGAATGAGCTTGTTGGACGGGGCGCTGAGCGTGTAGGCGCCGATGGTGGTGTCGAAATCGCTGCCCAGTGTGCTGAAGGTCATGATTCCGGCCGCTGGCGTTGAAGGCACGGTCCATCGGAACCACATTTCGCTGCCGCCCGGGTCGTTTGGAATAATATTCGGCGTACCGGATTGTTTGACCAGCCCGGCATTGGAACTGCGAACGATAAATTGAGTTAGCGACGGCAGCGGCGTGGCGTTGGCGGCCGAATTCGTGCCGTTGACGATAAAAATTCCGTTCCCCACCACCGTCACTTCCGCCGATTGGCTGATGGTGGCGCTGTTGGTATCCCCAACCAGGACGCTGAATAGACCGCCATCAACTGCTTGAATATCAAGAATGGTCAGGCAGGAATTGTTGACGCCCAGAAAGGTATTGCCGTCCGAGGGGATGTTCACGCCATTTTTGAGCCATTGGTAGGTGAGCGTGTTGCCCGGCGCGCCCTCCGCGATCACGCATAATTCGACATTGCTGCCAAGCGGTTGATTCAACGCGTTGGTCGGCTGTTGTAGGATGATGGGCTGACCGCGAAGGCCGCCGCACCAAGCCAAAAGAACCACGAAAATCGCGGCCCATTGAAAACGTCCATTTTTCACGACAACACCCCGCCCTTGCCTTGCCAAAACGAATGGGGGCGAAGGTGCGGGACGCCCAAACCGTGGCGCCCGCGGGAGCGAATGTCAATCGAAATGGGCGCGAAATGGGGCGCGCGGCGGAAGGGCTGTTTTCCCTTAATCTGTAATGGCAATCTTAATCCTCCTCCAAAAGAGATTGCGATTATGATTAAGATTGGGAAAGAACCCCGAGACTGGCTATAATCCCCTTCTGGATATATATTCTTTTCCGGCGCTTGACGTTTGGCCGATTCAAGGCACATTACGCGGCTCGTTCAGTTTAGAATGGATACTTAATGGATCATATACGCAACATCGCTATTATCGCCCATGTTGACCACGGCAAAACCACCTTGGTGGATTGCCTGCTCAAACAATCGGGCACCTTTCGCGCGAACCAAGCCATCTCCTCCGAGGAACGCATCATGGACTCCATGGACCTCGAACGGGAGAAAGGCATCACCATCCGCGCCAAAAACGCCGCCTTTAAATACAAGGATTACCACATCAACATCGTCGATACCCCCGGCCATGCCGATTTCGGCGGAGAGGTCGAGCGCATCATGAACATGATCGACGGCGTGCTGCTGGTGGTCGATGCCGCCGACGGCCCGCAGGCCCAAACCCGGTTCGTCCTGCGCAAGGCCCTGGAGGCGGGCGCCAAGCCGATCGTCGTCATCAATAAAATCGACCGCGAAAACGTCGATCCTCACAAGGTGTTGGACAAGGTGTTTGATCTGTTCGTGTCGCTCCACGCGACCGACGAACAATTGGATTTCCCGACCGTCTATACCAGCGCCAAGGACGGCTATGCCAAGATCGATCTCAAGCAGGAGAGCACGAACATGGAGCCGCTCTTCGATGCGATCATCCGCCACATTCCCGCCCCGCGCGCCCATGCCGGCTCCGAGTTCAAGATGCTGGTGGCCAATCTGGATTATTCCGATTACCTGGGGCGAATCGCCTTTGGCAAAATTTACAGCGGCAAAGTCAAGCTGGGCGACCCTGCCGCCTGCCTGCACGGCGACGGCCGGAAAACCGAAGGCAAAATCACGGCTATTTTCCATTTTGAAGGGCTGAAACGAATCGAAATTCCCGAAGCGCACGCCGGCGACGTGGTGGGTGTGGCCGGGTTTGAGGATGTTTTTATTGGCGAAACCATCACGGACAATGTCACCCGGCCGCCGTTGCCGTTCGTGCCCATCGATCCGCCGACCATTCAAATGCAATTCGCGGTCAACGACGGCCCGCTGGCGGGGATGGACGGGAAATTGGTCACCGCGCGCCATATTTGGGAGCGCCTGACCAAGGAAATCCGCACCAATGTGGCCTTGCGCATCGCACCGACCGACGCGCCGAATATTTTCAACGTGGCCGGCCGCGGCGAGATGCAAATCGCCATCCTGGTCGAACAAATGCGGCGCGAGGGTTACGAAGTGCTGGTGTCGCGTCCCGAAGTGATCTACCAGAAAGACCCGGAGGGCCGTTTGCTGGAGCCAATCGAGAAGCTGTTCTTGGAAATTCCCAAAGAATCGATGGGGGCGACCATGGAAAACCTTTCCGGGCGCAAGGCGGACATCACGCAAATGGATCATCACGGCAACGAAATCACCATTGAGGCCCTTATTCCCATGCGCGGCCTGATCGGCTTTGAAACGGACTTGGTCAACATGACCCGCGGCCTGGGCGTGATGAGCCATTTGTTCCACGAATACGGCCCGGACCGCGGCGACATCGTCGCGCGCAAGAACGGTTCGCTTGTCAGCATGGAGGACGGCGAAGCCATGGCCTACGCGCTGAACATGGTGCAGGAACGCGGCCGCCTGATGGTCGAGCCGGGCGAGAAAATTTACAAAGGCATGATCGTCGGCGAAAACGCGCGCGAGAACGACATCCCGGTCAACCCGTGCAAAGCCAAGCGCCTGACCAACATGCGTTCCCAGGGCGACGGCAAAGGCATCCAACTCGATCCGCCGCTAAAAATGTCGCTTGAGCGCGCGCTGGAGTACATCGGCCCCGACGAATACGTCGAAGCCACGCCCAAGAATTTGCGTTTGCGCAAAAAGATTCTGGACGAAAACCAGCGCAAACGCGCCGCCCAATCCCGCTCGTCGAAGACAGTCGCGGAGTGATTGGGGGCGCAGGGATTCTTACTCTTAATCCTAATCTTACTCTTAATCTCCTTCGGGAAGAGGAGTAAGAGCAGGGCGGCATTGGCGCGGCGCAAGATCATCGCTGCTATTCCATCGTGGAAAGCAACGCAGATGAAGTATCGAGGTTCGCTCCTTGGGGACTCATCAAGCAGTGTCACTACCCAGGAAGGCTCTCCGTTCCATCAATGCCCCGATAACACCGTTGCAACGCGAGCGTATCCGTATAGCTAACCCCTCGCCCCTGCCTGGACAGGTTAGCTATGGATACAATCGAAGGAAGATCAGAATTTAGGCGCCTACACACTATCCAGCAGCGCCCTTACCGCGCAGGCCAGTTGCCTGTGCGAAAATGGCTTTTGCAGGAAGTGCAGGCCGGCGGGGCGGGCGCCGGAGGGACCGAATATGTCTTTGTCGTGGCCGGACATGAACAGGCATTTCAAGCCGGGGCGGGCCGCCTGCAATTTGTCCCGCAAATCCTTCCCGCTCATGCCGGGCATGATCACGTCTGTCAATAATAGATGAATTTGTTCCGGCTCCACGGCCGCCAGGCGCAAAGCCTTTTCCGGCGAATCGGCCGAGAGCACCGTGTAACCGCATTGCTGGAGAACTTTCACGCTCAATTCCAAAATCGCGGATTCGTCCTCCACGACCAGCAGCGTTTCCGAGCCTCCCGGCAGCGGGCCTTGCGGATCGCGGCTTTCCGCCCGGGCTTCGGGCGAGGATTGCGCGCGCGGCAGGTACACTTTGAAGGCCGAGCCTCGCTCCGGCTCCGTATCGACCTCAATCCAGCCCTGATTCTGCTTGACGATGCCGAAGACCGTCGCCAGCCCCAGCCCGGTGCCGGCTCCGATGTCTTTGGTGGTAAAAAACGGCTCGAAAATATGCTCCAGCACTTCCGGTGTCATGCCTTTGCCCGTGTCACTCACGGAAAGCACGACGAATTCGCCCGCCACGCGGTCCGCGTGGAACGGGGTGGCGGTCTCATCCACGATCGCGTTGGCCGTTTGGATGGAAACGATGCCGTGGCTGGCAATGGCGTCGCGCGCGTTGACGGCCAGGTTCGCCAAAATCTGGTCGATTTGCAGCGGGTCCATCGTGACCGGCCAGAGGTCTTTGCCCGGCAGCCAATTAAGCCGGATATTTTCGCCGATAAGCCGGCCCAGCACCTTGAGCATGCCAGCGACCGTTTCGTTCAAGTCCAGCGAGCGCGGCTGGACTTTCTGTTTGCGGGCGAAGGCCAGGAGGCGGCGCGTCAGATCGGCCGAGCGGTTGGCCGAGCCTTCGATCTCCTTCAAGTGGGCATGCAAGGCGCCCTCGGGCGGGCAGATTTCCAGGGCCAGGCTCGCGTTGCCCAGCACAACCTGCATCATGTTGTTGAAATCATGCGCGATGCCTCCCGCCAGCCTGCCGACCGATTCCATTTTCCGCGATTGCAACAATTCCTCCAGGAGCCGTTCCTTTTCCTTTTCCGCCTGCTTGCGCTCGGTGATGTCGCGCGCGACGGTGGAGAGAAAATTGATTTCGCCCCCGGCGTTCTTGTGCGCGATGATCACCTGAGAAACCGGGATTTCGCGCCCGTCGCTCGCGAGCAGGGCCGATTCCCCTTCCCAGGTGCCGTCGCGCCGCGCGGCGGGAACCGCTTCCTCATTGAAACGGCGGGCGGCCCATGGCGGAAAAATGGAAGCCAAATTCAAACTGTTGACGTTTTCCCTCGCGCCATAGCCAAGCAATTTCCGGCCGGCCGGGTTGACGTGAATCAAACGCCCATCGCTGCCGGCAAAGGCGACCAAATCGCTCGTGCCTTCCATGACGGCCGCCAGCCGGGCCTTTTCCTGCTCAAGGGCGCGCTCCTTTTCCAGAAGTGCGATGCGGCGCCTGTAACGGCGCCGTGTCACGCGCCACGCCGCCAGGCCAGCCAGCCCCGTCATCGCGGCCAGGCCCCCAATGCGGAACCAGTAGGATTGCCAGAAAAACGGCTCGACGGCGAACGCCAGGCTCGCGCCCGTTTGGTTCCAAACGCCATCCCTGTTGTGCGCTTTGAGCCGCAATTGGTAGGAGCCGGGCGCCAGCGGCGAATGAAAATCCAGTTCGCGCCGGCCGCCGATGTCCTGCCAATTCGCATCCGCGCCCGGCCCGGCCAGGATATAATACATCCGCACCTTGTCCGGCGAATCGAAACTCAGGGCGGCGAAATGAAATTCCAATTCCACGCTGCCCGCGGGCAGGCTGATCGAATTGTTGAAGGGCGGCGTCAATTCCTGCCGCTGCCCGGAGGCATCCGTAAACGCCACCCGTTCCACGAAAACCGGGGGCGGATTGGTATTGAGCCGCAGCTTGGATGGGTCCGCCACCACGACTCCGTTCAGCGTCGCAAACCATAATTTTCCATCGGCATCTTGCAGGGCGGAAGGCTGGTTGCCATCGGCGCAATTGCCCCAGCCCACGCCATCGTGATTGTCAAATAAAGTGAAGGCCGCGCTCGAAGCCGCGCCCTCCCGCACCTTGTGCAGATCCCCCTTGGAAACGCGGACAATGCCCCGGTCCGTTCCCATCCAGTAATAACCGCGCCCGTCATCCACGATGGAGGCCACGATGCGGGCCGGCAAACCCTGTTGCGCCCCAAATGGGGTGACGGTCTTGTTCCGCACGCAGGCCAGCCCGTTCTCGAAGACGCCCACCCACGCGCATCCGTCGCTGTCAATATTAACGCAGGTGATCCGGTCCGAGGCCAGCCCTTCGACGCGGTCGATCTGGCTGAAATTTTCATCCGCCACGCGGAATAGGCCGTGGTCGCTGGTGCCGATCCAGACCGCGCCCGTGCGCGGGTCATCGGCCATGCAATTCGCGTTGTCAATAACAGCAGAGGCGTTGGTGGGGATGGTTCGGACCGCGCCATTTTCGATGTAGCCCAGGCCCGATTCCGTCCCCACCCAGATGCGTCCGCGCGAGTCCTGCATGAGGCAGTTGACACTCAGGCGCAACTCCGGCGGCATGGGCACGAGCTTCTCCACGCCATTCTCCACCATGAAAAGGCCGCCCCTGAACGTGCCAATCCACAGCCGCCCGGCGGAATCCTTGAGCAGGCTCCATCCGTAACGGCCCTGCGGGCCGGGAGCGGCCGGGCGCTTTGAAATGACCTTGCCCCCGCTGATCTCCGCCAGGCCGCCGCCGTGCGTGCCCGCCAGGATGTGGCCCGGCGAAATCTCAATCACGCTCCGCACCACATTGTCCGGCAAACCGTCCGCCTGGCCGACATTGTCAAACTGCCGCGTCGAGAGCCGGTGCAATCCGCCGCTGCTGCTGCCCACCCAGTAGTTGCCCTCCGTATCCGCCAAAAGGCTCCAAATCGAATTCTGGGCCAGGCCGTTGGTGTCCGTCAAAGTCCTGGCTTCCCACCAATCGCCATGCGGAATCAATCGCGTGACACCCTGAGAAGTCGAGGCCACCCACAAGTCCCCTGACGGCGCCTCCATCAATTGGCGGAAATCGGAAACGTCGGGCACCGCATTGCTGGTGATGGCGCCGTCCGCATTGAAATGCCGGAGCGTGCCGGCGCTCAACACCCAAATTCCGCCTTGCCGCGCGGGCGCCGCCAGCAGTGAGAGGCGTTCAAGGGCCGGCTGGTTGAATCGTTTCCATTGCTGGGCCGCCCGCCGCCCGATAAACCCTCTATTCGCCAGCCACAGCCCGCCATCCTTTGCGTCCCGAATGCAAAAAACCCCGCTGCCGAACATCCCCTGCGGCTGGTCGATCGGCTGGAATTGGGAATCCTTGATGACGCACACCCGGCCCTCAAAAGTTCCGCAATAGACCGTCCCCGTGGCGTCTTCCGCGAAGCTGCGCGCCTGGCCGTTGGTGCCGCTGACACCATGCCAGCCCGCCTGGTCCAGGAACGCGACGCGCGTCCCGGCCCCGACCCACAATCGGCCGGCGGGGTCCGTCGCCAGGCAAACGATCTCGCTGGACAGCCACTCCACTTTGGTCATGGGGGCGATTTGCGTAAAATCAACGCCGTTAAAGCGCAGAAGTCCGTCGTCGGAGCCGACCCAGATATACCCATCGGGCGTTTGCGCAAGGGATAGGGCGGAGCTTTCCGGGATGCCATCCAGCGCGAGCCAATTATCGACCAGGAAATCAGGGTTGGAGTCCACGACTCTTTGAGCACGCAGAATCGGCGCATGGCCGGCCAAAGCCAGCAACGCAAAGAGCAACCCAAACCCCCACAGCCGCGTCCGCCGCAAGCTTAGTGAGAGGAACACATACGACATACGATCAACACACACCACACAGGCGCAAGCTTGGAGGAAATCCCCTCGTCAATACAACGGAAATAACGCAGGGACAAATGCCTTCGAGAGTTGCGCCGTTTTGCACGGGGTCTTTTTCCGCGGCAACGCGCCCACCATGGATGTCTCCACATTTGTGTACGATTTCTCACCGCCTATTACTTGCCAGGCATGGCCGGCTGGAGCAACACACTGGCAGGCGCCCCGGCGGTTCTTTGGAATCCAGCCACGCAACCCGGGAGCTTTGGAAGTCTGGACGGCGGTGCAGCAATTGACCGTGACCAATGGCCTGGCCTATTTCAGCGACCCGCAATGGACCAATTTTTCCCGGGTGCTTTTACCGCATCCGCTCGCCGCATTGAGCAAAATTCGAGAAATTAGAAAAGACGGCGGGCGATTGACATTGCCGCGTCTTTGGGTACTTTACTGGTTCTTAAAAAGAAAACTGAGTTTTTAAAATATGCCGAATACAAAGTCAGCCGGGCGCCGGATGAGAAACAGCGCCCGCAAACACGCGCAAAACGTGAGCGTCAAATCGCGCCTGCATACCTTGGAAACCTCCTACGCCAAATCGCTGGCCGGGGGCAAAAAGGAAGACGCCGCCAAATCACTGCGCACGCTCATTTCCGCCCTGGACAAAGCCGCCAAGACGGGAGTCATCCATCATGCCCGGGCCAATCGCTCAAAGTCCCGCCTCAGCATCCGCTTGAACGCCATCAAGCCGGCGGCGGCTGCTCCTGCCAGTTGACCCGCGCCATCGCGCGGGGGCCGCATGATCCACTCCTCGGCCATCATCAGTCCGGGCGCGCAATTGGATCCCTCGGTCGAAGTCGGGCCGTTCTCAGTCATTGACGGGAACGTTTCACTCGGAGCGGGTTGCAAGGTCGGGCCGCACGTTTATTTGACTGGCCACACTATCATCGGGCCGGACAATTGCTTCCACGCCAATTGCGTCATCGGCGGCGCGCCGCAGGATGTCAAATATAAGGACGAGCCGGCCGGCCTGCGCATCGGCGCGCGCAACCTTTTCCGCGAAGGCGCGACCGTTCACCGCTCCGCCAAACTGGGCGAGGATACCATCGTCGGTTCGGACAATTTCCTGATGGTCAATTCGCACCTGGGCCATAACGTCCGGCTGGGCAGCCGCGTGATCGTGGCGTCGGGCGCGTTGCTGGCGGGCCATGTGGAGGTCGAGGACAACGTCTTTATTTCGGGCAACTGCCTGGTGCATCAATTTGTGCGCATCGGGCGCCTGGCCATTATGCAGGGCGGTTCGGGCATCAGCCAAGACCTCCCGCCATTCACGGTCGCGCGCGGCAGCAACAACATCTGCGGTTTGAACACCGTCGGCTTGCGCCGCGCCGGCATCAGCCAGGAGGAGCGGATGGAATTGAAGCGCCTCTACAAAAAACTGTTCCTCTCCGAACTGAATCTTTCCCAGATCATGGAAGAGGCGCGCCGGGAATTCACTTCGGCGTCCTCCCGGCATCTGCTGGAGTTCATCGCCGCCAGCAAACGCGGCATTTGCCGGCACCGGGGACTCAACTTTGGCGAAGACAGCGGCGATTCTGATTGATGATTTGCCGGCGCCGATGCAAAGTGGGCGCCGCTGAATTTTTAACGTTGAACCCTGTATAATCTGACCTATGCCCGCGAAAGCTGAGAAACCGCCGGAACCCAAAATCCCTCCCACCCGGCAACGAGACCTGGACGCCGCCATTTCCGCCATCACCAAATCCTACGGTGAAGGCAGCATT
This sequence comes from Verrucomicrobiia bacterium, assembly GCA_036501625.1. Lineage (GTDB taxonomy): Bacteria > Verrucomicrobiota > Verrucomicrobiia > Limisphaerales > Palsa-1400 > Palsa-1400. The sequence goes on from DASXZY010000046.1 coordinate 101,017, forward strand.
ATGCGGCTCGGCGATGCCCGGGCCAAGGTCGGCATTGAATTCATTCCGACGGGCGCGCTGGCAGTGGACCTGGCTCTGGGCATTGGAGGCGTGCCGCGCGGGCGGGTCGTCGAGATTTTCGGCCCGGAATCTTCCGGCAAAACGACCCTGATGCTGCACGTCATCGCCAATGCCCAAAAATCCGGCGGGCTGGCCGCGTTCATCGATGCCGAGCACGCGCTGGACCCGGCCTATGCCAAGAAGCTGGGCGTCAACCTTGATGATTTGCTGGTCTCGCAACCAGACAGCGGCGAAGAAGCGCTGAGCATTTGCGAAACTCTCGCCCGCTCCAATGCGCTGGATGTCATCGTGGTCGATTCCGTCGCCGCGCTGGTGCCCAAGGCGGAATTGGAAGGCGAGATGGGCATGGCCACGATGGGCATGCAAGCGCGCCTGATGAGCCAGGCCCTGCGCAAACTGACCGCCATCCTGGCCAAGTCCAAAACAACCTGCATCTTCACCAATCAACTGCGCGAAAAAGTCGGCGTGATGTTCGGCAATCCGGAAACTACTCCCGGCGGCAAAGCGCTCAAGTTTTACGCGAGCATTCGAATCGACATCCGCCGGCGCGACACATTGAAGGATGCCGCCGGCGTGGCCATTGGCAACGCCGTCAAGGTCAAAATTGTCAAAAATAAAGTGGCGCCGCCCTTTGCCGAGGCCGAATTCGAGATCATCTACAACCATGGCATCAACAAGGAAGGCAGCATCATCGACGTGGGCATCGCTCAGGGCGTGGTCGATAAAAAGGGCGCGTGGCTGCAATTCGAGGGCGAATTGATCGGCCAGGGAAAAGACGCGGCGCGGCTGGCGCTTATGGAGAAGCCGGCCCTCGCCCAAAAAATCGTCGCGTCCATCATGGCCAAGCGCAACGGAACAACGGCCCCAGCCGCGGAAGCGAAATAGCGGGCGCGCCGGTCAGCTTTGGCTCAGGCGCTTTTTCGGCTCGTCGAAGAGCATCGCATGGGCTTCGCGCAGGATGTCCGGGATGCGCTCGCGGAACGGGCTGCGCTTGAGCGAAGCGCGAAGTTTCTCGCCATCGACATCGTGCGCGTTTTCGCCGGGAAACCAATGATCGGCCTGCCCCAGCAGGTTGTAGCGCATTTTGCCCCAGCCAACCAAATCCAGGGATTTGGCATAGGTCCACAGCCGCAGGATTTCCACGATGTTGATCCGGCCCGGCACATCGACGTATTCCGGAAGTCCTTGAAACCATGTTTGACACCAATCCGCGCCGAGGCAGTTCTCCATTTCCGCGCGCAGGCGGCGTTCGATCGGGGCCGTGATCTCGACCGCGCGATCGTAAAATTCCAGAGCGCGCACATGCTCGTCGAAATCACTTGGGCGGGCGGCGCCGCAGCTCAAAGTGTGAACTTCCGGGCGCGCCAGGCAATAAAGATCGTTGAACTGCATGGGAGTGAGCGGGGCGCACAGCTCGACTAATTTGGGCGGAGGCTCGTAGAGTTTTCCGCCCTTGTCATTGGGGCTGATGATGAAAACTCCCATGTCGCGCCGGCGGGCGGCCGTGATGGCGTCCCAATTCAAATGATTGACAAAATACCAGTGCAGATTGATGTAATCGAACTCCCCGCCCTCGATTGTTTCGATGATAATGTCCGGCGTGGCGTGGGTCGTGAAACCAACGAAGCGGGCCCGGCCCTGCTTTTGCAATTGGCGCGCGGCCGCCAGGCAGCCATTCTTCTGGAGCGACCAATCCAGAATCTGGCGGTTGTTGATGCCGTGCAGAGAAAGGAGATCGACGTAATCCAAACCAAGGTAAGCCATGGAGCGGTCGAAGATTTTAACGAACTCAGCCGGGTCCGCCTGCGGGGCGACCTTGGTCTGCACCATCATTTTTGAGCGCGGCAGCTTGGGCAGGAGGCGGCCCAGTTGCATTTCCGAAGTTCCGTAACCGCGGGCCGTCTCGATGTGGTTGATGCCCAATTCGAGGGCGCGGTGAATGGTGGCTTCCAAATTGGCCTGGTTGTCCGCCGGGATTTCCTCCGGGGCGGTGTCCTGCCATTTGAATTGGTAGCGCATTCCCCCGCACGAGAGCACAGGCATGGAGAGTTCGGTTTTGCCAAAACGCCGATATTTCACGGGGCTTTTATGGCATCATTCGCCCCAGAGCGCAACCGGGCATTTTGCCGGGTATAAAGTATTCCGGGCGGGCGCCGATAAAGATGAGAAAATCCGCGTTGCGTGCGGCCATAGTTTCTAATATGCTGCCGATATGGTGGCAGAGTGTTATTCTCGATTGATGGTATTCTCCAGCCGAAGCTGAACGCGACTGCGGTGACTCAGATGTTTAAGAAGACGCGCGCAAAAGGCACCGTGGTTGTGTTGTTGCTAGCCGTGGCCTGCTCGGTCGCGGGTGTCAGCGCCGGGGGAGACCGCGTCTATAAACTGGGCGTTGGCGACACCATCAAGCTGGCCGGGGACCTTCACGACGCGCTCCCGCAAAAGTTCTTTGATCAACTGGACACTCAGGCCATCACGATGCATGACCAGGCCTGGCCGCTGATCGCCCCGGTGGCCGTCACCGCCGACAACCGCATCCAGCGCCAGGTGGAGCTTTCCGCGGGCTTCGTCGATCTGGTCAACCGCCTTTGCCACGCCAAGGCCATCGACAAGGTGGAGGTCGGCTACTTTGACGCCTACGTCACCATGGTGGGCCAGGTCTGCGCCTCCAATCCTGCCGCCCCGCCGCCGCCAATTACCGAACCACGCTATTGGACCAGGCAGATTCTCAACGACCAATTGAGTTATTTCAACGAGATGATGGGCATGATGATGGCGGTCAACATGGCCCATCATTACCTGGGGTATTATACCAAGTACGCCTCCAAGCTGACTGGCCCCGGCGATAAAGTCGTGCCGATCAATGATTTTCTCACCCCCAGCGAATGGGATGCTTCCATTAAAGCCGGCGCGCTCGATGCCCTCAACTGCGCCCTCTCCACCGAAGGGTTGCGCCTGATCTTCGACGCGCTGGACAAAATGCCCATCCGCCCGCCTTGGGCGGCTTACATCGCACCCCCCTACGCCAACTTCAAACAACTCGACCGGGAATTGGCCAATTACGAAGAAGACTTTTTTCACGGGCGGATCAAGAACTGAAAAAAATGGACATTCGGGCGGGGTTGTGACATGCTATGGATGCTTTGGGCATGTGTTTATGGCCCAGGCGATGACAGCAGGATTCGTGACTCATGAAAAGCGAATTGGCGCCCAAGAAAAACGGAGGCCCGGTTGACGGCCGGAAAAGACACAAGATCATGCTGGTGGATGACCATCCGGTCATGCGCGAAGGCTTGGCGCAATTGATCAATGGCGAGCCTGACCTTTCCGTTTGCGGCCAGTTTGAGGACGCCTCCCAGGCGTTCGGAGCCGTGGCCTCGCTGGCTCCCGATCTGGCCATCGTTGATCTTTCTCTCAAGGACAGCAGCGGCCTGGAATTGGTCAAAAACATCCGGGCCACTCATCCGAAAATTCGCATCCTGGTGCTTTCCATGTATGACGAGACGCTTTACGCCGAGCGCGTTCTGCGAGCCGGCGCGGGCGGTTACATCATGAAGCAGGAGGCCAGCGACAGAGTTCTGGCGGCCGCGCGCCAGGTGTTGGCAGGGGCGGTTTATGTGAGCGAAAAAATGGGCGCCAAGCTTATGCACCAGTTGATCGCGGGCAAACCGGGCGATGCCGGCTCCTGCATGGAACGTTTGAGCGACCGCGAACTGGAAGTGTTTGGGTTGATCGGCCAGGGCAAAGGCACCCGGCAAATCGCCGAGCATTTGCACCTGAGCGTCAAAACGATTGAATCCCACCGCGCCCACATCAAGGAAAAGCTCAACCTCAAAGACGCCAACGAACTGGTCCACACCGCCATCCGCACCAGCGGGGAGTAAAATAGGTTTGTCAGTTAAGATTGCCGCCGAACCTGCCGATACACATCAAGCCTGTCCAGGGCATTGATGAATCAAACAGCGGCCAGCCCATGCGCGTTGATGGAAAATAACGCGCCAGAATCTTCCGAAGGGAAGGCCGCGCTGCATTCCCTGCTGCTGGATCAACTGCCGGTCGGCGTTTTCCAAAAAGACCGGGAAGGCCGTTTCGTCTTCGTCAACTCATGGTTCTGCCGCTTTAAAAAGGCCCCGGCGGAACAATTCTTAGGCAGGACCGCCGGTGAAATCGCCGCCGCCTTCCCGGCGCCGGAAGGAATGGGTCCCGCCGAGCAGTTGCACCGGGACAGCTTGCTGATTCAGGGCGAACATCATCACGCGCTCATCATAAAAACCGGCCAGCCTATCGAAGCGGACGAACGCTACGTGGAAGAGGACGGGCGCGAACGTTATTTGCACGCCATCAAAGGGCCGCTCTTCGATGCCGATGGCAGCGTCATCGGCACGCAAGGCCTGTTGCTGGACATCACCGAGCGCAAGCGAGCCGAGGCCCAACTGGCCAATGAACGGGACTTGCTTGGCGCGCTGCTCAATTGTTCTCCGGACGCCATTTATTTTAAGGATCTCGAATCCCGTTTCGTCCGTTGCAGCGCCGCCATGGCGCCGCTCTGCAAGTTAAAAAGCGCTGACGAAATGATCGGCCGATGCGACGCCGATTTCTGCCTGGAAGAACACGCGCGCCTGGCCTTGGAGGATGAGCAGGAAATCATCCGCAGCGGCAAGCCGCTTATCGGCAAAAGCGAAAAAGAAACCTGGGCCGACGGGAGCGTTACCTGGGCCTTGACCAGCAAAATGCCGCTCTTCGATTCCCGCGGCGAGATCATCGGCACGTTCGGCATTTCCAAGGACATCACCGCTTTCAAAGAAACAGAGATCAAGCTGGAAGAATTGCACAAGCAGTTGTTGCAGACCTCGCGCCAGGCCGGCATGACGGAGGTTGCCACCAGTGTTCTGCACAATGTCGGCAATGTCCTCAACAGCGCCAATATCTCGACCGCGCTCTTGTTGGATAACGCGCAAAAATCCAGCGCTCATTACTTGGGCAAAGCCGCGGCCCTCTTGAATGAGCACTCAGGCAATTTGGGCGAGTATTTGACCAACGATGCCAAAGGGCGGCAATTGCCCCTCTACTTGACGCGGCTTTCCGAGCGCCTCGCCGAGGAGCAGCAATCGGCGATCAAGGAACTCGAATCGCTCCGGCAGAACATCGAGCACATTAAGGAAATCGTCGCCATGCAGCAGAGCTACGCCAAGGTCTCCGGCGTAGTGGAGAAAGTTCGCCCGGCCGACCTCATCGAGGATGCACTCCGCATGAGCGCGGGCGCCTTGGTGCGGCACGAAGTCGCGGTGGAACGGGACTTCGGCTTCGCGCCGGAACTCACCGTCGAAAAACACAAAGTGCTTCAGATTTTGGTCAATTTGATCCGCAACGCCAAGTACGCCTGCGACGACGCCGGCCGCCACGACAAGCAAGTCCGCCTGCAACTTTCCTATGCCGAGCCTTGGGTTCGCATCGTCGTCTCCGACAACGGCGTCGGCATCGCGCCGGAGAACCTGACCCGCATTTTTAACCACGGCTTTACGACCCGCAAAGACGGCCACGGTTTCGGCCTCCATAGCGGCGCGCTGGCAGCCAGGCAATTGGGCGGCGCCCTCAGCGGCCACAGCGAGGGCCCCGGCAAGGGCGCCAGTTTCACGCTTCTTCTGCCCGCGCAGCCTCCCGACAACGGGAGTTTAGAGCTTCAGGATTAGCCTTTAGTCCGCTTTCAAAAAAAAATCTCGCTCAGGAGTGAGAAAGTTCTTTGCGCTGCCCTGTTCGCATGATAAAAACGGCGGACACTATGAAATTCAATGCTCTGCGTCCCACCGGCGGCGTCTCGTCAAATCTCCTTCAATCTGTAGCGGCAGCCCTGCTCTTTTGCGCTGCCGCCGCCCCGGCGGCCCAACTGGTCTGGGACCCCCTCAACAACGGCGGAATCACCCCCGCCAGCGGCAACTGGGACACTTCCGCCTCCAACACTTTCTGGTACAACGGCAGCGGCGACGTCGCTTGGACCCAAACCAGCACTACCGCCGGCCTTAACGGCGCGGTCTTCGGTGGCGCGGACGGCAACTGGGCCATTACAAATGATACTGGCCAAATCGCCATGACGAACCTGACCATCAACAACTCCGGCTATGCGTTCTACGGCAACAACCTGGACATCTCCAGTGGCGACCTGATGAACTTGGCCCCGGGCAAGACGGTATCGTTCTACTGCAATCTGGCGGCCGACAACAATGCCAAGAATTACATTGCAGGAGCGGGTTCTGTCGTGAATATCTTCGGCAACGTCCTCGGCCAGCAGGCCAAATTTATCGGCCCCGCCGCCAGCGCTTACTATTTGAGCGGCGTCAATACCCCGACCGTTTTATATAATTTGGCTCCTGTTTACCTGACGAATGGCTCCATCACCACCAGTGCCAGCTTTTTCGTCGGGTACGGCCAGACCGTCGCCGGCACGGCCTACACGACCGGCTCGCTGACGATCAGCGGAGGCGCGACGGCCACCCAAAATGGCAACGTTCTCATGGTGGGCCGCGGCGGTGGCAACGGCACCTTGACGCTCCTTGATGGCACGGTCAATGTCGGAACCACCGCCAACCATGATCTGGCTGTTTGCTATGACGCCAGCGGTGGCGAGATGGGCACGCTCAACGTCTATGGCGGAACCTTGAACGTCGGCGCTTCCGGGTTGCCCAGCAAACTCGATTTCTTTGACACCGCCGGGTCTGGCGCGGGCGCGGTCGCGGTGATGACACAGACCAACGGCATCGTCAATGCCTGGGGCGGCGTCATCTTCGGAGCGGCCAGCGGCGCCTTCACCGGAGGCTCCGCTTCGATGACCAATTTAGGCGGCTTCCTATACGTTGGCGGAGGCGGCATCAACCGGGGCGCGGGTTCGCCTCCGACGGTCAACGTCTCGCTTTCGGGCGGAACTGTCGGCGCGCTGGCCAGTTGGTCCTCAACCTTGCCCATGACCTTGGCCCCGGATGCCGGCAATATCACCTTCCAATCCAGCGATTCCTTCGGCGACCCCTTTAGCATCGCGCTGTCCGGTCCTCTCTCAGGCGCGGGTGGATTGAACGTGGACGGCACGGGGACAGTGGCGTTGAGCGGCAGCAACACCTACACCGGGAATACCGTAGTCAGCAACGGCACGCTGGCGATTGTGACGGGTTCCTTCCCGACCAACGGAATCGTGACCGTCGATGGCTCCGCTGGCAGCCCCACCCTTTCAGTCCGGGTGGCCAATCGCGGGCAATACTGGTCCACTGGCACGCTCACTTACACGTCCGGCACGCCAACGGCCGACTTTCAATTCAGCTCGCTGACGCCAAGCCCCGCGGTTGCCGCGCTTCAGATCAATGGCGACCTGGTTTTCACGACTACTCCCACAGTGACGGTCGAAGGCACAGCCCTTGCGGCGGGGACCTATCCGCTCATTCAATACACCGGCAATCTTGTCGGCACGGCGCCGTCGTCGGTGGCTTTGCCCGGCGGTGTTACCGGGGCCTTGCAGAACGATACCGGCGCCAAGACGATTTCCCTGGTCATCAGCAGCTCTCCCTTCCTGCCAGCCGTCACTTGGGCCGTGGGAAATGGCGCGTGGGATACGACCACGTTCAATTGGAAGCAGTTTGGCGTTCCGACGAACTACGCCGACGGCGACGTGATCCTTTTCGACGACTCGGCCAGCGGTTCCTCGCCGATAACTGTCACTTTGAACACCACGGTCAACCCTGAGAGCGTCACGGCCAACAATACGGCCAAGAACTACACCGTTGCCGGCGCCGGCAGCATCACTGGCTCCGGCGAATTGGAAGTGTTGGGTGGCGGGACGTTGACGCTGGACACAGCGAACACCTACACGGGCGCAACGATTTTGAATGCGGGCCAATTGAACATCAACAATGGCGGCAGCACCGCCACCGCCACCGCCATCGGCACCGGGCCGTTGTACATCAATGCCGGCGCGCTGGACAACACCAGCGGTTCCAATGTGACCTTGAAGGCCGCGATTCCCGAATCCTGGGGCGGCAGTTTCTCCTACGTCGGTTCCTCGAACAACTTCAACACCGGCTCCGGCTTCGTATTCATGAACGCCAGCCTGTCTCTCACTGTCAATTCCAATGACTTCACCGTCGGCGGCCCCATTTCGGATAGCGGAGCCAATCTCACCCTGACCAAAACGGGCAACGGCGCGTTGACGCTGCCCGTTGGCAATTCCATCGGTGGAGGCGTCACGCTTCAATCCGGGCAGTTGAATCTCGGCGACCCCTATGCCGCTGGCACCGGCCTTTTCGCGATTGTCTCTGGCGCCATTGACAACATCAGCGGCGCGCCCCTGTCGCTCTCCCCCGCCTCCTGCCAGTGGGTCGGCAATTTCACCGTGGTTGGGACGGCGAACCTTGACCTCGGCGCTTCGGGCATTGTTGACAATTCAGGGCCGCTCACGGTCACCGTTCTCAGCAATACGTTCAGCACTGAGGGCAACATCACTTCCGGCAACAGCGTCATCACCAAGGCTGGCAACGGCACTTGGGTCATCGGCGGCGGATATTCTTCCCTCCATCAACTGCAATTGTCCGTCGTCGGCGGGGAGGTTGATTTGGACAAGTCTGTCAATGCGATTGGACTGGGAAGTTCTGGTTTGACGGTCCAATCCAACGGCTTGGTCGTCGATATGATCGGCGGCCAAATTTACCACGGTTCGGGCACTTACGTGCCGGTCGTCATCAGCGGCGGCGTGCTCGACCTCAATGGCCAAAGCGAGAGAGTCGATGAGTTTAGCATCAACAGCGGCGGAACATTGCGCAACAGCGCCGCCGCAGCCGTTTCGTCCCTGTCCATCGACACCACCAACACGCTCCAACTTGGCGGGACGAATTGCCAGTTCACAGTGACCGACATCTTCGGCGTTTTGAATATCAACACGATCATTGCCGGCAGCGGGTCGCTGGTGAAGAACGGTGTGGGATTGCTGAATTTGGAGAGCAACAATACTTACACGGGCAGCACCATCATCAACAGCGGAACACTCGCCTTGCCGGGCGTCAGTTCCATTTCTTCCACGGCCAATATCGATCTGGCCACCGCCGGCGCCTCGCTGGATTTGAGCGCCAACACGGATACCAACGGCAATTCCACTCCAGTCCTCACCCTGCTCAGCGGGCAAACATTGAGCGGATTTGGCGCCGTAACGGGTTTGGTGCAAACGGTCAGCGGCTCAACCCTGGCGCCTGGCTCGGCTTCCGCGATTGGAACGTTGACGCTGGCTGGCGAAGCCGGCACGAATATGCTGAACGGCAACACGGTGATGAAGCTCAACGGGGACAGCCTCACCAGCGATCTGCTCTATTCCAGCGGCAGCTTGAACTACGGCGGAACATTGGTATTGACGACCTTGTCAGGATCGCTGGCGGCCGGCGACAGTTTCACTTTGTTCAACGCCGTCGATGGTTACAGCGGCGCGTTTTCCAGCATCGTTCCCTCGCGCCCCGGCTTTCCCGCATTCGGCCTGGCGTGGAACACCAACAATCTGGCCATCAATGGCACATTGTCCATCGTCCCGGCAAGCGTCCCGCCATCGCCGAAGATTTCCGGCGTCAGCGTGTCTGGCACGACGCTGTCAATTCACGGAACAAACGGCGCGGCCAACGAGCCATTCGTATTGCTGCAAAGCGCCAGCCTCGCGCTGCCGCTGGCCGATTGGACGCCCGTGCTGACCAACTCCTTCGACGCCAGCGGCAACTTCAACGTGTCGATCGGCGTGACCAATCAGCCGTCGGAGTTTTTCACCGTGGAAGTGCAGTAGCTCGAACCCATCTCATAAATAGGGATGGGCGCGCCGGCTTTGGGCGGGCCGCGGGCAAGGCGCAACGTGGGAGCATCCCCGCATCCCTGGACAAAGCGGCACTGACGGTCTTGCCGGGCGCTTGGGATGCGGCGCATCCCGATTAACGTCGCGAAAGGGCGATTCGGGCGGCGGGTTGCAATTGGACGGGGCCGATGAGGCCGGAGGGGACCAATGGAGAGCTTTTTTTCCACAGGCGCCATGATGTGAAGGTGAAGCGGCCGGCGGGGCTGGGTTGGCCGTGCTCAATCCAATCCGGCCATTGCTTGAGGGTGTTGTCGGAATTGCGCTGGCTGTCTTCGGGCAATTGTTCGTCGCCAATCATTCGGTTAATCCAAAGGTTGGCGACTTTGATTCTCAAATTGTTTTCGCCGGCGCGGAGAACATCCGTCACCTCAGCCCGATACGGATTCTTCCAGAGGATGCCGATGTCCTGGCCGTTGAGTTCAACCTTGGCCGTGACAGCAACTTTGCCCAAATCGAGATACCATCGGTGATCGCCGCCGAGCGCGCCGGCGGGAATATCGAAGGTTTTTGAATAGGTGGCCGTGCCGGAGAAATATTTCACGCCGCTGTCAGGGCAATCGCTCCACGAGACCAGCTTGTCGAACAAAACGTGTTCCGGCGCTCCCCAATGCGGCGGAAATTCAACCACCCAAGGCCCGTCCAGAATCCGCGCCGCCGCGGATGCAGGCGCCTCAAACTCATGCGCATCGCCGCCCGCGCCCGTCCATTGCCAGCGGCCTGGCCCGGCATTGTTGACTTCCAGGCGGCCGGCGCTGTCGCGAAATATTTCCGGCAGCGGGTCCGCCACAGCGGCGTCCGGCGAGCGAAGGTCTAACGCGGTCTGGCCATCGCGCTTGAGCGAAACGATGCGGTCCGGCTCGGCAGGTTCGCGGAACACGACGAAGACCGAGCCGATGGGCCCGAAATGGATTGGAAGGCGCGTGATGCCGGTTCGTTCGTCATAAACGGCCGGGCGCTCCATGCGTCCGGTGTCCGGCGACCACAATTCAGGACGCCGCCCGCCCACGCGGAATGAACAGAGCGAGTCCACAGGCCGCACATCCTTGTTGGCCACAAAATACAAATCCACGCCCTTATCCGCGCGGTGAATGCAACGAAGGCTGTTGGAGGAATCCGGCGATTGGCTGGCGAAATCTGGCGGCACGCCGAGGCGCTGCATTAGGCGGCAAAGGGATTGGATGTCTGGAGTCGGGTCCGGCGCCGCGGGCGCTCCGACCTGGCCCCAAGGCCCCATGCCCATCGGCCCCAGCACCATGGCGGCGCTCCAGTCCTGGCCATTGGTGGCAACCTGCCAATCGCGGCCGGTGAGGATTCGCTGGGACCGTCCGCTGGCGTAACGGATTTCCAGGACGCCCAGAAGGCCCGCAGGCGTGGGAACGGTCAACGTATTGGTGGCGGCTACGGTAATGAGATTTGATCCTGGTTGCAGCAGCCGCGTGACGTCCACCGCGAAGGACTTGGCCCAATCATTCCCGGACACCGCCAATTGGCCGTTGATTGAGCAGGCGAACGTGTTGTCGGCCGTCATCCGCAACGACGCCACGGCCACCGGATCATTCGAATCTATGGATACCGAGCGTCGAAAATAACACGGGCCGGGTGGAGCGGCATTTGCGGGATTGGGGCCGGGATTCCAAATCCAACTGGAGGCGAAAAGCGGGCTGGTGTCCTCCTCGTCCGGCTCATGTTTGACTTGAAACTCGCCGCCCCAGAAAATGCGCCCCTTGCCGAAGGTCCGCTCTGTCAACGCATTGGGCTGCGGGCCGCCGCCCCAAAGTTCCTTGGCCAGCTCGCGCACTTCGCGGTCGCATTTGGGATAATCGCTCAGGCTGGGCGATTTTAGGGGCGGAGCGCCGACAATCGTCGCGCCTTCGGCCACGAGTTTTTTGATCTTTCGCAGGAGCGCGGGAGTCATGGTCTCGACGCGCGGCAGCACGAGCACTTGGTAACTCATGCCGTCGGGCAGGACGAGCCGGCCGTTCTTGACAGACATGCGCGTGAGCGCCACTTCCGAAGCGCAGCCATCGAAATTATATCCGGGGCGCTCGAAACCGGATTTGATGGGGGAATGGAAATCCTGCGGGGAGCCTTCCGGTTCCAGGAAACAAAGGTCGGCCACGAAAAGACCCTGGCGAAGCATGTATTGACAGCGGGCGATGTATTCGTGCCAGGCGATGGATTGTTCCCACCACGTTTCGGTGCGCTCGTAATGCAGGCCCCACGGCCCCATCGACATGCCCGGCGCGCGATCGGGATTCGTCCAGGGCTGAAGCGCGTAACGGTGAAAGACGAAGCGGTTGATGCCCTCGCAAAAAGCCCAGTCGCCCAGTTCCTTGATGGAGCCGGGATAGCCCTGCCATTTCTCGGAGTCGCTGGCGGTAAACGATTCCGCGCCAAGAATTCGTTTGCCGTAGGTGTGGGCGGTTGAAGCCATTTCCGCGCAACTGTTGGCGGCCAAAAATCTGGGGAACGACCAAAATTCGCCCATCGGTTCGTCGGCCCGGCCGCCGTAGGCCATGTCATCGGCGGGCGCGCCGGAATAGCCTTCGATGGAAAGGCGCAGGCCGCGGCTGTTGGCCAGTTTGCGCATGCGGCCCGCATAATTTTCGATCATCAAGTCGCTGACAGTCTGCCGGATGTCCCAAAGGAAGCGTTCGGAAACTTCCAGGCTGTCCATGACCCGCCCAGTCATCACAGGCAGGAGAGGCAGCGGATCGTAGCCGCGCAAGCGCAGAAATTCGCGGCGGAAAAGCGGCGTCCAATTCTGCGAGCCGGTTTCCCAACTGTCGATGTGCGTGGAGACGAGCGTTTTGCCCCAGCCCGCCAGCGGCTTTGAATCCTTGACGACTTTGGCCATCAGGCCCGCGAAGGCCGCGTCGGTCGCCTTGCGGCTCAACTTGTCGCTCTCCAATCCGAGGCCGCCCGGCGGAGCGGGATGATTCTCGACGCCCGTGCTGGTGTGGCCCATGCGCAGGATCGTCCAGCGGCCCGGCGGAATATTCCACACGAGGCGCCCGCCCGGATTAAGGCGCTGGGTCAGAATGGCGAGCCGCTGGCGCGGGACTTCGATGCCCGCGGGCGGCGTTCCGAACTCGGTGTGGGTGGCGACTTCGCCGGCGCTCTCGGCGGATTTTCTCCGGACATTGGCGAGCGGATAATTTTCGGCGGGCGCCGGATAGGCGAACACCGCGATGTCGCGATAGAAATCCTTCTTGACTGTCGGCTGGGGAAGAATGGCGTCAAAACGGCGCGGGCCATCCACATTGGTTTGGGACCAGACGACGTATTGCATGGAAAGCTCCGGCGTAATCCAAGGCCCGCCGGTGCCGCACCAGCCGGCGTCATTATTCATATTGACTTGCAGGCCGAGGCGGTGCGCCTCGGAACAAATGTGCTCGAAGAGGCCGCGCCAGAGAGGCCCCGCGAATTCAGCCGGGCCGCGCGGGGCGCCCTGGTCCGTTTCCATGTAGAGCACGCCGCCGATGCCCGCCCGCTTCATCGCTTCGAGGTCGGCCGTAATGCCGTTGCTGGTGATATTACCGTCAAGAGGAAACCAATAAACCCAGGGCCGGGCCGAGGGCGGAGGATGAACAAAGTTATCCGCAAGGTCCAAGGGGCCCGCGAAAGCGCGAAGGCCGGCCAAGGCGCCAAGAAGAAAGATGAAATGGAGTCTGCGCAAACGTCGTGCGGGGTTAACAGACGCGCGTGGTTTCCAATCCGAGCAGCCGGCCCAATTTTTCGATCTTATGCGCGATATGGCCGATGCCGACCGCGCAATGGTGCGCGGGGCCTTGGGCATTCCATTCGCTGACAAACCGCCGCACACCAATGGGGAACCGATAGCGGCTGTTGGTGTTGCCGATGCGCAGGATCGGGCCGGGGACGGATTCCCCCTGGGCCATTTGAAGTTTGATCGTTCCTTCGGCCGTTTGAACGACAGCCAGCAATGTGACCGGCCCATGTTTGACAGCCATTTCCACGGATAGGCCGCACCCGGCTTTGCCGTGATAAACTTTCAGCGGGCGCACTTTGGGCTTTCCTTCGGCGATGGCGATGTGACCCGGGCCGTCGTGGCCCATCAGGACGACGTCCTCATCAAAATCCATCGCGTAGTACTCGGTGAACGAGCCGCCCGCGCCGAACGCGTCCATGATCTTCATGGCCTGCGCGTTCTTGACTTCGTATTCGCCGGCCACGGGAATGCGGCGAGCCGTCAGGAGGGAATTGCCCAGAATGATGGAACTTAGCGTGTCGGCGTTTTCGCCGCGGCCGCGGTAGTAGTAAGCGAGCGAGCCGAGGTCGTGTTCGGCGGCCAATTTATCAAGGGCGGCGGAGGTGCGGGCGGCGCGTCGGAGTTCCTCGCCGGAACAGCCGGGCTGCACGTCGAAGGCCTCGTGAAAATCCGCCACGCGCGCCTTGATTTGCGCGGGCTTGACCGCGCGCCGCAGCTCGGACAATTCATCCACTTCAATGATTTCGAAATGCCCGCCAAAGGCGGCGCATTGCTGGGTGAGGTCGGAATAGATGTCAAGCATTCCTCCGTAATAATTGCCCATCAAACCCATCCGGTTGTGGAACATGACACTGGCCACGCGCGCGGCCGAAATCCAGTCATCGACTTCGCTCCAGCCGGCCGGGTCGCCGCGCAACATGCCTGTGACCTGGTGGAAATTGATGCGGGCGCGATTGAAAACGTTGGCGATTTCCGGCACGGGGCACGCGTTGCAATGGGCCAGCCATTCGCCGGTCATGGCGGTGCGGCCGGGCAGTTTGTTGAAGGTCTTGTAGTCGATCGCGGCGGCGGGCTGGAGGTTCAAAATGATGACCGGCACCTTGGCGCGCTGCACGGCTGGAAGCACCGTCGAAGAAAGGGCGTAGGTCGTGACGTAAAGGAAGATGAGGTCCACGTCCGCCTGGCGGAAGCGATGGCCGGCGTCCATGGCCTTGGCGGCGGTGTCAATCAATCCCAGATTGACCACTTCCACTCCAGGGCGCTGAAGGCGCTGGTCCACTTCCTTGAGATAGCCTTCCAGCCGTTGTTTAAGCCCCTTGAACTGAGGCCAATAGGTATCAAGGCCGATGCCAAACAAACCAATGCGAATTACGTCTTTCAATTTTGAGGGATGGCTAAACCCGGATGGCCGCCGGCGCCATCCTCCTTGCCATTAACCGGGCGAAATTGTCTCGCAACCTAAAATGTCATAATGCCCGGCAGCTTGTAAAACAGGACCCAGTTGTTGTAGTTGCAGCCGATGTCAACAGTATTGCGCGCGTCATTGACATTAAACTTGTGCCACTCGACCCGGCCATCCTCGAAGAGGAAGTTTCCACCCGCGGGCACATTGCCCTGGGCGGGAATGGGATGATTGGCCGAAGCAACGGTGACCGAGTTGTCGCTGTCCACCCAACTGATGCCCAAGCCCTTGTTGGCCGAGGTGCTCCAGCTTCCGATCCCCTGCAACCGGTCGCTCATGATCGGCGCGAGCCTGCACGGCCCGTCCAATTTCTGGCGCGTGACCCAGCCGGCCAGCGACGGCCACGGAT
The DNA here is from genome assembly GCA_036501625.1 of Verrucomicrobiia bacterium. Taxonomy (GTDB): domain Bacteria; phylum Verrucomicrobiota; class Verrucomicrobiia; order Limisphaerales; family Palsa-1400; genus Palsa-1400. The sequence continues at coordinate 116,483 of DASXZY010000046.1, forward strand.
CGGCGTAGTTCCAGCCGTCGGCGCCTGGATTGGTGCGGCCGGGCAGGTAAAAGTAGCCAATCAATTGCGGGTTGGATGGATTATCCGACGCCGTCCCGTTCTCTTCCTCGGCCAGGCGATGCCATTGGTCGGTCGGGCAAAAAAGCACGTCGGTCGAGGCGCGCTGCAAATGGACGGTGCCAGCCTGGTTGCGAATCAGATAGGCTGTGTAAAAGTTGGATTGGAAGGCCGGGGCCATCCAACTGAAGTCTTGCCCCTTGGAATTGTCCGGGAAGTAATTGCGATTGTCCCCCGCGTACATGGTTACGGCCGCACCCCATTGTTTGAGGTTGCTGGCGCATTCAGTTTTGAGAGCCTCCAGTTTGGACTTGGCCAAGACTGGCAGCAGCAGCGACGCCAGGATGGCGATGATCGCGATGACGACCAGCAATTCGATGAGGGTGAAGCCGGCGGCCTTCCGCTCGGAGCGCGGCTTTCGCTGTTCCGGTTTGGCTTCGACGGCCATCGCAAGTTTTGCGAGCAAGCTTCCACTCTTATTCATAGATGAATTGGTTCCAGGACTCGGGTCTCGCCAAATGTTCTCCATAATTATTGAATTTGCAACCTATAGAACGTCGATGCCTTGCCGGCCGGGTTCACGATCACCTGGTTGTTGGGCGGGTTGGTGGAAATCGGCGTCCACTTCAGGAGATTCGTCGAGCTTTCCAACACCCAGCCCGCGTAACCGGGCGGCCAGGCAATATCGATTCCATTTGTGCCCAACCCGATGATGCCCACCGGCGGAGTTGTCGGCGCCAGTTGGACAATCGCGATGCCGTAGCGGCCCGCCAAATAAGTATCGGCCAATTGCAGATCGCTGCCGTCCAGCGCACGGTTGTAAAGCAGAACTTCGCCCAGATTGCCGTCCAGTTGCGTCAAAAAGTCATCGCGCGACCCGACTTTAAGCGGGGTGCCGCCATCCAGGGCGCCGTATCCCAAGGTGCCGCTGCCGATGCTCACGTTATTCAGGTAATGGGTGACGACCGAACTCAATACGGTCGCCCCGCCCACAATGTATTGCCCGGCGGGCAGGAGGCCAGTGCTGTTGATGCCGCTGCTTCCATCGTTGTCCGCGCGAACATACGTGGCCGTGCCGGCGGCCACGCGATAATCGAACGGAAACGCGGAACTTCCGAAGGTTTTGGCGACAATTGTCTGCGGCAGCGTGTTCGTAAAAGTCGCGAATTTGACCGCGTAGAAGAGCGACATATCGCTCGTCAGTTCCACGCTGGGGGCGTCGGCGACATCAAGGCACATCGCGAATCCATTCGGATTAAAGGCGACCACCGGCACGCCCAGGACGGGGTCCGTCTCCAAAGACGGCGCTGACGCGCCACCCGGATCGGCGCTGGCGTTATTGGTTTCGCCGGACTGGTCATTCCACAGCGCCAGGGTGCCGTCGGAGTTGGTCGTGACGCCCGCGTCCGCCTTGAGCCACAGCACCATGCCATTGGTCGGGGGAGCGGAGGGCAGTTCAAGCGCGTTGCCAGGAATCGTAATGGTGTAGGGCGCCGAGTTGCTGGAGAACCCGTAAATGTCCGACGCCTGCACGACCACGCTTAACGTGCCGGGTGTCAAGACTTGCAATGGGATTTGGTATGGCGGCGACGTTTGCGTGGACACGGTCTGGCCATTGACAATAAAACTCACGCTGCTGATGGCGGCCGCGCTGACGATCTGCGCCCCGATGTTGAGGAGGCCGGGCGCCGTGACATTGGTTGAGGGCGTCAACGCATTGGTCAGCGCCACCACGGTGATGGCCGGCGGATTGACCGCAAGCTGCACCTGCGGCAAGGCGTATTTGTCGCTCAAGTAGTTGACAATCTCGCCTGCTTCCGCCGTGCCGACCGCGTTGGTATAGACCTGAATTTCCGCGATGTCACCGTTCATCGTGTAAATTGTCCCGTTGTTGGCGCTGCGCCCGCCCACGCGGATGGGATTGCCGGAGGCGGTTGGCGCGTAGGAAAAGGCCCCGCCGCCGTTGGTGTTCAATTGCAGATAATGCGTGATGACGCCATTGGCCAGGACAATGCCCTCGATGCTGAAATAGGTGGACGATGCCGGAGGAGCCGCCACGCCCGTGCTGCTGGGCCCGTTCGCGTTGCCGACTCCCACGATATAATCATCGAGGCCCGTGCCGCTGTTGATTCGATACTCGAACGGGTTGGCAAAGCCGATGGAACCGGCGTTGCAATCGGACAGAATCTCATAGTAATTGCCGTAGGCCGGAATGCGCGTGACGGCGAAGATGGCAAAGTCGGACGCGGAGTAGGGGGTGATCGTTCCGTTGTCGATGATGTCGAGAAAGACGTTGGAGCCGGCCTCGTTGGTGGGCGGTGTAAAACGCACGACGGGAAACCCGTTCTGCGCATTGGGAATCAGCAGAGGCGGGATTCCGGGAGTGACGCCGTCCGAGGAGGGCTGATAGGCATTGTTGCCGGCGCCGGATTGATCGTCCCATTCGATGACGTTCCCCGTGCTGTTGGTCACGATGCCCGCGTCCGGCTTGAGCCAGAGCGCCAATCCATTGGTGATGGCGGGCGCGGCCGCGGAACCGGTGAGCGTGACAACCACGGGCGCGGAAGTGGTCTGGATGCCCCAATTGTCCGTGGCCACCGCTGTCAATGTTACAACGCCCGGCGTCAGCAAGTTCACTTGCACAGAGTAAGGGAGCGAGGCCAGGGTGGCCAGGCGGATGCCATTCGCGTACAAGGCCACATTCGTGACGGCGCCAAATTGGGAAGTCGCGGTGGCCGAGAACGTCAGCGTGGCGGGGGCCGCGATGGAGCCTGCGCCCGGCAACGTGATGTTCACGACCGGCGCCGGATTGGCGTAATAGGGCTGCGCGATGTTGTATTTGCCATTGAGATAGCTGGCGATGCTTTGGACATTGGCGGACGATTGCGCGCCCTGATAAATCAGGATTTCCGCGACGTCTCCATACAAGGCCGTGGCTCCGTCGTCGCGCAACCCGATGGTCACGGGCAGGTTGCTGGCGCCGTCGCCCGCCGGGCTGGCCACGATGTTGGAGTAATAGACATTGGCGCCGGAATACATCGAGACCGATGTTCCGTGGTAGGAAACGCCCACGTTATTGAACTGGTTGAGCGAAAGCGCGGCAGTGGCGGGGCTGGTGGCGCCGGAATTGACGCCTCCATTCCCGCGCTCGATGGTTGTGTTGCCGGAGACGGCGTAGATCGGGCCAATCGTTTGGCCGGAGGATGGAAAATACCAGTCCACCGGGCAAGGCACGTTATTCGAGGCCTTTGTCCAAATCATCTGAGGCGTTGAGAAAAAGGCCTGGGAGAACCGCGCCACGGCAAACGTCGTGAAATCGCCGGTCAAGAACGATACGCCAGCGTCAGGAATCGCGAGGATGCTGTTGGAACCGTTGAAATGCACGACGGGCTGGCCGTTGGCGATGTTATTGCTCCACACGGGTTCCACGGTCGGGACGTTTGTGCCGGTTATGTTGGAATAAGGTTCATTCGTGACGCCCGTCGCGGCGTTGCCATTCAAGGATTCGTCCGCCCACGACGACACCGTGCCGTCGGCGTTGGTGGTGACTCCATAACTGGCATTCAACCACACCATCAGGCCGCTGCTGGGCGGCGTGGTGGGAGCGGCAGGTCCCGTGAAAGTGATGTTCACGGGAGCCGACGTCGCCGGACGGCCGAGTTGGTCGATCACCACCGCCGACAGAGTGACAGGCCCCGGCGTCAACGAGGAGACGGCCAAATTGTAGTTCGTTGAAGTCGTCGTGCCGATGAGCGAGCCATTGCCGTAAAGGCTGACGCTGGCGACCAGGCCCGTCGGGCTGGAGGCGCTGATGACGACCGGAACAACGGTGTTGGCGGCCGGGGTGGCTCCGCTGGCGGGAGACGTAATGGAAATGACCGGGGCAGGATCAAAGGCCAAACCCCACTTGGGCTTCAGATAATCGTTAACGACATCGAATAACTGGCTGTCCGTCAGGGCCGGCTGGTAAACGAGGACTTCAGCCATGTTGCCAACCAATTGGGTGACGAAATCTTCGCGGGAGCCAATGCGCAGCGGGCCGGGGCCGTTTTGGGCGCTCCAGATGGCGTTGGAATTGCCGTTGGGCTGCATGGCGGCGTTAAAGTAAGCGGCGACGGCGTCATTGATATATTGCTTAATGGTTCCGTTGGCGTAGGTGTAACTCAACACTTGGTAAACGCCCGGCTGCGGCTTGAAGCTGTTGCCCGTCACGCTGACGTTGGCGGTGCCGTGCCTGAGATAAAAGATCGACTGGCCGGCGCTGGCGGCCGCGTTGTTGTAAGTATCGAAGGGCCCCGGCGCGTTGCCCAGGCTCTTGCTCACGCCGGCCCTGTAACCAGCATAGCTGTCATCTTCTTTGACCACGATGATGGTGACGTTGTTGGTCAGGCCGGAAATGGTGGAACTGGGCGAGATGGAAACATCCGGCACGTCCAGCGCTTTGGAGCCGCCGGGAAACCTGAGCGTGGGCAGGCCGTTCAGGGAGTTGGCCAGGTAAGTGGGGGAGAACGAGGTGTTGTTATTGGTCGGCGCGGCGGTATTCCCATTGCCCGAACTGTCCGCCCAGCCAGTGACGAGGCCGGCAGAGTTGGTGGTCACGCCCGCGTCCGCCTTAAGCCAAAGCTGAAGGCCGCTCGTGATGGGAAGGGTTTGGGCGGAAACACGCCCCGCCATCGCGGCGAAAACTCCTCCCAGGACGAATGCGATTAACCGGCTGATTTTGATCGTTTTTTTGGTCATAACGCTTTTGTTGACTGTTATTTGGTTCGCCTGGCCGCGGTTCATGGAGCCATGCGCGCAGTTCGAGCTTGTAAACACTAGGACTTGGGTGAATTCACGCCTGTGACCGTATGCTTCCCGCGCCCGGTTGAGAATAGACGAACTGGCAAAAAAGATGTATGAAATGGCTTTGCTTTATTTTACTCCGCGCCTGGGCGGCCGCGCGAACCGGCCGCTTTGGCCCGCCACGCCCGCGGCGAAACTCCAAGGCGCGATTTGAATTGGTGGGAGAGATGATACGCGGATTCAAAGCCGAGAATTTCGGCAATTTCCTTGATGGTTTTGGCAGTATTGGCCATGAGGTCCTGGGCCTTGTGCAGGCGCGTGTTCACATAATGCTGGCGCGGGCTGATGCCCACGCGCGCCGTGAATTTGTGCCGCAAATGCGAGTAGCCCACCCCCAGCTCGGCCGCCAGCGCGCGCATGTCCAGCGGCTTCTGGCATCGCTGCGCGATCAGCGAATGCGCCCGCTCCACAAACTCATCGACGTAGTTGCCCGCCTCGCGCCCGGAGCCGCCCAGATGCCCCAGCAGGGAAAGAATATGAACGCCCAGCGTCGAGAGCAGGTCCTGGTTGGCCAGCGCGTTGTGGCGGGCCAGGATGTGGCAGCGCTCAAAGCAATCCGCCAGGTCCGAAGCCGGCCCGGTTTTCAAGACACTGAGCGCGGGCGTGATCAAGCCGGCGCCGCGCGCCTCGTCGAATACCTTCCCGTGGCATTCGATCCAGTGTTCGACCCAGCCGGTCTCGGCGTGCGGGCGGTAGCGATGCCACACGCCCGGAAAGAGCAGCAGCACCGTGCCTGGCTCGACGGGCTGGCTTTCACGAAGCCCGTCACATTCAAACGTGCCCGTGCCTTCCGAGATCAGAATGATTTGATACCGTTGCAGCACGCGCCCTTTGCTCCAGCCAAAATGATGGTCCATCGGATGCCGCGGCGGCGGATAATGGGCGTGAGGCTGGATGACGGTGTGGCCCGCGGAAGTCGCCACACAACCCCAGATTGAATTGGGCTGTTGAGCGGGAAGATAGACGAAATAATCTTTCATCTGCGTCCGATCTCATCCGCCCGCCATCGCTCCGACGATCAGGAATGGCTCCGTGCCATCCAGAATTGCGGCGGGCAGCGCGGCGTCGGGCGCCTGGTCGGAAAAATCTTCTTCGCACGCGAAAAACCGGATGAAAGGCCTCCGCCGCCGAGTGGACAGGTCGCGCACGGTCCCTCGCAGCGCCGGATAGCGCGCTTCGAGAGCGTCGAGAATAGAGCCAATCGTGCCGGGCGTCCCGTCGTCAAGACGCACTTCGTCTTGAACACCCGCCAGTTTTCTCAACTGGTAAGGCAGCGCGACGCGGATCATGGGAGCGTTTGCACCTCGACCGACAACACGGCCGGGAGATCTCGCGTAATCGCGTTCCAGGTGTCGCCGCTGTCAGCCGAGCCATAGACCTGCCCGCCGGTGGTGCCGAAATAAATGCCGCACGGCTCCAAAGAATCGACGGCCATCGCGTCGCGCAGGACGTTCACGTAGCAATCCTTTTGCGGGAGGCCATTTGTCAGCGGCTCCCATTCGTTGCCGCCGGTGCGGCTGCGATACACGCGCAGTTTTCCGTCCAGCGGATAATGCTCGGAGTCGCTCTTGATCGGCACGACATAGACGGTCTCCGGTTCGTGAGCGTGAACGTCAATAGGAAAGCCGAAATCGGTGGGCAAGTCCCCGCTGATTTCGCGCCATGATTCGCCGGCATCGTCGCTGCGCATGACGTCCCAATGTTTTTGCATGAACAACACTCCCGGTCGCGAAGGGTGCAAGGCGATGCGGTGAACGCAATGCCCGACCTCGGCGTCGGGGTCCGGCAGCTCAAACTTGGAAATCAGGCCCTTATTGGCGGGCCGCCACGTTTGGCCGCCGTCATCGGTGCGGAATGTTCCCGCGGCGGAAATGGCCACGAAAATGCGGCGAGGGTTCGATGGATCGAGCAGGATCGTATGCAAGCCCATCCCGCCCGCACCCGGCTGCCACAAATGGCCCTTGGCCGCGCGCAATCCCGGAAATTCCTGCCAAGTGCGGCCGCCGTCAGTCGTGCGAAAGAGCGCGGCGTCTTCCGCCCCGGCGTAAACGCAATCGGGGTTGTCAAGCGAAGGCTCAACGTGCCAGATGCGCTTGAACTCCCAGGGATGCTGCGAGCCGTCATACCATTTGTGGGTGCCGGGCACGCCATCGTATTTGAATTCGTTGCCGACGGTCTCCCAAGTTTGGCCGCCGTCATCGGAGCGCTGCATGGTCTGGCCAAACCAGCCGCTGGATTGCGAGGCGTAGAGCCGGTTGGGAGCGGCGGGCGAGCCTTTAAGATGATAGATTTCCCACCCCGCGAAATGCGGGCCGCTCACATTCCAATTCTGGCGCCTGCCATCCGCTGTCAAGATGAACGCACCTTTTCTGGTCCCGGCCAGGACTCGCACCGTGCTCATAATTTTTCCTTTGTGTTGGTTATCAGGCAGTTCGTTCAGCCAATAATACAACGAACCGCTCTCCCAAGTCAGGAAAAATTTACAGGCAAATTTCCGGGCCGCATGTTTTCTCGCAAACCGCTTGCCGATATGCCTGAATGAGGAGGTTCAAGGAAACGATTGATCTCATCATCGGAAAACCAGATTCAATCCAACCTCCACTTACCATGCCCAAGACAGGCCGCCGTAGAACGAGCGGCCGTCGCCGGGGTGGAAGAGCGTGTAGGGGCCGTTGGCCGCGAATTGCGCGGACGGAATCGGATCGACCGACGAGGCGTAAACTTTGTCCGTCAGGTTCTTGGCCTCAAAGAAGACCGTGAATCCGTATTTTGACTCGTAGCTGATCCGGAAGCCCAGCAGCGCGTAGGGGTCGGCGAAGAGCGTGTTTTCGTGATCGACGGGATATTTGGTGATGTTCCAATCGAGAGTCGGCCCGGCACGAAGGCCCCACGGCGTCGAGTAGCGCAATTCGGCCTCGTACAAGTAAATCGGAATGCCGCCAATTCTGTTGTTGCCGTAGGTTGGGTCCTGTTCAAACGTAAAATCGTTCAGCGTAAACGTTTGGTCCAGCGCCAGGCTTTGCGAGGCGGGCGAAGCGTGGCCCTGTTTTATGGCCGCATTGAGCAATTCAACATCGACACCCAGTTCGATGCCTTGATGGATGGCGTGCGGAATGTTGACCGCTCCCGAATTGGCGCCGGCGGAATTGTTGATCTCCAGCAATTCGTTCCTGACCCAACTGCGGTAGATCGCGAAATCCCAATCCACCCGGCCGTATTCGCCGCGCGTGCCCAACTCGGCGGTCCAGGCCTGCTGCGGCTCTAACGGGGTGAATTCGACATCGGGATCGCCGTCGAAATCCACCATGTTATCGAACGATGGCGCCTGCCAGGTGCGGCTGACATTGAAGAAAACCTGATTGTTGCTGTTAAACGCCCAGATCAGGCCCGCCTTTGGATTGATCCCGCGAAAAATAATGTCGTCCGACGTCTCGGGGTGAAAATAAAAATCGCTAAAATGCCGCTGCGCGTAGGTGGCTTGAACGCCGATGACGGCTGAAAATTGGTCCGAAAAATACTGCTGATCCTCGGCAAAGAGCGGAGCATTGACGGAAAGCTCGGCGTCATGAGAAAGAGGCCCCCCCCGCGAACCGTTGACATTCACGAAATTCTGATCGACTTCCCGTTCCACGTTGGGTGTGAACCCGGCCGTAATCACGTTGCGCTGGCCGAAAAGTTCGGTATTGCCGGTGAAGTTCAAGATCAACCCGACGTTATCCGCGTAGAAGTCCTGGATGCCTCCAGCGCCCTCGTCGTTGGACGGCCCTTTTTCCGTGATGTTGCGGTGCCACCAAAAGGCTCCGGCGTCGCTTTCGGTGTTAAGCGTCTTCAAGGTCACTTTGTCGGCCAGCCGCAGATAATACCAGTCCTTGTTGTAATCCTGGGAGATGGCATAGGGCGTCGCGCCGGGCGCGGGAGCATCGGGGTCTGTTTGCCGCGGATCGGCCTGCATCTCGGCCTTGGTCAGGCCGCCCGGAAGCAAACGATCGGTGCGGTCCAGTATGAGGAAGAGGCGATTCTCCGCGTTGCTGCTAAAACGATAGCCGAAATTCGCGACCATGATCTCGGTGTTCTCCACGCTGTGCTCGCGATAGCCGGAGCGCCCGCGCTCGTCGAGCGAAACGTAATAATCAAACGGGCCATCGACCATGCCGGAGGTGACCTGCGCCTGAATAAAACCGTAGCTGCCGCCTTCAACCCGCACGGCCAGCGGGCTTGCGTCATAACCGGTGATCGAGGTCAGGTTGATAGCTCCCCCCAGCGAAAGCGAACCGTATTTGAACGCCGAGGCGCCGCGATAAATTTCCGCGTATTTTATGGTTGCCACGTCAAAGTCTTCCAGAATCACCTCACCATCGCCTTGATTGAACGTGAATCCATCCAGCAGGACGTTCAGGCCCAATGGTTCGTCCTCGGACAATATGCCGGAGCCGCGAATGGAGATTTTGCTCACTTCCATTTCGTTTTCCGATTGCAGCGTGACGCCGGGCACGCCATGCAAAAGATCATCGAAGTTCATCCCCCGCCCTTCCCTTAGTCGCTCCGTTCCGCGCAAGGTGAACGCGCCCGGGTCCTGGTTCTTTTGCTCCGCCGCCTGGTCAATTGAAGGCGAGGTCAGGGACTCTCCCAGTTTGCTGGCGGAAACCGTCACGGGCGGCAACAGAGGCGGAGAATTCGTTGACTGCCCAAACGACGAAAGGCCCGGCATTGCCAATATCAAAACAGTGCAAGCGTGACGGAGTATCATGCGCTTCGTCCAGCAGGTCGAGGGCCAACACGGATAAAAAAATGCAACCCGTTTATTCATAGCATCTTAACGCAGAAATAGGGAACCAAAGAAATGCCTTCGGCGGATAAATCTTGTTCATCAGGAGGGTCGAACGGTATAAAAAGTATCCCATGAATAAACGCCATTGGATTCGCATGGTTGGTCCGCTTTTGCTCTTCGCGGCCGCCGGCACGGTCGGCATCGTTTTGCTGCTCAATTCCAGCTTTCAACGATTCTCGCGTTCCGAATTCGCCGCTTTGGCGGAGGCTGATGCCGATTATATTCGTGACACAACCAAAGCTGAAGGCCCCGATTTTTCAAACCAGGCGCGCGCCGTTCAGAATGATTTTCTGGCCAGCCATGCGCGGCAATTCGCGGGCGTCAACGTCGAGTTTCGCCGCGTTCCGCCACCGGACTCGCTGCACGATGCTGTCACAGTCCGCATCGCGGGCAATCAGGAATTAACCCTCGTGCGCGAACGTCCGCGGCTCCCGCATGTCTTGTTGCAACCAAGTTCGCTGGGCGCGCTCATCGCTTTTTGGGCGTTGTGGTTTGTGCTGGCCTGGGCCGTGACGCTTCCGTATATGGACGCCCAGCGCTTTGGATTGCTCGGCGTAATCGCCACGTCGCTGGCCCATGAAATTCGGAATCCCATCGCGGCCATACGCCTGCATGCGCAGCTATTGGAGCAGACGGAGCCGTCCAGCGGATTGATTGTCTATGAGGCGGCCAAAATCGAGGACATGCTCAATCAGTGGATGTTTCTGGCCCGCCCGGAACCTCCCCGCAAAACAGACGTGGCCGTGACGGACGTCGTGCAAAGGAGCGTTCACACGCTTGAGCCTGCCGCTCAACACGCGCGGGTGCGCATCGTTATTGAAGGCGCTCCCGGCCGGCGCATCCAGGCGGACTCCCACCGCCTGGGCCAGGTTTTTCACAATATTATTCTTAACGCCATCCAAGCCATGCCCGAAGGCGGAACGCTTTCCATCAACGCAACCGAGGACGGCGTCCAGTTCGCGGACACCGGCCCGGGCTTTTCAAAAACGGCCCTGCGCCGCGCGGCGGATACTTTGTATTCAGAAAAGGAAGGCGGCATGGGGCTGGGCCTGAGTGTGGCCCAGAAGATTGTGCGCGCGCACGATGGCCGGCTCGTCATCGGCAATGGAAACGATGGAGGCGCGGTGGTTCGCGTCGTTCTATGACACCGCCCAGAATTCTCATCATCGAAGACGAGGCCGCGCTGGCCGGCGCGCTGGCGGAAGTTTGCCGGCGTTTGGGCGCGCAAGCGTCGCTGTGCGCGTCCGGTTCGCGCGGGCTGAACGAACTGGCCAAAGGGAAGTTCGCGCTGGTCATTTTGGACATTGGCCTGCCCGATACCAGTGGCTGGGCGGTCCTGGAATCCATCAATCGTTCAGCGGCGCGCCCGCCTGTTCTTATCATCACGGCCCACGGAACTCTGGACAATGCCGTGGCCGCGCGGCAATTGGCGGCCGCGGAATACCTGGTCAAACCGCTGGACCTTCGCGAATTGGAACGAACCATCGGCCATCTGCTCAATGAACGCGATGCCAGCGCTTCCCGCGCCGCGCCCGGCGCTGAGGCGGGCGCGCTTCTCGGCGGCGCAAGCCCGGAAATGCAACGCGTCTTTATCGCCATCGCCCAGGCTGCCACCACGGATGCCCCGGCGCTGATTACCGGGCCGACCGGCACCGGCAAAACGCTGGCGGCCCGCGTCATCCACGCCAACAGCCGTCGCAGAACCGGCCCTTTTATAACGCTGCTGTGCGGGGCGCTGCCGGAACATTTGTTGGAAAGCGAATTGTTCGGGCATGAAAAAAACGCGTTCACCGGCGCCGGTTCGATGCGTCCCGGCCATTTGGAACGCGCGGCGGGCGGCACGCTGTTGCTTGATGAAATTGGCGACATCCCGTTGAGCGTGCAAGCCAAGCTCCTGCGTTTTGTGGATGAGAAGACTTTCGCGCGCGTTGGCGGCAGGGAGGACCTGCGCGTGGATTTGCGGCTGCTGGCCGCCACCAACCGCTCGCTGCGGGAAGAAGTCCGCTCGGGCCGGTTCCGGGAAGACCTGTATTACCGGCTGCACGTGCTGGAAATTGAAATGCCGCCGCTGGCCCGGCGCCGCGAAGACATCCCCGCCCTGGCGGCTTTCTTTTTGAGCCAGATCGCCGGCGGCCGCGAGCTTGGCCTGGGCGCCGAAGCAAGCCGATTGATTGTCAATTATAACTGGCCCGGCAACGTCCGCGAGTTGCGAAATGTCCTCGAACGCGCCGCGGCGGCTTGCTCCGGAAAAATCATTTTGCCGCGGCATCTGCCGGCCGAGATTTCTCATCCGATGGAACCGGCGGCCGACGCGGACCTCAATGCCGTCCTGGAACGCTGGGTCGCGGCCAAGGTCACCGAGGGCGTCTCCTACAAGAAGCTTTGCGCCGGGGTGGAATCCACCCTGTTGCGCCACTTGATGCGGCATTTCGCGGAAAAGCCAACCGTCCTCGCAAGGGTCCTCAAAATGAACCGCGCCACCCTGCTAAAGAAGCGCCGCACGCTGGGATTGGAATAAAATTCAGCGCTTATATTTGACTGGCCATAATGAGAATTGCATTTGGGCGGGGAGTGATCAAAGGGTTTTCCAAGCCGGCCCCGGCGTTCCTTGGCGAAAGGAGCGCTTCGTCTCGAAATGTTTTTGATCGGCAATTTTTGGCGGCGGCTGCTATTTTCTGTGCAGGATGGCGACGCGCAAATTGGTGTCGTAGTTCCGGCTGGCGGCGTCCTTGCTCCAGACGTATTCCGTTCGGTCCGGCATCATCCAGGCCATCCCGGCCATTTCGTAATGCTGCCCCCAGTAGCGCCCCAGCCAATCCATCAGAGCCTTTTTGTTTGAGCCAGCGGAAAAGGTCCAGGAGGAGTCAACATAAACTATCAAAAGATACGCGGGATTGGCCGCTTCAATTTGCCGCTCCATTTCCTGCTGCATATCCAGCGCGAAGCGATGCTTCTGCATGAGGTCGTACATGTAAATGTAGCCTGTGGCTGAATGGCGGTGCGCGTAAAAATAAATTTCCGGCTCGGAACCCATGATGGCGATGGTGTCGCTCGGCTTGGAATGCTCTTCAATGTATTTGGCAATGACTTTGGCCTCTGGGAACGGATTCCCGCCATACTGCGCGCGGCAAACCTGCTCCGGCGATTGCGCGAACCAGAGCGAGCGATTGGCGAAGATAAATCCAGCGCACAAAAGCGCGAAGCCGGCGGCGGGAACGGCTTCACCCATGCTCCGCGCGGCGCGGCGAACGGCCGCCGCGATCAAGAGGCAAACGGCGGGCAAAGCCATGATAAAATAGTGCCGCGAAAAATAGAAACTTGCTGTAAAAGCAACCAGCGAGAATATCAAAAGGGCGCCGATGATCGCGCCCGCCTCCCGCCGCGCCCTGTCCAAGGCCAGGCAGAGCAATCCAATCGCGGCGGCCGCCCATGACCACCGCATCACGCCAGAGTTGCGGACAAACGCCTGCAAATTCGCCCATCCTTCGTCCCGCGCCAGAAGGCCCGCGTGCGCCTTGGCATAGGTCATCGTCCAAAACCAAAAGCGGCCGAACACGCCCGTCATCGCCATCAGCAGGCACGTCAACAAGAATGGCAATGCCAGCCCGCAGGCAAAAATGGCTGCGTTGCCGAAAGATTTGCGTTTCCCCTCGCGCGGCGCCCGGATGAAATCCACCAACAGCGCCGCCAAAGCGAAAAGGCAGAAAAAGATTCCGGGCTGTTTGCAGACGAAAGACCATCCGAAGGCCGCGCCACTCCAGCCATAAGTCCAAAGGCGGGCAGAGGTTCGCGCCTTGAGGAGCAGCCACAATCCAGCCAGCGCGGCCAGAACCACGAAATGCGTCGCGTGCCCCTCGAGTCCGAGGACGCCCGGACTCATCGAGAAAAGGGCGTAGCAAATGCTCGCCACCACCGCGTGCTCCGCGTCCAACAGGCGCCGGGCCGCGAGGAACAGCAGAGCCACAGCGGCCAGGTTTGCGAATAGAAATCCAAGGTGTATCCCGGCCGCCGTCTGCCCAAAGACCGCCATGATCGACGCATATGACGCGTAGGTCCCCGGCAGCTTCATGTTGTAGGCCAATTTGTAGGGAGGGATGCCCTCGAGCATCAATTGGCCCATGTAAGCGTATTCCCCTTCGTCGCGTTCCAGCGGCACTTGCAACAGCCGAACGCGGACAACGATGACCACCAGCAACGTTAAAGCGATGGCGGCCCAACCCCATCTGCCGGGCCAGCCGGAAAGCGGGCGTTTATTGGAATCGGGCGGCGCTTGCAATGCGCGCATATTTGCTCGCGCTCTCGCGGTTGTAAAGCGCCCATCAATCGCAATCCGCGGCCGCCGCGATAATCAGGAGGATTCACGAGAACTATGGTAAAGTGGAGTGTCTGGCAACCCATTCTCATTCCTTTACTCGCGCGCGGCACGGGCATCGCTCTCTGCGTCTTCCTGATTTTGGTTTTTCCGTCGAATGTTTACGCCGCCATGAAGCGCCTCGATTTTGGCGGACACGGCGCCGGCCCGCCTTATCTGCTGGTCAGAGTCCCGCTGCAAATCTTTCTCATCGGCTGGATCTATTGGCTTGCTGTCAAACACTAATCCGAGTTAGGGATGTTGCAGCCTGAAGAACTTCGCGCCACCAGAGGGGGAGATCGAAACGCTGATTTGCCCGCCGTTTGTTTGCGGCGCGCTCGCATCCAGCGCCCAGGTGCCGTTCAATGACAAATCCGCTGTTGAATGCAGCGCGTAGTTCACGCTGTTGGCGGCGGGCCACGTCAATACGATATTCGCCGCCGCGCTGATGGCGGAAATGGCCGGAGGCGGCATGATGAAGCCGGTGGCAAAAAGCTCAGCGTCGAATCCGAAAACGGCGTTGGTCACCCCGCTTTTATGGACTTCCACAGCCAGCAGATTGGAGCCGGACAACAAGCCGCCGATGGCCACATTGGTCTGATAGTAAATGGGAGTCGAATATCCCGTGACGGCGCCCAACGCCAGGTTCGTGCGGGCAATCGTTCCGCTGGGAAGGTTCGTCCGGTATATCTCGCTGCCGTTGAGATAGACCGCCGCCCCGTCCGAGCAGGAGACTCGCAGATTCAGGTTCGTAAATCCGATATTGTCCGGCACGGCAAACCATTTTCGGAAATAGGTTGTCGGGATCATGTTGGTGGCATCCGAGCCATAGCTCACGGTGGTGGCGTCGGTTTGCTCTCCGTAACCAAGGCGGCCCAATCCAATGTTCCAACTGCTATCGTCATAACCGGCTTGCGGCCAATTGGTCCCAAGGTCCTGCCCGCCATCGAAGTAAGTCCAAAAATCGCCGGCATGAATGAGATTCGTCGTCATCTGGTTTGTCCTCGTGACGATGGCTTGAATGCGCGACATCCATTCCTGGGCCATGGCCGCAAGCCCGTTCGTATTCGGATGCACGTGGTCCGCGTTGAACATCGTGCTATAATTGACAGCCGAATACATATCGGAGAGATAAACCTTCTGCCCGGCGGCCTGCCGTTCGTTGACCAGCACGATCAGGTTGGCGTTGTAGATCGGAACATTGCTGGCGTAATTTCCGAATCCAAGAAGGCTGGCGCTTTGCAGCGAAGTGATTCTGGAAAGGATCACACAGGTGTTGGAATCCTTCGCGAAGATAAGCTTCAACAGGATCGACATGTCATTGGTCACCGTGCGATAGGGGCTGCGTCCGTAACCATTGTCGTTGGCGCCGATCAGGATGAGCATCAGATCGGGCCGATTATTGGTCACCGCGAGGGCGTCCACGACAATATTCTCCAGGTAATTCTGGCTCTGGCCGTAACCATAGACCGCGAATTCCCCGGGCGCCGCGATGACCGCCCCGCAATAGCCCTCATGATGCACCTGCGTAAAAGTTTTGGTCGTAATGGAGGTATTCCGCCCCGTGAACCCGAACGGGATGCCATTGCTTTGCAGCAAAGGTTGCAGGTATTGGCGCCACGCCCCGTTCACTTCGCAGTCGTCGGTGATGGAATCGCCCATCGCCATGATCTTAATTGGATGATTCGTGCTGAAGTTGGACAACACCAACTGCCCCCGCGCCGAAACGGCCGCGACAGCCAGCATCAAAGCGCCCAAACCGCGCCGCCAAAATCGCACTGCATTCATGGAACTCGTGAAAGTTGAGCTCGTTCAACATGAATCCCGCTCAGCCCGCCGTCAATGGCCAATCGGCGCGAAAACGGGCGCATACAAACAACACACAAATCGTCTTGACATAAATCACTGAAAGCCGGATAAAGAGGCGTTGTCAGCACTGCAATTGCGCCGGGAGCACGGGCCTGGCGAGAACACAGGAGCCAATTTATGGATAAAACCAAAAGCAAAGCAGCCGCCACAACGGCTTCAGAACCAGCCGATGCGGCCGCGCCAAAACCGGCGCTCAAGTTTCCATCTGTCACCACCCGCCTGCCCGCCGCGCAGGCGGGCGCCAGTTACAATAACAAGGGCATTCCATTCCCATACCCCGCGGGGTCCTGCGTGATGAATTTGCAGGATTTTTTTGGGCAGGCCGCCATTAACACCATCACGGCCAGCGGCAAGCTTATCTTCCATTCGATGGGCGACAGCGGCGTTGGCGGCGCGGCGCAAGAGGCAGTGGCGGAAGCATTGGCGCTGGATATCAACAATCAGAACCATGAGCTGGGCGCGAGCTTCCTGTTGCATTTGGGCGATGTGATGTACGGCCCAAACAAAGAGGCCAATTACTTGGATAAGTTCTATCGGGTTTATGACCATTATGACCGGCTTGTTTTCGCGATTCCCGGCAACCACGACGGAGAGATATTGGCCAAGACCGATCTCACAACGCTGGCCGCGTTCAAGGAGAACTTTTGCGCTCCGGCCGGGACGCAGCCGCCGGTGGCAAAACAATACGGCGTTCTGATGCCCAACCAGCCCGGCCCGTATTGGCATCTGCAAGCGCCTTTCGTGGATATTATCGGACTGTATTCAAACGCCGACGAGGATACGGGCATTATTAGCAATGCAAAAGTGGGCAGCAAACAGAAGACATGGCTGCAAGGCCGGCTGACTGCCATTGCGCAGGCTCGCAAAGGAGCGCAGCGCAAGGCGCTCGTCCTGGCCATGCATCATCCGCCCTATGCGCGCGGTTTCCAGGCGAGCGGCTACGGCCATCCCGGAAGCCCGGAAATGACCCAGGACATCGATGACTGCTGCACGCAAGCTGGCATATTGCCGGACGCGGTGATGGCCGGCCATACGCACAGCTATCAGCATTACGTCCGGACGCAAAAGCTAAACGGCGCGTCCCGCGCGATCCCTTACTTAATCGTTGGAACGGGCGGCATCAGCCTGCAAAAGATACCGGCTCCGACGGGAGTTAAGAATAGCGCTGGCGACGTGCTCTATTACAGCGCCTTTAAAGATTACGGATACCTGACAGTAACAGCCACTGCCGCCCAACTTAGGCGGCGTCAATAAATAACATTTACAAGTTCCTGTTTTGATTGGGGTAGATGACGTAATTCCATTCGCCATGAAAGCGCCCCGGTTTCAAACTGATGCTGGCCATTTGTTGGGGCGTGATTTTTCTGCCGGGCAGG
>DASXZY010000047.1:0-5850 GCA_036501625.1 Verrucomicrobiia bacterium
GCGTGGCGGAGTTGCGGGCCAGAATCGATGACTTCATTGCGGCCTACAATCAGACCGCCGCACCGTTTGAATGGACCAAAGTGAAAGTTTTCCCCAAAACCCCGGAAAGTAAGTACGCCAACCTATGCAAGTAGATACTAGGCAATTGACGGCGCGAGTGGACGCAGACGGAAAGTCGCTGATGGCGTACGCCGGGACTTTCAGCTCACCGCTGCGTGATGTACTGCCGACGCAAGTGGATTTGCCTCCAGGCAACGGCCGGGGCATTCATATTTTTCAGGTCATCCGGGACAGCGGAGACCTTGCTTTGCGCGGAGTTTATCAGGCTGGTTCGAGTCCAAGCTGCCTGATTTAAACGCTGCGGGAGCCTGCCTCTGCGCGACCAACGAGACAGCCCGTGTGGGAGATTCCAAAGAGGGAACGGTTAGCGCATTCACCATCAATCGAACCGACAGAGACCTTGAATTGCTCAACACTGTTCGCTCCGGCGGGGCCGGTCCCACCTATGCGAGCGCGCATCCGCCTGGAAGGTTTCTCTTAGTCGCTAATTATTTCGGCGGCTCCGTGGCGGTGCTGGCGATCCAGCCCGACGGCGCGCTCGGCGCTCCCACCGATGTCAAGAAAGACACCGGCAATTTGGGCCCGGCCATGCCGACCCACCCCACCATGGGCGGTTTTGCCGTCAGTGGCCACGATCACACACATGCTCACATGATCCGGGCGGACCTATCGGGGCGCTTCGTGTTGCACGTAGATATCGGGCTGGATAAAGTCTTCGTGTGGAAATTCGATGAGAAAAACGGCACGCTGACTCCGAACGAGCCTGCATTGCCTGCCAAACCCAGACCGAGCAGCAGAAACAGGATTTGAGTGACGCGGAGTTGGATGCGGTGCTCAGAAAGTCCCGGATGCCTGAACTCTCTGAGGAATACTGGTAGCGCCTAGGCAAGAGAATTGCGCGTCAGATTTCCTTGGACAGCCAAGGCCGCAAAGAGGGGAAGTAGAAATGTGCCAGCAGAAAAGGGCGCTGCCAGGCATCAATAAAGTATTTGACATAGGTGGAATGTTCGCATCCCTGGCCGAAAGCGAACGGGGCGTACTGAGATGAAACAAACTGGTTCCTCGACATTTTCAGTGGATGGATAGGAAGGAATTGGCCGGTTCAGGCCAATCCACGGCGATTACGTTTGCCTCGCTCGCGTTGCCTCTCGCCGTTCAGCGGGCCGACCCAAACGTGGTGTTGACATGGGGTAATATCCCGGCCGAGAATTACGCGGCGCCGCATCAAGCGGCTTGCCCTGTTTCACATGACCTTGGCATTGTGGGAACGCAATTGTCGCTGATATTCGCCAACTTCTGCCGGCGAGGCCCTTCGAGCCTTTCTGCGTCGTCACCACCGGCGGCAATAACTACCACATTCCCAGCGCCGATCATGCTGGCATTCATCTGCGGAAAAGCTGCATTGTCATTTGGTTCGATGATGACAGCAGCGTCACGTTTCTGGCTTGCACATCGTCGCGATTGAAAAGGAAAGCGCGAAAAAAGAATGGAAATGCCTGACACATTACTGGCGCCGACGCAGGATATGCTGGCTGTTCTTCGCCGTTAGGCGGATTCGAGCGTTATGAAAACAATACCGCCTTGGCCTTTACGAGGAATACGAAAACGAACGCAAACGCCGCAAACAAGAGACGCAAGACAACATGACCGATGAAGAACGGCAGGAAAGAATCGATCGAATCCTCGGCACAGACTAATCCCGCCGAGGCAAAACAACTCAAAACAACTCAAAACAAGCCAGAATAAGCCAATTTCGCCATGAAGATCATAACTTGTTCAAAAACGAAGACCCCCCTTCCCTCGATCGGGACGGGCGAGGGCCGCAAGTCCCATTTATTCCGGAGAACCGGTTCCATTGAGCCGTGGCGAGTCGCGAAAACTCCCGCGCGAAACCTCCTGTGCAATTTTTTTGCGAATTTTGTATGATGTTGCGATTATTTTGCTTCCCCGCGCTCCTGTCCTGCGCACTGTGCCTATCCGCGTCGGCGGCGGATTTGAAAATTGGCATGATTGGCCTCGATACCTCCCATGTCGTCGAATTCGCTCGCCGCCTCAACGACTCCGCCGACAAGGACTTCATTCCCGGCGCGCGCGTCGTCGCGGCGTTCAAGGGCGGCAGCCCGGACATACCGGAAAGCTGGAATCGCGTGGAGGGCTACACCAAAACGTTGAGCGAAAAATACGGCGTTAAAATCGTGGACAGCATTGCCGAATTGCTTCATGAATCCGACGTCGTCATGATCGAAAGCCTGGACGGCCGGCCGCACTTACAGGAAGCCGCGCCGGTGATCGAGGCTCACAAGCCGCTATTTGTTGACAAGCCGCTGGCCGGCAGCCTGCGCGATGCCATCGCCATTTACCAACTGGCGCGCGAAAAAGGCGTGCCCATTTATAGCGGTTCCTCGCTCCGCTATTACCCGAATCTGCAAGCCATGAAAACCAACGACGTCGGCCGCCTCGAAGGCGCGTTCTCCTGCGGCCCTTGCGAATTGGAGCCGCATCACCCGGATTTATTTTGGTACGGCATCCATCCGACCGAGGCGCTTTACACGATCATGGGGCCAGGCTGCGAGACGGTCGCCTGCACGGCCACAGCCGGCACGCACGTCGTCACCGGCACATGGAAGGATGGAAAAGTCGGCACGCTTTGGGGCATTCACAAAGGCAGCGCGCCGTATCGGGTGGCTGTTTTCGGAACGAAAAGGACGCTCGACGAACGCCTGGGCGGCGATTATACGCCCTTTCTCCGCGAGGTCGTGAAGTTCTTTCAAACCGGCGTCGCCCCGGTGCCGCCGGAAGAAACGCTGGAAATTTACGCCTTCATGGAAGCGGCCGATGAAAGCAAACGCCAGGGCGGCTGCCCGGTGAAAATCTCCGATGTCATGCGGAAAAACGGAGGGGAGTCAAAATGATTTTGGAGGAGGCATCAACCCGCCGCCGCCGGCTCGTTCAAGCTGCCCCGGCGGTAGCCCTGCAAATCCAGCGTGACGTGCGCGTAGCCGATTTTTCGCAACGCCTGCGCCACGCGGGCAAAAATCTCGTTCGCCAGCAGCTTGGGCATTTCCTCCGCGCCGATTTCAATGCGCGCCAGCGCGGACGCCGCCAATTCATGGTGGCGCACCCGCACGTCGTAAAATCCAAGGTCGCGCAGCACGTTTTCTGCCTCTTCGATCATGCGCAATTTCTCCGGCGTGACCGGCTCGCCGTAGGGCACGCGCGAACTCAAGCAGGCCATCTGCGGTTTGTCGGCCGTGGGGAGTCCCAGGCTCGCCGAGAGCGCGCGGATTTCGCTCTTGGTCAACCCGGCTTCCTTCAGCGGCGCGCGCACTTGGAATTCTCCGGCCGCCCGCGCTCCGGGCCGGTGATCGCCGATGTCGCTCGCGTTTTCACCGTAGGCTATGACCGCGAGCGACTCACTCCGGGCCAGCGGCTCCAACTGCGTGAACAGCTCGTGCTTGCAGAAATAGCAGCGGTTGTTCGGATTGGAAAGGTAGGCGGGATTTTCAAATTCCGCCGTGCGAATGACGCGCAACGGGATGGAAAAACGCTGAGCCAGCGCGACCGCCTCGTCGAATTCGCGCCGCGGCAAACTGGGGGAATCAGCCAGCGCGGCCAGGCATTTGTCTCCGAGCGCCTGCTTCGCCACGAACGCCAGGAACACGGAGTCCACTCCGCCCGAATAGGCCACCAAACATGAACCATAGGAGCGCAACAATTCCCGCAACTGTTCCATTTTATTCAAATCCACCCCTTAATGTGCCACGCGGCCGGAGATTAGTGAAGCGGGAATAATTTATGATTGATATGCCCGTCCCATTCGCGCCCCGCCCGCGCCTGAGCCATGCTGTATTTGACTTCGATGGCACGCTTTCGTGGCTGCGCCACGGCTGGCCGGAATTGATGCTGAACGTGTTCCTTCCCTATTACCCGATGCGGGCGGATGAATCAAAGCCTGAAGTTCTCGCGGAGTTGCTGGCGGAAATTCTTTCCAACAACGGGCGCCCTTCGATTTTTCAAATGCGGCAATTCGCCGGGCGCGTTCAGTCGCGCGGCGGGTCCGCTCCCGCTCCGGAGCGGCTGCTGGAGGAATATCAAGGCCGCCTCGACCAGGCCATCGCCGAGCGCGCGGCCACGCTGGAGCAGCGCGGAGCGGCGCCCGATGAATTTATCGTTTCTGGCGCGCGCGCCATGCTCGAACTTCTTCAGCGGCGCGGAGTCAAACTATTTATTCTCAGCGGCACCCTCGAAGAGCGCGTGCGGCAGGAGGCGGAATGGCTCGATTTGGCGCGTTACTTTGGCGGCCGTATTTTTGGCAGCCCGCCGGATTCGGCGCGGTTCTCCAAGCGCGCGGTCCTGGACCAAATTCTGGCGGAAGATAATATCTCCGGAGAAAACCTGTTGTGTTTTGGCGATGGGCCGGTCGAAATTCTGCACACGCGCGAATTGGGCGGGCTGGCCGTGGCCGTCGCCAGCGATGAAAATCACAATGGCTCCGGCCAGGCGGACCCGCTCAAACGGCAGCAACTCGTCCGCGCCGGAGCCCACCTCGTTATTGCCGATTATCGCGATCCCGCCACCCTAGCCTCTCTCCTGTTTCATGACTAATCGTGGCAATTCGATTTCTCCGGCCCGGTTCCGCGCGATTACCCGGCGCTGCGGGCGGCTTCGCGTTGCCGTCGCGGGCGATTTTTGCTTGGACCGGTATCTGGAAATCGATCCGGCGCGCGCGGAAACCTCCATCGAAACCGGCTTGGCCGTGCATAACGTCGTCCGCATCCGTTCGCAGCCCGGCGGCGCGGGCACCATCCTCAACAATCTCGCCGCCCTCGGCGTGGCGGAGATATTTCCTGTCAGCTTCGCGGGCGACGATGGCGAAGGCTTCGAGTTGAAGCGCGCGCTGGATTTGCTGCCCGGAGTTCGGACTGAGGCATTCTTCTTGACCGAAGAAAGACGGACGTTCACCTATGTCAAGCCGCTGCTCACGCGGCCCGGCCATC
The DNA here is from genome assembly GCA_036501625.1 of Verrucomicrobiia bacterium. GTDB lineage: Bacteria > Verrucomicrobiota > Verrucomicrobiia > Limisphaerales > Palsa-1400 > Palsa-1400. The sequence goes on from DASXZY010000047.1 coordinate 5,058, forward strand.
CGCCGCGGGAATTAAACCGCCTGGACTTCAAGAATTGGACGCCGACGCCCGCCGTTCTGCAACGCCGCCTGGCCGCCGCCTTGCGCGCGCTCGCGCCGAAACTCGACGCGATCGTCGTGATGGATCAGGCCGATGTCCCGGAAACGGGCGTCGTCACGCGGCGATTGCTGCGGGAAATCGGGGCTGTCAAGAAGTCGCGCCCTGATTTGCTCATCTTGGCCGACAGCCGGCGAAGCCTTGAGGGCTATCCTCCGGTCTGCTTGAAAATGAACCGCGCCGAACTTTCGCGGCTCGCGGGCCGCACGGGACTTCTTCCGTTGTCGGAAGTTGGGCCGGGCATCGCAGCTTTGGCGCGCAAGCAGCGAAGCCATTGTTTCGTCACGCTGGCGGAACGGGGCATCATCGGAGCCAGTCCGGCGGGCGCGGTGGAATGCCTGCCCGCGCTGCCCGTCCGCGGCCAGATTGACGTCGTTGGCGCGGGCGATTGCGTGACGGCCAACTTAACTGCCGCGCTGGCCGCCGGCGCGACCTTGGTTGAAGCGATGCGCCTTGCCAATGCCGCCGCCTCCATTGTCATTCATAAACTTGGCACCACCGGCACGGCCTCCGCCGTGGAAATCAAAAGCCGCCTCGCCAAGTAGAATTATCCTAGCCCGACTTTCGCAACTGGAAGGGGTGAAGCTTTGTAAGTGACTGCAAATCAAGGCAGCGTTTCAAAAGGTCTGCACCAAGGGTTTATTCGGGCAGCAGTTGGCCTTTCTGCGTGATGCGCGGCGGTGATTGCGGCGGCAGT
>DASXZY010000048.1:0-72834 GCA_036501625.1 Verrucomicrobiia bacterium
TCAGCTTGGTATAGCCGAAGAGTGAGGTAATTTTGCCGTGGGTCGTTTTGTGCAGGGTCGGGTCGGGTTGTTTAAGCATCAATCCCTATACCCACAGCCCTTTTCTCAAAGCGACCCTTTTCCTATTTCGGAGTTCGGGTTAATTCAGCATTTGGACGACGAGGACGCCAGGCAGGCCTTGGTTAAGATCGGAACCGCTTCCGTTGAACCCTTGATAAAATTCATGGGCGATCCCGGCCGCGACATTTTCCGGCGCATCCTGGCGGCGCGGACGCTGGGAGAAATCGATGATCCTTCCGGCATGAGATCGTTGACGGAGGGCTTGCGCGATGCGAATAGCCGGATGCGCGCTGGCGCGGCGCTTGCACTTGGAGAATTGACCAATGCCATCGCGACGGAGCCTTTGATCGCCTGCTTGAACGACCCCGACGCCGATGTGCGTTCCGGCGCCGTCGAATCTTTGGGCAAACTGGCAAATCCCGCCGCTGTGACAGCGTTGATTTCCGGCTTGAGTGATTCCAATGACGTTGTGCGATCTGACATCGAACATGCGCTCGATAGGTTGGGAGGCAAATTCACGCCGCCTCCGGACTTTGCTCGAAAGGCCATCGGCCAAGTGGCGGCGTGTGAGAAAATCGGCGAAGTCCCGGTCACCCTGAGAACCAAAGTAACGCTAGTGTGGGATTTGGCAGCCAACCGCGAACATAACGCCCAACGCCTTTTGGATCGCTCAATGCAGCGCCGGGTTGGTGATTTGCCTGTCACGGTATTTTTGGTGTCTGAAACGCGAAAGGAAAAAATGGGCGCGTATTCGATCTCTGGAGAATCCGCGTTTCGCGAGTCAGAAGATATCTATGTCGTGCATTTCAACAGTTCGTCAGATCAAGGCACACCTGTTGGAGTTCATAGGATTGTAAGTCTCGAACCCCGATCGGAGCGCCCAGTGGAACACAGCCCGGAATATGGCGACCCGGCGCCCCCTATAGCCGACTGGATCCGCGGCATCAGATCATTTGGCAGCAACCACTGAAGGGCCTCAAGCGCGCATTACGGATAAACTGTCCCGATCTGAATAAGGCCGGAGTTGGTCGTCCCCAGGAACGATCCATCGGCGGCGTTTGCATTTTGCAATACCACCCCTGTCCCGGTTGCGGTGGCTTTTCCCTTTCCATTGCCAAATGTCACCGTCAGCAGGCCGGTTTTGGGATTGATCGAGCCTGTCAATGAATTCGTTGACAGGCTGGCCGGGCTTTTGCCCAAAACATTATTGGCGCCAACGGTGACGAGGAATTCGAGGGTATCGGGCAGGCTGCCACCGGAGATTTGCAGAGAGTAGCCGTTCTGGGTCACGGGCGGCAGCGCCGGCACACCGGGGGATCGCGCCACCCAAGGGGAGCCTTCCACCGTGATGACATTGGTGAATCCGCCTGCATACAGGCTGCCAGGGCGCCCGCTCGGCCGAATCCACGTCAATTGTCCTTGCGGCGCGCCGGAGCCGAAGTTCAGCCAGCCGGTGAGCAATCCGGTATTGCTGTAAAGGCTGGCGTAAAGCGGCACGCTCGCGTCCTGGCCAATGGGCGTGGACGGAATGAAAACAGCGCCATCCGCGAGCTTCCCGGAGAACGAAACCAAGCCGGCATGATTGGTAATGACCGCGTAACCGTAACCGCCGAAGGAAGGCTGTTGCGGCCCCGGCTTAACATTCAGCGGCGGAGGCAGGACCATGGTCTCAGCCGCCGATGGCACGTTGGCAGCCTTGGCATTCAAATGAATATCCGACTGCCACCCAGGCCCAGAAACCAGCCCGAAAATCTGGTTCGGATACGTATTTGTCTGAAGATTCATCGTGACCGCCAGCGCTCCGACCGAGAGCCGAATGTAATTGGAAGACTGGCAGGCCGCGTTGAATCGCCCCGCCAAAGAATGATTCACGCCTTTCAGTGTCAGCACGCCGCTGTACGCGCCGTTGTCCTGCAAAGTCAAACCGCTGATCATCCCCGCCGATGCTTCCGTGACCGCATTGGCATTGGGAAAAAGGCCGTTATAAACTCCAGCCATTCCGAAGAACTCGTTCGTCGTAAAATCGGCCGTCAGGCGCAAACCGTTCTCCATCACGAAATGGATCGTGGGTGTCGTGGCCGCATTGGCTGGGCCTGTCCAACTGGCAAATAACGAATCAGCCGCCGGTTTGGTTGTGACAGCGTAGCCTTCGCCAATATTCAACATTGCGCCATCGGCCGGGAGTGCATCGCCGGGCGCGGCGGCCTTGCCGGTGAATGTCCCCGAACCGCCGGCGCTGTTTAGCGTCAACGCCGCCTTGACTTCGTAGAAGAACGGGCGCGATTCCAAAATCGAAACATTGCCATCCTGGTTGGAACTTATTGCGAACAGGATATTGGTGCCCGGCAGCAGCGCGGGACTGGCGGACCATTTGCCGTTGACCGGCGCCAACTCGAATGGCCCGAGGTTGTTGGTGGCGCCGTTGTTGATGTTGGTTGACCAATACACAACGGTGGTGGCGTCGCCGGATGCCGTGCCGGAAATGAGATTGTTCGTGGTGCGGGCATTGGGCGCCGGGACCGTGATCGCGACGGCGGGCCGGGCCGGATTGCGCAAAACGGTGACTTGCGCCGGCGCGCTCAAGGTGACACCAAAACTATTGCGAATCAAAACCGTGTAAAACAAATTGCTTGCGCCGTCGATGGGACTTGCCGTGAGCGTCAGCTTTGGGATGGTCGCGCCCGGAATGATCGCGCCGCCTTCCATCCATTGATAGAGCAGGGGCGATACGGCCGTGCCGCCCTTGGCGGTGACGCTGAGCGCCAAATTGTTGTCCTCGATCACGCGCGTCGCGGCCGCGGGCTGGACGGTGATGACCGGCCCCGCGCCGAGAGTCAAATTAGCGGCCGGCTTGCTCGTCACGCCGAACAAGTTGCTGACCTGCAATGTGTAAATGCCCGCATCCGAAGCCATCAGATTACCAATGGTCAACGTGCTAGTCGCCGATCCCGTGATGCGGCTGCCATCCTGCAATCTGGCGCCGGCAAGGCTCCATTGATAAGACCGCGGACCCGCCCCAATCGCGGTGGCCGCAAAAGTGACCGTTCCGCCAAGCGTTGCCACCGGATTGGTTGGCAGCGACGTGATGGCCGGCGGCGTGGTGTCAAATGGAGCCGGATAAAACGCCAGGCCCGCGAGCACGGAATTGAAACTGGCCACCGCGGTGGCAAATCCGGTCCGCGGGTTGAGCCGGAAAAGATTCAAATCCTGGCCATTGCCAAAATAAAGATAACCATCCGCGCCCGCCTTCATGTCACTGCCGATGCCGAATGAGGCGCCGATGATCGCTCCGATCCTCGAGGTCAGGCCGCCATTGGTCGAGCCGAGCGTGAAAAGCTGTTCCTGCCCGCCATACAGGATGCCCGTCGGCCCGAAGGCAATGGCCGAAACCGCCATGTTCTGCGGATAGGCGTTGACCAAAACAGCCGCGCCGTTGGTCGGGCCGATGACGTAAAACTCATTGCCGGACACGCCATACAAAGACCCATTCCGCGAGAACGCCATGCTGGACAATGTCAACAATGGCCCGCCCTGGGCCGTTTGAATCGGGCCGATGGCCGTCACGCCCCAGGTGTTGGTGTCAATCGTATAAAGGAAATCGCCGGCGCCGTAGAGGACGTTGTTGGTGCCAAACGCGAGGCAGTTCAACAAAGCGCCCGTGTAGGCCAGGGTGGTTTGCGACACAGGATTTGTGCTGAGCGACAAAATCTCCGAAGAACCTCCGTTGTAGGGCGTGGTCGCCAGGAAAGTGAAATTGGTGGCAACGATGTTAGTGGTCACCGTGAGCGTTACGACGCTGCTGGTGACCGCGCCGCTGGAATTGGCCAGCACGACAAAATAACTTCCGGCATTGGCCGCGCTGACGTTGGAAATGGCCAGGGAAAAGGCGGCAGCCGACGGCAAAGGCGCGTTATTAAAATACCACTGCGGCGCCGGTTCAGGGATGCCCGTGGCATTGACTGAAAACGTGGCGTCGTCGCCGGGCATGACCGTCAAGCTGGCGGGCTGGGTATCAATCGCCGGGAACGCGGGACTGATGCTGCTGGCCAAGCCCATCGCCTGCCCCGGCAAAGGCCCCACCAGCGCCAATTGCGCGGTATTGGTATCGACCGCGTAAAGCGCCGAGCGCCCGAAGACATCCTGCCCGATCATGTAAAGATTGCCATCAGAGCCGACCGCCATGTCGCGAGCCTGGGCGTAGTAGGGAAACGCGCAAATTGCCCCAATGGATGTGGCGGTGGCCGTGGCCGGGTCGATGGTGTAAAGGTTCAGGTCGCCGCCAAAAAGGGTGCCGTTGGCCGCAGCCAGCCCGTAAATCGGCGTGGTCAATTTCGCGGCCGGGCTGTTGGTGTGAAACGAATTGACCGGCGTGCAAGCGCCGCTGCCGGGATCGACGGTGTAAAATATATAGCCGTCGCTGACATACATCGTGCCGCGGCTGTCGAATGCCATCGCCGCGGCGGCTATGGGAGCGCCGGAGACTGAGCTGGCCAGCGTCGCGGCATTGGAGGCGTTCGCGGTGGCCGGGTCAATGATGGCCAGAGCATCGCCAGCCACGCCGAAAAGTGTTCCGTCCGGGCTGTAATCCAGGACGGAGCCGCCGGGATCGTTGGTCGAGATTTGGACGTAGCCAAAAGGCCCGTTGGTCACGAGCAGCATGACATTGACCGCAGGGGACGTGGAGATGGCCGTCGTGACGAAAAAGTTGGGAGGAGAAGCGTGGCCCGAAGCTAACTGCGCCGCCGCCAACAGTAACAAAACCACCTTGATAAGACCCGAACACAACCGATTAAGCATGGGCGAGCATGAGGGTTTCCCCTAAAATTGTCCACTGAAACCCTGCTATTTCAGGCCCAGCCCGAGTGTCTCTTTGCAATACGCCAGGCTCCGCTCCAGTTCGCTTTTCTGAAATTTCTTTTCGCCTTCCTCGTTCGTGTTCTGGCGCGTGGGAATTGCTCTGCCCATGCGGGTAAGCGCGTCGAATTTTGCAAAATCCTTCGCGCGCGCTTTGGGCCAGACGTTCCAAAAGTCTTTGTGAAAATACTTCAGCTCGCGCCGCAAGCCCGAAATCACTTCCACGTTAACCGGCACTCGCGGGCACAACTCGATGAAACGCGGGACGAAAGTCTTATAATCGATAACGCCTTGGCCCATCGTCGTCCACTGCACGGCCGCGCCTTGCGGAATTTGCCAGACCATTGAGTCACGCAGGGCCGAGGCCGCCACGTAAGGCGCCATGATCTCCAAGCTCTCCATCGGGTCTTCCATCGTCCAAGTGGCATTGCCGGTGTCCAGCGTCACGCCGACATAATCCTTGCCCGCCTCCTCGCACAATCCGGCCAATTCCCACGCCTGCATGTCGCCCGCGTGATTTTCAATGGCGATTTTTACCCCCGCGTCCAGGGCTTGGCTGCGTCCGCTCCGGCAAACCTTGATCGTATCGGCCATGCGCGCCTCAATGCCGCCCGGCGTCGTGCGATCATCGCCCATGCCGAGAATGCAGCGGAAAACCGGCGATTCCAGCGCCTTGGCCACGCGCAAACCCAGCGCCAAATGTTCCTCGGCCGTGCCCCATTTGTTTTTAAAGAACTTCGAGGTCGGGCAAATGCTCCACGAACCGGCGTAAACAACGAGGCCGTTGTCATCCGCCTTTTTCTTCAAGTCGCGCAGATAGCCGTCCTGAAAATTTTCATACACGTCCAAATCTGTCAGGAAGAGAGAATCCAGCTTGAGCGAGGCCGCGTAATCGATCAATTGGCCCGCGTTAAACTTCAGCGCGCGCACGGAAAAATTGTCGAAACCAAGGCGCGTTTTGCGGGCTGGGGCCGGTTCTTCCGTCGCCGCTCCCGGCGCGCTGCTGGCGGCCAGGGCCAATCCCGCGCCCGTCGCCGCTACTGTTTTGATAAACGTCCGCCGATTGCTTGGGGTATCCATTATGTTTCCGCCTCCGCCGGTTCCGTTTCCGGTTCTGCCGCTTCGCGCTCGTCTTCCGCCTCCTCGTCTTTCTCTTCTTCTGCCTCCGTCATTTTCATCGCGCCCACAAAAAGCCCCGTGAAAAGCCCGCCGCTGGAAAGGGTATTGCGAAAGAACTCCCACGTTTGCGCGTGGCCAGGCAATCCGGTCGTCAGCGCTTTGATCCATCCCGCCCACGTCTTCGCGTAACCCAGGATCAGCCACGAAGCCGTATTCGTGACGAGGTAAAAAAGCATCGCGCCCACCATGCCGCCGCAAACCAGCAGCCACCACGGCTTCTTGTGCCCCACCGAGCGCCCCAGTCCAATCAACCCCGCGTAGGCGATATAATTCGGCGCCTGATCGGCCAAAAACCGCGTCCAGGAAAAGTATTGCGGATAAAAAACCAGGCTGATGATCAAATCGCTCCCCGCCATGACCGCCAAGGGAATGATCCACCCGGCCGTCCCGGTCAGGTACAACCCGGCGCAAAAAACAAGCGCATAAGCGGCGCTGAAATTATTCGGCAAAAGCCCCGGCCACCGGCTCAAAGCAAACACCAGAACCAGCAGCAACGGCCAACCCAGGTTCTTTTTCACGCTGGCCAATATACAAGTTCGCCCAGGGATGCGCATCTTTTTTCGACGGCCGCCCTTATTCGCCAATTCCCGCAACGTCGTTGCGGATTTCTTGAAGCGGCGATCGAGTGAATCGGTTGCCAGATATTGGGAGCGCTTTTCCATTGTCGTGGTTGCGTTGCACGCCATCTGCGTGCTGATGTGGAAGCTGCAAATGAAATCAGGCTCGGCGCGGAACACGGCGCGTCCCGTTGCAAGATTTGCTTTTTGCCCCTTTTCGCATACCATTGCGCCGATGGCTGAAGACGCAACCATGGGGGGCCTGATGACTGGCAGGAAATGATGGCCTATTTGCAGAACGTGCCGCCGGATGTCTTCTCTTGGCAATCGGTCAACGTGAGTTTTCGTAATTACACCCCGTTGAATCTATTCCGGCGCGTACTCAAACGACACTAAAGATCCGTGTTCCGCCGGGAAGAGCAGCCCCGCGAAACAGGTCTGCCCCTTCCAGTCAATATGAACTTCCACGCTCATATGCGCGGGCGGCGAATGCGTTTGGGCAGGCGGCGCTCGTCCAAGCTGAGGGCAAGCTCGTCGCTCGCGGGTGAGGCGAGATGGGCCAGCCGTTCGGGCAAATTGAGAACGAACATCGCCGTCGCCAAAGTGCCCAGCGCGACTCCGGCATCGCCGCGCTCGAGCCGCCAGAGCGTGTCGCGGCTGACAAACAGGCGCGCGGCTGATTTCGGCATTGATTTAGTGTCTGGTATTGCGAACGTAATATCAAATTCCGTCTGATTAATCGGACATAAGGCGATTGAAGATGAGTGACTGCCCTTTTTCTCACGGGCCGGTTATGACTGTGGCGGCTGCTTCGAAAGAGGAAAATGTGTTTTCGCAAACGTTTCACCTGTAAGCACTTGGGAAAATTCGTTCCGGAAAATCGGCTCGTTTTGCAGAAAAATGGGAGTCCGGCCAAAGAAAAATGCAGCTTTCGCAAGCCCTTTTTCAATTTATTGCGTTTTGGATATTCGCAAGGCATTATCTAATAGTGACTTACAGCAGGTTCGTCTTGTCCGAAAAAATCATGCCTAAAAGCCTACCGTAGGTTTTTGCGGTTCTGGCGTTTCTGGCATAATTTCCGCGTGAACATATTATTTTGTTCGGAAAACCACGGGACGGGCGAGTGCCGCCAACTCCAGCAAAACAGGGCTGAACAAGGCGGCACAAGCCACTTTCAAGAAAGAACCCTCTGCCGCCAGTGCATGAGGGGCGTGACGCCAGGACAAGACGCGGCTAAACGCGGCCAATTACGGTAGATTGCGATATTTTTTGAAAGAAAAATCGCCCCATGAATCGCGCGCCGCATTTCACGCCCTTTTGTGGCCAAATCTTTTCAGAGCCATGCGGCGCTTCGCTCTTCCGAAGCCAACGCACAGCAAAACAAGGCGGGACAAGATGGCACAAGCGAGTTCCGAGAAAAGGCCCCATGCCGCAAGAGATTGAATGTCGTCATGCCAGGATCAAGACGCGGCCAAACGCGGTCAATTACGGTGGTTGCGATATTCTTTGAAAGTCAAACGAACCCATAGACCACGCCTTGCATTTCACGCCCCATGAAAAGCTTGGGGGCGCTCAATTCAATGGAACGCCGCGCCGGATATAAGTCGGAACGTCCAGGTCCTCGCCATTGCGGATGGTCGGATCGCTTTTTTCAAAACGGCCTTTGAAGACGATTTCCAGCGGCAATTCCTTTTGCAAGCGCGAGAGCTTTTTGCGCGACCGGCCGCCTTGCGCGCGCATGATGCGGGCCTTGTCTTCCTCCGAGAGCGCGGGCGGCGGCGCCACAAAGCGGGATGGCGGCCGTTCGGGGGCTTCCTTGTCAAGAAATTGCGCGGACTCGATGTTGTCCGGCAGGGCGGTGCGGCCCGGCTGGAGCGGCTCCTCCTCCCGGCGGCGCGAGGCGATCAGCGTGACGGATACGCGCCCCGCGAAGGCAGGATCAATGGCCGCGCCGAAAATGATGTGCGCGTTTTCACTGTGGCGGTTGAGCGGCTCCATCAATTTGTGAATCTCGCTCATCATCACGTCCGGTCCGCCCACGATGCTCACCAGCAGCGTATCGGATTCGTTGAGCACCTGGCCGCCATCGAGCAACGGATGCGCCAGGAGTTTCTCGACGGTCTGCTCGACCCGCTTTTCGCCGGAGGCCTCGGCCGTCGCGAAAAAGCTGGCTGCGTGGCGGCCGCGGGTGACAGCGCAAAGATCGGCGAAATCGACGTTGATCAAACCGGTCTGGGTCAGCATCCGCCAAATGCCGCGCAAGCCCTCCACCAGCAAGCCGTTGCTGATTTCGAATCCCTCCGGCACGCTGGTTTTTTCGTCCAGCATTTTGAAGAGCTTTTGATTCGGCAGGCAGATGACGGCATCAGCATGGGTTTTGAGCTGCTGCAAGCCAGTATGGGCCTGCAATTGGCGGCGCTGCCCCTCGAATTCAAATGGAAGCGTGACCATGGCCAGCACCAGAGCGCCGCTTTCCCGCGCCACGCGCGCGAAGACCGGCGCCGCGCCCGTGCCCGTGCCGCCGCCCAGGCCGGCCAGCAAAAAAAGGATGTCGGCCCCGGCGCAGAACGAGCGGATTTTTTCCACATCTTCTTCAGCGGCCGCGCGGCCAAGGTCAGGGTCGCCGCCGGCTCCAAGCCCGCGCGTGCGCCCGGCGCCCAGCACGAAGCGGGTCGGCACGGCGCACGCCTCCAGCGATTGGGAATCCGTATTGACAGCGAGCAGTTCGCAATCAGTGAACCCGGCCTCGAAGGCGAAGCCGGCCGCGTTGCAGCCCGCGCCGCCAATGCCAAAAACCTTGAGGACAAGTTTTTTCTTGATGGGCGGCTCTTCGGGTTTTTCAGCAGGAGTGCTCATGGTTATTTCCTAAACATTTCCGTCAGCGTTTTTTTGATGCCATTGGCCAGGCCGGACACAGGCTTGCGCTTTTGCTGCAAGGAACCGAACTTGACCAAGCCGATGGCGGTGGCGAACTCCGGCTGGTCCAGGGCGGACTTGAGGCTGCTGATGGAGTTGGCCCGGCCCAAAAAGGCCGGCATCTGGAAAATGTTTTCCGCCATTGCTTGGATGCCGGGAATCCTCGCTCCGCCGCCGCAGAGAAACACCCCCGCTCGCAGCCGGTCCAGCAAGCCCAGCCCGGATAGCTCCGCCTCAATCAACTCGAAGGTTTCCTCCAAGCGCAACGACATGATGCGCCGGAGATGTTCGAGGTTGATGATTTTCGGAGGCAGGCCCAAGCCTCCGTCGAAGGAAATCGTCTGGCCTTTGACCGAGTCATCGACAGCCGCCCCGCCGCGCTCGACCTTCAACTGCTCGGCCCGGCCCAGCGGAACCTTCAACCCGTACGCGAGGTCGTTGGAGATATGGTCCCCGCCAACCGCCAGCACGCCTGTGTGTTTGATAATCCCATCGTGCGAAACGACATATTCCGTCGCGCCGGCGCCAACGTCAATGACCAGCGAACCCAATTCCTTTTGCTCATTGGAAAGCAGCGCCAGGGCCGAAGCCAAACCGGTGGAGACAATTTCCTCCACTTCCAAATGCAGGCTGCGGACCACCGCGATGGAATTCTTGAGCCGGTTGACATGGCCATGCACAACGTGAACATCCACCTCGACTTTCGCGCCGTACATCCCGACAGGATTTGGAATGCCCGTTTGCGCATCGACTTGAAAAAGCTGGCGGATGGCGTGAATGACCGTGTTGTCCGCCGGCACATTGATGGCCTTGGCATTTTTGATGACATCCTGCACGTCCTCGCCGGTGATTTCGCGGTCCGCCGAGACGATTTGATGGACGCCGTGGTTGTTGAAGCCGCGCACGTGGTTGCCGGTCACGCCGAGATACACGCTGCGGATTTCCACGTCGGCCATCTGCTCGGCTTCGACAATCGCGTTGCGGACATCTTCGCCGGCCAGGGCGGCGTCGGCGATTTCCCCTTTTCGCACGCCGCGGGAGCGGGCCTGGCCGAGGCCGATGATATTCAAAGTGTTGGCGGCTGTTATCTCGCCGGCCACGACACAAATTTTGGACGTGCCAATTTCAAGGCCGACAATAATGGAGGAGGAATCAAACATGTTTCCTTTTAGGGCGCGACGGTTTGAGGGCATGCGGGGCCACCGGTGGAACGGAGCCGGCCGCGACCCAATGCAAGGGCAAATTGTTGGAAATGGAGAGGTCGAGCGTGGCAATGGCTTTGCCCCATTTTTGAAACCGGTCGTAAATGAGGCGCCAGCGGCGCAGTTGCGTGTCAAACTGATTGAGCGAAAAAGTGATCTCCGCCTTCTGCGTGGTGATGACCTTCAGCACATCCGGCTGCGACACATCCACCCGCTCGATCTCGACCAGGCCCGTCATCGGCGAATGATCGAAGGCGCCCACCAGCGCCAGCGCGGCGCGGATTTGCGGCGAGTTGACTTGCCGGCCCGGCTGCGGCTCCGCCGGAGGAACGCCGACCAGAATGGGCAGCCGTTCGCTTGCGTCGGGCGGCGCGGCCCGCCAGCGCGGGTCCAGCGGCCGCATAACGTAGCCATCTTGGTCAAAGTCATAGACCGCCTGGTCGATGGACCCGCCTTGGCCAGCAAAAGTAACGATCGTCTGCGCGACCGGATCGCGTTCGTTGATGGAAAGTTTGAGGGTATGCGGCAAGAGGCGCTCGACGGCGACAAGCTGGATCGGCGGTTGCAATTCCAGGTCGCGTTTGACCTTCATCAGATCGAGCGCCATCAAATTCTCGCCGAGGCTGACTCTGGCCCACGCGCGGATGGTTTCTGGCGTCAGCACGCCGTCGGTTTGCACGTCGATTTGCTGGATGGCAAAGGCGTCGTTTTTGTAAATCAGGCGGTCGAGTGTCCATTGCCCGCCGCGCCAAAGCACCAGGGAAATGGCAGCGAGTGAGAAAACCACAGCGGCGCAGATGCTGACGATTCTCGCGCGGGCGGCGCGGGTTTGGCTCGTGCGCAACTTCACGTCCAGGCCGTATTCGCGCTCTGGCGCGCGCCTGTTCTTCGGTTTTCGTTTGAGCCAATTCAACATGCTATTTTCTGCGTTTGAGCGCCAGTTCCAGCATGCGCTGGCAAAGTTGCGCGTAACTCAATCCGGCGGCCGCGGCCGTTTCCGGCAGGATGCTCAACTCGGTCATGCCCGGCAGCGTGTTGACTTCCAAAACGACCGGATCGCCGTTGGGCCGCACCATGACATCGATCCGCCCGTAATCGCGCCCGCCCACCGCGTGAAATGCAGCCAGCGCGGCGTTTTGGATGCGCGTGGTCAGAGGCGCGTCAAACGGCGCGGGGCAAAAATGTTCCGCCGCGCCGGGCGTATATTTGTTTTTGTAATCGAAGAATCCTTGTTTGACGCGCACTTCGGCCACGGGCAGCGGCTTGTCATCAAGAATTCCGACCGTGGCTTCGCGCCCGATGATTTTCTCTTCCATCAACACTTCGGTGTCGTATCGAAAGGACTCTGCCAGCGCTGCTTCCCATTGCTCAACTTGATCGACCATTTGCAAGCCAACGCTGGAGCCTTGCCGGACGGGTTTCAGCACGACGGGTGGCGTCCAGCCCGCCGGCCAGGGAGATTTCGGCGAACTCAGCACAACGAAGCGCGCGGTGGGAACGCCCGCGGCCAGGCAGCGCTTCTTTGTCAATACTTTGTCGAACGCGACGCGGCTGGCTTCGGGGCCGCAGCCCGTGTAGGGCACGCCCAGTTTCTCCAACTCCTCCTGCACCGTGCCATCCTCGCCATAAGAACCGTGCAGAGCCAGAAAGACAATTTCCGTGCCCTCCGGCAATTTCCAGCCTGGCTCCTTGGGATCCAGATTATTGACTGTATGGCCGAGCCCAGCCAGGGCCTTGGCCACCGCCGCGCCGGATCGCAACGATACTTCCCGTTCGGCCGAAGGGCCGCCGAGCATGACTGTGACATTCAACGCGTTCATTGTCCGATAATCTCCACTTCCTCGCGCAACTCCACGCCTCTCTCCGCTTTGGCGCGCGTTTTGATAAAATCGATCAGCTCCAGCACATCCCGCGCGGTGGCGGAACCTTCGTTGACAATAAAATTGCCATGCACCGCCGATACAACGGCCCCGCCGCGCCGCGTTCCTTTGAGGCCCAATTCGTCAATAAGTTTTCCGGCGGAAATGGCGGCGGACGGATTCTTGAAGATGCAGCCGGCGCTTGGCTCTTTGGGCTGCGAGGCCCATCGCTTTTGGTTGAATTCGCTGGCGCGTTTGGCAATGGCTTCTTTGGAATCCGACCGGCCTCGAAATGTCGCCGCCAGCGCGATGTTCGTTTTGAAGAACGAGCACGAGCGATATTCGACTGGCACCTCAGCGGCGCCGCGTTCGCTCACCTCGCCTGAATCATTGAGGAAGCGCACGCGCGTCACGACCTCGAAAGTCGCGCCGCCCATGGCGCCGGCATTCATGCGCAAAGCGCCGCCGACGCTCCCCGGAATGCCCTCTAAAAACTCCAGCCCGCCCAGGCTGGCTTCGCGCGCTTTGGCCGTCACGGCTTTAAGCCTGGCCCCCGCGCCGCAACGCAATTCGCTGCCCGCCGCTTCGACCTTTGAAAAATTCGGATGCGCCAGGCAGACCACCACGCCGCGCAGGCCGCCATCGCGCACCAGCAAATTGGAGCCGCGGCCCAGGAGCATCAAAGGGATGCCTTCCTGGCGGCATGTCAGCGCCAGCCATGACAAATCCTCCTCCGACGCCGGTTCGACATACAGCTCGGCCTGCCCGCCCACGCGCAAAGTGGTGCGCTGGCCCAGCGGCTCGTTTTCGCGGGCGATCGCCTGCGGGAGCCGGTCCTTGATTTTTTGGAAAATGGGGCTGGGCATCGTCATGGTTTCAGCACGTCAAGGCCGGCCATTGTTTGGGCACGGCGGCCGCCCTGGCCTGCTCCGCCGCGGTGTCCCATTGCAGAATTCGCTCCGCGATGCAGGCCGAAGCGGCAGGCGATTGCCACGCGGTCAGCGCCCGGCGCATGGCGGATCGTTTTGGCTCGTCTCCCAGCAAATTCAAAATCTCCCGCGCCAACGACTCCGGCGTGGCGGTGTCTTGCGCGACCAGCCGGGCCGCGCCGTTTTGCGCGAAGGCGAGCGCGTTGAAGTGTTGATGGTTGTCGGCCGCGGTTGGATACGGGATCAACACCGCCGGCAATTGCCGCGCGGCCAGTTCCGCCAAAGACGACGCGCCAGCCCGGCTGACGGCGATCTCCGCCGCCGCGAGCGCCGTTCCCATGTCGTCAAAAAAGGCGCGCGTGAGCGCCGGGATTCCCAGGGCCGTGTATCCCGCGCGAACTTTCTCCAGGTCGCGCGCGCCAGTCAAATGCATGAACCGCAGATCGGGCGCGGATTGACGCAACAATGGAGCTGCCGCCATGACCAGATCGTTGACTCTGCTCGCGCCCTGGCTTCCGCCCATGATCAGCAACAGCGGCGTGTTCGGATTCAATCCCAGGGAAATCTTCGCTTCGGCCGCGGCCAGCGGTCGCAGGAATTGCGGCCGCACCGGCATCCCGGCGGCCTCCACCCGCTTGGCCCGCAATCGCTGCGTGGCGGACGGGAAGTAAACGAAAGCGCCATCGACCCATCGCGCCAGCCAGCGGTTGGCTCGGCCGGGTATGCTGTTGGATTCATGCAAAAAAGTTTTCGCGCCCACCCGGCAGCCCGCCAGCGCCGGAGGCGCACTGACAAATCCGCCCATCGCCAGAACGACATCGGGCCGATGCTCCGCGAAAAGCCGCCGCGCGAGCCGGTACGATTTCCAAAAGCCGGCCCAAAAACGCATCCAGCCGCCCCTGGTCATTCCGACGGCCGGGAGCGTCACAATTTTCATGTCCGAAATGGATGCGATGGCTTGCTGATCGACCTCCTTGGACGACACCATCAGCGTCACCTCGCAGCCGCGCCGTCGCATTTCCTCTCCCACGGCCTGTCCGGGAAAAAGATGCCCGCCCGTTCCGCCGCAAGCGATGACGGCGGACGGAGCGGACTTGGATGCAGCGGGCATTTCAGGCATGGGACGGTTCCAATGCAACCTCGAACGGGTTGGACGACTTTTGCCGCACTTCTTCAGTGGCGAACCGGGCGATGCTGATGAGCAGTCCGACCGAGACAAGCATGAGCACGAGATTGGAACCTCCATAACTGATGAAGGGCAGCGGCATGCCTTTGTTGGGCAGCAGGCCGGTCACAACGCCGATGTTGATGAAGGCCTGGAAGCCGATCATGAACGTCAGGCCCGCGCCCAAAAGCAACCCGAAGGTGTCGCACGAGCGGCGCGAAATAAAAATGCCGCAGATGACCAGCACGACAAAGAGCAGCACGACTGCGAGCGTCGCGATCAGCCCAAGTTCTTCGCCGATGATGGAGAATATGAAATCAGTATGATGTTCGGGCACGAAACCGAGTTTCTGCCGGCCGTTGCCAAGCCCGAGGCCGAACCAGCCGCCGGAGCCGAGGGCGATCATCGCCTCGCGAACCTGGTAGCCCGCACCGTCCTTGCTTTGTTCGGGATAAAGCCAGGCCATGACGCGCCCCATCCGCATCGGATCATGCAATATAGATACGACAAGGCCGGCCGCCATCACCGCCGCCGAGCCGGCCAGATAAATCAGCCGCGCTCCGCCAATGATCCACATCACGCCGCAAACGGACGCCAGCAAAATGGTGCAGCCGCGGTCCGGTTCAATGAAGATCAACCCCAGCACGCACGCCATGATGAAGCCCGGAATCACGAGGCCCTTGACGAATCCGCCCATTTGCCGTTGAAACCGGTCCGCGTAGGCGGCCAGGAAAATGATGAGCGCCAGCTTGGCCAGTTCAGACGGCTGAAACAATGCCGCGCCGTGCGGGCGGCCAATCCAGCGATGGGCTCCTTTGGCGGCGTGGCCGACAACCGGCGCAAACACCAGCACGAGAAGGACCGCGGAGAAGCCGAGCAGCCAGGGGGAAAGCTTTTTGAGGGAACGGTAATCAATGCAGGCAGCGGCCATCATTCCAGCCAAGGCGACCAGAAACCATCTAAATTGCAGCGCCAAGTAATGCGCCCCGATCGCCGGTTTGTCCACGTCAACAACTGGATTTGGAGCCTCCAAAACTGGGCCAGGCTTTTGCTTTTTGAGCGCCACATCCATGTTCATGCTCGAACTGTAGAGCGTGACCATCCCGAGGCCAATCAATATGGCCACACCGAGAATTAACATGGAGGCGGCCCATTTCATCTTGACGCGGACATGATGGGACGCCAGGCAAGAGGGTTTTGCCTGGCGTCCAGAATTGGGGCGCGCTTAGTTCGCCGCAACGGGTGATCCGAGGGCGGGATTCCTGACCGGCGCCACGGCCGGCAGGGAGGCGACCGACGTGGACGCGGTGGCCGCAGCCGGCTCCGCGCTGGTGGTCGATGTCTTGGGCGCGGGCAGTTTCAGCTTTTGTCCAGCCCGAATGGAGGTGGACTTCATATCGTTCATGGCCATGATCTTCTTGACCGTGGTGCCATGCGATTTGGCGATCTTCAGCAGCATGTCGCCGGGTTTGACAACATAAACGGAGCCGTCAGCCGCGGCGGTTTCGGTCGCGCCGGCGATGGCCGCGCCTTCCTTCGAAGCCGCAGCCAGGGCGGCGGTCGCGGCCGGGATCTGCACTTTTTGGCCGATCTGGAGCTTCTTCGCGTTGACATTGGGATTGGCTTCCATCAGGGCTTTAAGCGAGATGCCATTCCGGCGGGCGATGGCGCCCATCGTGTCGCCTTTTGCGATGGCATATTCCTTGGCATCACCCGTGGCGGCGGGCGCAGTGAGGTCCGTGGATTTAGCTGCCGGCGGCACAAGCGCGGTCAAGGGAGTGGCGGCGGCGGAAGTAACAGGCGCGGTGGCGTAAGCGCTGTTGCTCAAGCTCGGATTGGCGATCGGCGTCACGTCAGGCGTCGCACTGGCCGGAGCGGTCACGGGTGGCGTGGCGGTCGCTCCAGCATCCGTGGATGCCAGCATGTTGCCGTCTTTGTTATCTGTTTTGGCTTGGTCCTTGGTGTTATTGCAACCTTGGACGAGCATGCCGCCAATGACAACGACATGGACGGACAGAACCATCAGGATCTTGAAGTAGAGACTGGATTTGGCCCGCGGCGGAGTGGCTCCCTGCGGGATGAGTGGACTCGGAGTATTCATATTGACGCAATGCTTTCTATGCTATTTTTTGAGGTTTGTTGTGTTTGTTTTTTGCGCCGGGGTTTTCCCTCAAAAAACCTCGGAGCAAAGTTTTAGAGCGTGAAATTCTTTCAAAAACCTTCATTTTTATGCTCGCCGCGCTCATCTCACTGTTTTCGTTCAAATTGCCAATGCCCGCATGTTGTGGCCGCGAACCGTTAAAACCACAACCGATTGGGTCGCACGGGCCGCCAAACAACGGAGGCAAAAAAGCACCCGCTTGAGAGTCTGTCGAAATTGATCAACGCTCGAACAAGCTGGTGAAATCGAACCTTCGCCGCTTTTTGGACGGCGCCCGCATGCCGTCTCAATTTTGGGTTGTAACAAAAGTGTCAAATTTTTGCAAGCGCGAAAATCATTTTTCGCGGGAAAATTTTCAAAATATGGCAGGCGCGGAAAGTTCATCGGATTTTGAGCGTGCTCAAGGCTAGCACGGCGCAGAGCACGCACAGGATGTAGAAACGGTTGACCACCTGCGACTCATGCCATCCCAATTTCTGGAAGTGGTGGTGCAGCGGAGCCATCAGGAAAACACGCCGGCCCTGGCCGTACTTTTTCCGGGTGTGTTTGAACCAGGTCCGCTGAATGATGACCGAGACGGCCTCGGCCACGAAGACTCCGCCCGCCAGCGCCAGCACCAGCGGCTGATGGATTAGCACTGCGATCATTCCCAGCACGCCGCCCAATGCAAGGGAGCCCGTGTCTCCCATGAAGACCTGCGCCGGATGGCAATTGAACCACATGAATCCGAGGCTGGCCCCGATCATGGCCGCGCAGAAAACTGTCAATTCTCCCGCGCCATTGACGTGCGGAATTTGCAGATAGGCGGCTGTCTTGGCGTTGCCTGACAAATACGTCAAAACTAAGAATACGAAGGAGACGATGGCCGTGCAGCCGATGGCCAATCCATCCAGCCCGTCGGTCAGATTGACGGCGTTGGAACTGCCGACAATCGTGCAGCTTGTCAGCAGCAGCCCCAGAACCACGCCCGCCGCGCCGTGGGCCACGGGGTATTTGTAAAATGGCACCATGACCTGGCTGATCAGGAGGCTCGTCGTTGGCAGATGCCAGAGGTAAAAGGCCACGAAAACAGCCAGCGCGCCTTGCACCCATAACTTGACAAATTCCTGCACGCCTTCGCTGTTTTGCTGGGTGATCTTGGCATAATCATCGATGAAGCCGAGGCCGCACAATACGATGACCGTGAGCATCGTCAGGAGAATGAGCGTGTTCCATTGCGCCCATAGAACCGTCGTTACATCGAGAACCAGTACAATCATCAACCCGCCCATGACTGGGGTGCCGCGCTTGCTTCCCTGGAATTGACCGAGTTTGGACGCGCGGTCTTCGTAATCCTGGCCGAATTTGAGCTTCGTGAGCCAGGTGATCATGCGCGGACCCAGCCACCAACTCAGCGCCAGCGCCGTCACGGCCGCGCCCGCGCTGCGGAAGGTGATGTAGGTGAACAGCCGCAAAAAAGACAGCATCTCGTGCCAGGGAGAAGCCTTCACATGCGCCAGCACCATTTGGCTGAGGTAATAAAGCATATCACCCCTGGGCCGGGACGCACGTGCCCCGCAACATTTCCGTAATCCGTTCCAAGCGCATGGAACGAGAGGCCTTGACCAGCACGACGTCGCCGGGCCGGGCAAAATCTTTGACCGCCTGCGCGGCCAGCTCCACTTCGTCGATCTCCACGACGCTCTTAAATCCGCGGGAGCGCGCGGCAGCGGCGATCTGGCATCCGCGCCGGCCAATGGCAAACAATTGGTCCAGGCGGGAGGACGCCGCCCGCCGCCCGACCTCGAAGTGCGCGGCGCTGGAGCAGTCACCCAGTTCAGCCATGTCGCCCAGCACGGCGACCCGCCGGCCGGCGCAGGGCAGTTCGCGCAGGGTTTGCAGCGCGGCGATCATGGAATCGGCGTTGGCGTTGTAGCAGTCGTCCAAAACGTGAATGCCGCCGGGAGTGGACATTTGCAGGCGCATCTTGGCCGGAGCGCACGTCAGCAGGCCGCGCTCAATTTCCGCGCGCTTGAGG
Organism: Verrucomicrobiia bacterium; assembly: GCA_036501625.1. Taxonomy (GTDB): domain Bacteria; phylum Verrucomicrobiota; class Verrucomicrobiia; order Limisphaerales; family Palsa-1400; genus Palsa-1400. Next base: position 18,900 of record DASXZY010000048.1, read on the forward strand.
CCCATTTCGGCTCCGACGGCCAGAGCGAGCAGGGCGTTGGTCACCTGGTGGCGGCCCAAAAGTTTGATCCGATATTCGCCGGAAACTCCGGGATAACGGCAGTCCACCATGAAGGCGGTGCCATGTTCATCCACGCGCACGTCCCGGGCCACGCAATCATTGCCGCGCCCCAAACCGACCTGCACGACGCGCGCGCGGGTGCGGCGGGCAAGGATTTCACTCCAGGGATTGTCGCCATTGAGGAAGAGGACGCCGTCGGAAGGAAGGCATTGGCCCATGCAGCCTTCCTCGCGCACGACGCCAACCAGGTCATGGAAGAATTCCAGGTGCTCGCGGCCGATATTGGTGACAACGCCGAATTGGGGCGACATCATATTGAGCAGCGGAGCCAGTTCGCCCGGATGATTAGTGCCGGCTTCCAGCACGGCCGCTTGATGAACGCGCTCCAGGCGCAGGACTGTCAATGGAACGCCGATGTCGTTGTTGAAACTCCCCTCGCTCCAGAGCGTGGCCATCTTTTGCCGCAACACTGAGGCGATCAATTCCTTGGTTGTGGTCTTGCCGTTGGAGCCGCCGACGGCGACCACCGGCAGATCGAACAGGCGCCGGTAAGCGGCGGCCAGGCGGCCGAGCGCCCTCCGACCGTTATCGACTAAAATGGCCGGCCCGGAAAAGCCGGGCGGCAATTTGGCCCGTTCCACCACGACCGCGGCGGCGCCGCGCTTCTGCACTTCGGGCAGGAAAGTATGGCCGTCATGATTTTCGCCCGACAGCGCGAAGAACAAATCGCCCGGCTCGGCGTGGCGCGAATGGGTGGAGACGCGCCCGGCGGCGCGCTGCGGTGAGCCGTTAATCAATTCGCCTTCAACGATGCGGGCGATGTCTTCCAAGGTGCGCGATTCCATAAGTATCAGTGATGCGCCGCAGGGGTGGCGGCGAGGTTTTGCGCCTCGGGGGGCGGCGGCGCGATGTCCGGTTTCATGTCCAAATAGTTGGCGGCCCGCTCGGCGATGTTGTGAAAGACAGGGCCGTCGATCACGCCGCCGAAATGGCCCACGGAGCGCCCTTCGCTATCTTTGTCTCTCGGATCGTCCATGACGACGGAGATGCACAACTGCGGGTTGTCGGCGGGAAAGAAGCCGATGAACGACGTGTAGAATTTCTGCACGTAGTGGCCGTGGTCGACTTTCTGGGCGGTGCCGGTTTTTCCCGCCACCGTGTAATGATCCAGATGGGCCGCGACGGCGGTGCCTTCCTTGGTCGGGACCGTCTTCAACGCCTCGATCATTTCGCGCACGGTTTGGGGGGTGGCGACGCGCCGCACGGCCTCGGGTTTATATTGGACGGCCAGCTTGCCGCCCGGCTCTTCCAGGCGGTTGACCAGCATCGGGCGCATCAGGACGCCGTTGTTGGCCAGGGCGCTCATCGCCATGACCATTTGCAGCGAAGTTACCGCCACGCCCTGGCCCATGGGGATTTGAGCGATGGAAACGGCCGTCCATTCCCTGCTGGTCACCGCATGAACAATGCCGTCCCGTTCACCGGGCAATGGGATGCCGGTCTTTTCGCCAAAACCAAAATTGTGGATGTAACGCCAGAGGGTTTCCTTGCCCATGCGGATGCCGATCTTGGCCGCGCCAATATTGGAGGATTTGGTGATGATGTTCTCCACTGACAAATCGCCGTACGGCGCGTGATCGTGCAGCCATCGGCCCGCATAGAAGAACTTGCCCATCCCGCAGTCAAACCTATCGTTGAGCGTGACCAGGTTTTCGTTCAGGCCGCCCGTGACGACTACGATTTTAAAGGTTGAGCCAGGCTCGGCCACGTCGGCGATGATGCGGTTGCGCAATGCATCCATCGGGAAGGCGCCGGTGCAATTGGGATCAAAATTTGGCAGCGTGGCCATGGCCAGAATTTCCCCCGTGCTCGGGCGGACCATGATGCACGAGGCGCTGATCGGCATATTCTTCTTCATGCCCGCCGCCAGCTCGGTCTCGACAATGTTCTGCAATCCGGCATCGATGCTCAGGACCACGTTAAGCCCATCGCGCGGGGGAACGTCCTGGTCGCGGTAAGGAACCAATTCACGCTGCCTCTTGTCCATTTCCGTTTTGCGCCAGCCCGGCACGCCGGCCAGATTGGTGTTGAAGGAGTACTCGATGCCGGTCAAGCCGTTGAGGTTGTTGTTATTGTCCACGAAACCCAGGACGTGCGAAGCCAGGCGCTGGCCGGGGTAAGACCGGATTTGGTCCTCCTCCGTGTAAATGGATTTGGCGCGCAAATTGTCATAGAAGGCCTGGCGGCGCCAGTTGAGTTTGGATTCATTGACGCCGAAGGAAAGGGAGGCCATGGTTTGCTGGATTTTGGCCCACGTCTCCAGGGATACTTTTCGTTTCAGCGGGACGTATTTGGTGATGTTGATTTTGTTGCTGTCAAACCACATTCGTGGCGTCAAACGCTCTGTCAAGAACGCGTCATTGGTCTGGAGCAGCGGAGCCAGCGCGCGCGCGACGATTGGGTAGAGATTGCCCATCAGGCTCGGATTGGCGCAAATCACTTTGGCCGGAACGCTGATGGCCAGGGGCGTGCCGTGGATGTCCAGGATTTGGCCGCGCACGGGCAGCCGCTCGATGGTGCGGACAGTGTTCTCCTGCGCCATCTTCTGGAAGTTATCGTGCTGGACCGCTTGCAGATCGACCAGGCGGTAGCCCAGCGCCCCCAGCGCCCCGCTGAGGAATCCGGCCATCACGTATAGCTTAAAATGTTGCCTGACTATTGCCATGTTCAGAATCAGCCGGCCGCCCGCGCCGTTCGGTTCCTCCATCCGAACAACGCGAGCAGCGGCTAAATTAATTTTTGCGCGCCGCCAGCGCGACCTTCACGGGCGGGGCCGGGCGCGCCTGCGGCGCCAATTGCGGTTGCGGCTGGGCCGACCGGTCATAATCCGGCGCATCGATCAGCCGGACGATTTGCCCGAGCGCGGGCGGCTCCAGCCCGAGATTCAATTTTTTGACACGCGCGTCCAAAGCGACCGGAGAGCACAGCGTGGCCAGTTGTTCGCGCCTCATGCGATTGTCGCGCTGCAGTTCCGCCAGGCGCGTTTCGCGGGCCTTGATCTGGCGGCCGAGAACGTCAATCTGATTTTTGTACCAGACGTAGCCCACGCCCAGCCCGGCCAGGATGGTGCATAGGAAGACAGTCAATAAGATCGGCGCCACGCGCAGATTGGATTCGTTCTTTCGGTTTCGAGCCATAATCGCATCGGCTCCTTTCGTCGTTACATCTTCTGTTTTACAGATTCACTCGGTTCAGTTCGCATCACTCAGGACATCCGCAATTTTTCAAGCACGCGGCATTGCGCGCTGCGGCTGCGCGGGTTGGCCTCCAACTCCGCTTCGCCTGGCCGCAGCGCCTTCGTCCACACCCACTTAAAGAGCGGCGGGCGCGGGCGGCGCAATTCCGGCACATCGACTTCTCCGGCCGTTTCGTAATCCCGCGACAGCCGGCGGCCGAATTCCTTGACAGCTCGGTCCTCCACCGAATGAAAAGAAATCACGGCCAGCCTGCCGCCCGGTTTTAAAATCCGCGCCGCCCCTTCCAACCCGCGCCGCAGCGAACCCAGCTCATCGTTCACCGCCATGCGCAGGGCCTGAAAAACCTTCGTGGCGGGATGCGTCCTGCGTCCCGCCCGCGGCGAGATTCTCTCGATCAGCGCCGCCAATTGCCCGGTTCGCTCCAGCGGTTGCCCTTCCCGCTCCCGCACAATTGCCCGCGCTATTCGCCGCGACTGTTGTTCGTCCCCGTACCGCCAAAAAATGTCCGCCAATTCGTCCGCATCCGCTTCATTGACCAGCCTGGCCGCCGTCAATTCCTGGCGCTGGTCCATGCGCGCATCCAGCGGCCCGTCCGCTTGGAAGCTGAATCCGCGTTCAGCCCAATCGAGCTGCGGCGAGCTTGTCCCCAGGTCAAACAAAACTCCGTCACAACTCTCTGGGTCGATCCATTCCGCCAAGTCGGCAAGGTTCCCTCGCCGAATCTCAAAACGGCCCGCAAATTCGGATGATAATCGGGCTGTGGCCGCTTCCACTGCCGTTCCATCCCGGTCGCACCCCAGCAGGCGCCCCGTCGGCGCGCTCGCCCTCAATAGCGCCGCTGCGTGCCCACCGCCACCGACGGTGCCGTCTGCGATCAGGCTTGCCGGGTTCGGCTGAAGGGCTTGCAGCACTTCCGCTTCCATCACCGGTTTGTGGAAAAAGCCTGGCACTGTTCATGGGTTCACCGATGTTTGCTCCGGTTCCTTGCGGCGGAACGGATTCCCGGCTTTCTTCTCCGCCGCCTTGGTCTTCTCCGTGATCTTATCGACCGCGATGATTTCCACGTCGTCTTGGGTTAAATCGTTGCGGATGACTTTGACCTTATCCAATGCCAGTTCGGTTTGGACGGCCGGCTTCCGCGATGGCCGTTCTCCGCGCCATGGCGTCCGCTCGCGCAGCCAATTCGCCATCCGGTCCGCCAATCGCCCCATCCCTTGCGCTTTTTCCGGCGCTTCTTTGACCGGGACTGGGGCCGGCGCCGGTTGGGCTGCCGCCGGTGCGGGAGCAGGCACGCTCTCGGCTTTCGGCTCCACGGGCGCCGGCGGTTTCGGCTCAAACAGGGCCTGCTGGGAAACCTCCGGGTGGGAAGTTATGGGAACCGGGCTTTTCGCCCCTGAAAAATTAGGCAAGGTGCTCTTGGTTAACAGCTTGTAAGGTCCTGGCCGTTCTTTCAATCCCCGGATGGTGCGCCCTTTGGTTAATAGGCTCAGAGGATTCATGCTATTCTCCGAAGGCCTCCAAAGCCTGCTTCCAGGAAGCCGAGTCCGCCGACTTGGCTGCTTCGTAGCGATTTGGGTTCCAGATTTCGAATCGATCCATCATTCCGACGAGCACTGCCTGGCTTGAAATGTCCGCCTCTTTGGCCATGTTTTCCGGGATGGTCAGGCGTCCAGCCGCATCCAGCTTCATGGTGGTGGAGAACGTGCCGATCATGCGTTTCACGGCTGCCTTTTGCTTCATGTCCTGCATGGCTTCGATCTCGGTCTTGAACTTGGCCCACGGGCCTGGAGGGAAGACACGAAGGCAAGTCCCGGCGGCATGCTTGGGCCAGACAACCAGGGTGAAGTCGATAGGGTCTTTTGGGCGCCAGCGAAATGGGACAGGCAGCCTTCTCTTTTCGTCCATGCTGTGCGTGTAGAAAAGGCTGTAATTGACTTCGCTGTCGGGTTCGCTCGGCATTTTCGTTTGTGGTGCGCCAGTTCACAACTTCGTCCTATCATCCCACTATTTACTCTGATCGCCCCCTACTCTCCCACAATCTCCCCCAAACGCAACAAAAAATAAACAAAAGTTATTAACATTCTATTCACAGGCGCGGTTATTCACAAAGTTTTTCACAAGCGTTTTGGGCTGGTTGGAGTTCGCGATTTTGCACTCGGATGATTAGTCAAGATACACCTCCGAGGGAATCCCGCTTCCAGCGGCGTCGGTCGCGGCGGCCATAGCATTGGCGGCTGCTGAGTCGGATGCCGTTGCAGTTGAGGCGCGGGGATTGGCGGCGGGTTTTTTGCGGCCGGTCTTTTTGGTTTCGAAAAACTGGATTCGTTCATCAAGCAGGGCGCGCAGGACGCCATGATCAGCTTGCATTTGATGCGCGGTGACGACGGCTTCGTCGATTTTGGCAATGAGCAACTTGCGGCGGGCCTGGGGGGTCAGCGGGCTGTCGTATTCGCGGAGAAAACAGCCCGCGCCGATGATGGTTTGAATGATGCTTAAGGCTTCCAGTTCCGCGTAGGCCTTGGCGACGGTGTTGCGGTTGATGCGCAATTGTTTTGCGACGGAACGAATGGGGGGAAGCGGATCTTTTGGGCGCAAGGCGCCGGAAGCGCCGGCATAGCGGACTTGGTCGACCAATTGGAGGTAGAACGGCCTGCCGGATTTGTAATCGATATGAAATATCATGGCGCTTTCCGGCATATTTTTATTGGCGAACTTTATCGGCGGGGGCTGTTGCAGTCAACCACGATTGCGCAGTTCTGGCAAACCGTCCTATGACAGCAGGACACATTCTCACTCCTGCCGGTAGCGGCAGCCAAACTGGCAAGCACGGGATCACAAAGGCGGTCCAGGCCGCATGTTGTCCTATGACAGTATGCAATTTGGGCGCTGATATGTGGTGTCGGTTTTCCATATCGCATTCAGGAGTTGGGAACGGAGATGGGCGTCTTTTCGACAGCGCATAACGCATCCCCGACAAGCATAACCCGCGACCGCGATAACCCCGGTATTGATCGGCTATGTGGCGGATGGCACTGACAATGGCAGATGTGGCAAACTGTCCTATGACAGTGTGCCATTTGGATGCGAATGTGGATTCTCGGTTTTTCAAATTGAGTTCGGGAATTAGGGTCAGGGCCTGCTGGGCTGGCGCGCAAGGAAACCACGCATCCTTGGCAGACATAACCCGGCCATAATAACTCCAGCCTCGAGCGGCTGCGTGTGGGACGTGCCCTGCCAGATGGCGCAGGCGAGACGGGCGTCCAACTGTCCTATGACGGTATGCCACTTCGGCCTGGATGTGGGTCGATGATTTTTCATTCTGGGTTCAGGTTTCGGTGGCCGCTGCGGGGGCGGGGGCCGGCTTCGGGGGCAGGCCTTGGCTCGACAGGGAATAGCGAATCGCCAGCAGGCGGCCGCGGCCAGCCAACAGCCATGTCCCCACCACGATAAGGCCGGCGTTGGCCAGCAGTTTGTGGCAGATGAATTCTTCACCGGCGCCGCAGCCGCAATCAAATTTGACGGCGCAAAACGGAATGCCTTTCGCCCCTTGCAAAATTAGGGCGCGATGCCAAACCACAGCCGTGAATGGAATCAAGATGGCGGTCAAAGCCAAGGACGTTCCCCGCACAGCGATTCCCGCCAGCAACAGCAATCCGCAAAAAACCTCGAACCACGGCAGCGACGCGGCGATTGAATTCAACAAAAATGGCGTATGCACCAAATCATATTGACGCACTAACTTGAGGAACGAAGCCGGCTCGAGCGCCTTCGTCAGTCCCATGTAGACGAACACTCCGCCCAGCAGCCATCGGGTTGCCACTGTTATATAGTCCGTGATTGTTCCGGCCCTCGGGTTCATGGTTGGTTGCTCACGGGGTGGGTTATTTGTTCGCTTCCGGAGGCAGGCCGCTGTTGCGCGCGCCCCGTTCCAGCGGCAAATGGTGGCCGGACCAATCGTCGAATCCTCCGCCATAAACGAAAATCTTTTTGGTTGGGATGTGAGCGTCGTCGCGGAGCATAATCGCCGTCGATTCGGCGTCCTCGCATTCGCCGCCCGTGCAGTAAACGATCACCTGCTCCGCGTTTTGGCAGGGAGTAAGGTCCTCGGCCAAATCCTTCGCGGGATGATAGAAATCCAGCGGATAAGCGCCGGGAATATGGCTGTCGGCGTAAAAGTCCGGGTTGCGGGCGTCGATAAATATCACGTAGCCCTGCTGATAACGCGGACTGTTGTAAATGCGTTCCATTTCCGCGCGCTCAACCGGCTGCAATCCCTTGTCTTTGATGCGCTGGTCTGTTTCCTCGATTTCGGAATTCTCGGCGGGCGCGTTGGTTGGGGACGACACAGCCGGAGTGGCTGGTGTGGGAGCTTGGGTGGCGGCGGAAGCGGAAACTTTCGGCGTTGCCTGGGCTGTGGGGGCGGCTTTTGGGAAATAATTTCGCGCCAGATTGAGGCCGCGGGGTGACATCGCATTGGCCAAGAACGCGAAAGCAGCGGCCACCGCCACCACCATCACGGTTTCCAATAAAATGGCAGCGGTGGATGCTCGGTTCGGCACGGCACGCGATTCCGGCGGTTCAGGGATGCGGCGGCGGACTGATTTGAGCAGCGGCAGGCGGCGACACGGGCGGATTACGATGGGTCAAAGCCGCCCGGGGACGAGGATACTGAGAAATGGGAATATGCACCATCGGCTCCCGCGGGTTGTTGGATTCGAGAGTGATTTCGGTCCTGTGGCCCGGCTCAAGCTGGTAGCCGGGCGGAAATGCCACGATCACGTTAAACATCCCTTTCGGCCCCATCGGCTGGACTTCGACATGGATCTGACTGTCGCTGGCCTTGGGATTGGCCAAAGCCAGGACGGCGCTGGTATTGCCGTGGATGGTGACGCGATTGGTGACCCAGCGATCCTGGAGGGAGTTCAAAACAATGGCAGCGGGAAAAAGCTGGATGGCTTGCTGCATGCTGGCGGTCGCCGGGATGCTAATGGTCGGCGAAGTGGCCAAGGAAGTATTGACAGTGATGGTGCCCGGCGAATTGCCCGGGTGGAATGGCGGTTCGGCCGTGATGACCAATTCATACTCCTTGCCGGGCGTGACTTCCTTGACGACCGCGCTGAACAGCTTGTTGGCGCTGACGGGATTGGAAATGACGACCGGGCCTTCTGTTTGATTGACAATTTTCACGGTGGATGTCATTGCGTTGGTGGCGTCGGCGGCGATGTTGAAGACAGCGACGCTCGGGGTCACATCAATCGGCTTCCAGACCGCGCCGCGGAGCAGCAAGGTTTTTCGCCCAGCGTTCTTGGCGTTGGAGTAAACGTCGATTGTCTTGGTGATCGCCTGGCCGCCGCCGTAGCGGGAAGTATCGAACTGCACCGAAATTTGGCCTGTTTTCCCCGGATCAATGCTGTGGGACCAATCCCCGACCGTGGTGCAGCCGCAGGAGGGGTGGACGTTCGTAATCAAAAGCGTCTCCGTGCCCGTGTTTGTCACGATATAACTATGATGGACTTTTTCGCCTGAGGCCGCCTTGCCGAACTCGAAGGTGATATTGTCCACATCAATCATCGGGCCGGACACCGGCGCGGCAGGAACGGCTGCGGGAGGCGATGGCGCCGGGGCGGGGGCGTTTTGGGCGGCCAAAAGGGGGCTGATGGCAGCCAGCATGGAGATGGCCAAAATGGCGCAAGGGCGCATAGAATTCATATTAGTTACTTAAGGTTAAGAATAGGACTAAGAAACCCCCCGTCCGCTGGAAAGTCAAGGGCCGAAGCAGGGGCATCGAAGCACGGATGGGTATGGATTGTATTACTGATTCTTTTCGTTAAAACACCTCATATATCGCAATCCACCGTAATTTACTGCAATTGGATGAAACCGCAAGTGATCCAAAGTTTTTGGGCGGTGAAGCTCGGCAGCGCTCGGCCTTCCCGATGTTCGTTGTTTTTAGCAAGTGGCTTGTGGAACCTTGTGCAGCCTTGTTTTGCCTCGATTGGCTTCGGGAAGAGCGGGGCGCGACCCTGTAAATAGATTTGGCCGCGGCGTCCGGCGGAATAAGCGGGGACTGCGGCGCGCGCCCGTCTCGGGGGGTGGAGGCGCACTTGCTTTCTGAACCATTTTGCATGTTCATGGAGAAATTGTCCCAGAAACGCCAGAAAGCCGAAAACCTACCGTGGGTTTTTAGGCATGATTTTTTTGGGCGAGACAAGTGTGATGGAAATGGCTTCACTGCAACGGCTTGCGAGTTTTTAAAACGCGGAAAATTGAAAAAGCTGTTGCGAAAGCTGCATTTTTTTTGGCATGCAACCTCGTTTTTCTGCAAAAACGGGCGATTTTCCGGGTGTCGTTTTTGTAAACTGCTCATATATAACATGATGTGAAAATAGGAATTTAGCATTTGCTCATGGGCGGCGATTTCGCAAAGATTCGGGCTATGAATAAATCGTCCAAATTTGCCCGCTGGCCGCGCCTGAATCCGCCGGGCATTGGCAAAAACATTTCCGCCGCGGATTTGGTGGACCAAACGTTTCTGGCTTACAATGGCGGGCGCCTGCGTGAAGCGGCCAAATTGCTGACTGAGAAAATGCTGCCGCAAGACGGGGTCATTGGCCTGAGCGTAACCGGTGCATTGACTCCCGCCGGCTTGGGGAAATCCTGCCTGATCCCGCTCATGCGCGCGGGGTTCGTGGATTGGATTATTTCGACCGGGGCCAATCTTTACCACGATCTGCATTACGGCCTGGGAATGGCTCTGCACCAAGGGTCGCCGTTTCTGGATGATGTAGCGCTTCACCGCGACGGGGTCATTCGCATTTACGACATTCTTTTTGACTTCAATGTGCTTCTGGATACGGACGCGTTCGTGCGCGAAGTCATTCAAGGGCCGGAATTCCAGCGGGCCATGGGCACCGATGAGTTTCATTACTTGCTGGGCCAGTACGTCTCGGAGCGCGGGCGCAAACTGGGGCTGAAGGACAGTTCGATGCTGGCGGCGGCTTATGAATGCGGCGTGCCGGTGTTTACCAGCAGCCCAGGAGACAGCTCCATCGGCATGAACGTGGCCGCCATGTCCCTGCGCGATTCCAAGCTGGCCTTCGATCCCAACCGGGATGTCAATCAAACGGCCGCCATCGTTTATGACGCCAAGGCTGGAGGGCGGACCTCTTCCGTGTTCATTCTGGGAGGCGGGTCGCCCAAGAATTTCATGTTGCAGACCGAGCCGCAAATCCAGGAAGTCATGGGCATCGCGGAAAAAGGGCACGATTATTTTCTGCAATGCACCGATGCCCGGCCTGACACCGGCGGTTTGAGCGGCGCAACTCCGGCCGAGGCCGTAAGCTGGGGCAAAGTGGATCCGAACAAACTGCCAGATTGCGTGGTGGCCTACGTGGATTCGACCATCGCGCTGCCGCTGTTGACTGCTTACGCGCTGAACCGGCATCGGCCCCGGAAATTGAAACGCCTTTATGACCGGCGCGATGAGATGTACGAAAAAGTGAAAACGATTTATCTGCAAATCGGCACCGTCAGCAAGATCAAGACGAGCCGCAAGATTGCCAAACGGGCCAGCGGCATCGGGGTCAAACGGCATTCTGCCGGCAAAGCCTGATTCTCGATTGGGCGCCGCTTATTCCCGGTTTCCTCTGGAGCGCAAGTCCAAGGGGTCCTCGGTGATGGGCGGCAGATCGTGCGCGGCCTTTTGCAGGGCGCCCGCGTGTTCGGGCAGGCACAGCAGCGCGGAGAGATTGTCCGTCTTCCAGATCAAATCGTATCCGGCCGCCTGCACTTGCTCGGCGCGGAGCGGGTCGGATTGCAAATCCAGAATGACGTAATCCACCTTGAATTCGCGGCAGAGCTGGAGCCAATCGCCTTTGTGATCGTAAAAGGCGTTGTTCATGTCGAAGGTGGAGTCCGGGTAAACGGCTTCGTAACGGCCGTCCATGGAAACCTTGATATTGGGATACAGGCGCCAGCTCACGTAGCTGCCCCAGGCAAATGGCGTCGCGGCGTTCCCCTTTGCGCCTGCCAGTTGCAAGATGTCCGCCTCCCGCACCGGGTCTTCGCCAACCGGCGAAAGCGGCACGAGCGACGCTCCCGGCAGGAAGCGAATTGCCACCCACAGCGCAATGCCCGCGTAAAGAATTCCCGTGATTCGCAAGAGATCGAATCGTTGGCGCCACAGCGCCTGAAAGAACGGCCCGGCATAGGCGAGCGCCGCCACGCCCAGAAAAGGCCCATGCCGGCGGCTGCGCCAGCCCATGAAAGCCGTCAACGCCAGCACGGCCAGGCCGGGCCAGTTTTTTCGTTCGACGCGCTTCCAGCCGGCAGCCACCGCCACCGCGGCCAAAATGAATAGAATCCGGAAGCCCGCGAAATCGTCCCAAGCCAGCAAAGGCAGCGGACGCCATTCGGGAATGCGCGCGCGGGGATTGAGCAGGGCGGGAATCAGGTAGCGCCAGAAATCCAGCCCGTAGGGATTAATGAAAGTCACCGTTGCGCAAGCTGCCGCGACCAGAATCATGAGGCTCGTTTGCTTTTTGGTTGCGATGGCGGCGGCCGCATAGATAAAAACAATCGCCAGCCCAACCACGAAGCCTCCGTGAAGGTTGGCCCATGCGAGCATGATGACCGGCGCCAAAGCAGCCGGCCAGGCCCGGTCGAGGCGCACTTCCTCCAGGCAGCAAATCGTGGCGGCGAACAAAAAGAAGGTGAACACATGCGAACGGGCGATCGGAATGTAACCGGTCAAAATGCAAGCGGACGCCGGCACGGCCAGAAGGAGGAGGATGTTGGCGTCGCAGCCTTGGCGGCGACCCGCGCGAAACGCCAGCCCCAGCAAACCGATCGCCAGCGCGATTCTCAGGACGATGAGCGACGCGGGGCCAAACCATTGGAGGAGGGCGTAAAAGACCAAGCCGGAACCCCATTCGTGGTCGATGTACTTGGGCAGGGTAGGAGTAAACGCTCTGAGATCGTGCTGGGGCAGGTGGCCGGTATGCCAGAGAGAGGAGCCGAGGGACAATTTGGCCCACAGGTCGCCTTCTGTGATATTGTGAAAGGCCAGAATGACCGCTAAAGCGAAGACTCCCAGCAGAACGAAAAGGACTTGGGCAGAGCGGGTTTGTCTCTCGGTCACAGGCCCATGCTAAGAGTTGAGCGGAGGGAGGGCAACGACCAATTCGCTGTTTGACTGGCTCCAGCCAAAAAACGAGAGCGCGCCACGGCAGCCAACCGCGGCGCGCTCCGCACGCACATATCAACTCAACAGGACTATTTCTTAAAACGGCGCATCAACATCCCGAACGCGCCGACACCCATCAGCATAAGGGAAGAAGGTTCGGGCGTGGCGGTAGTATTAAATACAAACGTATCGGACGGGTTCACGAACAGGTTCCCGGCATAGGCAACCGTGGTTCCGATGGGAGTGAGGCCATCGTTGCCAGCCAGTTGGGCGGGCGAGCTTGTGCTCGTGAAGCCGAAACCGGACAGCGTGCTGCCGGGCGCCACATCGGGGGTTGACGGGCCTGCGATGAATTGGATCGAGCCTCCGCTGACGGTGGCGGTCCATCCCGAAGGGGCAAAGGCACTGAGCGGGGTGGTGGGCATGAACTCATTCCCCGGCGTCCATGCATACCAAAATGACCCAATGCCGCTGGTGGCGCCACTCCCGTCGGTAATGCTCAATGTATAATCGAAATCTGAACCGGCGGCGCTTCCGACAACATCGCCGCTGGCAATAATGCCTTGAGCCGCAGCGCTCATGGCCGATGCGGCGAAGGCCGCGCCTAAAATAAAGTGTGTAATTTTCATGTTTGTTAAGTGTCTTTTCGTTCTGTCTACCGGGGGTTGGATGGATGTCCAGTCCAAATTGTTCCCGGCTTTTGAAAAAAACGCCATAACGGAGAGAATGGACATGAGGCCGGAACTTTGTTCTTCTTTCGGTGATGATACGAACGCCTTTCCTGGCTTTGCTGGCTGCCGCCTGCGCTGCTGCCGCCGATCCGCCTCCGGGCCGGACCTATACCAATCCCGTCTTCAGCGGCGACATGCCCGATCCGACGGTAATTCGCTCGGAGGGAATGTATTATGCGATGGGCACGACCGGCAACAGGCGCACGCCCGATGGCCGCATTTTCACCTTATTGCGTTCCACCAACTTGGTGGATTGGGAGAATCTGGGCGGGGCGCTTGTGCCGCCGTCGGATAACCGCAAGTACCAGTATTGGGCGCCGGAGGCCGCTGCTGACGGCGGGAAGTTCTATATCTATTATGCGATGGGCGGCATCGAGCCGGAGCGATTTGAAATTCGAGCCGCGATCAGTGCTGTTCCGCAAGGGCCTTACACCGATACCGGCAATGTCTTGGCCGATTGCGAGCACAATCGCTTTACTATTGATCCGTTTCCGTTCCGGGACAGCGACGGCCAATGGTATTTCTTTTATTCGCGCAACTTTACTAACGCCGAAGCGGGGACCCATGCCGGCACCGGCATCGTGGTCGATAAGATGACCGATATGACACATCTGGCTGGGGATTGCCATGTGGTGGTGCGGGCGCGTTATGATTGGACTTTGTATCAGGCGAATCGGCCGATGCCTGTTTATGGGAAGACTTTTGACTGGCATACGATTGAGGGGGCGTGCGTCCTCAAGCATGAGGGGCGCTATTACTGTTTTTACAGCGGAGCTAATTATGGGACGACTCGTTACGGGGTGGATTACGTGGTGGCAGAGCGGCCTTTAGGCCCTTACAGCGGCCAGGGGCGGGCCGCGCGTATTCTGCATAGCGTCCCCGGACAAGTCCGCGGGCCGGGGCACAATGACATGGCTGTGGCGCCAGACGGGCACACGGAATACATCGTTTATCATGCCTGGGACGCCGACATGCGGGTCCGGCAGATGTGCATCGACAAATTAATTTGGACTGCTGACGGCCCGCGTTGTTTAGGTCCGACTTTTACGCCGCAGCCGATGCCGTGAGGCAGTTTTTAGCGAGGGGACGCGCTGGCATTTGGAAAGTATCGCAGTTCATCGCCCTTATAGTGGCACACTGTCCTATGACAATATGACAGTTAGATGACTGCATGGCGACCAGCGTGGCCCAAGAGCGTCTCGATAACCCCGCGCTTCCGACGGACTCTTCGGCGGGAGGCGGCGCCTTGTTTTGCGAGGGTGCTCCATGCGCGGTGTTCGGCATTTCATAGTGGCAGACCTATGGCAATATGCCAGTTTAGCGGCTTAAAAATCAGCCGCGTTCCCATCGCATTCCACCAGCCATCGCACGCTGTGGCCTGCTGTGCCATGCTGCGACGCTGCCCTGCGTCAACTAGACTTCATGGCGGGCATCCGATGCGCGTAAAGTGGCATACTGTCCTATGACAGTTTGATCACGTTGCCGGCTCGACGGCACCGAAGCCCGGTTTGATCCTAGCGTAAAACGCATCCGGCCCCGCTCTCTCGGCCATTCGGCAATTCCGCGTTTTTTAGGCGATTTCGCGGCCCTTCATTGCGCTCCGAAGAGGCACACTGTCCTATGACAGTATGTCAATTCGACAATTTCATTAGGAGCGATGGTTTTGGATTTCTTCGCGTATTCTGGGCCGGCCTGCGGCGATCGTCCGCGCACGGTTTTATCTTTCCAAAGCGCATGGACATGGTTCCACAGCGGTGGCGCGATCGTGTTACAATCTGGTTGCGTTTCGCGGTTGCGGCGTGGCGGCCAATCGGGTAATCTGCTCGCATCGGTATGACACTAACTGAAAAACTACTGGCACGCGCGGCGGGAAAAAGCTCCGTGCAGGCGGGCGATAATGTCTGGGTCAAGGCGGATATCCTCATGACCCACGATGTCTGCGGCCCCGGAACCATCGGCGTCTTTAAACGTGAGTTCGGCCCCAAGGCCAAAGTTTGGGACCGCCACAAAGTGGTCATTATTCCCGACCATTACATTTTTACTTCGGATTCCAAATCAAATCGGAACGTCGATATTCTGCGGGATTTCGTCCGTGAGCAGGACATCCCCTACTTCTACGATGTCATCGACGACGCCAATGGCTCTTGGAAATTTGATTCGGGCAAAGGTCCGCTGCTCCGGCAATACGGCTCTCATTACGCGGGAGTCTGCCACACGGCCCTGCCGCAAAAGGGCCACACCCGTCCCGGCGAAATTCTTTTTGGCACCGATTCCCATACTTGCATGGCGGGCGCGTTCAATGAATTCGCCACCGGCATCGGCAACACCGACGCCGGCTTTGTCATGGGCACGGGCAAATTGCTGCTCAGAGTCCCGGAAACGATGCACTTCCGCCTGGAAGGCAAGCTCCAGCCGGGCGTGATGGCCAAGGATGTCATTTTGCATTGCATCGGGGAAATCGGGTTCGATGGCGCGACCTATCGCGCGATGCAATTTGACGGCGATGGTGTCAAACATTTATCGATGGACGACCGGATGACCATCGCCAACATGGCCATCGAAGCGGGCGGCAAGAATGGAATCTTTGAATTCGATGACCAGACGCGGGCGGCGGTTGATGCCCGCTGCCGTCTCAATGGCACCCGCCAAACCTACGAACCCGTGGAGCGCGATCGGGACGAAAAATTTGTTTATGAACTGACGGTTGATCTTTCCAAACTGGAACCGACCGTCGCCTGCCACCCGGATCCGGGCCAGCGCAAATTGGCGCGGCAAATGGGCGAAACGCGGCTGGACCGTGCCTATGTCGGCTCCTGCACCGGAGGCAAGACCAGCGATTTCCTGGAATTCGCTCGCGTGCTGCGCGGAAAGAAAGTCGCCATCGACACCTTTGGAGTGCCAGCTACGCCGGAAATCGTGCATGACCTGCAAACCGCGCGATGGGACGGCAAAACCGTCTGGCAAATTCTTATCGATGCTGGCGTGCAAATGACCGAAAACGCCGGCTGCGCGGCCTGCCTGGGCGGGCCAGTGGACACATTCGGCCGGATGAACGCACCGATGAAGTGCATTAGCGCGACAAATCGCAATTTCCCGGGCCGCATGGGCCACAAGGAGTCGCAAGTGTTTCTCGCGTCGCCGGCAACAGTCGCAGCCAGCGCCCTGACCGGGCATATTACTGACCCCCGCGAGTATCTGAGTTGAAGTCAGCTATTGTGGAACAGGCGAAGGAGGAGGAGGAAATCGGAACGGCCGCGTTGAGCGAGCGCATGGATAGTTTCTGCGCGCGGGCCATTCTCGCCATATTCATATTCATCTTGGTTTGGGGGCCGCTGGCATTTGCCGGCAAGACCCCCGGCTCGTTTCTGGTCATCCAAGGCGCGACCGTCGCGGCTTTGGCGCTGTGGACGGTGCGATTTTGGGTGCAGCGGCCCTTCCGCCTGTTATGGCCGCCAGTCTGCTGGGCGGTCCTGGCATTCCTCGTTTACGCGCTGGCGCGGTGCCGGTTGGTGGAGGTTGAATACGCAGGCCGTCAACAATGGATTCATGTGCTGGTTTACGGCGCGCTCTTCTTCCTGGCGATGAACAATCTCAACCGAACTCATTCCGCCACGCAAGTTAGCATTGTGCTTGTCGCGGTGGGATTCGCTTCGGCCCTGCTGGCGGTGTTTCAATTTGCTTCGCATTATCAAAGAGTCTGGGGGATGTCTCTGGACCAGTATTATTGGGACCGAGGCAGCGGCGGGTTTTTGAATCCGGACCATTTGGCCGATTTCCTTTGCATCACCGTTCCGCTGGCGCTGGCTTATGCGATTATGGGCCGGGTTTCGGCCATCAGCCGGGTATTGCTGGCGTACGCGGCAGTGGGGATGCTGGCGGGAGTCGTGGTGTCTGTTTCGCGTGGAGGTATTGCGGTTGCGATCGTCATGCTGGCCCTTTTTTGCGCGGCGCTCTTCGCCAGCAAGGATTTCTGGAAGCAGGCTCTGATATTGCTGTGTGTTTTGACGGCGCTGGCACTGGGGGCGGCGACTCAGTTTGATTCAATCCAAAAGAGATTTCAGGCGGCGGTCGCTCATGGAACAAAAGGCGACGAGCGGCCCCTCTATTGGGAGGGCGCGCTTAAGTTGTTCGAGCGCGCTCCCCTCTTGGGCGTCGGGCCGGGGCATTTTGACGTCGAATTCCCATCCGTCCGGAATTGGAGGGTGCAAGACCGCCCGAATTACGCCCATAATGATTACCTCAACACGCTATGCGACTGGGGCATCCTCGGCCTTGGCATTATTGCGGCGGCTTGCGGACTGCTGGTTTGGGTGGCGCGCCAGGCCTGGCAAGGCTCGCGCCGCAGTTCCGCGCGCGATTCCAAGATGAGCGACCGCTCCGCGTTTGTGGTGGGCGCGTCGGTGGCGTTGCTGGCCGTCATGGTGCATTGCGTCGTGGAATACAACATGCATGTCCCCGCGCTGGCCATTGCGGTGATCACATTGATGGCGCTGCTGGCCGCGCAAGTTCGATTTGCCACGGAACGATATTGGAGGAACCCCGGCCGGCATGGAAAAATCCTCTTGACTACAGTTTCAGCGGCGGCCATATTCTATTTGACCTTCCAGGGCGCGCGCAAGGGAACCGAAGTGTATTGGCGGAACCAAGCCATGGCCGCGGACACTCCGCCAGCCTCGACCCTGGCCTTTCTCGCCAAGGCCCACGAAGCGCAGCCGATGGACTGGGAACTGGATTACAAAATGGGCGAAGGCCTGTGGCTGTTAAGCCTCCAGGAAGATCCGGATTATCTCGACCGTGCCAAACAAGCCTTCGACTGGTACGACAAGACCGCCAAGTTGAATCCCTATGACGGCTACGCCCCGGTGGGTTGCGGCATGTGCCTGGACCGAATGGGAAAAGTGCGGGAGGCGACGCCTTTTTTTCGGACGGCCATCACCAAGGACCCGCACAACTGCCAGATCAATCTCGAAGTGGGCCGTCATTGCATCGCGCTGGGCGAATTGGATGCCGCCTGGAAATGGGTCCAGGCTGGCAACCGATGGGCCGCGACAGCCGTGGCCAACGCGGAATCGATGAGGCTTTACGAACTTATGCGCGATCCGCTGTGGGTGGCCGGGGCCAAGCTGCCGGGCGCGGAGAAATTGCCGGCGAATGATCCTCTGCTCAAAGGCCCGGATTAGAACCCATCCCCTATTTATGAGATGGGTTCTAGCTTGCATTCAATCCGTTCTGGCCCCATGCTGGCCGCGATATATAATGAAACAATCCGACCTCGTGCATCCACATAAATGAGCGCGCCCCCAGAACCAGAGTTTGACCTGGAAAAGCTTTTCTTGCCCGCCTGGGCTCAGGACTCGAACCAAGTTAATCGTTACGCCAATTTCGCCGGTGACGACCGCCCCGAACGCAAATATGACGGCGACCGCCCCGGCCGCCGGCCGCCGCGCCGCGATCATCCAGGCGGACCAAGGCCGGGCGGAGCAAGACCTGGCGGACGGCGTCCCGAAGGCGGATCGCGTGAAGGACGCCGCCCGGATTCTCGTCCGCAGCACGGACAAGGCCGTCCTCCGCAACCGGAGCCGCTGCCGCCGCTGCCGGTAACTGTGTCGATCCTGGCCGAAGAGAAGGGATCGGAATCGCTGGCGCGGCAGATTCGGGCCACGGGCCGGGCCTATCCGTTGTTTGACATTGCTCAATTGATCTTGCAGAAGCCGGAACGGCACATGGTCAAATTTGAAGTCAAGAAGAATTCGGAGGGGAAGCCGCTTCAGCCGCTCTTCCTCTGCGCGCTGGATGACTCGCTTTGGCTTTCCGAGGACGAAGCCGTCCAGCATGTGCTGGCACGCCACTTCCAGACCTTTTACCAAATTGAGCGAACCGCGACCGAGCCGCCCCGCGGCACCTACACCTTCGTGGCCCAATGCGGCTTGAGCGGAAAAATTCTCGGCCCGCCCAATTATCACGATTACCAGGCGCAATTGCATAAATTGCACACAGAACGCTTCGCGCGCATGCCCTTTGAGGCCTTCAAGGCGCGCGTGAAGATCGTCAAGGACGAGGCGATCGTCAAACAATGGATTGAAGATCGCAGCTTCAAGAACGAATACAACTGCCTAAACGTGACTGAGCCGAAGAAATTAGGGAGCCGTGACGAAGTGGCCCGGCATTTTCGCGAAGTTCACATGGCGAACATCATCAAGCCAGTGGACAGCCACACTTTCACCGGCGCCGCCGCGCGGGAGCAGCGCTCGCCCGGATTGCAGCGTGCGGTGCGGGCCGCCTGGGAAGACCAGCGGCGTTTTCCGCTGCAACTGGCCATGGCCTTGAGCCAGCAATTCGCGGGGCACGGCTTGCAATTCTTTAAGGTCAACCGCACGGTGACGCACGTCTCGGTCGCGCGCCCCTATTATCTCGACATGGAAGCGACGCCAGTATCCGAAGGAGTGCGGCGCATTGTCGAGTTCATCAATACTCATCCAAAATCCACGCGGCGAAAATTGATGGAAGCATTGGCCCCAGCGCCAGCTCCCGCGCCAGCGCCGGCGGCCCCCCCCGCTGAAGGCGCAACCGCAGTCCCAGCCGCGCCCGCCGCTGAACCCGCCGCTCTGCCACCGGAACAAACCGCGATCGCGAGTGATTTGCATTGGCTGATCCACGAAGGGCATGTCATTGAATTTGCCAACGGCCTTCTAGAAACCGCCAAGAAACCTCAGCCCAAACCGCCCAAACCTGAAAAAGCGGCCGGCCCAGCCGGAACGCCCGGGGCGGCCGCAGCCGCTGTGGTTGAATCATCCGAACCCGCCGCCCCGGCTGCCATTGAAGTTGAGGGCGAAGTCACCACGGAACCCATGGTGGAGGCTCCCCCGGAAGAGACCGCCGCGCCACCGCCCTCGGAAACTCCCGGTTGAATTGCTTTTACGGCGGAAGCGCTTCCCCCTGCCATTCCATTCGGTCGCGCACACCGTCGCCGCCCGTTTTGGCGAAGCCCAACCGCTGGTATAAACGGGCCGCGCGATGGTTTGTCAGGACGCTGAGTTGAACCCGCTTTTTGGCGGCGGCAGCTTCGCGCTGGAGGCCTTGCACGAGCGCGGTGCCGATGCCCGCGCCGCGCCAAGCCGGCAAAAGGGCGATATCAACCAGGCGAAATTCGTGCTGCGCGCGATCAACCACGATGCGGCCAATGGCCTGCCCGGCGGACATGACGATGGCGAATTCCGCGGCAGGAGAATCCGCGCGCTGGCCGCGCTGCTGGGCGTGGAATTGCATTCTAAGGAAGGCTGTGCGCATTTCGGGGGGCCAGTCCACGGCTTCCATTTCCTCCTTGCGCGTGCTGATGTAAACTTCCAACAAGAACAGTTCGTCCTCCGGCTTTTCGGGCCGCAAACAAATGTCAGCTAGATGAACTGCCATATAACGCTGCCGGCACCTGGCCGCGATGACGGCGCGTCGGGATTCATTTCCATAACGTTCGCATAGAATAGGAGCGGCCGCCACGATTGCTCAACTGGAAAAGTCTGAAAAAATTTGGCGCGGTCCGCGGCGCCCCTTTTGGAAAAAGGCGCCGCGAATTTCCGCTTTCCTTTTGGCATAACTATGTTATAGATGCGGTGTGGCCGTCGAAGCAAGCCAGAGTGTAGTTTACAGTATCTGGGCCGCGGACAATATCGTCTATGGCCCGGTGGAGTTGCCTGCATTGATCGGCTGGGTGAAGGACGAACGGGTTTTGACGGACACCTGGGTTTTCGACGGCCAGAACGACCGTTGGCGCAAAGCGGCCAGCCTGCCCGAACTGGCGCTATTCTTCCGCAAGAAAAACGACGGCAGCGCGGCCGGGGCTGCAACAGGATTTTCCATCGGCGATTCGGATATCACGCCCGGCATGTTGCGCCGGGTCAAGGCCCTGGCCGAGTTGAGTGACGACCAGTTGGGGCGGTTCGTCAATTACATGGAGGCCCAGACGGCGCGGCAATGGTCGCAGATCGTCAAACAAGGGGATCCCGACGATGGCATGTACCTGGTACTGGATGGCGAATTGCGGGTGCGGCTGATGATTGGCGGCAAAGAAACCATCCTGGCCACACTCGGTCCCGGCGAATGTTTTGGCGAGATCGCCTTATTTGACCAAGGCCCGCGATCGGCCGACGTGCTGGCCAACAAGGACAGCATTTTGCTCAAAATATCCTCCGAAGCATTTGACAAGCTGCGCCGCGAGGCGCCGGAGTTGTCCGCTCCGATCCTGTTTGCCATTAGCAAGACCCTGGCAGCCCGGATTCGCGCGGACAATAAACGAATCAAGGACTCCGTGACCTTCGCCCGCGCCGCCGGCCATTGACCACGCAAGGTGGCATTTTAAGCAACTTGCGCAGAAAGCGACAATTCCGCGTTTGGTTTTCATTTTGGCACCGCTTCCGGCGACATCGCAAGTGGTTGATCTATAGACGCTTGGAACTTAGGGCTTGCCTTTTTTTCCAGCTATGGCATCGGCTTTGCTGTGATGGGTTTGTCCAATCAAGGGCGCCCAGCTTGTAATCTAATGAAAAAAATTGAAGCGATTATTAAACCATTCAAACTGGAGGAAGTGAAGGACGCCCTGAGCCAAATAGGAATCGAGGGCATGACCGTCAGCGAAGTGAAAGGCTTCGGGCGGCAAAAAGGACACACTGAAATTTATCGCGGCAGTGAGTACAAAGTTGATTTTCTGCCCAAGATCAAGATCGAGATCGTTCTGCCTGACGCCAATGTGGATGGCGCGGTTGGGGCCATTGTCAGTTCGGCCAAGACTGGCAAGATCGGAGATGGAAAGGTATTCGTATCGGATGTCGAAGAAATCATTCGCATCCGCACCGAAGAAAAAGGTGACGCAGCCATCTAACCAGCCAACCATAAACGAACCCATCCCCGTTGAGGCCTTTATGACAAAGTCTCTCTTGCTCTTTTTCTTTGCCGCCTTCCTGGTTGCTGGCGGTTCAGCAGCTTCGGCTGGCATCCCTCCAACCGTCAAGCGCGCCCAGCCGACCTTGGAGCAGCGCGTGGCGGATTTGGAAGCCTACGTCAACAATGGCTCCCGCGCGGCTGATACCGCCCAGGATGTCAGTTCCAAATTAGGCTCGTATGACGAAAAAGCCAATGCGTTCACGCCCAACCCCGGCCCCGGCCCCAATGCCTGGCAAATGACTTCGGCCGCGCTCGTGCTGTTCATGACGCTGCCCGGCCTGGCTTTGTTCTATGGCGGCCTGGTGCGGCGCAAAAACATTTTGTCCGTGATGGCCCAATGCCTTTTGATCACGGGGCTGGTCACCATTCTATGGTACATTTGCGGTTACAGCCTCGTCTTTCACAAAGGCAACGCGTTTCTGGGCAATCTGGACTTCGCTTTCCTCAACAACGTCGATTCCAGCCCGAATACTGATTATTCCAATTGGGTATCGCAAAATGTGTTCGCCATGTACCAGTTGATGTTTGCCATCATCACGCCCGCGTTGATCATTGGCTCCATCGCCGAACGCATGAAGTTTTCCGCGATCTTCATGTTTATGACGCTGTGGATGTTCGTCGTCTATTTCCCGCAAGCCCACATGATCTGGGGCATTGACGGCATGATGAACGGCGTCTTCAACAGCGATGCCAAAATTCACGCCATTGATTTCGCGGGCGGCACGGTCGTTCATATGACATCGGGCTGGTCCGCATTGATCCTGTGCCTGATCCTGGGCAAGCGGAAGGGCTTTGGCAAAGAGAACTTCGCCCCGCACAGCATGGTTTTGTGCATGATCGGCACCGGCATGCTGTGGGTAGGCTGGTATGGATTCAACGCCGGCAGCGCCGTAGCCGCCGATGTCATCGCCGCGAACGCTTTCACGACCACAACGCTGGCTGCCGCCGTGGCATCCTTTGTCTGGCCGATGATGGAATGGATCGCGCGCGGCAAGCCAAGCGTGCTGGGCTTCTGTTCAGGCGCGGTGGCGGGCCTTGTGGTGATTACCCCCGCCTGCGGATTTGTCACTCCTGGCGGCTCGGTCCTTATTGGGATTTGCGCCGGGCTGATACCGTGGTTCTTTTGTTACAAGATCAAAGGCTGGTTCGGTTATGATGACGCGCTGGATACCTTCGGGGTTCACGCCGTCGGCGGGACCATTGGCGCGCTGCTGACTGGAGTGCTGGCCCGCCCATCCGTTAATGCCAATCTGGCAGCCGCGAGCCTTAAATCATACGTGACCGGTTCGCCGCTGCAGCCATTGGTGTTCGAACAGCTCAAGGCCATCGGAGTGACGCTCGTCTTGGCCATCTCCGGCACCGTAGTGATAGCGTACATCGTCAAGGCCCTCATTGGGCTGCGTCCAAGTGAAGAAGTGGAAACCATCGGTCTTGATCTGGCTGATCACGAAGAGGAGGGTTACCACGGATAATTCAAAGCTCCGCTGCGCCAGTCAGTGGACGACAGACGCCGATGGCGCGGCGGGGCCGAAGTAAAAACAAACAGAAAATGCGAATCCAAATAATGCGAAACCCAACAATATGAGCACACCGAAAAGCGTGATAGACATGGCCCGCAAACAAGGGGCCAAAATGGTTGACGTGAAATTCGTCGATACTTTCGGCACCTGGCAACATTTCAGCGTGCCGATCGCCGAGCTGACTGAGGAAGTTTTCGCCGAAGGCTACGGCTTTGACGGCTCCTCCATCCGCGGTTGGAAGTCCATCGAAGCCTCCGACATGCTGGCGATGCCCGATCCCCTGACCGCCTTCATGGACCCCTTCTGCGCGGTGCCGACGCTCTCACTGACCTGCACCATCGCCGAAACCGGCACCAAGGAGGCTTACAGCCGCGACCCGCGCGGCATTGCCCAAAGAGGAGAAAAATATCTGCTGTCCACCGGCCTCGCCGACTCGGCTGTGTTCGGCCCGGAAGCGGAATTTTTTATCTTTGACAATGTGCAGTTCGACGCGAAGTCCAACGGCACCTGTTACCAGGTCGATTCGGAGGAAGCCATCTGGAATACCGGGCGCGACGAGCAGCCGAACCTTGGTTACAAAATCCGGCACAAGGAAGGCTATTTTCCGGTCGCCCCCAATGACACCCAGCAGGACATCCGCACGGAAATGTGCCTGGTCATGGAGCAATTGGGCATCAAGATCGAGCGCCAGCATCACGAAGTGGCCACCGCCGGCCAGGCGGAAATCGACTTCCGCTTTGACACGCTGGTCAAGACGGCCGACAACATGATGCTCTACAAATACGTCATCAAAAACATCGCCCGCAAACACGGCAAGACGGTCACGTTCATGCCCAAGCCGCTCTACGGCGATAATGGATCGGGCATGCACACCCACCAGAGCTTGTGGAAAAAAGGCAAGCCGCTGTTCCCCGGCAAGGAATACGCCGGGTTGAGCCAGATGGCGTTGTATTACATCGGAGGCATTCTCAAGCACGCCAAAGCGCTGTGCGCGATTTGCAGCCCGACGACCAATTCCTACAAGCGCCTGGTTCCCGGCTACGAAGCGCCGGTGAACCTCGCCTACAGCGCTCGCAATCGCAGTGCGGCCATCCGCATCCCGACCTTCAGCGAAAGCCCCAAGGCCAAGCGCATCGAGTACCGCCCGCCGGATCCCTCGGCCAATCCGTATCTGTGTTACACAGCGCTGCTGATGGCCGGCTTGGACGGCGTGCTCAATAAAATCGATCCGGGCGAGCCGATGGACAAGAACATGTATGAGCTGCCGCCGGAAGAATTGGCCAAGGTGCCGCAAGTGCCGGCCAGTTTGGGCGAAGCGCTCGATTGCCTGAAGAAGGACCACGAATTCCTGTTGAAAGGCGACGTGTTTACGGCCGACTTCCTGGAAATGTGGATCGCCCACAAGCGCAAAGAGGCCGACGCCCTGCGCCTGCGCCCGCATCCCTACGAATTCTTCCTCTATTACGACGTGTAAACCGTCTCAGGAAAACAAGTTGGAGCAAGCGGCGTGGGCGCGAGTCCACGCCGCGTTCTTTTTCACGCGTTCTTTTTCACCTTGCGCGCAATGCTGGCGGGCGCATCAGGGTTGGCATGATGCGAGGAGAAGCCGCAGCCCCGATGGCGGCCAAGGCCGTTATATGGCTTCATATAGAGGCTGAATAATCTAATTTAATGAAAACAATCGAAACTGCCCCCGCCAAAGCGGCCCTTCCGGCCAGCGGAAAAAAAGACCCTGTTCGCGTCCTCGTTGTTGATGACCATCCGCTGATGCGCAAAGGCGTCAGCCAACTGATTGACCAGGAACGCGACCTCATGGTCGTCGGCGAGGCCGAAGACGCGCATAAAGCCATCACCGCCGTCGAAAGCGCGAAGCCGGACGTCGCGCTGATTGACATCTCGCTCAACGGTACCAGCGGCATCGAGCTGCTCAAGAATCTCAAAGTGCGCTTCCCGAAACTCAAGATGCTCGTGCTCTCGATGCATGACGAGTCCGTTTACGCCCACCGCGCTTTGCGGGCCGGCGCGTGCGGTTACATCATGAAGCAGGAAGGGACCGAAAAAGTGTTGACTGCCTTGCGCAAGGTGATCCGCGGCGAAATCTATTTGAGCGAGCGCCTCGGCAGCCGCATGCTCCACACGCTGGTCAATGGGCGCTCCTCGATGGCCGCTTCGCCAGTCGAGGAATTAAGCGACCGCGAGCTGGAAGTGTTCAATCTCATCGGCCAGGGGCACGGGACCAGGCCCATCGCGGAGAGGCTTCATTTGAGCGTCAAGACGATTGAGTCTCACCGCGCGCACATCAAGGAGAAGCTCAATTTGACCAATGCCACTGAGTTGGTGCATCACGCCATCCAATGGGTGCAAAGCGAGCGCGCCATCAGCGACGCCGGCGGGCAGGCAGCCGCTGCGCTCGCCGCCGCGACTTCGGTTGCAATCGCGCCGCAGCCGGCCTTGCTCTAAAAATTCAGGGCCAGTTGTGCTTCGGCCGGCCTTCTGAAAGATTTGATTGACAGCGCGAACCTGTCTTCGGATAATCCGGCTTTCCTGCACGCGACGGCGAATGTTTGCCGTATTTGGCCGGCGAAAATTCCGCTGCCACCCATGCGCAGGCCCCATTCGGAGGTGTTGAGCTTGCCATCGCGCATGGAACGGAGGCGGTTGAGAACTTTTTCCTTTTTTTCCGGCGCGTGGGCGCCCAGCCATTTCTCAAAAAGATCCTTCACCGCGTAGGGCAGGCGGACGATCGTGTAGCCGGCAAACTTGGCCCCGGCTTCAGCCGCCGCCCGCACAATGGACAGAATCTCATGATCGGTCAGCCCAGGGATGATCGGCGCGACGTTGACGCCGACTCGCACGCCGGCCTGGGCCAGCAGGCGAATCGCTTCGAGGCGCTGGCGAGGGGTGGACGTGCGCGGCTCCATGGCGCGCGCCAAATCCGAATCCAGCGTGGTGATTGAGAGGCAGACGGACACGGCATCGTATCGCGCCAGTTCCTGAAACAAATCGATGTCGCGCGTGATCAGGAAATTTTTGGTAATCGCGACGACCGGGTTTCGGCATTCAGCCAGGATTTCGAGGCAGCGGCGCGTCAATTTTAATTTGCGTTCGATGGGCTGGTAGCAGTCCGTAACGCCGCTCATGGCTAAGACCTGCGGTTTCCATTTGGGCGACGCCAATTCCTTGCGCAGCAATTCGGGCGCGTTTTCTTTGACCATGATTTTGGATTCAAAATCCAGCCCCGCTGAGAAACCAAGATACTCGTGGAACGGCCGCGCGTAGCAATAGGAACACCCGTGCTCGCAGCCGCGATAGGCATTGATGCTGGCGCTGAAAGGAATATCCGGGCTGTCGTTGCAGGCAATAATGGTTTGGGAAAGGTCCCGCAGAAACTGGGTGCGGGGCGCGGGATCATCGGCGGGATTCCAGTCCGAGTCGCGCTCGAGCGTGATTTGCTCGAAACGGTTGGGCGGATTTTCACCGACGCCCCGCCCGCGCGGCGGCGAGGCAGGCGGGCCGCCGGCCAACTGATTTGGCGCTGACATGCCTCCATTCTCCGGCAACAAACTGCTCCTGTCCAGTCCCGGCGGTTCAGGCCGCGATTTGCCGCAAGTAATCGAACGAAAAAATGCCGGATGAATGGCCGTCGCCCCAATATGGCTGAACGGCGTAGCTGCCGACCAATTCAAGTCGTGTCAACTGAAAGGAGCGCGGCGTGAGGGGTTTTTCGGGGCCTTGATGCAATTGGCCCATGATGTCGCGTTCGCCCTTGCAACCGGCGCACGGGCAGGCGCGCCGAAGGTGTTCCAGCGTCATAAAATTCTCCGTGCCGTCATCCCATTTGATCGCAAGTTCCTGGCCGATTTGCTGGAGGTCCACGGGGCGCACAATTAGGGGTTCCTTTCCAGCCACGCGCGGATGTTGGCGGATTGCGCGTTGGCCGGGTCCAATTGCAGCACTTGGGTGTACTGTTCGCGCGCCAGGCGCGGCTGTTTGAGTTTTTCCGCGTACAATTTGCCCAATAACAAATGGCCGTTGACGTTTTCCGGGTGCTGGTCCAGGAGCCTGCCCAATTCATGGGCGGCATCTTCGGTGTAGCCGCGCTTTTGCAATGTCCATGCGAAGGTGTAACGAGCTTCGGCCGAGTCTTCCCGCAACGCCACCGCCCGATCCAATTGTTCGAGCGCCGTGGCGTAGTCCCGCGCCTCCAAGGCTGTGACGGCCAGGCCGTAACACGCGTCGTAATAAGTTGGGTCGGCCGCGATGGCGTCGTTGTAGTCGTGAATGCTTTCGGCTAAATCGCCGGCCTGGCGCGCGCGGAGGGCATCGGCGGCCAAATCGCGGGCGCGGACACGGTTGCCAGGAATGGGCGTGATGCGAGGAGGATACGCATAGCGGGAACCGGGCGGCACGAGCGGCGGCTCAGGAGCGATGATTGCCGGCGGGCGCGTCGCAGGCTTGGGCGAGAACCATCGCAATGGATTTAATCGCTGGGTCAAGGATTTGCGCGGCTCCGCATTGGTGTCGGTGACAACGGGCGCCGGAACCACGTTGGAAGGATTCGCGACTGGCGGCGCTTCGACAGGCGACGGTGCGGCGGCCGGAGGCGCGGAAACGCGGGGGGGCGGCGATTCGGGCGGTGGTTGCGGCTGAACTTGGGGCGGAGGCACGACTGGCTGGGCGGGGGGCGTCGAGGTCACCACTTGAATTGGCGGGGGAGCGATCGCGGGCTGGGGCTTGGGCGGCGATTCCTCGGGAGGCGGCCTTGGCGTCACCGCAATTGGGGTGGAGGGCGCGGCGTTCGTTTTGACAACAGGCGGCTCAGGGCGAGGCAGCGGCTTGGGAACCGGCGCCGGCTCGGGCGCGCGCGCCGGCTGGGGCGTGATGATGATGCGCTGGCTCACGTCCAGATCATGCGCCACTTTTGCGACTTGTTTGGCGTTCGGCGGGGCGGGATTCTCGGCTAGGTACTCGCCGTAGAGGCGGAGGGCTTGTTTTGGGTTGTTGAGATATTCCTGGGAGACAATGGCCAGATTGAGCATGGCGGGCGCGAAATTCGTGTCGCGATTCAAGGCCAGCACAAAATTCGTGGCGGCGACGTGAACGGCTTCGGCGCCGGGGGAGCGTCCTTGCAATCTGAGCACGCCCAGGGCGTTGGCGGCTTCCGGCGTGACCCGGATTTTCTCCGCCGCTTCAAACTCGTGCCGGGCCGCTTCGAGGAGCCGGCTACGCTCGAGACCGGGCCGTTCCAATGCGTATTGGAAAAGAGCCGCGCCCATCCGCAAATAGCCCTGAACATCCTTGGGCCGGAAAGTAAGGTAGGTGGTCAGGTAATCAATGGCAGCCAGATAATTTGTCTGCTGGCAGCGGAGGCAGCCAAGATTATACATGACGGTGGCGTTGTTGCGATCCAGTTTGATTGCCTGCGAATATGCCTTGGAAGCTGCGTCCAATTGTCCGCCGTCCTGGCAAGCCAGGCCCAGGAGGTTCCACGCCTTGGCCTGCGTCGCGAGAGGCGCGTCGGCGAGGATGCGGGTGGCGTCTTTCAGATCAACGATGGCATCGGTGAACTGGCCGGATTGAATTTCCCGCTCGGCCCGGCGCAACTCGCCCGCCCCCGGCGGACGGCATGCGGTCAACAGCATTCCCAGCGCGGCGACGACAAGGAGGTGGCCGCGGAGGCGGCGCCGTTTTTTTGTCGTCATCATTTCAGAGGGTGGTAGCATTCGGAATCGAGAGTGTCAAGAGACGGTCATTTTGTTTTTGGATGGGGAACTCTAAAGCTCGCTGTGTGCGGCGCCGCCTTTATTTTGGCCGCCCGCGCGGCCATTGGGGCCGATGATGTGTTTGGAAATGCCACTGCCGCCGGGCGCGCGCGAGTGGTGATGGTGCAGCAGCCGGGCGCCACGCAGGCCTATCAACCGCAGCCGGCGGTCGTCCAGCAAATGGTGCGGACCGGCATGTTGCGCTGGACCGGCAAGGCCAGCCTCCAGGCCGCCTGGCTGGCAGTTGTCTCGCCCAAAGACATTGTGGGCATCAAAGTTTATTCCATCTCCGGCGCCGACAGCGGGACGCGCCCCGCCGTGGCCGAGGCGGTCGTGCAGGGTCTTTTGGAAGCTGGGCTGCCCAGCAGCAACATCGTGATCTGGGACCGGCGCCTGGTCGATTTGCGGCTGGCCGGCTACACCGAATTGGCGCGCCGTTACCACATCGGCCTGGCGGGAAGCTCGGATGCCGGCTACGACGAAAATATCCGCTACACCAATTCCATTCTGGGCACGCTGGTGGCGGGCGATTTGGAGTTCGACCTTCATGGAACGGAAAGCGGGCGCTACTCCCACGTCAGCAAATTGTTGACATCCAACCTGACCAAAATTATCAGCATCGCGCCTTTGCTCAATCACAACGTGGCGGGCGTTTGCGGGCATCTTTACGGGCTGTCCATGGCTTGCGCGGACAACTCGGCGCGGTTCGAGGCTTCCGCCGCGCGCCTGGCGCAGGCCGTGCCTGAACTCTACGCCATGCGCGCCGTCGGCGACAAAGTCGCGCTCAACATCACGGACGGGTTGATCTGTCAATACTTGGGCGAGCAAACCAGCCTTCTTCATTACTCGACGGAGTTGAATCAAATCTGGATCAGCAAAGACCCTGTCGCCCTGGACACGCTGGCCATTCAGGAATTGGACCGCGAACGGCAGGCCAAGAACATCGCGTCGCGCGGAGATAATCCAGAATTGTACCAGAACGCGGCCTTGCTGGAATTGGGCGTGTCCGATCCGTCCAAGCTCAAGCTGGAAGTCGTCCAGCCGGCGGATTGAGCCGGGCGCCCTGGAGCATCGCGTAAATCGCATGATTGACAAAGTGGTCGTGCAGCCATTCCGCGTCGCGCGCGACGCCCTCGAATGTAAAACCTAATTTTTCCGGGATGGCGCGGCTTCGGCGGTTTTCCTCCGCGCAGGCGATCTTCAGGCGGTGCAGGTTCATCGCGCCGAAAGCATGCTCGGCCATCGCGCGGCAACTGGACGTCATGATGCCCCGTCCCTGAAATGGCGCGCCCAGCCAGTATTCGAGCGGGGCGGCGCGGTTGGGCCAGTCGATGGGGCCGCAGTTGATCATTCCGGCGAGCTTGCCCTTTTCCCAGATGCCGGTGTGAACGGCCTGATTGAGGGCGAATTGTTTCAAAGCGTTCGCCACGTACATCGCCACGTCGGCCTGAGTGCGGCGCTGGTCAGCCCAATTCATCCACGGCCGCAAATGCGCGCGGCTGGCCTCGATCAATTCAAAAAGCTCCTTCGCATGCCGATGCTCCATTAGCGCCAGTTCGATTTGCCCTCCAATGCAGGTCCGAAACATGGCCGCGCGTCACCCTCCCAAAGTGGACGGGTCAGTGACGTCGCCTTTGTTGAAATCGACGTAGGCTTCGGTCAGATCGGCAGCGTAGATCAACTCGCTGGCGCGGCCCAGGTTCAGGTTTATGTGGAGATCGAACGCGCTGGCGGTTGTCACCTGGCAAAGCGCCTTGAACGCCACGCGCGCCGGGCGGCCGCGCCGCAATGGCCAAAAAATCTTCCGGCTGCCGGGCAGGCTGTAGCCGACATCGACTTTTTCCTCCACGACTCGCGCGCTGGAATAACCGAGCGCGCAGAGGATGCGGCCCCAATTTGGATCGCCGCCGCACCAGCTCGTCTTGACAAGCGAACTATTGGCCACCGCGCGCGCGGCCGCGGCGGCTTCGGCGGGCGTCCTGGCTCCATTGACGCGGACGGTGACGAACCGGGAGACGCCCTCTCCGTCAAGCACAATTTTCCGGGCCAATTCGAGCGTCACATGCTCCAAGGCCGCTTGAAAGACCGCCAGTTCGGGGGACCGCGCCGTGAGCGGACGATGCCCGGCGCGCCCGTTGGCCAGCAGCAGGACCGTGTCGTTGGTGCTCATATCTCCATCGACTGTAATGCGATTGAAACTTTTCGCGACGGCTTCGTTCAAAGCGGCCTGCAACGTCGTTGCCTCGACGGCCGCATCCGTCGTCAGGAAGCAGAGCATGGTCGCATGAAGGGCGCGCAAAGGCGGCGCCGATCCCGTCTGGCTCATGCCGGGCTGGATCATGCCGGCGCCTTTGCACATGCCGCCGAGGCGCGCGGTTTTTCCTCCGAGTTGGAATTCGACCGCGACTTCCTTGAGCCGCGTGTCGCTGGTCATGATGGCCTCCGCCGCATGGGTGGCGCTGGCGCGAGAAGACTCAACGAGGCGGGACGCCACTTTAATTCCCAGCCGGACACTGGCCATCGGAAGTCGCACGCCAATGCGCCCCGTGGAGGCCACCAGAACCTGTTCGGCGGGGATATTCAGGGCCGCGCCGGCGAGCCGGGCCATTTCGCGGGCGTCAAAAAGACCCTGGCGTCCGGTGCAGGCGTTGGCATTGCCTGAATTGACGACCACCGCGCGGGCGAGGCCGCTCCGGACGCGTTCGGCGCAAAGGCGCACGGGCGCGGCGCGGACTTGATTGGTCGTAAAAACGCCGGCCATAGTGGCGGGTGTTTCGGAAACCAGCAAAGCAAGATCGCGTTTCTGCCCCTTGTTGGAGCCTTTGCCGGTGCCGAGGCGCTTTATATCGCAGAACACCCCCGCCGCGAGGAACCCCTCCGGCGACGTAACCGATCCGGCAATATCATGAAACAGAGATTTTTTCACCCAGAGCGAGACAGAAGCGCAAATCGCGCGCGGTGTCAATCTTGGAGGCTCTCCCGCCGCGCATTTTGCTCGCCAACGCGGGTTAATCTCGTATAGCAGTACACAAGATGCCGCTGACAAAAAATGCTGACAGCGCCGGTCGCGGAGATCGCTGGCTTGAGAGTTGGCATGTCGCGCCAAGTGTCAATCGCGATTACGACTTTATTGATGGCTTGCGCGGAATCGCGATGTTAATGGTGCTGGCCGCGCACTTTTTTTATGTAAACCCCGCTTCCGGCCCCGCAGTCCGATTCATCGGGAGTTGCTTTTCGGCCGGGTCGAACGGCGTGACACTCTTTTTTGCATTGTCTGGATTTCTGATTTCCTGGCCTTTTTGGAAGCGGAAGGCTTCCGGGGCGGAAATCAGCGTGCCTTCGGGTTACGGATGGCGCCGTTTCTGGAAGATTTATCCGCCGCTTGCTTTTTCGGTTTTGGTTTTGGCGCCCATATATATTCTCCGAAGCGGGGACTGGTCATTCGCGGGAATTGGCGCCAAATGGCTGGCGGGAATACCCTTTCTATCGCCAATTACTGGAGAATTCAATCCGGTCATGTGGTCGTTGATTATTGAGGTGCAATTCTATGTGATTCTGCCCATTTTGTTCATCAGCCTGAAGAAAGTTCCGGCCGGAGTCTGCCTCTGGATTATTCCTTTGATTTTCGTGGCGGTTCCATTTGTATGCCGTTTGCTCACCGGGCAATCGCCGGAGATTCACCCCACGATTAATGTTCACTTCCCCACGGGGCTGGATTGCTTCTGTTTGGGCATTTTTGTCGCCGGGTTGGACACGATGGGGCGGCTTAAGGCGGGGGACGCCATATTTGGGGTTTTTGGAGTGGTGTTTTGGATCTTGTCGCTGCTGGCATTTTCGTGGTGTTCGTTTTCGAACTGGAACGGATTCACCGCCAATGAAATCACGCGAGATTTGCTGAAATTCTCCGCCGGCTGCTTGCTGTTCTTTGTTGCGGCTCCGCGGCATCCGGCGGCCCGAATTTTTTGCGCCCCCTGGCTGCGCTGGTGCGGGATTATTAGCTACGAGTGGTACCTGCTTCATCAGCCAATCTACGGGTGGATCCGGCAGTCGGTGGGACCGGCAGGCGGCAACCCGCTGAAATACGCGGCGATCGTGGGAAGTT
The DNA here is from genome assembly GCA_036501625.1 of Verrucomicrobiia bacterium. Lineage (GTDB taxonomy): Bacteria > Verrucomicrobiota > Verrucomicrobiia > Limisphaerales > Palsa-1400 > Palsa-1400. The sequence continues at coordinate 52,450 of DASXZY010000048.1, forward strand.
CTTTTGTTCTGGGCCTGGTCGCGGCCGCGCTGACTTATCGTTTCTTTTCACTCCCAATTCTTCGTTACGGGAGAGGCAAGAAATCCGCCGCGCATTCGAATAAGGAACCGCTAAAACAAATGCCGGCGCCCTCATCTCCGAACGCTTGAATCGCCAGCCCGCGGGTTCCTCAATGTCGCGCCCTATTTTAGCCAGAAAACGGCAAAACTGGCGCTCGAACTTCTGAGCGAATCTGCTTGCTCCGGCAGGGGCGATTTTGCAAGCTGGGCCAGAACTAGAGATGTTTAAAATTCATAGACTTTTGGTGGCTTACGCGGTGGCCATTCCGCTGGCTCTAATCCTTGGGTACCTCGTTGCGACCCCGGATATGGCCAGCGTGGCGGTTTTGGGAATGGTCTTTTTGGTGCTGGTCATTCCGCTATTGCTCCAATGGAGCCATCCTTTGCTGATTTTTTGCTGGAACTCGGCTTTCGTGTTTGGCTTTGTGCCGGGCGACATCCAAATGTGGATTGTCTTCGCTGGGCTTACCTTTGCCATCGGACTGGTACATCGCTTCATGGGCCACAAAAGCTTTCTGCGGGCTCCGGAATTGGTCAAGCCGATTCTCTTTCTCGCGGCGGTGGTGCTCGGGACGGCAAGAATCCGGGGCGGCTTGGGGGTGCATGCCTTCGGGAACAGCAATTATGGCGGGCGAAACTACTTTATGATCATAGCGGCCGTCATGGGTTATTTCGGCCTGATTTCGCAGCAAATTTCAACGGCCAAAAGCGCTCGCGCCGTGAAATGGTTCTTCCTGGCGGGCATGACCAATGCGGTCAGCACCATCCTGTATGCGATCGGGCCAATTGCCTATTTCCTGTTTTGGATTATTCCGGCAAGCAATCTGAGCGGCCAGATTGTTTACTCTTGGACCGAAACCAATATAACGCGCATCGAAGGCTTTGGCACTACGGGGGCGTTTCTGATGTGCTTTGCGCTGGCCCGCTGGGGAATTGGGTCATTGTTTCAATGGGACAAGCCGTGGAGAATGGGGTTGATCGCATTGTCGGCGCTGTTGACGCTCTTCAGCGGTTTCCGGTCTGACTTGGTGTTTCTCGTTCTTCTTTTTGCCTTTCAGTTTCTGATTGAGGGCTGGTGGAGAACCGCGTTGCTGCCCATCATGCTCGTGGCGGGGGCGGTTTGTCTGACACCCATGCTTTTTTTCGCCAACAAATTGCCTGGCGCTGTCCAGCGCAGCCTAGCCTTCCTTCCCGTAACCCTCGACCCAGCCGTCCGGGCCGAAGCGGAGGCGTCCACTCGTTGGCGGTATGACATGTGGGCGGAGATATGGCCTGAGATTCCCAAGTATCTTCTTGTCGGCAAAGGCTACGCCGTTGATCCTGATGAGCTTTATCTGACGGTCACGGCGACGCAACAGGGGCGGCTGAGCGGTTATGAAGGGTCGATGCTGGCTGGAGATTATCATAACGGCCCGCTTTCGATTCTGATACCATTTGGCATTTTTGGGCTGGCTGGCTTTCTCTGGTTGCTGGCTGCGGGCGCCAAAGTGCTCTATTGGAACTTTCGTTTCGGCGATCCCCGGTTGAAAAAAATGAACACCACGCTTCTGGTGTATTTCCTGGCGCAGTCCGTATTTTTCATTGTTATATTTGGCGCCTTCAACGTTCAACTTTCGGTATTTTTGGGCATCCTCGGCTTGAGCATTAGCCTCAATGGCGGTGTCTGCCGCAAGCCGGCGGCGGCGCGCCAGCCTGCTTATTCGTCCCCAATGGCGATGCCGGCGCCGGCAGCTTGATTGTCCATGCCGCGCGTGTTATGATAAAGCCATCTTCCCCCATCAAGCCGCTCATCGAATCTGGCGGTGTCGCGGTCGAGAGCCGATTCCTGGACATAAATGAGTAAGTTCACGCGGCTAGTCATTGCGTATTTTATAGCCATTCCGATGGCTATCGCGCTCGTGTTTCTGATGATGGGGCAGGATATGGCCACCGTGACCGCGATTGGGTTTGTGGTGCTTTTCCTGGCACTGCCGTTGATCATTCAATGGAACCACCTTTTGCTCATTTTTTGTTGGAACTCCACTTTTATCTTTGGCTTTATGCCCGGAGAGATTCAGGTGTGGATTGTCCTTGCGGCCGTCACTTTTCTCATAGCGGTGATCCACCGCTCCATGGGCCACCGGGCTTTCCTGCCCGCCCCCGAACTTGCCAAACCGATTCTCCTCCTTGTCGTCGTGGTATTCCTGACTGCAAAAATCCGAGGCGGATGGGGCATGCGCGCGTTCGGAAGCAGCAATTTCGGCGGCCGGAACTACTTCACGATCATCGCGGCCGTCATTGGTTATTTCGGCCTGATTTCCCAGCAGATTTCCATGCCCAAGAGCGCGCGAATCGTAAAATGGTTTTTCCTGGGGGGCATGACCAATGCAGTCAGCACCCTGCTCTATGCGATCGGCCCCTTCACGTATTTCTTATTTTGGATCATTCCGGCGAGCAACCTAAGCGGGCAGATTGTTTATGATTGGCACGACAGCAGCATGACTCGCATTCAAGGATTCGGAGCTGCCGGGTCGTTTCTCATGTGCTTTGCCCTGGCCCGCTGGGGCATCGGACCGTTGTTTATTTGGCGGAAACCGTGGAGAATGCTGCTCATGATTTCGTCGGTGCTGCTGACGCTCTTCAGCGGCTTCCGTTCCGACCTCTTGTTTCTAATCGTGTTGTTTGTGTTTCAATTCATCATCGAGGGCTGGTGGAAAACTGCCTTGCTCCCCATCATGATTTTCGCGGGCGCCATCTGCCTGATGCCGCTGTTGATTTTCGCCAATAAAATGCCGTCGGCCGTCCAGCGCTGCCTGGCCTTTCTGCCGGTGAACATCGACCCGGCCATTCGAGTCGATGCGGCCAACTCCATCCAATGGCGGCGCGACATGTGGACGAGCGTCCTGCCCGAGGTTCCAAAATATCTCCTTGTCGGCAAAGGCTATGAGTTTGACCCGGACGAATACTTCTTGACGGTGATGGGTTCCCAACAGGGCCGCTTGAGCGGTTATGAGGCGGCCATGCTGGCGGGCGACTACCACAACGGCCCGCTCTCGGTTTTGATTCCCCTAGGCTTCTTTGGGATGGCTGCTCTTCTGTGGCTTTTGGGAGCCGGGGCGAAAGTGCTCTATGTCAATTACCGTTTCGGCGACGCCCGATTAAGAAGAGTGAACATCACTCTTCTGGCTTATTTCCTGGCGCAGGCATTGTTTTTCCTCTTGGTGTTTGGCGCCTTCAGCTCCCAGCTATCCGTGTTTTTGGGCATCCTGGGTTTGAGTGTCAGCCTAAATGGCGGTGTTTGCCGCCGGGAGGCTCCAAAACCGGCTCCGGCTCCGGCCTCACCCGGCGTCATGCTGGAACCGGCATGACACTGCATGACTTTCTCGGTCATTACCCCCAGTTTTCGGCAATCCCAGTGGCTTAAATTGTGTGTGGCTTCGGTCGCGGACCAAGGAATCGCGGCCGAACATATTGTGCAGGACGCCTGTTCAGACGACGGCACCCTGGACTGGCTTTTAACCGACCCGCGCGTCAAAGCTTATTCCGAAAAGGATTCCGGCATGTATGACGCCGTCAATCGCGGTTTCCGGCGGGCTGGGGGCGAAATCCTCTCTTACTTGAATTGCGATGAGCAATACCTGCCGGGAGCCTTGCAGGCGGCGCGGGCTTATTTTGAGCGCCACCCTGACGTGGAGATGCTCTTTGGCGATTGCCTGGTCGTGGGGGCGGAAGGGGAGTTTCTTTGCTACCGCAAGGTTCAAAAGCCTTGGAGGCCGCACGTCATGGTGTCCCATTTGCCGACCTTCACGGCCGCGACCTTTATCCGGCGCTCTGTGTTGGACAAACACGGGCTTTTCTTTGACACGCAATGGCGCGACTGTGGCGACGCCGAATGGGTGTTGCGCGCATTGGAAAAGGGCGTTCGCATGGATGTCACAGGAGAATTCATGGCCGTGTTCACCGATACTGGAGACAATCTTTCATCGCGCCCGAACGCGTTGCGGGAAAAGCGTCTGCTGGCAGGCATGGCTCCTATGTGGGCGCAAAAATTGGCTCCCGCGCTGGCATGGCGCCATCGTTTGAACCGCCTGGCGCGGGGCGCTTACCGGCAGAAGCCATTTGACTATTCGATCTACACGCTGGCGGCGCCGCGCGAGCGGTCAGTGCATCACGTGGCGCGCCCAACTTTCGTTTGGAAGGGACGGTTGAAATCAATCTTCAAGCCTTGAGGCGGCTGAGATTATGAAGCCCAAACTGTTGGCTGTCGAGCTATGGGGAATAGGCGATTTGGTGGTGAGCACGCCATTTTTAAGAGCGGCCGCCGACAAATATGAATTGACACTGCTCGCCAAATCGACGGTCCAGGAATTGCAGCCGCGCCTCTGGCCTGGAGTGGAAGTCATTCCGTTTAACATCCCATGGACGGCTTTCAGGGGCAAATACAACCTTGCGCGCTGGCCCTGGCGCGGATTGGCCTCGCTCAAGCGGCAATTGCGCTCGCGTCATTTTGACATTGCCGTGTCAGCGCGCTGGGACCCGCGGGACCATGTTCTCCTTTGGTTGGCGGGCGCTCCCCGGCGCATCGGCTTTCCACGGCTGGGCAGCGGCGCCTTTCTGACTGAGTCTTTGCGTCCTCCCGATGCGAGCCTGCATCGTTATGAAAACTGGCGGTTGCTGGGACGGTCTTTGGGAATAGATTTGCCGGCGAAGGAACAATTGACGACAGCCCGGCGGAACTCGGATACAATCCTGATCCACACAGGCGCCGCGCAACCCACACGGGTCTGGCCGTTGGAACGTTTCCAATTCCTGGCGGCGCAACTGCGGCAGAATCATTACAACGTGCAGGTCGCCTGCAATCCCGATCAGCGAGCCTGGTGGGCGGAGCGCGCAGAAAACGCCGCTGTGCCGGCCAGCCTGTCCGAATTGATGGCGCTGATCGACAACGCCGGCCTTTTCATTGGCAACGATTCCGGACCGGGACATCTGGCGGCGATTTTGGGCGTGCCGACCTTCACGATTTTTGGCAATGGCCTGCCGAGCCTGTTCGCCCCGCTGCATCCACAGGCCGAATGGATGGAAGGCAGCGCGTGCCCCTACAAGCCATGTTATGATTCCTGCCGGTTCGCGGCGCCGAATTGCATCTTGAGCACCGAAGCGGCGGAGGCTTGGGCGAAAATCAAACTGTTTGCCGAGAAGCATCTGGCCAAGAACTCCGTTTTAGGATTCGATATGCAACGAGGTAAAGGGGCGGAATAACCAGAAGCCAAGCATACATTCGGTTCGCATCCCAAAACTCGGTCACAAAGGGAATCCACTCCACCAGCAAATAACAGGCAGCCAATCCCAGGCGATCCTGGGAATTGATCTCAAGACCAAGATGTTTAGCGAGATGGGGGATGGCGATCCAAACTAGAGGCCATCCCGCGGTGGGCAGGCGGAAAATGGCCGCTCCCAGGGCAGGCCCGAGCAGATAAGAAATCGCGCCGAAACCGAATGCCACCTGGATGGCAACCGGCAACTCTCGAAACGCCCGGCGGTTCTTCCAAGTGCGCGGAAACACCAGCGGGGCGACGCCAAAAACCGTCAAGAGTGCCACCAGCGTATCCACAGGGAACCGCCATTGGAAGGAGAGGCCGACTTCGCGCACCAGGCCCAATTGCAAAAAGTGCGGCAGTGTCCATGTGATCGATGGTGCTGAACGGGCCGGAACCATCGAGTTGCTCCATAGAGCGATTCCCAGAACGTTTTGCAGAAAATTGTAGCCCACTTTGAAAACCAAATAAGCGGAATCGGGCAAATGATGAAGGTTGGGCGCGCCCAATCGCACAAACCAGGCGCCCGCGGCGGTCCCTGCCACCAGCGCCAGCAGGCTTCCCCAGGCCAATCGCCGCTCTCCGCGCGCCCATGCGATCCAAGCGCAAACCAGGCAGAGAACGAGCGTGCTTTCTCTTGTAATGAAAGCAAGAAAAAGAATCGCCAGCGCCCACTGCTGGCGCCGCCGCAACAGCAGCAGAAAAAAAAGGGCCAGCAAAGCCATATGAAACAACTCCGGCATGTAGCCCAGCAGCAACGATTCCAAAGGCACCGGCGTCAGCAGGAATATCGCCGAAAGCCAAGGCAGCCCGGCCGTCTCTTCCAGCAAAGCAGCCAGGGAATAAGCGAGCAATCCCCACGCCGCGCAATTCAACATCATGCAGGTCACTGGGGTGGAAAGCTTCGCGCAACGAGACACGACGCGGCATAGCCAGGGATAAAATGCCCGTTTCGTGAATGGGGACGGAACTTGAGAACTCTTGCCCTCGGCCATGGCTCGATAAGACTGGTCATCAATTTCGGGCATGTATGGCAAGGTGAACTGGTTGTCCGGGCGGTAAGTGACCAGCGGAATATAATTGTGCGTGGCCACGACACAAAGGCCCGCCAGAAACACAAACAGGGCCGCGCAAGCGGCGCCAGCGCGCGAATGGAGCGAACAACTTGCCATCCGCTTAGTGGTACGAGTTAGACAGCCATGCCGTCAATTCAGAAGCGGTTATTGACGCTGCGGTTGGCGCGGTTATGATGACCTTGCTGAAAATGAATCGTCATCGTGTGAGCCGCAACCTCGCCCGCCCAGGCCATGCCAAAACCGGTTAAGGCTTGGATCATTGGCTCCGCGCTTCTTTCCGCGGCGGGTTGGGTTTTGTCCGCGTTCAAGCTGTTTAACGAGCTGGGATACGCCATTGCGCTTGGGATCGCGGCTGTCGGATTTTTTTGGTGGCGGAGGCGGCAGCCGGCGATTGGGGCAGGAATTCCGCTTGAGGTCTGGGCGCGACGGCAGCGGCGGCGGTTTCAGCGCGTTCTGCCGTTCATGTTCGCCGTCACGGCGGCGCTGGCATTATTGGGAGGGGCGCTTTACTCCCCGAATAACTACGACGCTTTGTGGTATCGCCTGCCGCGGATGTTGCATTGGTGGGCGGCCTCGCGCTGGCACTGGATTGTTACGCCCTGGCAGCCGATGAACCGAAGCGGAACGGGCTTTGAATGGCTGACGGCTCCGCTCCTCATTCTCACCCACAGCAGCCGGTTGCTTTTTCTGTTCAGCATCGCCAGTTTTCTCCTGCTGCCCGGCTTGCTTTTTCAAACGTTCACACTGTTGGGCGTCTCCCGGCGTGTCGCGTGGGCTTGGATGTGGCTGCTGCCGATGGGCTATTGCTTTGTGATGGAAGCTGGCAGCATCGGGAATGATTTGGCCGCTGTGCCCTATGCGCTGGCGGGCATCGCGTTTTTTCTCCTGGCGCGAAAACGGCAATCGCCGGCGGATTTCCGGCTTGGCCTTCTGGCGGCAGGCTTGACCACGGGAGTTAAAGCCGCCAATTTGCCATTGCTTTTGCCGTTAGTTTGCGCGGCTTGGCCGGCGAGGTTTCTATGGCGGAGGGAATTGGCTCGCAACTCCGCGGCCTTCGTTCTTGCGCTCCTGGTTTCGTTCCTGCCAATGGCGATTCTGAACCAGCACTACGCTGGCGATTGGGCGGGCGACCCAAATAACTCAGAAAAAATGACCATCAAAAGCCCCATGATCGGCTTTCTCGGCAACGGCATTCAATTGACGGAGCAAACCCTGATGCCGCCTCTGTTCCCGCTTTCGTACCGCGTTTGCGACGATGCCTGGAGCTTGTTCCCCGAAAGCTTTCGCGGCCGTTTGCAGGCGGGCTTTCCGGACTTTGATTGGCATCTTCGCGAATTGCCCCAGGAAGAAGCGGCCGGGCTTGGCCTTGGAATTGCATTGGCGGCAGGGGCGGGAATGGTTTTAGCCCTTCGCCACGGGAAAAGGCGGTTCGCTTTGGGAATCGGCATGGTGATTGGACTTGGTTCGTGGGCGGCCCTTGCAGCCTACTCGGCAAAGATTGGCGCGCCCGCCACAGGCCGACTGCTGGCCGCGTATTATCCATTTCTCCTCCTGCCGGTGTTGCTCGATCCTACGCAGCGCGATGTTGTGCGCCGTCGATGGTGGAACCGGCTCGCCGTGGCGGCTGGCATCTCGGCCATCATTGCTGTCGTGCTGACCCCTTCGCGCCCGCTGTGGCCCGGGAAGACCTTTTTCGCGTGGCTGGCCGCGAAATTCCCGGATTCGGCTGAAATCGCGCGCGCGGAAACCACCTACAGCGTTTACAGCGAGAGAAGCGAAATGCTGGCCCCTTTATGCAAGTACATACCGTCCGAAGCCAGAACCGTCGGCCTTTATGATTTGGACAACGCTTCGGAAGTCTCTTTGTGGCACCCTTTCGGATCGCGCAAGGTTGTTCGCGTAACCGGGCCAGCCGGCCGCTGGAAGCCTTCCTTGGAATGGTTGGTGGTCGATAACGCATCCGTAAAATGGCCCAGCGGCGATTCCTTCAACCAATGGCTCAGCAAAAACGGCGGCACTATCGTCGGCCAGGAATCCATTACCGCGAAAGTCGGCGGAGGCCCGCAACAATGGAGCGTGGTCCATTTTAACCCCCGTTTCGCGCCTTGAAAATTCCCGGGCGATTTTCACTTTCGTTTGGCGATGGGCGCCCTTAGTTTTAGCCAGGACCAGCTAAAGCGCCTATGAAACCCGAAAAGGAGAATAGTATCAGCAGCGAGGCATTCCCGGCGCGCGCGCCATTGTCGGCGCCGCGTTTGGCTATCCGAAAAAGATTTGCGGCGCATCCCTTGTTGTTCGGCTGCCTCTTTGTGCTGCAGGGGTACGCGATGATCCAGCCCATGAGCAGCCCCAAGGAGCTTCTTTTTTGGCTGGTTGTCGTGGTGGGAGCTATCGCGCTGGCCGAGCTTATTTTCGTGCTTTTTAGCCAGCACCCCAGCAAGCCGGCGCTGCTGGCGTCCATCTGCGTCATTTTCTTTTTCTTCTTCGGCGATTGGCGCCAGATTTTGGGTCATTGGCTTCCGCCCCGGCTGGCCACCGCCAAATGGACGCTGCCCGCCACAGGGATCGTTTTCACTTCAGCCTTCGCGTGGGTGCTTTGGTCGTCACGGGCCTTTGACACGACCCGTCGGTACCTCAACGCTGTGGCGAGCTTGCTCATCATCATTCCGTGCGTGCGCATTGCGAGAGGGCCCTCCACGCCAGTCTTCCCGCCCGTGGAAATGGCGTCCGCGCCGATGGCCTTGGGCAGCCATCCTCCGGACATTTATTTTATTTTGACAGATGCTTACACCAGCCCTGAAAGCCTCAAGACTTACTGGGGCTACGACAATTCCGGTTTTGTGAACTGGCTGGCTGGCCGCGGCTTCCACGTCGTCAAAGGCGCGCACGGCAATTCAACGTTCACACCCGTCTGCCTCTCGACTTATCTGAGCATGAATTATCCGGCGGCGCCGCCGTCCTCGTGGCCCTCGGTGGCGGACACTGCCTATTATAGCGCGGTCATCGGGCGGTCGGCCGTGCCCGCGCGCCTCAAGGCATCCGGCTACGATTTGCGGGCATATTCTATCTTTGATGTGGCTGGCGAGCCGCATTTTTATTACGTCCCAAGAGTAACCGATCCAACTTTGGGCAATTCGCTGTTCGAACGCACGGTGCTCGGCTATGGCTGTACCTACTTCAACCATCTGGCCACCGGCGATGTCAACTTGAAGTTATTCGACCTTCTGCCGAGAATTGCCGCGGAACGGTCCGTCAAGCCCAAGTTTGTCTATGTCCACATTATGATGCCGCATTTTCCGTTTCTATTCGACGCGCAAGGCCATCGCGTCAAGCGAGGCCTGCGTCAAGAAGATGAGCGCCCGGAGGATTACCTGGGCCAATTGATTTATGAGAACACCCTGCTGACCAATGCGGTGGCCGGCATCTTGAAGAACTCTCCGGCGCCGCCAATCATCGTGCTTCAAGGCGACCACGGCTTCCGCGAAGTTCCTGGCCCGCATCGCTTCGAAGAAGCCTCGACCATCCTCAACGCGCTCTACCTGCCCGGCAGCAAGGAAGACTGGTTTTATCCCGGCATGACGCCCGTCAATACCTTCCGCCTGATCTTCAACCACTACTTCGGCCAGCACTACGACTACGTCCCCGACATCATTCCCACCAACGTCAGCCCCTTTGTGGTCGGGCCAAACCCGAATTAAGAGAACGGCCTGGCGTTTCTTTTCGGGTATTGCGTGATGCAAGCGAAGAAGTCCGAATCCCAGTCTGAAAGCGCTGCTGCCATCCGCTCACCCTTTGTGCGCCAAGTCCCTCAAGGCACGGCGCTGTACTTTGCCCGTCGGCCCTTTCGGCAGGTTCGGAAGAAAGAAAATGAATTCAGGAACCTTGTAGTCTGCCAGCCGCTGCCTGGTGAATTCCCTCAATTCAGTTTCGGAGATTGAGCGCCCTTCGCGCAACGCCACAAAAGCCACGACGCGCTCCCCATAAACATCATCCGGCGCGCCGGCCACGCCTGCTTCCATCACCAATGGATGCTGGAGCAGAGCCTCCTCGATCTCCTGTGGCGAAATGTTGGAACCGCCCCGGATGATTAGTTCCTTTCTCCGCCCCTCAAACCAGAAATAACCCTCGCGATCACGACGGCCGAGATCGCCTGTCCTTAACCACCCATCCACTAGTGTTCGCTTCGTCGCTTCGGGGTCATTCCAATAGCCAACGAAATTAGCCGGGCTGCGCACCGCCAGTTCGCCGATTTCGCCGTCTGGCACCGGAGTTCCGTCAAAGTCAAGCGTCCGCAATTCGACTTTGGCTGCCGGAAGGCCGAACGATCCGGGGCGGTTGGCCGAGGACGGGTTGAAGGCGATGACAAGGCTTTCGCTCATGGCGTAACCTTCGATCAGCGGGCAGTCGCAGAGGCGATTCCAGCGCTGCTGCAAACTAACTGGAACGGTGTCGCCCCCGGAAAGCCAGTTGCGCATCGAGCTTAAATCGCGAGGACAGCGCTCTTGTTCCGCCGCAACGAACTGCATGCCCGCCGGCAAAGCTATGGTAAAGGTGCAACGCCGTTTTTCGACCAGATCGAGAAGCCCGGCGGGATCGAACGTTGGCAATAGGGCTGCGGAACCGCCTGTAATTAGTGTCGGCAGAAGCAGGCCGTTCAAGCCCGACGCGTGCATCATGGGCACGGCGATCGCGGCCACGGTGGAATCATCGAAACCAAGTTCGAGCATCGTTTCCGCCGACGCCATTTGGGTCCGCAGAGTGTGCGTGACGCCCTTCGGCCGAGCCGTGGTTCCTGAAGTGTAGAGAATCAACACCGGGCAATCAGCCGGCGGAGGCTCCAGGTCAGGTCCCGACACCGCCCCAGGCAATTCTGTGTAAATGGCGGACAGGCCGGGGACTTGGGATTGGATTTCTTTGACTCCAACCGCAAATTGCGGTTCGCACAAGCACAGGCGAGGCCGCGAATGATCCAGAATGTAATGAATCTCCGGCGGCTTAAAACGTGTATTGACAGGAACTGCCACCAAGCCGCCATGGAAACAGGCCAGCAGCGCCACGACCATCTCCACGGTATTTGTTCCCTGGATGGCGACACGATCGCCTTGAATCAATCCTTGAGCTAGAAACCAGCGCGCCAAATCCATCGCCGCCAGATCGAGTTCGCTATAGGTGAGAACCCGCTCCCCGCTCATCACGGCCGCCTTGGTTGAATACTGGCGCGCCACCGCCCGAAGACGCGTGGAAAGATTGATGGAGCAAGTCATGGTTCATGGAGCGGTGGCATGCCGTCAATGTGGCCTGTGCCCGGCGAAAATCGAGCATTTTCCATAATCAGTCAGCAGCGAGGCAAAACGATCAGAACCAAAAATCGAGCCATTCAGATCGCCGGTTTTGCGGTCGAAGGTTCGTTTTACGAGGGAAAATCGGCTGTTCTTAGCCGTTTTGAAGGGTGGTGGTAGGTGATGGATTCGAACCATCGAAGGCGTAAGCCAGCAGATTTACAGTCTGCCCCCGTTGGCCACTTGGGTAACCTACCGCGACCCTCCGGCTTTCGCCCGAAGGAGCAGGGATTTAGCCAAATCTCGCAGGCCGGCGCAAGGTTAAAGTGGCCGCAACTTGCTTGCGGTTTCTGGCGCGGACTTTAGATTATCGGCATGTTCGACGGCTTGAGCCAAAAGTTGCAGACCGCCTTCCGCAATTTGCGCGGCCTGGGCAAAATCTCCGAATCCAATGTCGGCGACGCCCTGCGTGAGGTGCGCATGGCCCTCCTGGACGCGGATGTCAATTTCAAGGTGGCCCGCGATTTTATCGAGGAGGTCAAGAACAAATCTCTCGGCGCGGAGGTGGTGCAAAGCATCCAGCCCGGCCAGCAGATCATCAAGATCCTCCACGATGAATTGGTCAAGCTGCTCGGCTCGACCAGCGCGGGCCTGGCCCTAAGCGGCAATCCAAGCTGCCTTATGCTGGTGGGGCTGCATGGCTCCGGAAAAACGACCTCCAGCGGAAAGCTGGCCCGGTTGCTGCACAAGCAGGCGCGGACACCTCTGCTGGTGGCGGCGGATGTGTACCGGCCGGCGGCCATGGAGCAATTGGAAACACTCGGCCGCCAGATTGGCCTCCCGGTTTTCGCGCGCAAAGGCGAGACGGACGTTTTGAAGATCGCCCGCCAGGCCCTGGAGTTCGCGAAAGCCAACAATCTCAATACGCTCATTTTCGACACGGCCGGACGGCTGCAGATCGACGAGCCGCTGGTGCGCGAATTGGTGCGCCTGCGCGACGCCGTCAAGCCGCAGGAAATTCTTCTTGTTCTTGACGCGGCCACAGGCCAGGAGGCGGTCAATGTCGCCACGCATTTTGACCAGGCTCTTAACATTACCGGCGCCATCCTGACCAAATTGGATGGCGACGCCCGGGGCGGCGCGGCATTGAGCTTGCGGGCGGTGACGGGCAAGCCGATCAAGTTCGCCGGCGTGGGGGAAAAGCTGGAGGATTTCGAGCCGTTTTATCCCGACCGCGTGGCCTCGCGCATTCTGGGCATGGGCGACGTCGTCAGCCTGGTGGAGAAGGCGGTTGAGGCGGTGGACTTGGACGAGGCCAAGCGCATGGAGGAAAAGATGCGCAAGGGCCAGTTCACGCTGGAGGATTTTCTCGACCAGTTGCGGCAGATGAAAAAATTAGGCCCGCTGGAAAATCTGGTTGGGATGCTGCCGGGCGGCGCGGAGGCCATGAAAAGCGGGGATTTGGCCAAGCAGGAAAAGGAGTTCAAGCACATGGAAGGGATTATCTGCGCGATGACCTTGCAGGAGCGGCGCAGCCCGCAGATTCTCAATGCCAAGCGCCGCATGCGCATTGCCAAAGGCAGCGGAGTCCAAGTATCGGAGGTCAATCATGTGCTGAACCGTTTTGCCCAGATGCAGCAAATGATGAAGAAGATGGGCAAATTCCAGAAAATGATGGCGCGCATGGGCGGGATGCCAGGGATGCCGAAGCGTTAATGACGGGGGCTAAGCTAAGTCGTCCCGTAATTGGCGGCGCTTGTGCCGGCGTTGAGCCGGAACCAGGTGCGCAGGATCAATAATATTTTTTCGGCCTTGCCGACACGCGGGGGTGTTGGGCCAAAGACATCGTAGCGGCGGCGTTCCAGCGCGCGCAACAACCGCCAATAGACTGAACCCATCAACTCAGCCGCGATCATGGAGCGCCGGTCCTCCGGCGGCAAGGTTTGCCGCGCGAGCAAATAAAAATTTCTGGCCCGTCTGGCCACGCTGGCGGCGGCCCGCTCGAAACGTTCGGAGTAGGCGAGGCCCTGGATTTCCTTCGGCGAAACCTTTTGCCGCTCCAATTCCTCCATGGGAAAATAGATGCGGCCGCGCTCGGCGTCATTGCGAACGTCGCGCAGGATATTCGTCAATTGCAGCGCCTGCCCCAGATAAATGGCGTATTGCCGGCAACCGGCATTTTTGTAGCCGAAAATTTCCACACTGAGCAGGCCCACCACGGAGGCGACGCGGTAGCAATACTGTTCCAGTTCCTCGTAGGTTTGGTAGCTCTTGATGTCGAGGTCCATTTCCACGCCGCGAATCAATTCGTCAAATAAATTGTAGGGCAGGCGGTATTGGGCGATGACCGCTTGCAATTCGCGATTGACCGGAAAAGCCGGCGTGCCATTCTCGCAGGCGCGGCGAACGTCTTCACGCCAGGCGGCGAGGCTCGCGCGGCGCTGGTCTAGTGGAACCGATTCTTCATCGGCCACGTCATCGACTTCCCGGCAAAAAGCATAGAGGGCGGACATGGCATCGCGTTTGGCCTTGGGCAAAAGGATAAAGGCCAGCGCCAGATTGGAAGCGCTTTTGCGTGTGATCGTTCGGCTTTGGTCGGTCATGACAAAACGCCGGCTTGCGCCGCGCCTACGCTTCCTTGCCGGCGGGCGGCGGGGCGTCGTCATCGGTGCCCGCGGAGATGCTTAACCGCTGCATCCGATAGCGCAAGGCGTGGCGGCTGAGTTTGAGCTGCTCGGCCGTTTTGGAAATGTTGTAACGATTCTGTTCGAGCGAAGTGACGATGACCTGGCGCTCGAATTCAGACATCAGTTCATCCAGCGATTGGTTGCCGGAAATGACGATGCCCTCGGATTTCCGCAGGCGGCCTTCCAAATGAAAATCCGGCAGGCTGGAAGCCTGCACCTCGGGGGAATTCTCCAGAATGACGGCGCGCTCGATGACGTTGCGCAGTTCCCGCACGTTCCCGGGCCAATGATGGCTCAGCAATTTGTTGCGGGCGGAAATGGAAAGCCCGTGCAGGCGCTTGTTCATCGTGGCGCTGAAATGCTGCAAAAAAGTTTCCGCCAGGAGGATGATGTCCTCGCCCCGCTCGCGCAAGGGCGGCGGGCGAAACTGCACCACGTTCAGCCGGTGAAACAAGTCCTCCCGGAAATTATGCTGGCTGATGGCCTCAATGATGTCGCGATTGGTGGCCGCGATGAGGCGGACATCCACGCGCAATTCGTCGTTGCCGCCCACGCGGACAAATGTGCCGTCCTCCAAAAAACGCAGCAGCTTGGCTTGCAGCGGGCGGCTCATGTCGCCAATTTCGTCCAGGAAAATAGTGCCGCCATGGGCTTCCTCGACACGGCCAAGTTTTTGTTTGACGGCGCCGGTGAAGGAGCCTTTCTCGTGGCCGAAGAGTTCGCTTTCCAGCAGGTTTTCCGGGATGGCCGCGCAATTGATGCGGATGTAATTATTCTGCCGGCGCTGGCTCAGGCTGTGGAGTGCGCCGGCGATCAATTCCTTGCCCGTGCCGCTTTCGCCCAGGATCAGCACGGTGGCATCCGTTGGCGCCACGCTGCGGATCAATTGGCGCAAGTCGTGCATGTTGGGCGATTGGCCGATGATCTGGTCCAGTTGATAGGCCTGGGTGACGGTGGCGCGCAGGGCGGCGTTGTCCCGCAACAGGCGAAAACGCTCGGCGCAGCGGGAGACGGCGTGCAGCAATTCCTCGGGCGCGAAAGGCTTGGCCAGGTAATCCATCGCGCCGGACTTGATCGCTTCGACCGCCAGTTTGGGTGTGGCGTAGGCGGTGATCATCAGGAACGGGATATTGGGCCATTTTTTGCAGGCCAGGGCCAGGAACTGGTATCCACTCATGCCGCTGCCCAGCCGGGCATCGGTGATGACCATGAAGAACTCTTCTTTTTCCAAGGCGCCCAGCGCCTCCTCGGCCGATTCAACCAGGCGCAATTCGTAGCCTTCCCCGGAAAGAATCGAGCGCAAGGACAAGCGCATGTTCTTCTCGTCATCCACCACCAGCACGGGGGGAAGCGGCACGTTCATTTAGATAGCCTCATTAGGATTCGCGCAGGGAACTCTAACACAAATCGAGTCCCTTTTCCAACCTCCGATTCCACTTGCACGGCGCCGCCGTACATTTCTGTGTTATGTTTGACGATGGCCAGGCCCAAACCTGTCCCTTTATCCCGTGTCGTAAAGTAGGCATCGAAAATCTTGTCAATCTTGTTCTGGGGGATGCCCGGCCCAGTGTCCGCGATGAGAATGCGCACCGAATCGTTGTCGCCGTACTCGGCCATGATGCTGATCGCGCCCTGGCCGTGCATGGCTTCGCGGGCATTTTGCAGGAGGTTGACCAGCACGCCGGAAAGGTGCCGCCTCTGCATCAATAACGCGGGCAGGGCGGGCGCGTAATTCTTTTGAATGGCGACCTGGTACTTGGCGGCGGCCGGAAAAACCTCCTGCACGGCCGCATCCAGCTCCTCGGCCACCTCCAGCCGCTCGACCGTGCCCTCAGCCAATTGGGCGTAGCCCATCAATTCAGTGATAATCTGGTCCGCCCGATCCACTTCCTCGCGAATGATTTGGATTTGTTCTTCCACGGCGGTTTCGCCCTCATGAACGGCGCGGTTGAGGCAAAAGGCGGCGTTGGTGATGATGCCCAGGGGGTTTTTGATTTGATGGGCGATCTCCGCGGCCAGCCGCCCCGCGGTATGCAACCGCTCCTGTCGGACCGCAAATTCGGTCGCCTCGGCCTCGGCCCGTTTTTGTTTTTCAAAGAGCATTTGGATGCCGTAGCAGCACAAGGCCCATACCACCAGCACGCCGATGCGCTCATACGGTTGCTCCTGCGAAATCTCCTCCACGTTCATGATGGTGGCCGGAAGGTTAATGAGCTTGTCCAGAAATCCGGCCGACACGAAGGACGCGATGGAGAGAAAATTCAACAAAAGCTGCGGAAAGGCGACGGGAATGGCCATTGCGTTGTGCAGGATGAGAACCACGAAGACAAAATAAAACCCGCTGGCATATCCGCTGCTGAGAAAAGTCAGCGTTCCCATCAGCACGCAATCCAATGTCCCGGCGGCGAACACCAGCCATTCGATCTTGGCCAGCGCAAGCTGCCGCTTCAAAATGAAAATCGCGCCCACGGCCAGATTGAGCGCGGCGTAAATAATGAAGGACCCCTTTAGCACGCCGGCATTATGCAGGCCCCAATCCTTGGTCGCATCCGAGGCGCCTTGCTGGACATGATCGACAAAGGCGGCTTCCGTCGGTTTATCGAGCCAGTGGGAAAAGAAAAAGTAATAGCCCAAAATGGCGATGATCAGCAGGCGCAACGGCAGGACAATGTCCCGTTCGACCGCTTGAATGCGGGCCGCCCGCTGGCTTGGCTCAATGACCGGGGCCGCCAGCAAGCGCGTCAGCTTTTGCACTGTGCCGCCGTTGCCGGAATTGGGCTTGAGGTCGCCGTTCATGGGAACAGGGCGGCTGTTGCCTGGGCGATCTGTTCCACGGGCCACAGGCGGCCTTCACCTTCGTAGCCGCAAGAAAGCTGGCCTTTGTCCGGCCCGATAAATTCCGCGCCGCGCCGCCGAAGCAATTCCACATTGGCCTGGGTGGCTGGATGCTGCCACATTTTGCCATTCATGGCTGGAGCGATGAGCAGCTTGGCTTCAGGATTGAGCGCCAGGGCGATGCAGCCGAGGGCGTCATCGGCCAGGCCGTGGGCCAATTTCGCCAGCGTGTGCGCCGTGGCTGGGGCGATGAGCAACAGGTGCGCGGCATCGGCCAGTTCGATGTGCGCCGGCTTCCAGCCTTCCTGCACGTCATACAAACCGGTCACGACCGGGCGGCGGGAAAGCGTCTTGAAGGGCAGCGGAGTGACAAATTGTTGCGCGTCCGCCGTCATGACGACGTGGACTTCCGCGCCCGCTTTGACCAGCAAACTGGCCAGGTCCACCGCCCGATGCGCGGCGATTGAACCTGTCACTCCCAACACAACGATTTTGCCTCTCATTTTTCGACCCCGCCATGTTACGCCGAATCATTCAGTAAACAAGGATGCGATTTGCCTGGGCCGGGGTCGGGGCGCGTCGATGCCAAATTGGGCTGGTTTGGAAGCCGAATCTCGGCAAGAATCCCGCGCGTGACACGCGGCGTATCAAGGTGGCTCGGCCGGACCATCAGCATGGTTCGCGGCTGCGGCTCCGTTTTGTGGCGATTGGAGGCGAGGCTCAAGGGCGTCCAGTTCGAGGGGCACGCGACCTTTTGGGGGCGGCCGCTGGTGAGTGTCGCGCCGGATTCATCCTTGATACTCGGCTCGAATGTCCAATTGGCCAGCGCGCTGCGCGCCAATCCGCTGGGATGTTTTCAACCCTGCGTTCTCAGGACGCTCGCCCCCCAGGCCCGTCTTTATATGGGGGCAAATTCGGGGGCCAGCGGCGCCGTGCTCTGCGCGGGGCTTTCCATTGAAATTGGCGAGGGCACACTGATCGGCTCTGGCGCGATGATAATCGACAATGACTTTCATGTCCTCACCCCGGACGGCTGGCGCGGGGAAGTGCGCGCGAATGCACGCCCCGTTAAAATTGGGCGCGAGGCTTTTATCGGCGCGCGCGCCATCATCCTCAAGGGGGTCACGATTGGAGATCGCGCGGTCGTTGGCGCGGGCGCGGTGGTGACACGGGACGTGCCCGCCAACATGGTCGCGGCGGGCAACCCGGCCACGATTCGCGGAGGGGCCGCAGCTGCGGCAGGCGCCGGACTCAACTTGAAATGACACCGCTGACTGTCGCATGGATTTCGGATTTTCCCGTCGAATGGCTGCCCGATGCGCCCGATTCCTTGCTGCGCCTGCCCCGCCAGCATCCGGCCATGTGGGAATTGGTTTTGCTCAATGAATTGGAGCGCAGCCCCAAGGTGCGGCTTCATATCCTGCTGTTGCGTTCGGGAATTGAGCGGTCGTTTTCGTTTCAACGAAACGGAGTCACTTTTCACGTCTTGAAATACCGGGGTGGAACGCGGGCTTTGAGCTTTTATTGGGTCGATACGCTGCTCATACGCCGCGCGTTAAAGGAAATTCAGCCGCATCTGGTTCACGCATGGGGCAATGAAAAGGGCGCGGGCCTTATCGCGAGCCGCCTGAAATATCCGTTCTTGTTGACCATTCAAGGGCTTTTTTTGTGGTACCGGGAGCACGTCGCCATGTCGTCCCACGACAAGATTTCTGTGGTGTGCGAAAAATTAAGTTTAGCGCGGGCGAAACACGTAACGGTTGAATCCAATTTTTCCATCGAATTCATCCGCCGCCGCTATCCGCGTCTGGCTCTGCACAAGATTGAGCACGCGCCTAATTGGACCTTCCATCGCGTTCAGCGCCAGCCCGTGACCGAGCCGATTCGCTTTTTGAACATCGCCACGACGTGCCATCGCAAAGGCACTGATCTTCTGCTCATGGCGCTCAACGAGCTGGTGGCTGAACTGCCCTTCCGGCTGGTTATGATTGGCCGGCCGGACGACCCTTTTCTGGCGCCATTGAGGCAGACGCTCTCTTCGGAATTATGGCGGCGCGTCGAATTCAAAGCCAAATTGGAGCCGCCGGAAGTGGCCGCCGAGCTTGGCTTGGCGGCGCTTTTTTTGTTTCCAACGCGCGCGGACAACAGTCCTAACGCGGTGAAAGAAGCGGTGGCCGCCGGGGTGCCGGTGGTGGCCAGTGATGTTGGGGGCATTCCCGATTACGTTGTGCCAGGGGAAAACGGGCTGCTTTTCAAAACGGGTTCTCTTGAGGAATTCGCCGCGGCAATTCGGCAGGCGTGCCGCAATCCTTTGTTCCGGCTCGGCCGCGTCCCGCCAGAATCCCTGGAGCGCAGCCGGGCCGCCCTTTCTCCAACGCGCATGGCGGAAGGGTTTTTGGAGGCATACCGTTCCGTGGCCGGCGGGTTCTGACAGATGCGAACAGGTGTCATACTGTCATAGGACAGCGTGCCACCGAGGCCGTGCAAGTCATTGGAGCCGATTAGTCGAGACGGGATTGCAATATGGATCGTATCGCACCGCTTCTTTGAAATCGCCGTGGCCATCGGGGTCGCGGAAAATCTCAACTAAAACGCCATTTTGATACAACATTCGCTGCGTCGCAAACCGCGCGTCATTTGGCCTGGGCACAACACTTGAATGTCGCGGATGGGATCAAGCCCAAAATTGGACGGTATGCGGGTCTTTATCATTTCCACAAGCGTCGCCGCGATTTGATCCGGCTCCGCCCGCTCAATGAGGAAAAAGTCCGATCCCGCGCCTTTGGTCGGAACCTCCGGCATCCGGCCTTCATTGATTCGGTGCGCGTTGGTGATGGATCTGGCTGTGTGCCGCCTGTCGGACAACTTCGGTCAGTCGAACTACAGGCATGACCTTGCTTTCGATGATATGCCTCAACACCATGCCAGGCCCCACGGAAGGTATGAATGTCGGGCTGATGCTTCAACGGGGCCGCGCTCAATTGAGCGCGGAATGGCTCTTACTTAGAGAGTTAAACCCGAACTCCGAAATAGGAAAAGGGTCGCTTTGAGAAAAGGGCTGTGGGTATAGGGATTGATGCTTAAACAACCCGACCCGACCCTGCACAAAACGACCCACGGCAAAATTACCTCACTCTTCGGCTATACCAAGCTGA
>DASXZY010000049.1:0-5368 GCA_036501625.1 Verrucomicrobiia bacterium
AACTTGATGGCATTCGGCGCAGGGTTGCCGAGTGGCTTGAGCAGCTTGGAGGAAATGAGAATCGGCATATCATGGGTTTGGCAGCCCAGCATCCATGCAGCCTGTTCGACGGAGAGCCGGGCCGGGGGCTGCCTGCCGCCACCGATCCTGGGTTGCACCGTTTTTGGTCTCGATGATGGCATCAAGGGCTTGCTGCCATGTCCGGGTCGAGACGCCTGAATCCGTTCCGGCCAAATACGCCTTGGCGATTTGAAGATTCAGTTGCGGCTGACGGACGGATTCGTTACGGGCGTTGAGCAGCGACGTGGCCTCGGCGCGATTCTTCGTGCCAAGGCTTTCCTGCTTTCGTGTTTCCGTGTCTTCGACGTAGAATGTGCCACCGAGCTTGCGGCGATACAGGATGAAACGGCGTTTCATAAGTTCAGACTTTCTGTCCGAAGCTATGAAACTGAACGTGGCTTTGGGTGTATCAGCTACACCAAACGGGCTGCGAATCCCGTCATCGCGAGTGATTGCCGAGTTTTACCGGAGTAGTTGTTGAGTAGTAGCCCGGTAATGATTTCACTGGCACTGGCCTCCTCTGGCATCTGCAACCCGTTGCAAAAGTGCAACTTGGAGTTGGAGGCGAGGGGCGGAATCGAACGGAGTCGTCATCGACAATCAGCCTCAAATACCCTGATTACGAGGCTGATTTAACCGTGTTTTCATAGGGAAGTCAAACACTTTTTTCGCTATCCGCCAACTACCGGCTTTAACCCGGCACATGCACGCTTTCTACACGGATATTGAAGAAATCGTTGAAGGTTTCGTTGAAGGTTTTTCTGAGGGGTTTTGACTTGGTCGCCCGACACCGGAGAGGCGAGGGAACAGACTGGGAGAGCAGCGATGGACAACCAGACTACTCCGCAAACGAAGAAGTTCTACTTGACTTTAACTATAGTATAGTTGACTGAGATTCAGTCAATTCGTTTGAAGCCGGCCATTGGCGGCATCAGCACCTTCATCGCCCTTTGGCGCGGCCACGCCGTTGCGCCGTGCATTCTTCCGCCGCCAATATTGGCTGATGGTTTTTGTGGCCTCGTCCAACCAATCGGGATCCGCCAGGAGGGCGATCAGTTCGATGGCGTTGAAAAACTTGACCGATTGGGCTTTGGTTTGCCGAGAGCGCGGAGTTTTCCCGCGCTGGCGAGAATGGCCACGTCTTCGGTCGAGCAATTCAGCAACTTGGCCACTTGGCCCGCCAGGAGGCGAGCCGGTAAATCTTTTGCCGCCCAAGTCGCCAATGCCGTTTTCATTAAGTCGTCAGCCATGTTCGGTTCCTTGGTTGTGTCAACAACAGCATCGGCTCAACGGCCTTTCGCAAATCATGCACCGGCGCTCCGAAGCCCGATGGCCCAACCGGACTTCGTCCTCGTAGGCCATCACCGCCAGGTGCAGCTTCGTGTGAAAGCGCATTTCCGCTTCCGAGAGCGGCCTTTCGTCGCTCTCGTTCAATTCCTTCCGCAGCAACCCTGTTAGTTCTTCCGTTTTCATGTCTTGCGTCCGAACGACGCCGGTGACTCCGGCATCGCTCCTTTCCGTGCGCTCCAAGCGCGTACAGAGTTCATCTTCAAGTCACCCAGGAGACGGGCGGGCACCGCTGGCGCGGCGCTCCGCCCGTCTCCTGGGGCCCTTGAGTCCCCTTTCACATGCGCGGCAATCAGACTGCGTTTTAACTGGTGAGATGCCCGCGTTTACGGCCTCGTCATCCATGCACCGGCCCTTTCGGGCATAGCGCCTGGGAGGCTGGTCTAAGCCTGCGCTGCCAGTGGCTTCCTCATCGAAAGCCCGTCTTTGTCACATGTGCGCGCTGTGGCGTCAGCCCCCATGCGGTCCAAGCTCCGTATCACCCGGAACACGGACCGAGACAGCGTCACCGTGTCGGCCAAGTTGAACTTTCCCAACTCGTAATGGTTAGCGCCCCAGGTCTTGCTCCCAAGGCACTTGGTCACGTAGGCCACCCCAGCGCGGGAGCGGTCGTATGGACGGCACTTGCTGATGGCGCCCTGCCCGAACATGCCGAACCATCGGTGTTCAAGCTGGTGCGCCAGCGTGATTTCGTTGCGCGTTTGGGTTCCACCCAAAAGGAAATGGAAGTGGAACCGTCCCGTCATTTCCCCATGCTCCGCGCGCAACGCGATCAGGAGTTGGGAATAGGGCCGCTGGGCCAGCTCCGCCGCCCGGCGCATGAGCGCCCAGGCCCGGCCATACGCTTTTTTCGGGGACGGGACTGACCGAAAAGTCAATGTGCCGAATACGTCCCAGCGAATGCGCGCCAGTGAATATGCGTAGCTGTCCAGCGGAAACCTTTGCATGGCCTTATTTCTCGGCGACCGAGATGATGGCCCCCCTCAAAACGGGGCCGCGTTGGGTGGTCTGGATTTCATGCACCGCCACCTGGATGCTTTTGCGTTCGACCTTGCCCCAGTATTTGTCCTTTTCCTCGGGCGACAAGCGATAGGGGAGCGTGCCCCGGTACGCATGTTCCGCCGGGAGGCTCATGTCAATGAGGTCCAGGTCGAAGGATTCGCCGCCCGGCTTGCCGTTCTTGGCAGGCCAGCGGCCGTACGTTTGTTTATGCACTTGGAATGTTGCAACCATGTGATTGCCTTTCTGTTTTTGTTGTTTCCGCCGTGTTTGTTGGTTCGCCCGGCCTGGACGGAGGCAGGCCGGGGAAATTTTCGACATGTTTCAATCGCGCTCATTTATCTTGTAATGAATAGACTTCAATTGCGGTTGCGTGTTCGTGAACGGACTTGCCAAATGTTCCGTTTTTGGGACACATGTGTCCCATGCCGAAAAAGCGCGATTTCAAAAACAACGTAACGCGAGTCCGCGAAGGGCTGGGGTTGTCTCAGCCTGAGTTTGCCAGGCGGCTTGGCGTGTCCGCTTCCATCATCAAAAAGGTCGAGGCAGGCAAACGCACCATCAGCCATGACCTGTCCGCGTTGATATTTGCCGAAACTGGAGTCATGCTTATATCCGCTCCGTCGGAAGAGCCGCTCCAATACACGGCTGAAGACCACACGGCATGGAAGAAAGAAGTCCTCTTCGACCCAAAGTCAATCAAGGCCGGGGAACGCATCATTATGAAGTTGGTGGAATTGATGCTGGCGGCTTCGGCGCGCCCTGGGGTGGAAAAATCTTACGTTGTTTTTCACGCATTGATTCAAGCGATTGAGCGCGTCAAGAATGACTTCCGCATGGAAAAGCACATCGAGGCCGAATTGCGCGACCGCCAGTCCACTGAGACCAAGTATTATGCCGTCCGGGATTTGCGCCAAAATCCTTTCCTGGCCAAACAAGTCGGATTCAAAGATGACCCGAAGCTCAAGGATGACGAACAGCTATTATTGACAAAGACTGTCGGATGGCTGCGGGTGAATGAGATATTTAGCATCGCGCACCAGCATCAAATATTGATGAACGAGTTATTCGGCTTAACCTCAGATGAACCCACCGAAATGCAACAAGCGCGACTTGCCGAATGGGAAAAGCAGAAGGATAAGGCGATAGATGCCTTCCTTCCTCAGTAATTATTGAGGCTCGCGAGTGTCCTTCGAAGATACGGAAGGCGATTGAGATGAATAGCATTGTCACTTTTGCAGACGCTTTAACAGCTCTTGGGGTGGCTGGAAGTCCGGGGCCAGGCGGTGCAGAACATCAATCTCGCGCAGGGCTTCGTTGGTTTTGCCCAGTTGAGCAAGCACTTCCGCCGTCTCTAATCGGATCGGGGGAGAAAACGGGTCCCATGCCTCTGCTTTTTGCAGATGGATTAATGCTTTGGCCGGCTCTCCCCGGTCAAGGTTGAACACGGCCATGCGATATTGGCCGACAGGTTGATCGGCGTTGAAGTCCAGCATCGCGGCCAGTTCCTTTCCGGCCGGACTGTTGGTGTCAATGCCCCGCCGAAGCACCCAAGCTGAGGTGACTCTCACGTTTCGGACGGGGTCGTTCAACGTCGATTTCAACATGCTGGCTATGTGAGCATCGCTCAGGCGGGATTCAAGGGATTTGATGGCCTGCTCGCGAACCAGCGGATGGTCGTCATGGAGTGACCGCAACAAAGCGGTTTCTACCGTGCGGTCATTCGTCCATTGCCAAAGCAGGTTGACCGCCACCGCTCTCCAATATGGGCTGGTCTTGTCGGTGGCAAGCATCCCAAGCAAGGACGCTTGGCTGTTCTTGTCGCCTCGTTGCGCGGCGGCAATCCAGCGCGCCCTGTCGCGCGTTGGGCGGCTCATCTTCTGGCCGTACCACTGGTCAGTTTGGGTGATCGCCCATTCAACGCTCTTGTCGGCATGGCATCGGTTGCAGGCATTGGGGATGTTCAGTTCCTTGGTTAGGAGAGGATCGGGAATCGTGAAGCCATGATCGTGGCGGGCATGGCGCTGCATATACACCGTCACTGGCATATGGCAGGCAATACATTGATTGCCATTGTTCGACGCAAGATGATGAGAATGTTCAGCCGGGTTGATGAGAGGCGCGTTGGTAAAAGCTCCACTGTGGCATTTCATACACAGGTCGTCGCCTGGGAGCAGCAGTTTCGCGGAATGGGGATTATGGCAATCCATGCAGGTGACACCTCGTTCGTGCATCTTGCTTCCCATGAATGAAGCGAACTCGTAATCTTCGCTGTGAACCTGCCCGTCCGCATACCAGCGATCGGAATCGCCCGGAATTTGCATTTGGTAATGGTCAATGAACGAATCTCCCGGCACAAAGCCGCTGGTGATGTCTTCCCGGCGCGCGTGGCAGGACCCGCATGTGCCAACCTGCCGTTCTGGGCGCGGATGGGACAAAGTCGGGTCTTTCATTTTGCCGCGTGGATGCTCTTTTTGCCATACGACGTGCTCGGCAAGACCAGCGTGGCAGGAACCGCAACTCACGCCCATTTCATCCATCGTGGTGTGGTAGGAATCGTCGGCTTCGTCATAATTCTTGCGCAGCCCCGTATTGTGGCATTCGGCGCACATGGAGTTCCAATTCATGCCGCGTCCCGTCCAATGCCCCCACTCTCCCGGACGCCGATCTTCATCGCAATACACGTCAAACCATCGATTTGAGATGGGATCGTACGAAACTTCCTGTGTTTGCCAGCGTCCGCCAGGAGCCGCAGTGAGAAATTGCCGCACCGGCTCAACGCCAATCACGCGGTCAACCCCATAAGCCTCGACGTTGGTCTTACTGACTAGTCCTTAGCATAGGCTACACTTGCGGCGCAAAAAAACGATTTTACTAGAAGGCGGTTTCCCCGGATAGCTTCCAAGCCGGCTGCTACCCGCTCTTTTAACGATTCGTTCTGGTACAACGGTTTCTTGCTGAC
>DASXZY010000050.1:0-36978 GCA_036501625.1 Verrucomicrobiia bacterium
ATGTTTTGGACCGAAGCGGGAGCCACCGCCGTGCTCCATCTGCGCTGCGCGTTGCTCTCGGCGGGCGGTTGGAATCATCTGTGGAGTCAGCCGCTGCCCCGCGCTGCCTAAAGCTTATGTAACTTTTTTGCAACGCACCCCCTTCCGTCGGCCCGGAAAGAACGTGCTTGCTTCTGGCAGATCGCGTCAAAACACGGTCAATTACGGTGGATTGCGATACTTTTGAAAAATTCGCTGACCATGCCGCCAATGAATTCGCTTTCCATTCACCCTGGGCCGGGCTATGCTTCAGCAGGATTCGCTTCTATGTCTGACTTGGCGGCATGCGGCGCTGGATCACGCTCTCTTGCGAGGGCCGCTGTCTTCTTTTGCCTTGCGATGCCGGCCTTTTCGGGCGCCGTTCAAATCAATCAATCGAATCAACCCAGCCAATCGAACCAAGCCAGCGAACCCGGCCAAGCTGCCGAGCGCCAGATGCGCCTGCAGGTCGTCGATGTCGAATCGGGCCTGCCACTGCCCAACGTCAAAGTCCGAGCCTGGGTCCGGGCCGAACCGACTGACTCCTCCGGCGTTTGCGTGCTTCCCATTCCCAAACCGGCGTCGGAAAATTTCTCTTACCGAGTCCTGCTGACCAAGGATGGCTATGTCGGCCAATACATTACCTGGTCCAAAGTGCTGGGGGACAAGCCGGAGACCATGCCGGCCAATTTCACCGCCAAATTGGAGAAAGGCGTCTCCATCGGCGGCATTGTCAAGAACGACAACGGCGAACCGGTGCCCGGCGCAAAAGTCGTTTTGGACGGCCCGCCGCCCGCCGACATCGGTGACAGAATTCGCACCGTGGTCGCTCCCGGCTACCATTCCGAGCGGACCGGCATTGATGGCAAATGGCACTTTGACGAAGCCCCGCGCGACTTGGAATCCATGACCTTCCGCGTCAGCGCGCCGGAGTACGTTCAGGCCATTTACGGCTGCCTCGGCTCGGTGACCGATGACAACTCTAGCGTTCTTTTGCCAAAGGCGGATTATCTGGCCGGCACGGCGGCGATGCCGCTGGGACACGGCATCGAGTTGTCGGGCCGCGTGCTCGATGCCGCCGGCAAACCGGTGGCCGACGCCGTCCTTACGCGCAACCACGAATGGCGCAATCCCTCGGCCGAATTGATGACCGAAACCAACGGCACATTCAAAATCTCGAATCTCAAGCCCGGAGAAATGTACTTGACTATTCAGGCCAGGGGCCTGGCGGGGCAAACCCGATTGTTGACTCTCAGCAATCACATGCCCGAACTCACCGTCCAAATGGCCCCCGGCAAAGTGCTGCAAGGCAAAGTGGTGGACCCATCCGGCAAACCCATCGCCGGCGCGGCCGTGCAAATGGACCGCATGGAATTGGGGCCCATTGAATTCGAGTGGAACGCCATCACCGACGCCCAGGGGCGCTTCTCCTGGGATTCGGCCCCGGAGGGCGAGCATCCCTACTGTTTTTCAGCCGCCGGCTATCGTCCGCGCACCGAGCCGTCGATGCTCGCCAACGGGCAGGACGCGGTGATTACATTGCATCCGGCCATCGATGGCGGCCAAGTCGTGATCGACGGCCAGGTGACCGACATCGATTCCAAAGCGCCGCTGACCAACTTCACCGTTTACGTCAAAGAATACAACGGCGCGGCCATCTCGCACAGCCGCGAGTCCTTCACCAACTCCGACGGGCGCTACACCGTCTCCATCCCCGCCACGGACACGGCTTACATCATCAGCGTCGGATCGGCCCGGCACAAGGCGGCCATCTCCGGCATGAAGGCGGTGGGCGACGGTGATTTGCGGATGAATTTCGCGCTGGAAGGCGGCTTCGCGATGACGGGCCTGCTTTACACCCTGGACGGCCGCTTTGTCGTGAACGGTTACGACGGAAAAGTCCCGTGGACCAACCAGCAGGAAATGGAACTGTCCACCGTCGTGCCGATGCCCGTCCTGGCCGCCACCGAGCCGGATGCGCAGCGCGAAGAGTTCCAAAAATTTCTGGAATCGCCGGAAGGCCTTGTCTGGCAGCGGGCGCACCACAACTACGAAGTGGAAGCCGATGACACGGGAGCGTTTAAAATCCTGGACGTGCCGGAAGGCTCCTACAAGCTGATGGTTAATCTGCGCGAACCGCGCTCGGCGGGCGGCGGCGTCATCGCCCAATATTCAACCAACATTGACGTGCCCGGCGCCGCCGACAAGAACAGCCCCAGCATGGATTTGGGCAGCTTGGACCTCGCGCTCAAAAAATCGCTCAAGCTGGCGGACACCGCGCCGCCTTTCGAGGTCAAGACCGTCGATGGCCTTCCTTTGCGACTGGCCGATTTTCGCGGCAAATACGTGTTGCTGGATTTCTGGGCGACCTGGTGCGGGCCG
The DNA here is from genome assembly GCA_036501625.1 of Verrucomicrobiia bacterium. Classification (GTDB taxonomy): domain Bacteria; phylum Verrucomicrobiota; class Verrucomicrobiia; order Limisphaerales; family Palsa-1400; genus Palsa-1400. Next base: position 2,401 of record DASXZY010000050.1, read on the forward strand.
TGCGTGGCTGAAACGCCGTTCCTCAAAGCCACCTACAAAGCCTTTGGCGCCAATCCCCGTTTCGCCATGATCAGCCTCAGCGTGGACGACAATCCGGCCCTGCCCAAGGATTTCGCGCGAAAAAATGAGGTCAAATGGATCCAGGGATTTCTGGGCAAATGGTCGGACTCCAACGTCACGCCGCTCTATGGCGTCGAAGGCATCCCGTCGATCTTCCTGATCGGGCCGGACGGAAAGATCGTCGCGCGGGACTTGCGCGGCGACGCAATCCGGGAAACAGTGGGCAAGGCCGTCGGCGCCGCGGACGCAAAAGATTAGGACGCTTGCGGCGGGTTGAGATAACCGCGCCCGCATATTATACTGCAACCATGAAAATTTGTTGGAGGCTGGGAACACCGAATTGGCTCCGCCGGCCGGCCATTTGATATGAGTTCATTTCTGATCCGGCGCGGAGCCGCGTGCGCGATGCTCGGCCTTCTCCTGGCCGCCGCCGCGCGGGCGCAGTCGCCGCCGGTTAGCATTCAGATGTTGAGCAAGGAAGGGCACCAGATCGGGCCGAGCGAAAAAACGACGCCTGTCAAAGTGACCGCCCGCGTGCTGGATGCTCAAACCGGCCAGCCTCTGACGGCGTTTGAAATGACCCCCGGCGCGCTGGATCGCGACTGGCGGAGTTTCGATTGGGAGGAAAAGAACCGCCAGGTTGCCCCCGGCGCCGAGGCTTCCATCACACTTTACAAGGCAAAACTGCCTCCGGCCCTTTTGATCGAAGCGCCTGGTTATTTGCCGCAAGGCTCCGGCCCCATTTACGGGCTGGAAACCAACATCACGTTCATGCTCCAAAAGGGCAGCGGCCCTGCCGGCGTAGTATTGACTCCAGATGGATCGCCCGCGGCCGGCCGGACAGTTTACCTGTCCGGGTCGAGAGACCTGCTTGTGCTGGAAGGGACCAATTTGACTCCCAGAACGCTTTCCTCCCGCCTGCGCTCGGCCAAAACCGACTCGGCCGGCCGATTTTCTTTTGCGCCATCGCTCGATGATTTTGGGGTGATGGTGGTGGACGACGCGGGCTTTGCCGAAGTGCGCGTGGAGGCCTTGAAGGCATCGCCGCAAGTGCGTTTGCAGCCGTGGGCGCGAGTGGAGGGCACGTTGAAAATTGGCTCCCAGCCAGGCTCCAGCCAAATGGTGCGCCTGGTCAGCGCTTTCGCGGAATTCGCTTACTATCCGCGCCCGATGCCGCCTTGCTCCATCTCCGCCTCGAACAAAACCGACGCCGAGGGGCGGTTTGTCTTTCCACGCGTCCCGCCGACGGATGTCAAACTTGCCTACGTGCCCCAGGCGGGCAAGGCGGGTTCGGACGAAGTGCCGATCACGCAAATCACCAACATTACTCTGAAACCCGGTGAAACGCGCGACGTCACCATCGGCGGCCAGGGCCGGCCGGTTGTGGGTCGCGTCGTGCTGAAAAATTACGACAAAGCTCTCTGGTGGCCGGACGAGGTTTCCTGGCTTAGTTCGCTTTCGCCGGAGCCGCCGGACTGCCCGAACTTCCAGGCCACCGACTCGCAATACCATCTCGAACGCCGCGCCGCCGCGAACCAGGCGGAGGCCGACGCGGCCAGAAGCCATTACATCGCGGCCTACGACAGGGTCGCGCGCCAATTGTGCGCCTATTATAACACCCCGGCCGGGCGCGCTTATTGGTTCTCCCGGCGCTCGTTCGTTTTGCAATTCGCGCAGGATGGCTCCTTCCGCGCCGAGGACGTGCCCGCCGGAAAATATGATCTGACCATCGATTTGCGGGAATTGGACACCCAGGCTGGGGCATTGAGGGCGCCGCGCATCGCGCTGCATCGCGAGCAAATCGAAGTGCCGGACTCGCCGGGCGGCCGCAGCGACACGCCGCTGGACCTGGGCGTCATCAAGATCGGCGCGCCTCTCATTCAAGGCGCGCTGGCGCCCGATTTCCAGGTCTCAACCGTCGATGACAAAACCATCAAGCTCTCGGATTACCGGGGCAAATATGTGCTGCTGGATTTTTGGGCGGCTGGCAACACGCAATCCGTGCAAGCCATGCCCGACCTCAAGGAAACTTTCGCCTCCTACAAGGATAATCCGGCCTTCGCCATGATCGGCTTGGACATGGACCCCGACATCAGCGCGGCGCGCGACTTTTCAGTCCGGCATCGGATGGGCTGGACGCAGGGATATTTGGGCAGAGGGGACAAAGCCGAACTGGCGGACCGGTTCGGCGCGGAAAGCCTTCCTTACATAATTTTGCTTGACAAGCGTGGGCGCGTTGCCGCCGCCGGTTTGCAGGGGGGCAACATTAAATCCGCGGTGGATGCGGCCCTGGCTAGTGAGTAACGGCAAATTCCTGGGGTATTGGCTGGCAGCCTTCTGCGTGGCGCTTCGCGTGCCTGCCGAGCCAGTCCAAACCGCCGCGGAATTATCCGGCCAGGCCGCCGCCCAGCAGACTTACGACTCCGCCAAAGCCCGATACCAAACCAACGCCAATGACAGCGCGGCGGACCGCCAATTTGCCAGCGCCTGCTTCGACTTGGCTGACGCCATCACGGACAAGTCTGTTCGCGCGGGCTTGGCGCGGGAGGGCATCGAATCCTGCCAAAAATGGGTGCGGCGGAAGCCCAATGAGGCGGCGGCCCATTATTACCTGGGAATGAACCTCGCGCAATTGGCGCGCACCAAGGACCTGGGCGCCCTGCCGATTGTCAAAGAAATAGAAAAGGAATGGCTGGCCGCCGATTCCCTCGACCCGCATTGCGACTACGCCGGAGCGGATCGCAATTTGGGTTTGCTTTACCGCGACACGCCGGGTTTTCCCATCAGCATTGGCAGCCATTCCAAGGCCCGGCGCCTCTTGCGGCGCGCCGTCGAACTGGACCCCGAATACCCGGAAAACCACCTCAACCTGATTGAAACGGATTTGAAACGAAAGTCCTCAGCGGCCCCGGGTGAATACCAGAGACTGCGCGCTATCCTTCCCACCGCGCGGAAGCAATTTGCCGGCCCAGCCTGGAAAACTTACTGGGAAGACTGGGACGCCCGTTTGACAAAAATCCAAGCCCGCCTGTCCGCCTCGCCGTAATTTGTAAAAAGTTAATAAGTTCCTTGAGCAACCAGAGCAGGCTGCCGATAATAGCTTGGACTAAGGAGTGAAGACCCGAGAGAATCCGACGCCCACGAAGGCGCAGTTTATAATGTGGGCAGTCGTATTGTCATTGGGGATGCTGCTCCCACTGGCGGCCGCCGGCTCCCAAACGCTGCGCGGCCACGTTCCGCGCGCGGCTTCGGCCATGAACGCGGCCGGCCTGCTTTCCGCCACCAACCGCTTGCATCTTGTCATCGGCCTGCCTTTACGGAACACCGAAGGCCTGTCAAATTTCCTTCAACGCCTTTACGACCCGGCCAGCCCTGATTACCACCGCTACCTCGCGCCCGAACAGTTCACGGAACAATTCGGCCCCAGCCAGGCAGACTACAACGCGCTCGTCGTGTTCGCATCGGCCAGCGGCCTGAAAGTGGCGGCCACTCATCCAGGACGGACCTTGCTGGACGTCGAAGCGCCGGTGGCGGCTGTCGAGAAGGCATTTCATCTCACCATCCGCCAGTACCGGCATCCGTCGGAAAACCGGACTTTCTTCGCGCCGGATTCCGAACCCACCCTCGACCTGAACGTCCCCGTCCTGCACGTCACCGGGTTGGACAACTATTTTCTGCCGCACCCCAATGCCATGCCCATTCCGCTCGGCGCGTCTGAAAGCCCAAAGCCCAACGCCGGTTCAGGGCCGTCCGGCGCGTATCAAGGGTATGATTTCAGGAACGCCTATGCGCTGGGAGTGCCGCTGACCGGCTCCGGCCAAGTCATCGGGCTGCTGGAGTTGGGCGGCTATGACACGAATGATATTGTCAAGTACGAGAATATCACGGGCCTCCCCAACGTCGCGCTCCAAAATGTTCTTTTGGGCGGCGCCAGCGGCCTCTCCGGCCCCGATGACAGCGAGGCATGCCTCGATATTGAAATGGCCGTTGCCATGGCGCCCGGCGTTTCCAGCGTGGTCGTTTACGAAGCGCCCATGACTGTGGCCGGCTGGCTCGATGTCCTTGGCGAAATGGCCAATCCCACTCACGGCGAGCCGCGCCCGGCCCAACTCCAGCAGTTCGTGGGCGCTGGGCGACAACCCCAGCGCCGATGTTCTCTACAAAAAATTTGCCGCGCAGGGTCAATCCTATTTCCAAGCCTCCGGCGACAACGGCGCCTATTACTGGGCCAGCTCGCAAACGGCCGCCATTCCCGAATGGGCGGACAGCCCGTATGTGACGATTGTCGGCGGGACCAAATTGACAACCGATGCCACGGGGGCCCGCCAATCCGAAACGACTTGGAATTCCGGCTTCAATTCAGAGGCGCAACAGGACATGGCCAGCGGCGGCGGCATCGGCCCGAATTACACGATTCCAACCTGGCAGGAGGGCATCAGCATGACGGCCAACGGAGGATCGAAAACGAAGCGCAACGTGCCCGATGTCTCGATGGTCGCCTACGATGTTGAGATCGCCTGCAACGGTTCCTGGAGCCCCTTTCAAGGCACGAGCGTCGCCACCCCGCTGTGGGCGGGATTCATGGCGCTTGTCAACGAACAATCCGCGGCCGCGGGGATCGCCCCCGGCGGGTTTATCAATCCCGCGATATACTCGCTCGGCAAAAACACCAACGTTCCATTGGTCTTTCACGACATCGCCGATTTCAGCGGCAACCAAAGTTTGTACAGCAATTATTTTGCTGTTCCCGGCTACGATCTTTGCACCGGCTGGGGCACGCCGGACGGCAGCAATTTCATCAACGCGCTTTCGCCTCCGCCGGAAGGCTCGCTGGCCGTCACCATCTCCCCGCCCGTCGTTGCCGCCGCGGGCGCGCAATGGCGGGTCGATGGCGGCCTCTCCCGCAAGAGCGGCGCAACCGCTGCCAGCCTCTCCGCCGGCAATGACAATGATCTCCATGCCGTCTCGTTCACCGCCATTCCGGGGTGGGTCGCGCCGCCGGGCCAAACAGTGTCAATTAAAAGAAACACGACAGCCCGGGCGGCCGGCGTTTATGTGAAATACATCCCGCGCGCGCCTTTGACTGTCAGCACGAACGGGAGGGGCGCCATCTTGCCGGTGGAGAATGGCAAGCTCCTGGCCATCGGCGCCAATTACAGGCTGACGGCAACGCCCGCCTTGAATTTTCTCTTTTCCAATTGGGTCGGCGGCACGAGCGAGCCTTATCAAGTTCTGAGCACGAATCCTTTGTGCGCGTTCACGATGCAATCCAATTTGGTATTGACCGCGAACTTTGTGACGAACCAATTTCTGGCGGCTCAAGGCGGGTATTACGGCCTTTTTTCCGACGCCAACAGTCCGCGCCAGCACGCCAGTTCGGGCGGATTCCATTTCAACCTTTTGAGTGCACGATCGTTCGCGGGCGCTCTCTCGTGCGGCTCGAACACCGTCCCGTTTTTCGGCGCATTCGACGTCGGCGGCCAGGCGCGAGTCGTGACAAGACTAAATCCCACAATCTCTGTCACTGCAACTCTTCAACTTGACTTCGCCGGGCAAACGGTTGGCGGCACGGTCAGCAACGCGAACTTCGCCGCGACCCTGAATGGCTTTCGAAATGCGTTCAGCGCCGCCCATCCGGCCGCTGCCTATGCGGGGCAATACACGCTCGTGATTCTCGGAACTAATGACCCGGCGCATGGGCCTTTTGGATTTAGTTATGGCGCCCTAACCGTCAGCCCATTGGGAATCGTGACCATTGGCGGCGCTTTGGCGGATGGCACCCTGGGTGTCACCGAGTCCAGCGCGATCTCCCCAAACGGCTGCTGGCCGTTTTACGTGAAGCTCAGTGGCGGAGCCGGTTCGCTGTGGGCGTGGACTTGCATCAGCAACCATCAAATCACCGCGTCAGCCAGTTGGATCAATGCCACCAATTCGTCCGCGCTTGCCGTCTATCGCGGTGGGTTTGCCAACCAGAACGCAACCATCATCGGCTCCTCCTATGTTCGCACGAATAAGCCGCTGTTTGGCTTCACCAACGGGCAAGCGGTGGTGGAGCAGGGGGGCGCGGCGCCATTCGCATTCACCAATCGAGCGGCTGTTTCCGCCGCGGACGTCATTGCTTTGACAGGCTCAAACAAACTCTTGTTGCGGATTAATCCAGCCAATGGCGTCCTGAGCGGAAGCTTCGCCAATCCCCTCAACGTCAAACAAATCATTCCCATCAACGGCGTGCTCCTGCAGGGAGACTCAACCGCCGCCGGCTATTTCCTCGGAACCAACCAAAGCGGTTTCTTCACGCTGGCCCCGCCCTGAGGCGCCCCGTTAAGACGATTGGGCGGAAAATCGCGTTGACTCTTCAAGCGATCAAATCCGGGGCTGTTTTACTGTAAAACGACGCGCCCCTTGCCGGGAGAGCGCGGGACGTATTTATTAGCGCTCGAAATTCTCGCAATGCCGGCGGCGGTTTTTTGCGAAGTTTCTTAACAGGCTGAATGAGCGAACATACAAAAAGATATGCCACGGCGGCGCGAGGGTTCACCTTGATCGAGCTGCTGGTGGTCATTGCCATCATTGACGGCGTTTTAAGCGACGGCGGTGACAGCCGGCAGTTTGGCTGGGGCCGGCTTAAGCCAAATCTTCGTTCAGTTCAGGCCGCAGGCACGATGAGAATAGCCCCGGCTCTGCGAGGCTCGGTGTGTTCGCTTAGAATTTACGGCCGCCCTCTCAGCACGAGCGAAGCGGCGGGCAATTTTCACGCCGGATGCGTCCGGCCGCAATCCTCAAAACTCCAATTCATCTCAAACCAATAAATACGCAAAATCAAAAAATCCTTCAGTATGAAAACGACAAGAACATTCCTGGCCCTGATCCTCTGGATGGGCGTTTTGACGCTCAAGACAAACGCCAGCAGCGGACGCGACATTGTCAAATTTAACACGACCAACGGCGCATATGTGTCCGACTTTATTGACAATCTAAACGCTCCCAACGAACTCATTTGGGACGGGACCAATGACCGGTTCCTCTTTTCAGCCATCGTAAATGGCTAAAGATGGGCTTCCCGACCTTTTCCTGGGGACGCTACGCGAACCGGGAGACGTTATCTTTGGAGACATCGACGGCGTTTGCGTCATCCCGCGCGCGATCGAACGCGAGGTTTTTGCCAAGGCCTTTGAAATAGCCAGCGGCGAAAAATCCGTGAAGAAAGCCCTTGAGCAAGGAATGTCCGCCCGCGCCGCCTTCAAAAAGTACGGAATTTTATAACGTGCCTGTCACTTGGACTGGCTGACTATGCGAAAGAAGACAGCATTGGTGTATCCGGCGGTATTGGTCCGAAAAGCGGGCGGACTGGCGCCGGAACTTAGATTGGCGGCGGGCTGCCAGTTTTGGAATGAAGGGCTGGTGGTGTATTGAACGGCGACCCCTGAAGGCGAGACGTAGCCGCCAACCGAAAAGGAAAATTGGCTGTTGGTCAGTTGCAAATTGTATATGACAGGTGATTGCGATTCGACGCCGGACAATTTCAGATTGGCGCTGGATAGATCGCCGGTGACCGCATTGGTGAAAATGCGGTCCAACTCCGGGTTGACGATGGCGTTTCCGGCGTATTGGCGGCGGGCCTTGTAAACCCGAAGCGGCACCGCGAGATCGTTGGTTGTCCCGGCATAGGACGGGGAAAGGTATTGCCGCCGAAAGTTCTGCAGCACTCCCAAATCACGCAGTCCGTATTCGGTGGTCGGCTCGACAATCGTGCCTTCACCATAATCATTCCATGTGACGACTTGCGCGATTTTGGAAGAATTGGTCATGGCCCGCCGCAAGGTCGATTGAAAAGTCAAGCCGTTGCTATCGTCCAGATAGCCGTAGGAAGGCGATACGCCGGCTTGGGCATAAATGTCATGGAACCGGGGAAAGGCGCTGCTGAGGTAAGCGGGCCAGGTGGAGGCCTTCTGCTCGAATTGCGCCAGGTAGGTTTGCAGTTGATCCGGCGCCAGGATGCCCGCGAGCGCGCCGGTGTTGGTCTGGCTCATTCCCATGGGAGGCCAGTCAAACGCGCCATCGCCCGCGGGCAGTTTATTGTCTTCGGTGAAAAATGCGGGATAATTGCTGGATTCGAGGACTGAGAAAATGGCGGTCCAATTGCTGTTGGCCGTGAAATACTGCGGCCCGAAATTTAGAAGCAGCGGATGCCCGAAGAGGCGCAGAAAACTCGGGTCGTCGAAGAAATTAGTTTGGGCGTAGAGCATGGTTTGCTGCGCATGCGCAATGGCCTGGTTGGAGGAGATGAACCCGCCCTGGATTTCATTTAGAATCGTGTGGTCTTCGTAGCAAAGGGAAAATTGCAACCCTGCTTTGCGCGTCCAAGTGAAAAGGTCCAAGGTTCTCTGGTTGTTGATGGCGTAATCAGCAAATTCATCCATTCCGTACCAATCCACAATGACACCGTCAGCGCCGGCCAGTTTAAGAAGAAGGACCTGGTATTCGAGGACAGCCGCATCATCGGAATCGTACGGGCCGATGGCAGGATGGTACCACGAGGCAATCTGGCGCTGGCCATTGGTGAAGGTATTGGGATTGAAATAATTCATGGTCCAGTGCCATCCCCAACTGCTGCTGTAAGGTTCTGCCACAAACCACGGCATGAAATGAACCATCACAGGTTTCGAAGCCGCTCCCGCTGAAAGGCACGCCATCCAGCAGCAAATCACCCGCCATTTTCGGACTCGATCGAACACAATATCAGATAGGAACGCAATCCAGGGTGTCAGCAGCGCTTTGGAAAGTCGATCTGGCAAGAGCGGCGCCGGAAAATATTCCGGCGCCGCTGACAGACCTCGCCAGTTTCCTTACTGGGACTCAATTCTGAAGAATTGCTGCGTTGCGGTCGCCGGCAGCGTGAGATTGAAATTGCCGCTCGCATCAAATGCATTCGTCGCAATGATGCTCCAGCCGCCGTGCGGGGCCGCGAGGTTGGTCGAACTGAGGACGTAATAGACGGCGTCTGAAAGCCCATTAGTGCCGGACAGAGTAATGGACCCGGCAGTCACGCCCGCGTGCGTAATAGTCGCTCCCTTGGCCGGCGGAGTTGTCGAACTCGTAATGACCAACTGAACAGCAGTGTTGTCCGTGCTTTCCTGCAAGGTTCCGTGGAATCCGGTCGGCAACGTGCCCAACACGAAATCATAACTGCCAATGCCGCTCTGCGATTGGATCAATGTGACCGTTGCCGGCAGAGTGGTCATCGGCGGCAGATAGCTGATATTGATGGTATCAGCCGAGCCCGAGCCGGAGATGCTTCCTGCCACTACAGCCGGGAATGCGCCGGCGGCAAGGTTCAAGATGGTTCCGCCTGAGAGCGTAATGCTTCCCACGGGCGCGGCTGAAGTTCCAATCGAACCGGCGGCGGAGGTTAAGGTCAAACTGCCGCCCGTCATATTGATCGAGCTATTGACGCTGCCGCTGGCGGTAATGGACCCAACGGCGGCATTGACGCCGGATAGATTCAAGTTTCCGGCCGCGTAACTTGCCGTGGCCCCGCCCATGGGGACACCCAAAGCAAGGCTATTATTGACCGTGAGCGTCGCGTTTGTGATGTTCAAAATACCCGTCACGGGAGTAACGGTGGCTGAGGAAGTCATCGCGCCCAGTTCCAACGCATTTGCATTCAACGCGCCCCCGCCAATGCTCAGTTGGCCCACGACAAAGCCGCTGCCGCCGGTGTTGCAGCCCTGGCCCACAATAAGAGTGTCAACCATCATATTGACCGTGCCGGCGCTCAGGTCCATGAGCGAGCTTTCCTCTTCGTTGTTTCCCCCGGAAATGGCGGGCGTAACCAGGATGCGCGAGTCGGGATTCTCGTATTGGCTATTGCCGCCTTCATAAGTTGAATCGGCGATGATCATTTCAGAAACCCGGCTGGCGCTCTGGCCGCGGAGCCAAAGCTGCGGGATGATCGAACTGTCGGTGATCAGGTTCGGGTTGAAGTCCATCACGCCGGATTGGACGCCGGTTCTGCCGATGGTGATCGTATCCGCGTAGATTGCATTGGAGAGTCCGAGGTGAATCTCGCTCGGATTATCGCCGGAAAATCCACTGTCAAAAACGACCAGGGCCGGCCCGCCCGCCGCTGCGGCAAAACCGCCTTGCGTATTTCCCGTTTGCGTCAAATGGATCACGTTGGTGGCGGCCAGCCAGAGAAGGCCCGTTTGCCGGCCCGAGGCATTTAGGGCCACTTCACCCGCCGTCGCTCCAACGCCCTGGATACCGACCAGCAACCGTCCGAAAGTGCCGTTGAACGAGTTCAACCCTGACATATCCAATTGAGCCCACAGGGAGGCGCTGGGATAAGAATATTGGCTGCTGCCCTGGGAGACAATAGCGACGGATTCCGGATTGGGATCATTGACCGAAAGCGTGCCGCCGCCGCTGATGGTCGCGTAGGAACTGGTGTTGCCAACAGGACCATTCCCGGAACTGGAATTTGTTGGGTCGTTTTGCGTCCCGGAATCAAGAACAATGACGGGGTTGGTGTTGTTCACGGTCACAGTCACGCCGGGATTGATCACGGTATTCTGGTAGGCGGCGGGTGTTAGCGCGAAGTCAACGGAATCGTTCGTGGCCGCGTAGAGCAGCCCCGCGATGGTGACATTCACGTCCGCGACGTTATCGGCGCCGGCCACCCCGGCAGTCAAAGATTCGCCGACATTGTCAAACATCGCGATGTCCGGCGCGGCGGGAATGGGCGGGAGGAACCAATTGGCGCTGTCAGACCAATTCATGTTGATGCCGGCGGGGCCAATCCAATGAACAATGCCGCGCGCCGAAATCGGGCCGTTTTGGATCGTCAATATGACTTGCGAATGATTATTGGCATAGCTCACAGCGATTCCGGAATAGCTGGATGGAAGCTGGGCCTGAAAGTTGAGCGAACCGGAAATCGGATTGGCGGAGTTCACCAAGGTGACCACCAGCGGGTAAACTTCGACCGGCGGCAGCGAAAGCAGGATGACGGTGTTCGAGGAACCGCCAGCATTGACGCTCTCCGCGTTAATCACCGGGCCGGAACTTGCGGCGGCAATAATGGTTGAGTTGGTAAGATTCAAGGTCGTCACAGGGGCCGAGGCCGCGGCGATGCCATTAGTGGCCCCAAAAGTGGCTCCAACAAGGCTAATGGCGCTAACCGTGCCATTGGTCCCAGCCACAACATTGTTTGCCCAGACGGACCCGCCGTTCACATTGAGTATCGCGCTCGGCGTGCCGCCAGCTTGCGCTCCCGGCGTCAAACCAAGGTTCAGCGTGCTGCTTGCAACCAATGTGGCGGCGCCGTTGACGTTGATCACCCCCGCCGCGGGGCTGACATAACTCCCCGAGTTTGCAGGGTTATCGCTAATGTTGACAGTCGAGGCCGCGATGAGTCCGCTATTGAAGGTCAGCGTGCCGGTTGTCACGGTGGTCGGGGCAATGCAATTGGGCGAGGATTTGCCAACGTTAAGCGTATTGACAAGGATGTTGGCCGTTCCGCCGGTTAAATCAACCGTGCCGCTGCCGCCGCCGGCCGGCAGTGTGTTTTCGGCGCCATCGCCAATGTTCAAGCTCACGACTGGATTCGCGCTTGCGCCGCGAATGACCACGCTCGGACTGCTGTTGGTCACCGCCGGATTGAAGGCCAGCTTTCCGTTGGCCCATTGGCGGCCCACATCGATATAATCGGCCTGGATATTGTTGCTCCATCCGAGATAAAGAGCCGAAGTCGAACTGGCGCCATAGCCAGCCTGCGTTTCCGCGTCGCCGGCATCGCCCACATCCAGGGCCACAAGGGCGGAGTCGGATTGGCCATTGCCCGCGGTCAATGTGAGGCTGTTCGTTTCGGCGAGATACACGGCGCCGGCAGGTTGAAGAACAGACGTGAAGCCGACGGAACCCACTCCAATAAGCAGGCTGCCCGCGTTCACGTTGAACGCTCCCAGTCCCGACATATCGAGAGTGGCGCTGGCGCTGGACGAGGCGCTGGCGTGTCCCAGGCCGACATAAAGAACCGCGGAGTTGTCATTGACGGCCAGTGTTCCAGATGACCCGCTAATGGTGGCATTGGCGGTGGTGTTGCCTTCGTCAATAACCGGGCTGCCGACGGTGAGTCCTCCCGAACCCAGCGTCAAAGTCACGCCAGGATTGATCGACGTATTCTCGTAGGTGCCATTTATATTGCCATAGTTGACGCCAAGAACGCCGACGCTTGTGTCAACAATGTTGTTGATTTTTGCCGGATTAACGGCGCCGGGACCGCCACCCAGCGAACTAAGCGCGGAAGAGGCCGCCGAGGCGCTGGCGGAAAACGCCGCCGGCACATTGGCGCTCGGTTCGCTGCCGAGCGACCAGTTATGAGAATCGGACCAATTCGTGTCGTGAATCGAGATATCCGCCCCGGTCCAGCCGTCGGGCACAGTCGGATTCTGGGTCAGGACGAGTTGAACCGAATCAAGGTTGATTTGAAGATGGCCCTGGTAGCCGGCTGGCAAGCCGCCGAGGATTAAGTCGGTTCCCCCAACTCCGCCGCCAATGCTGCTATAGCTAATGGGATTCTGTGATTGGATGAGGGTGATGACGGTTTGCTGCGCGGCGACTCCGGAAATAGAGGTGAGATTAATGGTGACTCCCGTCAAGGAACTTACGGTGGAAATGTTATCGGCCAGAATCGCTCCTTCCAAGCCGGACACCGAAACATTGAGAGTGGAATCCCCGACAACCAGAGTGCCGATGGGAGCGGAGGCGGATCCAATATTGGCCGCGGTCACGATGGCGTTCGTCAGCAGCACCTGGCTTTCTGAAAGACCGTCATCAACGATTCCGCCATTGGCCACGTCCAGGCTCCCGCCGCCGCTGATGACGAGCGTCCCGGTGGCGAAAGTGCTGGCCGGACTGGCAAGCTCCACGCCCAAAGCCACCGAGCCTGAGTTGACGGTAATCGCGCCGCCGGCATCGTTAAGAACACCGGTAACGGGCGCTGTTTCACTGGCTGATGACATGACGCCGAGTTGGAGCGTATTCACATTTAGCGAGCCTGCGCCCATGTTGAAGGCGCCCGCCGCATATCCGCCGCCGGCGAATTGATAACCTTTGCCAATAATAAGCGCGTCAATCATGATGTCCGACGTTCCGGCGCTGACATCGAACAGGCCGGCCGAGCCAACGCTGAATCCGCCGGGCGGAACTGTGATCACTCCGGGATTGGCGTTGCCGGTGGCGCCATTGACGGTGTTGTCGGCGATGACGAACTCGGAAACACGATTTGAACTTTCGCCCCGGAGGTAGATTTGCTGCGGGGCGCTAAACTCCGGGTTGAACTCCATTAACGCGGTGCGGTTGCATTGCTGGCGGCCGACGGTGATGGTGTCAGCCCAAATTGCATTGGATACTCCGAGAAAAATCTCACTGCCGTTGTCGCCGAAGAACGGAGCATCGTTAATAACCAAGGCGGCGCCGGCAACGGCGGCATCAGCCGTTCCCTGGATATTGCCAGTTTGCGTCAAGTGAATGTTGTTGGTCATGGCCAGCGACAGTTCGCCGGCCTGCCGCCCGGAATTATTGAGGGCGACCGCGCCATTGCCGACCGGCCCATCGCCCTGGACCCCGGCAAGCAACCGGCCAAACGTGCCGTTGAACGTGCTCAAACCGGACATGTCGAGCGACGCCCATAGGCCGGCTTTGCCGGAGTATTGGCTGCTGCCCTGGGAGACAATCATGACAGAAGCGGCGTTGGAATCGGTGACCGTCAGTGTGCCGGAGCCGGAGATGGCGCTGTAGCTGGCAGCCAGGCCGCCATTGCCGGTGTTCAGAAAAGGATCGTTCTGGGTGCCGGAGTCAAAAACAATTTCCGCATTCGTGCTGTTGACCGACAAGGTCACTCCCGCGTTAATCTGTGTGTTTTGATACGCGAAGTTGGGCGACAAATTGGTGGGCGCGAACCACAGGGATTGCAAGGTGAAGTCGATGTCCACTGTATTATCTGCCGCACCCGCGGATGGCGACTCGCCGCTCGTTCCCAGCACTGCCTCATCGGCCGCTGACGGAAGGCCGGTGGGGGACCAGTTGCCAGGAACAGACCAATTGCCGCTGCCGGTTCCATTCCAAGTGAAGATGCTGGCGGAAGCCGGAAGGACCGAGGCGAGCAAAGCCGTTGAAAGCAACAGACGATAATATTTGTGCATAGTGCGATTGGGTTTGATTTTTGGAGTCGGGGACGCGATTCGGGTTGCGACTTTCGGATTCATTCCGCCGATATTAATGAAATGCTGATTTCGGCAAAGTCATATGAAGTGACCACAGCAAAACATTAGTTTGACTAATCCCGATGAAGATATTTCGCCACGGCCGCGGTCCGGGCATGGACGTGCAATTTTTCGTAAATGCGCCGGATATGCGTGCGGAGAGTTCCGAGGCTGATTTCTAATCGGTCGGCGGTTTGCTGGTAAGTCAAGCCCTTCGAAAGGCACTCCAAAATGGATTGCTCGCGGGCGGACAAATGTTCGGTTTGTTCAACGGCGGGCGGACTTTTCTGGAATGACGCGACGACTTTGCGGGCGATCGAACTGGACATGGGGGAACCGCCCGCGTGGACGTCCTCAATGGCTTGCAACAACTTGCCGGGAGTGGAGCGCTTCAGCAGGTAACCGCTGGCTCCGGCGGAAAGCGCCTGAAAAATCTGCGCCGTGTCCTCGTACACTGTGAACATGACAATTTGCATGGCGGGCGCGGCCACTTTCAGTTTCTCCACACATTCGATTCCGCTGGAACCGGCCAGATTGATATCCATGAGCACCACATCGGGCCGTTCCGAGGGCAGCTTGGCGAGCGCTGTCTGAGCGCTGGGATAGGCGCTGACGCATCGAAAACCAGAGGCGTTGTTGATGAACGCCGCAATGGACTCCCTCAAGTCGTCTTCATCGTCAACAATTGAAACAGAAATCATAGGGCATGTGTGCGCGGTTGATGTTTAGCAAACCAATGCGATTCCGGCCAGCCGCATGAAACGACCACACACTTTGGCGCCACCTGTGGTCACTTTGTACGACTTAACGAAAATGAAGGCGTGCGCCATGATCGAAACATGCGCCATTACTCCAAAGACCGCCGTGCCATTCGCCCAGCGCTTGCATTCACGCTGATTGAACTGCTGGTGGTTATTGCCATCATCGCCATTCTCGCCGCCATGCTCCTTCCAACGCTGGCGCATGCGAAGACTTCCGCGCAAATCACGTCGTGTCTCAATAATAATCGGCAACTGGTTTTGGCATGGACCATGTATTCTCACGATAACGCCGACCGCCTGGCCGTTAATTCCGACCAAAGCCTGCCCTATAACGGAACGGCCTCCTGGATTGGCGGAGTGTCGCCGGACAACGGCTGGCTGGATTGGACAACAGACGAGAACAATACAAACTATCAATGGCTCACTCAGGCGCCAAATCACGCCCTGCTTGGCTATCTGGTCGCGAATAGCGTTCGCGTCTTCGCCTGTCCGGTCAATGGCGCCTTTCTTAGCCCGGCCCAACGAGCCAAGGGCTGGCAGGGGCGTTGCCGAAGTTGCGCCATGGACGGCGCCGTCGGAGACGGGCAGGTTTATTCCGGCCTCACCTATTTCAGCACCTTCTGGAAGGCCAAGAAAATGAGCAATCTGATTTATCCCGGGCCGAGCCGCAGTTGGCTGATTACAGATGAGCATCCCGACAGCATCGACGACGGCATTCTTTATACAAGCTGGACTTACACCAGCGGCACCGGAGAATTCAACGAACTTCCCGGAGGGCAGCACAACGGGGCCTGCGGCATTGGCATGTGCGACGGCAGCAGCATCATGCATAAATGGCAAACGCAGGTCACGTTGCATCCAGTGACTTACACATACCAGGTGGATTTCAGTGTGAGCAAGAACCCCGACCTCGCATGGATTTCGGCCGCAACGCCCCGGCCTAATCCGTAATGTCGCGCTCGGCTCCGCTCCGTTTTGAATATTGAAAAGCACGGCGGCAGCGGGAACAATCCCATTATCGATGAAATGGTTGTTTAGCATAGCCGTCTTTTGGGCGGCCGCCTCCGCATGGGCAGACAGTGCGCCGACGCCCATTGCCATCATCGGCCTTGCCCATGAACAAGCGGGCGCCTTCATTAACGAGCTGCGCAGCCGTCCGGACGCATCGCTCGTCGGCATTGTCGAAAGCAATCGCGACCTCATCGTTGAATATCGCCAGCGTTACGGCCTTGGCGCCGAGACTCTTTTTTCTTCGTTTGATGAAATGATTCGCAAAGTGCATCCGCGAGCGGCCGCCGTTTTCAGCCAAACGGTTCAGCACCGGGCCATCGTGGAAAAATGCGCTCAGTACGGGATGGATGTCATGCTGGAGAAGCCCCTTGCCATCAATTTGGAGGAGGCGCGCGCCTTGGCGGCCGCCGCAAAAAAGGCCGGGATACGAGTCATCGTGGATTATGAGACAGCCTGGTTTCCCGCCAGCGAGTCGGCCTACGAAATCGCCCGCACCAAACGCTCCATTGGCGCCATCCGAAAAATCGTGGTGCGCGCCGGCCATCGCGGACCGAAGGAAATTGGATGTTCGCCGCAATTTCTGAGCTGGCTGACCGACCCGGCTCAAAGCGGCGGAGGAGCCTTGATCGACTTTGGTTGTTACGGCGCCGATGAAATTGCCTGGCTCATGGATGGCGAGCGCCCGGTATCCGTCACGGCGGCCACGCAGCATCTCAAACCGCAAATTTACGGCCAAGTCGATGACGAAGCGACCGTGATTGTCGAGTATCCCCATACCCATGCCATCATCGAGGCTTCATGGAATTGGCCCTACGAAGTCCGGGAACTGCAAGTCTATGGCGGCGATGGCTATTTGCTGGTGACGCGGCCAGACGAAGTTCGCGTTCGCAAAGGCGGCTCTCCGGAAACACAGGTTCGCCTGGTCCCGCCGCCGCGCGGGCAAGGAATCACTGACGATCTTTCATGCCTTCTGGCCGTCGCGCGCCATGAAGTGCAACCGGCGGGAATGGCATCATTGGACTTGAATCTGACGGTGACGGAAATTCTGGACGCCGCGCGCGAGTCGGCTCGGACAGGCCGCAGAATCGACTTCGCACCGGCTTCGACTGGTCAATAGTGTTGTGGTCATTTCATCTGACTGTGCGGCTTGCGCCGGCGGAACTATCGTCCGCGCATGTTCCTGCGCATCCTTAAGACTGCATTTATCCTGATGGTCTCCACCCAATTGGCCCTCGCGGAAAAACCGCGATGGGACGGGCAGGACTTGCGCGTTGACAGCGGCAGCCTTTCGATGGCGGTGATTCCTCTGTCGGACGATATCATCCGCGTCCGGATTGTGGATGGTCATGGGTTTGGCCGGGACCATTCCTATGCGGTTGTCTCCAGCCATTTTGGCGTCATCCATGCAAAGGCCGAAACCCAAGGTGACAATCTTGCTATTTTGACGACTGCCACATTGAAAATCACTATTCAGACCGATCCCCTTCGCCTTGCCTTCTCCACCGCTTCCGGCGTTTCCCTTGATAGCGATATCAGCAACTGGCTGTCCGAAGGAACCTACCGAATCGTCAAACACTTGTCCGACGATGAACATATTTATGGTCTTGGCGAAAAAAGCGGCCGTCTCGACAAGCGCGGGTGGCAGCTTGGCGGCTATAACTGCGTCATGTGGAACTCAGACACCTATTGTTGGGACTCAAGCACGGACCCTCTCTACGCGGCCATTCCGTTCTACTTGGCGATGGAACACGGGCGGGCGCATGGGATTTTTATCGACAACACCGCCCGCAGCTACTTTGACGTTGGGCATGATGCGCCCAGCGAGCTGGCGCTGGGAGGCGAGGGCAAGGAAGTGAATTATTATTTCATCAACGGCCCGGCGCCAAAGGATGTCATCTCCCGCTACACGGAATTAACTGGCCGGATGCCCATGCCGCCGCTCTGGTCGCTCGGCTACAATCAGTGCCGTTACAGTTATTATCCAGAAGCTCGGGTGCGCCGGTTGGCGTCGGACTTCCGGGAAAAACGAATTCCCGCCGATGTCATCTGGCTGGACATACATTATCAGGATAATTACAAGCCGTTCACCTGGAACCATGACCGGTTCCCTGATCCTAAATCCATGATTGCGGACCTCGCGGCGCAGGGATTCAAAGTGGTGACAATCGTTGATGCGCACCCGAAAATCGAAACCGGTTACGCTCCCTTCGACACCGGGCTGGCCGGAGGCTATTTCATCAAAGACACGAATGGCGCCGTCTATTCTGGAAAAGTATGGCCCGCGCTGGCTGAGACGAATCCCGCGCCCAGCGTCTTTCCTGATTTTACTCAGCCGGCCGCCCGCCGATGGTGGGGCGGGCTTTTTAAAGGATTGCTCGACGAAGGCGTTGCCGGAATCTGGAATGATATGAACGAACCATCGGTCTTCGTGCCGCCGACCGGAACCATGGCGCTGGATGTGATGCAGGATAATGAAGGCGATCCAACCACTCACCGCCAAGTGCATAATGTTTATGGGCAGCTCATGAGCCGGGCCACTTTCGAAGGATTGAGCGCCTTGCAGCCCAATCGGCGCGCTTTCGTATTGACGCGATCCACCTATGCGGGCGGCCAGCGTTATGGCGCGCTTTGGACAGGGGACGCGCCGGCTGATTGGGCGTCGCTGCGGCAATCCATTTCCACCTTGCTTGGATTGGGAGTTTCCGGCTTCGGTTTTGTGGGAGCCGATATTGGCGGATTCGTTCATCCCGCGACGGCCGAACTGTTTACCCGCTGGTTGCAGGCAGGCGTGTTCTACCCGTTTATGCGGACTCACACCGATCTGCCGAATCCTGACAAGGAGCCATGGTCCTTCGGGGCGAGATTTGAAGCAGTCAATAAACACGCCATCGAATTGCGTTATGAGCTGCTGCCCTATATTTACAACGCTGTTCATCAGATGGCCGCGACAGGGATTCCCGCGATGCGGCCATTGTTTGTGGAGTATCCCGGCGATGAAGCCGCCGCCGCAATCGACGACGAGTTTCTCTTCGGGGCCGATTTGCTGGTGGCGCCGGTGTTATGGGAAGGGGCAACTGATCGCGCGGTCTATCTGCCCAAAGGCGATTGGCTCGATTACTGGACGGGAAAACGGTTTGAGGGCGGCCGAAGCGTCGATGTACCGGCTCCGTTGGAGTCTATTCCGGTGTTTGTCCGTGCTGGGGGTTTCGTCTTCCGCCAACCGGTCGTTCAAAATACGGAAGAAATGGCGGGCAACTCGCTGGAAGTTCTCGCCGCGCCCTCCGACAATTCAACCGCAATCCTCTACGAAGACGACGGAACCACACTCGCTTACACGAATTCGGTGTTTCTCGAACGGCAATTCCATCACACGAGGCGCGCTGCCCAAGAGATCGTTGAGGTTGACAACATTGGCGGATCCTATGTTCCCGCCTCGCGGCCGCTCGAATTGCAGCTTTGGGAAAGCCGCGCCCCCAAGTCAATTACATTGGCTGAATTCACCGGAACGGAAGCCGATGGCCAGCGTTCGTTGCCCGGCAAAACAGCGACGGGCCTGGCAACGGCCAAAGAAGGCTGGGCGTGGGATGGCGCGATGCTCGTCGTCAAAGCGCCCGATTATTTTCAACATATGCGCTTTATGATTGAAAAATGAACCGAGCACCAGACTTGTCCCTCGCGTGCCAAAATCATACGATGACGTCATGCGCCGCCTGTGGATCATTCTGATCGCGATGTCTGTCGTCGCGAATGGCCGCGCCGCCGTGCTGTGGCGCTCCCTCGGTTCCACCCTGGCGCACGAGACGGGCGATGGAAGGGACATCCTGGAAGGCGCAGTCAAGCGCGACGATACAGCCAGCGACGCTCTATATTTTAAATTTCACGTTGATCCGCTTTCCGACGCCAGCACCGAGGAATACTTTGCCGGCTTTGAGCTATACGATGGCGGGGAAGAACGGCTGGGCATTGGCAACGCCCTCGAAGCATGGGCTTACAGCGCGTTTCGAAATGTCGTCAATGGCGACGCGGTCATGTCGGACTATGTTAATCTCCATACTTCCCGCCCGGAACGATCAAGCGGCACCAATTCGGGCGAATATCAGCCCTACGAATTGCCGCACCAAGGCCTGGAGAACACCATTGTCTTCAAAGTCCAATACATTGCCGGCGGCGACGACGAAATTACCATTTGGCTAAACCCGGATTTAGGCCCCGGCGCCAGCGAGGCAAGCCAGCCGGCCAATCTCATCACTCGGTTGGACGCCGACGCCTCGTTCGACGAAATTCGCTTGCGGCACGGCGGCGGCGGCAACGGCTGGATTTTTGGCGATATGGAAATCGCCACGTCGTTTGTGGATTTCGCGGCGCCAACCACGAATGCCAGCAGAACAAAGGATTTTGGGACCGGGACGCTCCCTTTCACTTTTCACTCCTGGCAGCGGGAACAGGGCTTGCCGCAGAATTTTGTCCGCGCGCTGGCCCAGACGCGCGACGGCTTCGTCTGGGTCGGCAGTGATGATGGCGTCGCGCGATTCGATGGCTTGCGTTTTGTGCCATTCGGATTGCGCGAGGGATTAAACAGCGGGCCGGTTAAGTCCCTTCTTGGCGACAGCGCGGGGGCGTTATGGATTGGCGGCGCGGCAGGGGGGCTGACCCGCTACGAACATGGCCATTTCGTTGTCATCAGCAATGTTCCCGCGGGCGCCATTCTCACGCTGGCTGAAGATCATCAGAAGCAAATTTGGATTGGCGGCGAAACGGGCCTGGCCATTTGGAAAAACGGCCAGATTCAGGATGTCCCGCGGTTCCGCCAGTTTTCCGGCAAGACGGTCACCGCGCTGGCCGCCGACAGCCACAATGCAATGTGGATTGCCGTCAAGAATAATGGCGTCTTTGTGTGCAATGGCGCCACTGTGGAAAAGATATCCGATCCGTCATTGGAACGTTTTCTTGAAGATCCCCACTGTTTGCTCGTCGATCACCAGGGGAGGCTGTGGGTCGGCGCCGGCGGGGAATTTCTTCTCTATTTGGAGAAGGGGCGCTGGTACAGCCAGCATATCCATCCCCACCAGGGCGAGCCTTATGTGTCGGCTCTCGCTGAGACGCCCGACGGCACGGTCTGGGCGGCGACGGTGGGCGAGGGGGTGTTGCAATTCAAGAACGGCGCGATGCAGGAGGTTGGCGCCCGCAGCGGCCTCTCGGATAACCTTGCCGAATCACTGCTGGTTGATCAGCAAGGCGTGTTGTGGGTTGGCACTCATGGCGGACTGAACAGGCTTCGCGCCCAAACGGTGCTGTCATTCGGCGCCATGGAAGGACTGGGATACGGCGCAGTGCAAGGTTTGGCGGAATTCGCGCCGGGAGAAATTTGGGCGGGAAAACCAAACGGGGGCATTTACAGATGGGAGGGGCCTAGTTTCCGACGATTGTCCAATCTTGGTTTGTCCCTGGCCGGCCCGATCAACGCATTGTTGCGCGCGCGGGACGGAAGTTGTTGGATCGCCGGTGAAAGCGCCTTGGTTCATTTCGCCGACCCTCGCGCCATCTCGCGCCCCGAGGTCGCGCCGTTTGCCAAAGACGCCAATGTCATCGCTCTGGCGGAAGATGCCGAAGGCGGACTGTGGGTCGGCACACGTGATGGCCGCCTATGGCGCCGCTGGCACAATCAATGGTTCGACCAACCGGATCCCTGGCGCGAGCACGCCATTGCCGGCATCGTGTTTGATCGTGACGGCTCCGTTCTGGTGGGCACGTCAGGGGCGGGACTTTACCGCATGCGGGGCGGCAAGATCATTCATTACGGCAAAGCCGGGGGACTGGTCAGTGAGTTGATCCGCACGCTTTATCTGGATCGGGCTGGCGCGCTTTGGATCGGCACCGAAGGCGGGGGGTTGAGCGTTCTGCGCGGCGAAAAGATTTCCACTTTCACCACGCGCCAAGGGTTGCCTGACAATACCATTTCCCAAATTCTTGAAGACGATTTCGGCTGCCTTTGGCTTGGAAGCAACCGCGGCATCGCCTGCGTCAGCGAACGCGAACTCGAAGCCCTCGAAGCCGGCAAGGCGGCGGCCGTTTACGCCCAGGTCTATGCCCGTGATGAAGGCCTGCCGTCTGAGGAATGCACGGCTGGTTTCTTCCCTGCTGGATTGCGGACCCATGATGGCCTTCTTTGGTTCTCAACCCTCAAGGGCATCGTCGTGATCGATCCCCGCCGCCGCCCGGTTGATACCCTCCCGCCTAGCGTGGTCCTTGACGAAGTGACTCTTGACGGGCAATCAGTGGCCGTCAGCGCGGAACCCGCCTTGCACGTCGGCCCCGGCAAACACCGTCTCGAATTTACCTACACGGCCATGGGGTTCGACGATCCTGAACGACTCCGTTTTCGGTATCGGCTCGAGCCGCTGGATCCCGACTGGTTTGACGCCGGCGCCCGCCGGACGGCGCCTTATCCATTTGTCCCTCCGGGCGATTATCGGTTCTTGGTCAGCGCCAGCCTGGGCGGCGAGAACTGGGGGCAGCCCACCGCGACGCTTGGCATCGTGGTCGCGCACTACTTCTGGCAAAGTTGGTGGTTCCTGACGGTCGTGCTGGCCATCATTCTCGGCTCGGTCGCGGGCCTCTCGCGAATCGTCGAGAAACGAAAGATGCAACATCGGCTGCGGCAACTTGAGCAGGAAAAGGTTTTGGAACGCGAGCGCACGCGCATCGCCCAGGACCTGCACGATGAGATGGGCGCCAAGCTCTGCCGCATTTCATTTCTGAGTGAAGACGCCCGCCGGGTTTCGGAATTGCCGGCCAATTTGCGCAGCCAGATCAGTTCCATCTCGGACGTTTCGCGCGAGGTTCTCCATTCGTTGGATGAAATTGTTTGGGCCGTTAATCCCAGAAATGATTCCCTCGAACCGGTTGCCTCCTATATCGGCCAATATGCCCAGGATTATTTCCAGGAAACAGGCATCCAGTGCGAATTGGACATCCCGGCGCAATTGCCGTTTTACCCTTTGTCGTCTCACTTGCGCCATCACCTTTTCCACGCGGTGCATGAGGCCTTGACCAACGCGCTCAAACACTCCAAAGCCACTCATCTCAAAGTTTCTGTCAAATGCGAGGATTCCGCCTTCGAGATCGCCGCCTCCGACAACGGCGCTGGTTTCGATTCGGCGCTATTGGCCGGGCCTTTTATTTCGGGGAACGGCTTGCGCAACATGCGCGAACGCCTCTCCGAAATGGGAGGGCGGTGTCATATCGAATCGATGCCCGGCCGCGGCACGACCGTCCGTTTCGTCATTCCGATGAACGGGCAACATCATGGGGGAGCAGGATGATTTCCGTTTCGCTGGTTGACGATGAAGACAAACTGCGGCAGTCCATTACCGCATTTGTCAACAACGCACCCGGCTTTCGGTGCGTCAGCGCTTACTCCAATGCCCGCGACGCCTTGCGAGGGTTGCCGATGGACCGGCCCGACGTGGTATTGATGGATATTAACATGCGGGGGATGGACGGAATTGAGTGCGTGGTTCGCCTAAAGGCGCTTGAACCGAAGATGCAAATTGTCATGCTGACGGTGTATGAAGATTCCGAACTGATCTTTAAGGCGCTGGAAGCCGGGGCCTCCGGTTACATGCTCAAACGCCTAAGCCCCGCCAGCCTTTTGGAGGCCATCCGCGAGGTTTGCGAAGGCGGCTCGCCGATGTCCAGTTCCATCGCCCGCAAAGTCGTCGCTTCTTTCCAAAGACCTTCGCCCCGCTCAACTGAAATGGTGGCTCTTTCGGCCCGTGAACAAACCGTTCTGGAGCGAGTGGCGCGCGGCGATCCCTACAAGCAAATCGCCGCCGAACTTAACATCACCGTGCCCACGGTGCGGAATTATTTGCGCCGCGTTTACGACAAGCTCCACGTGCAGTCCCGCACCGAAGCCGTCGCCAAATACTGCGCCGGCGGCTGACCGGCCGCTTTCTGGAAAAGTGCGAAGCCGGGTCGCCCGCTTGCGGCGCGTTGAGGAAGTCGCAGGCTCTGCTCAATGACAAATCAGGAGAACCTCAGTTCTTCGGCGAGCATTGGGCGCCTGGTTGCGGTGACTGCATCAGGAAGATTCGTATCCGAACGCTTTGCAATAGCTGGCCAGAATGGGTTGGATCGGCTCCAATTCCCTGGCATAACGATGCCAGCGTCCGACGGCGCTTCGATAGACGGGCTTGGTGACGTCGTGGTAGGTGGGCGCATAAAGAAATTTGCGCCGGCTGGATTCGTGAAAACGAGCCTGGTTCTCGTGCCAGGCCAGTCCCAGAAATTCAGTCACTCGCCTGCCTTCGGATTGCATGTCGTTCACAACATCTTCATAGCGCGTTTCAAGCGAATCGAAACCTCCCAATTCGCGGTGCCGAAGCCAGACATCCATCAAATCAGCATAGTGTTTGGCCGTCCGCTCCAGACTGAGGAAATTGGCGTTGGTGGCGTTGAGCATCAAATTTTGAAAATAGCAGCTCAGGACAACGTCGCGCGGATCACGGAGAGCGACGACGACTTTGATTTCCGGAAAAACACGCAGCCAAAGATGCAAGGACATGGTCGCGGAAGGGTTCTTGTCCAGCAGCATTCGATCATCGGCGCGCCCGCCGATTTCCTGGAGCAGGGTGGCTAAATAGCGCCGGCGAATTTCGGCAAGCCGATCCGAAGATATTCCTTCCAATGCGGCCATGGCTTCGGCCGCGCCGGACGGCAAGACCAGGCGCTGGGCCAGTTCCTGGTTAAAAGCTGCTGACTCATCGAATCCAATCAAATCAGGATGAGCGTCAAGTATTTGTTCCAGCAGCGTGGTTCCGCTGCGGGGATGTCCGCCAAGAAACGCGAGGCGGTTTTTGCCGTCTTGGCCCGCGAACTTTTCGCGCCACCCCCGGATGGCATCGGATGTCAGGGCCGCCATGAATTCCTGGCGATGCCTGGCAGTCCGGTCGTATTCGCGTTCCAACAAGCCAATATCAGTGATTTGCCGCACCAGCGCTTTGGCTTCGCGGAGCCATTTCATTGCTTCGCCGCAAGCTCCCGATTGGTCCAGAACGACGCCGAGGAGATGACGGCTGGCGTATTGAACGTAGGGGTAGCGCGGCCCATCGCGAATCAAGTCCCTCAAAGCGGTTTCGGCTTCTGTGTTCAGCCCCTTTCTATGGAGGAGGAAAGCTCGAAAATATCGCGCCTGATCGTCTCGCGGATGCCTGGCGAGGCATTGCTCGAGGCATTGCCATGCTTCATCAAGCCTGCGTTCCTTTTCGAACCACACGGCCAAACTGATGCGCGCGTCCACTGACGCGGGGTCCGCCGCCGCGGCTTGTTCCAAACAGGCCCGGGCTTTGTCCAGTTGCCGAAGGCCCTGGTATTGCTGGGCGACGAGCAACAACAGGGGGACACTGCGCGGCGCAAGTTTGAGCGCGCGTTCGTAAGCGCTATTGGCGGCCGCGAAATCGAGTTCACCCGCGGAGGCGTTGCCGAACTCAAACCAAAGCTCCGCGGAGGCTGGGTATTTGGCCAGCAATTGGCGATAGCCCGCCACGGCCTCCCGATAGCGCCCCCCAAGCAGGCGCTCTTTTGCCTGCTGCCAGCGGGCCGCGTCGCGCGGATTTTGAATCATCCCGCCATTAATACAGGCTCGTGCGGAAGAATCCAGCCGTTCCAGTGGGCAGGAACGGGAAGGGCGAAGTTGCACCCGTGACAATCGGCCAGTTGGTTGAATTCAAAGTCGTCGTGGAACGCAGAACGCCAAACGGCCACGTCAAAGTGTCGCCAATCCCGACATTGTCGAAGTTGTAGCGTAATTGCAGGGCGCTTGTGTCAATTAAATTATCCGAGGTGGCGAACGTGCCAATGGTGGCGACCTCCGCCGGCGTCAAGATGCGGTTGTAAATGCGGAAGTCGTCCATTTGTCCGTCGTAACGATACCAATACGGGTCGTGCGAGCGCCCCAATTCCAATTCCTGGTTGGCCGGCCAGGCCCAATTGGTGGTGTTTTGATTCGCAAGAGCCTCGGTTCCATCGATATAAAGTGTCACCGTGCCGCTGGCCGATTGATCATAAGTGAGGGCGATGTGGTGCCAGTTTCCGTCCACCACATAACCAGTGGTGAAGTCATTGATTCCGGCGGTGGTTTGGAACTCAATGCCGCCGGTGGTATTGACGCCAATGATCGTTCCGGCGGTGGTTCGGCAATCAAATAGAATCTGAGCTTCGTTTCCGCTGCCGGGGAAACCGGTTGCCGGGACCGGGTAGTTCATCCAGAAAGCAATGGTGCCCGTGGAGTGGGTCAGATTGGGGCTGGCCGGGACGATGATCTGCGATGCGTTCGTGGCCACGAATTGTTCGACGCCCGTGCGCGTCACGCCGTTTCCATCGGGGCCGGAGCTTGCCAGCCAGGCAGCCCCGTGATCGTAACCGTAGTTGGGCGTTCCAACAGGCTTGCTATCAACAATAACGCCGCCGGGCGTCATGCTGAGAGTCAGCGGCACTCCGAAGCCCAACGTGTAAAGCGCCGTAATCTGGCTTTGGCTCAACGCATAGGGGAACACGGCGGCTTCGTCAATTTGAGCATTGAGATAGTTGCCGTTGTCAAAACCCATCACCAACGGCGCGGTGGTAAAATCGTGGGCCTGATGAGCATGAGTGTTGACGGCCGATCGCAGGCCGTTGGACGTGCCGAGGTAAAGTGTGGCGTTGGTTGGCGTCACCACCAGGGCGGCCAGGCACCATTCATTGGGCGGCACATTGAGGCCGGAAGCAAAACCGTAAGCGCCGGCGTCGTTATTCCAGTTGTAGGCCAGGCCGTCGGAAGCATTCAGCCCTAATCCCGTGGCCGACGGCCTCGAGAAGATAATCCCTGGGAAGTAAGAAGTGTTATCGCCGTTGAGATTGATCCAGGCAAGCATGGTTGCGCTGGTTGCGGACAAATTCAGCGGCGCGGCCTGGACGGAGCCGGTGGCCACTTGCACGGCCAGGTTGTTGGCTTCGAAACCGGTGTATCCGGGCGGTTGCGGACCGGGCGCTCCGTCTGTCGTGCCGGTTAAGCTCTCCGTGCCGTTCCAGAGAGGGCCAGACGTTCCCAGGTTCAGCGTGTTCCCGTAGAACTGCGGTTCGTCCAAGCGCAAGTATTCAACGGGGTGGTCTCCGAGAATCAGCGTGTTGTAAGCCGTGCCGCGCGCCGCGTTGCCCCCGTTCTGGTAATGTGCAAGAATTTGCCCCGCGCTCAAGGCCGAGGAATAATAGGCTGCTTCATCCGCGGCTCCGTTCCAGAAGAACGTGCTGTCCGCCCGGCATCCCACCGCCAAAGGCCCAGCCGTGCCCGGCACATAACTGGTCGGGACACCGTTTGTCGTCAACTGGCCGTTGACGTAAAGTGTGGCAATCGTGCCGTCGAAAGTAACCGCGACGTGATACCACTTTCCTGGCACGGGTGCGCCGCCGCCGGTCAAATCCAGCGCCGTAGCCGTGCCAAGCTGGTTATACATTCGAAAATCCCAGCCGGTCGAACCCTGGTAAATCAGCCATCCCGCGCGCGTGCTTCCGAAGTCTCCGCAAGAGTAGGCGCACGTCAGTGTGGTGCCTGTGTTGGCCGCGGCCGGATTAAGCCAGGCTTCCGCGGTGAAGGGCGCCGTGTTCAGGCTGCTGGAAAAAGGCACGCTCACGCGGCCGCTGACACCATCGAAAGACGCCGCCGTATCGCTGCTGCCGGCCAAGGCGCCCGGGTAAGGATGCTTGCTGCCCCCCAAGTAATTGCCGTTGCCGGCTGAACCGAGCGATCCCGCGTTCACGGCTTCATCAAAAGCGAGCGGTCCGCTCTCGCTAAATCGGTAATAGACATAGGGCAACAACGAGGCCATTTGCGTGGGATAAGCTGCTGTCGGAACGATGATTGTCAAGACCGCCGAGGCGCTTGCGTTGCCCCGGGGGTTGCTCACCGTGACTGTGTAGGTTCCCGCGTCATTGGTCGTAACGCCGGTCAAGGACAGTGTGGCGTTGGTCGCATTCGGGATGGGAGTTATTCCTTTTTGCCATTGATAGCTCAACTGTCCGCCTGCGGCTTGAACCGTGAAGGCCGCCGGATAACCCGGATAGAGCGTTTCGGACACCGGTCCCTGGGTGATCGTCGGCTGGGTGACATCCAAGACAGGCACGACTATGACCGCGCTCGTCACGACGCCATAGGCGTTCGACACGACGACATCATAACTGCCGGAATCGCCAGTGGCGGCGTTGTTGTTGGTGAAAGTGGCCCCGGTTGCGCCCGCAATCGCATTGGAATTCAATTGCCACTGGTAATACAAAACGGGCGAGCCGGATGCCGCCGCTGTCAAAGTGAATGATTGGCCCGAGAAAATAATATTCGTGGGCGCCGCCGGGTTGATTTCCACAATGGGCGGGTTTTGCGCCGGTGTCGTGTACGTGAGAATGATGCCCGCCAGCGTGTTGCGAATCGTCCCGACCCGGCCCGCTCCTTGCAGCGTGATGCTGTTGTTGTCAATCGCCGCGCTTACGGTGCTTATGCCCCAGCCGGCGCCGCCCACTTGCGTAAATTGCGACGGGTCGTTGGTGTAGTTCAAACTCTCTTCCAGCACTCCGTTGGTGGTGAGGTTGATGTTGGCAAAGCCCGACGCGCCGTCTGAGGCAGATATGGTTTGCACCGTAAAACCCGCCGCGAATTCCCTGAACCCGGACAGCTTCACCACGAAGCCCGGGCTGCTGTCATCCAGATAACCCCAAAAAACTTCGTCTTGTCCAGGCGGAACATTCGTGCCCGTGCCAT
Source organism: Verrucomicrobiia bacterium (assembly GCA_036501625.1). Classification (GTDB taxonomy): domain Bacteria; phylum Verrucomicrobiota; class Verrucomicrobiia; order Limisphaerales; family Palsa-1400; genus Palsa-1400. The sequence goes on from DASXZY010000050.1 coordinate 31,284, forward strand.
CGGCGTCGATGCCGCTGGTCCAGCCATTCTGCACGGAATAGGCAAGCGTCAGCGTATTGCTGTCTGAAAGGGTGATGACTTGCGTTCCAGTGCTCGGCGAACTGTACGGGACAGGGGTGAAGTTGACCCAGTTCGTTGGATCAATCCCAAACGCCGTCGCCGTGACAGGCTTTCCCGAATAACTGGTGTAGGGGGAGAAATCGGTCTGAAAATTAATGCCCACTTGTCCTCCAAAGCTGGATCCCAGCATGAGCGCGGCCGCGGGAACCGCGAGAAGGGTTTGTTTCAATCTTAATTTCTTCATATGTGGAACGGCTTGATTTGGCGTTTTTGAGTCAACTTCAATTGTGACGATTATGCAAATCCACAGGAATGCGCCCATCCCCAATATGGGGGAGACAGGGTCTCACCCTTTTGTGGTATGGCTTTTCAGCCTGTTTGATTGTAAAAGAAACCAATGCAAAAAATCAACAAGGCCGGGCCCCAAACTTTGTTTGGGGGAACGGACGTGCAACGCGCCTTTACGCTGATCGAATTGTTGGTCGTTATCGCCATTATTGCCATCCTCGCGGCCTTGTTGTTGCCGGCCCTGGCAAGCGCCAAGGGCCAGGCCCAAAAGACGCAATGTGCCAACAACAATAAGCAATTAGGCATCGCCATTTGCATGTATTCCGGGGACTACAAAGATTACCTGCCTTACCCAAACTGGAACCCGCCGTGGACAGACGCGGCCGGCAATCCTCTCGCTGGCTGGCTCTACCTCCCCGTCAACGGGGCGCCTCCGAACATACAAAATGCCCCTTTTAACATAAGCCCGAATCTCGCCTACCAAGGCGGTTTGCTTTGGTTTTATTTGAAGAACGCGCTTGTTTACCGGTGCCCGTTGGACTTGACGAACACCGCCGCTTTCAGAGGGCGGGCCAATAAGCTCTCAACCTATGTGATGAACGGCGCCGTGTGCGGGTTCGGCGCGGTCGCCCCAAAATCGTACCACCAAGGGGATTTTCGCCAGGACTCCTTCATTATGTGGGAACCGGGCGACACCAGCCCAATCTTGGGCGTCAACACTTACAACGACGGTTCAAGCTATCCCGACCCCACGACCGATTTTGCGCTCGGCACTCGACACGACAAAGCCGGAGGCTTGGTCGTGACCGCGTGCGGCGCCGTCACGTTCGTAACGACAAATGCGTGGAACCGCCTGGCAACGGCAACGGCACAAAAGAACCAGGTTTGGTGCGATCCCGGCATGGCCAATGGCCATTGAAGCGGCGGGTTGCGCGGACTTGCCTCCCGCGAGACAAACTGCCAATATAGCCGGGCGCCTTGGCGCATATTCTGATGCGCGCATGCCTGCAAACTGCCGTTGGGTTTCTGATTTGGATTTTATCTGTGCCGCCGGACGCGAAAGGGACGGGCACAGAAGCTCCGCTCCCAGCTCAACATCCGATCATCCGCTCATGGGGAACAGGCTCAGGCTTGCCACAGAACACCGTCAATGCCATCGCGCAAACCATTGATGGCTACCTGTGGCTGGGCACATTGGACGGCCTTGCTCGCTTCGACGGAATCCGGTTCAAGGTCTTTGGACTCGAACATGGCTTGCCGAGCGTCAGCATTTCCGCTCTTTTCGCGGATCAGCAAAACGTTCTTTGGATTGGCACGGCCGGCTCCGGCTTGTGCAAACTGGCGCGGGGCCGTTTTGAAATTGTGCCGTCGTCCAGCAGCCGGCCGGGCAGTGATACGGTCAACTGCATTGAGGAGGATTCCACGGGAAAACTTTGGGTGGGAACCGTCGGCGGCCTGAGATTTTATCGAAACAAGGAGCTTTTTGAAGACGACGCCTTTGGCAGCGTTTCGCGCGCCCCGGTCCTTAGCTTGTGTCACAACCGCGACAATTCGGTCATGTGGGTGTCCAGCATTGCGGATGGACTTTTCAAATATGAATATGGCCGCCTGGAACCTTGCGCCGGCCCGCCCGGCCATGAAAAAATCATCGGCGAGGCCATGTTTCAAGACCACGAAGGCAGGCTCTGGGTTGGCATCGGCAACGGAATGGTGCTGCGCCAGGATGGAGAAACATGGCGCATGTTCAACGAAGCGGACGGATTGCCGTTTGCATACATAACCAGCTTCGCGGAGGATTCCTCAGGCAGCATTTGGGCCGGTTCCCTGGACGCCGGCTTGTATCGGTTTGATGGGGCGCATTTCAATCTTTTGAAACAAAGGGACGGCCTTTCCGCCGAGGACATCCGCTCGCTTTACTGCGATCATGAAGGCGGCCTGTGCATTGGCACGCGGACTGGCGGCCTGAACCGATTGAGCGGGCGCAAATTAGCCGCGGCAGGAAGCGATCAGGGCCTGACCAATGACTACACCCGCTCGGTGGCCCAAACCTCCGACGGCGCCATCTGGGTCGGCACGGTCGGCGGCAGTCTTTTTCGCGGGAGTCCGTCCAACTTCGAGTCCTTCCGTCCGGCGGATAACCGTGTGTATTATTACGCGACCGTTCTGCCCGTGCTGAAGGCGCCGGATGACAGTCTTTGGTGGGGCGCGAAGTATGGCTTGTTGCATTGGAAGAATGGCCAATTAGCCGATTGCATTACAAACGAACCCTGGGTCAGGAACGCCGCCATCACCGCGTTGCAGAATGACGGCCGGGGCGGAATGTGGGTCGGCACCAGCGCCGGACATTTGCTCCACAAAAAGGGCCGACGGTTCACGGAATTTCCATTGCAATTCACGCGCGCCGTGATTACGTCGCTCGCCCAGCGGCCAGACGGTTCGCTGTGGGTTGGAACAGCGGCCAGCGGACTCAAACTCATAAGCGAGGCCAGCAATTCAGTCCTCACCATGACCGCCGGCCTCTCCAGCAACTCCTCGATCAATACTCTTTATTTTGACACCAACGGCGCGCTGTGGATTGGCACGGCGGGCGCGGGCTTGAATTGCTGGCGCGGCGGGGCCATGACCAGATTTGGCGCGCAGCAAGGTCTTGCGCCGCATACGGTCCTGCAGATCGTCGAGGACGATTTCGGCGCGCTTTGGCTCGGCTGTGGCAATGGCATCTTTCAAGTCAACAAACGCGATTTGTTTGACGTGGCTGACGGAAAGGCTTTCAGCATTCACGCGCGGTCTTTCGGCGTCAACGACGGCATGCCGGCTGAGGAATGTTCCGGCGGCTTTTGCCCGGCGGGTCTCAAAACCAAATCGGGCTTGATTTGCATTTCGACCGTCAAGGGCCTTGTGTTTCTTGACCCAAAGAGGCTGCGGGAGGAACCGCCGCCTCCGAAAGCCGTTCTTGAAGAAGCGATCCTGGGCGGGCGCGAGCAAGTATTCGAGAAGGATAAAACGAACGGCGCATCACAACCGTTGCGGCTTCGGTTGGCCCCGGGCATGCGCGATTTGGAACTTCACTATACCGCCATCTCCCTTTCCGCGCCGGACAAAATCGGATTCCGCTACAAGCTTGAGCCGTCCGATCAGAATTGGACCGCGGCGGAGGGCCGGCGGGTCGCCTACTTCCAGCGGCTCGCGCCCAATGATTATATGTTTCACGTGCAAGCGTGCAACGCCGACGGCGTCTGGAACGAGAGCGACACGTCCTTGTTCATTACCGTTCTGCCCTACTTTTGGGAAACGGGGCTTTTCCGCGCCGCGGCGGTGACCGGGCTGGCCACGTTGCTCGGAGGCGTTGGATGGCTGATTTTACGGCGCCGCTACCAACTGCATTTGGCCCGCCTGGAAACTGTTAACGCAATCCAGCGCGAGCGCCTGCGGATTTCCAAAGACATGCACGACCACGTCGGCAGCGTTCTAACGCAAGTATCGCAATTGACGGACTTGGGCATGGCGGAGACCGGCGACAAGCAAGCTGTGGAGACGCGCCTCCAGCGAATCGGCAATCGCGCGCGGGTCGCCGTCCAGTCGCTCGATGAAATCGTGTGGGCGACCAATCCGCGAAACGACAGCTTGGCCAGCTTTGCGGAGTATGTCAGCCGCTTTTGCGACGAGTTTTTTGACGGTACCCATATTCGCTGTTGGCAGGAAGTGCCGAACACCTATCGGCCAATGCCGCTGCGAGCCGAGGTTCGGCACAATGTCTTTCTGGCCGTTCAGGAGGCTCTGCACAACTCGCTCAAACATTCCAAAGCGACCGAAGTTTGGCTGAGGATGGGGCTCGTTGGGAAACAGTTGACGGTCGAGATTGAAGATAACGGCTGTGGATTCAATCCAGCCAAATCGCCGCGCGGGAATGGGTTGGAGAATATGCAAACCCGTTTGGCTGATTGCGCCGGAGAAGCGCTCGTCAAAAGCAATCCTGGCCGGGGCACGAGCGTTCGTTTCTCATTTCCGATCAGCAGTTGACGAAAAGGAAACGTCCTCACCCAAATATGGTATGTTCCCAGCCCGGATGCCCAAAGTATGAACATGCACAAGGTGAACAAAGCAATTCAAGTCGCCCTGGTCGAGGACGACCCGGACCTTCGCGCCAATCTGGCCGCGATGCTCAACAGTTCCGCGGGTTTCCACTGCCAGGCTGCTTATCCCAACGGGGCAGCCGCTTTGCGCGGCATTTCGTCCGCCCGGCCGGACGTTGTGCTGATGGACATCAATCTTCCGGGCATGTCCGGCCCCGAGTGCGTGCGCGAACTCAAGAATATCGCGCCCGGCATGCCGGTTCTCATGCTCACTGTTTACGAAGACAGCGAGCAGATTTTCAAGTCACTCATGTCCGGGGCGATGGGCTATCTGCTAAAACGCACGCCACGCGACAAATTACTGGAAGCCATCCGTGAAGTGAATGCCGGCGGGGCGCCCATGTCGCGCCAAATCGCCCGGCGTGTGGTGGAATACTTTCAAAAGGTCAACGAACAATATAAAGAGACGGAGCATCCGTCGGTGGTGGTCAGCCTGACGGACCGCGAACGCGAAGTTCTGGCGGCGCTGGCCAAAGGATACGCCTACAAGGAAATCGCAGGTCAGTTGAAAATCAGTTTCGAGACGGTCCGCACCCACTTGCGCGCGATTTATGAAAAGCTGCACGTCCATAGCCGAACGGAAGCAGTCCTTAAGTACTTCGGACGTTAAGGCAGAGTAACCCAAGCCCGGCAACTGGCTGCATTCCTAAATACCCTTGGCGAAAACCGATGTATGCTGGTGGCAAACAAGTTCAACGGGGCAGCCGCCCAAACCGACAGATGCACCCCACAGCGCTGGTCGATCAAATGCACCACCGCTTCCCGCGTCCACAGATAAAACGGCAGCTTCAACTGATCCGGGCAATGGTCGGTGATCAGTCAGCAAATGGTCTGTCCCTGTTTGGGCCCGAGCCGCCGCCCACAGGACGCCCCCGCCGGGCGCGCAGCCCCGAAACTCCGGCCTCCGGCTTTCGGTTGACCCAACCATGAATGGCTTGGCGGGTAACCCCGGAAAGTCGGGCCACCCCCGTCTTGGAACGTCCTTCCTTGAGCGCGGCCATCGCCTTGATGCGGAAAGTTTCCTGTGCCCGAGGTGTCAGCGAGCGGAAATCTTGATGCGTCATGCGCAGAACCTCCGTAAGCGGTAAAGGAGCGACCGCCTATGCGGCGGCGGGCAGTCGTGATAGAAACGGCGCCGATGAAGAGCCTGACTGTTTCTCCCCGGCGTCGCGCGCGGCGCACCGATGCCGTCCAGCGCGCGCAAGTTCTGGCGG
>DASXZY010000051.1:0-21126 GCA_036501625.1 Verrucomicrobiia bacterium
CCGCCAGAACTTGCGCGCGCTGGACGGCATCGGTGCGCCGCGCGCGACGCCGGGGAGAAACAGTCAGGCTCTTCATCGGCGCCGTTTCTATCACGACTGCCCGCCGCCGCATAGGCGGTCGCTCCTTTACCGCTTACGAACGATTTGCACAGCAGGCGCTTGGACATAGCTCCAAAGCCTTTGCGCGGGCGTATTCCAAAAATGCCAAAGTCATCGTTCCCTCGCTGGAAGATTACGAGGCGAAAATCGTGCCGATGCAGGCGGCGGCGGTGGCTTGAGGAAACCAGCAGACCTGGAGAAGCTTGATTATTGGGCCGCAGATTTCCGACAATCGAGCAGCAGATGAAATAGTTCAATCGGCGGTTTACTGTCACGGCTATGCGTGCTGGACCATTCCAGAGGAAACGCGGATTCAAAATTTGCGTTGGCAATAGAGCTTACGAGTTTTAGCTGTTTTGCTTCATCCTTGACCCGCTTTTGTAGATCACAATTCCAATACACCAATGTGTCAGTTTGGACGTAACCGACCATTGCGGCTTCAGTGTATCGACTGGCGTAACGACCGCTGATAAAGCAGCCCATACCATTCGAGCCGGTATAGCGCGAAGCTTTAGCCTTTTGCCGGTGAAGTCGTTTTGCTTCAAAGAAAAACTCGGGGCGATCTCCGGCAGCATAGCCAATGATAATGTCCGTCCTTGACCTGCGTTTGCCGGTCTTGCCAACCGCACGGAGTGGCGGGTCATCTTTGATAAAGAATCCGACTGAATGTTTTGGGTTTTTACGAAACCAATCTTCCAGCGCCTCGCAAATGTAGCCGGTAACATCCGTTTCTTCGTCTGGTTCGTTTTGTATCCGGGAAAGGGCCTCACGATAGCCGGTATCGAGAAACTGGTGGCAATGACGACGAAAAGCTGCCCGGAAAGGAGCTTTCCACTTTGGGGAGACATTGGGCATGGTCATTCTGGCTTGTCTCCGTCCGTCAGGATTTCGGCAATGATGGCGTCAGCATCGTTCAACGCCTGGGTTCGGGTCCAATCCATGAGGCGTGGAGATTTGAAAATCTGCACCGTCTCTTCTTCAAATACCTGCAAGCTGCGATCCACATAGGCCCACTGGCTAAATCGTTCCGACAATTGTTCGCGCAGCTTCCTCATTTCACCGCGAGTCTTGGAATTTTCGTTGGCGTTGAGCACTTCGATTGCTTGCGAGGTTTGCGTGCCAGCGGGCAAAAGCTGGAGTTCGCAACAGATCAAGTCATCAGAGGCAATAAGGCGGACACCAGATTTAGCCTCGCCCAAAAGAAACCGCTCCAACTCATCACGAAGAGTGCGGCCATACGCTTGAAGCTCCTTAACGGTCGGTCGTTTGCCGAGTTTCTTCAACGCAGAAGCACCCTTGTCAAGCGGCAGACGGTTATCGCGAAAATCCTCCGCGAGCAAACGAACATCGTCTGGCACGGCGAGAGCTTCAAAGACGCTTTTGTCAATGAATCGCTGCTTTTCCGTGTCAGGCGCAGCATCGTCGGATTGAAGTTGAAAGATTTTTTCATCCGATGTTGATTCAAGACGTAAAATTTCCCGATGAGCTTTTGCAAGCAATGTCACCTGATCTTTGGTGAAGTCGGGAGTTGGAATTCTGCGAACGGCACGCAGAACTATGATAGGAAAATCAGCATAAACCCCCCATACAGGAACTTGGAAAAAAATGAAAAAGTCCGCCAAAGAAGAGGACAAATAGACAGCTAGTGCGCGAAGTGTTTCCGCGTCTTTTGGCGGGGCAGCAATGCCAATCTGACGTGGTGGGATTACAAAATATTCCTCACTGAATAAAAGAAAGTTCTTCCAACTTTCGCAAATCAAGAGATGTGGTGGACGGTTGATGGCAAGTCCGCTCAATCCCCCACGCTTGCGCGCATAACATTCATTGTCTGGAATGTCAGTGAGGGCCTGCTTGGGAAGCGAGAAGTGCAAACCGCCTTTGACGAGCTTATTGAACTTGTTAGTATCGAAACGCTTTTGATTCTTCAATTCGCTGCAATAGACTTTTTCTTCTGCATCATTGCGGTGTCGCAGTTCTGCGCCCTGTCTTGGCATTCGGCTCCCCCAGCCGCGCTTTTCGCAAAACCCCGCCAAAGTAAGCGGATAAAGCTCTTGGATTCTGTCCAGTGCCCGTGCATCGCGGGGCGTGCCCCAAAGTGCCAATTTCCACACAGAGGTTTCACCTGTTGCAGCATCACTTTGCGTGACCGACTGGATTTCTGAGCCATGAATAGTCAACACCCACAATTCTTCTGAATCTCCAGCAATTTGATTCGCAGCAAATGGCCCGTAGTGAATAATTGGTTCACCAAGTCGAGTCTCATCCGCCTTGCGAAATACCAGCGTTGTCGTCGGCAGAATTGTTCTCCTGCCAAAAAGGTTGCCTCGGAGATTGGCTAAATTCGTCACACGTGCTGCTGCGAATTCGGCAAAAAAGCCCTGTCTAAACTTTTTGCCTTCCAAGTTAAACAATGTTGTCGCTGGTAGTAGCATTCCAGCCACGCCATTCTTTGACAGCAATCGTCCAGATTTCACAGCAAAAGCATCCGCGATACGATTGCCCGCTATCATTTCTTCATCATCGATCCACTTTCGAGCGTAATCTTCCCCTTTCGTCTGCGGTTTGAGTTCCACCCAAGGCGGATTGCCGACGATAACATCAAATCCGCCCTTGGGAACAGGCAAGGGCAAATGCGGATCAAAGAAATCACAACAGAAGATGTTTTTGTTGAGCAGGGCCGGAAATCTGAACCTTTCGTTTGCGTGCAATGCAGGCGGATCAAGATAATTCAACAGAGTGAGAATCAGGCTGAACATCGTCACGTTGCACGCGTCACGCTGTCGTTCAACCCCATATATGCTCTCTAATAAAAGTTCGCGCAAACGCATCGGGTCTAAATTGCCGGAACGATTACCCAGTTTAGCCAGTTCTAATTCGATGAGGCGACGATAGGCGAGAACAAGGAACACGCCCGACCCGCAGGCAGGGTCAAACACCTTTATTCCCGGTTGAAGCTTGTGGACAGAATTGATTTCGGAAAGAAGATAGTCCGCCAAAACCTCAGGTGTGTAGAAAGCACCGTCTGACTTGCCCTTTTGCTGCGCGTGCAGAAATTGCTCGTAAATGGACGAAAGCGTCTCGACCGGAATATGGCGAAAGTCATATTTAAGGAAATTCAGATGTAACTGACGCGCAATCCCCATCGCTCCCACTTGAATATCATCCCCAGCGAAGACCGAAGAGACGAGTTGCACATGTGCGTCGGTAATCGGGCACCGCCGATCAAAATCAATGTGGAACACGTCGCCATTGAAACGCGTTTCCAAAGCATCAACGAGGCGGGCAACCCCGGAAACCGTGGCCGCTGACCCGAAAACCTGAGCGAGGTTAATCCGTCGTTTCTCAAGCCAATTGTCATCTAAAATGTTTCGGTCACGGAGATAACGTAAATAGACAAACTTGCCGATAAGCGCATGAGCCAGAGCCAGGTCCAAAACTGGCGTGCAATGGTGGGCGAGTGCTTGCGCCAGTTGCCCCAAGTTTCCCAGAAGTGTCGAGTCAACCCGGTGCTTTGTATCAAGATATTGCTTCTGCGCTTGCCAAATCCGGGTCGAGTCAATCGAGTCAGCAGTAAAATCGCTTAGGGCGGAACTCAACTTCTTTTCGTCAGTCGAGGTTTCTTGGAGAATCAGGCCAATATCGGTGGGCTGATCGTAACGGAAGCCCGCGTAAACACGAACCTCTCCGGGCAGCCGAACAAGCAGAAATGGAACATTGCCTAAATTCCAAATACGGCGGTGCAGTTTCTGCGCATCTAAAGCGGTTGGTGCTTCCGCAATACAAACCGCAGGGCGAGCCGCCAAGGCAGTGCCAGCGTGGTTCCCTCTAGTCGCAATTAAGACGTAAAAACCCTTAACCCGAAATTTCTCGCCATTCCGTTCCTTCGCCATACGAAACAACTGAACGGCCTCAGGCTCGAATTGGCTTTCCTTCGTGCGAAAGCAAGCCGAATCGGCATAACCGAGCAATTTGACAATGGCATCAACAGAAAGCATCAACGGCAGTTAACAGCAATCCAATCTGGGATTCAAGCATTCAGAAAAAGACAACCTGAACGCGACCGTTGGAACCGGCCTCGATCATCAATTCGAGCAGACGAAAGGCGCGTTTCATTCCGGGTTCAGGTGTTCAGACAGCATCGGCCTTGAATGCAAGCCCAGGCCGTTCGATGCGCCATTTAACGACGGGCATTTCTTACGGGAGTTCTGCCGCTGCCAATGCTGATTGATGGTGTTCGTCACCTTGACCAGCCAGGAGCGGTCTTTGGTAAGCTCCAACACGTCCGCCGTGCAGAAAAACTTGCCGCCGTTCTGCGCCGGATTGCCCAGCGGCTTGAGCAGGCGGGAGGTAATGAGCGCCGGAATATCGTGCGGCTGGCAATTGAGCACCCACCCGGCTTGCTCCGACGTGAGCCGGGCGGGCAGTTGACCCGCCAGCGATAAAAACCGATGCTGTTCTTCCTTCATGCTACACCGAACGCGCCAGCGGGCAAAAACCGAACAGGCAAAAATGATTTGCCCCAAATTGAGAGGCGGCCTTAGCCTTCCGTCCGCATGGATCAACTCATCAAAATTGTCCGAACCTACCGATTGACGGGAGGCGTCGCCGAGCGGGTCCGTCTTGCCGAGGAAATTTGCCGTCAGATTGCCCCGGACTTGCGCTTTTTCGTCTTCGGCTTTGTCCCGCCGTCAGACGCCGACGATGTATTGCAGAACACGATAAAAGGCATCATCGGCGGACTACGTAAATTTGAGGGAGATTCAGCCAAACAGTTTTGGGCGTGGTGCTATCGCATCGCCCGAAACAAAATCTGCGATCATTTCCGCGAGAAGGCCGCCGACCGTGTGCGGTATGTCCCATCCGAGGAACTCCACCGATTGGTGGAACAATCGGCGCGGGATGCGCCGATGTCACCCGCCGTCAGGCTCGACCTGGAATACGCCATGAAGGTGCTGACCGCCTCAAAGCCGGAATGCTACGAGTTTTTGTGGCAGCATTACATATTCGGTTTGGATTATGCGGAAATTGCGGAAGAACGGACTATGACGTATGATAATGTCCGAATGAAAATCGGGCGTTGCCTGGACGAGGCAAGACGCCTTGTAAAATAAAGGTTCAATTATGCCAGAGAGCCAAGTGGATATTGACATGTCGATGCACGAACTAGGGCAGCGTTCACGCGCCGCCCATAACAAGGAGTATGTCGTTCCCGTCGGCCTCCTTGAAATCGCCAAGGACGAGGCCCGAAACCAATGGGAGATCGAGCAGCAGAATGAGCGGGACAGGGTTGCAAACGAACGGGATGCGCCGAAAATCGAGCCGCCGCATCGTGCCCCAAACGAGCCTGGGATAGAGCCTTAGTCTCCCCAAAGATCGCGCCGATGAAGGTTGCGAGAGCCGCCAAATGATGCGCGGCCTATTTTTTCTCGGCTTGGCGGTCGAGATAATCCGCCCACCATTGCATCATTTTGCGACGTTCCGGTAGGTATTGAGCGCGGTTATAGGCCGCCCGGATTCTATTGCGCTCCGCGTGAGCAAGTTGACGCTCAATGACATCGGGCGCAAAGCCATTTTCATTGAGCGTAGTGGAGGCAAGAGCACGGAAACCATGCCCCACCAGCTTCCCTTTATAGCCCATGTTCCGCAGCACATGATTGACGGTGTTTTCGCTCATCATGGCGTGACGGCGGCGTTGTTGCGAAGGAAAAAGCAACTCGCCTTCACCCGTCATCCTTTTCAAATCTGCCAGCAAGTTTATGGTCTGTTTTGCCAGCGGAACAATATGCGCGTCGCGCATTTTGGTGGTGTGGGCGGGCAACCGCCATTCTTTTGCTTTCCAATCTATATCCTCCCATTTGGCTTGTCTCAGTTCGCCTTGACGCACGAACGAGAGCAGTAAAATCCTGATAGCCAGCTTATTCAGACCCGTGGTTTCGACGGCTTCCAGTTGTTCAAAGAACTTCGGCAACTCCTTTGCCTCAATGGTGGGATGATTTGCAGCCTTATGCGGAACCAGTGCGCCTTTTAAATCTTGAGCCGGATTATATTGGATTCGTCCGGTCAAAACGGCATAGCGAATGATGACATTGCAGGTTTGCAGAAGCCGGTGAGACGTTTCCGTGGCTCCGCGTTTTTCGACTTTCCGCAAAGCGTCCAGCAAATCCAGGGCGCTGATTTCACCAACGGGCCGATCACCGATCTCGGAGAGAATGTGTAATTTTAGGCGACGCCACAACCTTTCAGCATGGTCTGGCGTCCATTTGGGCTTGTTGGTTTCAAACCATTCCTTGGCAACCACCTCAAAAGTGTTCTCGGCATTATACGCTTTACGGCGCTTTTCGTCCTTCCGTTGCTTGCCTGGGTCAGCACCGCCCGCCACTGCCTTGCGCGCATTCAGTCGCTTTTCCCGCGCTTCTTCCAGCGACACTTCGGGATATGCGCCCAGCGCCAACAGCTTTTCCCGGCCTAGATAGAAGTATTTAAACCGCCAGTATTTGCCGCCATTGGGCTTTACCAACAAATAAAGGCCATGCCCGTCCGAAAGCTTATAGGGCTTTTCTCTGGATTTGGCATTTTTCACGGCGGCATTGGTGAGCATCATAATAGAGCCTTGGGTCGGGAAGGGGGGGCAAAAGTACCCCGTAGCGATACCCCGTTTTTTCGTGGATGTCAACAATACACGATGGAATGCGATGGACGCTAAAACGGCTTTAGCTCTAGGTTTCCTGCGGGGTCAAACCGATTTTCGATATTGCAGTATAGGGTTTGTGGTGCCCACGGCCACACCCGAATTAGAGCAATAACATACTGAATATCAAAATATAATCCTCATTCGATTTTTCTTGATACCCCTGGCAGTACCCCGGTTAATTTCCGCGCAAAGAAACTGGCGGATTTGATAGTCGGATTTTACACGAAAAACACAGATACACAATGGGATCAGATTTTAATGAGCCGCCTTGCCATCGTCGCCGAATGGTTGCGCGGCAAGTTGCTTGATGAGTTCGCGTATATCCTCTGCCCTCCATCCGACTGAACGAGCCGTCAATCTTACCGGCTTCGGAAAACGACCGGCTTTGACTCCCTCCCACCACGAGGATTTGCATACGGGTATGACAGCCAGGACTTGTGGCAGCCGGACGAAGCCGGTTTCTGGAATTGTGTCATTCATATAGTCCCCTTTTCACCCTGTTAAATTCAAACCCAACGCGCCCGGCCACGCCTTAATGCAGGCTGCGCCCCGGCGCTCTTTCCTTTCCCGATTTTTCAGTCTCCGTAATGGACGGCCCGCTGTCCTGCACCACGATCTCGATGGACTCGATGAACGGCGCTTTTTCGTCCTTGGGCTTCTCCCATTTGTCAGGATCGAATTCCTGAATGAAATCCGCATTGCTCATTTCAAGCGCCATAATCACGGGCTGCAAATTCCGGCCCCTGACCATGACCATGAGGAAGGTGTAAACGAGGACGAAGTTTGTGCCGAACGTCCCGTCATAAACCACCTCGAGCAGGTGGGCATAACCGGGCGCTCGCGTCGGATTGTTGGCCCGCCTGATCTTGAGGCGTTGAACCGAATCCTTCGCGTCAAAGGCAATGTAACCGTCAGGCGCTTTGGGCGGCGGCGTTTCCGCCGTCGCGCCAGCCGGTTTCTTGCGGAACGCTGCGAGCGGGTCAGCCATGCGGTTCCTTCCCGAAATGGTCTTGCGTCATCGCCCGATGCGTCGCATCCAGGTCATGCCCCGACTTGTGCAACCGGGCAATTTTGTCCGCTATCCGCATCTTCTCGCGGGACGGCGTCAGCGGACAAGAGATTTCGCCGGTGTCCTTGACGAGTTTAATTTGCGCCCGTGTTTCCGGGTGAGAAACGGCGTCCATCGCCTGCCGTTTGACCTCATCGGGAATCGGGCGGGTTTCCGGGACGGAAGGCTTTGAGTGGGCGAATACGTCGCCGTGCGACACCGGCGCGGCGTTGGCGTTCATGGCGCGGATCATGGCTGTTGTCTCCTTGTGGGAGACCGCATCCATCGCCTGCCGCTTAACATGCTCAGGAATCGCCATTGAATTTTAACGCTGCGGCCCATCCTCTTGCCCTTTGTCCCGCCGGGAGTCAATTACCTTCTCCCAGGCGTTCTTGATGGTCTTGCCCGCTTTCTCGAATTGCTCGCGCACGCGCGACATGAAGATAATGGATCGTTCCCACCAGGTTGCGCCCATGCCGATTTGCTTGATTTCGCCGTGCTTGCGCATGGCCTTCATCATCGGGCGAACCTCGTTGAGAACCTTGACGTGCCGGACTTCCTCGAACCGATCAGGGTCTTCCACGATCCCCTTGTTTTTCATGGCGGTGGCCGCAACGCCGATTTTGGGCTGCGGCTCGCGGTCGATGCCCTGGTCTTTGAGCGAGCGGTGATCCGAAGCGGCCAGCAAAGAGAAAAATGTTTCGGACCGGCTCAAAGCAAAGATCGCTGACAAACAAGAGCCATTGGAAAAGGAATCGGAGTTCCTGCCCATCACGACCAAGGCTTACCTGTATCTGTCCGGCACGCCATTCAAGTCGCTCGCCACGGGCGAGTTCATCGAGGAGGCAATTTTCAACTGGACCTACACCGACGAGCAGCGCGCCAAAGAAGAGTTCGCGAGGAAGAATCCCGGCAAGCGGAATCCCTACGGCGCGTTGCCCAGGCTACACCTGTTAACATATCAAATGCCCCCTGAGTTGATAGCGGTCGCGAGCGCCGGAGAATTTGATGAATTTGACCTGAACGCCTTCTTCGAAGCCTCTGGCCAGGGGAAGAAAGCACAGTTCAAGCACAAGAGCGATGTTCAGAAGTGGCTCGACATCATCCGCGGTGGATATGCGCCCAAAACCGTGGAACAACTCAAGACCGGGTCGCAAGCGCCGTTCCCATATTCAGACGTCACCTTACTCCCGTATCTCCAACACTCGTTTTGGTTTCTACCCGATGTCGCGGCCTGTCACGCCATGGCGAACCTGCTGGCCGAGAAGCAAAATGTTTTCTGGCATGACTACGATCCCATCGTTGCCGCAGGCGCGGGCGCGGGCATCGGGTTAGACGCGCTGCCGCCTGTGCGCAAGGCCATCGGCAGCGGGTTTGACACCAAGACGATTACGCTGTCGTGCGGCAAGCTCACGACCGGCGTGACCGTGCCGCAGTGGTCGTCCATTTTGATGCTGCGCAATCTGAAATCGCCGGAGACGTATTTTCAGGCTGCGTTTCGCGTGCAATCGCCATGGTCCATCAAGAATCCCAACGGCGACGACCCGAACGCGGAGGAAGTTCTTAAGCCAGCCTGTTTCGTTTTCGACTTCGCGCCCACGCGCGCCCTGCGGCAGCTTTCCGAATACGGAATTGGGCTTTCGCCCAACGAGCCGAACCCGGAGAACGCGGTCAAAGACCTCGTGTCGTTCCTGCCCGTACTGGCCTATGACGGCGCGAACATGACGCAGATTGACGCGGGAGGCATCCTTGACATCGCGATGGCCGGAACCTCGGCCACGCTGCTCGCGCGCAAGTGGGAGAGTGCGTTGCTGGTAAACGTGGATAACGATACCCTGCGCCGTGTCCTAGACACCCCCGAGGCGATGGCCGCCGTGGAGCGCATCGAGGGCTGGCGCGCGCTCGGCGATAACATCATCGAAACCATCATCAACAAGAGTGAGAAAATTAAGGAACTCAAGAACAAGGCAAAGGACAAGGGCTTGTCGGCAAAAGAAAAGAAACAACTTACCGACGAGGAACGTGAGTTCAAGTCCAAGCGCAAGCTGGTGCAAGAAAAACTCATCAAGTTCGCGACACGCATTCCGGCGTTCATGTATCTGACCGATTTCCGAGAGAACACCTTGCAAGACGTGATCACCAAGATCGAGACGGGGTTGTTCGAGACAGTCACTGGCTTGACGGTAAAAGATTTTCACCTTCTCGTTCGACTCAAGGTATTCAACACCGAGCAGATGAACCAGGCCGTGTTCGCATTCCGGCGTTATGAGGATGCCTCGCTGTGTTACACAGGTATCCAGAGCCATGAGGGGCTCACTCATTACGGTCTTTACGATACCGTGGTAGCGCGAGAGTAAGGATCGAGAGGAGCGCCAAGCCATACCCCCGTCGCCACGACCGCCGACGAGTCGCCGCAGAATCCTCCGGCTACGGCAGCCTTCGCCTCCAAATTCTGCAACGACACGTCGGCTGGGGTTTGGGGCCTGATTCTGCCGATTCAAGCCGTCTCCACTCCGCTTCATTACATCGCCGCCAGTGAACCGCTCCACCGGCTGGCGCTTCCACTTAGTTCCGTTACGCCGTCCCGAATCGTCAGACACAGGCTTTTCCCCGCGTCCTGAGAGCGGCGGCTTTTGCTTACGCTCCGCGCCCAACTGCCCTACCGCTGCGCTCCGCAAAACCGCCGCACTCACGCCGCCCCCTGATTTCAGCTTGTCCCTCAGCCTGAAAGCCACTTCGTTTCGCTTGCTCGCCCTCGTGCTCCGGCTACGTGCCAACGTCTCCGCTTCGCTCGCGTTGCGCTTCTTCGCCTACGCACCGGGCGAACGCTCCACTTCGCAGCTTTCCGTCTGAGCGACAAGGGCAACGCGTCCCCCGCGTGCCCTTTGGAGATGTTTCCAAATCCATTTTTTTGCGCGTTCTCCTGCCTATCGCCCTCACCAGCCTGCTTCCACAGGGGGCCGGGCGCGGTGCCCTCTAAAGACTACTCCCGCTGGCCGCCCTGTTCCGCAGGCTTTTTCGTGAAGGGCGAGAGGCCGAGAACGCACAGAGCAAAAAAAAGATTATGAAAACACATACAAATTCAGATTCAAGGCTCCTGAACCGGACCGCACAGCGCAATCAAACACAACCGCATCGGATTGACTTCCGCCAGCGATTTTTCAATCGCGGATTATCCACTGATAAAGTCTTGGACATGCTTTATCACGAGACGCCCCGCTTTTGGGAATTGTGTCAGGTTGTTGGCAAGTGGGTTTGGATTCAATTCCAAGAGAAACAGCCCCCGACCGTCACCACCGAGCTTTCGCGGCTTGGCTTTCATTGGAACCGGAAACGACAGGTTTGGCAGCATCCGTGCGGGAACTTTCGCACCGGCACCCACCGCGACCCGCGAGAGATATATCCCACGTTTTATCCGGCAGACTAACCCTAGAACCACCGACCATGAAACGAAACACACGCCGCTTGCCGATACCGCAGCACGAGTTTGGTTTTGTCCCCGACACGTTCACCCTGATGCAGGAAACCGGACTCGATGGAGACCGCCTTGCCCGCGAACGCGACGAGGCAGACCGCGCCCACGCCCTTGCGGATAAGGCGCAAGCGGCGCTGTTCCACCCATCACCTCGTAAAAAACGCTGATACCATGAACACGAACGAAAACGAATCATCGCCCTTTGGGCCAATTGTTTACACCTACACCCGCGCCCACGCCATCGCCGACGGCTTTCAAGTGGACGCGACTGCGGCGGCGCAGGAAGCCGGAATCCGCTTTCCGGTCTTTATCACCCGCGCCGTTTATGACGCTTATGTCACCTTGCCGCCCGACGTGGCCGGACAGGATGAACCCGGACGGCTTTGGGATGTCCTTACCATGTTGAGGCACGCCATCCGTAATTCGACACCCGGCCAGACCCGCTTGCCGTTTGCGCTCTATGTCCGCAACGACAACCGCCGCCCCCGGCTGGTGAAACTCGTCGCCACTTGTGGCGCACTCGACTTCGACGACCCGACTCCCGCCATCACCGTCGCCATGCCCGACGACGATTGACGGCCCGGAGAAACCCACGCACCCGGCTGGACTGGAAACGGTTCAGCCGGTTTTTTGCGATTGGTGACTCGCGTCGTCACCCAAGCCCCGGCGCTGGGCTTCATGCCAGCCCAGACCCGCACCAAAGGGCAAGCCCTTTGGAATCTTGGGCCGCTGCGCTTGCCTTGACGCTGCCGCGCCCTTTCCGGCAAGTCGGAAAGGAAAGTGAGGAAAAACCGGCTTGCCGCGCATTTTTGAATATGTCATTTTCTTGGTATGGACAAGTTACCATTGCCGTCGAATGTTGCCACGCTTGGAGATTTTGAAATCGCCCCGGGATTCAAAGCCTCGCGCTGGAACCAGCTCGAAATTCAAAGCGGCACTCGATGGAGTCCTGATTGGGAAAAGGCCGTGGGCGTTTTCGAAAAGAGAATCAATGCGAGGTTCATCAATCAGATTAAAGTGCTGATCACAAATCGGGACCAGGCCACTGCTGGATTTTGTGGTTTTGCGGTAGTCGCATTGGATTGTCTTTTGATCGAAACACTAGACCAATTTTACAACGGGAATCATACCACCCGGCGCAAATCTACTAAAGACGACGATCCTGATATTAAGGCATTTCACGATGTGTTCCACCGCTCTTCGATACTTAGAAACGTCTTTGATGCTTTGGAAAAGACCAAGGTATTTTACCAGCAGATTAGATGCGGCTTGCTGCACCAAGCCCAAACGAAAGGGGACTCAAAGATAAACCGAAGGATAGATACAGCGGTTAAATGGTGCGATCCGGCAAACCCAAGAAACGGCTTAGTTGTGCATCCCTGTCTTTTTCATGAATGCGTGGAACAAGTCTATGCCGACTATTTGACACAACTCAGGAATCGGTCAAACGGCAATCTACGAAGCCGGTTCAGAAAAAAAATGAATCGAATAGCCGCTGGCAAAAAATCCACTGTCAGTGAAACTGTCAGTGAAAGCAGGGGGAAATACTGAAAAATGCTGACGAATTTTGGCAAATTATTCTTGTATTTCAGAGGGAAAACCCGTATTCTCCTCGTATCTGAATCGGGGACAAAGTCCAAATCCGGCAACTGGCTCCATTTCCAACCTGTTGATGCGCAACGAGTCGAAGATGTAGACTTGGCGATGGACACCAACTGAATGCCGCCTTGGCGTTGCGGTTGTTTTGTGAGTTTAGGCGACGGCCTTGCTCGCCCATCTGTGCCTCTTGGCCCCGGCTGTTTTTAAACTGTTGGGTTTTGGTAAAGGAATGCGAAGGTGTGGCTGCCGGCCGGGATCATGTCGCCGTCCCGCGGCACGCGTGTTTTTGCGCGATTGTCGGACTCATTGACCGCTGTTCAGTCAGTCGATCCCAAATCCTTCAGGATGCATTCGTCTCCATTCCGGCGAATGGCAAAATGGCGGTGTCCCAAAAACTCGTCGTCTGGCAGCTTGATTCCTTCCTCGCTGACCCGCCGGCCGACGAGCAATTCGTTGTCAATTTGTTTGTGTTGGACAGACATGCCTTGTCCTCCCAGAGAAGGACCGGGCCGGGCGCAAGCGGACCGTTGGCAACGACCAAACGGGCCAGTTTCTTGAGACGCAGGGCAACGCGGACCATTTGTCATGCTGCGCGGCCTCGCCGGGCTTTTGGCGCTGGCCAAAGCGGCGCGCCGGCCCCGGATGTCAGCGTTGGCGGTATTGTTCGTCGCCGACCTTTTCCATCCATTCGACCACTTTGCCATCGAGGGCTTCCTGGATGGCGATGTGCGTCAAGGCCGTTGTGGGCGCGGCGCCGTGCCAGTGCTTCTCGCCCGGCGGAAACCAGACCACGTCGCCGGGGCGGATTTCCTCAATCGGGCCGCCTTCGCGCTGCGCCCAACCGCATCCGCCCGTGACAATCAACGTCTGGCCAAGCGGATGAGTATGCCATGCCGTCCGGGCGCCTGGTTCGAACGTCACATTCGCGCCCGCCACGCGTGCCGGAGTGCTCGCCTGGAACAGCGGATCAACGCGCACGGCGCCCGTAAACCAGTCGGCAGGCCCTTTGATGGATGGCTGTGTGCCGATTCTTTTTATCTCCATAATTGACTCCTTCTGAATTCGATGCGGAACCAACTTACTCCGCATCATTCAGGCTGTCTCGCGTTGTTTTTGTCGATTTTCGGCCGCGCTCAATTTTTCCTTTAGCCGCCGGCCTTTAGCCCTTAGTCTTTCGCTTTATGGCTCAGATTCGACCATTTGCCGCCGTGCGGCCGAGGCCCTCGCTGGCCAACAAAATTTGCGAATTGCCGTACGACGTCATGTCTTCCGCCGAGGCCCGCGAAGTGGCCCGCGGCAACCCGCTCAGTTTTCTGCGGGTCAGCAAGCCGGAAATCGAACTTCCTGAAAACACCGATGTCCATGACGCCAAAGTCTATGCCAAGGGAAAGGAAAACTTCTCCCGGCTAATGGCTGAAGGCGCCTTGCAACAGGACGGCCATCCGTGCTTCTATTTCTACCGGCAAATCATGGGCAATCACCGGCAAACCGGTTTGGTTGCCGTGGCAAGCTGCGAGGATTATCTCAAAGGCATTGTCAAGAAACACGAATTCACGCGGCCCGACAAAGAGGACGACCGCGTCCGCCATATCGAAGAGCTTAATTCCCAAACCGGCCCTGTTTTCCTGGTCTATCGCGCCGTTCCCAAAATGGCCGAATTGGCCGCGGCGCATTGGGCCCAAACGCCCGATGTGGATTTCACCGCCAGCGATGGCATCCGCCACACATCGTGGTCCGTGCGCGATCCGGCGCAAATCGAGGCCATCCGCGAGATTTTCGCGGCCATGCCGGCGCTCTATATTGCCGATGGCCATCATCGCAGCGCGGCGGCGGCGCGTGTGTATCAATCCCGGCACGGCGCGGGCGGAAGCGGGTGGTTTCTCAGTGTCATTTTCGCGCACGATGAGGCGCAAATTCTGCCTTACAATCGCGTGTTGAAAAGCGCGCCCGGCCTCACGAGCGGCCAGTTGCTTGAGAAGTTGCGCGGCGTCTTCCAAATGCAACCTGGCGGCGCGGGCCAGCCGCGAGCCAAGCACGAACTTGGGTTGTATCTGGATCGCCAATGGCATGCGCTGCGTTTCCGCCCTGAATTGACCGCCGGGCAAAGCGCGCTCGACAGCCTGGATGTTTCGCTGTTGCAGAAACATGTTCTGGCACCGGTTTTTGGCATTGAAGACCCGCGCGTGAGCAAGAGCATCCAATTTGTCGGCGGCATCCGCGGCACGGCGGAACTGGAAAAGCTAGTCAACAGCAAGGAATGGCTGTGCGCGTTCTCAATGTATCGAACCGGCCTGGAAGACTTGATGGCCGTGGCCGACGCCGGCGGCATCATGCCGCCCAAAAGCACATGGTTCGAGCCTAAGCTGCGCGACGCGATGTTTTGCCACCTTATTTAATTAGAGCCTCCGCCAAAACTTCCGCCAGATGGCACGGGTGATGGTTCGAGAGGTGCTCAATCTGATGGCGGCAACTGGCGCCGGAGGCGGCCACGACCGTTCCTTCCGATTGGGCATCGATCCGCGCCAGCAAGGGTTGCGCAATCTTGAGCGAGAGTTCGTATTTGGAATCCAGCGCGCCAAACGCGCCGGCCATTCCGCAACAGCCGGTGTCCAGCAAGGCGGCGGAACGCCCGGGCAGGCGTTCCACCAGGCGTTTCAGGAAAGCCGCGTCCAGCAAAGACTTGGCGTGGCAATGCGCGTGGATGGCCACGTTTTGATTTTTCGTTTCAAACTTGAGCGCCTGCGGCTCGCGGCTCAGAAGATTATCCATGAACGATTCAAAAAGGTGGCAGCGCGCTTTGATTTTTCCCGCGCCGGGTAATTTCAATTCCAGGTAGTCCTCCGCGAACATGGAATAGCAGGAAGGTTCGAGAAATAGAATGGGCGCTTCGATCTCGCTGGCTGTCAATAATCGCAAATTATGCCGTCCCAGCGAGGCTGCCTGCTCCAGGCAGCCTTGGCTGAAAGCGGGCCGGCCGCAACATTGCCTCCCCGCCGGCAGCATCACCGAGAATCCCGACGCTTCCAATACCGCCACTGCCGCCCGTCCGATATGCGGCTCGTGGTAACGGACAAAGGTATCGTCCCAAAGAATCACCAGGCCGCGCGCACCGGGCGGGGCGGCGTTGCGCCGCGCGAACCAGCGATCGAATCGCTCGTCCGCGTAAGGCGGCAGCGGACGCTTTGGCGCGATGCCCAGGGTTCTTCCCATCCAGCGCCGCAGCCAGGGCCAATTCAGAAGGCGATTGGCCACGCCCGGCGCCAGGCAGCCCAGCCGGCCCAAGGCATCCACGGAACTGAACAGGCGTTCGCGCGCGGAGACGCCATGAAGTTGGTGCCGCCCGTGCAGCAGTTCGGCTTTGAGCAAAGCGAGGTTCACGTTGGAAGGGCACTCGGTCGTGCACGCCTTGCACGAAAGGCAATTGCTCAACGCGGCCTCCATTTCAACGCACCGCAGCGGATCGGACACGCCGCGCATTTCGAGCGCCGCGCGAATCGCGTTGGCCCTTCCGCGCGTGGACATGATTTCCTCGCCCGTGGCCAGAAAAGTCGGGCACATCGTGGGCATCTCTTTGCGGCAGCCGCCGCAGCCGTTGCATTGTTCCAGGTTGGCCGTGAATGAGCCGTCCTTTGCCGCAAAGGCCAGCACAGGCGTGAATGGCAGCGCCAAAGCGCGCCCAGGCTCCTGGCGCAAATGTGCGTCGATCTTCCATCGGCCATCGTCGATCACCTTGCCCGGATTAAACAGGCCCGCCGGATCGAAGATGGTTTTGATTTCGCGCATCACCCCCAATAAGCGCGGCCCGATCTGGCCCTCCACATATTCGGTGCGCGCAATGCCGGCGCCGTGTTCAGCCGAGAGCGAACCTTTGAACTGCCGCACCAGCGCGGCCACGTCATCAGCCACCTGCCGGAATTTTTTCAGGTCCTCCGCGTTGTGCAGGTCGAGCACAGGGCGGACGTGCAGCAGGCCAGAGGCGGCGTGCCCGTAGAAACACGCCTCCAGCCCCCGCGCGCGCAAAATTTTTGACAGGCTCTCCACGTATTCCGGCAATTGGCGGGGAAGAACAGCCGTATCCTCAATGGCCGTGACCGGCTTCGCCGCGCCCTTGCATCCTGTCAATAATGACAGCCCTGCTTTGCGCATGTTCCAAACCAGCGCCATCGGAGCGGTCTCGCGCAACAGCAGCGTCCGCAATCCCAGCCGCTTGTCCGCCACGTCTTGGAGCTGCTGGCCGTCATCGCCAAAAAACTCCGCCAGCAAAATCGATTCGCACGGTTTGGAGTCGAGTTCCAGCAAATCGCGCGCGGCTTGGAATTGCAACTGGCCCCGCGTTTGGTCGAGCAGGATTTTATCCACGTGCTCAATGGCGGCGGGATGGAGATCCAGCAATTCGACCGTCGCCCGCATGGCTTCGGAAATGGATGGGAAAAAGATCAGCGCCAGTGTTTTGCGCCGGGGCAGCGGAACGATTTTCAACTCGGCGGAGAGGATCGCCGCGAGCGTCCCTTCGCTCCCTGCCAGCAAATGGCTGGCATTGGAGCCGCGCAGGAACCGGTCCAGTCCGTAGCCGGGCCAGCGCTTGAGCAGGGTGGCCGGCATGCGCGCTTCGATTTCATCCGCCGCGGCCGCAACCACGCGAGCCAGCTCCGGCTGCGGTTCCGGCCCCAGCGTCGCGATCCGCCCGCCGGCCATGACCACTTCCAGCGAGCGAACATGGTCGGCCGTGCAGCCATAGACGGGAACGTGCGCGCCGGAGGAATTATTGGCGATCATGCCGCCGATTGTCGCCCGCGAACTCGTGGCCACGTCCGGCCCGAAGCAAAATCCGCACGGTCTCAAAAACGTATTCAATTGGTCCAGCACGACGCCCGCCCCGGCCCGAACGGTTTGCTTTTCCAAGTTCAGTTCGGTGATGCCGCGATTAAACCGCGCGAACTCGATGACCAGCCCGCTTCCAATGGCTCCACCAACCAGCCCGCTGCCCGCGCCCCTGGGAATAAGCGGCACGCCGCCCTCCGCCGCTGCCTGGATGACCGAAGTTGCCTGCCGCGCGCCGTTGGGAAATGCGATGCCGGCCGGCTCCACCTGGTAAACGGAAGCGTCGGTCGCGTAGAGTTGGCGGGTCAGGTTGTCAAAAGCAATGTCGCAGCCGGCTTGGGCAAGCAAAGTGCGTTGACGGCCGGTCAGCATGGCCGCCGGTCAGCCCAGGCACAAGTGGCGGAGGACCTGCACCGTCGAGCGCGCCTTGTTGAGCGTGTAGAAATGCAAACCCGGCACGCCCTCGCGCAGCAACTCCTCGCATTGCCGGGTCGCGTATTCGATCCCGAAATCCGCGCACGCCTCGTCGTTGTCCGCATATTTATCAAGACTGGCCAGCAGCGGGACGGGCAAATCCGCGCCGCACAACTTGGTGAACCGCTGGATTTGCTGCGAATTGAGAATCGGAATGATGCCCGGGAAGACCGGAACCGCCACGCCTTTGCCAGCCAGGTAATCGCGGAAGCGAAAGAAATCCCGATTGTCGAAGAAAAGCTGGGTCAAGACAAAATCCGCCCCGCTGTCAATCTTGGCTTTGAGGCGGTCCCAATCCACTTCGCGCCCCTCCTTGCAGGCGACGTGGCCTTCGGGGAATCCGGCCGTGCCGATGCAAAAGCCGGCCATCTCCTTGATAAAACGAACCAATTGGTGGGAAAACTCGAAGCCGCCTTTGGTCGGGGCGAAGTCGCCCGCCGCTCCGGGCGGGTCGCCGCGCAAGGCCAGGATATTCTTGACGCCCAAAGCCTGCGCCTGCAAGAGCACTTCGCGCAGTTCTTCGGCGGTGGCGTTCACGCAGGTCAGATGGGACATGGCGACAAGCTGATGCTCGCGCTGGATGCGATCGACAATGCCGAGGGTCTTCTCGCGCGTGCCGCCGCCGGCGCCGTAAGTGACCGAGCAATAATCCGGCCGCATTTCCTTCAGCGCGGGAATAGTTTTCTCCAAAAGCGTGCGGCCGCCTTCATCCGTCTTGGGCGGAAAAAACTCGAACGAAATGACAGGCTGGCCCAACGCCGCCTTTTCGGCATGGATGTCACGGATAAAGCGCATGGAGGATTGGCGCCCGCCGCGCCCGAAACTCAAATCTGGGACGCGGACGTGCGTTTGAGGAAGAGGCTGATGACGCGCGAGACGTTGTCCTTGTATTGCGGATCGCCGGTCAGCTTTTTCCAAGCCGGGGCGGCCGAAAAGCCGCTCCAATGTTTCTTGTGTTCCTCCATGTTTTCGCCAGAGACCATGTAGGTGAGGTTGGGCATTTGCGAGCCGGCCAGCGTGCGCGAGAAAAAGACCGGGGACAAACCGACATCCTTCATCAGAGGAACTTCACCGCTGTTGAACATCTGGACTTTGTTAATCCCCTTGCTTTCGCTGGGGCTTTGGTAGGTGCGCAATTCAAATATCCACGGCTTCTGCTCCGCCGCCGAGGGCGGGGCTTCCAGCTTTTTCATGCTGTCGAACGCGATGTTGAGAGAGGTTTCAAAGCGTTCGTAAGCCGGATTGGATTTGGGCAGCGCCATGTATTCCGCGGACGCCGCCTGATAAGCGGAGTCAGCCGCCAGCCGGGCCGGAATAGCAGCCCAAGCCTCCAGCGAATCGCAAGGGATCAGCACATAGACTTTATTGGTGGGAGAATCCTCTAACTCCGTAAAGACGCCAACGGGCTGAATGCCCATCCGATTGCAGGCGGGAACGCCCGCGGTTTGCCAATAATCGCTCACCAATTTTTGCTGGCGCTCCGACTTGGTGGAATAGACGCGCAGTTCGTAATACTGCGGTTGCGCCGCGTCCGCGGCGGATGCCCGCCCGGCCATCCCAGCCAGGAAAGCCGCCGCAGCCAGGACCGTTGCCGGGAAAGTTGTTTGAAATGAGATTCTCCAGTTCATGCCGCCAGCATACTCCGAAGCATCGCGCCACCGCAAGCCATGCTGGCGAGAATCGTTGGTTGCGAGTGCTTGGTGCGCTTGCAACCGCCGCCGCCTTCGTTATCATTCTGGAATGGCAAAAAAGAACACGCTCACTCCGGAAAGGATCATGCAATTCGCGTGGGGCTATGCTCCAGCGCTCATTATCGAAGCGGCGGTGCGGCATGGCATTTTCGATCTTCTTGACAAAGGCCCGCTAACGGCCGCCCAGGTCGCGAGCCAGGCCGGCGCCTCGCAGCGCGGCATCAACGCCATCCTCGATGTGCTGGTCAGCCTGGATTTGCTGCGGCGCAAGGGGCAGCGTGTGTCACTGGCGCCGGAAAGCGCGGCTTTTCTGGTGTCCGCCAAGCCATCCTATTACGGCCCCTTTTTCCGGCACATCAGCGATCAACTTCTGCCAAGCTGGATTCAATTGGCGGACGTCGTTCGCACGGGCCGGCCAGCCAGAAGCGTCAATTCCCGGAAGCAGGGCGCGAAGTTCTTCGCGGACTTCGTTGAGTCATTGTTTCCGTTGAGCTTTCCGGCGGCCAGCGCCTTGGGACAGCACCTTGGCGTCTCACGGGCTTCCGCGCCCATGAGCGTGCTGGACATTGGAGCCGGATCGGGTGTTTGGAGCATTGCCATCGCCAAACAATCGCCCCATGTGCGCATTCACGCGGTGGATTGGCCCCAGGTGTTGAAAGTGACGCGCCGAGTCGCCCAGAAACACGGTCTTGCCGAAAGGCTCACGACCGCGCCCGGCGATTTCTTTGAAGCCGACTTTGGCACTGGCCATCGCCTCGCCACCATCGGGCACATCCTGCACAGCGAGGGGCGCGACCGCAGCCGGCGGTTGTTGAAGAAGGTCTTCGACGCGCTCGCGCCCGGAGGCACGGTGGCCATCCAGGAATTCATGCCCGACGACGACCGCAACGGCCCGCCCACCGCGCTGATCTTCGCCGTCAACATGCTCGTGAACACGGAAGCCGGCGACACATTCACGTTCGCAGAAATGAGCCAATGGCTTCGGCAGGCGGGCTTCAAAAATCCGCGCCGCCTGCCCGTCCCCTCCGTCTCCCCGCTTATCCTT
Organism: Verrucomicrobiia bacterium; assembly: GCA_036501625.1. Taxonomy (GTDB): domain Bacteria; phylum Verrucomicrobiota; class Verrucomicrobiia; order Limisphaerales; family Palsa-1400; genus Palsa-1400. Next base: position 20,944 of record DASXZY010000051.1, read on the forward strand.
GCGGACAAGCCCAAATAGGCCTGGCGGGCCGTCTGTAACCAGGGGTGCGTTGCAAAAAAGTTCAAAGGAACGATTTTCTGGTTTTTTTTGACATTATATATCTAGTGATATAGATATAGAGCATGAAACCCGAACAGCGCCGCCAAGAGATTCTCCAGGAAATCAACGCCATCACCCGCATGG
>DASXZY010000052.1:0-52717 GCA_036501625.1 Verrucomicrobiia bacterium
CCTGCCCGGCAGAAAAATCACGCCCCAACAAATGGCCAGCATCAGTTTGAAACCGGGGCGCTTTCATGGCGAATGGAATTACGTCATCTACCCCAATCAAAACAGGAACTTGTAAATGTTATTTATTGACGCCGCCTTACCACAGCGACTTGCCGGACTCGTACCAGGCGGTCATGGAAAAATCATCCCGCAAGCGCGGATTGATTCCTTCCACTGCCGCGGACCCCGAACTGTTGAAAGAGTTGGAAGCCGCCCTCAAGGCCCTGGCAAGGCGGGGCACATTCATCGCCGGATTTGCTCCGCCTTACGACTCCAAGACGCTCAAATTTTTCGCCGAACACAGGGAAGAATACGGAGTGCTGGCAGACTTTCGGCGCAAATTGCCCGAATTGTTCCAGGCGAACGGCTGGTGCTTTTTAGATGGCACGGACCCGAAGTCGCTCGGGCTTGACGATCATTGCATGCAGGAGCTTTATCACGCCTTCGAAACCTACCATGTGGCTTTGCTGGCGCGTTTGTCCTCGAATCCCGCCGCCGCGCGGGCGCTGCACCTTGATGCGGCCGGCCTGCAAAAGCTGTTGCGCGATCCGCGGACTACGCCGGCCTATCCATTTTACCCGCGTGCAAACACTTTGAGCGCGGCCAACCCCCATGTATTATAAAAATTGGTTCACGCGGTTCGTCTTGCGGAAGGATTTCTTTCGCCGCGCCAAAGGGCGCCTGGATGATTACGCCCGCAAGACGACCAAGGATGATTTGGACGACTTGAGTTTTTTGGGAACCCGGCTCTCGCCAAAGGTTATATTTGACTGCGGCGCCAACATAGGCTGGATGACTCACGAACTGGAGAAGCGGTTCCCGCTGGCCCACATTTATTCCTTTGAACCGAATCCGAAGGTCTTTGAAACGCTTTCGGCGGCCTATCGGGGCGATCCTCGGGTTACGGTGCATCAAAATGCCATCGCGGGCCGGGGCGGCAGCTTGAATTTTTTCCAGAATCCCAACACCGGCGTCTCCTCCTTTTTCGAGCCGGCCGGTTACAACAAAACGCATTGGGCCAAAAAGGAAGGCAAGATCATCGAGGTCAAAGCCGTGACGCTGGACGAATTCTGCGGTGAAAACGGAGTGGACAGAATTGACATTCTAAAGCTGGACCTTGAAGGGGCGGAGTACGACGCGGTGGCGGGCGCGGAAAAACTGTTCGCGGAACAGCGGGTGGGAATTATTCACACGGAAGTCAATTACGTGCCTTTTTACAAGGGCCATCGTTTATTTGACGAATTCACGCAGCTTTTGCGCTCCAAGAATTATCACTTGTATAATATTTACGCGCCGCATGAAACGCTGGTGCGCCAGGCCACTTTCGCCAACGCTATCTTCCTTTCGCAATCCACGCGCGACGTTCTGGAAGCCGCCTGCGGAAGGAAGGAATGCGGATGGTAAGCCGTTCAAACGCGTGAATTCTGATTGGACAGGGGACATCGTGGTTGCTTTCAGCGCGGAAAAACCCAGCGCCGGCAGAGGCCCGGCGAACACGTGGACTCCAATCGCGGAATCCGCCCCATGGCGTCTTTGGCAGCAGCCGGCTTCTTCCGAGTGGAAGGGTTTTCCGTTCCGGAGAATCGAAGCCGCAGGCTGGTGGATCATGTTGCTGGGCGAACTTTATACTCCAGCAAACGTGGCGGAGGTTGTTTCCGGCCAGCGCTCCGCGGCGGATTTAAACGGCCACTTTTTGTTGTGGGCCTGGGATGAAAAGAAAAACGAGTGGCATGTTTGGACCGATCGCTTTGGCACCTTGCACGCCTATCATGCCCGGCGTCTCGGCGCCGCCGCCGTTGGCACCTGTTCCGGCACCGTCGCGCAATTGGCGTCGCGCCGCCGGCTGGACAACCGCGCCTTGGCCGGATTTTTCGGCTTAGGCTTTTTCCCGCTCGACCGGACCTTTTTCGAGGACATGCGCATTTTGCGCCCCGCCACGCATTATGTCTTCAGCGCCGCGGGCGATGAGATCAGCGCGAGCCGCTATTGGGATTGGAATTACAAGCCGGACGTCCGGCGCACCTATGAGGACACGGTGGCCGAGTTTGCAAGTGTGTTTGGCGCCGTCATGCGCGGCATGGTGCGCGAAGGCCGGATCGCGCTTCCGATTTCCGGCGGGCTGGATTCCCGCTGCACCGTCGCCGCCATAGACCACCCGTCCGTGTGGGCCTATTCGTACGGTTACACGGAGGATTCCGCGGAAACCAAAATTGCCCGCCAGGTCGCGGCGGCGAGAAATTTGCCAATGGAGACGTTCGCGATGCAGCCCTATTTGTTCGATCAATTGGGCCGCGTGCTGGCCTGCGTGGAGGGTTTCCAGGATGTGACTCAATGCCGCCAGGCGGCTGTCACGCAAAATATCGCCGCGCACGCCGATTTTATCATCGCGGCGCATTTGGGTGACGTGTGGCTGGACGCAATGGGACAGCAGGAGGCCCGCGGCGATCTCTTCCACAAAATGGCCAAAAAGGGGCGCGCGTGGCTCCAGGAGAATATTTGCGCGCCGATGCTGGGGGAGGAAAATCCGGAGGCGGTCTTGCGGCAATTCGTGGACGAAGGCATGAAGCAGGTGGAGCACATCCAGGACGCCGAATTTCGAGCCAAAGCCTGCAAGATTGGCCAATGGTCATTCCGCTGGACGACCACGAGCCTGCGAATGTTTCAATGCGCCGCCTTTCCGCGGCTCCCGTTTTACGACACCCGCCTGGCGGATTTTTTCAGCACGGTGCCATCGGAGTTTTTGCCTGGGCGCCGTTTGCAGGTGGATTACTTGAAGCGGTTCGCGCCCGATCTGGCCCGCGTCAAATGGCAGCCCTATGACGCGAATTTGTACCAATACCGCCATTATGACTCTTGGCTGCTGCCCAAACGGGCTGTCAAGAGAGGTTTGCGCATGTTGAAGGGGGAAAAAGTCATCGAACGCAATTGGGAAGTGCAATTTGGCGGCAAGAGCGGCGAGGCGGGATTGAGCCATTGGCTGCTGCGGCCAGGCTTGCGCCTGCATGATTTGGTGGATCGGAAGAAAGTGGCGGCATTGCTGGCGGATTTTCGCGTGGCGCCGCCGGAGCAGGGGCTGGGCTGGGTGGTCTCGATGCTCCTGACGTTTTCGGCCTGGCTTGAATCAAATGTTTGACAAAACTCCGCTTCGGGTTCTGGCAGCGGGCGTCAACTGGAACAGGGAAACGTTTCTGCGGCGGCTGGTGGAGGGCCTGGCGGAGGCGGGAGTTTTTGTCACCGTCGCCACGCCGCATCGCCCCGTTGGAATGCCAGCGCGGGTTGCGTGGCTGCCGACTCCTTCGTGGGATTCCAACCGCGTAACGCGGCTGGCGCGTTTGGCCGTTTTGGCCGCGCGGGCCAGCTTGTTTAGAACGCGTGATGTGAAAGTTTTCGCGAAATCGCTCCGCGGCGTTGCGAGTTTGGCCGAGCGGTTGCGGCAGTGGAATCAACTCTTGCCCTACGCGGGCGGGCGGTGGGACGTCATTTATTTTCCGTGGAATTCGCTGGCCATCGGATGCCTGCCGGTGTTCGACCTCGGTTGCCCGGTGGTTGTAAGTTGCCGGGGGACGCAGGCAAGCGTCGCGCCTCACAATCCAGAGCGGCAGCAACTGCGCGAGGGCTTGCGCGCGACGTTCCAACGGGCGGCCGCGGTGCATTGCGTTTCGCAAGCGACGCTCCGGGACGCCTGTGATTTTGGATTGGATGCTGCCAAAGCGAGGATCATTCGCCCAGCTGTGGAACCCGCGCTGTTCTGCCCCCCGCTGGGCACGCGTCCTGATAGCGGCGAATTTTCGGTCGTTGCGACCGGGTCGCTGGTCTGGCTCAAAGGGCACGAGTGGGCCTTGCAAGCCATCCGGCAGGTGGCGAACGGCGGCATCAACGTGCGTTTCGATATTATTGGTGACGGCCCCGGCCGGCAGCGCGTCCTCTACACCATTGCCGACTTGGGTTTGAAAGACCGGGTGCGATGCCTTGGCTGGCTGGCGCCGGATGAGGTGCTTCGCCGAGTGCAAACGGCCGATGCGTTTCTTTTATCCAGCCTCAGCGAAGGAATCTCGAACGCCGCCCTCGAAGCCATGGCTTGCGGCGTGCCGGTTGTCACCACCGATTGCGGCGGGATGCCGGAAGCGGTGGCGGACGGTGTCGAAGGATATGTTGTGCCGGCGCGCGACGCGGGCGCCTTGGCCGCCGCGCTGATGAAACTGGCCCGCGACGCGTCCAAACGGCGGCGCATGGGAGAGGCCGCGCGGGCGCGAGTCGAGCGCGATTTTTCTTTGAAACGCCAAATTGAACAATGGCTGGAACTTTTCAGCCAGGCGCGCCGCATGGCGCCGCCATCATGACAGCCGCCCAGAGCATTTTCTCCGACCGTTCGCATTACCGTCGCGGGCAACGAATGGAACTGGCCGACATTCTGCGCCCATATTGGAAGGACGCGCCTTTCCGGGACGAGCAGCGCCGAAACATGTACGGCGTTTCCAGCGAGGATTTCCGCGTGGTGGACAAGCTGGAGGAGGCGGGCATCGCGGTGCTGCCGATGACCTGGAATTATTACCTCAAACGCGGCGAAATGGCCCAGGCGCTGGCCTTCATCCAGTCGGCCCGTCGCGCGGGGCGGCCGATTCTCAGCTATGTCGGCGGCGATGAGGGAGTGGCGGTTCCATCGGGTTGCGAGGATGTGTATGTTGTTCGCGCGAGCGGATTCAAAAGCCGCCAGCGGGAGCGGCAGGTCGCCCAGCCGGTTTTTTTTGAAGACCCCGCCAGAACGCATGGCGATTTGACAACGCATGATCGTCCCGCCAATGCGCCGGAGCGCCCCTTGGTCGGATTTTGCGGACAGGCCAGCGCTCGCGTGCTGAAATCGGCGTGGGATGTTTCGCGCGGATGGGTGCGCAACACCGCTCACGGGTTGGGCGCCCGCCTGGAGGAGCCGCAACCGCTCTATCCGCCGGGATTGCTTCGCGCCCAGGCGATGCGCGCTCTTGAAAAATCGCCGCTGGTAGAGACGCGCTTCATCGTGCGCTCGCGGTATCGCGCCGGGAACGCCTCCGCCGAGCGGACCTCGCGGGAGTTTTACGAAAACATGGCGGGCGCGGATTACACACTATGCCTGCGCGGCGGCGGCAACTTTTCAAAGCGATTTTACGAAACACTGGCCATGGCGCGGATTCCCGCGCTGGTCGATACGGATTGCCTGCTGCCCTTTGAACCCATTTTGCCCTGGGACGCCATAATCGTGAGAGCGCCCGCCGCGCAATTGGACAGCCTTCCGCAACGAATCGCCGATCATTTCACCAGCGCCGGCCTGGCGGGCCTGGCCGGGCGCAAGCGCCAATGCCGGAAGATTTGGGAAGACTGGCTTTCATTCGCGGGCTTCCATCGCCAGCTCGCGCAGTGGATATGCAGAAAATCCTCTTGACTGTTCCCAATCTGGATGCCGCCGCCTCTCCCTGGCGCGAGGCGATGGGGCTGGCCAGATATTTGCCGGCGCATGGAGTGCAGTTGACAGTTTGCGCGCTGCGCCCCGATGGATTATCCGAGGAGAAACCGGCGCTGGAGGCGGCCGGAGTCAAATGTTTCAGCGCCCGCTTCCGCCCGCGCGGGAAAAATCTGCGCGCGTTCGTGGCCTGTTTCAAGGACGGTCGCCAGATCAAAGGGCACGGCCCGTTCGATGTGCAGCATTCGATGGATTTTACGGCGTCGCCCATTGAGGCGATGATGTCGCGCCGTCACGCCCGCCGTTTCGTCTTCAGCCAAAGAAACATGAACCGGAACGGCTCCCGCGCGCTGCTCAAGGTCAAGGCCGGGCTGGGCCGGAGAATTTTGTGCGTATCCGATGCCGTGCTTGGGTTGATGGAACGGCTCGGTCTTTCGGGCAAGCTCGCCAAAATCTATCCGGGAATTGAAGTGGACCGGATTCCATGGCAGCCGCCATGCGACGGGCCGGGCGGCGCGTTCCGCCTTTTGATGGTGGGGCACATCGCGCGGCTGAAGCGTTTTGAGGATGGCATCGAGACGGTCGCCCGGCTTGCGCCGAGCATGCCCGGTTTACGATTGGACATTGCCGGGCAGGTGATTGACGCAGTTTACGAGCGCGAACTCATGGACCGAATCGAGGCTGGCGGCATCCGCGGCCGCGTGACGTTTTTGGGCCGGCGCAAGGATATACTTGACGTAATGCGGCGCTCCCACGCCTTGCTGCACACGGCCGAGACGGAGGCCTTCGGCATGGCCATCCTGGAGGCAATGGCGGTGGGGCTGCCAGTCATCGCGCCGGCCATCGAAGGCCCCAAGGAATTGATCGAATCCCAGCAATCTGGCCTGCTCGCCCCGCCTGGGGACGTGGGCGCCTATGCCGAGGCAGTGCTGGCCCTGGCACGCGGCGTGGAAACGCGGGCGCGCCTCTCAGCCAGCGCGCGGCAGCGGGTGGAAAAACATTTTTCCGCCCAGCGCATGGCGGAAGAAACAGCGCAAGTGTACAGATCGCTTCAGTGATGAGACTGGTGCTGATAGTTCCGGCGTTTCCGAAGCTTTCGGAAACCTTTATTGTCAATAAATTTGCCGGGTTGCTCGAACGGGGCTGGGATGTTTATGTGGCCTGCGGCAATTCGGAGGCCGCGCAATGGCGGCATTTCCCGGAATCGGAATCGCGTCCCGATGTCCGCGCGCGGGTGGTGAAAACCTGGCCGCACCGTCCGCGCTGGCTGGCAGCCATGCTCCTCCCGTGCGCGGTTTTGTTCTGCTTGTTCAGAAATCCGGCGGGGACATGGCGGTATTTGCGCCGGGGCATGTTGCGCGAACTTTACCTGGACGCGCACATCGTCGCATTGAATCCGGGCGTGATTCATTTTGAGTTCGGCTCGCTGGCGGCGGAGCGGCCCGGCCTCGCGTCCATGCTTGACAGCAAGATGATCGCCAGTTTTCGGGGTTACGATTTGAACCTGAGCGGCTTGGAGCGGCCCGGCTGCTTTGATGAAGTCTGGCGGAAGGCCGACGCGCTCCATTTCCTGGGCGAAAAACTGTGGGAAGAGGCACAGCGCCAGGGTTGCCCTCCCGCCAAGCCGCACGCGCTCATTCCGCCGGCCATCGACGTGAAATTCTTCGATCCAGCCAAGCGCGAGGAAGCGCCAGCAGGGGGGCCATTGCGGATTCTAAGCGTTGGTCGCCTGGCATGGGAAAAGGGTTATGAGCACGCGATCAAAGCCATGCGTTTTTTGGCGGATAAAGGCGCCCGGGCCGAACTGCGCATCGTCGGAGAAGGCGGCATGCTGGAAGCTCTGGCCTTCGCGCGTTATCAATTGGGCGTGGAGGAATCCGTGAAATTTCTGGGCGCGCTGCCGCCGTCCCAAGTGCGCCAGGAAATGCTCGCGGCCGACGTCTTGCTCCACGCCTCGGTCTCCGAAGGATTCGGCAATGCCGTCATCGAGGCGCAGGCGATGGGCTTGCCCGTGGTTTGCTCCGACGCAGGCGGGCTGTCCGAAAACGTGAGCGACGGCGAAACTGGATTTGTCACTCCGCGACGCGACGCGCGGGCGCTGGCAGAAAAGCTGGCCTTGCTCGCGCGCGATCCGGGCCTGCGCCGGCGGATGGGCCAAGCCGGCCGCAAGCGCGCGCTGGAGCGGTTTCAACTGGCCGGGCAAATCGAAGCGTTCGACCGGCTTTACCGGGGCGTGCTGGCAGAAGGCCGGCGCGGAATGCGCGAGTCATTGGCTGCCATTCCAAACCAGACGTGAATTCGCCATGACCAAATACGAAGTTTGCCGCCTCGCAGCCGAGCCATTCTTGCCCCTGTTGCACGGCGAAGTGCGCCGGCGGTTGAGGCGCCTCGTCAATGGCGCGCCGCCCGGCGCTCTGAAATTGCTCGACGTCGGCGGGCGAAAATCCCCTTACACGATCGGCCTGCCGGTTTCGCTTACAATTATTGACATCCCGCGCGAAGGCGAAGTGCGCGAGGCTCTGAATCTCGGCCTGACCCAGCGGCTGCTGGACGAACTCCGGCAGCGCCGTTCCAACCTGGATTCGATTATTTTGGAGGACATGACTCAATGCACGCAGCCTTCCGCCTCTTTTGATGGCATAGTGTGTGTCGAGGTCATCGAGCATGTGCTGGCCGACGATGCGCTGGCCAGCCAGATGGCGCGCGTGCTCAAACCCGGCGGCTGGCTCTGCCTGACCACGCCGAACGGCGATTACATTCGAAACGAGCCGCCTCACTACAATCCGGATCACGTCCGGCATTACACGCGGCAAGGCTTGACGGAACTGCTCTCCCGCCATTTCTCCGAGGTCAAGGTTCGTTACGCGGTCAAGACCGGCAAATATCGTTTCCAAGGCCTGAGAAGTTTCGACGCGCGGCGGCCGCTGGACACGATGTGGAGCATGGCCTGCAATGTCATCAGCCGCATCGAATCGCGGGGGCTGGATGAAACGCCGCGCCGCACCGCCCATTTGTTCGCCATCGCCACGAAAGCGTGAAACCGGCCGGCATTGAAGTTTTGTGTTTGACTGGACGGCCCGCCCGCGCGGCCGCGGCGGCGGTGGAGCAACTGGCGAAAAATTCGCGGGCCTCGGCCATTTTATTCTGGGACGATTCCCTGGGAGCGCCGCCGCTCGACTTGGCGCGGCAGTTGATGGAATCGCCCGGGGATTGCTGGCACGCGGGATTGAAGCTCGGCATGGGCGGATTGCCCCGTGTTCTTCCGTTTGTCTCGCCCGCATGGATGCTCTCCTGTGATCCGCCCGCCGATATCGAAGCAACCTCCTGGCGCCTCTCATTCTCCGCCTGCCTTGCCAGAATGGAAGTGCTTCGGGCACTGGGCGGACTGCGGGCCGAATTCAAAACCCTGGACGCCGCCGCCCTTGAAATGGGCCACCGCTGGATTCGGCGCGGCGCGCTCATGCGGCATGTTCCTGATCTCGCGCCGGTGGGCGCGGCCGCGCGCGCGCTGCCGTTTGAGGATGAGTTGCGATTTGTTTATTTGCGGCATGGGCGCAAGTGGACCGGCTGGACGGTCTTTCGCGCCGTGATGACGGGGGCTGCCAGTTTGTCCGAGGCGATGCGGGCCTGGCGCGCCGTGACGGCCTTGGGGCGGCCGGTTGAACCCGCGCCGTTGCGGCCGCTGGAAACGCGCGACTCCACACCTGCTGAAAAGACTGCTGTCACGGTGGTTGTCCCGACACTGGACCGCTATCCCTATTTGCGCGTGCTTTTGGGCCAATTGCGCCAGCAAACGATTCGCCCCTTGGAAATCATCATTGTTGACCAAACCGCGCCAACCGCGCGCCAGCCCGATTTGGCGGCGGACTTCAGCGATTTGCCCGTCAAAATGATTTTTCAGGACCAACCTGGCCAATGCAGCTCCCGCAACGCCGCCCTGCAAATGGCGCGCGGCGATTATGTTTTATTTATTGACGACGACGACGAAGTTGCAGAGGACCTCATCGAGGCGCATCTCCGCACGCTGCGCCAATTTCAAGCCGGGGCCTCCTGCGGCGTGGCCAATGAAGCGGGCGCGGGCGAATTGCCGGCCGATTTCCGTTTCATGCGGGCCAGCGACGTTTTTCCGACGAACAATACCATGGTGCGCCGGGACGCGTTGCTGCGTTCGGGCCTGTTCGATTTGGCTTACAACCACCGGCCGCGCGCCGACGGCGACCTTGGCATGAGGCTCTATCTGGCCGGGACGTTTATGGTTCTCAATCCTGCCATCGCCGTGTTCCATCATCATGCTCCATCCGGCGGGTTGCGAAAACACAAGGCGCGCACTGTGACCTACGCCATGAGCCGAAACAGCATCTTCCGGAGGGCGCTGGCCAACGCGAGCGAAATTTATTTGGCCGGGCGCTATTGGCCCGGCGGGCACGCGCGCGAAATGCTGTGGCAAAACGTTCTGGGCACCTTCAGCCTCCGGGGCGGCGCGGCGCGGCGGATGGCCAAATGCCTGGTGAGCGGAGCGCTGTTGCCGTTCTCGATCTTGGAATTGCATTCCAGGATTGGCATCGCCCGGGAAATGTCCCAACGATTTCCGCAGATTCCGAACCTTTCCAGCACGACCGGCCTTTGCGCGACTGCGAGGACTATGAAAACTCTGCCATGAACTATGAAAATTCTACTGCTATCCAGTGAATTCCCACCCGGCCCGGGCGGGATTGGCACTCATGCATTTCAAGTCATATCGCACCTGCATCGATTAGGCTGCGAGACGGCCGTGATGACGCCCCAGGATTACGCGGATGAGGCCGAATGCCGGGCGTTCAATGCCTCGCTGTCGTTTGCGGTCCATCGCATTGACTCCGGGCTGGGGTTGCTGCGCGAGGCCGTCGCGCGGTGGAACGCGGTCAGCCGCCTCATCCGCGAATTCCGCCCCGACGTGATGGTGGCCACGGGCGATCGCATGGCCTATCTGGCGGGAGTGGCGGCCCGCCGTTTCAAATTGCCGTGGGTGGCCATTGAGCATGGCCGCTGGCCGGAGCGGTGGGAGTTGCTGCTCAAGAAACATTTTTTCAGCGCGGCCAGCCAGACGGTTTGCGTAAGCAATTTCACCCGCGACCGCCTTTTGGAGATGGGTGTGAGGCAGGATCATTTGGTGGTTATTACTAATGGCGGCGACCACGAGCAATTTAAACAATTGCCCGAAGTGGAACTAAAAGCTGTGGATGGAGAATTGGCGCCGGCGGGGGCGAAATGGCTCATTACGGTCGGAACCGTCAGCGAGCGGAAGGGGCAGGATGTGGTCATCCGGGCGCTGCCGGTCATCCTGCAACAAATTCCCAACGCCCATTATCTATGCGTCGGCCTGCCGCTGGCACAGGAGAGGTTCGCCGCGCTGGCCAGGGAATTGGGCGTGCATAAACACGTCCATTTCGCGGGCAAAGTGCCGGCTTCGCGCCTGGTGCCATTGTTGAACCGCGCGGATTTATTTGTCATGACCAGCCGCCGCCTTGCCAACGAATGGGAAGGCTTTGGCGTGGCCGTGGTCGAGGCGGCCTTGTGCGGCAAACCGGCCATCGTTTCGATCAAGAGCGGCCTGGCCGAAGCGATTGTTGACGGTGTGACCGGCGTGGGCGTGCCGGAAGACGACGCGGAGGCGACGGCCGCCGCCGCGGTCCGGCTTCTGCGCAACCAGGACGAACGCGAACGCATGGGCCAGGCGGCGCGGCAGCACGCCTTGGCCAGCCAAACTTGGGCCCAAAAAGCGCTCGCCTACTACGGTCTCATTGAACGCCTGCATTGCCAGGCATCAGGGTGACAGAATAATTATGTGTGGAATCGCAGGATGGATCGGCCCGAAGGAAGATGGCCCCGGATTGATTGAAGGCATGACACAGCTTTTGCGGCATCGCGGACCGGACGGCGCGGGATTCAAAACCTGGCCTCTTGCGACATTCATCCACACGCGCTTGAGCCTCATCGATCTTTCCCCCGCGGGCGCGCAACCAATGGCAACTCCGGACGGATCCGTCTGGACGGTCTTCAACGGGGAAATCTACAACCACCATGAATTGCGCCGCGAACTGGAGGCCAAAGGCCGCGTCTTCAAAGGCAGGTCGGATACAGAAGTGGTGCCGCACCTTTACCAGGAGTACGGCCCGGCATTTCTCGGCAAGCTGCGCGGCATGTTCGCGCTCGCCATTTATGATGTGCGCGCCCGGCGCCTTCTGCTGGCGCGCGACCGCTTTGGCATCAAGCCGCTCTTTTACGCGCCTTGTCCCGTCCGGCTGGCTTTTGCCAGCGAAATTCCCGCGCTTCGGCTTCTGCCCGATGCGGATGTCCAGCCTGACCTCCAGGCATTGAGCGATTTTTCGGCGCTCTCCTTTGTGCCGTCGCCGTCCACGTTTTTCAAAGGCATCCGCGCCTTGGAACCGGGCCAGTTCTTGGAGGCGGAAATGGATCAAGGCCGGGTGCGATGGCAGCTCAAGCGTTTCCATGAATGGAACCTGCGCGTCAACGAAGACCAGTCGCTGCGGCACGCGGTCGATCGCGCCCAGGCGCTGATTGAGCGCGCCGTTCAGCGGCAATTGGAAAGCGATGTGCCGGTCGGCTGCCTGCTCAGCGGCGGCATTGATTCATCGCTGGTCAGCGCGGCGGCAAAAAATGGCAGCGCCGAGACCATCCGCACTTTTAACGTCCGCTTTTCCGAGTCCGCCTATGATGAAACCTGGGCGGCGGTGCAGGTGGCCGGGCATATCGGCAGCGTGCATCAGACGCTGGACATGCCCGCGCAATCCGGCACTTGGGAAGCGATCACCGGCCTGCTCCAGTGCGCGGGCCAGCCTTACGCCGACACCTCGCTCTTCGGCGCCAACGCCGTCTGCCGGCTCATGCGCAAAGAGGTCACGGTCGCGTTGTCCGGCGATGGCGGCGACGAGGGTTTCGGCGGTTACGAGCGATTTCGGCGGATTAAATCGCTGCGATTGTGGGGAAAAGTGCCCGCAAGCCTCGGGCCGATGGCTTGCGCCGCTCTCCAGCCGCTGGCCCGCTTCGGCGTTATCCCGAAACGAACGCCTGAGCGCCTTTCCGCTTTGGCCGGCCAGGACGGAACCGGGATATTGGAAAATCTGATTTGCTGGGTGCGCCCGGAAGAACACCGCCAATGGCTGAATTTCAACGGCGTGCTGCCGGCCAGAAGGCTGTTCGAGCCGCGCTGGAAATGTGAATTGCCCAAAGGCGCGGGGGAGCTGGAGCGGCTTTCCGCGCACGCGACGGAGGTGGGCGTGCGGCTGTTGCTGGCGGATGACTATCTCTTCAAAGTTGATCTTGTCAGCATGCATGAAAGCCTGGAAGTTCGCGTGCCGATGCTCGATGAGGATTTGTTCGATTTCGGCCTGGCCCTGCCGCACAAGCTCAAGGTCGATGGCCGGTTTTGCAAACGTGTCCTGCGCGGCGTGGCCGATCGCGCGCTGCCGGCCAGCGTCGCGAGAAAACCCAAGCAAGGCTTCATGACGCCGGTGGACGCCTGGGTGGATGCGGACTTTAAGGGGCAATTGCGGGAGACGCTGCGCGGGCCAGAAAGCCCGATCAAGGAACTGTTCAATCAGCCGGCCTGCAACCGATTGATCGAGGCCTTCTGCTCGGACCGGCCTTGCCCTGGAATTTCCAGGGAGGGATTGTATCAGCGCATTGTCATGTTGCTGTCGGTGCATCTGGCGCTGCGGCCTTACCGCCGTTGAGCCTGCTGGATGACATCATTGGATGGGACGTAAGAAATTGGTCCCGGTGTCTTTCTTATTGGCGGCCTTGGGTGCAAACGCTGAACCCGGCGTCCTCCAAAGTTCTGGTTCTTGGCGATCGCGACGGGGGAATAAGCCTGTGGTTTGCCAAACTCGGTTTCGATGTGCTCTGCACGAGTTACCGCGCTCCCGGCGCGGAGGTGGCATCGCTGCATGAACGCTGGGGAGTGCGGCAGCGCGTCACTTGCGCCGCCGCCGATGTTTACAAACTGGATTATCCGAATGATGCGTTCGACGTGGTGGCCAGCAAGTCGGTTCTGGGCGGCCTCGCCCTCGATTACAAAGACGCTTCGACCCGGACCCTGGAGAATCAAAAGCTGGCCGTCACGTCGGTGCGGCGCGTGCTTAAGCCAGGCGGCATTTATTTGGGCGCCGAGAATTTAATCGGGACTGGCCTTCACATGTGGCTGCGCAAAAAAAGAACCAAAGGCAAACTTGGATGGCGCTATCTGGCGGGATCGGAGCTTAAATATATGTTTGACAGTTATTCCGCTTTTGAACAGAAGCCGCATGGATTTTTGGGGACGCATTGGCCCGGCGGGAGTGCCGTCAATGGGCTGTGCGCGGCGGCCGACCTTGGTTTGTCCAGAATCCTGCCCGGCGGCTGGCTTTACATTTCTTTCATCCGCGCCCGCAAGTAATGGGAGTCCGAGCCATGCGCCTTTTAATCGTTTCCCACACCCCCCACTATCTGCGCGATGGCCAGATCGTTGGCTGGGGCGCGACGACTCGCGAGATCGGCCATCTCGCCAATTTATTTGACTCGGTCGTTCATATCGCCCCGATGCACGATGAGCCGGCGCCGGCCAGCGCGATGGCTTGCGAATCCGGCCGCGTCAGGCTGCGCGCCGTGCCGCCCGCTGGTGGCCCGCGCTTGCGCGACAAATTGGGAATTCCGATGCGCTATCCCGGCTATGCCCGCGCCATCCTGCAAGAGTGCCGCCAAGCCGATGTCATCCATGTTCGCTGCCCCGCCAATATCAGCCTGCTGGCGCTGGTGTTGCTGGCCTTCGCGCGAAAGCCGGCCTTGCGCTGGGCCAAATATGCCGGGGATTGGAATCGCGGCAGCGGCGAGCCGATTTCGTATCGCTTTCAAAGATGGTGGCTGGATCGGGGGCTTCATCGAGGCCTGGTGACGGTCAATGGAACCCATCCGGGCCAGGCCCCCCATATCCATTCGTTTTTGAATCCATGTTTGACAGAAACCGAGTTGGCGGAAGGCGCCTCCGCCGCGCGCGGAAAGGAATTGCGCCAGCCCGTGCGATTGATTTTTGTCGGGCAATTGGAAGCTTCCAAGGGGACGGGCGTCTGCCTGGAAATTCTGGCGGACTTGCGCAAGGCTGGCATCGAAGCCCAGCTTGATTTGATTGGCGAAGGCGATGAAGACGGCCGATTCCAGCGGCAGGCGCGCGAGTTGGGCGTCAGCGCCCGCGCGAATTTTCACGGCGGGCTGCCGCGTCCCGCGCTGGAGCCATTTTATGAGCGGGCGCATTTTATTCTGCTGCCGAGCGAAAGCGAGGGCTGGCCCAAAGTTTTGAGCGAGGCGATGGCGTGCGGCGCGGTTCCGATTGCCACCGCCACCGGCAGCGTGGCCGAGTTTCTGGAGAATTTCTCCACCGGCGCGGCCATAAAATCAAGAGACCCAAAATTGTTCAGCGGCGTGATTCAAGCCTATTTGAAAGACCTCGCGTGCTGGAGCCAGCATTCGCGCAACGCCGTGCAAGCCGCCCAGCGATTTAGCTATGACAATTATATGAACGCCGTCCGCGGCCTGCTGAGCCTGCCGCGCCCGGAAAAAACCACCATCTATGCACGTTGACAGTTCAGGAGTGGCCAGCCTGCCTCGCAAGTTCATTCGGCTAAGGGCGCGGCCGGATGCGATCGGCGCGGAGGCGCGCGGGCCGGGAGCCGTGCGCCTGTTCGGCTTCATCGCGATTCACCTGCCGCTGGCGCTGGCCATGAAACAGCAGAACATCGTGGCGGCAGTTCACGCGGCGATCACGCTCCTTTTTGGCTTGTGGTGCTGTTGCACGCAAAATCGCCCGCGGCAACTGGCCATGTGGGCCGGCTACATGGCGGGCTGCGAGGCCCTATGGCGAATGTGCGGCGCGCCCATCCCATGGGAATTTTCCGCGCTGGGCATCTGCCTGATCCTGTTTATTTCACTCATGCGCGGCGCCAGCCGCAGCCAATCCTGGCTGCCGGCGGCTTATTTGGCGCTGCTGGCGCCCGGATGCGTCCTCACCTTCATGGTGCTCTCCTTTGGCGAGGCGCGGCAGCAAGTCAGCTTCTACATTGCCCCGGCGGCGGCCCTGGCGCTCTGCGCGATGAGCTTCTCAAGATTGCGCTTGACTCCAATTGTCTTGCAAGGCGTGGGCGCGGCCATCGCGGCTCCGGTGGCGGGCATGGCCATGATTGCCATTTTCGGCATCGCGAAAAGCCAGACCACATTCATCTCCGCTTCCAACGTCGCGGCCAGCGGCGGCTACGGCCCCAACCAAGTATCCGCCATGCTGAGCCTCGGAGCGCTGATGATGGTATTTCTCTACGTGGGCGCCAGGCGTTCCTATTGGCTGCGGGCCGGCTCGGTTGTGCTCGGATTATGGCTGTTGGGGCAATCGATGATGACTTTTTCCCGCACCGGCGCTTATCTTTTCGCCGCCTCGTTTGTGGCCGCGGCGTTTTTTTTGGCGCAATCCAAAGGCGGAGGATGGCGGATAGCATTGTTGTTGACGGTGCTCGCGGCCAGCGCCTGCGCCGTCCTGCCTATGCTTGACTCATTCACGGGCGGCCAGCTTCTCCACCGCTTTCAGGACGAAGGATTGACGGGCCGCGACGAAATCGCCAAAACGGAATTGAAATTGTGGCTCAAGCGGCCCGTCCTCGGCAACGGAGTCGGCATGTCGATGTATGACCGAAGCGCGATGTCCCATGCTGAGGCTCCAGCCGCCCACACCGAATACACGCGGCTCCTGGCCGAGCACGGTTTGCTGGGCGGGGCCGCGCTGGTGATATTGTTGGTGATGGCCGTGCGGGCCTTTTTCCGGGCGCAAGGGCCCTGGGCCAAGGCCGTCGTCGCGGCGCTGGCAATTTGGTCCTTTCTCTTCATGGCCGTCACGGCCATGCGTCTTGTCGCGCCCGGTTTTCTGCTGGGCTTGATTCAAGCGCGAATGCAGGCGGAGCAAGGTCCGCCCCGGCTGGCCGTCGTGCAGGCCCGGCGCGCGAAATCCCGCGGCTGGATGTTCGCCGCCCGCAAGAATCCTCGATGACCACCCCCGGCAAATCGCTGCTCTTCGTCGGGGCGTTTCCCGAGCCGGCCGCGCTGGAACGTTACGTTTCCGCGGACCTGGCCCTGCGGCTTCGGGCCCTCGGCTGGGCTGTCAATATAACGTCGCGCCATCCGCGGCGGTTCGGCCGCGCCCGGCAAATTCTCTGGGGCGCCCTGCGCCATGCGCGGCGATCTTCCGCCGTCTGCGTGGATGTTTATAGCGGCCCGGCCTTCCGCTGGGCCGAATGGGCCTGCGCGATTGTCCGGCCAATGGGAAAGCCCATCGTGCTCATCCTGCGCGGTGGTGATTTGCCCGCGTTCAGCCGCCGCCACCCGGAACGCGTGCGGCGCCTGCTGGCTTCGGCCGCAACAGTGACTTGCCCCTCCGAATATCTTCTGTCAGAAATGCGCCCTATGCGGGACGGCCTTATTTTGCTGCCGAACCCTTTGGACGCAATGCGCTACAATTATCGCGAACGCCAGCCTCCGTTGCGGCGTTTGGTTTGGTTGCGGGCGTTCCATGAAATTTATAATCCGGCGCTGGCCATGCAAGCGCTGGGCGAGATTCGGAAAAATTATCCTGACGTCGTCCTCACCATGATTGGCCCGGACCGCGGCGATGGCAGCCTGCAAAAAACCCAGCAGGCCGCGCAAAACCTGGGCCTGGCCGGCGCCGTGACGTTCACTGGCGCCGCCGCCAAACAGGACGTGCCCGGCCTTCTCGCGCAGTCAGATATATTTCTCAACACCACCAATTTCGACAACACGCCCGTGAGCGTCATGGAAGCGATGGCTTCAGGTTTGCCCGTTGTCAGTACAAATGTTGGCGGAATTCCGTGGCTGCTCGAAGATGGCAAGGACGCATTGCTCGTTCCTCCTGCCAATGCTGAAGCCATGGCCGCCGCGGCCGTCCGCCTGATGCGCGAGCCGGAACTGGCTCAAACGTTATCCCGTCGCGCCTTCGAGAAAGTCAAAGCAATGGACTGGACGGCCATTCTGCCGCGGTGGAATCAATTGCTCGAAAACGCCATTGGCGGTGAAGCACGGGCGCAAGCGCGATTGAGCGAAAGTTTTTCGGCGCGCCCATAACGCATGGAAAAAGTTCTCGCCATTTATCATTCGCTGCCGCCATTCGCCCGGCAGATCGCGGCCTCCGCGCATGGCCGGCAGCTTCGCCATTGGCGTTACGGCCCGGAAACGGACCTGCTCACCGCCGAGGCGCGCAAGCGGGAGCAATGGACGCCCGCGCAATGGAAGGAATGGCGCCAGGCCCGGCTCGCGCGGGTGCTGGAGCGGGCGCGCACGGCCGTTCCTTATTACCGGCAATTATGGCTGGCCCGCAAAGGCGGCTATGAATCCCTGCAAAACTGGCCCATCCTGTCAAAGAACAGCGTGCGTTGGAATCCCAAGGCCTTCCTTGCCGATGACGTGTCGGAGGGCCGCTTGCGCATGGAGCAAACCAGCGGAACCACCGGGACGCCCCTGCGGTTGTGGCACAGCCGGGCCACGGCGCGGGCATGGTATGCGCTGATGGAGGCCCGCTGGCGCGAATGGTACGGCGTTTCGCGAAAGGATTGCTGGGCCATTCTGGGCGGGCAATTGGTCACGCCTGTCACGCAGAAGAAGCCGCCCTATTGGGTTTGGAACGCCGGGTTGAAGGAACTTTATTTGTCCTCCTACCATCTCTCTCCCGAAACCTGCGCCAGCTATCTTAGCGCGATGAAGGCGCGGGGCATCCGCTATCTGTGGGGCTATGCCTCTTCGCTTTACAGCCTGGCGCTGTTTGCCTCCGAACAGCGCCTCGAACCGCCGCGCTTCAGCGTCATTGTCAGCAACGCCGAGCCGCTTTACTCGCATCAGCGCGAACTCATTGCAAAAGTCTTCGCCTGCCCCGTGCGCGACACTTACGGCATGAGCGAAATGGCAGCCGCCGCCGGCGAATGCGAACACGGCCGCCTCCACCTGTGGCCCGAAGCCGGCATTGTCGAAGTGCTCGCGGACGACCAGGACGCGCCTGCGCCTTATGGAACTGTCGGCCGCCTCATTTGCACCGGCTTGATTAACGAGGACATGCCATTGATTCGTTACGAATTGGGGGATCGCGGAGCCTTGGCCCCGCCGGACGAAACGTGCCCATGCGGCCGGTCGCTTCCAATCCTGCGCTCGATTGAGGGACGCGACGACGACGTCATCGTGACCGCCGACCATCGGCGAATCGGCCGCCTCGATGGCGTGTTCAAGGCCGATTTTCCGATTCGCGAAGCCCAGGTTATCCAGGAGACGTTCACCTCGTTGCGCGTCAAAGTGGTGCCGGACGATCGCTACACGGACGCGGACGGAGAGCGGATCGCGGCGGCGTTGCGCGGGAGAGTGGGGGAGATGTCGATTTCCGTGGAACGCGTGCAACAAATCCCGCGCGGGCAGAATGGCAAATTCTGGGCCGTCATTTCCAAAGTGAGCGGCGCGGCCAGCGCGGCCAGCAGTTCGTCCGGGGGCGCGGCCAGGCCGGGCCGGCCCAAAAGTTCGCTGTCGCTGCGGGTCTTTCACAAGCTGCCCCCGTTCGCGCGCAGTTGGGCGGCCAGCGTTCACGGCTACTCCCTTAAATCGTCCCGCTATAGCGCGGATACGCTTCGGTTGACAGAAGCCGCGCTGGCCCGGGACAAGTGGACGCCGGCGGAGTGGAAAGGCTGGCTCGATGAAAAGCTGCGCCAGATTTTGCGGCGGGCCGCCCTGGAGGTGCCGTATTACCAAAATCTTTGGGAGGAGCGGCGGCGCGCCGGCGATGACGCTTCATTCGAGATTTTGGAAAACTGGCCGATCCTCAAGAAGGAAGCGGTGCGGCTGAATTCCGGCCAATTTGTCGCCCGCGGCTGCGACCGGCGCAAAATGCACCAGGAGCACACCAGCGGCACCACCGGCACGCCATTGACCCTCTGGCGCACCGTGGAAACAAGCCAGCAATGGTACGCGCTCAATGAAGCCAGAATCCGTTGCTGGAATGGATTGACGTATCAGAGCAGATGGGGCCACGTCGGCGGGCAGCCGGTCGTTCCGTTCAATCAAAACCGCCCTCCATATTGGGTTTGGAATTCGGCCTTGAACCAGTTGTATTTGTCCTGCATGCACATTGGCCCGCGCTCCAGCCCGGCTTACTTGCAGGCGATCAAGGAGCGCCGGCTGGAATATTTGCTCGGTTATTCAAGCAGCATCGCGCTGCTGGCCCGGTCGGCCCTGGAAACCGGCCTGCGGATTCCGCTTAAATTAGTCGTGACAGACTCGGAGCCGCTCTTGGAAAACCAAAGGCGCCTCATCGAAAAGGCCTTCGCGTGCCCCGTCCGCGAAACTTATGGCATGGCCGAAATCACTTGTGCCGCCAGCGAATGCAGCGCGGGCAGCCTGCATATTTGGCCTGAAGCCGGCTTGATGGAATTTTTGGATGACAACGATCAACCCGTCCCGCCCGGCCAGACGGGCCGCATCATCGCCACGCAACTGATCAACCCCGACATGCCGCTCATCCGCTACGACACGCAGGATATGGCCCAGGCCGCCCCGGACGGCGTCCCTTGCGCGTGCGGGCGGCCTTTGCCGAGGCTGGCCAAATTGATGGGGCGCGATGACGATGTCATCGTCACGGCTGACGGCCGGCGCATTGTGCAAATCGACCGCATCTTCGATCCTTGCTACGACATCCGCGAAGCTCAAATCGTCCAGGAGGAAATCGGGCGGTTCCGCATCAAAGTTGTCCCTGGCGCCCGCTGGCCGGCCGCGAGCGAACAAGCCCTCTGCGAGGCCCTGCGCGATTTGGTGGGAGAAGCGGATATTGGCGTCGATTTGGTCCCCGCCATTGAGCGGACGTGGGCCGGCAAATACCGCGTCATCGTTTCCAAAATTACCGCCCCGGCTGAAGCCGTGCCGCGCGTTTGATTTCAGGAAGTCTCGTGGCCGCTCCCCTGGTTTCCGTCATCATTGCCTGCCGCAACGAAGCGCGCAGCCTGCCGCGCCTGCTCGATTCCCTGCGAAACCAGCAGCCGCCCGGCGGCGGCATGGAAGTGATCATCGCCGATGGAATGTCAGACGACCAGACGCGCGAAATTCTGCGCGGCGCGCCGAAGGGCGAATTGATGTTGACAGTAATTGACAATCCCGGCCGCATCGCCTCAACCGGCCTCAACGCCTGCATCCGGGCGTCGAGGGGAAGCATCATTTTGCGCATGGACGCGCACACGGAATACGCGCCCGATTACGTGCGGCGTTGCGTGGAAGTGCTTGACAGAACCGGCGCGGACAACGTCGGCGGCCCGGCCCGCACCAAGCCTATTGCCTGCATGGAACGCGCCATCGCGGCCGCCTACCATTCGCCGTTTTCGGTCGGCGGCGCGAAATTTCACGACGTTGCGTACGAAGGCTATGTCGATACCGTGACTTACGGATGCTGGCGCAGAGCCTCCTTTGACCGGTTCGGTTTTTTCGACGAGGAACTGGCGCGCAACCAGGATGACGAACACAACCTGCGCATCATCCGGGGCGGCGGCAAGGTCTGGCAAAGCCCCGCGATACAAAGCTGGTATCAGCCGCGCCGCTCGCTCTCGGCCCTTTTCAAGCAATATATGCAATACGGTTATTGGAAAGTGCGCGTGATTCAAAAACACAAGCTGCCAGCCTCCTGGCGGCACCTGGTTCCGTCGGCATTTTTGGGCGGCCTCGTGTTGCTGGTTCTGGCCGGCCTGGCCTGGCATGTGGCATGGCGGGCGGCGGCGGGCCTGCTGGCGCTTTACACGCTCGGCGTGCTGGGCGCGTCATTCTTGACAGCCGCGCGAAACGGTTGGCCGCTGCTGCCGGCCCTTCCGCTGGTCTTCCCGTGTTACCATTTTGGGTATGGTTACGGCTTCCTGCGCGGCATTCTGGATTTTGCCGTGCTGGGGCGCCGGCCGGGAACAAAGTTTAATACGCTCACACGTTAGCTTGCATCGTGACATTTCATGGGTGTTTTTGTGCGCGCTGCTGGCGTGGCGCCCATCCGCGCAGGGCCAGGATTATTTGCCCCTTTCCGTTCCGGCTTCGTTCACGCGCGACAGCAACACAACATTTCTGGCCGAAAACAGCAACGGCCCCATGCGCATTGCCACGCAAGGCCGCTGGCCGGCCCGCGCCTGGACGCTGGAGATGCTCGTACGCGTGCCGCGCCGCCCCGCGCGCGACACGTTCCGGTTGGCTCATTGGGAAAACGACGCCCTGGGCTGCCTGTTTGATTTCTCCCTGACGGAATTTGGGGCGGCCGCGAAATTATATTCGTGGAACCGGCCGGGCGGCTTTCTTGCCATGCCTTGCGCCGGAGGCAATGGCGTAACGGTTCAAACCAGCGCGCCGGATCGATGGGTTCATGTCGCCGTTGGTTGCGATTTTGCGCATCATCTTTTCATGACCTCCGCGCGGGAGGCCACCGGAGCCATCCTCGACTCGAACATGAATTTCGCGCCGAATCCCAACACCATGACCAACACGTTCCCGGCCTGGGCGTCCATCGGGGAATTATTCGCAAAGGGGCTGCCGGCCGAATTGGTTTTCGGCAGTTCGCCGGTTGAGATCAAAGCCGTTAAAATCAGCGATTGCTATCGCGGCAACCTTTTCGAAGTTGCGCCCGCCATGCCCGCCGCCTCCGTCAACAATTGGCTTCCCGCCGCGCTTGACTCCGCCCGCGCCTTCACGCGCACGGTCACACGAAACGTGGGTTACCCGATTGGTTACGGGAATTACAAGCCGATGCCGGTGGCCGAGACGTTTCTCGAACTCGCTCCCGGTTCGCCGCCCATAACCATCACGCTCACCAACCAGCCGATCGGCCTCTATTCGTTCATGGTGTATGGCCAGATTGCTCTCGGAAATCGCGCCAGCCTTAATCAAGTTTGGAACCCGTGCCCGATGGATTTCACCGCCGGCGCCGATCACGGCGAGATGCTTTTGAAGCAGGCCTTTCATCCGCGCCGCATGCAAGGCTTCCATTTTCACGCCACCGCGCCCGGCAATGTCACCGCCACGTTCAGCCTCCCGGCCCGCGCCATGGAAACGGTCTGCCTTCAGCAGATCACTCTCGTGGACACATTGGAGGGCCTCCCGGACGTTGCGGTGAAAACCTCGCAAAATATTTTCCACGCCGGCCCGCGCAACCAGGACACAAAGCTGACAGCCAAGCGTATCGAACGCGACGACCTGATTTGGAATTCCCTGCCGCCGTTGAACACTCCGTTGCAGGTCGATTCCATGAATAATTCCTTCGAGAAGCCCCCGGTCGGCGCGAGCGTGGACACATGGGTAACCGCGTCGATGGCCAACATGCAATCGGCGAGTTGGCTGCAGCAGAACGAAACGTTTTCGCCGCTCGATTTCGTCGATGCCACCACCCACGCCCGTTTCCAGCAATCCGAGATTCTGGCATGGCCCGTCCAGCCGCTGCCCGGCAACGATCCAGACTGCGGCTGGGGAATCTTCTCCAAATCCGGCGGGGGCGAGTACTACGCGCAACGCGCCGAGTTGCTGGGTGCGCGGTATCTGCTCTTTGCGGGCGCGCTCATGAATTCGCGCGGCAGCTTGTACGGGCTGAACCTGGGCGACAAGTATTTGACAAACGGCGACCCCGCCATTGGCCACGACGCAGCCATGGCTTTAGTGCGGCTGGCTTATGATTGGCCCGCTCTGGAAATGAATTTGCACGATGTCCGCCAATGCACGCAATCGCCCGATTTGGATTACAACAAAGACTGGAGCGATCCCCAGATTAGGAATGGCAAGATGATGGCCCGGGGTTTTTCCGGCCCGCAAGTGAACTGGTTGTTTGACACTTACGACGAGATTTTTCCCTACCTGAAAAACAACCAGGTCTTCGCGGACGCGGCGCACCGGCACATCCCGTGGATTAACACGCCCGGCGATGTCATCCGCCTGCTCGATCGCTATTTGGTTTTTGCCAGTGTCAAACAAGCGACCAACGGCTCGCAGGAGATTGATCCATCCGCGAACGTGCAGCTCATGGCCGCCCGCGTATTGGGGCCGAGCCAAGCCACCGCCCATCTGTTCGATTTGACCGGCAACGAGGACGAAATTTTTCCGCTCGCGGGCGCCGACCAGGAACTTTACGGTTCGGCGCTCTCCCGTTCCGGCGTGTATTATATTGGCTCCTTCATGTGTTACGCCGTGGAGAGCGCCGAGAATACCATCCAGCAAGCCAGCCTGATTCAAAACGCCAAAGCGAACGGCATCGCCGTGCCGATGGATTTGTCCGATGTCGCCAAATATCCCAAAGTGCGCGCCGCCGGAGATTTTCTGGTCGATATGTGGGTCGCGGGCGGTTTTCCTTTTATGGCGGGCGATTCCAGCGGCGGAACGCATTCCGGCCGGCAAGCGGAGAGCGTGTTGAAGGCGGCTGGCAGCGCCATGCGGGAGGCGTTCGACCTCGACGGCGACCCGCGCCTTGCCTGGGAATGCGAACACGCCGCCGGAATTTCCAACGCGGCCATGGCCGCCGCCGCCGCCACCGTGAGCGATCCAATTCTGCACGCCAAAAGCCGGGTGGTGCCCGATTACGGAGCGATTTTGGAAATGGAACCGGGCGAAAACAGCGTGTCGCGCAAAACTTCCGCGACGCTCCGCCTTGGCATCGGCCGGGGCCACGCGCATTCCGATTATCTCGATTTGAATTTGTTCGGCCTCGGCCTTCCGATCGCGGTCAATCTGGCCTGCCGCGATGAGGACAACTACTGGACGCGGCCAGCGGCTTCCTGGAGTTATCTGCAAAATCACGCGCTGGCCCACGCCTCGGACGATCCCAAATATTCCGGCGCGCAAAATGGCGAGCCGTGGCTGCGAGCGTTCGCGCCGCCCTTCGTCAGCGCCAGTTACGCGGACCCCAGCTCGAGCAATGGCTTCCGGCTGGATCGCGACACCATCTTCATGCCCGTCGGCGACAGCGGGACTTATTACGCTTTTGATGTGCAGAGGCTGGCTGGCAATTCATATCACACGTGGTGTTTCCACGGCTGTGAAAGCAGCAACCTTGTGCTGAACGTGCCAATGCAAACTCTGTCAAGCAATGAATGGACGGGCCGGACGCTGGAAAACACCCGCTCTATCGGCGTTTCCTCGGACGTGCTGCAAGCGACTTGGACCATGACGCGCCAGGCGCAATCGATTCCCTACAAATTTCACGGCGGGGGCGTCTTGAAAACGGTCGCGTGCGAACCCTCTGTCCTCGGCGCGCTTTACAACCCGGCCCTGCCTCCCGTCCATGTCCGCGCGACGCTCCTGGGCCGCGGCGGAGATGCCGTCATGCAAGGCGACGCCTACTCCGCGGCGTATCAATATTGCTTCCCGTTTCTTTGGGTGCAAACCACCAACGAACCGATCTCGGTCTATCCCGCGATTTACGAATGGTATCGTGGCGAAACTCCGGTGGTGGCTGGCGCGCGGCTGCTCCAGCGCGACCCGTTGCAGGTTGAAATCACGACCACCGCGGGCCAGGTGGACACTTGCGAATTCACTCCGAGCCATTGCCTGGCTGTTTCCCGCGACACCGGCGGAGTGCGCTGGATAAAATTGTCCGGCTCGGCGCCTGTCAACTTGCCGGACGTCTCGCTCAGTCCCGCCGCGAATTATCTTGTGACCATCACGGACATCAACTACCAGCGGCATACGCTGGCCACGTCCGGCCCGCTGCCGTCCGGCCCCGGCGTCGTCGCGGGCAACGACGGCCGCAGAATTTTCCTCCAATTATCCGGTTCGGGGACGAATTTCACCTGGGCGGATGACCTGCTGGTGCAGGAGGGCAGAATTGCCGGCGTGAGCGTGACCGGGCCGGACAGCATTTCCATTTCCTCGGACCAGCCAGTCCTTTTCGATGGGGCCGGGAACCGCGATTCCGCCGCCATGACTGTCTCGACTGAGGACGGCCTGTGGAATTTTCGGAATGGAAGGGTTGTCAAACATCCGCCGGGCGCGTCCCTCACACCGCGCGTCTTCACGGATGCCAACGGCGACGGGCGCATCGACATGAAGACTTACGAAATCGGCGTCGGCGATTCCCTGGGCGTGCCGGCCGATGTCGCTTTTCGCCGCAATGCCGATGGCTGGATTGTAAATAATAATGTTCCCGTGCGCGGCAGCCTTCACGGCTCGCACGCTGTCACCTTCGATTTGCCGCCGTCCAATGGATGGCAAACGGTGACGAATTCCAATTATGTCAAAGCTTCCGTTCTATAAACCCAGCCTCGGCCAGGAGGAAATTGACGAGGTCGTTGACACCCTCAAGAGCGGATGGCTCACGACCGGCCCCAAGACGAAGCAATTCGAGCAGGAATTTTCGGCCTATTTGAAGCATCGCCATTCCGTCGCCGTCAATTCCTGCACTGCCGCGCTTCATCTGGCGCTGGAAGCCATCGGGCTGCAACCAGGGCAGGGAGTCATCGTGCCCACCATGACTTTCGCTGCCACGGCCGAGGTCGTCCGCTACCTGGGCGGCAGGCCGATTCTGGCGGATTGCCGCGCGGACGATTTCAATTTGGACACCGCCGACGCGGAGCGAAAAATCCAATCCGCCCTCGCCGCCGGCCAATCGGTATCCGCCGTCATGCCTGTTCATTACGGCGGGCAAATCGGCGACGTGGCCGGTGTCCGCGCGCTGGCCGGGCGTTATCATTTGAAAATCGTCGAGGACGCGGCCCATTGCTGCCCGGCGTTTTACCGGGAATCGGAAAGCGCGCCGTGGCAAACGGTGGGCAGCTCGGCGGACGTCAGTTGCTATTCGTTCTACGCCAACAAAACAATCACAACCGGCGAGGGCGGCATGGCCTGCTCCAACGACGAAGCCTGCGCCAGCCGGATGCGCATGATGTCCCTGCATGGCATTTCGCACGACGCCTGGAAGCGGTTCACCGACCAAGGCTCCTGGTATTACGAAATCCTCGCGCCGGGTTTCAAATACAATATGACGGACATCGCCGCCGCCATTGGCATCCACCAATTGCGCAAGGCCGGCGCGTTCCATCAACGCCGGACCGCCATCGCCGGCCAGTATCAGGAATTGCTCCGGCATCTTGACGAAATCATTCTCCCGCAAGTTCAGCCCAATCGCATTCATTCCTGGCATCTTTACGTCATTCGCCTAAAGCTCGAACGCCTGCGCATCGACCGCGCCCAGTTTATCGTGGAGTTGCGCAATCGCGGGGTTAACCCCTCCGTCCATTGGATGCCGCTGCACATGCATCCGTATTACCGCCAGACCCTCGGCCTGGCCGCGGAAGATTTGCCGATGGCCGCATCGCTCTACCCGCAAATCATCACCCTCCCGCTTTATCCCGACATGGGCGAGGCCGGCGTGCGCCAGGTTTGCGGCGCGATTGAAGACATCGTCCGTTCCAACCGCCGAGCATAATGGCGCCGAGCCAGCCAATTGCCGCGCTGAACCAGAGCCGCGCCGGATGCCCCGCCGCCAAACGAGTATTTGACGTCATCTTTGCCGCCATTGGGCTGGTGGTGATTTCACCGGCGGCCTTGCTGATCGCCGCGTTCATCAAATGGGAGGACGGCGGAAGCGTTTTCTACAAGCAGGAGCGCGTCGGCAAAGGCGGAAAATCGTTCCTCATGTGGAAATTCCGCTCGATGACGGCCAACGCCGATAAACAGGGCGCGCTCATCACCCAGGAGGGCGATCTCCGGATCACTCGCGCCGGGCGCGTGCTGCGCAAACTCAAATGGGATGAATTGCCCCAACTCTGGAACGTGTTGAAAGGCGAAATGAGTTTCGTCGGCCCGCGCCCCGAAGTGCCGCGATTCGTCCGTCTCTATACGCCCGAACAGCGCGCCATTCTGGAATTGACGCCCGGCCTCACCGACCCGGCCACGGTCCTGTTTCGCAATGAGGAATCGCTGCTGGCGGGTTGCGAGGATGTCGAAGGATTCTACGTCCGCTATTGCATGCCAAAAAAAATTGAGTTGAACATGCAATACGCCGCCCGCGCCGGATTTTTTCAGGACATGCGGGTTATCACAGAAACGATGGAATGCATTGCCACCTCCGGCCTGAAGGGCGAACCCACGCCGGAAGACGCGCCAGGGACGCTCCGCTTCGCCATCATCGGCACGGGTGAAGCCGCTGCCAATGCGGCCGAAGGCTTGCGCAAACCCGGCCAGCGTGTCGTCGCGTTCTTCGACGATAATCCTCGCACCTGGCATAAAAGGTCGCATAACATCCCCGTCGCAGGTATGCCCGAGTGTCTTTTAAGCCAGCATTGGCACAGCCGGATTGACGAAGTCATTGTCGCCCTCCCGAAAGAGGACGCGGCCCGCATTGGGGAAATTAGGGAAATGCTCAAAGGCCTGCCTCTGAAAGTGACCTTTCCATGAGAGCTTGCTTCGAGATAGCGCAGCGAAGGCGCTTTTGGGTGCTGCTTTTCCTCTACGCGGTCGAACTGACCGCCAGCCTGTGGATGGCCTACGAATTGCGGTTCGATTTCTCGGTCGATCCAGTTTCAAGCCAGGAACGGCTGGTCGTTCTCTTTTGGGTCGTGCCGCTGCAACTGGTTCTTCTTGGGTTTTTCCAGCAATTGACCCCGCTGCTGGGTTATTTTAGCACGCCGGATTTGGCCCGCATTTTCCGCGCCTTGCTCATTAGTTCGATCGTTGTTTTCATCGCGTGGCTGGCATGGGGAGCCGGCATCGCGCCGCCGCGCGGGGTCATCGGGCTGGATTTTGTGTTTTGCCTGGTGGGGTTGTCAGGCGTGCGGCTGGCGCTGCGTTCGCTCCGGGAATCGCTGACCGTTTCAAGCCGGCGCAAAGAAGGCCGCGCCCGCCGCGTGGCCATCATCGGAGCAGGGGACGCCGGCGCGGTCCTGGCGCACGAATTATCCCTCAAGCCCGGCTACGGCCTGGAGCCGGTCGCGTTTTTCGATGACGATCCCCGCAAAGTTAAATCGCGCGTGCATGGCATTCCCGTGGTGGGGCCGCCGGAAAAATTGCACGCCGCCGCCGCGCAATTGGAAATCGAGGAAGCCATCATCGCGATGCCATCCGCCCCGGCCAAACGCGTCGGGGAAATTGTCCGCATCGTGCGCCAGGCCCACCTGCTCTGCAAAACAGTGCCTTCGCTGGATCAATTGGCGCTGGGGCAGGTGCGTGTGAGCCAATTGCGCAATGTGGAGGTGCAGGATTTGCTCGGCCGGGAAAAAGTCGAATTGGAAACGGAGAACATCCGCCTGGCCCTCAAGAACAGGGTCGTTTTGGTGACGGGCGCGGGCGGCAGCATCGGCACGGAGCTATGCCGGCAAATTGCCACCTACGGCCCGGCCCGCCTGCTGCTGGCGGACCGTTCCGAACCGCACGTTTTCCAAATTCAACAGGAGCTGGCCGGCCTCGGCCATGGCGAAATGATCGTCCCGCTGGTCGCGGATGTTTTGGACGCGCCGCGCATGGAGGACATCTTCGCGCAATATCAACCCAGCGTCATCTTTCACGCCGCCGCCCACAAACACGTTCCCATGATGGAGTCGCAGCCCGGTGAAGCCATCCATAACAACAGCCTCGGCACCGCCCGCCTGGCGGACCTGGCTTCGGAGTTTCAGGTCGAGCGGTTCATCCTGATTTCCTCCGACAAAGCCATCAATCCCACCAGCGTCATGGGCGCGACCAAGCGGCTGGCGGAGATGTATATTCAGGCCCTTTACGCCGCGCCGGGCAACCGCACCAAGTTCATGGCCGTCCGTTTCGGCAATGTTCTCGGCTCCTCCGGCAGTGTCATTCCGCTCTTTCAAAAGCAAATCGCCGAGGGCGGCCCCGTCAAGGTGACGCACCCGGAAATGACCCGCTACTTCATGACCATCCCCGAAGCCTCCATGCTCGTGCTGCAAAGCGCGGCCCAGGGCACGGGCGGGGAAATATTTGTGCTTGACATGGGCAAGCCCGTCAAGATCGTCGATCTGGCCCGCCAGATGATTGAACTGAGCGGACTCCGGCCCGATGAAGACATCCAGATCGAATTTGTCGGCATCCGCCCCGGCGAGAAGCTCTTTGAGGAGATTTCGCGGCTGGGCGAGCGTTTCGCCGCGACCACCCATCCGAAGATTCTCCGTTTCATGTCGCCGCCGGTCGATTTGCGGGAAATTCAAAAAGACCTCGACCGGCTCGGCGGCTGCCTGTTCGAACGCGATCCCGATGCGCTCAAGCTGATGCTCAAGGAGGCCGTGCCGGAATACGATCCCCATCTCAGCCGCCGCCCGCCAGCCATCACCCCGGCGGAATTGGGCCAAGCCCTCAGTCAAATAAAAGCCAAAGCGGCCCATTGAGCCGCTCCCTCGATTTTATGGAGCAAAAGAACAAAAAAATAACCTGGCTCGTCATCGCATGTGTGTGTCTTGCGGTGGTGGGTGGTTCGATCCTCGGCGCCCGCGCCTATTTATCTTTCCGCCAGGCGCGTTTGATCCGGCAGGCCCGCCGATACATCTCCCGCTCCGATCCTTCCCGCGCCACGCTTTGCCTGCGCAGCGCCCTCGCGCACAATCCCAAGGATTTAGACGCCTGCCGCCTGATGGCCCAATTGGCCGAGGCCTCCCTTTCGCCCAGCGCCTTGCTCTGGCGCGCCCGGGTCGTCGAATTCAATCCGCGCTCGCTTGATGACCGGCTCAGGCTGGCCCAGGCCGCGACCCTCTTGCGCGAGTATTCCTACGCCATGAACGCCCTCGAAAGCGTGCCGCCCGAAGACCAAAAGACGGCCGCCTACCAGAGAGTCGCCGGTGAAATCGCCGCCACTGCCAGCCACTATGCCGATGCGGAGCAGCACTTTGCCGAGGCCGCCCGGCTTGAACCCGGCAACGTGGATTTGCAATTCAGCCTGGCCGTCGTCCGCCTCCATGACACCAATAATGCCGCCGCCTTGAGCCAGGCCCGCGCGACACTCGGCCAGATGGCCGCCAACACCACCAATGCCGCCCTTCACAGCCAGGCATTGCGCGAAATGGCCATCGACTCCATCCGCTGGAAACAATGGGACCAGGCCCTGGCTCTGGCGCGGGATTTGCAACGCCAGTCCAATTCCATGTTTTCGGATCGCCTGCTGAGCCTGGAAGTCCTCCAGGAATCGCGCCCGGCCGAGTTCAAGCCGGCTTTGGCCGCCTGCCAGTCAGACGCCGCCGCGGTCGAAACCAATGCCTATCAACTGGCCAATTGGGAATTGAACAGGGGCGCTCCCAAGGATGCCCTGGCCTGGATGCGCCGGCTGCCGGTGCAGATGCAAACCAACCAGTCCATCGAGGTCCTGATGGCCGATTGCTGTGTGAAGGTCGAAGACTGGAACGGCCTTATGACGGCCATCCAGAATCAAAATTGGGGCGATTTGGAATTCCTCCGCCACGGTTTCCAGGCGCGCGCCAGCCGCGGCCAGGGCCTGGAGGTCGCCTCCAAGGCGCAATGGGAGCAGGCGGTGGAATTGACCCGCAGCCAGGGCGCCCATTTGGTCATGCTGTTGCGCTTGGCGGCCGAGTGGCGCTGGCGCAACGAGGCTGAGGACATTCTGTGGAGCATTGTCAATAAATATCCCAACGAGCGGTGGGCTTCGGCCACGCTGGCCAAGGCCCTTTATGCCGGCGGGCGCACCCGGTCTCTGCTGGACCTTTTCAACCAGGAATGCAAACGCACGCCGTCGAACCTTGCCGCCAAAAACAACGCGGCCATGACCGCGCTCCTGCTGGGCGTCCCGGACTCGAACCCAACGAAACTGGCCAAGGAAGTGTATCAGCAGGACCCGACCAACTCCTCCTACGCCTCCACTTACGCGCTGTCGCTTTATCTGCAAACCAACAGCCCGGAAGCCTTGAAGGTGCTGGAGCGTCTCAGCCCGCGCGAGTTGGAGGACCCAAGCATCTCCGGTTGTTACGGCATGGTCCTCAAGGCGACCGGCCATCCCGAAAAAGCCCGCAAATATCTCAACCTGGCCACCAAAGTCATGCTGCTGCCCGAAGAGCGCCAGCTCATCGACAAAGCCCGCGCGGGCATCTGACAGAAATTCAATCCGCCCTTCGCGCCAAGGCCAAACGAAAGTTTGGCCTTTTTCTTTTGTGCCGTCCGTGCGGCGGTCGGCGCAATCTCAACCGCCATGGATTTGGGCGAATCTACGTTTTTGGCTCGAACCGCCGGATGTCTTTGAACTTGTCGAAGTCGCGGTCAAACGAGGCGACGGGATGGCCGATAACGGCCGCCCGCGCCGCCAGCCAAGCGTCGGCAAAGTCGACGTTCGCCGCGGCAAACCGCTGCAAGGCATCGGCCACCATGCCGGCCTCCGCCGTCTCCACGCCCGCGTTTTGGACGATGGCCAGCAGCACGTTGGCCACGTCGGAACGGGCGAGGCCGTACCGGCCGATCAACACATAGACCGCTTCGGCCACCGCAAGACCGTCCAGATGCAATGCAATCTCGCGCCGATCGGCTTTCTCAAACAGCGCCGTCGCAGCCGCGCTCTGTTTCGCGTCATCCTGGACGAGGAACCGCACGAGAACATTTGCGTCCAGCAGGTACTCGTTCATGGCTTCTGTTTGGAAACGCGGTCATGGCGGGCCATCGCGGCCTTGGCGAATTCACCCAGGGGGCCGCCGCCCTTGGCCGTTTTGACCTCGGATTTGAGGCTTCCCGCCAGTTCGCGGAGGGAACGAACCTTGCGCCCCACCAATTGGCCGTCGTGAATCTCCCACGCGATGCGCTGGCCGATTTCGAGCGGCAATTCCTTGCGCACGCCTTCGGGTATGGTGACTTGCCATTTGGAGGTGACTGTCGTTACGATGCCGCTCATATCCATCAGTATGCCACATCCCGAATTCCTTGCGCAATAGTTTCTTCCTTGCCTCCAAGGCTGCGAACGGCTTTTCACGCGGCGGGATTCGCCGCTGCCCGCTGTTGCGGTCTCCTTAAGAGTGTTTCCGGTCACGCCATGCGGCCTCTTCGCGGCTTCGGCGTTTGCGTTCAAAGTTTGGGCGCGGTGTTGGTCCAGTGGAGGTGCCATGAATAATTCCACAGACTGGTCAATTTGACCAGTTCGCCGTGCCCGTCGGCGAAATTCATATTGATGGCGCCCGGCAAGGGCCGGCCTCGCTGCCACGCGACGCTGCTGCTGGCCGTCGGCCCCCCATGCCGCAAAATCGTGCAGCAACCCATTCCATCCCGCGCCATCGTGTAGGGATTCTGACCCCAGTAGAGATCGCTGGCCGGTTCATCGGCCTCAAGGGGAGCGCATTCCAAGTAGTTTTGATCGAAAAAGAGCGGAGTTAAAGAAGGCTTGGTCACAGCCGAGAGCTTTCCGAAAAACAACTGAGAATAACTCCCGTATGCATATGCGGTCGGCCCGGCGGTTACAAATTGCGTCAACCAACCATTGGCTCCATAACTGCCCACAAGTGAAGAAATGCCTCCTCCGCCACCAACCCAAGCGAGGTCGGCTGCCCCTGGAGCGTCGACAACAGCCAGCGACTGCGGACGTGTCGAGGGGCAAACGCGCACTCCATCTGAAATTTCATAATTAGTCAGGGACCAACTCCACATTAGTCCAACGCTCGGGACGAAACCTGGAACAAGCGGGTTATTGAAAGGAAACCCACCTTGAGTATCGTTCAAATACATCAACCCAGCGGCGGTGACCTGCCTCAGGTTGTTCAAACAAGAGGTCTGCTTTGCTTGCAGCTTCGCTTTGGATAGAGCGGGCAAAAGCAGCGCCGCCAAAATGCCAATCACGGCAATGACCACGAGCAACTCGATCAGCGTAAAGGCTTTTCTCGCGCGGCGGCCGGCGCGGTTCTTGGCCTTTGCGTTTGCATTCAAAGTTTGGGCGCGGTGTTGGTCCAATGGAGGTGCCATGAATAATTCCACAGGCTGGTCAATTTGACCAATTCACCGTGCCCGTCGGCGAAGTTCATGTTGATGGCGCCCGGCAAGGGCCGCCCTCGCTGCCACGCGACGCTGCTGCTGGCCGTCGGCCCGCCATGCCGCAAAATCGTGCAGCAACCCATCCCGTCCCGCGCTATCGTGTCGGGCGTCTGGCCCCAGTAAAGATCATCGGCCGGTTCGTCGTCCTCCAGGGGGACGCATTCCAAGTAGTTTTGATCAAAAAAGAGGGGCGTGAGGGAGGGTTTGGTCACAGCCAAGAGCTTACCGAAAAACAATTGAGGCTGGCTCCCGTAGCCAAAGGCAGGTCCGCTGGGGGTCACAAATTGCGTAAGCCAGCCATTGGCTCCATAACTGCCCAACATCGAAGAAACGCCTACGCCCGCCCCGACCCAAGCGAGGTCGGCAGCTCCCGGGGCGTCGATCACAGCCAGCGACTGCGGACGTGTCGATGGGCACACGCGCACGCCATCTGAAATCCCATAATTGGTCAAGGACCAACTCCACATAAGTCCAACGTTTGGCACGTAGCCGGGAAGGGGGGACTCGTTGAAAGGAAAACCGCCACCTGTATCGTTCAAGTACATCAAGCCGGCAGCGGTGATCTGCCTTAGGTTGCTTAAGCAAGAAGTCTGCTTTGCCTGTTGCTTCGCCTTGGACAGGGCGGGCAAAAGCAGTGCCGCCAAAATGCCAATGATGGCAATGACCACGAGTAACTCAATCAGCGTGAAGGCACTTCTCAAGGCAGCCTGAGAAGTATCCGACCGAGCTGGCCGCACAGCTTGCATCAACTGCAACCTCGCAGTGCCAAAGCGGGAGCATATCTTCGCGGTCCTACATACGCGGGGTGCGTTCATCGGTTGCCGCATAATATCGCATGTTAGCCGCAGTTCTCAAGCCGCTCCATCCGATTCAAGGGCTCGGCTGCCACGTATTGGTCCAAGTGTGAGCATTGGTCGTAACCAAAACGAATCCATCGCCAACGTGCAGGTACGGAGTCCCGTTCGTCCACATATTTGAAACAAATGGGTAGGAGCCATAGGCACTGACCGCATTGGTCCAGACCATGATAGTGTCTCCATTGAGCGGACGATACCCAGTAATGTTGGTGATGTAGCCGGCTTCTGGCACGGTGGCACTTAGGAAGTTAGTGCTTGGCCTATTTGTGCTTGCTTGAATCTGAAAAACCTGCTCCTCGCGCAGCAAGCCATTGAAAATAATGGGAAACGTGTCATTGGTATGGCTGATGAACACGCTCGTGCCCGGCACCATGGTAATGTCCTCTCCCCGCGCACCAGCAAAAAGCCCGGAGCCAGACCACGAAGGAAACGAGAGACCAACATTCGTCACGCTATCAAAACCTGTCCCGTTCCATTTGGAGATGATCGCCAGGGACTGCGCACTGCCCCAAGAGTTGGAAATCCCAAACAACGCGGCCAGCGTGTTCATCGGAAGAAAATCTGAATGAATTAGGATCCCGTCATCGACTTGATAGGTTTGGTTGGCGATCAGGCTCAAGCCGGGGTTTACGGTTAAATTGACAAATCCAATCGCCTTGGACGTGCAATTGCTCCGGCTGACCACATAAAATTCCTCCTCCACTCCATCGGCCACGTCGTTAGTGAAGTAGGCGTTGCCCATCCCATCCAGCGTAATACCGGTTGCCACTTGGCTCCAATTAGTCTGGGCAAGATTTGTCGAGGCGTACACGTTCCAATTGCTGTCGGCCGGTTTTCCGGTCATGCTGAAATAGAAATGGCCGCCGTTGTAATCGCCGTTAAACACAAACGGCGCGCCGCAGCCGCCAGCGGAGGCGCCGTTGGTCGGCGCCTGCCCCGTATGGGCTTGATCGTGCTGGAACATCGGCCACGGCGCATTGGTGTCCAGCGGAGCGCCCGTGCCCCACAAGCAATACACGTTGCCATTCTCCGCCGTCACCACAATCGAGCCATCCGGCAAAATGACCGGGCTTGACAATATCGCCGCCCCCAAATCGTTGGAGGCCAGCAGGCTTCCATTGGTGCGGTACGCACATATCAGCCCATCCGTGTTGTCGTAGCTTGAGAGACCAAGATACAAAGTGCCATCGGCCGCCAGGGCTGGCGTGGACCGGACTAAGAAATTCGGCGTCGTATCATACCAGCCATGGCTGCCATCAGGGCCCACGGAATTTACCTCGCCATCGACCGTGCCGACGTAGATTTCTCCTGCGCTGTCAATTACAGGCTGTATGGTGTCAAACCCGCCGCCGCCGTAGGGCGCCGAGAAGTCGCTGACCCAGGCAAGCGAGCCGTCCGGATTCACTTCATAAAGGGAGCGGTAGGGATCGCCAACCACGATCTTTCCATCGGGCGTGATCGCGACGCTTGAGGGCGGAATCTCGATGATGTTCGAAGGCAGCGGAAGGAACCATCGAAGCTGCCCGTCGGGATAAAGAGCATAAAGCCGGCAACCCTGCGACAAAAAATAGATCGTGCCGTCAGGACCCGCCGCGGCATTGGCCGTCACCTGCCCATCATCGTTGTAAAAAAGGTCTTGCGGCTCGAAAAACCAATTCGTGGTTCCGTCGGGATTAAAGGACCATCACCCCGGCCGAGGGCGAACCGGCCATACCAAGAGGAGGGGCCACTGTCACGATGATCTGGCCATTGGCGCATACCACGGGCGTTGAATAAATGGCGCTATTGCTGCCAGTTGAACTGCGCCACAGCAGCGTCCCAGAAGACGGATCATAGGCGCTAATATTGCCGGCGAAATCTCCGGCATAGACAGCGCCATCCGGCCCAATGGAAGCGGAGCCGGGATAATCGCCCATAGAAGGGAGATCCGGCGGCAGGTTGGTCCAAAGCACGTCTCCCAAAAGCGAGTCCAGGCAGAAGATATTGCTGTTGCCCGTAGTGATATAAAGCGGTGGGAAAGCGCCGGACGAACCTATCGCCGGGGAGGACTGAAGATTCGGCCCAAGATAGCCAGGCGCCGAGTTGTTGGAGGAAACCAAGCTGGTCATCCATCGTATGGACAGCAACGGCGGCGCGGCTGCCTGCTCGCCAATGAAGAAAAGATTTTCATCAGGCAGAATATTGATTGGATTTGCGACCACCATATTAGAAGAGGCAATTAAGGATTGGATGGCGACCCACGGCCCTAATACATCGGTTGAGGCCAGCAAGAGGTAATTGGACCCGGCGTGGGTATTGGTAAGGGTCACCACGACTGTATTGGAAACCTGCTCGATGAAAAGCCAGAGATTGGTACCACGATCGGGCAGAAGCGGCAGAGACAGCCCGCTGAAGCCGCCGCCTGAACCGCCATTGGTGAGACTTATGATTCCGGGCGGACCGGAACTGTCATCGGCGGTAAATCCGCCGCCACCGCTGAATCCGGCGCTGCCATCCGGTGTAATCGCGTTTCCCCATGTGCCGTCTGGCGCCTGCCAGACAGTATTGGCAAATCCCGGCGGCGATGGCGGCAAAACAAAATCTTGAGCCGCCAGCCGCGAGCTTTGACAGGCCAGAAAAGCCAAGGTTAATAAACGAAAAAACTTGCCGCGACTTCCGCAGATCATGGCAGCGATGCTCTGTCTCAGAAGAACTGAAACTCTCCAATTTGTGTTCAAGAGGACCCCTCCTTTGGCCGTTAATTCTTGTGCAAAGTCCCAAAAAGGCGCATACCCCTGCGCCAATTTTCTTTATGGCTTGAGGCAGCGGCCAACGCCCCTCAAGTGCAAACGACTGGGAGAAGTGAGCTTTCGCCCTAATTTCCAAGCCAGCGCAAGAAAAATCTGCAAAAAACATTCAAAATGTGCCTTTAACTTTCAGAAAATCACAAGTGTTACAGCATCAGCAGCTTGCAAATATGTCTCGGAAAAAATCAGGCGTTTTTGCAGAAAAACAGGGGTCCGGCCAAAGAAAAATGACCATTTCGCAAGCGATTTTGCGCTTTTTTGCGATTTTTCGGTTCGCAAGCGCATGTCCTCCAGCCATTTGCGGCGCAGGGCGGCCCGCCAAAAAAATCGTGCCTAAAAACCGCCCGTAGGTTTTTTGTTTTTTTGCGTTTATGGCACAATCACGGCGTGAACATGAGTTCGTATTCAGAAAATGACGGCGCTCCCGCCGAAAAGGGAGGCGCGCAAGCCGGGACGCGGAGCCGGCACACGGCCTGGGCTGGCTTTGGCGTTGGGCGCCCGCCATCGCTGCCATGTGCCTTCAGAGATTGGCGATGCCTGGCCGTTCCGGCGGCGAATCAGGCCAAACACAGCAAAACAAGGCAGAACAAGCACTTTTCGGCAGTAAACAAGCCTGGAAGGGCCGGGCAGCGTGAAATTCCTTTATTCCGCCGCCCAAATTGGAGCGGGCTGCTCCGGCGCGCAACCGCAAGAGATTGGGGGTAAATTGAGCCAGAACGCGATGAATTACGGTAGATTGCGGTTGCTTTCGGTTGTTTGCGGCATTTCGAGAACGAAATAGCGGCGCCCATGAACCACGCACTATCACGATCATGAACGACACGGGAAAAATCAATTCGCTCCATTTGCACCCGGACGTATCCGGGGAGGCGTTGCGGAGCGTGGCGGAAGTCTATGCGGAGGCCGGCCTTGGGCTGGCGGTAGACACACGCGTGTACGGACGCAAAGACCGCAAGGGCGGCCCCAGCCGCCGCCAGGTCAGCTTGATCGCGCGCGAGCAAATTACGCTGCACATGGACGAACTCGGCTTGCCGGAAATTTCCCCCGGCGCAGTGCGGTCAAATATCGAAACCTCCGGGATCGATCTTATGGCCTTCCTCGGCCGCGAAGTGGAAGTGGGCGAAGCCGTGCTGCTCTTCTACGAAGCCCGGACGCCCTGCTGGAAAATGGACCTTATCGCCCCCGGTTTGCAGCGTCTCATGTCCCAAGGCCGCCAAGGCGTGATGGCCCAAATCATCTGTTCCGGTTGGGTGCGCCTGGGTGACGCGGTCAAACCCCGATGACGCGAAAATTGAAATTACTGCGTGCCCATGCCCACGCTCTGCACGGTTTGGAAAAGCTTGCCCTCAGTCTTGATGCTCGGGGCGATGATGATTTCCGTTTCCTGGAATTCGCGGATGCTCGACGCGCCGACGTTGCCCATGCACGTCGTGATCGCTCCCACCAAATTCTGCGAGCCGTCATCGACCGTGGCCGGGCCAAAAAGAATCTGCTTCAACGAGCCGGTCACGCCGACTTTGATGCGCGTGCCGCGTGGGAGATTCGCGTGAGGCGTGGCCATGCCCCAATGGTTCCCCTTGCCGGGCGCTTCCTGCGCGCGCGCGAAGGCGCTGCCAACCATGACCGCGTCCGACCCGCACGCCAGCGCCTTGCAAACGTCGCCGCCCTTGCTCATGCCGCCATCGGTGATGATGGGAATGTAACGGCCGGTTTTCTTGTGATGATAATCGCGGGCGGCCGCGCAATCGACGGTCGCCGTCACTTGCGGAACGCCCAGGCCCAGCACGCCGCGGCTGGTGCAGGCCGCGCCCGGCCCGACGCCGATGAGCACGCCGGCCACGCCGCAGGCCATCAATTGCCGCGTCACGTTATAAGTGACAACGTTGCCGACAATGACCGGGATGTTCATCTGCCGGCAAAAATCGGCCAGGTCGAGCGTTTGATACTCGGTCGAAATATGTTTGACTGTAGAGACGGTGGATTGCACGACGAAAACGTCCGCCCCGGCTTCCTGCGCGATGCGCCCAAAGTGAGCCGCTTTTTGCGGGATGGAACTGACGGCGGCCAGAGCGCCGGCGTCCTTCAATTCCCGCACGCGCTTGGCGATCAATTCCTCCTTGATCGGCGCGGTGTAAACTTTCTGGATGGCGGCCGTCACGTCCTTTTTGGCATCGACAATCTGGGCCAAAACTTCCGCCGGGTTCTCGAAGCGGGTTTGGACGCCCTCCAGATTGATGACGCCCAGGCCGCCCAGCTTGCCCATGGCCACGCAAAAGGCCACGTCGGTCACGCCGTCCATGGCGCTGGCGATAATGGGAATCTTCAGTTCGATGGCGCTGCCGTCGCGGCGCGGAATTTTGAACGAAGTATCGACTTCATTGGGGTTGATGGTCACTTCGCCAGGGACCAGCGCGATTTCGTCGAACCCATAAGTGACGCGCGCTTTGCGATTTCTGCCAATCCACATTCCCATAGGTTAATCAAAACTCGAAAGGTTCATTGAGCGTTCCACACTGCGAACAACGGGAACGGTCCACGTCGGCATCATCCGTATATATGGAGCCGCAACGCTCGCAGCGAAAGATGCGGTCCTGTTTCCGCGCCGGGCCAAATCGCCGGCTGCGAATTTCAAAATATACCGCCAGCACGGAAAGCCCCGCAAGCAAAGAAAGAACATAAACCCCGATAAGTTGTTGTGCCGACATGTTTTTTATTTAGGCGGGCTGGTCACGGGCGGCTCCGCCGTTTGCCACTGAAAGATGGCCTCGCCCCATTGCGTCCCGGCCGAGGGCGCCGGGCGGAAACGCAATCCCAACGCCCGAGCCACCGCATTCGCGTCCGCCTCCGACGAGCCGCACGTGGAATCCAGCCGCGCGGCCATGACCTCCCCGGTGGCGCCGACCGCGATTTGCACGGCGGAGGCTTTCAGGATTTTGTCGCTGGGCTGCGCTTTGAGCGAAGGCCCGCCGCCCAGGAGCCGTCCGCCCAAGGCGCCTTCGAGGCGGAACACCGAGCGCGAGGGAATAATCTCCGGCGGCAGAAAAGCGGGCGGCAGTTCCTCGCGCTGTTCCGGTTGGCGGGACAACTCCGCCGGCATGGCTTCGTTGCTCACGGCCGGGAACGGAAATCTGGCGCCCATCAGCGAGGCCGCGAACGACAGCCATTGCGGCGGCTCAAACTGGTTCTCCGGCACGTAGGCCAAAGGCCGCTGATCCATCCAGGCCCGCCCGGAAAAATCGTGATGATTGGGCAGGGCGAACACGGCGGGGTCGCCGACAAAAAAACGGCGCAGCAACTCGCTCTCATCCACGGAATTTTGCAGCGCGTGAAATCGAATGACTGGCGGAGGCTTGCGCGGCCGCGGCCGGGCGCGGTCCCCGAACAGAAAAATCAACCCGGCCTGAAACGCGAACAGCACGGCCGCCCATCCGAGAAACCGCTTGCGCGTCCAGGAGCCATTTGGGAGCGCGCTCGTCATTGCATCGTCACGGCGCGCTCGATATCGGGGATGCCGACTTCGCGCGCCAATCCTTCCAGGCGGGTCAGCACCTTCAATTCCGCGGCCTGGTCCATCATCAGGACCAGCGTCAATTGTTTTGAATCGCGCTCGGCCAGGCGGAGGCGGCGGGCCAATTCGTGTTTCAATTCGGCGTCCTGCACCAGGCGGTTTTCAAAAAAGCATTGCCCGAGAAAGTTGACTCTGACCACGGCCGTTTCGTTGTCAGTCCCGGCCAGGTCTTTGCCGGAGGGGAGGGTGATTTGAAAAAGGTTGCTGACCTGCTGCCCAAGGCTCGGATTGGCCCCCGGCTGCACCTTCACCGCGAAATCTCGGTTGCCGGGCCACGCCCGCAAATCGATCCGCAATTGGTCCATCTCTCCGGGCTTGTAGGTTTTGCCCGCGAACGCGATGAGATTGCTGCTGGTCACCGTGATGGCCGGGCCGGCATCGACCATCACGCCCGGCGTATAGACCAGCGAGCCGAGCATGATGAAAATCATTAAAAGCAAAAAGACGCCGGCCATCGGCGCCGCATCGACCGGCCCGCGGAAAATCCTGGCGTGGCGCGGGAATCTCATGGAGCGGTGGAGACGATATTGAGAATTTCGCTGGAGATTTGCTCCATGTCCAGAATAATAGTATTGACTCTCCCGACCAGGTAATTGTAGCCCGCGTAACTGGGAATCGAGACAGCAAGGCCGGCCGCGGTGCAGATCAGCGCCTGCCAAATGCCCTTGGCCAGCAGGCCGACGTGCGCGTTAAGGCCGGCGTCCTGCACCGCCTGGAAAACCGTCATAAAACCCATGACCGTGCCCAGCAAACCGAGCAACGGGGAAATCTGCGCGATGGTCGCCAGCAGGTTGAGTTTCTGTTCGAGGCGCGGCACTTCCCAGGCGCCGGCGTCCTCCAGCGCCTCGCGCACGGCTTCGCGCCCGCGTTCGCGGTTGAGGATGGCCGTCTTGACCAGGCGCGGCACCGGCCCGGGCGTCGCATCGCAAATGGCCAGCGCCTCCACGATGTTGTCACGCTTGAGAATGTTCCGCACGCCGTTGAGAAATTGCGTGGAGTCAATTTGGTCGCGATGGAATTGCAGGAGCCGCTCCAGAAAGACGGCCAGGGCCGCCGCGCTGGAGGCCACGATCACCCAAATCATCAATCCGCCTGCTGCCAGAAAATAAGGCATGGTTCACTTATAAACATTTCACTTTGATCTTTAAACCCTAAACTTTTTCCGTATCCTCCGTTCATGGAAGAGACGGTCTCCAACAAAAACCGCCGGCGGCGTTCGGCCGAGCCGCCTCCGCGATGGCGAAAAGAGATCGAATCCGTCCTCATTTCCCAGGAGAAAATCGCCAATCGCGTTCATGCCCTGGCCCGAAAGATTGAGAAGGACTTCGCCGGGCGCGACATGGTCATCGTCGCGCTGTTGAATGGCACGGTCGTTTTTCTGGCGGATTTGCTGAGGCGCCTCTCGCTCCCGTTGCGCTTGGATTTCATCGGCGTTTCCAGCTACGGCGCCGGGACGGAATCGTCCGAGCTGGTCTTCACCAAGGAACTGCGGCTGGACGTGAGCGGGCGCGACGTCCTGCTGGTCGATGACATACTTGACACCGGCAGAACTTTGTCCCGCGTCGGCGCCAAGCTGCGCCGCCTTGGGCCGCGCCAGATAAAAATCTGCGTTCTGCTGGACAAGCCGTCACGCCGGGAGGAAAAGGTCGCGGCTGATTATGTCGGCTTCACCATCCCGAACCATTTCGTGGTCGGCTATGGATTGGATTACGCGGAGAGGTATCGAAACCTGCCGTTTGTCGGCGTGCTCCATCCGGAGATGTACAAGAACCCGGACACCGTCCCGCTGTTATCGATGAAAAAACGGCGTCTGCTCCAGGGCGTTGAGAATGAACTGGATGGCGATGGCGGCCAGGAGCAGCCC
Source organism: Verrucomicrobiia bacterium (assembly GCA_036501625.1). Classification (GTDB taxonomy): domain Bacteria; phylum Verrucomicrobiota; class Verrucomicrobiia; order Limisphaerales; family Palsa-1400; genus Palsa-1400. Next base: position 42,560 of record DASXZY010000052.1, read on the forward strand.
GAATAATCGATTGACAAGGTTCAGCGCGACCGGGTTGAGATAACGGGCGCCGTGAACGACCAGCCAGAAAATCAGGTAAGCCGCCACGCACACCAGCGCAATCGACACAAAAAGAGCGATCACTTCCGCCGCACCTTTGGCTTTATGGAAAAGGAGCAGGGCCGTCATGATCGAACCCGGCCCGGCCAGCATCGGCACGCCCAGCGGAGTAATGGCGATGTCCTCCTTGGCCGTCCCTTCGGCGACTTCCTCGTCCGTCTCCCGCGCGCCGGAGCGCTTGGCGTGAAGCATGTCCAGGGCGATGCGCAGCAGCAGGATGCTCCCGGCCAATTCAAATGCTGGCAGCGTGATGCCCATGACTTTGAAAATGAATTCGCCCGCGCAGGCGAAAACGATGAGCACGCCGCCCGCCACTGAGCAGGCCATCCGCGCCATGCGCAATTTGGACTCCGGCGAATCGTTGCCGGTCATGGCGATAAAAGCCGGCACAACCGCGATCGGGTCCAAAATCGCGAAGAGCGAACTCAACGCCAGCAGCGTGAACTCGAGCACATGCATACCGCCTGGATAATGGCCGGATTACCGCAGGATGCAAATATTCTTGGGCCGGAATTATGACAGGGCGGGTGCCTTTGCCGGGACAGTTAGGCCGTATGCCCGCGAGTGTAAGCATTTCCGCCAACTGGGCCGCTAATCAAACGGCAGCCAGCGGCGGCCAAAAAGGCGCTGCCAATTGGCCTGGCCCAGGAACACTCCGATCGCGATCAACGACATGGCAACCCAGAACCGCGCTCTGATTGGCTCGTCGAGGCAATAGCAAGCCCAAGCCATGTTGCTGAGGGGAATGAGATTATTGAACAAATACACTTGGCTGGTCTTCCAGTGCCGCAGGCCATTGTTCCACAGCGCGAATGCCACCACGCTTCCGGCCACGATGCAAAATAATTGGATCAGCACAAAGCTGGGCCGCAAAACGATTTTGCCGGCCGCGGCGCATTCCACGATTGAAAACGGCGCCAGCAGCACGGCCGCCCGCCAGAAGGTATGCCCGGAAATCTCCATGGCCGAAAGGTCCTTGCCCAGCGAACGGCATTGCCGTCCCACATTCGTCCACAGCACGCTGCAAGCCAAGCCGAGGACTTCGCCCAGCAGGCTGCTGCTCAAATGCCGGAGGGTCGGCAAAAAGAGAACGAGCACGCCGCAAAACGCCAGGGCGGCTGCTCCGTAACTTTGCACGGATTTCCAGGTTTTCTCCGGCCGGCCTTCCCACAAGAGCGCCCACACCGGCGCCGCCCCCAGGTAAATCGCGACGTGCGAAAGCTCCGTAAGTTTGAGCGCCCAATTGAACGCGACAATATAGGCGGCCATGCTCACTCCGGTGCGCATCCACAAGTGCCGCTTGATTTCTTTCGTCAGCGGCGTTTGCCGGCCAAACCAATTGGTCCAGCGGAGCAATGCCATCATAATCAGGCCGGCGCTCAGGAATCGCGTGCTGCCCGTGGTGATGGGCGGCCAGTATTTTACGAGCACCTTGACGCCGGTATTGTTCGCGCCCCAAATAATGACCGACATCGCCAGTCCTGAAGCGATGGCGCCGTTGTTAGGTTTTGGATCTTCGGTCTTAATCTTTCCGCATGAATAGGATTAAGAACCCGGAATTGCCACCCCAAAAAACATGTTTTGCTTGAATGCCTTTTCCCTTGCCGCAATCGTAACCGCGTGATTCAAACCAGCTCCGCCATGCGCCGCCTGATCGTCAACGCGGATGATTTTGGACGCTCGGAGTCCATCAACCGCGCCGTCATTCTCGCCCATCGCGAAGGCATCTTGACGGCCGCGAGCCTGATGGTCAATGAACCCGCCGCTGAAGAAGCGGTGCGGTTGGCGCGCGAAAATCCGAAGCTGGGCGTTGGCTTGCATCTCTCGCTGGTCTGCGGCACGCCGGCTCTGCCGCCGGAGCGGATTCCCCAACTGGCTGTCAACGGCCGGCAATTCTCGGACAATGCCCCCGCCACCGGCTTTCGTTATTTCTTCAGCTCCCGCTGCAAAGAGCAACTGCGCGGCGAAATCGAAGCGCAGGTGATGAAGTTCCGCGCGACCGGGTTGGTGATGGACCATCTCAACGGCCATCTCAATCTGCATTTGCACCCCGCCGTGTTCGGCATCCTGATGGACAATGCGGAACGATGGGGACTCGCTGCGATGCGTTTGACAAGCGATCCCTTTTTTCTTAACGCGCGGCTGGCGGGCGGGCAATGGGCCTATCGCGCGAGCCACGCCGTCATTTTTCAACTGCTATCGCGCCGCGCGCGGGGAATTTTGGGCCGGAAAAATATCCGACACACCGCCGCCGTGTTTGGATTATTGCAGAACGCTCGGGTCGACGCCGCCTACGTGGCCAAACTGCTTCCGCGACTGCCGCCGGGCGATTCGGAGCTTTACTCGCATCCCTCGATGGACCAATTTAAGAATGAGTTGGATGCTCTCCTCGACCCGGCCGTTCGGAACCTGCCGCGGCAGCTTGGCATCCAGTTGATTCGTTACCAGGACCTTTGAATTATGGCTAAAATCCTTGTTATTGTCCTCATCGCCGCCGTCATTGAATCCATTGGCGTTGTCATGCTTGCGCGCGGGTTGAAGGAGGTCGAGGGCATCCGCAAGGTTTCGGTCAGCGAAGTGGCCCGCCTTGTGTGGAGCGTCGTCTCCAACGGCAAGGTTCTGTTGGGCACGGCGCTGGAAGCGATTTTTTACGGGGCCTTGATGTACATGCTCTCGCAAAGCGATGTCAGCGTGGTCTGGCCGCTGACTTCGGTGGGATTCATCTTTACAACGCTGGCCTCCCAATTGTTCCTGAACGAAAAAGTCGGGGTGGCACGCTGGGGCGGAGTCGTGCTGATCGCGGTGGGCGTGTGCCTGATTAGCTACAGCAAAGCCGTCGAGGAACGCCAGCACGCCGCGCAGGCCCCTCCGGCCAGTTCAGCGCCGCTCGGCCCCCAATAAGTCTTCCAGCACCGCGCCCAGTTTGCGGGCGGCGTCCAGCGTCTGATGCTGGAACTGGATGAGCTTGGGAATGCGGCTGGGGCGGCTGAAGACGGCCCACATGAGCTTGAGATAGTTGATGCGGTCGTCGGAAGTCATCAGCGCGTTGAAATCCAGCGGCAGGTCCTGGCTGGCGTCATCGGAAATCACGCGCACCGTCGCGCTGGGGATTTTGAACTCGCGGCAAATCGTGCGGATGACCGAAGACTCCATTTCCACCGCGTCCGCGCCGCTTTGCCGCCAAAGCTCGGCCTTCTCCGCCACCGTAATGGCTACGCGCCGATGGCAATGGAATTTGGCCGGCGCCGCGCCCAGTTCCTCCAGCTCTTTGGCGAAACCGGCGTCGAAATCCTGTTCGTAAACCACGGCCCCGCATTTCAGGCGGGGATTCAATCCGCCCGCGAAGCCCGCCGTGATGACCCGTTCCGGCTGCACACGCTCGATGGCATCGCGGATGTTCTCGGCCGCGTTGCGGCGCCCGATGCCTGTCACCCAAACCTGCACGCTGCTGGCCCTCCAGGATTGGCACGGGAAAAACTTCAATTCCTCTTTGACCGCGAAGCAGATCAACAAATCCACCGGCGCTTTGGCCAGCCGGCTCACCGGACCATACCCGTTGTTCGACAGCGGCATATTCTGCATTATGTTAAACCAGACAGCCGTTCGTGCCAAATCTTATATAACTTCGCGGTGGCCAGCACATCCCCCAAACAATATTCCGCCACCTCCCAAGTGCGTCCCTCCGCGATCAAGCGGCTCACATCCATGCCCGTAATGCCCTGGCTCTTGGGGGAGGGGACGCCGAAGGCCTTGCAATAAAAATCCAAATTAAACCGCCGCGCCGCGCCATCGCGCCCGCTCACGTTGTAGAAAGTCAACTGTTCGAGCAAATCGCAATGGGGATCGACTTGAAACCGGTAACCGAGCCAGTCCCGCCGTGAAATCTTGACGTCCAGCAGCGCGGAGCGCAGGTAAATAAACGGCACGTCGAAAGTGCGCCCGTTAAACGTAATGACCGTTTCATAGTGAACGGCCACATTCCAAAATTCATTCAACAGCACGGCTTCGCTTTCGCACGGCACGAATTCAACAAGGCTGGGAGCTTCGCGCCGGGCTGGCGCCTGGTTTTGATTGCCCAGAAAGAGGATTTTGCTGCGCTGGCTGTCTACATTGTACATTGCGATGCAGACGACTTGCCCGGTCAGCGGCCAGAGGCTGAAAAAGCGCTGAATCTCGGCGCGGCGCGCTTCACGCTGGGCCGGTTCGGGAAGGTTTTGCGCGTCGCGAAACAGATACTCCTGCTGCCCCTCGTCAAATTTGTCCAGCGGCAAGCCTGTGGTTTCAATATCAAATACGAGCTTGGCCATTGGGCTGCGAGGATAGCCGGGGCTGCCCCAGAAAGCCAGTCCCAACGCGAAGTTTATTTCAAAAAGTGTAGCTTCGCCGATAAGTTTTCCCGATGATTGACTTCCTAGTTCCTTTTCGTGTCCGCACGTGCAAACGCCCGCGTTTGGCGGGTATGCAATTTTTAGACTGTTTTGACCTGCTATTCGATTGTCTGAAAGAGCAAGCGCGCCGGGTTTGACCGAGCGCGCAAAATGACAACGGAACGGCAGGAAATTGGATCGTGCATGGGCATTGCAATGGCCTTGCGCGGCTGTTTAAACGGCCTTGCGGCGCGCTTATTGCTATCTGGGAACGGCATCATGGGACAGGGGGCGCAGGTGACTCCGGCGCGGGTGACGGCGGCAGATCGGCTCCAGCCTGGCGCAATTGGGATGCAAGGCGCTTCATATGCGCGTGTAAATCAGCGCTGAGGACTTTTTGGAGTTCCACCTTGCCTGACCAAGTCTGCGCATCATCAATAACGGAATGGAATGGCTTGGCGTTGACCTTTGGGAAAAAATCCCGCCACACCCCCTCGTGGCGGCACATATACCCGATGCGGCAGCAATCACTAAATCCCAAAAGGCCCATTTCATGCTCTAAAACCGAGAGGGATTTGCCAAGATTTGTGACAGTGGCCAGAGCAAGAATCTGGTTCATAAATTCGGCGGCAGTGATGGGATGGGACATAAGGTCGCAGTCCACCAGAACGCTTTGCGCGCGGAGCGCCTGAACCAGTATATGCTGGAAAAGATTTGTGTGCGGAGAGCCAAAAAGGGCGCTCTCATCTGCCGGGAACACGACAAAAACAGCAACGGTTTCCGGTTCGAGGGTCATTGTGTCAATAGTATCTTTCATGCCGCAAACTGGTTCATCGGTTGTAGTTGATCTGGGATTGCTGATTGGATTGAGTCCGCTCGAGGGCGTCAAGGCGGTTAAGGATTTGCCGCCAAGGCGCGGCGCCTTGCGTCTGGGAATTTTCGAGGAAACCCAATATTCTTTCGTGGATTTGGCCGATTTGGGCCATGTCATCCTGCCCGGCCCTGCCATGCTGATTTTGCATCCGGTAGAGAATTTGCTCGGCGCTAATGCGGGTATTGTAGGCGTCCTGATTAGCGGCCGGGCCGCGCTCGCCGGCGGCGGTGCGGCGAGTGTCGCCACCGTGAACGTCTATTTGTTCCGCCGCCGTGCCGTGGCCGGACATGACGTGCTGTTCCTCCTCAAATGCCTGCCCGGCTTCATTCGAGCGGTTGGCCAACGCGTGTTGGCGTTCGAGTTCGCGGGTGATTCTTTTTTGGCGTTCGAGTTGTTGATTGAGTTGGTCGATCTTGTCCTGGCCGGTGCGGACGATCTCACGGTCCGTTTCAAACTGTTTTTTAGCTTCTTCCGTGATCGACTTGCCGTGTTCGAGAGCTTCCTTGTCGGTGGCGGCAATGGCTTTTAGATTTTCAATGTGTTTTTCCTGGCCGGCAAGAACCTGCGTGAGTTCATCGGCATCATGCTTGTAACGCCCGGCGATTACGGAACCGGCCTTGGGATCGGCCTCGGCGTCTTGCTCGTTTTCTTTCAAATCTCCAATCTTCTTTTTTAACGTCTCCGCGGTCCCGTTAAACGTGGACTTCGCGCCGCTCCAATCGGTGTAGTCCATCGTAAACGGGCCGGATTCCGCCTGTTTGGCGGCTTCCTCTGATCCCGCCGCCTTGCTGGCCAGGGATGCCTCATTGGCTTTGGCTTTTTGAATTGATTCCCAGTCGGAGGCGTTGATAATGCGATGATTGGCTTCAATGACCTTGTTTTTGCGCTCCTTGATTTCCTCCTCCAGCTTGGCTTGGTCGCTCTGGCCTCGCATGGATTCGAGGTCCAGCTTGGCCTCGTCCTTCATCTCCGCCGCGCGCGCCGGGCTGATTTGGCCAAACTTTAGTTGACGGTTAATTTCGGCCTCAAAGGCGGCTTCTTTGGCAGCTTCTACCTGCATAACGGCGTCCTTTTCCGCGCCATACTGCTTGATGCGGTTCTCCATCGCCGTATCGCCGCGAGCGTAAGCGGCGTCCAGGGTGTCCTGTTCGGTGATGAGAGCCGCCGTACTGGCCGCTGCCTCGCGGAGAGCATCGGCAAAGGCTTTCACCTTGGCAGAATCAATGGCCGCCTCAGTGAGTGCCAGTGTTTCAACGACTTCGTTAAGCTGCTTAAATGTCTCTTTGAGCTTATCCACCATGAACAGGGTGGCCGCGATCGCGGCGGTCATCGGGTTGAGCCACAAACCGACGTCGGCCAAACCTCCAAATTGCTTTGCCACCGCATGAATCGACTCTTTCAATTCATGGTGGCTCAGGCCGGCCTCCTTCGCTCCCTCCGAAATTTTTTCGCCGGCCTTCTGGCCAGCCTGCCCCATTTCTTGGGACTCTTTTCCCGTGGCGATGGCAGAGCGTTCGAGTTCGGAAAGCCCGGTTTTGGCGGTGTCAATCCCGCGCGTGTCGGCGGTGATGGCTACCTTGACTTTAAATGCGGCTTCGTCGGGCATAATATTTTTTTTCAGGCAATGGCGGTTTCATCGAGGGGCGTGAGGACGCGCGGCGGCGCGGTCAAGCCGGACGCGGGCGAGATTTGGCGGCCGCCCGATTCGAGGGCGCGCGCGGGAATGATTTGCCGGACGGGCGTTTCGCCCGCCGGCGCGGGCGCTGGTTTGGCCGGCCGGCCGCGTTTCAGTTTCACCGCGATGGGTGGGCCCGGTGATTTGGGAGCGGCCGCGACAGCGGGGGCGGAAATGACGGGCGCGATTTCATCGGCGGCGGCCTCAACGTCGGCCTCGGTGATGGAGGCATGGCCGGCCTTCTGGGAAATGAACCGGGCAAATTTGCAGATTGCTTCGACGGTGTTCAGATAACCGGCGGTCTGCCCGGCGCGGCCCGCGATAAGATTGCGCGATTGTTGCGGAATGTCCGGCCCCTGGACGGCGACCACTTGCAGCAAATCTTCCTTGCTCAGAGAGTCGGGAAGAGGGCAATTCCAAGCAACCCGGCCTAAAAACTGGTCAAAATTGTAACCGGTATGGCGGCAGAATTTTTCAACGCCCCGCTTAAATGCCTGCGGCGTCGTCACGATGGCGATGGGCAGCTTGCGGTCCACGATTTGCGTCCTAACCCAGTCCAGCCGCACTGGCTGCGTATTCCGGTCAAAGCTGGATGGCAGGAGGAAATGCCCTTCATCGAAGACAAGGAAAAGCCCTGAGTGGCGGAAAACATATTGAACCTGCTCTTTCAATTCGCTGCCGCCGGTTCGGGGGCCGAAGGGCAGCCCGATGGCTTCTGCGACAGCCTTGCAAAGATCGGCCATGCTTTTGCCGCTGGGCGTCGAAACAAGCCGGGCTTTGCCGGGGTTCATTTTACACCAGGCTTCTACGGCTTCCGTTTTTCCGGTGCGGGCGTCCCCTTGGATTTGCACAAATCCCCTTTGCTGCCAGGCGTAGTCCAAACAGTCGAAAACGCGGGTGACAATTTCCGTGCGCGCGAGTTGCAATTCAACCCTGGCCGCGCAGAGGTCCATCGCCTCCAGGAGCAACGCGCACAAATCTTCACACCACCAGGGATTCAGGAGAGCCGCGCCAGGCTCGCCCGCTTCGAATGAAGGCGCGTCCCGGTCATTTTTTGGCTCGCCAACGCAAAGGCAGCGCAGGCGATGCGGCAGAAAATCCGCCGCGCCCTCAAGAAACACCTGGCGGAATTGATCGCGCGAGATTTTGGCAAGGGCCGCGCTGAACCGCTTCTTTTCAGCGGCGTCGCGCGGGTCCGCGTAGCGCTCTTCCAAAAAGTCCAGGGGCCGGTCATCATCATCGCACGGAGTCTGCCATGAACTGGCCGGAATAAGATCGCAACGCGGCTCGCGGCAGAGCATCCCCCAGGCCTGCTCCCTTTGCTCAACGGTGAGGGCCTTTGTTTCATCGTGAAGGCAGGCCGGCCCGAAATGATTCTGGAATTTCTGAATCAAGCCGCCGGCCAGTTTCTCAAGACCGCCAGGCTGGCCGCTATGGTGCTGAAGCCACCACTTTACCTCAACCAGGCGCGGCTGTTTTTGAATTTGAGCGGCCAGGCCGGGATTGGTGAGATTGGCGGCGGCGGCCAGGGTGGCGGCAACATCGAGGGGGGAAATGGCGGCTTGGGGGAGTTCGTTCATGGCGTGGCGGCCTGATTGGCGTCGCGGAGAATCGCGGCAAAACAGGAAATCATTTTGGAAAGATCGGCGGGAGACATTTGATTGGCTTGCGGATGGCTGCCAAGGATTTTTTGAGTGAGAGCATGGCGGTTTGCCCCGGCATCGGCCTTTTCCACTTGCGCCCAAAGCGACCAATACTGGGCGGTCGTCGGCGCGTCGGGCGCAACTTTCAACACGTAATTTTTCCGGCCGGGGGCATGGCCCGGCCGCGCGGCCGGCTCCGGCGCGGGAATGGCCGCGTGATCTTGCCGGTAGGTGTTTTCCAATTCGCACGCGGCCAGCAGGCGGCTGGGCGGCAAATGACCTGGGAGAACGCGGCCAGCGGCGGCCGCTTGCAATTTGCGCCGGGTCCGGGTTTCGGCGGCCTGTTCGGCGCGGTGGCTGGCGGTGGCCTCATTATGAAATTCGCCGAGCGCCGCAGCGGCCCCGGTGGATGCGGTGTCGCGGGTGATGGCGGCGGCGCGGGGGTGCTTGATGCTGCCGTAAATCTCTCGCGCGTGCCTGGTGTGCCCCGCGATTTGGGCGCGGGCCGCGTGGAATTGCTCTTTGGTGGCGGACATCGCGGGCAGGGAGAAACCTTTCACGGTGAATGGGTTTTGGCGGTTTAGATCGGTTATTGTCAACAATTCGGGGCATTCAAAGGAATAGAAGGCCAGGACTTTCCGCCCAATGAGCGGCCCGGTTTTTTCGCTGCAAAAGCACATATCGTTCAGCACGATGCCGTTTTGGCGGATGGCCACTTTTCTGCAATGGGTGGCCAGCAGATAACGGGCGGCATCGGGCAGCTTGCGCAAAGGTTTTCTATCAAGGCCGGCCTGCCAGGCTTGCAGGGGGCTGCGGCCCGGCGCGCGCTCTTTTCGCAGCGCATCGAAAGGCGGCCCTTCTTCGCGGAGCATTTTCCCGTTTTGCACTTCCGCGTTGAATCCGGCCATGATGCCGGAGAGCCGCTCCGCCCATTGCGCCATCGTAAAAAGCCTCTCGGCGGGGTCAGCCCGGCCCGCGCGGACGAGGGCGAGGAAGTCCTGCATCCGCTCCATTTTTTCCACGCGCTCATTAAATCCGGCAAAGCCCGGCTCATTGCGCTGGCTCTCCTGGAGGATGCGGAAGAATCCTTCAATCGTCTTGGCGCGCGGCGTGGTGGCGTGCTTGACTTGCAGGCCGTAGGACTCCAAACCTGATTGCGTCTCGCGCCAGAGGTTCTTTTCCTCGGCGGACAGGGCATTGATCGTGTTCGCGTTCCAGATGCCTTGCTCAAAGTAAAAGCCCGCGTGGGGCAATCCGTGCTTGTCGTGGGCCGAAAGAATCAGCTTGCGGATGTGGCGCGAGTTGTAATGGCCCCCGATCAAAAGGAAGTCAAGAATATAGCCGGTGCGCAGGTCGTGAAGGGTGCGTTGCAAAAAAGTTACATAAGCTTTAGGCAGCGCGGGGCAGCGGCTGACTCCACAGATGATTCCAACCGCCCGCCGAGAGCAACGCGCAGCGCAGATGGAGCACGGCGGTGGCTCCCGCTTCGGTCCAAAACAT
>DASXZY010000053.1:0-39556 GCA_036501625.1 Verrucomicrobiia bacterium
GCCGCCAGAACTTGCGCGCGCTGGACGGCATCGGTGCGCCGCGCGCGACGCCGGGGAGAAACAGTCAGGCTCTTCATCGGCGCCGTTTCTATCACGACTGCCCGCCGCCGCATAGGCGGTCGCTCCTTTACCGCTTACGGAATTATAGCATCTTGGTGCATTCTGGAGGCGAGCCCAACAACGAAGCCGCGGGAGAGAGTGCTTCAATCGCGCAGGTCGGCCTGGTGCCATCGAAAGCCGAATCGATTCAATTCGATGCCTTCGCCGAGAACCCCTTTTCTGTTTCATTCGCTGGCAACCAACTCGACCCCATCGTCCTGTCCTCCGGCGTAAGCGCGGACGGGTTGCCTTACAACCTCTACGGTGCGAATATCTCGGCTTGGGCCGGTGACGTCGGCCAATTGGAATTTACGGCAGTTTATAACAATGCTGATCCCTATTTCGTCCTCGACGACATCGCATTTTCAAGCCAATCAGTGCCCGAACCAAGCCCACTCCTTTTGACCGGGATTGGAGGCGTTCTCTGTGGCTTGTACCGCCGCCTCGCGCCAGGACGAGCGAGCGCTGTGAGACCGATTTGTTCTGCCTTTTCGCGGCCAAACAATTCCAAGGCTTCGCGGCGATCCGCTGTCTGGAAGATGGACCGGGCAGAAGGCGGCCTCTGCCCCGCCGGCTGTTATTAAAACATATTCTCCGGCATCAAGCCGGGTTCAACGGGTGTTCCACCTTGAGCACCGGCCCTGTAATGGCAATCGTTCCCGTGACAAGCTCGTCGTTCCCGATGGAATCAGCTCCCGTGCCCGCAACAGTCGCCGACAGGTTGCCTACAACCTCTGAATACTTGCCCAAGGACGCCGTTACGTAAGTAAATTCGGTTGCGCCGTAAACTGCAAAACTCAGATGCGCTCCGGTTACAGCAAACTGCCTGAAAGACAAGTCGGCGCCTGAACCGGCCAACAGGTTGCCATTTTGATACTTCGTGCCCAAAACCATGACTGAGCCAGGTTCATTGATGCGGACATTGCCGGTCAGAACGCGGGTAGTTCCGAAACGAATTTCAAACGATTCCCCGTACAGGTTATTTTTAACCCGCACCAAGACCGCCCCCGCGGGCGCATTGCTGCCCAGCAAGGACGCAATCACATCCTTGGTGCCAAACGACTTGCGGGAAACGGTGTAAGTCACATTGGTTGTGATCTTCTTGACCGCGTGTGTGATGTTAGTCGTGTAAGTCGTCTTCATCCCCAGTTGGGAAACAAAGGCAAGCTCAAAATTGACTTGTTGCACTGAGTTCGTGACGTTCTGAACCAAAAACGCGGACGCGGAAGAAGCCCAGGAGAAAAGGGCGGATATGACAATGAAGCCCATGAATTTTTTCATATTTGATTTTCTTTCGATTGTTGTTGTTTTTTGGGCGAGCGCTCCCGAAAAGAACGGCCCGCTCGCGCCATGAATATGGCCAGCGCTGGGAGGTGTCAACCACTTATGGCGGACCGGCCCGGACGGCGCCGGTTTCCGGCGGGGTGACGTTGCCGAGAAATTTGATGGCGTTCTGGAGATGGACCATTTCATCGACATCGGAAGCCTGGGCCAAGGCGTCTTTAAGGGCCGGAATGGCGTCCTGGCTCTCGAATTGGGCGGCGGCATCGGCGGCGGCCCAGCGAAGGCGCGGATCGGTATTGTTCAGCTCGCCCAGAATGGCACGCAGGGATTTCGGATCGCCGCTCATGGCCAACTCGTTCAAGTCGTGGATGCGTGTTTGCACCGCTTCGTCCTCAACTTGCTTTGAGTGCGCCTGTTCTTCCTCGGTTGGAGGCAATGGGCGCGGCTCCGCCTGCTGCCATCGCCGGGGCGCCTGTGCCGCGCGAGCTGCGACCGCGGTTTGCGGAGTGGGCGCCGCTGCGGCCGGAACGGAGACGGCGGCTGGGATCAGCTCAGCGGGCGAGGCCGTGCGGGCGACATAAACAGCAGCCGCGATGACGGCCAAGCCGAACGCCAGGGCAGGCATGATTACTTTAAGGCGCACCGGTGGCAGTATCGGCGTTCGCGTTAAAAAAGGCAAGGCATAGGGAAGCCCCTGCCTTGCCGGAATTTGTCAAGCCAAGAGACTTTTGCTAGGGCATTAAAAGCTGTTCCACTTTGAGGGCTGCCCCGTTCACGGTAATCGTTCCCGTGACAAGCTCATGAAGTCCGATAGCATCCGTTCCGCCGCCCACGACGGAGGCCGTCAGGGCGTTCACGGTTGTTGAAAACTTGCCCAAGGAGACCTTGCCGTAGATAACATCGGTTGCGCCGATAACTTTGAAGCTCAGCGGCGAGCCTTTTGACAAGAGAAGCGCGTATTCCCTCAGCGAATAGTCGGTGCCAGAACCGGGCACGAGGACGCCGTCTTTATACTTTGTCCCCTTGGCCAGCACGGAGTCAACCTCATGCGACCGCAAATTGCCGACAAACACGCGTGTTTTCCCGATGCGAACTTCATAAGTTGTGTTGCCATCGTTTTGCACCCGCACCAAGGTGGCGCCAACGGGAGCATTGCTTCCCAGCAGCGACGAGATGACATCCTTGGTGCCAATTGACTTTTTGGAAACGGTATAAACCACATTAGTTGTAATGTTGGTGTGCGCCACCGTGTTTTTGCCCGTGCCAGTGTGGGTGATGTTGGTCAGGTGCGAGGTGTTGGTCGCCAACTGGGAAGTGAAAGTCAGCAGAAAATTGACTTGTTGCACCGTGTTGGTGACGTTTGGGACCGGCGCGGCGGCAGACGTGGAGGCAACCCAGGGGATAGAGGCGGCCAGAATGAGGAGACCCATCAGTTTTTTCATATTTTGATATTGTGCATTTGTTGTTATTTGAATGCGCATGTCCGGAGGCGGATGTGCCATCCAGGCTATCCTCGCGGCCCGAGGCGAATGCTGTCAAATCTTTTTGAGACTTTTCAGAAGGTGTTCCCAAGCCTCGGAACGCAGCGTTTGGCCTTGAAAAAACTTGCGAGCAAGGCCAGTCTCGGCGCCATGAACGACGCCCCACCGAAGACGGCCCACGCAGAGGAGGATATTGAGTTGCCGCTGGCCGGCTTCCAGGGCACGCCGGAGGAAATCGAGCGGCAATGGTTCGAGCAAGTCTATAAAAAGCGGGGCGCCACCATGCCCCAATTGACCTGGCGGGCAGTCCTGATGGGGTCGGCGCTGGGCGGGGTCTTATCGTTGACGAATATTTATATCGGCCTCAAGTCAGGCTGGCTCATCGGCGTGGCCATAACCGCCTGCATTCTTTCCTACGCCATCTGGACGTCGCTTTACGCCGCCGGGTTTGTCAAAACGAAAATGAGCATCCTGGAAAACAATTGCATGCAGTCCACCGCCAGCTCGGCCGGCTATTCGACCGGCAGCACGCTGATCTCGGCTTTCGCGGCCTACATTATGATTAATCAGCGCAGCCTGCCCCTGCCGTTGATGCTGGCCTGGATTTTTTTGCTGGCCGTGTTGGGCGTGACGATGGCCATCCCGATGAAGCGGCAGATGATCAACATCGAACAGCTTCGCTTTCCCAGCGGCGTGGCGGCGGCGGAAACATTGCGCGCCCTTCACAGCCAAGGCCCCAAAGGCACGCGCGCGGCCAGGGCGCTATGCGCGGCGGGTGTGCTGGCGGCCCTCAGTGATTTTTGGAGCGAGGGGCTGCATCTCATCAACGCGAAATGGGAGGCGTTTTCTCTGGACGCGGTGGTGCTGAACGTCAATAAAATGGTTTTGGGCCAGGCTTGGATGGGCCGCACGGTCCTATTTCTTTGGGACCCGGTATTTTTGGCCGCGGGCGTCATTAGCGGCGTGCGGGTGGGATTCAGCATGATTCTCGGCGGGACGCTTTGCTGGGCCGTGTTTGTGCCGATTTTTCAAAAGCACGGCGTCATCGCGGGACAATCTTACAAAGACATTGTCGGCTGGACGTTGTGGGGCGGGGTCTCGTGCATGGTGACGGCCGGTTTGTTTTCGTTTCTGGCGCAATGGGGGGCGGTCACGCGCGCCATGCGGGATTTGCGCGGGATGTTCAACCGGGGCGGCGTCCGCAATGAAAGGGAATCCATCGAAACGCCGATGTCGTGGTTTTTCGCGGGGCAGATTTTTTCGCTGATCGGCCTGGCGATTCTGGCGCATATGACTTTTGACATGCCGTGGTGGCAAAGCACCGTGGCCGTGCTAATGACATTTTTCCTCGCGCTGGTGGCATGCCGCGTGACCGGAGAAACCGATACCACCCCGATGGGCGCGATGGGGAAAGTGACGCAATTGAGTTTCGGCGTGCTCAACCCGGGCAACATGAATGTGAACCTGATGGCCGCGAGCATCACGGCCGGCGCGGCCGGTTCCTCCGCCGATTTGCTGACGGATTTGAAGAGCGGCTATCTGCTGGGCGCCAATCCGCGCAAGCAATTCCTGGCGCAGTTCGCGGGCATCTTTGTCGGCACGCTGATGACGGTGTGCGCGTTTCGCGTGATGGTCAGCGACCCCTCGGTGCTGGGCACGAAATTCGCCGTGCCGTCGGCGCAAGCGTGGCGCGCGGTGGCGCTGGCTTTGAGCAAGGGGCTGGAAGCGATGGAGCCGGTCAAGAAATGGTCCATTGCCATCGGCGGGCTGCTGGGCATTCTGCTGCCGTTGCTGTCAAAACTGTTTCCGAAGCAGGAAAAATATATCCCGTCGGCGGGCGCGTTCGGGCTGGCGTGGACGTTTCAATGGTATTACAGCCTCCTGTTTTTTCTGGGGAGCATGATCGGATGGGTTTATGCCAAGCTTTCGCCCAAAAGCGCCGAGGAATTCACGTTTCCGGTGGCGTCGGGCGTCATCGCGGGAGGGGCGTTGATGGGGGTATTCGTAATTTTCGCTGACCGGGCGCGCGAGGCGCTCCCCGCCCTTTGGCTCAAGTTGTTCCATTGACAGGCTCATCGTCTTCGCGCCCCGCCTCGTGCACGCGAATCCAGGGGCGGAAGGCAATCAATCCCACCGGCGCAACCAAGCTCAAGAGCGCCACAATCAGCCAGAGCGTTTCCGAATGGCGCGGGCCAGTGGGCGGGCAATAGCGCATGAGAGATTCTCCAGAAAACAAGCCGATCAGCAATTTGGGCAGAAGCAGAGGCACGTAGGAGAGCGCGCCATAAGAAGCCTCCTGGCCTTTGGGAGCGATGGCGGCCGCGTATTCGTAAACGCGCGGCGAATAAAAGGATTCCCCCACTGACAACAGGAAAACAAAGAGGGCGATCATTACGTAATAGGGATGAATGTCGCCCGTCAGCCCCAGATACTTGCGGCCAACGACATATCCCGGCAGTCCGCCAGCCATCGCCCCAAACCATGCCGGCGGCATGGCCATGATAAAAACAGACGCGGAGGAAATGAGGCAGCCCACGATGACCATGGAGTAGGCGGAAAACTTTTGCGTGAGCGCGCCGATGATCGGCACCAAAATAATGACGAAAAGGCTGTTCAATCCCCACAACATCCCAATCGGCGCGCCCGGCCCCAATTCGCGGATGCCGAAAATCGGATAGACGTAATCCATCTGCCTGTAAATCAACTTGACAAACGCGATCAAAACCAGGAAGGCCAGCAGCCGGTAAAATCCAGCCTGCTCGACCAGCGTGACGAAGAGCCGGCCGGTTTGCCGGGCCGCTTCGGCAAGGGTCGCGCCGATGGAATGGAAGCCGGAGCCGCCGGGGCCGGGCTTGGGTGGCACGATTTTGAGGCCCTCGTCGCTGGCCTCCGCTCCTTCGCGCAAGAGATAAATCAGGGGCAGCATGAGCGCCTCCAGAATGAAGCTCGTCAAGAAGATGATTCGGTAGGTCGAGAGATGCGCGCCCAGGACTTCGTGGCGGCCGTATTCTCCGAGGCCCTTGCGCAAATGATCGAAAAGGAAGGCGGCCAGCAGGAAGCCGAGATTCATCATCGCGTAAATAATGGAAAAAGAGACGGAGCGCTGCCGCGTGTTGGAATAGCGGCGCGCGGCCGCGATCAGCACCGGGCCGCCCAGCGCTTCGCCGATGGCCAGCGGCATCAAGCCGCCCCATAATGCCAGCCCGGGCGAGGGAGCCGCCACCATCACAAATCGGGCGGCAAGGCAGATCACCGTTCCAAGATAGAGCGTGCGGCGCATGCCTAGGACATCCGTCAATGACCCGACCAGCAGCGTCACGGCGGACATCAAGAGCGACCATGCGGCGACGGTGTGCAGCGCGTGGGGGTCACTGTAACCAAAGTCGGAGACCAGCCACGGGACAATGGTTGAATTGGTCAATCCATAAGCGGCGATGCCAAGGATTTTTATGCCGAAGACAATCCACAATTCCGGGATGGAGTCCCGAAGGACTGTAAACTTGCCGATGAACCGCCCCAATGCGGTTGAGGCGCCCTCGTCCGTTTTGGCGCTTGGAGCGATGGGAGTCATCGGGAACGCGCCGGCCGCCGCTTCAGTGGTGGGCCGGTGGCGCCGGGGAGGCCCGCATAATCTGGCCAACTGCCTGGCTGATGGTCATGTGGTTTTGGTTCACCAATTCGGCAATGGTGCCCGTTGTGCTGGCCGTGGCTGTAGAGGTTCCCTCGTCCACCCACATTTGGCCGTGCCATTCCACCAAACCCGTGCCGGGAGCGATGACGGAGGTGCCATCCGGGTCGTTCGCATACGAGGCCAGCTCCGTGCCGCCGCCAGTGGCAGTGATGGGGCCGTTGACCGTTTGCGTCGAGGCCGTGACGGAAATCACTCCCGGATAGGATGCAGGATAGATGCCGCCTTCGTTAGGCGTATTGCCCGCAGCGGCGACGAAGACGATATTTTTCTGTTCGGCTTCCTGAATCAATTGTCCCAGCATGGCGCTGTACTCCGTGCCGCCGAGACTCAGATTGATGGGGTTGGCCCCGCCGTTGATGGCGGCCAGGATGCCTTCCATGACTTCATAGGTTGAGGTGCTCGCGCTGCTGCCATAGACATCCACAGGCAAAATCTTGCTCGGATCATTGGGCATCGACGCCAGCAACGTTTCCAACATCCCGGTGCCATGGCTGGGATCGCTTCCGGGAACGTCCTGCTGCCCGGTGACGTTGATGGGAGTCAGAACATAGGGAGAAAACTCCGCTGGAGGATCGACGCCCGTATCAACCAGGCCGACAATCGGGCCGTCGGTGACGGGCTGTGGATTCAAATTGAACGGATTGCCAGGGGAATTCGGAGCCTGTGACAAAGCTGCCGGCGTGGGCCGATCCACCGAGTAATTGCCATCGGCCGCCGCCACAGATGGGTCCGACGCCAGCGATTGCAGGCCGGCCGCGGCGCTGGCTGCGTCGTCGAATTGCAGGCGGTAAAGGCCAATGCGGTCATCGCGCCCCTTGACTTTGGCGCCGATTTTTTTGGCCAGATCATCAATGGAATTGGTCGCGCCGCGCTTGAGTTTGACCAGGTCTTCGTTAGGGATGCGGTAACTCTTTTTCTCCGCCGTGACGGATTGGGTGGCGGCTTTGGCGGCCGTGCGGAAAACCAGCAGGCGGGTCGTGCCGTTGGTTTGGTCTTCGGAGAAATTGAGCGCGCCGAGCAAACGGCGCAGCGCGTCCTCCTGGGAAAGATTCTTAAACTTGACTGAGACGGTTGTGGCCGCGCCTTTTTCGACATAGACCTTCCAGCCGGTTTGGCGGGCGATCTTTTTGAGAAGCGTTATCACGTCCCATGATTGGATATCCGCATCGACTTTGTCCTCTTTGGCACGCCAATTCAACGAATCGGCCCCATAGGCGGCTGCCGCCACGAACAGCGACATTGCGGCCGCCAAACTCCAAAGTCTGGAAATCCTTCTCATGCAGCAAACTATATCCAACGAAGCCGCCGGTGGCAACCGCAATTGGCGGATTGAGACTGGCTCGAATTTATCCGATAAGTTCCTATGGTTTACGGCATCCAAAAAAATAAATTTCTCGTACTGGCATGGCTTGCGGCAGGCGCCGCGCATGCCCAGGACGCCTCTTTCGCGCTTGGCGCCGCTTCGCTTCTGGCCGGGCTGGCTGCGAATGCCAATAGCATCGTGCTGGCGGCTGCGCCTCAAAGCGGCTCCTGGTCGGCCGCGGCCAATGCGCCTTGGCTGCATCTGGCTCCGGCCAGCCAGGCCGGCACCGGCAGCGCCTGCGTAGTGTTTGGTTGTGACGCAAATTCGGGACGGACGCGCGCGGGCAGCCTCGCGGTGGCCGGCTCCGGTAATGTGTACTTTACAGAACGATTTCCCGCGACCGTTTATGAATGGGTTGCCGCCCGCGGCAGTGTGACGCCTTGCGCGTTTGGCCCGTTTTCGCAACTGGACATATTGAGCGTGGCGGCCGATGGCATCGGTGATGTCTATATCTCCGACAACAATGGCGCGATCATGGAACCGCCGCGCGTTCGTGGATCCGTCTCCGAAATCGGAGAGCTTCGCGGCTGGCAGCGATGCGTTGCCAGTGATCCTGCCTGGCACAACCAGCCTGTCCGGGGCATTCGCTCCGGCGAGCGACCAGCCTTGGCTGTCCGTTGACGGAATCACCAACGGGGTGGTGAGTTTTTCGTTCGCGGCGAATAGCGGCCCGGCTCGGGTCGCTCACATTTCCTTGCTCGGCCAGGCTGTTCCCGTGACGCAAGAAGGCGCCGCCATGCCTCCCTTATTGACCGGCGCGCTGATGTTGAGCAACGGCGCCGTCCAGTTCACTTTCACGAACGGTTTGGGAGGGTCCTTCACTGTGATAAGCACCACCAACCTGGCCTTGCCGCGGAGCAATTGGACGGTCATTGGCTCGGCCACGAGCCTTGGTTCTGGCGTGTGCCAATTTATCTCGCCGCCTTCCACAAACGATCCGCAACGCTTCTATGGCATCCGCTCTCCCTAACGGACAAGGCGGAAATAGGTTGCGCCGTTGGTGTCGTACACGCTGGTCCACATGACGGTGTTGGTAATCCATTCCTGGGCGGTCACGTTGGTCCAGTGGGGCTGACTTAGGCTGGCGGTGGATTGCAGCGTATAGACGGTGGGAGACAGCGGCCAGGTGATGATGGCATTGGTCGGGCCGGCCGTGACAGAAAGGCCGGGAGGAGACATGGGAAAAAATTGAAAGGCCAGCGCGTAATTCTCCGAGAGACTGACGGAGTTGGCCGAATAAGCGACGGCTTCCAAATCGTATTTTCCAGGCTGCAGGTGCGGCAAATAGATATGCTGGACATTATCGACCATGCTGACGCTGGAGGAGATCAGCGCGGTATTGGTGGCATTGTAGAGAAAGAGAGCCAGATTATTGATGTTGGCCATCCCTTCGTGCCGCTCCCACACCAGGGTCGCCGTCAGCGTGGATTTGTTGGTGACGTTGAATAGGTAATGATTGACAGTATCCACCGTTTTGACCAAGGGCGGGAGTTCGGTGATAACCTGGTAATTGACGGTTTGGAAATCCCATCCGCTTGGAGAGGCGATGGCTTGGCCGCTGGAGACAGGCGGATGGGCGGCGCCGGGCGAAATAAGGTCCTGGCTGGTGAAGCCCGATTCTCCACCAGCCAATTGCTTCCAGGAATTAAAGACATTGAGCACGCCCGCCCCGAAACGAGTGTCCAGCGGCGCGGTGGAAGTATGGGACCAATCGAACGGCTTGAGCGCGCCATTGAGGAGCAGGGCCTTGATGGTCATGGCGTTGGTGGATTGGGCAATGTTCGTGCCGCCCTGGCCGGCCGCCCCCGCCTGCGACAAAAGGGCAGCCGACCCCGCCACGCGGGGCGTTGTGTAGCTCGTATCGCCGCCGGGGCCGCTTATATCGGGCTTGGAGCGGCCATTGTCGAGGGTCGGGCCTTGAGTTATGACCGCGCCATAGCCATAGGCGCTGACTCCGATGCAATTGTAGGCTGTGCCCGGCGGGCTGACGCTGTTCCCGTTGCCGTTGGGAGCCGAGGCGAAAATGCTGCCGTATTTGTAAATGTAATCGTCATAGGCGGAATCAATCGGCTGCTCGTCCGGCGGCGCGGCGAAAAAAGAAAAACTTTGATTGATAACCTGGCTGCTCATGGCCGCGCCGTCGACCACCACGTACTGGTAAAAATAATCCGCCTCGTAATTATTGACATGCGCGACGCCGGGAGCCACCCCCAGGTCGCGCCCGTAAAAGATGGTCGCCACCTGGTCCGCGTGAGTCGATTCGTCGCCCAGGTTGTTGGGAATCACATTGGTCGAGCCATTGGTGGAAATCCAAGTGAACAGGCTCTCCGGCTGAAAGACGAAGTCGGCGAAATTATCGACCTCGAATTGCGGCGCGGAAGCTGAATTCAGGGCCTCCGGCTGCGCGACGGGTATGCCGGCGCCCGTCAAAGAAGGCTGGCTGGCGCGCAGGAGCGTCACCCCCATCGTAACAAGGTCATCTCCAAAACTGGCCGGCGGGAGGCAGGCCAAAAACAGCCCGGCCAGGGAGAATCCGATCGCGCTAATCTTTGTTCGCCGCATAAATAGAATGAATTTGACTGGGATTCCCTCCGAGTAAAGTCGCATAATTTCCATCGGTCGCAAGTGCGTGGTTGAAATTGCCGGGCCTCCCGCGCATGTTGACGGGATGAAATGGTGTGGCGGCTGTTTGAAAATAATCGCGCTGGCGGTCTTGCTGGAGGCGGCCGTGTCGGGCTGCGACAAGGCAGCCCCGCCGCCCGCGGCCAAGCACGTCTTCCCGACCCACGCCCAGCCCAGGCTGTCAACTCTCCGTTTCTGGCTTGGCCCGGAGGAGATCACGGCGGAATTGGCCCTGAACGCTGAAGAACAGGAAACCGGGATGATGTTCCGCACGAACATGGACGAGAACAGCGGGATGATGTTTCCATTGCCCGCCGTGGAGCGGGCGGATTTTTGGATGAAAAACTGCCCAATGTCACTTTCGGCCGCCTATATTGATCCGTCGGGGGCCATTGCGGAGATTCGCGAACTGCACGCGGAAGATACCAACGGCGTCGTGGCCAAATCCGACAATATTTACTACGTGCTGGAAATGAACGAGGGCTGGTTTCAACGGCATCATATCGAACCGGGCACCTTCGTGCGCAGCGAAAAAGGATCATTGCAGCAAACATTTATCCGGCATTAACCGTGAAGATCGGCCTGGCGCAAATCAATACCACCGTGGGAGACCTGGCCGGAAACGAAGCCAAAATCCGGGCCGGAGCCGCCCGCGCCCAATCCGAAGGCGTGGACTTGGTGTTGTTTCCCGAATTGGCGATCGCGGGCTACCCGCCCCGAGACTTGCTGCTTAAAAAGGATTTCATTGCCGGCAATCTGGCCGTGCTTCAACGCCTCGCCAGCTCCAGCGGCCCGATGGCCATGCTGGTCGGCTTCGTCGGTGAGAATAAAAATAATCCGGGGCGCGAGGTCGCCAACAATGCCGCCCTGCTGCAAAATGGCCAGATCGTGGCCACTCGCACCAAGACGCTTTTGCCGACTTACGATGTGTTCGACGAAGACCGTTACTTCGAGCCGGGTTCTGGCAACGAGCCGGTCTCCATCGCCGGGCAAACGTGCGGCGTGACCATCTGCGAGGATATTTGGAACGATGAGGACTTCTGGCCCCACCGGCGCTACCGCTCCAATCCTGTGGGCGAATTGCTGGGGGCGGGCGCCCGGCTTATCTTCAACATCTCAGCCTCGCCGTGGAGCGTCGGCAAAGAAAAGCTGCGCGCGAACATGCTGGGCAGCCTGGCGCGCAAGTCCGGCTGCCCGGTGGCATTGTGCAATCTCGTCGGAGGCAATGACGAATTGGTTTTTGACGGAGGCAGTTTGGCCTTCAACGGCAAGGGTGAATTGATCGCCCAAGCCAAGGCGTTCGAGGAGGATTTTCTGGTGGTGGACACGGAGAAAAGTCCGCCCATCGCGCCGGCATCGCCGCCAGAGCAGGAATCCGTTTACCGGGCGCTGGCGCTGGGATTGCGCGATTATTTTCATAAATGCGGCTTTCACTCGGCGATGCTGGGGTTGAGCGGCGGCATCGATTCAGCCGTGGTGGCTTGCCTGGCCGCGTCCGCGCTGGGCGCCGGGCAGGTGCATGGGGTGTCGCTGCCGTCGCAATTCTCCTCGCGGGGCAGCTTGGACGACGCGCGGCTTTTGGCCAAACGGCTGGGGCTGCGCCACGACGTCATTCCCATCGAGCCTTGCTTTGAATCCGTCAAACAACAGCTTCAGCCGCTCTTCAACGCCCGGCCCCAGGACACAACAGAGGAAAATATCCAGGCGCGATTGCGCGGAGTCATCTTGATGGGCTTGTCGAATAAATTTGGCTCACTTTTATTGACGACCGGCAACAAAAGCGAATTGGCTGTGGGCTATTGCACTCTTTACGGAGACATGTGCGGCGGCCTGGCTGTCATCAGCGACGTGCCCAAGACGATGGTCTATCGCCTGGCCCATTGGATCAACCGCGAGCGCGAAATCATCCCCGCCAACTCGATCATCAAGCCGCCTTCGGCCGAGCTGCGCCCGAACCAGACCGACCAGGATTCGCTGCCGCCTTACGACACGCTGGACGCGATTCTTGAGCATTACATTGTGAACGGGCGTTCGCCGGGCGAAATCACGGGACTGGGCTTCGCGCCGGAGACAGTCAAACAGGTTATTCGTTTGATTGACGCCAACGAGTACAAACGCCGCCAGGCCGCGCCAGGATTGAAGGTGACCAGCAAGGCCTTCGGGGTCGGGCGCCGTTTTCCCATCGCGCAACGATACCGGGAGGTTTGACGCCCTTTTTTCCATGCCGACAAAATCTGAAGAACTATTCGCGGAGGCATTGCGGTGCATTCCGGGCGGAGTCAACTCGCCGGTGCGCGCGTTTCGCGCCGTTGGCGGGCAGCCGATTTTTGTCAACAAGGCCGCCGGCGCGCACGTTTTCGACGTGGATGGCAACGAGTATGTCGATTACGTCGGCACGTGGGGGCCGGCCATTCTTGGGCACGCGCCGCCGAAGGTTACGCGCGCGGTGCAGGCGGCGGCCGAGCGGGGGGCGAGTTTCGGCATTCCCAATCCGCTGGAAGTGGACATGGCGCGAGAGGTGTGCCGCGCCGCGCCCAGCGTGGAAAAAGTGCGGATGTGCAATTCCGGCACCGAAGCCTGCATGTCGGCCATCCGGCTGGCGCGCGGATTCACAGGCCGGGACAAAATCATCAAATTCGAGGGCTGCTATCACGGCCACGCGGACTCGCTGCTGGTCAAGGCTGGTTCCGGCGCGCTGACTTTCGGCTATCCTGACAGCGCGGGAGTGCCGGCGGCTTTCACCCAGCACACGATTGTGGCGCCATTTAACGAAATTGAGCCTGTCCGCGCTGCCTTCGCAGCCAATACCGGGCAGATCGCGGGCATTATCGTGGAACCGGTACCTGGCAATGCCGGATTGTATTTGCCCAGGCCAGGCTATCTGGAATTCCTCCGCGAAATTACGGCCCAGCACGGCGCCGTGCTCATTTTCGATGAGGTCATGACGGGATTTCGACTGGCCTTCGGCGGGGCGCAGGAACGGTTCGGCCTCAAGCCGGATCTGACGTGCTTCGGCAAAATCATCGGCGGCGGACTGCCCGTGGGCGCTTTTGGCGGGCGGGCGGACATCATGGATTGCCTGGCTCCGCTAGGCCCGGTTTACCAAGCGGGCACGCTTAGCGGCAATCCGCTGGCGATGGCCGCCGGGCTGGCTGTGCTGGAGGAATTGTCTTCGGGCCCCGCCTACGCGAGACTCGAAGAACTCGGCGCGGCGCTGGAACGCGGCTTGAAGGAAGCGGCGGCCTCGGCGGGTGTGGCCGTGCAATTCAACCGCATTGGGTCAATGTTCTGCGGATATTTCACGGATCAGCCCGTTCATAATCTCGCTGATGCCATGAAGAGTGATCGCGCGCGGTTCGCTAAATACTTCCACGGCATGCTGGCGCGAGGCATTTACCTCGCGCCTTCGCAATTCGAGGCCGGCTTCCTTTCCACCGCGCATACGATGCAGGACATCGACAAGACCGTCGCGGCCGCCGCCGAAACCCTGCGAAATCTGGCGTAATTTTAAGCCGCCTCTTCCTGCTCAGCGGCCTCGCCAGCCGG
Organism: Verrucomicrobiia bacterium; assembly: GCA_036501625.1. GTDB lineage: Bacteria > Verrucomicrobiota > Verrucomicrobiia > Limisphaerales > Palsa-1400 > Palsa-1400. The sequence goes on from DASXZY010000053.1 coordinate 14,087, forward strand.
CTGGACGTTTTGTGCGGGGGAAGATTCGCCGAGGTCAATGACCAAGTAAGTGCGGCGATGGATTTGGGCGGCTTCGATGGGATGCCGCATGCTCCAACCGCGCCAAAAGTCCGCGGCAACGAACAGCAAAGGCACCACCCGCGTGCGGTTGGCCAGCATTTTGAGAAATTTGACCCGGTCGAAATCGAGCTGTCCTGCTTGCACGAGCATGGCGCCCAACTTGCGAAGCTCTTGGAGCGTGGGCAAAGGAAGGCTGGACCCGGAAGGAGCCAGCAGGACAATGATGCGCTGGGGGTCGCCGAGCGGCTTATGACGGCACTCATGGACGGCTTGCAAAACGGTTTCTAACGTTATGGAACTAGGGGATTGCGTGTTTTTCATTCTACTTGGGACTTTGATCTTGGACTTGGACGGCGAAGGCCAAGTGTTGTTCGAGGCATTCGAGCATGACAGCGATCCTTTCCGCATAATTGGAACGCCGGCAGGCAGTCAATAGCGCAAAAAGTATGCGCCGCCGCGCCTCCAATGAATCGGGCAGGGTGGAAACGGTGTGCAGTGCGAGTATGTCCTCGGCTGGACCGTGCTTCCGGTCCCTCTTAACCCTTTTCATGTTCATGATGTTACCTGATAACAATATGTATCCGATAATGTCAATGCAAAACCTTATTCGATAACATTTTACTAAATTGTAACAAAGAAACTCCGGGTTTTTACGTAGGGAGTTATAGCAACATCGCACTTTTGGTTAGAACTCATCCAGCCAGGAGGAGTCTCAATGCCGGGCACGCGGCGTTATGCCTTAAATTGATACGTGTAAGTATTATTTTGTTGCCAAAGGCGGCGGGGGAGGCAATGTTTTAGGCGGTCGGTCCTTGTATCATGCAATCGGAGGAAAGTCGTGCGTTGGCCGTGTTGCTGCGCGGGAGCATCATTTTGATGATGTGCTGCCTGGGCGCGCGCGTCCGCGCTGGCGGCTGGCCCGTTTTTCGCGGCGATGCCGCTTTGACGGGCGTAGCAGCCGGCACGCTGCCCGCCAAGCCTGAGTTGCTATGGAGTTTTAAAACGGGCGGCCCGGTTCGGTCTTCCGCCGTGATTGGCGGCGGCAAGGTTTTTATCGGCTCCAATGACGGGCGGGTGCATGCGCTCGAGTTTTCTTCCGGGCGCGAGATGTGGTCATTTAAAGCCGATTCCTCCGTGCAAGCTCCGCCGCTATTGGCCGATCACTGCGTCTTTGCCGGAAGCGTTGAAGGGATTTTTTATTCGCTCGACGCCGACACAGGGCGGCAACTTTGGAAATTCTCGACGGACGGAAAAATTCTCGCCTCCGCCAACGCCGTGCCGCCGGACACCGGCCCTCCGCGCGTTTTGGTCGGAAGCTACGATTTCAAATTGTATTGTTTCAATGCCACCAACGGCACGCCCATTTGGACTTACGAAACGGGCAATTACATCAATGGCGCGTGCGCCATCGCCGGCAACAAGGCCGTTTTTGGCGGGTGTGACGCACTGGTGCATGTGCTGGACATCACCAAAGGCGAGAAGATCAAGGAAATCGACGCGGGCGCTTACATCGCGGCTTCGGCGGCGCTGGCGGGCGAGCGGGCGTATTTTGGGCACTATGACAATGAGTTTTTATGTGTCGATCTCAAGGAAGGAAAAGTCGTCTGGCGCTACAAAGACCTGGATTTTCCCTACATGGCGGCGGCGGCCGTCACGGATGACCGCGTAATTTTTGGCGGGCATGACAAAGCGCTGCATTGCGTCGATCGCGCGGAGGGGAAAAGCGTTTGGAAATTTCCCACAGGCGGAAAAGTCGAGAGCGCGCCCGTGGTGGCCGGAAGCAAAGTTGTCTTCGGCTCGGATGACGGCCTTGTCTATATGGTATCGCTGCAAGACGGGAAACAGCTTTGGTCTTACGAGATTGGCCAGGCCGTAGGCAGCTCGCCCGCGGTGGCGGATGAAAAAATTGTGATCGGTTCCGATGACGGCAGCGTCTATTGCTTCGGCCAAAAGGGCTGAGCCACTAATAACTATGACTACCTCGCCAACAGCAACAGCAACGGCCAGCCCGCCTCCGCCGAAGGAGACGACGGTCGGCAATTATTTTGTCTCCAATTACCCGCCGTTTTCATTTTGGAAGCCGGAGTTCGCGCCGGAGGCAATGGCGGCTCTCGAACGCCCGCCCGCGCCCGGCACGCCGCTGGGAATTTATCTCCACATTCCGTTCTGCCGGAAGCGGTGCCATTTTTGCTATTTCAAGGTTTACACGGACAAGGATTCGGCGGCCATCCGGGGATACATCGAAAGCGCGCTGCAAGAATTGGCCATTTATGCGGGCAAACCAGCCATCGCCGGGCGCAAGGCGAATTTTGTTTATTTCGGCGGCGGCACGCCTTCCTATCTTTCGGTCGATCAACTGCGGCATCTCACGAGTGAAATGAAGCGCCTTGTTTCCTGGGACGAGGCGGAGGAAGTCACGTTCGAGTGCGAGCCGGGAACGCTGAACAGCGACAACAAGCTCAAGGCGATTCGCGAAATGGGCGTGACCCGGTTGAGCCTGGGGGTGGAAAATTTTGACGACCACATTCTGGAGATCAACGGCCGCGCGCACCACAGCAAGGAAATCGCGCGCGCCTACGCTTTCGCGCGGGAACTGGAATTTCCGCAAATTAACATCGACCTGATCGCCGGCATGGTTGAGGAGACGGAAGCCAATTGGAAGGAGTGCGTGCGCAAGACGATCGAGATGTCGCCCGACAGCGTGACGATTTATCAGATGGAAATTCCGTATAACACGGACATCTATCAGGAAATGAAAGCAACTGGCAAACTGGTGGCGCCGGTGGCGGATTGGGAGACCAAGCGCGCGTGGGTGGCCTGGGCTTTTGCTGAATTGGAGCGGGTTGGCTATACGATTGGCAGCGCCTACACCGCTGTCAAAGATAAAGCCCGCACGCGCTTCATTTATCGCGATCGCCTTTGGGCTGGGGCGGATTTGGTTGGCCTGGGCGTGGCCTCATTCGGGCATTTGCAGGGGACGCATTGCCAGAACCTGCACGAATTCGAGCCTTACGTAAAAGCGGTTCAGGCCGGGAAATTGCCAGTTTATCGCGCGTTGACGCCCGCGGCGGACGAACGGCTGATTCGCGAATTCGTTTTGCAATTGAAATTGGGCCGCACCGAGAGCGGCTATTTCATGAAAAAATTCGGCGTGAATGTCCTTGAGCGATTCGCGCAGCCGCTGCGGGTCTTGCGCGATTGGGGGTTCGCGGAAGTCGAGGGCGAGGCCATCGTGCTTAACCGCGACGGGCTGCTGCAAGTGGACCGGCTGTTGCACGAATTTTTTCTTCCGCAGCACAGAAACGCGAGGTACGCCTGAGCACGAAGGAGAACACGCTGGCATCGGCTGCGCGCCTGGACTTGCGCCCGCTGGAGGAATTCTACAATCTGCGGGGCGATGCCGTGCCCTCCGTCGAGCGCGTGTTGCCGGAGGAAATGCCGCAGCCGCAACGTTCGCTGCTGGCGCATCAAAGCGACATGACCTCCACGCTGGAACATTTTTACGGCGAGCGGGTGCATGTCGAAGTGCTGGCCCGGCACACGGTGGAGAATGAATACCGGCGTGAAGTAGCGTTGCGATTGGAGCGGAATGGCCGCCGGGTGGAATATGGCGCGATCAAAATCATGCTCGATCTTTTTCCGGAAGCCGCCCGCCAGGAAATTTTGCGCGAATGGCAGCCGCTGGGGCGGATATTGACGGACTCCGGCCTTGAATTTTCCAGCCGCCCGCATCTCTACTTTCGCGCGGCCTCCGATGCCTTCATCAATCGCGCGCTGGGCTTGAACGGTTCGCAAATTCTCTTTGGCCGCCGCAACACGCTGGCGGATCGCTGGGGCCGGCCGCTGGCCGAGATCGTGGAAATCCTGCCGCCCGCTTAAAATCTCAAATGAAAGAAAATAATGACTACGACGCGATTGTCATTGGCGCCGGCCCGGCCGGGTCGGCTTCCTCCGCCATTTTGGCCGAACACGGGCACCGCGTGCTCGTCCTGGAACGGGAGAAATTTCCCCGCTACCATATCGGAGAGTCCCTGCTGCCGTTTACTTTTCAGCCTTTGCAACGGCTTGGGTTGATCGAAAAAATGCGCGGCTCGGCTTTTATCAAGAAGTACAGCGTGCAATTTGTTTCGCCTTCGGGGAAGGCCAGCCAGCCGTTCTATTTCTTTGACCGCTACGACCGTGAAACCGTCGCCCAAACCTGGCAGGTGCTCCGCTCCGAGTTCGACCAGATTCTGATGGACAATGCCCGCGAAAAAGGCGCGCACATCAAAGAGGAAACGACCGTGCTGGAGCTGCTTAAGGACGGCCCGCGCGTGACTGGCGTTCGCGCGCAAACGCGGGACGGCCAGCCGGTGGAGTATCACGCGCCCATCACGCTCGATTGTTCCGGCAAGGAATCGTTCAGCGCCGTGCGGCACAATTGGCGCATGAAAGACCCGCACTTAAACAAGATCGCCGTGTGGACTTATTACAAGGGGGCCAAGCGGGATGAAGGCATCGACGCCGGGGCCACGACCGTCGCGTATGTGCCGGAGAAGGGGTGGTTTTGGTACATTCCCCAGCACAACGACATGATCAGCGTCGGAGTGGTCGCCGAGGGAAAATACTTGACGCGCGGGGGCCTCAAGGATCCGGCGGCGATTTTTCAGCGCGCAGTGGAAGAAAGCCAATGGATCAAGCAACACGTGGAGTGCGGCCAGCAAGTTGGGCCGCACCGGCTCATCAGCGAGTACACCCATCACTCCCGGCATTGCGGAACGGACGGGCTGCTGCTGGCGGGTGATGCCTTCTGCTTTTTGGACCCGGTGTTTTCCTCTGGCGTCATGCTCGCGCTCAAGAGCGGCACCCTGGCCGGCGATGAAACGCACAAGGCGATTGTGGAACAGGATTTTTCACCGGAACGCTTCGCTGGCTACGGGCAATTCCTGCGCGAGGGAGTCGAAAACATGCGGCGGCTCATCTACGCTTTTTACAATCCCAAATTCAGCTTCCGCACCCTCACCACCAAGTATCCCGAGGCCGCGGGGACGGTGACCGATTGCCTGAGCGGAGATGTCAATAAAGATTTCTCCGAATTATGGCGGCAGATCGAGGAATTCGTGCCGCTGCCCGAACCACTGCCGGCCGGCCCTCCGCTCTGCGCGGCCGAAGTCTAATGCGACATCGTATAGGCTAGGATATTTAGGAGCATCGGGTAGCCCATCGGCATGGAGAAGAGGTCGAAGTAACTGGTGTCGTCCCCTTCGTGTTCCCAGCCATCGCCGTAATGGTTGTTGTGGCAGATGAGCATCATCAGGCGGCGCTTGTCATCGTAGATGCCGAAATAGTGCGGGTCGTGATTCATTTGCCCATAATCGTAGCCTTGGTCGTATGAGTGATGAGTGTAGGCGAAGTCCCCCACGCTCGGAATCTGCGGCTGCTTTTTGAATTGATAAACCGTGTGGAAAATCGGATGGGTCAGATCCATCAGTTCAGGCTGGCGATTGGGGAAAATGAGCTTGGCCTCTTCCCGAAAGTGTTCCCATTGTTCGTCGCCCCAAAAATCGTCCACCATCAGGAACCCGCCGTTGAGGAGGTACTCGCGCAGGGCCGTGGCTTCCTCATCGCTGAAATTGGCGCGGCCGGCGCCCGCCATGTAAACGAAGGGGTAATTGGCCAGGTCCTTGATGGTGATATCGACAAAGTTTAAGCCGGGGCGAACTTTGAGGCTGGTCACCTGGTATAACCGAAAGATGAGATTCAAATCGGCCTCGGGCACGTCATCGGCCCAAACCCGCCCGCGCCCGTAGGCGCCATTATCGGAATCGAATCTTAGCCGCCCGAAAGTGAAGACATCCTCCGCGAAGGCCGGATCGATGGCCTTGGTCATCATCTCCTGCTCTTTGAGGTGTTCGCGGCTGCTGGCCTCGTAGCGTCCGCCACCGCCGCCAAAACCGCGTCCGCGGCGCCCGCCATATTGCGCCTGGACGGAAACGAGCGCGCCCAGCATGAAGATGACGGCAGCGAAAGCGGCCCACCGCCAGCCGCGCCTGTCCAAGCGTTGTCTCAAGCCGCGCATAATGACATTCCAATGCTGGAATACAGGTTGCCACGCGCGCGGCGATTTGCAAGCGCGGCGCTATCGAATCGTGATTGTCTTGCGCTGATTTTGATATTCCACGGTGACGGAAGCGGGGCCGATGTCAAGCACCCGGCAATCGGCAATTAGCCCGTTCACCTCGGCCAATTGGCCGTTGATGATGGCGGAAGGATGCGAACCGTAGAAGATCGCCTCGAGTTTCAGCCGGTCGAAACCGGTTTTCGGGGGAGCTTTGGCCGCAGGCGCAGCCGGCGTTGGAGCGGCCTTGGCTACTAAATTGGTGACGGGCGGCGCTGGAGCGTGGACAGCGGGAGCGGGCAGCGGCTTGGAAGCTTCCACGGGCTTCACCGGCGCCGGCGCGGGCGCCGCAGCCACTTCATGAATGGCTGGCGTCAGCGGTGGTTTTGCGGCGGCGGAAATTATGGGCTGGGCGGCCGGCTTCTTTGCCGGCTGCATTTCCCACCAAGCCGCGAGCGCCACGGCGGCGGCCGCAGCCAATCCCAAGCCGGCCCATTGCGGAAAGACACCGCCTTGCGCGGGCTGCGATTTCGGCAATAAAGGTTTAACTTTCGACGCGGCGGGCGCGGCGACAGCCTTAGCCGCTGGCGCGGCCGCGGGATTGCCTTCCATCGCGGTCGCGGCCCCGGCAGGTTTGCCAGCGGTTTTGACGGCGGACCTTGCCGCGGCGGCCTTGGCGCGCTGCATCTTGGTCTCGAATTTAGTGTCTTCCGGGTTGCGCCGGGCTTTGCGCCATTTAACGAGGCGCGCTTCCAATCCCAACTGCTGCAAATAGGCCGCGTCAATAACTGGAGCGGGCAGGCCATCGGGATTGGCGTCTCCCTCATACTCGAAAGTGTTAGCCACATGCACAGCCGTCAACGCGGTGAAAGTCTTGTCCCCGGTGCGAAGGGGGGAATGGTGGAATGCCGCCACGCGGACAATTTCGTTCGACATGCCCCACAATCCCAGCAAGTAAGCGCCAATTTCGCCATGGCTTGCTCCGAGAATTTCCTTCTCCACTTCCCAGAGGGGAGTTTGATCTCTGCGCGCGACAGTGTGCGCCTCGTGGTACTTCTCGTCGAAATTGGCGGCCAGGATCACTTTTCCCAAATCATGCATCAATCCCGCCGTGTAGGCGTGTCCGCTGCATTGGGCGTCGCCCGTTTCCATCAATGCCATGGCTTTGGCCGTGTGGGCGACATTCGTGCTGTGCCGCCAGATGGTATCGATGGAAAAGTAAACCGGCTTCACCTTGTCATATTGGCTCAGCAGCTTGACCGTCATGATGAGCGACTTGACGGTCTCGAATCCAAGGATGCCGACGGCTTCGGTCGGGTCGGTAATGGTGCGCGGAAGGCCGTAATAGGCTGAGTTTAGCACCTGCACCAGCTTGGTCGTCATGGCCATGTCTTTGCCGATGATGACGCCAATGTCTTCGGTGGTGGCGTTGGGGTCCTTCAAGGCGTTGACGACCTCAACGTAAAGCGAGGGAATGGTTGGAAAAGTGCGGATGCGGCCCACCAGCTCGCGCATGCTCTGGCTCATGCCGTAATCCTCGGCCAGCGAGCGTTCAATGAAAGCTTTGAGCGTGGAGGGGTCGAAGGGCAGGGCCAGAAATTGGTGGCCGCCGAGAATGTGGCAGACGATTTTTTCGCGAAGACCCTCATCGGCCGCGATGAAGCGCAGCGTTTTGGGATTGGCCAGGCGAAGGCGGTTCAGCAATTCCGCGCCGTTCAAGTCCGGCAGTTCGTAATTGGCGACAATGGCATCAAAAGTTCCCTTTTGTGCTTCGGTCATGGCGGCGGCGCCATTGGCCGCGCCTGCAACCAGCCACGTCGGCCCCAATGCCTGGCGGAATTTTTCCCACGCCTGATGGTCGGCGTCTGCAATCAAAATGCGTTTCTCAGCCATGTGAATGATGAGCTAATTCGACGGACTCTGCATTTTGAATATCGGCTGGTTTAGCCGCCAACTTAACTCAGGGAATTTCCTTAAAGTTACGAGGGAACGGTCTTGTCCAAGCCGAACATCTGGCGCCATCGCGCGCAGCCATCCGGCAGGCCAATCCGGTCAAAAAACGCCTGCTGGAGGGCGAACGGTTCCCCGGCCGATTCATGCGCGAAGGCGTTGGCGGCATGGATGGCGGCCAGGAGCGAAAACCCTTTCCCAGGGGAGCACTCTGGTTCGTGATGCCAGGCGACGGCCTCGAGGATGGGCAGTGGCAATCCCCAGGACGCCAGGAGGCAAGCCGCGACCTTGGCATGAGTCGCGCCGAAAATCTCCATTTCAGCGGCGTGGTCGGAAAGCTGGCGGGCGGCGCGCAAGGCTCGCACGGCTTTGTAACGGTCAGGCAGGTTGCCGGCCAGAATCATTTTGCCCATGTCATGCAGAATTCCGGCTGTAAACGCGGCTTCGGCCAAAGGGGCGTTTTTGGTTTCGGACAGGACAATGGCCCGCGCGTAAACCCCGGTCTGGACGCTGTGAGCCAGCAGGGCGTCGATGGCCGGAAACACGCCCACCGCTTCGTTATACTGGAAAAAGACGCCGGCCAGCAGCACGAGTGATTTGATCCGCTCGGTGCCGAGGATGGTGGCGGCGTCGATCATATCCGTCACTTCGCTGGCCGACGCGAAAAAGGCGGAGTTGACCAATTGCAGGATTTTGGCCGACATGACCGGGTCCTGGCGCAGGAGATGGGCAACGACTTCCAAGGAGCTGTTGTGGGAGCGCAGTTCCTCGGATACCTGGGTATAGAGGCGCGGCGTGGCGGGCAGCTTGCGGATTTGCGGCAGCAGCGCTTTGATTACAGGATCGGCCATCCACTGGCGCAAGCGGGCGTTGCGGAGCAGGGTGGAGCACAGCGCGCTGGCATCGCCCCGGCTGGCGAGCATGGGAAATCCCAGGCGTTTCCACTCGTCCACCAGCGGCTTGTCGGCCAGATCGCAACGGATCAGGCAATTGATATTGGGCCGCGCCCGAACGACCGTTTCCAGCCACGGCCGGGCCCCTGCGGCTCGCCCCTCCACGATGATCGCATCGGCCGCCTGCCATTCCAGACTGATCGGCCCGGCCAGAACCGGCGAGGCCTGCATGCAGACCCAGCCGGGATGAAGGCATTCCATGTCGCGCTTGACCTGTTCAAACCACAAAATGTCCGGTTCGACAAAGAGGATGCGCCAGGAAGTTGAGCCGGCCTTCTCCGGCGGAGTTCCCCGGGCGGCATCCTTGTTAATTAGGTTTGACGAACTCATTTCCAGATCATCACCGAACCGAAATGCCTCAACGAAAGCCAGATGACGCTATCGCAATCCACTCCTTCGACAAGCAAAATTGGGACAGTGCCGCTATGGGTTGGCTGGCGGCGGGCGGCGGACGGCTTTAAGCGGCGGGCTGGCCTTGGAGAGAATAATCGGCATTTCATCTATCGCTTCGTAATCGTAGTTTTGTATGGATTCATGAAGCGAATTCCAATCAGTGATGTTCTCGCTGATGCGGCAGGTCTTGTCCGTCGGCGTGCCGTAACGCCAGCCGGCCAGAAGGCGTTCAGCGTTCCAACGAGTGTGTTCCAATGGGGCAAGGATATCTCGTTCCTCGTTGGTGAATCGCTCCTCCGCGCGACGGGAATCGCTTGTGCCTGCGATCTCGCAGCCGATGGCGCGCAATTTGTTGGCCATGTGATCGGCTTGCTGAAAATTGGAGGCGCGCAGGTCATCGGTCAATCGCTCCCAATCACGCAGGGCGGGATCGTTCTCCGGCGTGCGGCTGGAACCGGCCCGGCGCTTTTCCCTAAACCGCTCGTGAATGGCTTTCGCGAGCGGCTCATCTTTGGGATTCTTGAAGGCTTCCTCCGTGCAAGTGTCCTCCACCATGCCAAAGGGAACAATGCGCGGCCCGGCGGCTTGGCGGGAAGTTCCATCGGCGGGAACGGTTTCGCGGAAAATGTCCGCCAAAGATTCGCGCTGCTTCACGCGCACCAACAGGCTGCAATCCGGCCTGTCCACCAGCGCTTCCTGCAATCGAAACACCACTTCCAACGCGCGCGTATTGTCGTCGATGCAGATGAAAATGCGCAGCAACGTGTCCGGCTCGGCCGCCCAGCCTTTGATGCGGGTCCGAGTCCCCAATGATTCGGCCAGGCCAGGGTGGAACTGCAAATCGCAGATGGCGTCACGCTTGTCCGTCGGAACAGCCAGCGCTGGGTAATGGAAGAGAAACCGCTCCCGTTGCGTGTCCGCGTTCCGATCCACGACGGAAATGCGCAGCTTCCTGCCATTGGCAAAGTGGCCCATCTGCGCCGCGCGCAAAGCGAGGCTGCGGCCCATCCGGCCAAAGCCAAGGATGACAACGTGGACGGTGGTTTTGACATCGTGGCGAATGCCGGCGCCATCCAAGGGAAGTTCCGCCAGAACTCGGCGGGCCTCGCTGGCATGGACGTCGAAAAAATGCACGGGCCAGCCGCTGCCTTTGTTCTGCTCGAAATGCCGCTGCAAGGAGTCGCGCAATTGGATGTTTTCCAGATGGACGTAGCAGTTCGGCGGCGTCCGGCCGGGGCTGGGCGCAAGGCGGGACAATTGAACGGCCACACGCAAATTCGTTTCATCATCGGGCGTCAATACGATTATCTCGCAAGCCTCAGCCGCGCGCGCCTCTTCAAGAACGGCCGGTTCGGCGGCATCGCCGATGATGCAATGAATGTGCTCGCGGGCGCAGAGGTGGAGAAATTCATTTTGCGGGTCCTTTTCCACGACGGCCACCCACCGGTTCTTCTTGCGATATTCACGAGCGAGATGCAATCCCTTTTGCCCCAGTCCGCAAATGACGACATGTCCGCTTTGATACCAATGAAGGAACGCGTGCCGATGGCTGTGGGCCGCGTAAATGAAGCCCTTCACCAACCCGGCCCCCAGTGCCAGCGGCGCGAGAAAGCGCGCCCATTGCAATTCCCACGGCAGCGGATGCTCCACAGGATCAAAGTGCATGTGGAAAAGCCGCATGGAATTGTAAATCGCGTCCCGCACATCCGGCTGCTTTCCAGCCAAATGAGCCGCCCGCGTGAAACCAATGGTCCCCAAAACCAGCGACGCGACCGCAAGCCCCGCTACCACATACCACTGACCGCGCGAAGATTTGTCGTAATGGACGCCGTGGTTAGGATGCTGGGGATGTGGCATGTGGAATCCCATTTACCCGGGGAAGAAATCTGGAGCCAGTTCCCGGAGTGTGGCGCGAATTTGTTCTTCACTGCGGCCCATGTCTTGCAGCAATCCTTTATAATTCTTGACTGCGGCTTGAAGATGAGGGTGCGGATGGCCGGTGGCACGGGTGAATTTTAGAAAGATTTCCAGATGCCGTCTCATCAACGGCTCGGCCTCCTCCAGGCGGTTGGTGGCTTGCAGCAATTGCGCCAGATTGTTGAGATCGGTGGCGACTCCGGGATGCTCCGGGCCGTAACTCTTTTCGTCAATCGCCAGCGCCCGGCGCATCAATGGCTCGGCCTCCTCCAGGCGGTTGGTGGCTTGCAGCAATTGCGCCAGATTGTTGAGGATCGCCGCGACATTGGGATGAATCTCACCGAAACTCTTTTCGTCAATCGCCAGTGCTCGGCGCATCAATGGCTCGGCTTTGCTCCATTCGGCGAGATTGTGCCATCGATGGCCCAATTGATTCAGAAGCCCGGCTGCCCGATGGTGTGATGTTTCATCCCACAAAACGGCAAGCGCCGTCATCGGTTCCAACTCCCAGCGGGATTCGACCCAATTTGTGGTATTTTTCAAAACGGCATCCCGTTCCCAGATGAATTTGTCTAAGGCTTGCTGCCGTTCAGCGCGTTCCGGCGCGTTCGGCGGCAAATGTTCCCGGAGGATCAGTTCCTGAACGAGGCGATGCACTCGGAGAAGGCGCGGTTCGGTTGTCTCGTCCTCCGGACGGCTCAATAGCGCGATATGTTCCAAGCCGCGCCATAGGTCTTCCCACGGGTCGCTTAGGCGGGCGTGTTTGCCGATTTCAGGAAAGTCGGCGGTGACCAGCGCCCGCAGCCAAGGGAGCGGCACATGGTCCGGCGGCAATAGCGCCGCGTATTCCATCGCGAGCATTTGGGGCGGTTTCAAGGAACGCAACACTGGGCCAAGCACAGCCGTCAAGCGGCGCTGGTCATTGTGGCGGCGAACCGGCGCCTCTTCACTCGCGGCAATCGCCTCCAGATCCTCAAGCCCAATATCGCCCGCCAGTTGCGCGCAAGTCACTCCAGGATGGGCCGCCAGATGAGCAGCGACCAATTCCACCGCCAGCGCGAATCCCCCGAGGCGTTTCACGAGCGCCAGCGCTGCCTCACGCTCGGTTTCATCCGCGAAAGGGCGGTATTTCTCCATTAACTCCAGCGCGTCATCGGGCGGAAGCTCACCCAGTTTGAGCCACTCGCCCCTTCCCGTTGCCGGCCTCGGCAGCCGCGTCGTGGCCAGAATGTGGAGCTTGGGACCCAGGAGCGTCAGGCGGTCCGTTTGATCGCGCAGCAACAGCGCGGAATCCGAAACGTTGTCAAACACCAGCAGCACATGGCCGAGCGAGTTCAGCCGGCCGCGGAGGCAATTCACGATGGCCGCGAAATGCGTCTCCGGGCGCTCGCGGGCCTGGTCGCTGATTTGGCCGCGAAACAACGCCGTGAAATCGTCCTGGCCCAGGATGGCGTCGCGCACCGTGGCGCGGCCTTCGCATTGGATAAGGAAACGCCCGCCGGGATACGCGCTGGCAAACGCGTGGGAATAGGCGAAGGCCAATTCGGTCTTTCCAATCCCGCCCAGCCCATTGACGCCGTAGATCACGCCCGTGCGATTGTCGCTGACGAGCCGCTCGCGCAGCCAGAGCAATTCGTTCAGGCGCCCCGTAAAATGCTCGTTGTAGGGAGGCACCGTGCTGCATTTGTTGCTCTCATCAGCCTGGGCCAGCAGGAGGGTGTGTTCGTGCAGATTCCGCGCCAGGTCCTTAAGCACTTTGCGCAAGTCCTCGCGGCACAGGGCCTCCAATCCGGCATCGTAGAAGGCATGGACTTCGTAAAAGGCGCCGGCCTGCGCAAGCTGGCAGCGCCGGAGATATTTCACGACCGGCTCAACCTCCGACAGAAACCTTGGCCTTTCCGCGCCCGGCACCTTGGAAAGCTCGGCGATCTTCGCGGTAAGCTGTCCATCCGTCAAACGCTCCCCGCCCATCAGCCCCGGCACCTCGACTATGTAAATCGGCCGAATGCCCGCCGCAAGGATATGCCGCGAGATTTCGGCCCCGATCCAAAGCCGCCATTCCGAGCGGCATTCCGGGCTGGCAAAATAATTCGGCGACAGAAACGCCATGAACAGCCGGGAGTGCGCGATTTCGTCCGCCAGGGTGATCTTCCAATCCGCTCCGTGAGGAATGCTGCCATCGTCAAAGAAATAGTCCAGCTCCCGTCCGCTTGTAAAAACCCGATGCTCATCCTTAAGTTCCTGGAGAAAACGAGTGATCCATTGATGCCCATTGTCGGCATGTGCGTAAGAGACGAAAAAATCACGTTGCGCGGCGCCCATGCCACCCATGATGTTGACACAAAACCCGCCATGCAAACTAATTTGCCAACTCCAAACAGGCGGCGCCAGGGAATCAAACATGCAATTCAGAAGGCGGAGGTTTCCAGTTCAGATAACGCCGGAATAGCTGCAAGTCTCTGAGTCCGTTCAATTCCATATCCGCGGACTTCTTCGCGCCGCCAGCACGCCAGCACGCCAGCGCTTCCATTCGATGCTTGTCTTCCTTCGGCCCGGCGCTACAACCCATCGCTAGCAATTGCGCAAGATAACTGAGATTGATCATCGAGGAGCGAAGCCGCACCCGGCAGGGCGAGGCGCCTGGCGAGCCAGCCTTGCCGCCGCCATTTTCTTAACGTTCTTATTGACGATTTCCGCGCAGGCGTCGGCGCGCAACTTGGAACGCATGACGATTGGCGGCAATGAATACATCCGCCTGGCCGAGTGGGCCGCCACAGAGGGCTGTTCCATGCGATGGAACAAAAGCGATGGTGAAATCGACGTCTCCGGGACTCCGGCGCGGTTGAACTTTTCCATTGATTCCCGCCGGGCGGAAATTTTTGGCGTCTCCGTCTGGCTTTGCCTCCCGGTGATCAATCGCAATGGAGTCCCGATGATTGCACTGGCGGACGCGCGCTCGACCATTGAGCCAGTCATCGCGCCGCGCAAATCCGAATCGCATGTGCGGACGATTTGCCTGGACCCCGGCCACGGCGGCAAGGACGCCGGCAAAGCCCAGGGGAGCAATTACGAAAAAAAATACACTCTTCTGCTGGCGCGTGAGACGGCGGAATTGCTCAAGGAACAGGGCTTTAAGGTGGTGATGACGCGCACGGAAGACGAAGCCGTGGAATTATCCGACCGCCCGCAAGCGGCTACGCGCCACGGCGCGGATCTCTTTGTGAGCCTGCATTATAACGCGGCGGAGGCGCCGCTGCATGGCGTCGAAGTTTTTTGCCTCGCCCCGCCCGGCATGAATTCCAGCGACGAAGGGGGCGGGACCGCCAGCCATCCCAGCGAAGCCGGCAACGCGCAGGATGATCGCAATGTGCTGCTGGCCTACGAAATGCAAAAAAGCATCACCCGCAGCCTGCCGCTGGAAGACCTCGGACTCAAACGGTCGCACTTCGAGGTGTTGCGGCTGGCTCGCGTTCCAGCCATTTTGGTCGAGGGCGGCTTCCTGAGCAGCCCGTCTGACGCGAAGACCATTTACGATGCCGCGTTTCGCAAACGCATGGCGCGCGCGATCGTCGAGGGGATTAACGCGTATAAACGCGCGGCCACTAAGCCGTAACCCGTCTCAAGTCTGCACTTTGCTCGACTTGCTGGCGCCGCCGCCGCCCTTTTTCCCGCCCGACATCAACACCGTTCCGCACAGGAAGCCGACTGCAAAAAATCCGTAATACATATAGCCCGCTTCCAGCTTGAAAGGGTGCGAGAGCACCGGCATCCTGAGCGCGACCGGGTCCGGATTGCTCCGTCCAAGGACGACCAGCAACGCCAGCACGACGATGACGAACAGCGTTTTAAAAATCAGTTTGAAGTTCATAGCTCGTTGGGGCGACAATACGGAACTTTCGCGCAAAGTCAATCAGCATGAGCATTGCCACAAAAACCGGCGACAGCGGCGAGACCGGCCTGATGTACAACCGCCGCGTCTCCAAATGCCATCCCCGCGTCGAGGCTTATGGGACCGTCGATGAACTGAATGCCGCGCTCGGCCTGGCCCGCGCGTCCGCGCCCGGCCCTGTCAATCGTGCGCTTCTGGAAATCCAAAAAGACCTTGTCATTTTGATGGGCGAACTGGCCACCCAGCCGGAGGATTTGGCTCGTTATGCCAAGGATGGTTTCGCGCTCGTGACGGGCGAATTGACGGCCAAGCTGGACCTCATCGTGCGCGAGATTGAAGCGCAAAACGTTTCCTTCAAACACTGGGCCACTCCCGGCGCCAACCTGGCGGCGGCAACCCTGGATCTCGCCCGCACCGCCTGCCGCCGCGCCGAGCGCCGGATTTGCGCCTTGCGGGAGGCTGGCCAGCTTGAGAACGGGGAAATTATTATTTACATAAACCGGTTGTCCGACGCTTTGTGGCTCATGGCGCGCCAGGCCGAGTCATAACAAAAGCATCGCGTCACCGTAGCTGAAAAATCGGTAACGCCGCGCGATGGCTTCCTCGTAAGCCCGCAGAATCATCTCCCGCCCCCGCGTTGTTCCGGGCGCGGCGAAGGCGGCCGCCAGCATGAGCAGTGTCGAGCGGGGCAGGTGGAAGTTCGTAATGAGGGCATCGACGGTTTTGAAATCGCGGGGCGGATGAATGAAAAGCCGCGTTCGCCCCAAGCCGGGCTGGTTGGCGCTTTCCAGCACGCGCAATGTCGTGGTGCCCGCCGCCACGATGCGGGCCCCAGCTTCTTTTGTCTCGCGCAAGGCCTTGGCTGTTTCCTCGCTGAGGACGAAACGTTCCGCGTGCATGACATGCTCCTCGAGGCGCTCCGCCTTGACCGGCGCGAACGTCCCCGGTCCCACGTGCAAGGTGACAAAGCACACCCGCGCGCCGCGCGCCCGGATTTCCTGCAGCAGCCCCGGCGTGAAATGCAGGCCGGCCGTCGGCGCGGCGACCGAGCCATCCGCCCGAGCGTAAACGGTCTGGTAACGCTCGCGGTCGGCCGTCTGCTCGCCAGCGCGCGCGATGTAGGGCGGCAGCGGCACCTCGCCGAGGGCGCCCAAGGCAGTCAATATATTTTCCGCGCCGGAGAATTCGAGGCGGCGATGGCCTTCGGCGTTAATCTCCCGCACCGTGACCGTGAAGGCGGACGGTTCTCTATTCTTGTCAAGGATTTGCAGGCACGCGCCGACTGGGGCGCGTTTGCCGGGGCGCATCATGGCCCGCCAATCGTTGGGCGCGTTCTCCTCGAGCAACAGAATCTCGAACAACCCGTTCGTTCGGCTGTTGCGCGCCCGCAGCCGCGCCGGAATGACGCGCGAATCATTGAGGACCAGCAGGTCCCCGGCGGAGAAAAATTCGGGCAAGTCGCGAAAATGCCGGTGCGTGATTTGATTTTCAGCCCGGCGCAGCACCAGCAAGCGGGATTCATCCCGCGCCGGGGCTGGCGTTTGGGCGATCAATTCTGGCGGCAAATTGTAATCAAAATCAGCAGCGCGCATTTGCTTCTGTCCTCATCCTAATCTTAATTGTTCTTCTAATCCCACTCTTCTTTGGCTGCCGGCAAGATCAAGAAACCGCCGCCGGCCAAAAATAAATCTTGCGCCGCTCCGGCCGCGATGACTACCTATTGCAATGACGGAGCAAATCATCATTCTCGATTTCGGAGCGCAATACACGCAAGTCATCGCCAGGCGGGTGCGCGAATGCAAAGTCTATTCCACCATCGTGCGCTTCGACATGCCCGCCGCGAAAATTGCCGCGCTTAAACCCAAGGGAATCATCCTTTCCGGAGGGCCGGCCAGCGTGTACTCGCCGAAAGCGCCGATCCCCGACCGCGCCATTTTTGACCTGGGCGTTCCGATTCTCGGAATTTGTTACGGCACGCAGTTGATGGCTCATCTGCTGGGCGGCAAAGTGGAGCGCGGGCTGAAACGGGAATATGGCAAAGGCACTCTGCGCGTAGGCGACCCATCCTCGGCCATTTTTGCCAATCTGCCGGATGCGTTGCAGGTCTGGAATTCGCACGGAGACAAGCTTGCCTCTCTGCCGCGGGGTTTCAAGGCGGTGGCCACGACCGACAATTCCGAATTCGCGGCCATCGAGAATCGGACGCGGAAATTTTTCGGCCTGCAATTTCATCCCGAAGTTGTCCATACGCCGCGGGGGCGCGAGCTGATCGCCAATTTTACGCACGGCATCTGCGGATGCGGCAAAGACTGGACCATGCGCCATTTCGTGGATCAGGCGGTGGAGGAAATTAAACGGGACGTGGGGCGCGAACGGGTCATCTTGGGGTTAAGCGGAGGCGTGGATTCCAGCGTGGCGGCGGCGTTGCTGCACAAGGCCATCGGCAGCCAGCTTACGTGCATTTTTGTCAATAATGGTTTATTGCGGGGGCGCGAAACGCAAGTGGTGCGGGAAGTCTTTGGCCGCAATTTCCACGTCAAACTTCAATACGAGGATGCCTCCGCGCTGTTTCTCCGGCGGCTCAAAGGCGTGACCGACCCGGAAAGGAAGCGGAAAATCATCGGCAAGACGTTCATCGAAGTTTTCCAGGCGGCAACCAAACGCGCCGGCGCGGCGAAATTCCTGGGGCAGGGGACACTTTATCCCGATATCATTGAATCGGTGCCGATTGATGGCAATCCGGCGGCGCTGATTAAGAGCCATCACAACGTTGGCGGCTTGCCGAAGAACATGAAATTCAAATTGATCGAGCCGCTGCGCTGCCTGTTCAAGGATGAGGTGCGGCTGCTCGGGCGGGAGTTGGGGTTGCCCAATGAAATCATCCTGCGCCAGCCGTTCCCCGGACCGGGCCTGGCCGTGCGCATTCTCGGCGAAGTGACGCCGCGCCGCTGCGAAATCCTGCGCGCGGCCGATTCCATCGTGATTGAAGAAATGAAGGCCAGCGGCTGGTATGAGAAAATCTGGCAGAGCTTCGCCGTGCTGCTGCCGGTGCGCAGCGTCGGCGTCATGGGCGACGAACGCACGTATGATTTCACCGTGGCCATTCGCGCCGTCGAGTCGCAGGACGGCATGACGGCAGACTGGGTGAAGCTCCCGTATGATTTGCTCGAGACGCTTTCCCGGCGCATCACCAACGAAGTCAAAGGCGTCAATCGCGTCTGCTTCGACATTTCCAGCAAGCCCCCCGCAACCATCGAGTGGGAATAGAACCCCCGCCCGATTACGCCGCCAAGGCGGACGCTTCAGTCGATGGGCTTTCCCGCTCTTCAATCTGCGCCCGCATCTTTCCCAGCGCCTCATCCTGAATTTGCCGGATGCGCTCGCGCGAAAGATTGAACTGCACGCCAATTTCCTCCAGCGTTCTGGGCTTGGTTCCATCCAGGCCAAAACGCAGGCCCAAAATCGCCGTCTCGCGCTCGCTTAAACCAGCCAGGGCGTCGCGCACCAGGCCCGCGTCATTCTCCTGCACGATGCGGTCGAAAGGCGCGGCCGCGTTGGGGTCCGCCACTACATCGGAAATGCGGTTTGGCTCGCCTTCGCCCAGCGGCGCATCCAATGAAACCGGCGCCTTGGAGGCTTGGCGATATTGCCGGATGCGGCGGGTGTCCAGCCCCAAATGCTCTGCTAATTCCTGGTCCGTCGGCTCGCGGTCAAAAGTATCGTGCAGTTCCACTTCAGCGCGACGCATCTTGGCCAGCCGCTCCACCACATGGGCGGGCAGGCGGATGGTCTTGGATTGATTGGCCAGCGCGGCCATGATCGATTGCTTGATCCACCACGCGGCGTAAGTGGAAAGCTTGGCGCCCTTGTTCGGGTCAAACCGTTCGACGCCTTTCATCAAGCCGATGTTGCCCTCGTTGATCAAGTCCAGCAACGGAAGGCCCAGCCCTTCGTAATCGCGCGCGATCTTGACCACCAATCGGAGATTGGCCGTGATCATCTTTTCTCTCGCGCGCTTGTCGCCTCTCTTGATGCGCTTGGCGAGTTGGATTTCCTCTTCCGGCTTGAGCAGTTTCACCTGCCCAATCTCGTTCAGATACAGTTGCAAAGTGTCCCCGCGAGGCGATTCCAGCGGGGCGTCGGCGGCGGCCTTCACCGCGCGCGCGGGCACTTTCTCCGACTGGTCCGTCTCGGGCAATTCGACACGCCGGCTTCGGCTCAGGCGCCCGCTGGGGGCGGCTTTGCGGAGGCACTGTTTCTCACTTCGATCTTGTTTAAATGTGATGGATAACATACGTCTTCCTAAGTTGACTATTTAGTCCAATAAAATGTTCAAAAGATAATATTATTTTCACACCGTGGCCGCCGGGCTGGCCTTGACGCCGAGCATGGCGAAAATTCCGCGGGCCGTCTCGCGCAGCGGTTTGACATCGTTTTGGATGCGCGCCTGGGTGAGCAGGCCCTCGTAATAAGCCAGGATCATCCGCGCCTTGGCCTCCGCGTCGGGCGCATGAATGGCGCCGCTGGCGTGGGCATCGCGGATGGCGGATTCAAGATATTTGCACTTGTCCGCCAGCATCTCCTGGATTTGCCGGCGCAAGCGGTCTTCCTGCGTGCAAACCTCCGAGCCGAGGGCAAAGAGCGGGCATCCTAACACCCGCCCATATTTGGACTTCATTTCGCTTTGGAAATGATAGCTAAAATCGCAGTATCGTTGCAGGCGCTCCAGCGGCGGCACCGCCGCCGAGAAGATTGAATCCATTTCCGCCCGTTTGAGACGCCAATTGAGCCGAAACGCGGCCGCCGCCAAGTCGGCCTTGGACGCGAAGAAATAATAAAAGCTTCCCTTTTTGACACCGGCCTTCTCGCAAATCTGATCAATCGTGGTATTCCCATAGGAACCCGTCCAGATCAGCTCCAGAACAGCTTCCATCAATCGCTCTTTGGCATTGCTTACGCGCCCCATAAATTTTTCATAATCGTTGGCTCAACAGGCGCTTTCCGCCTGCTCATCGCTAAACTAACTCATTAGACTAAATAGTCAACTATGAAATGAAGGGCGTGCGCAGGCAAGAATCGCGTGGGTGCGGGAAGGGAGATCACGGAAGAGAGGAGGATCAGCTTGCCAGCGCTTTCTCTCAAACAAAATGAAGCAGGATCATCTTTGGCTTGAACCGGGCAGGCAATGACTATTCAATTCGTGCGACGACCCGAAGGATAATGCCCTTTAATTTTTTTATCTCGCAAGCACGGCGCAATAACGCAATCGCCATTGTCTGCATCTCGGTTTTGTTCTCCTTGCGCAGCCGGGCGCAACCGGCGAACGACACGGTGCATACGGGCGCAACTCCGGCCTGGGTGGAAAAGTTGGAACCCGCGGTGGCCCCCGCAAATCGGGCGGTTCCAATACCGGGAGGGCAAACACTTGAGTTGATGGACACGCAGATTAATGTGAACAAGGAGGAAACCTATTTCCATGTTGTCAAAGAAATAACCACCGAAATTGGCGTTCAAAGCGGAGCGAATCTTTCGTTTTCCTGGGACCCCTCGTATCAGGAATTAATCGTTCACCAGATTTTTATCCAACGCGGAATCGAGCGATTGGATCGCCTGGATCCAACGCGGTTCAAAGTGATTCAACAGGAGACGGACCTAAGCCGGCAGATTTACAATGGAGATTTGTCCGCGGTGTTATTTCTGGAGGATGTCCAGGTGGGTGACCGCGTCAGCTACGATTACACATTGCGAGGGCTAAATCCAGCGCTGAAGGAGAAATACTCCGAATCATTGCTATTGGGTTTCCCGATGCCAGTGGAGCGCCGGCGAATTCGATTGTTATGGCCTGAAGGGCGGCAATTGCACTTTGCCGTTCATGGCGCGGAGGTGGAACCGCGGGTGCAACGTCAAAATGGAATCGTGGACTGCCGGTGGGATGCGCATGACTTGCCAGCGGTGGCGGTGGAGGACCAGATACCGTCGTGGTTCACGCCGTATCCGTGGCTTCAAATAAGCGAATTCGCGAATTGGGTGGATGTCTCCCATTGGGCGGAGGGGCTTTTCGCGCCCGCCGATCCAGTTTCGCTGGAGTTGCAACAGGAAATTAAGGCGCTGCGGCAGCCAAGCCTGGGGCCGGAACAGACCGTGCAACGGGCGCTGCAATTCGTGCAAAACAACGTGCGCTATCTGGGGCTGGAATTCGGCCCCAATTCCTATCGGCCGACTGACCCGGCGCTGGTGTTGAAACGCCGCTTTGGTGATTGCAAGGACAAGGCCCTTCTTCTGTGCGCGCTCTTGCGCGGGCTTCGTTTTGACGCTGATCCCGTGCTGGTAGCCACCGGCTACCGGCAAACATTGCCTGAATTATTGCCGGCCCCTCAGAATTTCAATCATGCCATTGTGCGTGTGAACGTCGCGGGCGCCACTTACTGGCTGGACCCGACTCGTTCTTATCAGCATGGGCCAATGGCCAATCGCTACCGGCCGGCATACGGGTTTGGTTTATTGGTTAAAGAGGGTGGCGCCGGCCTCATTCCTATCCCTGCGCCCGACACAGACGGAGCCGCTGCAGTGACGCGTGAGAATTTTTGGGTTGGCGGACAGAAGGAGCCTGCACGGCTGAGTGTCACCAGCACCTATTATGGCTTCGATGCGGAATGGATGCGCGCGATTTTAGACTCCACAGGGCGCGAGCAGCTTGCTAAAAGCTTTTTAAACGATTACGCCCCCCGTTATCCCGGCATTGCGCCATCGATGCAGATGACTGTCAATGACTCACCGAACGCTGATGAACTCACCATCTTTCAAAATTATGCCATCAGCAACTTCTGGGTTCTCTCCGTCGACAAGCAACGCTACGAATGTCAATTCTATCCTCTGGCAATTCATAGCTGGATCATAAAACCGCGGACAACCATCCGGTCAATGCCGATGGAAATCTCCTTTCCGCGTTTTCAATCTGTTGAAACGAAGATCGAGTTGCCTAGAGCCTTTAAGCTTTCCAATTTCACTAATACGATCGCGGGACCGGCGGCCAGATTGCACACTGAACGGACCTATCGGGGCCAAACAGTCATTTTGAAATATCAATACCGCACCCTGACGAATTTCGTTCCAGCCTCCTTGGCCGCAGAGCATCTCGCCAGCTTGGGACGGATGGAAAATGAGTTGGATTACTCGCTAAAGTGGCAAAACATGGACGGCGTCGGCTCGACAAGCCAATTTAACTGGCCTGTCTTTCTTCTAGCTGCGATTTATGCGCTCGTGTTTGCCAGCGGCGTCGTTTTCCTTGCTTATAAGCGATGCATGAAAATCAAAGAACAAGCCGCTGGAACGCCCCCATTGCTGAACCCAGAATTAAATGGATTAGGCGGATGGTTGATTTTGGTTGGCTTCGGCATGGTTCTTAGCCCGATGCGGCTGCTTTCAGTAATCAATCGAAGCGCGGGAAGTTTTGCGCTGTGGAAGTGGCACGGGCTTGCAACTGCCGGCGGCGTGTCTTATAACCCGCTGTGGGGACCTATGCTCGTGTTTGTTGTATCGTTTCTGCTCACGTTCGGGATTTTTAACTACACCGAAATCAGTTCCACCAAGGATTGGAACGGGTTTCCCAATCGGCTTTTCGCCCTGCCGATCCCCACATGGCAACTTGTGACCCTGCCAATGCTCCTTGGCGTGGTCTGGGTGGAGTTGGTTTATCTGGCTTGGATGAAACTCGTTTGGACTCACATGAATGTCCCAGTGCCGGTATGGCCTGTCCTAGTTTGGCCTGCGGTTGTACTAGGCGCGTACATGGTTTTTTACCATACTGTTCTTTGGGGTCTGGCCGGATTTCGAATCACCCGTCTCATAACACTCGGATTGGGCGGCACCAGCAGCATCGCCGTCGCGAGTTTGCCCATGTTCGGCAGAATTGTTCCCTCGCCCTGGTTTTCGGAAGAGCGTCTGGTTCCTATTGTGGCTGGGTCGGCCTTCCTCGCCTTTGTGCTCGCCTGGGCAGTGGTGGAGCGGCAACGCCACGGCGGCGGACGGCGGCGAAGCTGGCTCAAAATCCGATGCGAACGCATTGCCGACGCCATGCCGCGCCGCACCAGGGATTTTGACACGCCCGCCGCAGCCCATTTTTGGTTCGAATGGCGGCGCGCTGGTCTGCTGCTGCCAGTTTGCACTCTTTTCGCCTTAGCGGTGATCTTGGGTCCCATTTCTTGGCTCTACCGGCATGACGCTGGCTTCACCGTGGAGACGTTACCCAAACTACTGGCCATGCCTGTTGTTTTGGCCTTCGCCATTGGCAAAGGCTTCATCAAACCCGATTTCTGGTCCATGAATCTTTCCATGCCATCATTTTTGGCCGTCCGTCCTCTGTCTTCCGGTGAAATAGTTGTCAGCAAAATGAAGGTGGCTGCGCTGGGCGTGATCGTGTCCTGGGTTCTCCTTCTCGGTTTCATCGTGTTATGGCTCCCTCTTTGGGCGGACAGATCTGACCTTAACGATCCTCTGTTCTCCTTCCGCCTCCTTTACCCTTATTCCTGGCTGGCCATTATCCTTTTGTCAGTTGGGGGATTAGTTGTTCTCACTTGGAGACTCATGGTGAATGGGCTGTGGGTGGGACTGTCCGGAAAACGTCTCTACTATTTTGGCTCGCCCGCCCTGCAAGTAATTGTGACAGTGCTGCTGTTGCTCGTCATCGGCATCTGGCCTGACACGGTCGGCTCGCAAATTCGTAATCACCCGTCCCTGATGATCTCCATCGCCGGTTGGACCCTCGTCCTCGCGGTTATGATGAAACTATGGTTCGCCGTCTTTTCTTGGAGCAGAATCACGCGCCGCCGGATGTGGCAATACTGGCTCATCTGGTCAAGTTTCACCCTTTGTTTCGTCGCGCTTGGGATTCTCTCTCCTTCGATCCTGACAAACACATTTCGCCTCGAACATCTCATTGTGCTTGCGGCCTTTCTGGTTTTTCCGTTAACGCGATTGGGGCTCGCGCCGTTATTCTTGGCGAAAAACCGGCATGGGTTGAATTTAAGATTCCAGAGGCCCGCCGTTCTGAAGAAGGTTCTGATAACTTTCGCAGCGGTGCTAAGCGGTGTTGCGATCCTGTTCGGGATGGATTTTGGGCGCCTGGCGTTCAAATATATTGATGCGGGGGGCCATCCGGTTCGAATGTTAATTTGCGGGCATGGAAGTCCCACCGTGGTCTTTGAAACAGGCGCAAGAGGGTCGGGCGGGACTCCGTTGGAAATGTGGGAAAAGATTCAACCGGACGTGAGCAAGTTTACGCGAACGGTGGCTTATGACCGCGCCGGAGTCGGACTCTCCTCCCCTGGACCCGACCCGCGAGATGCGCGGCAAATTGCCCGCGAACTGCACACCGCGCTTCAGAATGCGCACATAGCGCCGCCGTATATTCTCGTGGGGCACTCGTTTGGTGGTCCTTTCATCCGCGTCTTTGCCGGCATGTACGCGGTAGAGGTCAGCGGCATGGTGCTGGTGGACCCAACGCAGGAGGAATTCATCAACTGGAATCAAACGCACAACCACGACAACGATATACCTGCGGACGATTGGAAATTAATCCAGGCAGGCATGGCGGAGGCGCATGAGAGCCGTGTCCCAGAGGGGATTCCGGTTGTTCTTATCACTGGCATGGGTCCTCGTGTATTTCCCAGCTTCGTGACCGAAAAGCAAAAGCAGGAATATCAAGCAAACCTTCAGATGTGGCTCAAGTTCCATACAGAGTGGCTGGATAAGGTGCCCGATGGACAACACATCATCACCCAAAACAGCGGGCACGGTATTCCGTCGGAAGAACCGGAACTGGTCGTCGGGGCGATCCGGCAGGAATTCGAAAAGGCCCAGAGAAACCGCGCGAAACCTTAACGGATCAGGCTCGGTCAAGCCCAGCACTAGACTGAACACTGCGACGAGTATATTTGACGATTATGTTTTCAGGGCCTCCACGATGGCCGCCATTTACGGGAACCATAACGAGGGTTCGATTCCCTTCACCCGCTCACCTGATAATCAATAACTTACGAACGAGTGCAGTAAAAGTGCAGTAAACTTCGAATGTTCGTAAGCGGTAAAGGAGCGACCGCCTATGCGGCGGCGGGCAGTCGTGATAGAAACGGCGCCGATGAAGAGCCTGACTGTTTCTCCCCGGCGTCGCGCGCGGCGCACCGATGCCGTCCAGCGCGCGCAAGTTCTGGCGG
>DASXZY010000054.1:0-29297 GCA_036501625.1 Verrucomicrobiia bacterium
ATGTTTTGGACCGAAGCGGGAGCCACCGCCGTGCTCCATCTGCGCTGCGCGTTGCTCTCGGCGGGCGGTTGGAATCATCTGTGGAGTCAGCCGCTGCCCCGCGCTGCCTAAAGCTTATGTAACTTTTTTGCAACGCACCCAGTCGCATCTAAATTGTTGCAACTCGCTGACAATCAACAACACGATTTTTAAGTGCAGCGGATTTCAGTGGCGATCTTCGCAAAAGCAGCCAGTCGCGATGACTTCATAAATTATAATCCTGGCACAATCGGACGGAGCTAAACTGATTACGCGAAAGCTTCGCTGGCAGGATGCGGTTGATATAATTCTTCCAGCCGGGCTATTTCCGCATCCGAGAGTTTGACGGACAGCGCGGCGGCGGCGTCTTCGAGATGATGGGGCTTGGTCGCGCCGACAATGGGCGAGGTGATCGGCGGTTTGGCCAGAATCCAGGCCAGCGCGATTTGCGAAGGGGGCACGCCGCGCTCCTTCGCTATTTCATTGACACGGTCGATGACGGGCTTGTCGATATCGGCCGTTTTGTTATAGAGGCGGCCAGCGAAGGCGTCGTTTTTGGCGCGCTCGGTTGGCGGCTCTGGCGACCACGGGCGCGCCAACCGTCCGCGGGCCATGGGCGACCACGGGGTTACGCCGATCCCCTCCGACTGGCACAGTCGAAGCATTTCCCTCTCTTCCTCGCGGTAAAGCAAGTTATAATAGTTCTGCATGGAGACAAAGGGCGCCCAGTGATTCGCGCGCTGAAGGCCGAGGGCTTTCATGAATTGCCACGCGTACATCGACGAGGCGCCCAAATAACGCACCTTGCCGGAACGAACGGTGTCATGGAGCGCCTCCAGCGTTTCCAGCAGCGGCGTTTCATAGTCATAACGATGGATGATGTACAGATCGATGTAATCCGTGCCCAGCCGTTGCAAGCTCTTATCGACTTCCGAGAGAATCGCCTTGCGCGAAAGGCCGCGGCCATTGAGATCGGGGCGCATGGGGCTGTTGACTTTGGTGGCGATCACCACTTCGTCGCGCCGCGCGAAATCACGGAGCGCGCGGCCCAGCACCGCTTCACTTTCGCCTATGGAATAGACGTTGGCGGTGTCAAAGAAATTGACGCCAAGTTCCAAGGCGCGCTTGATGAAGGGGCGGCTGTCTTCTTCGCTCAAAGTCCAGGTCCAATTGAGCATTCCCGGCCAAGGCGCTGCCTTCACTTTTCCATAACTCATGCAGCCGAGGCAAAAACGCGATACGTGCAGCCCCGTGTTTCCCAACTTTACAAAATTCATGCGTCTAACTTCGTTCCTCGCGGGCGCTGTTTCAAGCGGTTTTGCGCAAGGACGACTCCAGTTGGCGGAGGTCTTTGGGGAAATCCGCGCGCCAAGTCATGCGCTGGCCTGGTTTCTGCGGATGTTCCAGCGTCAACAATTCGGCGTGCAAGGCCTGGCGCGGGAATTCGATAGAAGTGGAATTCTTTTTGTTGTAGGCGCGGTCTCCCACCAGCGGCAGGCCGCTGTGGGCGGCCTGGGCGCGGATTTGATGTTTGCGCCCGGTCTCAAGTCGGAGCCGCAATTTCGTAATGACGCCCGCGGGCGAGGGATACTCCGCGATGACTTCGTAATGAGTGACAGCTTCCTGCGCGTTGGGGGAATTCGCGGGCACGATCTGCTGCCGCAATTCATCTTCGGTCAAAGCGAGCCAATGCCGCCACGTGCCTTTGGGAGCGGAAGCGCGCCCTTCCGCGAACGCCACATATTCGCGGCGCATCGTGTGCGCTTTCAACTGCTCAATCAAGTGGCCGCGCGCTTTGGGGTTGAGGGCGACGCAAAAAACGCCGCTCGTGTATTGGTCCAGCCGGTGAACGGGCAGCGGCTGGAGTTTGCGATAGGCCGGGGGCAGCGTCCGGCCCGCCACGCCGCGCTCCAGAGCCTTGAGTTTTCCCACTAGAAAATCCGCCAGGATGCTCGACGCCGAAAGCTCGCCTGGGACGGCCGGGACGGCGAGCAGTCCGGGGCCTTTGTTGAGAAGGGCCAGCGCGGAATCAAGATATAACAAACCGACGCGCGGATGGATTTGCCAACCCGCGCCGCCGCAATCGAGCGTCGTGGCGTGGCGGTCCAGCAAACGCAGGGAATCTCCGGGATCGTCCAGCGCCTCGTGAGGTTTGCGCCGCACTTCGCCTCCGACACTGACGCGCCCGGCCAGAATCCATTGTTTGGCGCGCGTGCGGGGCGTGTCCGGGTGAAGTCGAAGCAGCCACTCCAATAGCGGGCGTTCATTTGACTCTGGTGGTTTCATGGGGGATTAAGGGCAAGATTAGGATTGGGGAGGGCGAGGACTTCGGGCTTCGCCGCCGGCAGAGATACCGTAAACTCCGCGCCTTGGCCAGGTGAACTTGTGACAGCCGCCGTGCCGCCGTGGGCTTCAACCACAGCCTTGACCACGCTCAATCCGAGGCCCAGCCCGCGTTGCGAACGGCTCTTGTCTCCGCGATAAAGCCGGTCCCAAATGCGCCCCTGCTCCTCGGCGGGAATGCCGATGCCGGTATCGCGAAAACGCACGATCGCCCGGCCGGCCGCGCGAACCGCGTCAATGCCAACCGCGCCGCCTTCGGGCGTGTATTTGAGCGCGTTGTCAATCAAATTTGCGAACGCCTGCCTCATCCGGCCCGCATCGACAGATGCCTCGCAACTGGACGGCAGGCTTGCGGTCACTTTGATTTTCTTTTCTTCCGCCACGTATTCGTACAGCTCGATGATTTCGCGCAAGAGCTGGCATAGATCGGTCGGCTGGCGGTGGAGGCGCATCGTGCCCGCTTCGGCTTCGGCGATGTCCATCAGCGTGGTAATCATGCTGATGACGCGGTCGGATTCCTCCAAACAATCGGCCAGCGCCTCGCGCATGGCGGCAGGCTCGGTGTTGTCGCGCAGGGCCAATTCCACCGAGCCGCGCAGGCGCGTCAAGGGCGTGCGCAAATCGTGGGCGACGTTGTCCATGGATTCGCGCATGGCGCGGATGAGGGCTT
Source organism: Verrucomicrobiia bacterium (assembly GCA_036501625.1). Lineage (GTDB taxonomy): Bacteria > Verrucomicrobiota > Verrucomicrobiia > Limisphaerales > Palsa-1400 > Palsa-1400. Next base: position 3,032 of record DASXZY010000054.1, read on the forward strand.
GATTTTTGTCCAGCATGGCATTGAGCAGGCTGACCATATTGCCCAATTCGTCCTGCGAGGGGCGGTTGGGCACGCGGGCGTCCAAATTGCCCGTGGCCACAATCGCCCCGGCGGTCGTGACGATCTGGCGGACGGGCAGCAACGCGCGGTAGGCCAGGAACCAGCCAAAAAAAATGCCCAGGAGCGCGATGACAATGGAGATCGGCAGGACGGTTTCGCGGAAGGGCTGCCAGAGAAGCGCGCGATTATTCGTGCTTCGGCCCACGATCAACTGGGCGCCATCGGGCATGTTGCGGGGAACAAAAGTGTAATCGCGCTCGGCGTTTTTGGGGATGCGAGTGATTTGATATTCCGCCACTTCTGCCTGGCCCGGCACCAATTTGAAGCCCATCCAGCCATCGGGAACGAAGATGGGGTTCGAATAGCGTTTGGTGATGAGAGAGACGTAAAAAGAGCGGTCATCGGACGGATTATTCTCCTGCGTCGCGACGCTCTGCAAGGCCGGCAAACCGCCCCCAATATAAATGGCAGCGTACTCCTTAAGTTTGGTCAAGAGGATTTCCTGGTCCTTGTGATAGAGAGCGGCCGCGGCCAGATAATAGCCCAGCAGCAGCAGCACGGCCGCGCTGGCCGCGAAGACCAACGCGTACCACAGGCTGAGCCGGAGGGCGAAGCTATGAAAGAATTTACGCGGCGCGAAGGACATAGCCTACTCCGCGAATGGTGTGGAGCCGGACTTTCTCCGGGTCGATCTTGGCCCGCAAGCGATGCACCAGGACATCGACGACGTTGGTTTGAGGGTCGAAGCTGTAATCGAAAATGTGTTCGAGAATCATGGTTTTGGTCACGGTGCGGCCGGGGTGGCGCATCAAGTATTCCAACAACGCCAGTTCGCGCGTTTGCAATTCCACTTTTTGGCCGTCCCGGTTGGCTGTGCGCGCGAGCAGGTCCAAAGTCAAGTCGCCCACCGTCAGGCTGGTTGGCTCGGAGGCCTGAGTGGCGCGGCGGATGAGCGCGTGCAGGCGGGCCGTCAATTCGGAAAAGGCAAATGGCTTTGTCAAATAATCATCGCCGCCCGCTTGCAGCCCTTTGATCCGGTCATCCACGGTCGCTTTGGCGCTCAGAATGATGACGGGCAGTTGGATTTTCCGCGCGCGCAAGCGCTGGATGAAGCTGAGGCCATCGAGCTTGGGCAGCATGACATCGACAATGGCGGCGTCATAGGTCGTAGTTTCAGCCAGCACAAGCGCCTCCTCGCCATCAGCGCAACGATCCACCGCATAGCCGGATTGCTTCAGCCCCTTGACGACGAAAGAGGCAATCTTATTATCATCCTCAACCACTAGTATGCGCATGTCAGGGAGCATGATAACCGAATGAGGGTTGGTTTTCCAGACTGGGATTTCTGTTCTTGATCCTGCTCGTAATCTTAATCTCTTTCGGCAGAGGATTAAGATTACAAGCAAGATTATGATTAAAAAGCCCGATGCCCAAAAAAACGCTCTCCCCGCTCTCGATTTTAACGAGAAACGGGGAGAGGTTCATTTGCGCGACAGGCTCAGCTTAACCCGCGGCGCTCTCATCCACTACCAGGAAGTGGCTGCCTTCCTTGCTCCAAACGTGAAGCAAGGTGACGCGAGTCTTGGAATGCTCAGTCAAACGCACGGCATCGTTGGCGCCAGCAACTTCGTGATGGTTGATCTCCGTGATCACGTCGCCCGCCTTGAGGCCCGCCTGGGCCGAGGCCGAATTGGGCGCGACTTCCGTCACGACCGCGCCTCGAACGTCCTCGGGAATGCTCATCTGCTGGCGGGTCTGCGAGTCAATATCGCTCACGCCCACGCCTTGCAGAGTGTCGCCGGCCGCCGATTGATTGGAATCATTGCTGGCCAATTGTTGCTGGCCGGGAATTTCCTTCAACTTGACTTCCAGGGTCTTGGTGCTGTCACCGCGCTGGACTTCCACTGGTACGCGCTCGCCAACAGCGGTTTCGGCAACTTCCAGGCGGAGATGCGTGCTGTCGGTCACTTTGTGGCCGTTGAAGCTGAGGATCACGTCGCCGCTCTTCAAACCTGCTCTGGCGGCGGGTCCGCTGGATTCCACTTCTCCCACGAGTGCGCCGCGGTTGTTCTTGAGATTAAACTCCTTAGCCAGCAGCGGCGTTATGTCCTGAATGCGCACGCCCAAATAACCGCGCGTCACCTTGCCATGCTCGATCAGGCTGACCATGACGCCCTTGGCCAAGTCGGTCGGAATGGCAAATCCGATGCCTTGATTGCCGCCGCTGCGGCTGTAAATAGCAGTGTTGATGCCCACTAAGCGGCCTTCCGCGTCCACCAGCGCTCCGCCGGAATTGCCGGGGTTGATGGCCGCGTCGGTTTGGATGAAGTCTTCGTAATCTTCAATGCCCACGCCGCCGCGCCCGGTCGCGCTGATGATGCCCATCGTCACGGACTGCCCGATGGCAAACGGATTGCCCACGGCCAGCACGATATCGCCGACTTCGCTCTGGCTGCTGTCGGCAAACGTAATGGCGGGCAGATCATGCGCGTCGATTTTGACGACGGCCACGTCGGATTGGGGATCGCGCCCGACGACTTTGGCCTTGAACTGCCGGCCGTCATTGAGGGTCACCTTGACTTCGTTGGCGCCATCGACGACGTGGTTATTGGTCAGGATATAGCCATCCTTGGTCACAATAACGCCGGAACCGACGCCGCGTTCGGGCGGAGTCATGAATTTCTGGTGTCCTCCGCCGAATTGATCGCCAAAGAACTGGCGAAAGAGCGGATTATCGGGAAGCCCGCCCATCTCGGCTTCCTTGCCCGGAATGGTCACCTCCACCTTGACGACACTGGGGACGACTCTTTTGACAATCGGGGCGAAGCTGGTGGAGATTTTGACATTGTTGTCCAGCGGCCGATTATCGACGACAAGGCCAAGAGACTTGACCTTCGTGGCCTGGTCGCTGGCCCGGACCGTGAGAACCACGGCGCCGGTGCCGGCCAGGACCGCGCCTCCCAAGAGGAGGGCGGCGAATTTTTGAGAGATGCAATTTAATTTCATAATCTGTTTCAAGTTAAGTTCTGTTCGCGTTGTTAATTCCAACTGTGGATAACATGCCGCACGCGAATGACAGGAGGCTTACCTGAACATTACAAGTTGGTAATCTTGATCTGTCTCCCAATCGTTCAACCACAGAGGGCCCTGGTATTGCCGGCTTTTCCGATCACTGTTTTCGCGAATGCGGAAATCGGCGCGTCCATAAACGATGCTATCTCGAAATTTTGAAGTGGCTGCCCCCGACAATCGATTATCTGTTAGGATTGGGGACGAAGACCACGTTAGTGAGCCGGCCCTTTGATGGACTTCTCCAACAATTCCATTGCCTTCAACAACTGGGTGTCGCCGGAGGTGCGCAATTGTTCGGCGGTCATTTCCCGTTCGGCGGCGGGGCGCAGGGCGGGGACTTGAGGCGGGAGCGCGATTTTGACGTCGGGTTCGATGCCGCGATGCCAGAATGAAATCTTGTTGGGCGTCAGCCATTCCTGGACGGCCAGCAACAGGGCCGAGCCGTCGGGCAATTGAAATTGGCTCAGGACGGTGCCAGTGCCCAAGGTCGTTTCTCCGATCAGCGTGGCGCGATGGTTGTCGCGCAAGGCGCCGGCCACAATCTCGGAATCGCTGGCGGAAGAGCTGTTGATCAGCACCGCCATCGGGATGTCCGTGGCCACGCCGCCGGGCCGCACGGAGATGTTTGTGATGATGCTGTTGGCATTTTTCTCCCACATAACATTGCCGGATTTGAGGAACTCGCTCACGCTGCCGATGGCCTCCTCCAGCGCGCCGCCGGGATTGTTGCGAAGGTCAAGAATAATTCCCTTAATGCCCTGCTTTTGGATTTCCAACAAGTCCTTGCGCAGGTCGGAGGTCACCCCCTCGCTGAACATGGCGATGCGAAGATGGGCCAAATCGGAGCCGGGCAGCCGCTGCCAGCTTACGCGGTTGAGCTTCAGCGGCGTCCGAACAATGGTGACTCTGCGGGGGCGATTGTCTGTCGGATTTGAGACGGTGAGCGAGATGGGCTGGCCCGCCTCGCCGGACATTTTCGCCGAAAGACGGCCCATCGACATGCCCGCGACTGCGCGCCCATCGACTTCCAAAATAACATCGCCCGCGCGGACGCCGGCTTGCTGCGCCGGAGAACCATCCATCGGCTCAACGACGGTCTGGTGATTGGCGGTCTGGCTGATTTCCACGCCGATGCCGTTCAATTTGCCCTGAACAGCCTCGCCAGCTTTGCGGGCCTGATTCGGGTTCAGATAAACACTGTGGCCGGAGTCGCCCAGCGCCTCGGTCATGCCGCTGATGGCGCCGGCGGCCATGGAGGCGTGGCGCACGGCCGGGCGGTCCACGTAATACTTGTCAATAACATTCCATGCCATGGCCATGAGGCGGAAGTCCCCCACGGAGTCGGCTGGGATGCCGCTCATCAAGACCCAGCGATCCAGGGCTGCGCCTCCGCTCAAGGCGGCCACAAATAAAAACGCCAGCACATAGCCGCGCCGGACGCGCCATGAAAGAAGCTTTAGCTTCGGTTTTTGCTCCGGCGGCGGATTCATCTAAAGGAACGCGATCTCCTGGCGGAGCGGCTCCAAGTCGGGGTCGCGCAGGGACATGCGCTTGAGCTTCTCGGCGGCGCCAGATTTTAAGGCTTCGCCCAATTTGAAGGCTTCGTGCAGCAAATCGCGGGCCTGCGGCAGATGGCCCAATTGGCATTCGTAACAGGCCAGGTTGTAAACGATGTACACTTCCGATGGGAACCGCTGACGGGCAGCCGCCAGGATTTCGCGGGCCGGAGGAATGCCGCCGCCGGGTTTGCGGCGGGTGGCATAAGCCAGCTTGGTCCAGGCGGCCGGGTCTTCGGGCGTGGCCAGGGCCAGGACGGACGCGGCTTCGGCGGCCAAGTCCCAGCGTTTGGCAAAAGCATGGATGTCGTACCAAATTTGAAGGACCGCGGGATGGCGGGCCAAAGCCGGCGCGACGGCCTCCAATTCGGCGGCCGCTTCGCGGGCGTTGCCCAGTTCCAGCCATCCGATGGCGGAGGACACGTAATGAGAATCGGGGGGCTCCAGCGATTTCATCCGTCAAGATTAACCGCTTGGAAGCGGGGCACCAGCACTTTCATAATGCACCAGGCGGCCAGATAGCTTAACGCGCATATAATAAACATCCAAAAATAGGCCGTTTGCGGCGTGGCTTTGTAAAAATCGGTCAGTGCGCCAGCCATTTTCTGGACGATGACGCCGCCGATGCCTCCAGCCATCGTGCCAATGCCGATGACCGAGCCGACGCTCTTTTTCGGAAACATATCGGAAACCGTGGTAAATAGATTAGCCGACCAGGCCTGATGCGCGGCCGCCCCAATGCAGATCACGGACACGGCCAGGACGGCCGCCATGCGGCCGAATTGGCTGACATTGCCGAAATACTGGGTCGCCAGCACCGCCAGCGGGCAGAGCGCGATAAGGAACATGGCCGTCATGCGCGCCTGATAAACGGGCTTGCCTCTTTTGATGAGCGTCATGGGCAGGCTGCCGCCATAGACGCTGCCCACAATCGAAACGCCATAGACAATGAAGGTCGGCAGCATCACTTGCTGTTTGGTCATGCCGAATTGCTTGTTCAGGTAGTCCGGCAGCCAGAAAAGGTAGAACCACCACACTCCATCGGTCATAAATTTGCCAGCGAAGAACGCCCACGTCTGGCGGAAGCCAAAGAGGCGGCCCCAGGAAATCTTGCGGGCCTTGTCGCCGGGTTGTTCGTCCGCGGGCGTTTCGTCATCGACATGAATATAAGCGTATTCCGCCTTGGACAGCCGCGCCTGCCGGGACGGAATTTCGTAAAGCCAGAACCAAAAAAACAGCCAGAAAAAGCCAGCCGCGCCAGTCAGAATGAAGGCCATTTTCCAACCGCGCTGGTCGCCAAAATGAATCATGCACCAGGGCACGAACAAAGCCGCGATCATGGCCCCGAAATTGGAGCCGCTGTTGAAGATGCCGGTGGCCAGGGCGCGCTCTCTTTTGGGGAACCATTCCGCCACCGTTTTTATGGAGGCGGGAAAGTTGCCGGCTTCACCGACGGCGAAAGCGCTGCGAATGGCGATGTGCATCGCGACCGTCCGCCCGATGAAGGCGTTTAAAATGCCGAAAATCGACCACAACACCAACGCCACAGCCAGGCCAACTTTCGTCCCAATGCGATCGATAAACCAGCCGGCCAGAATCGTCATGGTGGCGTAAAATCCGGTGAAGAAGGAGGTTAGATTGGCGAAGTCCGTATTAGACCAGCCAAAGCCGCCCTGGGCCAGCGAAGAGCAAAAAAATGGCTTCAAGTAACTGATGACCTGGCGGTCCATGTAATTGACGGTGGTCGAGAAAAATAGAAGACCGCAGATCACCCAGCGATAGCTCCCGGCCGGCCCCGCCGCGGGACGGGCGGCGGCGGGCGGTTCATGGAGCGAAAAGGCCATCATCTTTCATCTGCCTGAACCGCGCCCAAAAGCCAAGCGGACTTTCGTTTTCCGTTAAAGTATTGCGGCGCCGGGCCGATAGCACCATAGCGATCCTTGTGAATGAACTGGTAAGCCAAGCTGGGAAAATGGACCGGAGCGTCCCCGGGCTCGCAATGCACTTTGAAGACAACGCCTTATTTCTCGCCGAAGGAGGTGGTGGTTCTCGCATCCCTCCTTGCGACATCGTTGCAGGCGCAAAGCCTGACTGGCGGCTGCGCCGGGGCGGTGAGCTTTGGGGCGATGGGCAGCGTGATCGTTCTGCTGCTGGCCTGGGCAGGTTCAATGCGCCGGCAATTGCGGAAAGCTCTGCCGAACACCCCCGCACGGGAAACAACTGAATCCGCCTGGGAAGACGAGCGCCAGATTCTGTCGGCCTTGCTGGAACATGCTTCCGATCAAATTTACTTCAAAGACCGCCAATCGCGTTTCCGCTGGTGCTGCAAGGCGGTCTGCGAGCGGTTTGGCGTGACCCAGGAAAAGATCATCGGCAAGACCGATTTTGATTTCTTCGATGAACAGCACTCCCGGCCAGCTTTTGAAGATGAACAGGAAATCGTCCGCACCGGGCAGGCCTTTTGCGGCAAAGTGGAACGGGAAATCCTCAAAGACGGCGCCGAGCGATGGGCCCTGACGTCCAAAATGCCCCTCCGCAACAAAGCGGGAGCCATCATCGGCACCTTTGGCATTTCCAAGGATGTGACGGAATTAAAACAGACGGAGAACCAGCTCGCTTACGAACGGGACCTGTTGAACACGCTCCTCGACAACATGCCCGATGTCATTTTCTTCAAGGACCTCAAATCGCGATTCGTCCGTCTCAGCGCCTCCAAGGTGGAATCCGCCCTGGCCCTGGCCCGGAGCAACCACGAAAAATCAGGCCAGGCGCAAATGCCGGCCCATTTGGCCAGCCCGGCGGCTTTCGCGCGGTATCTGACTGGCAAGACCGATTTCGACATTTATCCCGAAGACCGCGCGCGCCCCGCTTTCGAGGACGAACAGGAAATCATCCGCACCGGCGCGCCCCTGGCGGGCAAGTTGGAAAAAAACATTCAACCCGACGGCACGGCCACGTGGCGCGTCGCCACCAAAATGCCGTGGCGGGCGCGGGATGGCCGGATTATCGGGACATTCGGCATTTCCAAGGACGTGACCTTCATCAAGGAAGCCGAGGCCAAACTTGAAACCGTCCATAAACAATTGCTGGAGGCCTCGCGCCAGGCCGGCATGGCGGAAGTTGCCACGACGGTTCTCCACAACGTCGGCAACGTCCTAAACAGCGTCAATACTTCCGCCGCGGTTGTGGCGGCCAAAGTCCAGAATTCCAAATCGGCCAACCTGGGCAAAGCCGCCGAGATGCTTCAACAACACGCGTCCGGCTTGGGCCCGTTTTTGGCCGAGGACCCGAAAGGCTTCAAGCTTCCCGCCTACTTCGCTGCCGTCGCGGAGTGCATGGACGCCGAACGCAAGGAGATGTTGGCGGAGCTTTCTTCCCTGCGCGCCAACATCGAACATATCAATGAGATCGTTGCCATGCAGCAGGCTTACGCCAAAGTGGCCGGCTTGCTGGAAACTTTGAATGCCTCCGATCTCGTCGAAGATGCCCTGCGGCTCAATGCGGGGGCCTTCGAGCGCCATCATGTCCAAGTCATCCGCGATTTCTCCCCCGCACCGTCCTTGTCGGTGGACAAACACAAAGTCCTGCAAATCCTGGTCAATTTGATCCGCAACGCCAAATACGCCTTGGAGCACCGGGATGACAACGACAAGCAAATGATCCTGCGGGCGGCGCCGGGTGACAACGGAACGGTCAGGATTTCTGTCGTGGACAACGGCATTGGCATCGCCCCTGAGAATTTGACCCGCATCTTTGAACATGGTTTCACCACGCGCCAAAACGGCCACGGCTTCGCCTTGCACAGCGGCGCGCTTGCGGCTCGTCAAATGGGAGGCAGCCTGACGTGTGTCAGCGCAGGGCCGGGGCAGGGCGCGACTTTCACCTTGGAATTGCCTTTGCAACCGCCGGAGGGCGTATCGTGAGCGATCTTCATTCAACTATCCCGCGCATTTTGGTCATCGATGACAATCGCGCCATCCACAACGACTTTCGCAAAATTCTTTGCCCCGCCGTCTCGGCGCCGCTGGAAGATTTGGAGGCGGAGCTTTTCGGCCCGCGCGAAACGGAGGTCAAACCGCCAGCCTTTGAGATGGATTCCGCCTGCCAGGGCCAGGAAGGGCTGGCCTTGCTGGAAAAATCGCTGGCTGAAGGCAGGCCCTATTGGCTCGCGTTTGTCGATGTCCGAATGCCGCCCGGATGGGACGGCGTGGAGACCATCTCACGCTTGTGGGAAGTGGCGCCCGACTTGCAAGTGGTGATCTGCACCGCTTATTCGGATTACTCCTGGAGCGCCATGACGCGGCGGCTCAAGCTTAAGGACCGCCTGCTCATTTTGAAGAAGCCGTTTGACGCGGTTGAAGTGCTCCAACTGGCGGCCGCCTTGACCGAAAAATGGCGCCTTGGCGAGCAATCCAAACTCAGGATGAACCAGTTGGAAATGCTGGTGGCCGATCGCACGCAGGTTCTCTGCGAAACGAACGAGAGCCTCAAGACGGAAGTTTACCGCCGCAAACGCACCGCGGCGGCCCTTTCCGAAACAGAAGAGCGCTATCATCTGCTCTTCCACAAAAATCCGCTGCCCATGTGGGTCATCGATCTCGATACGCTCGGTTTTCTGGCGGTCAACGACGCGGCCGTTGAGAAATACGGGTACACCGCTGAGGAATTCGGTTCCATGACCGTCCGCAATCTGCATCTCACGCAGGAAATCCCGCAAGCGGTCGCGCGGCTGTCCGGCGAGAAGGCCCGCATCCCCACGACCGGGCTGATTGTCAAACATCTCAAGAAGGACGGTTCGATTATTTTCGCCGAGATTGTTTCGCGCGTCGTGACGTTTTCCGGGCGCGAGGCGAAATTGGCCCTGGCCAATGACATCACCGAGCGCAAGATGGCCGAGGACAGAGTGCGCGAGCAAGCCGCCTTGCTGGACTTGGCCAGCGACGCCATTCTCGAGCGCGATTTGGGCGGCAAGGTCCGTTTTTGGAACAAAGGCGCGGCCCGCCTTTACGGATGGAGCGCCGGGCAAGCCATCGGCAACCAATGGGCCTCGCTTTTCTCCAAGGAAGACAAACAGGCCCTGGAAGCGGCCGAGCAGGAATTGCTGGCTCGTGGCGAGTGGACCGGCGAATTGCGCAAGCAAACCCAGAGCGGCCAGGAAGTGATCGTATCCAGCCGCTGGACGCTGCTGCGCGACGAGCGGGGCAACGCCTATTCCATTCTGATTATTGACACCGACATCACGGAACGGAAGCGGCTGGAGAGCCAATTCCTGCGCGCGCAGCGCATCGAGGGCATCGGCACGCTCGCGACTGGCATGGCCCATGATCTCAACAACATTCTCGCTCCCATTCTCATGTCCGCCGGCTATTTGCGCTGGGACATCCCGCCCGAAGAGCGAGATAAAGCCATTAGCCGCATTGAGTTGAGCGTCAAGCGCGGCGCGGAAATCATCCAGCAGGTTCTTACCTTTGGCCGCGGCATTGATGGCGAGCGGGCAGCCGTCAAGCCGGCGGACCTGGTGGCGGAAATCGCCGAGATCATTGGGCAAACCTTTCCCAAGAACATCACGCTGTCGGTTGATAATCCCGGCAGTTTGTGGCGGTTGATCGGCGACCGCACCCAGATTCACCAGGTGCTGCTCAATTTGTGCGTCAATGCCCGGGATGCCATGCCCGAAGGCGGGCAATTGTCCCTGCGCGCGAGCACCGCCACTTTGGCTGAGCCGATGCACGCATTGCCCACGCCGGCCGCGCCCGGCCCTTACGTCATTTTTGAAGTGTCCGACACCGGCTGCGGGATTGCCGCGACGGACCGCGAGCGCATTTTTGATCCGTTCTTCACAACCAAGGAAGTGGGGAAAGGCACCGGCCTCGGACTCTCCACGGCCCTGGGCATCGTCCAGAGCCATCACGGCGTCATTCTCGTTGAGAGCGAACTCAACCGCGGAACGGCCTTCAAGGTTTACCTGCCGGCATCGCCAGATTCCACGCCCCAATCCGTCGCCACGACCAAAGTGCTGCCTCCGCGCGGCGCGGGCGAAGTCATCCTCCTCGTCGATGATGAGCCGGATGTCATCGACGGCATGCGCCAATTGCTCGTCCAGCATAACTACACCGTTTTCACCGCGCCGACGGGCGAGGAAGCATTGGATTTGATCGGCGGCAGCGCGCAAAGAATCGACGCCATGGTCACGGACATCATGATGCCCGCCATGGACGGCGTGGCGCTGATTCGAGCCGTCCGGGCCGTCATGCCGGAGTTGAAGATCATCGCTTCGAGCGGGCTGGGGACGGATATGGGCGGCAGTTTTCGCGCGCAGGAATTAAAATCCCTGGGAGTCTCCTCGTTCCTGGCCAAACCCTACGGCAGCGAAAAATTGCTCTCCACTTTGCACCAGGTCTTCGGCGGCTCCTCCAGCACCGTGCGCGTCCTGCGCATGGCGGGCTAGCCCGTCACAAGTCTTAATCCTAATCCTGCTCGCAATTCTTAATCTCTTTGGCTGATTTGAACTGGATTAGGAGAAGAACTGGACCCGCTCCCGCCTTGAACGACCGACGAAATAGCTTGCCGCCCTTCTTCACCAACGCATAATATCCGGCAGATGATTCGAGGCGATACAGGTTCTCGGCGACTTTGTGAAATGCCGGCTGAAGCAACGCAGCCGGCGTGGTCTTCTTTTCTGTCATCTTCATGTGGAAAAGCACATTTTGAATCGGGTTACAAGTTTGGGTTGCAAGTTTCACAAAAAGCCGATTTCAACTTTTGTAATACATTCCAAATCAACAAGTTGCGCGCTTAGCTCAGTGGTAGAGCATTACCTTCACACGGTAGGGGTCGCAGGTTCGAAACCTGCAGCGCGCACCATAAAGAGCGTTCAACAGACAGGCTTTGAGCAGTTGTTCGGGAGGGATGCAGGGCCGGCCCTCCTTGGCATAGAAATCGTCAAACAAGGGTGGGAGCCGAAGCAGCACGGCCTCCGCGCGCCGTTTGATGGACCGCAGCGGATTGCCGGGCGGCACTGGGCGTTGAGGTTGACGACGGCCAGGAATTTAGAATGTGCTTGAGGTTCTCCACGCATAGGTTTCACACCTGTCAAACAATTATTAAAACCTGGGAAAAGAGAATGACATTTTAGTGCGCGGATAGCGGAATTCCTTGCTGATAAAGATATATTTCCGACTGAATTCGCGCTGCGAGAGCGGAATTGGATTGCGCTTCGGCCCCGTTCAAGGCCTGGCGCGCGGTTTCCGCGGCTTCGGAAAAACGGCCGGCCTCAGCGAGCGCGGCGGCCAGGGTGTGGAGGAACATTGGGTTATTCGCACCCGTGAGTTCGTTGGCGCGCTGGGCCAGGCGCACGGCTTCGGGGCCGTTGCGGAGCGCGGGCTGGCGGGTGGTGGCCAGGAGCCAGGCGAGATTGTTGGCGGCTTCCGGTTCATCGGGCTTGATACGGAGCGCGGTTTGAAATTGGGTGATGGCTTCGGCGGCGTTTCCCTTTTCCATCAGCACGTTGCCGAGCAGGGCGTGGGCTTCCGCGAAGGCGGGCCGGCTATCCGCGGCTTGGCGGGCTTGCGCCAGCGCGTCGTCCGCCGCGCCTTTTTGCAGGAGGACCGTGGCGAGATTGATGCGGGCTTCGGCGTCGTCGGGCCGGAGGGCAAGCGCGATTTGATAATGAGCGATGGCGTCATCCATTTTGCCCTGCTGGAAAAAAGCATTGGCCAGATTGTATTCGGCGGATTGATACGCGGGGCGGATGGCCAGGGCCTGCTGATACTCAATGATGGCCTCATCGACTTTGCCCTCCTGCAAAAGCGCATTGGCCAAACTGTAGTGGGCGGATTCGTTGTTCGTCGTGCAGGCCAATGAGCGCCGCCAGACGGTCTCGCTATTCTGCCAATAGGATGTCTGCCGCCAGGCGCAAACCATCAGCAACACGACAATGCCGGCCATGACACTTCCAGCCGCTGCGCGGTCCACATTTCGACGCGCAACCCATTCCGCCGCCAGCCATGTGATGGCGATGCCGATCCCGATTTGCGGCAAATATGTGTAACGGTCCGCGTGGGCCTGCTCTCCCACCTGGATGATTCCGATTACTGGCGCGAGCATTGTCAAATACCAGAGCCAGCCCGCAAGCAGCCAGGGCTGCTTTCGCCGCGCCTGCCATGCGGCCATCGAAAGGCCGATCAAGAGCAACGCGGCCAGGTCCGCCTGCCATCTTGGAGGGCCGTGGCTTGAATAGGGATAAAGCATGGCCAATCCCGCCGGCCAAAACATCTGGCGCAGATAAATCACGCAACTCACGAGCGCGTTATCGATGCGCGCCCACAGCGGATAACCCGCGATGGGCTGCATGGCTGCATCTTGGGCCAGCAACGTGATGACGCAGGCGGCGGCGGCCAGGGCCAGGAAGGGGATTTTTTCCAGGAGCAACCGCCCGCGCGATTCCGTCCGCCGCAACGGCCAGGAATCCAGCAGCAACAGAACCACCGGCAGCGTGACCAGCATGGGCTTGCACATCAGCCCCAAAGCAAACATGCACAGGGCCAGCGCGTACCGCCTCGGCGAACGCGGCTTCCGCGCGTATTCGGCATAAGCCCAAATGGTCAATACGAAGAACAAGCCGCTTAAGACATCTTTGCGCTCGGCCACCCACGCCACCGATTCCGCCCGCAATGGATGAATCGCGAAAACCGCCGCCACGAACGCGCAGCGCCAAAACGCGTCCGTCATCCGCCGCAGGGCCAAAAAGAGCAGCATGGCCGCGGCGGCGTGAATCAAAACATTGGCCAGATGATGCCCGGCGGGGCGCAGCCCATATAATTGACAATCCAAACTGTGGGAAAGCCACGTTAGGGGATGCCAATTGCCGGCGTGGCGTGTGGTGAAAGCCCAGGCCAGGCCGTGCCGAGTCAAGCCTCGCGCCACTTCCGGGTTGTCATAGACATAATCGGCGTCGTCGAAGTTGAAGAACGGATGCCGCAGCGTTTGGCCAAACACGATGAAGACGCATGCGGCCAGCGCAAGGCAAATGCCCGCTTCTGGCCGCCAGGTTGGGGGGCGTTGCTCAATTCTCTTTTTGCGTTTTTGGGTCATTAAAGCGGCCCATTATGAAGCAGACCCCCGCCTCATAAACAACTTGGAACGTTAGCGAACCATTGGCAGGATGGGATCATCAACATGGAGCCAGCACAGGAATACGAAGCGCGCCTCGCGTGGTGGCGCCAGGCCGCCGAAGAGGGCGAGCGCGCGCACCGGCGGGCGGGGAATTGGCGGCTGCTTTTGGCCGCGGCGCTCATCACGATGGCGGCGCTCTTGCGCAATATTGTTCCCGTGGGATTTCTGCTGGCGGCGATTTTCGCGGGCATTTTTCTGACCGGGTTTTTCCACGATCGCGTCCTGAGGAGGAGGGACACGGCGCGGAGGTTGGTGGCATTTTACGTCCGTGGGCTTGACCGCCTCGGCCATCACTGGATGGGAAAAGGAACGCAGGGCGCGGAGTTCCTGGCAAAGGAGCATCCCTATGCGGTTGACTTGGATATTTTCGGCGCGGGCAGCCTTTTTGAACTGCTCAATACCGCCCAGACCCAGGCCGGCTCAACGAGGCTGGCGCAATGGCTCCTGACAGGCGCGGAGCGCGGCGAAATTGTGGCGCGGCAAGGCGCGGTCGATGCCATGCGGAGCAATGTCGATTTGCGCGAGGATTTGGCCGTGCGCGCGGGCGATCCGCGCGAACATATCCATACGGGCGCGCTGATGTCGTGGGCTGCCCGGCCTGCACGTTTGACAGGCGGATTTGCGCGAGCGGCGGGGTTTTGTTTTCCCTTGCTCACGTGGCTGTCGCTGGCCTTTCGCGATTTTCCTCTTTTCGCGGCGGCCTTGATCGCGCAATGCGGTTTCGCCTATTTTTATCAGCGCAAGAACAAGGCGCTGGTGTCCGGGATGTTGCCGTCAGGGGAGCTTCGATGGCTCGCGGATGTGTTGATGCGTTTGGAGCGGGAAAATTTTGAGGCGCCGCGATTGCTTGAGTTGCAGGCTAAATGGAAACGGGATGAAATCGCGGCCTCGGCCAGCCTGCGCCAACTGGCCGGGCGGGTTGAATGGATGGACTCGTGCAACAATGAATTGCTTCAAATGCTTGGGCCGGCCGTGCTGTTAAAAACGCAGTTCAGTTTTTCGGTGGCGGCGTGGCACTCGCGGCACGGCGCGCGAATCGGAGAATGGCTGGAGGCGCTGGGCGAAATGGAGGCGCTCTCCTCGCTGGCCGGCTACGCCTGCGAGCATCCGGAAGATGTTTTTCCCAAGCTGGGGGACTCCGCCTCGCCGATTATTGACGCACAAGGGCTTGCCCATCCGCTGCTGGCCGTGGCGGTGCGCAACGACATCGCGCTCGACGCCTCGCGCCCGTTGCATGTCATCAGCGGCTCGAACATGTCCGGCAAAAGCACGTGGATGCGGGCCATCGGAGTCAATATTGTTTTGGCGATGGCCGGCGCTCCCGTGCGGGCGCGCGCCTGCCAGATGACCGCGCTGCGAATTGGCGCGTCGATGCGGACGGTGGATTCCTTGCAAGAGGGCGTCTCGCGATTTTACGCGGAGATCAAGCGCCTGAAGCAGATTGTGCAAATGGCTGTCCCGGGCGAGCGGGTTGTTTTTCTGATTGACGAAGTTTTTGGCGGGACCAACTCGCATGACCGCTTGATCGGGGCCGCGTTCGTGGTGAAACTGCTTGTCAGCCGCGGCGCGGTGGGGTTGATTACGACGCATGATTTGGCGCTGACCCGGGTGGTTGACGAGGTGCGGCCTCACGGAGAGAACTTTCACTTTGAGGACCAGCTTGCCGAGGGCAAACTGAGCTTCGATTACCGGTTGCGCGAGGGCGTGGTGCAAAAAAGCAACGCGCTGGACTTGATGCGTTCCATCGGATTGGATGTGTAATATGAAATATTGGAAAAAAATCCCGGCCGTGCTGGCGTGTGTGCTGGCGGCGCAATTGCACGCTGCGGAATTCAAGCTGGATAACGGCCTGGTTTCCGTGACTTGCGAATCGAAAGACGGGCGGCTTCTGCCCGGCAAGTTGCGCGACAAGAAAACCGGGCGAACCGTCGATCTCGGCGTGGATTTGTTCACGCTAACATTGGCCGATGGCTCGGTCTGGCATTCGGGCGATTTCACGCTGAGCGGGCGCCCGCGCGCGGTGCGCCTGATGGTCAGCCCGAACGCGTCGCGTTTGGCGGAGCGGCTGCCGGGCCGGGAATTGGAGGCGGATTTGATCAGCGCCGATGGCCGTTTGCGCGCGGCCTGGCACGCCATTTTGCGCAACGGTTCGCGTTATCTGCGCGAGGAAGTGGTTCTTCAGCCGGGCGAGGCGGCCTTGCCGTTGAAGTCCATCGAAATGCTTGACACGCCCGATTCCGAGGCCCGCCCGACCGGCACCGTCGATGGCTGCCCGGTGGCGGACGCAACGGCTTTCTTCGGCGTGGAGCATCCGCTTTCGATCAACCGTATTGACAACGGGCGCGTGCATTGTTTTCTGCCGCGCGGCGCGGCGGTGGAGGCGGGAGAAAAATTCGCGTGCTCGCTGGTCGCTGGCTTCGCGCGGCCCGGGCAATTGCGGCGTGATTTTCTGGCCTGCCTCGAACGCGAGCGCGCGCATCCCTACCGGCCGTTCCTGCATTATAATTCGTGGTACGACCTCGGCTATTTCAACAAGTACGACCAGTCGGGGGCGCTGGATGTCATTAACGCTTTCGGCCAGGAATTGAAGGTCAAACGCGGCGTGAAGCTGGACTCCTTTCTATTTGACGACGGCTGGGATGACAACAAAACGCTCTGGCAATTTCACTCCGGTTTTCCCGATGGCTTCGCGCCGCTGGAGCAGGCGGCCGCAAAGTACGGCGCGGCCCCGGGCATCTGGCTTTCGCCCTGGGGCGGCTACGGCAAGCCGCACGAGGAGCGGATTCGCTACGGGCGTGAGCAGGGATTCGAAATTCGCGACGGCAATTTTTCAATGGCCGGGCCGAAGTACTACGAGCGTTTTCGCGCGCGCTGCGTGGAAGTGGTGCAAAAATACGGCATCAACCAATTCAAGTTCGACGGCATCGGGGTGGATGGGAACGATCCGACTGGCGCGGGCCGGCGCGATTTTGAAGCCATGCTGAAATTGATCGCCGAATTGCGCTCGCTCAAGCCGGACATTTACATTAACCAGACGACCGGCACATGGCCGTCGCCGTTTTGGCTGCTGCATGCCGATTCGATTTGGCGCGGCGGGGAAGACCATTCCTTTGTCAAAGGCACGGCGCCCCAGCGCGAACGGTGGATCAGCTACAAGGACAATGATGTCCATGACGAAGTGGTTGGCCGGAGCGAGTTGTATCCGCTCAATTCGCTGATGCTGCACGGCATCATTTACGCGAAGAAGGCGGATGGGTTGAATCATGACAAGAATAATGTTCTGCGGTCGGAAATCCGCGCGTATTTCGGCAACGGCACCCAGTTGCAGGAAATGTACATCACGCCGAGCCTGATGACTTCGCAAAATTGGGAGGACCTGGCCGAGGCCGCGAATTGGTCGCGCGCGAATGCCGGGACGCTGGTGGATACGCATTGGGTTGGGGGCGCGCCGGCGGCGGGGCAGATTTATGGCTGGGCGGCGTGGTCGCCAAAGAAGGGCATTTTGACATTGCGCAATCCGTCGGGCGAGGCGGGCGAAATTAGAATTGACCCGGCCAAAGCATTTGAATTGCCGGCTGGCGCGGCACGGCGTTACACGCTGGCCAGCCCGTTCAAGGACCAAACGCTGGAAATTGCCAGCTTGCGCGCCGGGGAAGAAACGGTGTTTAGATTGCAGCCGTTCCAGGTGCTGGTAGTGGAGGCGCGGCCGGACCGGACGGGAGGGGTGTTGAAATGAAAAAATGGACGGGCGCCATTTTGTTTTTGCTGGCTGTGGCAGGCGCGCGGGCGGAATTGCGCGTGCCCGCGTTCACCGCTTACGTGGAGCCGGACCCGGATGGGGCGCGCGTCTCGGAGCGTTCGGGGATTTCTCATTGGACGGACCCGGCGCTTTCGGTGGTTTGGTGCGGCGAAATCAAATCTCCCGGCAAAATCGGATGCTCTGTGCTGGTGCGTTTGCCGGATGGAGCGGAAACGAGTCTGAGCCTGGTGGTGGCGGGGAAATCGCGCGAGGCCGCGGCGCGGGGAACGGGCGGAGGGGCTGTCAAGGTGGATTTTGGATCGTTTGAAATTCCAAAGGCCGGTTATCAACGATTCACGCTCAAGTCTCTCAACGCACCGGGACAGGAAGCGGGGGAAATTGAGGCGCTGGCGCTGGATGGCCCGGCCGCGGACGGAGCGCATTTCAATCTCAAGGAACGGCGCAATGCCGCGTCGGTCCATCTCGTGTATCCCGTCGGCGGCGCCACCAATGTGGATGCGTTTTATTGCGAGGTGACGGGAACCATAACGCCGGTGTGGACCTACTTTGAGGCGTGCGGCTGGCATCGCGGTTATTTCGGGATGCAAGTCAACAGCCCGACCGAGCGGCGGATTATCTTCAGCGTCTGGGACAGCGGCCATGAGGGCGTGGACAGGGCCAAGGTGCAGGCGGACGATCGCGTGACCCTGGTGGCCAAGGGCGATGGAGTTTTCTCGGGCGATTTTGGCAACGAGGGCACGGGCGGGCACAGCCATTTCGTTTACAATTGGAAGACCGGGCAGGCGCAGCGGTTTGTCGTAACGGCCAGGCCGGTGGATGCGGCGCACACGGTTTATTCCGGCTATTGGTTTGATTCCGAACACGCGAAGTGGATGCTCATTTCGAGTTGGAGGGCGCCCAAGGATGGCGAATATTTGCACGGGCTTTACAGCTTTTGTGAAAATTTTGGCGGCGCCAATGGCGAGCTTCCTCGCAAGGCCCTTTACGGCAACCAGTGGATTCACACCGCCGGGGGCGAATGGCGCGAATTGACGGCGGCGACGTTCAGCCATGATCCGACTGGCAAGGCGGACCGGCTGGACCGGAGCATGGGCGTCGAGAGCGGCCAATTTTTCCTATTGACGGGCGGATTCGGGGATGGTTTCACCAAGTACGGCGAGCGGTTTGAACGGCCCGCGTCCGGGCATCCGCCCAGCGATTTTGAATGGCCGCACCCATGAAAAGAATCACCGCGCTCCTCGTTGTCATGGCCTTGGCGGGCCTGCTGCCGCCGGCCCAGGCGAAATCCACGTTTGCCATCGGCCAATCAGATTTTCTGCTTGACGGAAAACCATTTCAAGTCAAGGCCGGCGAAATGCATCCGGCGCGCATCCCGCATCAATACTGGGCCGCCCGCCTCAAGATGATGCACGCGATGGGATTGAACACGGTTTCCATTTACGTTTTTTGGAACCAGCACGAGCCGCGCGAGGGCAAATTCAATTTCACAGGCGATGCCGACGTGGCCGGCTTCGTGCGGCTGGCGCAAGTGGAGGGATTGTGGGTGATTCTGCGGCCCGGCCCGTATTGCTGCGCGGAGTGGGAGTTTGGCGGTTATCCCTGGTGGCTTCTCAAAGATCACGACATGAAAGTGCGCGGCCAGGACCCGCGTTTTCTGGCGGCAGCTGGCGCCTATATGAAAAAGCTCGGCGGGCAGCTCGCCCCGCTGCAAATCACGCATGGGGGCCCGATCATTCTCGCGCAGGTGGAAAACGAATACGGCAGCTTCGGCCACGATCACGACTACATGAGCAAAATCGAAGCGATGGATCGCGCGGCGGGTTTCGATGTGCCGTTTTTCACCGCCGACGGCGGCGGCAACATGATGGCCAATGGGCGCCTGCCAGATGCGCTGCCCGGCCTCAACGGCGGCAGCGGCCCGGACATCATGAAGGAGGTTGGCAAGTATCGGCCGACCGGGCCGTGGTTCGTGCCGGAGTGTTATCCGGGCTGGCTGGATCATTGGGGCGAGCCGCACGCGCATACCGGCATCGGCGGCGTTGTCAAAGAAACGGAGTGGATGCTGGCCAACGATGTCTCCTTTTGCTACTACGTGATTTGCGGCGGCACGTCGTTCGGCTTTATGAATGGCGCGAACTATGGCGGCCATTTCCAGCCGCAGCCGACCAGCTACGATTACGACGCGCCGATGGATGAAATGGGCCGGCCCACGAAAAAATACTTCACGCTGCGGGAAGTTCTCGCGAAGCATCTGGCGCCAGGCGAAACGCTGCCGGATGTTCCCGCCGCGGCGCCGGTGATTGAAATTCCGAAAATCGAATTGACGGAATCGGCCAGCCTTCTGAAGCATCCGGGCGCGCCGGTCAAATCGGAAAAGCCGCTGAGCTTCGAGGACCTGGGCCAGGGTTATGGCTATGTTTTGTATCGCACGAAAATTTCCGGCCCGGCGGAGGCGACGCTGAAAATCAACGGGCTGCGCGACTATGCCGTGGTGTGCGTGGATGGGCGGCGCGTGGCCGCGCTGGACCGGCGGCGCAATGAAGACACGGCCAGCGTGAAGGTTTCCGCGGCATCCGCCACGCTGGATATTTTGGTCGAGAACTGCGGGCGCATTAATTACGGGCGGCAGATGACCGACAACCGCAAAGGCATCATTGGCTCCGTCACGCTGGACGGGCGCGAACTGACCGGGTGGGAAATGTTTCGGTTTCCGTTCGATGGCGTTCCTTCACTGCGTTTCAAATCGTCCCCGGACGCGGCCGCGCCGGCTGTGCATCGCGGCAGTTTTCGTCTAGCGCAGATTGGCGACACGTTTCTTGACATGCGCGGCTGGGGCAAGGGGATCGTGCTGGTCAACGGTCATAACCTGGGCCGTTATTGGCAGATTGGCCCGCAACAGACGCTTTACCTGCCCGGCGTGTGGCTAAAGAAAGGCCGCAATGAAATCGTGGTGTTTGAGCAATTGAAGGATGGCGTCCATAATCTGGCGGGCCTCACATCGCCGATTCTGGGCCAGCTCAACCCGGAGTAGCGCGGCTCACCAGAAAACGTAGTTGGGGTTTGGCGCTGTGCTGTCGCCTTCGGTGGCGTTGATGGGGAATTGGTAGAATGACACGTGACAATCTCCCCACAGCATGGCGTTTTTGCGGTCGCCGGAATTGTTGTGCCAGGCGGCCGCCACAGTCGAAACATTCCGATTGTATTGCCAATCCCAATCGCCCTGGATGATTTTGGTGACGGGACGGATGCCGACGCGGGATAATTTGATGCCAACATTCGCGGCAGTGATGCCACCCCGGCTGCCCGTGACTTGCGCGACCTGATTGTAATCGCTGTCCCATTCTACCAGGTAGCTGTTGCCCCAGCCGTCCCAACAGGTTTTGGCATTGGGATTCAAAGGATCGCCCGTATCGGCCGGGCAATGGAATACATTCTGCGCTTTGATATAGGCGTCGAGCGGGCGATTCGAAACCGCCGTGGTGCCGCCGTAATACGGATAGGCATCGCCATCCACCAAATCGGGCTTGGGCGGCAATTGGCCGCCGACGGAAGCCCAGCCATCGTGGTTTGGGAAAAAATCCCGGCTGTCATCACAGTACATGTGATAGGCAAGGCCGATCTGGTGTTGATTGCTGAAACATTGTGTCTTGAGCGCCTCCTTTTTGGACTTGGCCAAGGCGGGCAGAAGCATGGCGGCCAGAATGGCGATGATGGCGATGACCACCAGCAGTTCAATCAGCGTGAAGGCGGCCTTGGCATTTGGCGTTTTCTCCCATTCTCTCACCGGGCCGGGCTTGATGCAGAAGAGGGGATGCGGTTCGGGCGCGGCGACGTCCTTGAATTGGCGCCAGGCGCCGGGGGCGCGAGCACGGAGTTTGGCGCGCAGATGGTTCCATTCGAATTGCAATTGCCCTTCGGTTTCGTGCATATGGCCGCGAAGTTTGCGGCTTGAGATTTTGGAAGCGTCAAAATTGTATTCGCGCCGCCCGGCTTCTTCCGCCAAGCCGGATAGAAAAGCGGCCATGGCCTGGAGGGACTTGGGATGAGCGCGAAAGCGCGCGAGTTGCGGATGATGTTTGTAGCCGCGAGTTTCGCCACGCAGGACTTTCTGCGCGAGCAGGGCCTCGCGCCAGGCCGCGACCAGCCCTTTGGAATCAAGGTAGCGCGGATGAAGGGTCCACAATCGCATAAAAAAACTGGCCACCGCAATGTGCGGCGGCCAGCCTGATGAATCAATCTAAAGATTTGATCTGAGGCCGTTTATTTTACGCGCACCTTGAAGTACATGTGCGAATTCGTCGCCGAAACGGTGTAAGGCGAGTTGGCCGTATTTGTCGTCCACGGGCCGTTCAGGTCAGTGGCTTGCAAGAGGCTACCTTGAGACCAGGTAAGCGTCAGTTGCTGGCCGCCGATTGGGGCGATGTTGATCGAGACGGGCGGAGCCACTCCGGCGCCAGCGTCATAGAGCGCGACGAGCTGGTTGCTGGACAAGGCGGACAGGTAAACGCTGGCCGACGATATGCGGCCGGGGAACGTCCGCGCGCCGTTGTTGCCGGTGGCGTCATCACCCAGGCGCCAAGCAACAGCGAACTCTTCGCTGTCGTGGGCGATGGCGTTGACGGCGGTCTGGACGCCGTTGCCGTTAATCAAATACAGAGTGCCCTGGGTTGGCTGGATGACCATGGCTACGAACGACCACTGGTTGGTGGGCGGGAACAGGAAGGTCGAAAAGCCCCACGTATCCTGGTTGTTATTGTTCCAAGTATAACCCAAATCGGCCATGCCGGTCGAGTCGGTATCGCCGCCAAAACCGAGGCCGTCGCCGCCGCTGGGGCCGCTGCGGTTCATCAGCAATCCATCGAAGGTCGCCGCGGGCGCGTTCGGATTAATCCACATGGCGTAAGTCACGGTGTTGGTCGCGATCGTTCCGGCTGTGGCCGACATGAATGAATTGACCACGCCGTTCGCCGTCAGCATGGCTGTATTGTTGGTGGGAAAGCCGGCAAATTCCGGCGCCTGCGGGCCTAAAATGTCATAGGACGAGAAGCCATCCTGGACGGCGGTGCCATAGACACCATTGAAACCGCCGACGAAGTCGCTGGCGATCGCGTTGCCGGCAGCCGGGTCCGCGTTGGTTTCATCGAGCTTCCAGAACGCGAACGGACCATTCTCCAGAACGGAAGCTTCATAGGAACCGGGCGCCGGGGTTACGACTTCCAGGACAGCATTGCTGCTGGCAGTGGTGGTCACCGGATTGCGCACGAGCAATTGATAGGTGCCGCTTTCGACCGTGACTACATTACTGAGAGTAAGGGTCAGATTGGTCGCGCCTGAGATGCCGGCGCCGTTGGTCAGATTGACGCCATCGAATTGCCATTGGTAGGAGAGCGGCGAAGTCCCGTTGACGCCTGTGGCGGTGAAGGTGACGGTCTTTCCGGCATAAACACCCTGCGAGGCAGGCTGCCCGGCGATGGAAGGAGCGGTCGTAGTCAAACCAGCGCCCTTGCTGAACATGCTAAGAATCTGGTCGCTGCTCAGGGCCTGATTGAAGACCGCCACTTGAGCGATGTCGCCGCTAAAGCTGCGGGCGGTGGCACCGCCCGAATCGGAACCGAGGAGTGTGGTTCCGCCGGTGAATTTCTCGACGCTATGCGGGATGGGATTGACCGCCGAATAAAGGTCCGGCTGGCCGGTGTTGGGATCGATGTAATAGAGATACAACGTCGCCTGGGTTGGCTGGACGACCAAAGCCACAAAGGACCAAACGCCCGCGACAGGATACAACCCGGAGTTGAAGTTGTAGGTGGAGGCGTTGTTGGTATTCCATGTATAGCCCAACTCGGCCATGGCTGAAGTATTCTGGGTGCTGCCGAAGCCCAAACCGGCGGCGTCGGCGCCATTCCGATTCATGAGCAGGCCCTCAAACGTCAGTTCCGCGCCGCTGGGATTAATCCACATCGAAATGGTCACGGTATTGGTGTTGAGATCGGTGGCCGGCACGGTGACATATGAATCGACGGAACCGTTTTGAGTGAAGAGAGCCGTGGTGTTCGCGGCAAAGCCGGGGAAGGCGGGCGGCTGCGGGCCTGCGATGGCGTCAAATCCGTTTTCGGTATCCACGCCATAGACGCCGTCGAAACCGTGGCCGGTGGCGTCATAAGCGGGGGAGACACCCGTTGAGGGGTCATTGAGGTCGGTCAGCGGCCAATAAGCGACCGGCCCGTCAGCCAAAACAAGCGTGCCGTAAGTGCCGTTGAGTGCGCTGGACGGGACCGGGAACACGACCAGCGTTGAAGGGCTGCTGTAGTTGGTGCCGACACTGTTGGAAGCCTGCACGGAATACGTGCCCGCGTTGCCAGCTTGGAGGTTGGCCAGGACCAAGGTATTGCTGATAGCACTGGGATTGCTGGCGCTGGAAATGGCCACCGGGCCGCTTCCCGTATCCACGAACCATTGATACGTGATGGGCAACGTTCCAGCAAAGGCCGACGTAAACGAGATGGTTTCGCCAACGTATCCTTCGTTCAGGTTGGTCGGGGAAATATCGGTCGTGATAAGGGGCAAGCTGGCGGAAGTGACAACGACAGTCGTGACGGCGCTGGTGGAGACGCCAGCGGAATTGGTAACGACCACTTCGTATTCATAATTGCCCGGCGCAAGAGACGTGGTGTCCACGACTAAATTGGAGGTGGTCGCGCCGCCGACGGTCGCGAGCGTGCCGGTGCCGTTATCAGCCAGCCATTGATAGGAGAGCGGGGGAGGGCCGACGGCGGCGTCGGTCAAGGTGATGACGGTTCCAGCGTAAACCGGGTTCGCGCTGGGCGTGTAGGTTGGCGGGAAGGCAAAGGGCGTGAGAGAATAGCTCAAGCCGAGGTCAAAGGTCGCATCCGAAGTCCCGGCAGGGCCGTAGGTGACTGCTCCACCCGCAGGGGTGGGAATCGTACAAATTTGGCCGCCCGGGTAGAGATTGCCGCTTTGATCGGCGATGTGCTCCCAGCCGGTCGAAGCGCCGTCTCTGCCAAAGGCGTAGGCGTATTTGGTATTCGGAGCCAGCGCGACGTTCAGCCCAACCCATTTGAACCAGTCAAGCTCCTTGCCGCCGCCATAGACTTGGTAAGCGGCGATTTGGCTCGCGGTGGCACCGTCGGGAGTCAACGAATAAACGTAGAAATCATAGAGCTGGATGGTGGGAAACGAATTGCCGTTGCCCGCGCTCAACCAAGTGAGGGAGTTCAGGGTGTATCCGCTCACGTTTGTTCCCGTCGTAAAGGTCTGGCCGGCCCAGGCGCCGTGGCCCGCACCGTCATCGGTGTAGTAGTTGAATCCGTCATCGGCTTGGGCCGTATTCAACATCTGGGAAATATCAATCGGGCCAGGAGTGGGAAGGTTGGTGCCAAGATCCGCCATCATCACGTTGGTAACACTAAGGGCAGCGGGGACGCTGAAGCTGGTGCCAAGGGAGTTGCTGGCCAGGAATTCGTAATTATACACACCCGGAAGCCAGCCCGCGGTGTTCACCACGAGATTTGAGGAGGCGGCTCCAGGAATATTGGTGAACGATCCGCCAGTCCCGCCATCGGTGTACCATGTGTAGGTAATCGGCCCGGAACCGGCTGCCGTGGCGGTCAGGTTCACGTTTGTGCCGGCCAGCAGGGCCAAATGGGCAAAGGCAGGCGCTTCAATAGGGGCATTGGCGATGGGCGCCGCCGGAAGGGACAGCCCAATATCAAACGTCATGTCGTAGTCATTCAAGGTCGTCGAATAAGTCAGCTTTCCGCTGGCGACGGGCACCAGACAAGCCTGGCCGCCTGCGTAGGGAAGATTGGTGGCGACGTTGATTTCCTCCCAATCGCCCGGGGAGCCGACCGAGCGTCCAAATCCAATGACGTAGTTGGTTCCCGGGGCCAGCGTGGTGGCAAGGCCGGACCATTGGATCCAATCGCCTTCCGCCGCCAAAGCGAACGTCGTAGAGTAGGAGGCGACGAGA
The DNA here is from genome assembly GCA_036501625.1 of Verrucomicrobiia bacterium. GTDB lineage: Bacteria > Verrucomicrobiota > Verrucomicrobiia > Limisphaerales > Palsa-1400 > Palsa-1400. The sequence continues at coordinate 28,641 of DASXZY010000054.1, forward strand.
GTGGCGTTGGTCAAGCCGGTGGTGGCGGGGGTCAAGCCCAAGGGATTCGAAAGCTGGTAAATACTGAGCGTAAAGGACTGGTTTTGCGTGGGAGTGCCGCCGCCGTGGCCGGCCGTGCTGATGGCCACCGACGTGAGGATGTATCCCTGCGGATTATTCAGGGTCGTGAACGTTTGCCCTGGATAGCCGACCGTGGTGTGATTGGCGCCGTCGTCCCAATAGTAATTGAGGCTGCCCGCGCCGCTGCCGGCGTTGCCGCCCCCGGCGAGTTGGAAGATGTCGTTCGGCCCGGGTGTCGGGGCGGTGGTTCCGAGATCCGTCAAAGTAACTGCTGCCGGGGCCGTTGCGGCCAGAAACAGCGAAGCGGTGACTGTCAAAAGGTTTGTCAGTAATTTTGCGCGCATAGAACTAAACAAGTTGAAGGACAACGGTTTTGGTTACGGATTTAGCTGGCATAGGGCGAGTGTGACAATTACGCGCGCGGGTTGCAAGGAAAAACAGGAAAAACTGATTCCAACGGGTGCGTTGCAAAAAAGTTCAAAGGAACGATTTTCTGGTTTTTTTTGACATTATATATCTAGTGATATAGATATAGAGCATGAAACCCGAACAGCGCCGCCAAGAGATTCTCCAGGAAATCAACGCCATCACCCGCAT
>DASXZY010000055.1:0-7125 GCA_036501625.1 Verrucomicrobiia bacterium
AAAAAACTTCTGGTGTGACGTGGGAGCAGGTGTTGAAGCAGATGCGTCCGTGGCTGGTGAAGTTGATCGGCTTTTGTCATTGCTGCGGCAGAAAGTTTGACGATGTAAGCGTCATTATTACTTAACATAGTAATACTAGTCAAGGATCGGTCATGGCTGGCAAAGATTACGAACATCATCGGCCAGCATTGGCACAAAAGAAATGCCCGCCAGAAAAGCCACTCCCGGAATGGTTCGCAAAATGGACATTCTCGCTCGCTTGATTTGGTGCAAGTGGATGACGGGCGCTAAAACAACGCCTTCCTTGGGCGTCTCTAGTTATGAATTGGACAGTGGTACGTTCATGCCGCTTTTTCCAGTTCGAGGATACCCGCGTAGCGGCAGCGGTCGAGGCTGATTTTGGAGGCGAGGAATTTCTTGAGGGTAAGGCTTTCGGGCGAACCCGCGAGAAAATCCGGCCACGAGTGGCGCAGGGCGTGGGTCACGACCCATTCGGAGGGTGGTTTTTGGGGCGAGCGAGTGCGGATATAAGAGTGAAAGTTGAACCAAACGACTCGATGGAACGTCATGGCCAGATATTGCAGCAAGCCCTGGGCGATCAGGCCCAACTGGATGTGGCGTTCGCAGGCGGCCAGTTTGCGGCGGAGGTGTTGGCGGTAATCGCTTGACTGGCGGTGCGGATGTTGCGAGCCGTCGCCACGCCGGATCGGGTCCATGTCCTGCATCCAGAAGTGATAGGCGCAAGCGCCGACGGTATGGATGGCTTGCTTGAAGCAGACCTCGATTTTGAAGCGCCAGCCGTAAAGACGAATAATTTCCAGCCCTTCCAAGGCCAGGTCCGCGGACAGCAAGACCAACCGGCCGCGCGTCGGATGAATCACCCAGACAAAGCGAACCAGCCGGCCCAAAGGCCGCCAGATCAGGTCGAAGGTGTAATAGCGCGGGACGACCCCGGTTTCGCCATAGGCGGGGCTGGGCGCCTTGAGGAACTTCTTTTTGCCGCAGAACCAATCCCGGAGCTTGGTTTTCATTCCGTAAAGAGTGGGCCGCCCCCGCCGTTTGCCTTTGGGCGTCGGGGGCGGAAGATAAGCCACGCCGTTGGAGCGCACGCGCGTGACCAGATGATGGCCTGCTTGGAGCAGAGCGCGGGCAAACTTGCCGGCGGCGTAATAAGCGTCGGCCACGACCGTCAACGGTCCTTCCCACGCCAAACCCAGGAGCAACGCGCCCAATTTATCCAGCAGAGTGCGCCGGTCACGATTGCTCCAAACCACGCCTTCGTGAATGCGGGCCGCCACCGGCACGGCCAGATAAACTCCCGCCGCCGGAGCCAATAAGGCGACCGCTTGCAGCGAGTGGCCCATAATGAAAGAAGCCTTGGCATTGCAACGGGACTCCTGATGCAGGCTTTTGACCCCCGGCATCTTCCGGCCCTCCTTGGGCCGCTTGATCCCATCGACCAGCGCCACCCGCCGTCCGTTGACCCGAACCCAGCGCCGCCGCAGCAACCGCTGCAAGGTCTTTTGCCACAGTTGGGTCAAGGCCGCCACATCCAAGGCCGGGGAATGAAAGAAGTGCAGCAAGCAGTAGCAACTGGCGTCCGACAAGCCCAGGCCCCGGACCAGGCTGGTGACGCCCGCCAAATCCGGACGCAGACACAACCCGGCCAGGACCAGGAACAACCAGAGGAAGGTGGCGGAACGGGAGCAGGCTGGGCGGAGCGGCTGGAGGTCGCGCCAGAAAGCCCGCCAGAGCAGGCTGGAGCGCCGGAGGGAAGAAAAAGCGCCTGACATATCCGATACTCTATATAAGGTATCGGATATGACAACCACATTCCGCCTGCACCAAATCCAACGGCAAATCGCCAAAATTAAAGGAGAGCTTCTGGGATTGGGGGACCTCCATCCCGGCAGTCTTTCCCGCCAATACAACGTCTGCGGCAAACCCGGTTGCCGCTGCAAAGACCCCAAGAACCCGCGCCGGCACGGACCCTGCCACAAGGTGAGTTATGTCTTTCGCGGCCGTTCCACCTCGCGGTTCGTCTCCCGCGATCAGGTCAAAGAAATCCAGGCCGAACTGGCCAACTACAAGCGCTTCCGCAAACTGACCGATGAATGGGTGGGATTAGCCCTCAAGTTGGCTAAAGAAAAACGCAAATTGGCTACTTGATTCTCTCCGAGAACCTTTCACTCTCCAGTAGATATACAATGTCAAAAAAAATCATCGGGAAATCATTTTTCCGAACTTTTTTGCAACGCACCCAAAATCCAAAGTCTTTCTGTCGGGAAGCTCCGTCTGTCGGACTTGGAAAACAAGAACGCCAAATGGCTGAAAATGCCTCCTCCCTCTCCGAAGGAAAGATGACATTTGCCGATGCGCTGCAAATTTATCGGCAACGGCCTCAGGGGGGACTCGTCGCTCAAGCCGCGCACGAAGGCGCACCGAGAAGAACGGATCCCGCGGCGAGCGGCGCAGGCGACAAAGTGGCGCGTCAGTTTGGTCTCGTGTTTGAACTGAGCAAGAATGGCATTGCGAGTACCACATCGTGTGGGTGCCAAAATATCGTTACCGGGTGATGGAGGGGAAGATAAAAGAGGAGGTGGAGTGGAGTGTGCGGGAGCAGAGTCGGCAGATGAGTTGCGAGGTGCAGGAGATGAACGTGCAGGTGGATCATGTACATATCTCAGCTGGTGAAACGGGACTTGGGATTGCTCCGGCCATCTCAGTTTTCAAGATCATGCGCCGAAAGAGTTTTGCGAAAACTTGCCGTCAGACGCGTGAGGAGGACCAAAGGCCAGTGCATTATTCCGAACTTTTCTGGATGAGAAATTTGATAACAGTTTCGAGGTTGGTGCTTCCTTTTTGGACTTCTCCGCTCTCGAACTCAATCCACCCTTCGTTAAAGCCATCCAGCATTTGTATCCGCGGCAGCGGGTTCTCCATCCCCTGCGACCTGAAAAGCTCCTCCCAGGAATCGCGCGGGACCGTTTGCATTTGCACCGGCCGGCCCAGGATTTTCGTAAATGCAGCAGCGATTTCGTTTGGAGTCACGCAATGCGGTCCTTCCAATTCCACCACGCGATGACCGATCCACGGCTCCTGCAGCAAGTCGGCCGCCAGTTTTCCGATATCCGTGGCCGGCACATTGTGAGCGAAGTGGATCACATCCCGCGTGAATTGCGCGACTTGCACGCCTCGCATCGGGGTCGGCTGGCTTTTGGGGTTCCTCCAACCGTTGCGCCTTTCTTGTTGCCGAGGCTCGTTGGCTCGTTCGTCCATGAATGCCCGGATGTGCAATTGACAATCACCACCGAGAAAACCACCGCTGAATTGATCCCGCTGTTGAAACTCGGCGCAATGGAATTGGCGATAGTCACACTGCCGGTTCACGATGAATCGCTGGCCGTGGAAAAATTATTCACGGAGGAACTTCTTCTGGCGCTTCCCGCCCGACATTTGCTCAGACGGAAGCATTGCGTCGAAGGCCCGACCTTCGCGACCAGTCCTTTATCCCGATGAAGGACGGCCACTGCTTGGCGGAGCAAACGCGCGTCTTTTTTCACGAACACGCGATTCGTCCGCATGTGGTCCTGGAAACGCATCAAATTGAAATACTGCAAGGGTTGATCGCGAGCGGTCAAGGTGGAGTCGAAAGGGGAACGGGGCGAACAACCTTGACGGCGCGCGCTTCGCCAGATAATCGAGGCGAGAAGGCACGCCGCCGTTGGATGACGGCAGGGCGTATCGTCCCTCCCGGCTTGCACAGGTAATAATTGACCGGGGTTCCGGGATGGATTATAGAAATGAACGTGACGAATAACTTGAATACTCGACTGTCGATGCTTGATGCGCTGCTGCTTCGCAGCATGGCAGTCGGGTTCTAGTTCTTTACGAGAATTTTTAAACCCCACTGCCAAAACCGGCGGTGGGGTTTTTTGCTTTGTTGGTCATTGCTGAAAACGCCGCCGCCAAAACCTGAACATTGATCATGCAAAAAGAACCATCGCTCAAGTATCGCCCTTTTCCACCGGTCGCTTTGCCCGACCGGCAATGGCCGAATCGCGTCCTCACTCACGCGCCCCGCTGGTGCAGCGTGGACTTGCGCGACGGCAATCAGGCCCTCGCCGTGCCCATGAACGTGAGCCAAAAACTGGAGTTGTTCCATACGCTGGTCAAATGCGGCTTCAAGGAAATCGAGGTGGGCTTCCCCTCCGCCTCGAACACCGAGTTCACTTTCAACCGCCGGTTGATTGAGGAGAGCCGCGCGCCGGAGGATGTTTGGCTTCAGGTATTGGTGCAGGCACGCGAAGACTTGATCGAGCGGACATTCGAATCGCTCGTGGGCGCGAAGCGGACCATCATCCACCTTTATAATTCGACCTCCCCGGCGCAACGGCGAGTGGTCTTTGGGATGTCCAAGGCCCAAATCATGGATGTGGCCGTGCGCGGGGCCAAGCTCATCAAAGAACGGTTGCCACGGCTCGCGGGGACGGAGGTGATGCTTCAATACTCGCCGGAAAGCTTTAGCGCCACGGAAGTGGAGTTTGCGAAGGAAATCTCTGAAGCCGTCATGGAAATCTGGCAGCCCACGCCGGAACGCAAAATGATTTTGAATCTGCCGGACACGGTCGAGGTTGCAATGCCCAATGTGTATGCGGACCAGATCGAATGGATTTGTCGGAACATCAAGAATCGGGACTTGCTCATCGTGAGTCTGCACACGCACAACGACCGTGCAACGGGTGTTGCCGCCACTGAGCTTGGTTTGTTGGCGGGAGCGGACCGCGTCGAAGGCACGCTCTTTGGCAATGGCGAACGCACCGGCAATCTGGACATCGTGACCGTGGCATTGAACCTGTACATGCACGGTATTCACCCGGGCCTGGACTTCACGGACCTTAACGGCATCATTGATGTTTACGAGCGTTGCACGGGCATGACGGTGCCGCCGCGACAACCCTACGCGGGCGAACTTGTGTTCACCGCGTTCAGCGGCTCTCACCAAGACGCCATCCGCAAGGGGCTCAACGAACGACAGGACAAAACCAGGCCGCATTGGGATGTGCCCTATCTGACCATTGATCCGGCGGACATCGGGCGCGAGTATCGTGAAGTCATCCGCGTCAACAGCCAGTCCGGGAAAGGAGGCGTCGCCTATCTTCTGGAAACAGAGTTCGGCATAGAATTGCCCAAGGAAATGCAGCGCGAGTTCGGCCCCATCGCCAACGAGGAAGTGGACCGGCTGGGACGCGAAGTGAGCGGCGCGGAATTGAAAAGCATGTTCTGGCGCGAATATATTGATCGTTCCACGCCGTGGCAGCTTCAGGGCTTCAAGACCGAGAGTCACGATGGCTTGGTGAAATGCCGGGCGCGGCTCCTGCGCGATGGCAAGCCGGTTGAGCTTGCGGGCGAAGGCAACGGCCCGCTCGCCGCGCTGGTGCATGGCTTCTCGAAGGCGGGCGAGCCGCGTTTTGAAATCGCCGATTACAGCGAACACGCACTCAGTTCGGGCGAGGAAGCCTGCGCCATCGCCTACATCCAAGTCAAACGAGCCGACGGACGCGCCTTTTGGGGCGCCGGGGTGGACACCAACATTGAGTTGGCATCCGTCCGCGCCGTGCTGAGCGCACTGAATCGCGCGGCGCAGTAATTCCGCTCTTTTTGTTTGATCCTGTTTTGGCTTGGCAAGTGCTGGCGTATCGGCCATGCGGTTTCTGTGGCGGGTGACATCTTCTACTCAATGGAATGGCCAGGGCGATTCAGCCGGTTTGATGGCTGGCCCGAGACCCTTGTCACCGACGGTTTTGCGAGAATTGCGCGTTCACACTGCCTTGACGGTGAAGTCCGCTTGGGCGCTGATCGGTCAAAGACCCAAATTCCATCTTCACAAAAGGCTGGATGTATCCGCTTCCGGGCGGCAACGCGGAGGGATAATCAAAGAAGAGCACCGGCGATTTTGAGGCGGTGTCGAGTTGATACCGCAACCAATGTCGGCCTCCTGACTTTTCGCCCAACACTGTTTTGACACCGCTTTCTAGTTCGCGCTGGAAGTCATCCTGCACTTTGGCAGCGCAGTCCGCCTCCAGTTTTTCCAATCGTTTCCGTCGTTGGGTCGGCGAGGGAGCATCGTCCAGTTCCGATTCTTCCCAACCCAAAAAAGCCGGGGCAACAGACAGGTCAATATCCTCAGAGAACCGCTGTATGGCGTCAAACACTTTTGGACAAGGAAAGTGCCTCCCTTAAAAACCAGATGGGTTCCGGCCTGTGACGATTGGAAAATCTGCCGCAACATCCAGCAAACCCAAAAGTCCTTCTCCACAATGACGGGCAGAACGTTGAGCTGCGTGGCCGCCTCACGTATGAAGGTGGCGCGTTCGACGACCGGCAATTGAGTGAACAAGCTCATTGAGATGCTTGGCCGTTAGCGATGGCCCGCAGATGCGGGTGCATCCATGCCGGAGCCAGCGGCAAGTCCTTGAGCAACTGGCGACGATCCTTTGGCGATAAAAGCTTGTGCAATTGTTTCACACGAACGTCTGCGATGTTCTGCTTGCCGAGGTAGCCTTTTCGAGGTCAGCCTGGCGTTGCGCCAAAGTGTGCAATTTGGCTTCGTGCTCAAACGATTCGCCAACTTTCGCTTCAAATTCCTTTTGCTTTTTCGCGCAATCGGCCAATTCATCACGTAGCTTTTGCAGTCGTTCCTCCGGTGTTTGAATGGAATGCTCCGACGAGCGGATAGTGCCCAAGGGCGAATCGAAGGCGCTGGCGGTGTAGTGGTGCTGGCCTTTGATGACAATCTCGACCTTGCCCAAGAATGTTGACCGGACGAAAACGGGGATGTATCAAATTGAAGTAAAACGCCATCTGGTAGCCCACAATTTTCCACCGTTCGACGAATGGAACGTCACCGTACACCAGGACCCGATGGAGATGGCAAAACTGTGTCGTCGTTACCTTTGAGGTGGAGACCTTTGGTTTCCAGAACCAAACGGCGGCCGTGCCGTGGGCGGAGAAATACAGCCGATTCAGCCGGCTCATGGAACGGCTGGCCATTGATGTGATGTTGGAGTGTTCGATCAGCGGGGCCTGCGCGATCTTGCGTCTGAGTTGGGATGAAGCCGACGG
>DASXZY010000056.1:0-60518 GCA_036501625.1 Verrucomicrobiia bacterium
TCAGTTCCTGCACGATCACGTCCGCTTCGCCGGCGACTTGGGCTTGGAGCGTCACGTCCGCGACGGCCGATTGATCTTTCGCGTTGACGATGATCGTTACGTCCGGAAAGGCGACGGACACGCTTTTGGCGGCCGCGCGCGACGCCAGCGCGGATTGCTCGATCTCCTCGGCGTTGGCCAGCGTGTGTTCGTGAAGGCCAGGGATATCGACTTGCACATCGACATTGGTCGCGAAATAGCTGATCAATTTTTCCGCTCCGGCCGCTTTGGCGAGATAGCCCTGGTTCTGGCCGAACGAGGCCGCGCGGGCGAGGCCGTCAAGACGTTTGCGAATAATGCTCTCCGCGCTGGGATGCAATAACATCCAGGCCCATGCCGCCAGCGCGATGGCTCCGGCCAGCAAAAGCAGGCGCGGCCATTTCACCACAGGGCCTTTCCCACGATTCTATCGCGCGGCGCTTTGCCGAAGGTGTGGTATTCCTTGGGCATGGTGCGGTTGTCGCCGACGAAAAAGTATTCGTCCGCCCCCAGAGTCACGGGCGCCATGTTCCAATGGCACGCTTGCTTTTCGTAAGGCTCCTCCAGCAACTCGTCATTGACATACGGATGGCCATGCTTGAACGAAATCGTTTCGCCGGGCAGCCCGATGATCCGCTTCAAATACATAATGTGCGGAGATGACAATGCGGCGGACGACGGCGGAGTCAAACGAATTCCCACCACATCCCCGCGCCGCGGCGGATGCCATAGGTAAGCCACGCAGTTGACAGCATTGACGGAATGATCCGCGTAAGTTGGCTCCATGCTGATGCCTTCCACCCGCACGGGCAGCAGGACGAACTTGAAGACCACAAGGCAGATCACGGCCAGCGCGGCGGCGCGCACGAGCGTTCTCTTCGGATTCCGCCCCACGGTCAGAATCTGGAAGAGGCCCGCCTTTCCAGTTCCGCTGGAGGTTTCGGCCATCCTTCATCCATTCAAGGCTTGGGCACTTTGGCCCAGTCTTTCAAAAATATGTCAATGCCGATATCGGTCAGCGGATGCTGGTACAACTGCTCCAGCACCTCGAAGGCCATCGTGGCCACGTCGGAGCCGGCCAGGGCCGCTTCCAGCACATGCGTGGGATGCCGCACGGCCGCCGTCAAAATCTCCGTTTTGAAATCGTAATTGTCATAAATGGTGCGGATTTGCCGCACGCATTCCATCCCAAATTGACCGCAGGCATCCAACCGCCCCACGAACGGGCTAATATAGCTCGCCCCGCACTTGGCCGCCAGCAATGCTTGCAACGGCGAAAACGTCACGGTCACGTTGGTGCGGATGTTCTCGGCCGTCAGGATTTTGACCGCTTTCAATCCTTCGATAGTCAACGGGATTTTGACGACCACGTTCTTGTGCATTTTGGCCAATTCGCGGCCTTCGGCAGCCATTTCCGGGGCGGTCAGCGTGATGGTCTCCAGGCTGATGGGACCATCGACGATGTCGCAAATCTCGCGATACACTTCCAGATGTTTGCGGCCGGTTTTGGCGACGTGGCTGGGATTGGTCGTCACGCCGTCAATAATTCCCCAGCTCCATGCTTGCTTGATTTTGTCAACGTCCGCGCTATCAATAAACAGTTTCATAGGTTAAATCGAATGTCACTTTGCAATCTGATTATCCGTCTTTTTTCGCTTGCCAAAGATAGTGGATGGACGGAAAATTATTTTCAATTCAAAATATCTGAATTGAAATTGAATCTGGTATGAATGAAAAATCTTCGGAGACCGACGTTTCGCGCCGCCATTTTCTGGGAACAGCCGGCAAGGCAGCCGCCGGGTTATCCATTCTGGGCGGCCTGAGCATCGAGCGCAATGCCTACGCGGCCGGCACTGATACCATCAAGCTGGCCCTGGTGGGCTGCGGCGGACGCGGTTCCGGCGCCGCGGACCAAGCCCTAGCGGCCGGCAAGGATATCAAATTGGTCGCCATGGCGGATGCGTTTGAGAACCGTTTGGCCTCCAGTTTGCAGGCGTTGCAAGGCAAGCACCCGGAGCAAGTGGACCCGGCGACCGTGAATAGTTACGTTGGATTGGATGCCTACAAAAAAGCCATTGCCGATGCCGACGTGGTTATTTTAGCCACTCCCCCCGGTTTTCGCCCGCAGCAATTCGAGGAAGCTGTGGAACAAGGCAAGCATGTCTTCATGGAGAAACCGCTGGGCACGGATCCCGCCGGCGTGCGCCGCATCCTGGCTGCCAACGAGAAGGCCAAAGCGAAAAACCTCAAGGTGGGCGTCGGTTTTCAGCGCCATCATCAGGCGGAGTACGTGCAGTCTTACGAGCGCATTAAGAATGGGGACATCGGCGATCTTATGTGCCTGCGGGTTTACTGGCGGGGCGGTTCGCGCGGCGGGCAGCCCAAGCATCCAGGAGAGACGGAGGTCCAATACCAGATTCGCAATTGGTATTTCTTCACTTACCTTTCCGGCGATCATATCGTCGAACAGCATTGCCACAATATTGATATGGGCAACTGGTTCAAAGGCGGCCATCCCATCAGCGCCAACGGCGTCGGCGGGCGGCAATCGCGCACCAGCAAGGAATGCGGCCAGATTTACGATCATCATTACGTCGAGTTCACCTACCCGGACGGCAGTTGCATGATCAGCCAGTGCAGCCAGTTTCCCAAAGGCTGGGGCTACGTGGGAGAGGCTCTCATGGGCACCAAAGGCACGGCCAAATTCCACAACAAGGATTTCATCATCACCGGCGCCAAAGCCTGGAAATACGACGGCCCGACCAAGGACCCTTACCACGTCGAGCATCAGGACCTTTTCGCCGCGATCCGCGCGGGCACGCCTTACAACGAAGCCCAATACGGCGCCGAAAGCACCATGACGGCCATCATGGGCCGCATGGCCACTTATTCCGGCCAGGAAGTGCATTGGGACGATGCCTTCAATTGCCAGATCAGCCTCATGCCGTCGGAAATGTCTTTCGACCGCAACCCGCCCGTCATGCCCGATGCCGGCGGCTTCTATCCGGTCGCGCACCCCGGCCAGACGGCCATTTGCAGCGATTTTTCCAATCCGCAGAATAAAGCACAAACGTAACAACCATTTAGAATCGAAGAATTATCATTTATGAAGCATGGCATTCTTATGCACGAATCGGGCGACGATGTTGGCGTTGCCGTTGGAGATTTGAAGAAGGGAAGCAAGGTAGGCGCCGTCACGCTGGAAGGCGAGGCAGTGGGCGCGGTGAAATTGCTGCATGATGTTCCGCTCGGCCACAAAGTCGCCATGCGCGCCCTGGACAAGGGCCAGAAGGTAATAAAATATGGCCGGCCCGTGGGCCACGCCGTGGCTCCAATCGCCAAAGGCGCGCACGTCCACACCCACAACGTCAAAACCTCAAGGTGGTCCGTATGATGAAACCGGAAAAAATGAAATTGACAGGCTACCGCCGCCCCAATGGGGGTTATGGCATTCGCAACCACGTCATCATCCTGCCGGTCGATGACATTTCCAACGCGGCCGCCCAGGGCGTGGCCTCGCTCATCAAGGGCACGATGGCCCTGCCCCACGCCTATGGCCGCCTGCAATTCGGCCAGGACTTGGAGCTGACTTTCCGCACGCTGGCCGGCACCGGGCGCAATCCCAACATCGCCGCCGCCATCGTCATCGGCATTGAGCCGAAATGGACCGACCGCATTGTCAAAGAAATTGCCAAAACGGGCAAGCCGGTGGCCGGTTTCAGCATCGAGCGCCATGGCGACCTGCGCACGATCGAGAAGGCTTCGCGCAAGGCGATGGAATTCGTGCAATACGCCACCGAGCTTCAGCGCGAGCCGTTCCCCGTCAAGAAACTGCTCATGAGCACCAAGTGCGGCGAGTCCGACACCACCACCGGGCTGGCCTCCTGCCCTACTGTCGGGCGCGTTTTCGAGCGCCTGAGCGCGGCGGGCGCGACCATGATCTTTGGCGAAACCTCGGAATTGACCGGCGGCGAGGACATCGTTCAATCCCGCTGCGTCAATGAGAAAGTCTTGGGAGAATTCAACCGCATGTTCAAGGATTACACAAACTTGATCAGCGGCCAAGGCGTTGATTTGCTCGGTTCGCAGCCGACGGAGGGAAATATCCGCGGCGGATTGACGACCATTGAAGAAAAAGCGATGGGGAACATCCAAAAGATCGGCCGCTGCAAAGTCCAATCCGCGCTTGATCCGGCGGTCGAGCCGGATGGCCCCGGCCTGCACTTCATGGATTCCTCCAGCGCGGCGGCGGAGATGGTCACGCTATGCGGCGCGGCGGGTTCTGTCGTGCATTATTTTCCGACCGGCCAGGGCAACGTCATTGGCAACCCCATCGTGCCAGTCATCAAGCTCTCCGGAAACCCGCTTACGCTGGAGACCATGAGCGAACACATCGACGTGGACGTGACGGGCATTCTGCGGCTGGAAATGACGCTGGACCAGGCGGCTGACGCGGCCATGAAAACGCTGGAAAGCACGATCAACGGGCGCCTGACAGCGGCCGAAGCGTTGCGCCACGACGAATTCGTCTTGACAAAACTCTACCGCAGTGCATAGTTCTACGCGGCATGGACATCCTAATCACGGAAGAGCTGGACTCCCCAGCCATCCAGAAGCTTTGCGCCAAATACGAGGCAGCGCGCGACGCGACGCTGTGGAAAGACCCGGACCGGCTGCGCCTGGCGCTGGCGGAGGCGCGCGCCATCATGCTGCGCAATCAAACCCGGCTGACCGCCGATTTGCTGGCCGCCGCGCCCAGGCTTCTGGCCATCGGGCGCGTTGGCGCGGGCCTGGATAACATCGATGTCGCCGCCGCGTCCAACGCTGGAGTCGTGGTCATCGCGCCGCTGGACGCCAATGCCACCAGCGTGGCGGAATTGGCCATTGGGTTTGTGCTTGGCTTGGCGCGACGCATTCCGCGCGGCGACCGCTCCACCAAATCCGGAGGCTGGGATCGTCCCGGCTGCACGGGCATCGAATTGGACGGCAAGACGCTGGCGCTGTGCGGCTTCGGGCGGGTCGGGCGCAAAGTCGCGCTGCTTGCCCGCGCCTTCGGCATGACAACGCTGGTTTGCGATCCGTTTGTCAAGTTAAACGCCCCCGTCTGGATGGAAACCGGGGCCGCGCCCGTCGCCACGCTGGAAGAGGCGCTGGAGCGGGCGGATTTCGTCTCCGTCCACTCGCCGCTGACGCCAGAGACCAAAGGGCTTTTTAATCAGGCGGCCTTCGCGCGCATGAAACCCGGCGCATTTTTCATCAACACCTCCCGCGGCGGGATTGTGGATGAAGCGGCCCTGCTGGCGGCCTTGCGTTCCGGCCATTTGGGCGGCGCGGCCCTGGACGTGCGCGCGACCGAACCGCCCGGCACATCCTCGGGCTTGGAACAAATGGACAACGTCATCCTGGCGCCGCACGTCGGCGCGTTCACAGTCGAGGCCCAAACGCGCACGATGGAAGCGGTGGCAAGCGATGTGGATCGCGTGCTGAGCGGAGCGCCCGCGAAAAACTTTGTCAACATGGCGCGGCCGAATCGCTAGCACTTGTGCAGGAGCCGACGCACATCCTGGCAGGTGTGATCATCGAGCGCTCCGTGCAGTTGACATGCGGGCGCCGGGCTTGGACATTCCTCCTCACGGCGGCTTTGGCATTTCTATCTCACGGCCTTTTGGACAAGCTGGCCAATTTCACCTATCATCCGCCCAATGCCAATTTTCACGACCCGTTTTGGGTCATCTACCACTCCTGTGTGCTGGCGGCGACCGTCTTGTTTTTGTGCATTTGGTGGCGCACGTTCAAACTCGGCATCGCGTTCGCCATGCTGCCGGATTTGGACTGGGTCATCATGCATGGGCAGGAGATTTTCCATTTCCGCATTCCATTTTACCAGCGGCCGCACATGCACGATCTGCTCGGCCTGATCTTTGACCGGACGCGGCCCTTTTCGCTGCTGAAAATTCCCAGCCACCGGCACAACCCATGGGCCTGCCTTTACGAAGCGGCCCTCGTGCTGCTCATGCTCGGCGCCATTTATTTATTGACAAAGCCGCAGCCGGGGCCCATCAGTCCGTCCCGCCAATGAAATCGGCTCCCTTGGGTTCCAGCGCCATTTTCAGCTCGTTGGTCGCGCCGGGCGAAAATTTCAAGGGCACAAATCGGTCCCGCCAGACACCGCTTTGCAGCGGGACCTGATAGCGAGGGTCATTGAGCAACAGAAACGTGGCAAAGGAGGGAATGTCTCGGATCTCGACTCGCCCATTTTGGTCCGTCTTCGCGGAATCATATGGCAGCGGCGGCAGCGGAGCCATCGCCCGGAACGGAGACTCGCTGGAACCCCACATCTGCCCGAAGATGCCTCCGATGCGCAATGCATTGGGATTAAGGCTGACACTGACGCCTTCAATCGGTTGGCCGCGCCTCGTCGTCGCGGTAAAATCCAACGTGGCCGTCCGTTCCGTTCGCACGGTAATTTCGGTGACCGGCGCACGAAGCGCGAACGCCTGGGGCAGGCCGAAATTCGGCTGGCCGACCCCCCTCGAAGCGAATCCGTCGCAAAGCGCGGTCACGTCAAGTTCGCCTGGCGGAACAGATTCGAATACGAACGTGCCGTCTTCATGGATCACGCGGTAGGTCCGCCAAAAAAACGGTTCGCCATATTTCTCAATGATTTTTGCTCGGCCGTTCGGCGAGGCCGACGCGGGAAATTCCTTTGGGCGCACTTGAATCAATACTCGCCCGTTCTTGACAGGCCTCGGAACGCTCTCATCCAGCCGCCCTTCCACGCGGATGCCCGGCTTCATTTCCAAGTTGAGCGAGCAAGGCAGCCCGGGCGCGGCCGTGAACGCCACCGTGTCACTGTAAACGATCTCGCCCGAAGGAAGCCGGCCCATCAATTGCAACAGATGATCGCCCGGGGAAAGTTCGTCGAATGCCAATTTGCCGCCGGCCGTTTTTTGCCAATTCAATGGCAAGGTAGCGCCGCTCAGAGTGAGGCTCGGTTTCAGTTCCTCCACAGGCTGGCGGTCCGCGCCGCTATAGCCCGACACTTCCAGCACGATGCCGCGAACCAATCGAATAGGCGGATTGGGCCGCTCCACCGAATAATCATCCGGGCTGGCCGAGCAGTATCCCGCGCGCGACACCCTGACAGTCAGCGAGGCCGTGAACTCTCTCTCCTCTGGAATTCCCTCAACCGGATACCGCGCCCATGCTTTTCCATCTGCCCCGGTCATGACAGTTTCAGGCGGCCCAAAGAGGTTGCGATTCCAGGAGTAATCGTCGGCATGATGCAGGCCTTTGACACGAAAACCCGAGGGACGCACAGCCGCGCCAGCCATTGGGTGGCCGTCCTGGTCTTGCACGGTGACCAAAACTTCCCTGAACGTCAGCGCAGCCGGTTTGGCCGTCGTAAAACTGCACCCCGCCGCCGCCACAAATACCGCGGCCGCCAGCGCAAAGGCCGCCGCTGAATCCCGCCACGTCCAAACTCCCGCGCGATTTTCTCGCAGCGAGCGAATCCGTTTTGCGATTTGCGAACCGCCGCTGAGCGCGAGCTGCGTTTCCGCCGCCGGCAGCGCCAATATCCGCAATGCCATCCCCGCCAGCAGTTGCGAATACTGCGCCTGGCCGCGCGATTGCCCGGCGGCGATCCGGTCGGCCTCCTCTTCGCAAGCGAGTGCGTGCGCGGCCGGAATTCCCCACACTAGCGGATGCGGCCAGAACAGCGCCTGCGCCCATCGCCAGCCGATGCACCAAAATAAATCGTGCCGGCGCAGATGCGCGATCTCATGCGCCAGCAAAGCCGGAGCCTCATCAGCCGACAATTCATCCGCCAACTTTTTCGGCAGCAGCACCGCCGGTTTCCAAACGCCGCACACGCAGGGCGAGACGATGTTCCCGGATACTCTGACCGCGAAACGCCGTGTTACTTTCAAACACGCGGCAGTCTCGCGGGCTTGCTGTTGAACGGCCGCGTCGGCCGGCGCTGAACCAACGCGCAATTGATGGAGGGCCAATTGCAGCCGAACGAGCCGCCCGCCTGCCCACAACGCGCCCGCAATCCAAACGAGCGCCAGCCATGTTGGCCACGAAATTCGCGGAAACGCCATCGCGTGCGCGGACGAAGACGCGCTTGTCCGCGCGGCGGGCGAGACTCGCGGCGTCTCAGATACGGGCGTCCCGCCGATGCCGGTGGATGGCGCGGCGGCGGGGGCAACAATTGGAGCATCCGCCCAGTCAAACGAATTACGCGGCACGGGAATTCTCAGCGTCGGAAACCGTGCGAGTGGCGTCACCAGCGAAAAACAAAAAATCGCCCGCCATAAAATCATCCGCCAGCGCGGATGGCGGTTCCGAAGCAAGCCGTGCGCGATCCAGCCCAGCGCCAGCAGGACTGACCACCGAAGAAGCGCTTCCGCGGCGGAGAATGACACGAAGTTCATTTTGCTTTTCCTTTCGCGGTGTCGCGCAGCAGCTTGAGATCGGCCTCGCCAAGATCGGCCGTCTCCACCAACTGCGCGACCAGTTCAGAGGCCGAACCGCCCGCAAAGACACGCGCCAAATGATGCGCCCAATTTCGCAGCAGCGTCCTCTTCGGCACGCGCGCCGTGTAGAAAAACGCCTTCCCCTGCATTCTGCGGGTCGCGTGCTTTTTCGCGACCAGGTTGACCAGCGCCGACCGCAGGGTTGGATTTTCAATCGGCCACGCGAACCGCGCCTGGATTTCGGCGGGCTTCAACGGCCCCTTTTCCCAAAGAATCCGCAAGGCCTCGAGTTCGTTTTCATTCATTGAAATAACCTGCATGTGTGAACATATCACACATTGTCGCGCCGTTGTCAAGATGGAAAAATTTGGATTGATGAACGCGATGGCCAATGCCACGTTCCAGCCATGAAACATGTCCTGCTCGCGCTGATGATATTCGCCCTGAACGGGTTCGGATCCGCCAGCCGGGAAACGGTCCTCGCGGCCGCCCGGCTGGACCAGGCCAGGATTCTCCGTTTGGCCAATGCGGCCCTGACACTCAAGCCGCCGGCCATTACGGACGAACGCGCGACCAACAGCCAGGGCGGGCCGCATGATTTCTATAGCGACAGCGATTATTTCTGGCCCAATCCCGCCACCAAGAATGGCCTGCCGTATGTCAGCCGCGATGGGATGTCCAATCCGGGCAATTTCGAAGCCCATCGCATGGCCATGCGCAACATGAAGGATGCCGTCGCGGCCCTGGCGGCGGCTTACGCGCTGGCCGGCGAGGACCGCTTCGCGGCCAAGGCATCCGCGTTGATCCGCGTCTTTTTTATCGACGCGCAAACGCGAATGAACCCGAACCTGGACTTTGCCCAGGCCGTGTTAGGCCAATATTCGGGCCGGTCTTACGGTGTGATTGACACATTGCATCTCGCCGAATTGCCGGTGGCCGTGCGGTTCCTGGAAAAGTCCCCGGCCTTCGATCCCGCCGTGGATGCCAGCCTGAAAAAGTGGTTTGCCGATTACATCGACTGGATGACTACCTCCGCCAACGGTGTCAAAGAAATGAACGCCAAGAACAATCACAGCATCGCCTTCTTTCTTCAGCTGGCCAGTTTCGCCCGCTTTACGAGCAACGCTGCCATGCTCAAACTTTGCCGCGAACGTTTCAAAAACGTTTTGCTGCCAGGCCAAATGGCCGCCGACGGCAGCTTCCCGCTGGAATTGAAACGGACCAAGCCTTACGGCTATTCGATCTTCCAAGCCGACAACGTCAGCGCGCTGTGCGTCCTGCTTTCCACGCCCGCGGAGGATTATTGGAACCTGCCCGCCGAACATCCCGCCCGGCTGGCCGTGGAATTTATTTATCCGTACCTGGCCGATAAAAGCAAATGGCTGGCCGACGGCCGCGCCAAAGATATTCAACATTGGGAATCGTGGCCCGCGCGCCAGCCTTGCTTGTTGTTTGCTTGCGCGGAATTCGGCGGCGAGAAATATTTTGATCTTTGGAAGAAATTGGAAGCCGAGCCAACGGACCCGGAAGTCCGCCGCAATATGGCCGTCACGCAGCCGCTTCTGTGGATCGCCAATCCCGATGGCATTCCCCTATTGAAAAAATCGGATTGACCCGATGTCCCGTCACGGGAATTTTTTGGCAGATTTTGCTTGGCTTCGGGCCGCGCCGGCGTTATACGTTTCTTAACAGCACAACTCTGCATGACAACGACAACTAGCGGAACCATTGGCACAATTTTGCACCACAAAGGTTCAACCGTTTGGACCATTTCACCGAATGACACCGTGTTTGAGGCGATTCGATTGCTGGCCCTTAAGAACATCGGCGCGCTGCCAGTCGTTGAAAATGGCAGGCTTGTCGGCATCTTTTCCGAGCGCGATTACACGCGCAAAGTGGCCTTGGAAGGCAAAACATCGCACAACACCAAAGTGCGCGACATCATCAGCAATGTGTCCGCCACCATCACGCCCAACGACACCGTCGAAGACGCGATGCGAATCATGACCGACAAGCGCATCCGCCATCTGCCGGTGATGGAAGACAACGAAATGATCGGATTCGTTTCCATCGGCGACATGGTCAATTGGATTATCTCCGCCCAAAATGCCGCCATCGACCAGATGGAAGCTTATCTGTCCGGCCGGGGCTGATTCACTTCTCTTAATCTTGCTCGCAATCGCAATCTTAATCTCAATCCGCCAAAGAGATTAGGAGCAGGACTGAAACCCATTGGCCATTGCGCCCCGTCGTGGAACCGTTACTTTGTTTCCATGTCGTCGATGGCCGAGCAGTTGGAAAATTTGCCCTCCCTCCAGCAGGTGGCCATCCCGGACCTCTGGCAGCAGCAAGCCGTCGCCGCATTGCGCGAGGGCAGCGATGTCGTCGTGCAGGCGCCGACCGGGGCGGGCAAGACGCTCATTTTCGAGCTGTGGTCCAATCAGGGGCGCAATCGCGGCCAGGCCATTTACACCGTGCCGACCCGCGCGCTGGCCAACGACAAGCTGGCCGAGTGGCGCGCGCGCGGCTGGGATGTCGGCATTGCCACAGGCGATTTGTCGGAGAACCTTCACGCGCCCGTGCTCGTCGCGACCCTGGAAACGCAGAAGAACCGGCTCATTCAAGGCGAAGGCCCCGCGCTGCTGGTCGTCGATGAATATCAAATGTTGGGCGATCTTGACCGCGGCCTCAATTACGAATTGGCCCTCGCTCTCGCGCCGCCCAAGACCCAATTGCTCCTGCTCAGCGGCAGCGTCGCCAATCCCCAAAATGTCGTGCAATGGCTTCAGCGTCTCGGACGCAGAGCCGTCCTTATCCGATACGACGTCCGCCCCGTCCCGCTGGAGGAAGTCCATGCCAACAATTTGAATTTTTATGTGCCTCCGGAAATCCGCGGATATTGGCCCCGCCTAGCGGCCAAGGCGCTGGCGGAAGATTTGGGGCCGATCCTCATTTTCGCCCCGCGCCGGCAAGCCGCCGAATCTATGGCTTCCGAATTGGCCCGCCAGTTGCCCACGCCCAATCCGCTTTTATTGAGCGCGGAGCAAAAAACTCTCGCCGGCGAAAACCTGGCGCGGATGCTCAAGAGCCGCATCGCTTTTCATCACAGCGGCCTGAGTTACGCGGCGCGCGCGGGCGTGGTCGAACCTTTGGCCAAGGCCGGGCAATTGCGCGTCGTCGTGGCGACGATGGGATTGGCGGCGGGCATCAATTTTTCCCTGCGCAGCGTCGCGCTGGCGGCAGAATCCTATCGGCGCGACAACGAGGAGCATTTGCTGCGCGCGGATGAAATTTTGCAAATGTTCGGCCGCGCCGGCCGGCGTGGATTGGACGAAACGGGCTACGTCCTCATCTCGGCCAACGAACTGCGCATGCTCGACGCACGGCCCGGGCATTTGTCACGCGGCGGGCTGGTGGATTGGAACGTGCTCCTCAGCCTGATGGACGCCGCCGCCGCGCGGGGGTTGAACCCGTTTCGCGAAGCGGTGCGCGTGCAGGAAAGGCTGTTCACGACCCGGCCCATCGCGCTGGGCATTGAGGCCTCCATCGCGAATCCCGATGTGCCGTGTGGATTGAGGACGGACGCCGAGCGCGCGCGGCACGTCCGCAAGCGCGTGCGCCAGATGCTCAACAGCCGCGGCCAATGGGAGAATTATCCCGCGGCGTCTGAGCGCCCCGCGCGCGACGTGGCCGTGATGGAAAGCGCGGAAACGTTGCGCTGCCATTCCGTGCTGGCCGAGCCGGCCGCATTGGAAAAACCGGGGGCCGGCCCGCTCTGCCTGTTGCAAGATGACGAGCGCGGCAAGATTTATGGGCGCGCCGTCACGGTGGCTGATCTTCTCAACGACGACCGCGTTCGATTGTCCAAATGGGTCCGCCGCCTGGCCAATTGGAACGGGCGCCAGGTGCCGCGGCCGGTTTGGGAAAAGAACGTCGTGCCGCTGCTGAAGCGAACACTTGCCGCGCAAAACACGCCAATCATGCATATTTTTCAGGAAGAGCAGCGGGTCGTGGCGCGATTAGGCCTGGCCGGGATGATGTTGCGCGTGCCCGTCGATTCGCATGGCGTGGCCTTGTGGAAGCCTTTCGAGCGCGAGGTGATGCCGCCGGATTGCGCGGTGTGCTCGCTCGTGCCGGCCTGCCAAAATCTTCCCGCCAGCACCGGCGTCGCGCTGCTGTGGCGGCGGCTGGGTTTGATTGACTCGGCAGGAACGCCGACGCGCCGGGGAAAAATCGCCGGATGTTTCTCGCAGGGAGACGGCCTGGCGGTCGCGGCCGCGCTGGAGGAGGAATCCTACCCCATCCATGAACTCGTCTATGACCTGGCCGATCTTGACGCCAGTTTTCGTTTTTCCGCCGAGGACAGCCGGTGGGCGGGCCGCCTGGCGATGGCCTGCCAGAAACTCTATGGAACGCAAACCATTCCCGGTTATCTGGAGAGCGGCGTGCCGCCCAAATACGGTTCAGGCGCGGAACAAGTCGTGGCCGCCGTCCACAAAGACCCGTTGAGCAAACATGGCTGGGTGACGGAAGTTTTGGGCGCTGGAGACATCGACCGCGTCATCATCGAGTGGCGGAGCACCTTGCGGCAGATCGCGCACGCGCCGGATTTCGACTGGCCGCGCTGGCGTCAACTGCAACAATCCGCGCGCGACATTTTGCAGGAAACGCAATCCCCCACCCTCACCGCCCTGCCCCCGCTGGAATACCATCAAACCCGCCGCATCGACCATCGCCTGATCCTGCGCCGCCACTGATTTCGACCGGGACAGGCGAGCGCCGCGAAACCCATTTATTTCGGGCCGTCGCGGCGGCGTTCCAAGGAATCCGGCGCTACTTCGCGCCCTGGTCAATCCACGCCCGGATCAATCCGATTTGTTCCTTGGTCAGTTCCTTAATGCCCTCTTTGTTTTTTGCCGGCGGCATATAATCGTCCGGGTCGCCCTGATGGCAGATTTGGGCGACCACCACGCTCTTGGCGCTGTCGCCGGCGATCAGAGCCGGGCCGTCCTCGCCGCCTTTGAGCACCGCCTCCAAAGTGTCCACGCGGAGCTTGCCTTTGGGCTTGGCATTTTTGGCGCTGTGGCACGGATAACAGGATTTGGCAAAAATGGGCTGAATATCCTTCGCGTAGGTCACGCCCTGTTTGGAGGAAGGCGGCGGAAACTTGGAAGGATCGACCTTGTCATCGGCCAAAGCGGAAGCGCCAATCAGCATTCCGCCGCAAGCAAATGTGTAAAGTATAGATTTCAAAAGCATGGAAATCAATTAAGCCCAAACCCCGCCCAACGTAAAGGAGATTCATTCCGATGCGGGGAAATGTTGATTGGATTCGCGCAAAAAGGGCAATGCCTGTAAAAGAGAGCCACCCAAAATTGAGATAACCCGCCCTTACAGGCACTGCTCTGGTGATTCTCGAAGATTCGCCGAAGCGTTATTTCTTCAAGAACCGGCGAATCGCGGCCAGGCCCAGCAGGATCGGTCCAAACATGGACACAGTCGAGCCGGCATCCGGCACGGGGCGCGCTTGCACGCTTCCGGCAGTCAGAATGACAACCGCAGCGACGGCCAACACGCTCAATACAGGTTTCTTCATAATTAATTTTTTGATTGCGATGCCCGCTCAACGCGAGGCATCAGGTTTCCATTGCTTAACGGCTTGATCTCAGCGGAATGTGTGCCACGGCCTCGTGCGATCTGGCGAGCGAAAATAAAAAACCCTTCAACCCGCTGCAAATCAATGGATAATAAACGGGAAAATTTTAACCGCCACAAAATTAGGTTTGACTTAAAAACGCAGGAAAGTGTAAAGTTTTCCGACGCGAATGGCCAGCGGTTCGGTGGTGGGGCTCCAACCGAGCCATGGCTTACGAAATAATCGACGCGCCGGCGGCGGGACGGGAGCCGAAGATGGTGGCTTCCAGGCCGGTTTTTACTGTGTAGCCAGATGCCAGGGTTCTGGTGATGGCTTCCACGGAATTGGTCTTGACCAAAGCCACCGCGCATCCGCCGAATCCGCCGCCGGTCATGCGGCAGCCGTAAACGCCGCCCGCCAGGCCGATGGATTCAGCCACATCAACCAGCGCGTCCAACTCCGAGCAACTGACTTCGTAGTCGTCGCGCAGAGAGCGGTGGCTGGCATACATCAACTCGCCCGTCCCGCGCCAGTCGGAGGCGCGAATGGATTCGGCGGCTCGCGTCGTGCGCGCGATTTCGCCAATGACATGGCGGGCGCGGCGGAAAACTTCGTCCTCCATGCGGCTCTTGTTGCTTTCCAGGCCGGCGGCGGAGGCGTCGCGCAAGGAAGCAAGGCCCAGGACTTTCGAGGCTGCCTCGCATTGGGCGCGGCGCTTGGCATATTGGCCGCTGCCCAACTCATGTTTGACATTGGTGTTGGCGATGAGCAGTTCGACCGACGAGTCGCTCATCGGCACAAGTTCGGTTTTGCGCGAACGGCAGTCCAGCAAAAGCAGGTGGCTCTCTCGCCCCATGACGGAAATGAATTGATCCATGATGCCGCACGGCACACCCGCGAATTGGTGCTCGGCTTTCTGGCACAGGAGCGCCTTTTCGACCGGGTCGATTTTGCGGCCCGTGACGGCTTCGACCAAAGTGGCGGTGCAGACCTCAAGGGCGGCGCTGCTGGAGAGGCCGCTGCCCAGCGGCACAGTCGAATGCAGCAGGACATCAAGCCCCCCCGAATTGAGGCCGCGCTCCATCATGCCCGCAACGACGCCGCGCGGGTAATTGCCCCATTTGGGCGCGCCTTTCACGATGGGCTTGGCGGTGTCGATGACGGCTTCCTCCGTCTCGGCGGTGGAACGGATTCGCATGACGGAGCCGCCGCCGGGCGGGCGGTCCGCGGCCATGACCGTATAATATTCAATGGCCATCGGGAGAACGAAACCATCGTTGTAATCAATATGCTCGCCAATGACATTGACGCGCCCCGGCGCGGCGGCGATCCAGCGCGGAAGGCGGCCAAAGGCCTTTGCAAATTCGCGACTGGTGTGAGCGGAAAGTTCCTTGAGATTCATGGAAAGGCCGGCGTCAGGAGGCGGGCGGTTTTTTGCGCCCGGAAATGGCCCCCAAAAGCATGGCCACGCCGAAAATCAACAGCACGATGCCCCAAATGAGATTGATGTTAATGCCGAGCGAAGTGTGGCTGTACATGTCCGCGTCTGAGCCAGTGGCCGCGCCGAACGCGACCAGCAGCACTCCTATGAGCGAGAACATAATGCCAATTGGCCATCGAATATCGAGTCCCATAGTTTTGTTTCCTTTCTACCAAAAGATAATGTTAAGAATGACGCATCCAATCAAGAGGATGCTTCCCAAAACGGCGGGCCGGGCCAGGAATGCCTGGTCGTGATCCACCAACTTCGGTGTCATCGAATAAACCAAGCCCTTCAACTCCTCGTTGGTCTTGGTGCGCTTGGTCGCCAGCGAGATGAACAGCGTCAGGAGAAAACAGGCTCCGAAGGCGAAACTGGCCAGCCAGAAATTTTGGGCCATTTCGCTGGGGAAAGTTTGGACGACGTGCAGATAGCCGCCTTTGATGCCGGGCGTGTTGCCCTGGGCGATGGTCAGCGCGTGGAAAATCCCCGAAGTCAGCGTGCCGCCCAGCAATCCGAGGAACGCGCCCGTGCCGGTCGTGCGCGCCCAGAACATGCCCAGCAGGAAAGTGGCAAACAGCGGCGCGTTGACGAAGCCGAAGACCAACTGAACCACGTCCATCGCGTTGGAATAGTGGTTGGCAAAGTAGGCGAAAACGATGCTCAATCCGATGCCCACAACCGTCACTCCCTGGCCCATGCGAAAATAGTGTTGATCGGGCTTGTTGGGCGCGATGTAGGCTTGATACAAGTCGTAAGTCCAAACCGTATTAAAAGCCGTCACGTTGCCCGCCATGCCGGACATGAACGACGCCAGCAAAGCGGTCAACGCCAGCCCCAGCAAGCCGGGCGGGCAGTACTTCTTGACCAGCGACAAGATGATTCCGTCGTAATCGTTGTCCTTCACGCTGTCTTGCAGGCGGACTTCGAGTTGAGGATCTGCCAAATGCTGGGTGGAATTGTCGGTGATCAGCGCGGCAATTTTGGCCTGGTCGAGCTTCAACCCGACATCCGCGCCTATCTTTGTGGCGGCCGCGGCGGCGTCGGCTGGGTTGGCGGCCTTCAAGTCCACGAGGGCTTGCTTGTAATCGCCATCGTGGATGGCGACTGGCGGCAGCCGGTAACCTTTGCCGGGGGTGGAGGCCAGGGCGATGGCGATAATGCCGGGCAAAATGACTAGCACGGGAAAAATCATTTTGGGAATGGCGGCGACGAGCGGTGTTCGGCGCGCGGCGGTCATGTCTTTGGCGGCCATGGCGCGCTGGACGACCAGGAAGTTCGTGCACCAATAACCAAACGAGAGCACGAAGCCGAGGCCAAAGACAATGGCGAATAAGTCCACTCCCATTGGATTGGCACTGGGGCCGGCCAGCAAAGGCTTCCACGCGCTGCTCCAGGCGTCGGGTTGAAATGACTTATCATTGAGTGAAAGCGCGGCGGGATTGTGGGCCACGACAACCAGCTTTTCTTTAATGGCATTCCATCCACCCATGTCTTTGAGGCCCAAAAAGACCACCGGCGCGAAGCCAAGAACGATCATGAAAAACTGGAGCACTTCAGTGTAAATGGCTGAGGTCAATCCGCCTTTGAGCACATACACCAGCACCACGGCTGAACAAATCCAGAGGCTGACGTGGTAATCCCATCCCAGCAGCAGGTGCAGCAGCTTGGCCAGCGCGTTCATGGAGATGCCGGAAGCCATCACCGTCATCACGGCGAACGTGATTGAATTGAGGCAGCGCACGCGCTCGTCGAATCGAAGTTTGAGATATTCCGGGACGGATCGGGCCTTGGAACCGTAGTAAAAGGGCATCATGAACACGGCCAAAAACACCATCGCCGGAATCGCGCCAACCCAATAAAAATGAGCCGTGGAAATGCCGTATTTGGCGCCGCTGGCGGACATGCCGACCAATTCCAGCGCGCCCAAATTGGCGGCCATGAAGGCCAGGCCGGTCACCCAGGTGGGAATCGAGCGGCCGGAAGTCAGAAAGTCGGCCGAAGTTTTCATGTACCCCCGCAGGGCGAAACCGATGCCGATGACGAAGGCCGTGTAAGCAAGCAAGATGGCGTAATCAACCCAAGCCAGATGAATTGGTTGCATATCAGTATGTTATGGAGTGAGGAAGTTCCACGGGAAATTGCCCATCAAGCCCGGAGACACCGATGCCGTGATGCGTTGTGACTTTCATGGCCCGGATTCTTTACAGAAATCCCCCGCACTGCAACTGAAAAATTTGACTGAGGATGGTTCGCGCGGATGGCTGACACATATATATTTCTTTGACGATTGGGCGCGGAGGCTTATGCTGCAATCCGCATGTTGAAAAGGACACCTCTTTTCGCGGCGCATCAAAAGCTCGGCGCGCACTTGGTTGAATTCGGCGGCTGGGAAATGCCGCTGTGCTATTCGGGCATCATTGAGGAACACAAGGCCGTGCGCACGGCGGCCGGGCTGTTCGACATCTCGCACATGGGGGAATTCGCCGCGCGCGGGCCGGGAGCGGCCGAGTTTCTCAACTTCGCGCTGACCAATGACATCCGCAAATTACAGAAGGGACAGGGGCAATACACCATCCTTTGCAACGAACGCGGCGGCGCGGTTGATGATCTTTATGTTTACCGCATTGACGAGGAGGAATTTCTGCTGGTCGTCAATGCCTCGCGCATCGACGCGGATTTTTCCTGGCTCAAGCAGCATTTGAACGTTTTTCCAGGCGGCGGCGCGGCGGAATTGAAAAACCGTTCGGATGAATTGGCGGCGGTCGCCGTGCAAGGGCCAAAAGTCGCGGCGTTTCTCGATCATTGTTTTCCAGCCAGTTCCCAAACGGCGGCGGCGCTGCCGAAGAACAGCATCGCGCGGTTTAATTTTGACGGAAGCATCGTCCTCGTTTCCCGCACTGGCTATACCGGGGAGGACGGCTTTGAAATCATCGCTGACGCTGGGTTGATCGAGGCCCTATGGAACAAATTGCTGGCGGCAGGCCAGGCCGATGGCATTAAAGCGGCCGGGCTGGGCGCGCGCGACACTTTGCGCACGGAAGTTTGCTATCCGCTTTACGGGCATGAACTGGACGAAAGCATCTCTCCGCTGGAGGCGGGCCTCGGTTACTTCGTGGCGCTGGGCAAGGGCGACTTCATGGGGCGCGCGGTGCTGGCACAACAGAAAGCGCAGGGCACGGCGCGCAAGCTGGCCGCCTTCAAAATGGCCGCGCGCGGCGCGCCTCCCCGGCCGGGCTATTCCATCTGGAGCGCTGACGGCGGAACGCAACCCGCCGGCCACGTGACCAGCGGGACACAAAGCCCGTCTTTGGATATTGGCATCGGGCTGGGGCTGGTTGCGCCGGAATTTTCGCCCGCCAACACGGCTGTAGCCGTGGATGTCCGAGGCCGGCGCCTCCCGGCGATGATCGTGGCCCGGCCGATTTATCGGCGGCCGTGAAAAAAGATTTCCAAGCGGCGCAATTGGCGTAAGCTGAAAGGCATTATGAGCGAAAATGTGCCAGCCGATTTGAAATACGCCAAATCGCACGAGTGGGTCCGCCTGGAAGGCAGCGCCGCCATCATCGGCATCAGCGATCACGCCCAGCATGAATTGACCGATGTGGTGTTCGTTGAATTGCCGGCCGCGGGCCGCAAGGTCGCGGCGGGAGAAGCGTGCGCGGTGGTGGAATCGGTCAAGACTGCCAGCGATATTTATTCTCCATTGAGCGGCGAAGTTGTGGCGGTAAATGCGGAATTGGCCAAACACCCGGAATTGGTCAACAGCGATCCTTACAAGGCCGGATGGCTGTTTAAATTGAATCTGTCCCAGCCGGGTGAAGCCGGCCAACTGCTCACGGCGGAAAGTTACGCGAAACAGATTGCTCCTTAGTTCCCGCCGTGTCCTCATCCATGCAGGCAGATTACAAGATCATCGGCGGTGACGGCCTCGAATATGGCCCGGCCACGCTGGAAGAATTAAAAAGCTGGATTCGCGACGGGCGCGTGGCGGGCATGACCAAAGTCTGGCGGAGCGACCTGGCCGCGTGGTCTCCCGCGGCGCGTTATGCCGAATTAGGAAACGAGTTGGCGCGCTTGCACGCCTCAGCGGCTTCCGGCGCCAAGCCATGCGGGTTCTGGGCAAGGCTGGGCGCTTACGTCATTGATGCGATCATTCTGTGGGGAGTTTTCTATTTGGTGTGGTCGCGCTTCTCCGTTTCACGGCAATGGCCGCTGCCACAATGGGTGGCCTTGTCCAGCGACCAAGCCGCCAACGACGCGGCTGCCAGGCAATTCTTGCAGGAGTGGCAAATTTGGGCCAGGCACGCGATGCCGATCTACTACCCGATCTTTTTTCTGTATGACGTGATTATGAACGGGCGCTTTGGGGCCACCATCGGCAAAATGGCCATCGGGGCGCGCATCGTATTATGGAACGGCGCGCCCATTGGTTACAGCCGGGCGGCCTTGCGCTGGGTGGCGGCCCGGGTGAGCGATTTCTTTTTCTTTGCCGGCTATCTAATCATCGCCATGCGCGCGGATAAACGGGGCTTGCACGATCTGCTGGCAGGCACCCGGGTGATTTACAAACCATGAAGAAGGAGGACCGCCGCCTTTTGGGGATAACTCTGGCCGTCGTATTGCTGGACCAGGCCACCAAAATGCTCGTGCCTTATTTGCTGGGGCCATCGGAGGAACGGGTGGTCATCGACGGATTTTTCAGGCTGGTGTATTGGATGAACACGGGCGCCGCGTGGAGTTTGCTGCGCGGGCGGAATTATATCCTGGCGGGCGTTTCCATCATCGCGCTGGCGGGATTGTATTCGTTCCGGCGCCATTTTTACGTGCAGAGCCTCCTGGGCCAGATTTCCCTTGGGCTGATCTTTGGCGGGATTATCGGGAACCTGCTCAACCGGCTCATGTACCATCACGTCATTGATTTCCTCCGCTTTTACCTTATTCGCCGAAGCGGCGAGGAAGTGGGATTTCCCGCTTTCAATATTGCCGACAGCGCGATCTGCATCGGAGTTGGTTTGCTGATCATCCTCTCCTGGAAACGGGAGCACGAAAGCGCGAACGGCCAGCCCGCCGGCGCTAGACTCTCCAAGGCAGATTGACGATTTGGCCGTGGTCGGGGCGCGTGCGGTCGAGGCACCGGAGTTCAAGGCGCGCGCCGGCGGGTTGCAGCGTGGCGTGAACCCATCCATTGGGCCGGCCGGCCTGAAAAAGGTACGCGACCGGGGGAAAATTGATCATCCACAACCCGCTCCTGTCCTGCGAGACTTCCCACCGGTGCGTGTGGCCGAAAAACCAAGCCTTCACATGCGGGCGCGGCCGCAGAATTTTCAGCAAATCCTCCGTGTCCTCAAGGCCGTTGTCGGCGGGGTTGTTGGCGCGCGGATTGTGATGGACGGCTACCAGGGCCGGTTTGCCCGCGTTCCGGTCGAGCGCGCGCGCGAGCCAGTCCCGTTGCGCGCCACCGAGCAAGCCGGGCGTCGTGCGCGTTTGGATGAGCGAATCAAGCACAAACCAATTCGCGTGGCGCGTCCGCACGATTGCTGATTGGCGATGGGGCAGGCGCGCGTCTTCGGTTTTCTCCTTCGGCAAGACGTCCCAAAAGCGTTCGCGGTTGTCGTGGTTGCCGAGCGCCAAATGAATCGGCACGCCGCGCTCGCGCAGCGGCCGCAGCAATTGGAGAACGGCCGCGTAATCCGCGGATTCGCCGTTGTTGTAGGCGAGATCGCCATTGATGAGCGCGCCGGAAACGGGTTCCGGCCAGGCAAGCGCCTCCGCGCTCACGGTTTGCAAATTATGCGTCATGTTGACGCCGCTGTGAATCAGGCTGGCGTCCGCCGCAATGTGAATATCCGAGAGCAGCGCCCAGCCTTCGGCTTCCGCGGAAGCTGGGCGAGTGGCGCACCCGCCCGCGAGCGCCAAAGCTGACGCGGCGAGCGAGCCTTTGAGAAATTGTCTCCGAGATATGGGCGGCAAATAAATAGGCACAACGAATGAATGTTAAGCGTTGAGGGCTTGCGGCCAAAGAAAAAAACGCCGCTTTGACTTTCGCGGGCGCGCGGGCAGTATAGTTCAAAGCACGAACAAATGAGCCGCATCACGCCGAACATCGCGCGGGTTTTTCTGATTTTGACCCTGGCTGGCGGGTTGAATTTTCGGGCGGAAGCGGCTTTGGGCGAATTTCAGTATGTTTCCGAGAATTCTGCCGCGGGCGCGTTTCCGCTCGTTTCCAAGGGCATTGCCGCCTCCATCATTGTTGACACGAATGATTTTTGGGGCATCGCTCGCGCGGCGGGTGATTTGCGGGACGACGTGCGGCGCGTCACTGGCGCGGCGCCATCGGACGCCAGCCCCGTCGTGATTGCCGGGACGCTGGGGAAATGCCGTTTGATCGATCAGATGGTTGAGGATGGCAAATTGGATGTGAGCCGAATCGAGGGGAAATGGGAATCGTTCCTGGTGCAGGTGGTCGGGAAGACGCTGGTCATCGCCGGCAGCGACAAGCGCGGGACGATTTACGGCATTTATGATGTGTCCGAGCATATTGGAGTTTCTCCGTGGCATTGGTGGACGGATGTTCCGGTGAAGCATCACACCAGCCTGTATGTGGGGCCGGGAGCGTTTGAGCAGGGTCCGCCGGCTGTCAAATATCGGGGAATTTTTTTGAACGATGAAGCGCCGGATTTGACGGGATGGGTGAAAGAGAAATTCGGCGGCTACAACCATTCCTTCTACACCAATATCTTTGAACTTCTGCTGCGTTTGCGCGCCAATTATCTGTGGCCGGCCATGTGGGATAATTGCTTCAGCGCCGATGACGCGCTCAATCCAAAACTGGCGGACGAATACGGGATCGTCATGGGCACGTCGCACGTCGAGCCGATGATGCGCGCCGACAAGGAATGGAACCGCCTCGGCTACACGGCGCGCCAATGGAACTACGAAAAAAATCCGGCGGAATTGCGCGCTTTTTGGAAGGAAGGGCTTGAGCGCAACAAGCCCTACGAAAACATCATCACCATTGCCATGCGGGGGAAGATCGATACGCCCATGTCGGAAAGCGCCAACATCGCCCTGCTGGAACGCATTGTGGCCGGCCAGCGCGGCCTCATCACCGAGGTCATGCACACCAACGCGGCCTCCGTCCCGCAACTTTGGGCGCTTTACAAGGAAGTGCAGGAATACTACGAGAAAGGGATGCGCGTGCCCGATGACGTGACGCTTCTGTGGTGCGATGATAATTGGGGCGACGTCCGACGCCTGCCGACGCCTGAAGAGCGCCATCGCTCCGGCGGAGCGGGCATTTATTACCACTTTGATTACGTAGGCGGGCCGCGCAATTACAAATGGCTGAATTCGACGCCGAACACGAAGACCTGGGAACAGATGAACCTGGCCTATCGCTACGGAGCGGACCGGATTTGGATTGTCAATGTCGGCCATCTCCATCATGTCACGTTTCCGACGGAATTCTTTTTGACGTTTGCGTGGTCGCCGGATTCCTGGCCCAAGGAGCGCATTGCCGAATTCTCGCGGCTGTTCGCGGAGCGAGAATTTGGCCCCGAACATGCCGGCGAAATTGCGTCGATTCTGGACACCTACGCCAAGCTCAACGGGCGCCGCAAACCGGAGTTGCTGGATGAATCGACTTTCAGCCTGGTGAATTACGAAGAGGCGGACCGCGTGCTGGCGGATTGGAGGACATTATTGTTGCGGGCGTTGGCTGTTCGGCTCCAGTTGCCAGAGGAGGACCAGAACTCCTTCTATGAGCTGGTCCTGCATCCGGTCCAGGCGTGCGAGGTGGTCAACGCGCTCTACATTGCGGCGGCGAAAAGCCGTTTGTATGCCAGCCAGGGCCGGGCCAGCGCCAATGATTATGCCGCGGCTGCCCGCGCCTTTTTTCAAAATGACGCCACTCTTTCAGCTTACTTCAATCACACGCTCGCGCATGGCAAATGGGACCATTTCATGGACCAAACGCACATCGGCTATACTTATTGGCAGCAGCCGCCCTCGAATAACATGCCCAAGGTGGGCCAGTTTGAAGCGCCGTTGGAAGCGGGGTTGGGCCTAGCGGTCGAAGGCTCGGCCAACGCGTGGCCTGGCACAACCAGTGCGGCGGAACTTCCGCGGTTCGATCCGTTCGGCCAAAGCCGCCATTACATCGAAGTTTTCAATCGGGGCCGGACGCCGTTCGACTTCTCCGCCACAGCATCGGAATCGTGGATTGAACTAAATTCGACTCATGGAACTGTGCCAGAGGATCAGCGGCTGTGGGTCGCGGTGAATTGGAGCAAGGCGCCCAAAGGATTGTCGTCTGGCCATATTACCGTGCGCGGCGCGGACGGCGAAATTGATGTTGCCGTGAGCGCGTTTCAACCGGAGGAGACGGTGTCCGGTTTTGTGGAGAGCGGAGGATGCGTCTCCATCGAGGCGGAACATTACACGCGCAAAACAGACGGGGCGGGCGCGAGTTGGGAGCGGATTGAGAATTACGGGCGGACGCTTTCCTCGATGAGCATTTTTCCCGTGACCGCCGCCAGCGCGGATCCCGCGCGCGGCGCGCCGTGTATGGAGTATCAATTCTACACGTTTGACACCGGCGCCGTGAAAGTGAAGGCGATTCTCGCGCCGACCTGCAATTTTGTGCCGGGGCGCGGATTGCGTTATGGGCTTTCGTTCGATGACCAGCCGCCGCAAATTGTGGACGCGCTGGAGCACAATACACTCCAGGATTGGGAAGCCAGCGTGAGAGATAGCGTGCGCAAAGTGGATTGCGCCCAAGTCCTCAACCGTCCCGGCCGGCACGTACTGAAGTTTTGGATGGTCGATCCCGGCATTGTTCTGCAAAAGCTGGTCGTGGATTTCGGAGGCGCCAAACCGAGCTATCTGGGTCCGCCGGAATCGTATCATCCATAAAGTTCTGCGCGGAAAAATCGGCGGCTATATTGACATTTTTTCCGGGGAAGATATAGTTTTCGGCATGAACAATGTCCCATTCCGCCGCAAGGCTTTTACCCTCATTGAGCTGCTGGTCGTCATTGCAATCATCGCCATTTTGGCCTCGCTGCTTTTGCCGGCTCTGGCCAAAGCCAAGGAACAGGGACAGCGCGCCAAATGCATCAGCAATTTGCGCAATTTGCTGCAAGGCTGCACGATGTATGCGAGCGACAACCGCGAGATTTTGTTCGCGGCCCGCGGCTCCGCGCCGATGCAAGTGCAAATCTGCCTGAATCCTCCGCAAGAGGGCGATGCCAACCAGGCGGGATTGAAGATGGGGACCAACATGCCCAGCGTCTGGAGCTGCCCCAATCGTCCCGGTTTTCCCTATTATGACAGCGAGAACGTCCAATGGGTGCTGGGGTACCAATACTTTGGCGGCTTCACCAATTGGGACAATACCCAAGGCACTTTTGCAGCGCGCAGCCCGATTAAACAGACCGAATCCAAACCGTGGTGGGTGCTGGCTTCCGACACAACGATCAAGGTGGACAGCGCCTGGGGCGGGGGAAAGACGGATACCGATGGATTCGATTTCACGGGCATGCCTTCGCATCTGCCCAACAAAATTCCAGACGGCGGCAACGAAGTGATGATGGATGGTTCAGCGCAATGGGTTCCGTTTAAGAAGATGTTCGCCTTGACAAGCTGGAGCGCTGCGACGCGGCTGGCTTACTTCTACCAGAACCCGATAGATTTCGATCCCCTGCTGACGCCTGCCCGGCTCTCCGCCTTGGCGGCCGCACCGTAAGCGCGACAACTTTAATAAGCCCAGTACAAACCGGCGAAGTATTGCGTGCGGATGACTTGGGCCGGCTGATGTTGGACGTGGCCGTCCACAAAACTCAAATTGACGCCCGTCAGCTTCCGGTTGAAATAATGCCCCATCGAAACGGCCGAGTACTCAACAGGATTGCTCGGGGGAACGATGGCGTTGCTGCTGTAAAGAAGATCGCTGATAAAGGGCACGCGCGACACGCATTTGTCGGTGGACCTGTAAGGCCAGCCGTAAATGCCGGCGTCCGATTTATCATAGGCCGCATTGGCGCCGGTGAAGTCCGGATAATATCCGTCGGATCCTTGGCCGCCCACGCGCTTGACCCAATAATTGTGGAACAATTTGTCTTCGCCGGAGAATGCGCTGTTGTCCAGATATTTTTCCAGGTCCTGGATGGTCGCCAGCGGATGGCCGAGAGTCTTGACGGCCGCGCTCACGTCGTTGGGGCGCACCGGGCAAAACCACATCGGAACCGACAATCCGTAAGGAGCCAAGGCGGGGATCATGTTCGTACTGGCGTCCCAAGCCCATCCGCCAAAGGAGGGACCGCAGCCGAATCCGGGCAGGAAATTCTGAAAGTCGTTGGCATAGACGTTGGCTACGACGCCCCACTGTTTGAAATTGGAGGCGCAATTGGTGACAAGCGTTTGGAATTTCGATTTAGCCAGGGCCGGCAGCAGCATGGCCGCCAGAATGGCGATAATCGCGATGACCACCAGCAACTCAATCAGGGTAAAGGCGCCGCAAACTGCCTGTTTAAACTTGGAGCAAAGTCGCGCGCGAGTTCTCATGGTCAATTTTCCGTCAGATTTGTCACCGTGCTGGCGGCGCTGATCCACGGATAATCCGCGCAGCCGGGAGTGGCGGCCGAGATGGCGCCCGTGCTGGGGTTTTCAGTGTCGTAGTTGATAACTTTGGGGTCAGTCCATTTGTGAATGATGGCGTGGCCGTCGCAAAACGAAATGCCGTTGGCCCGGACGTGGTAGGTGGCAGGCCAATCGACCCAGCCGCCATCGTTGGGATTAATGAGCAGGAATCCGTCGTTGATGCTAAAGGGATTTTCATCCATGAAGAGCCAGAGATTGGCGGTGCCGCCGATGTTCAAATCTGTCTCCTTGAAATACATGTGGCAATTCTTGGTGCTGCCCATATCGACCTGGCTGGCCGGGGCGGGGCTCATCCAGCCGTTCATGGACATGCTGCGCGTCTTGGGCAGCTGGGAGCCATAAACACGGGTGTGATCCGCCGGGCATTTGTAGATGTTGGGCGTTTTGAGGTAAGGATAAATAAGCCCCGCCATGATAAAAACATTGCTTGACTGTATCGCCTCATCCTCGCGGCCCGGACACCAGGAAGGGTCCGTGTGCAGGTTTTGAAGTGTCGGCTGATAGGCTTCATCCGCGTTGACCACCAAAAAGCCCCGGTTGTCGCTCGTGTACATGCCGACACAAGCCAGGGTCAATTGCCGGAGATTGCTGATGCATTGGGAGCCTTGCGCCTGCAGCTTGGAGTTGGCCAAGGCCGGCAGCAGGAGCGAGGCCAGGATCGCTATGATGGCGATAACGACCAGCAGTTCAATGAGTGTGAAAGCGTTTTGATTTGGCTTGCGAGCCATCGTCCAAAAATTGAAGTCCTTTGTTTGCATTGCGAAATTTCTCGGCAGGTTAGTCATCATCAACGGGCAAATCGCGGCCGGCGGCAGCCCCGGCAGAGGCTGCCGCCAGCATGGCAAGGTCCTTTAGGGCGAGGTCACCCAGTAATAAGCGGCCGTCGGCGGCGGATTCGAATCCACGAAGGTGGTCAACAGCGCCGGAACGCCGCTGGGGCCGCCGCTGGGATAGCCAGTGACCAAGGCGGTGGGCTTCGCCGCCAGATTGGTTGACCTGAACACGGAATAGGTAAGGTTCGGGTAATTGGCAACGCTGGAGTTCCAAGCCACCGTGAAGTCCGGCAGGTTGTTATTGTTTGTGTCGGATTTCAGATAAATCGACTGGCCCTTATTGACCGTAAGCTGGTACGGCGGCGGGAAGAAGGATGCCGGCACGGGCACCGTGTGATTATATCCCGTCGTGCTCATGTAAAAGTCATCCACGACAATCGTATTCGTTCCTGGATTGGCGATTTGCGTCCCATCAACCGCGAAGAAAAGCTCGACGAGATTGGTGTCGGCCGCGCCATAAACAGTGTTGACGAACAACGTGGAAAGATAATCCGCGTCGGAATAATAATTCGAGAAGACCAGGGTCGGCGGAAGGGCGGAGGCGTCGGCCTTGATGTAAACAGAATAGGTCGTGCCCAATTCGTTGGTGGTGCCATCGGCATTGGTGGGGAAGTCAAATGGATTCACCTGCACGTCGATCCACGCGTCGTAAACTGTGGCCGTGGCCAAGCCGGTGTTGGTGACTGAAGCTGAATACGGAATGGCGGTCAGGCCCTCGTTGAAGCCGGGCACGCCGTTCGGCGCGGCCAAATCAACAATCCCCTGGCTGGTGCGCGAAAACTCAAGTTCGGGCCCGTTGCCGTTGCCGAAATCTCCCGGAATGCGCAAACCGCCGTGCCAGGTCAATCCCATGTGATAGTAAATGTCGCTCACATCCAGGTTGCTGTCCGCGATGTAGAACCGGAAGAACAGCGTGTTGCTGTGGCCCAGGACGATCGATTCTGAATTGAGCGACAGTCCGCACAGCGAACCTTCCAGTGTGCTGGCGGGCGCGACGTTGGACTGGGTGACCGCATTGAAGCCGAGCACGTTGTTTGTATTGGGCTGGGCGCCTTCCGCGACCACGTTGTAAAGGCCCAAAGCGCCGTTGAAGGAACCGGAAATGGAAGACCAGGCATCGGCCGAAATTCCGGTGCCGGTATCGATGTTGTCCGTCGCCACATCATCGAACCGTTGCAAAAGATTCCAGTTTGCTGCCACGCCCGGAAGAACGGTCACCGCCACGGAGGACTTCGCTGTGCTCTTTCCAGGGGCGCTGGCAGAAAGCGTGAAAATGGTATTGGCAGTCACAGTCACGCTGACGCTGCCGATGCCGAAAGCGGTATCTGCCACCACATCGCCAACGATGGGGCTGATCGTCAGGTCGGCCGCATTGGCGGTATTCCACCGCAACGTCGCCTTGGTGCCCTGCGCGACTTCGCTATAATCAATCGAAAAGGTGCTGATCTTCGGCGGGGGAGGCGGCAGCATAACGGAAGCCAAGCCGTTTGAAAACAGCGAACCGACTTCGTTAGTCTCCAAGGTCCGCGTCCACATCGAAACCTGGCTGACCATCCCGTTAATTCCATTGGCGCCAGGGGTAGAGCGGGAAAGGGCGCCGATGCTGGTGCAGTCAACGTCCCAGCTCCAAGGCCCGCCCGTCAGGGTGTTGGTGCCGGGGCGGGAGGAAAGGGCGGCTGGCTGGCCGAGATAATTCGCGATGCCCTGCCCGTTATCGAGTTGGCCATCAACAAAAACGAAATAATCGAAATTCGTGTCCTCTTCGAGTGTCACCATGTGCCAGTTCCCGTCGAAGACAGCATTGGTGGTGCTGTTGTTGCCTTGGGCGACGGTGATCGCGGGCGCCTCAGCAATGCCGCCATCGCCGATGCCGGACGAGTCTCTCAAAAGAAAACGCATGTAAGGGTCTGTGGTCGCCGTGAATCCGCCGCTGTCCATGCCGGCCACCCACAACGGATTCGATGAGGCCGGGAAAATGCCGCCATTGGCGTCGTTGTCTTCCGCGAACACATAGACGTTGTTGGGATTGTTGGTGGCATTTGCGTTCACCCAGAAATTGACGGTAAACGCAATATTCTTGTTGATGGGAAGGAGGTCCGTGGCCTGCCCCAAATAAAACAGGCTTTGGTTGTTGGTGGTGTTGAAGAGGAAGCAGTTGGTGACGCTGGGATTTTTCGCGATGCTTGCCGCCACGAGCACGGGCAGTTTTCCAGAAGAGCCGGAGAGGGTAAAATTATAACCGCCCACCACGTCAGGAGTCGTGGAGCCGGTGATGGAGTTCATGGGCCAGAAGGCAATCAGGCTGTTGGTCAGCGTGTTTTGGGCGGAGCTTTGCCAGGCCAATCCGCAACACGCCGCGGCGACGGCTGCCTTCAGGACAGCTCTGGAACTTAACTTAATCATCATTTTTGTATTCATTATGAGGTTGTGTAAGTTTTGATGCTTGAAAACCAAATCCCGCCCTCCGGCGCCCTCCGGGCAACGGCTTTTCGCGATGGGGACATCGCTATGTGGCGTCGCTCGAACAAGGGCGGTTTCAATCATGGTAATTTGTTTTCGACGCGAACAATATAAAAAACGGCCAGCCCTGTCCACAACTTTTTGAAAAAAAGTTTAAGAAAGCGTGTTTTGAAAATGGCCAGAGCTGGGGGATTGCCGGCGCGGCGGCTGAATGGCAACGCGCACTGCAAACGACTTAAACGGGGGCGTCGAAGTGCTGTTGCAATACCAACGCGATGGTCCCTTGCAGGCGGGGCTGAGCTTCCGGGTCGGTCGCGAGAATGCGCGTGGAAGCGTGCGTGAAGGAACGAGCCTTGACGGTTTCCGCCACAATCGGGCCGACGCGAGACCAGGCGCGCGTGACTTCTCCAACTACCACCAGGACATCCGGGGCGAGGCCGGTGACCAGCATGGCCAGGCCCTCGCCAAGGTAATGGGCCATTTGACCCAGCGCCTTGGCGGCTTTCTCATCTCCTTGTTCGGCCAGCCGGAGAAGATCGCCAAAGGAAACGCGCGCGGTAGCGCTCTTGGAGCCGATCTCGCCCTTGCGCGCCACGGCGGATTCGGCGTAATAGCGCACCATGGCGGCGTTCGAGGCGAGCGCCTCCCAGCAGCCAAAGTTGCCGCAACGGCAAGCCGGGCCGTCCGGCCAAAGCGAAACGTGGCCGAATTCTCCCGCCGTGCCCGTCGAACCGCGCAGAAGCTGGCCATTGATAATCATGCCGACGCCGATTTCGTCCGAGACGGTTACGGCGACCAAATTGCTGGCTCCTTCGCAATTGCGGCCGGACCATAATTCAGCGAGGGCGCAGGCGTTGGCGGCGTTCTCCAATTCCACGGGCAGGCCGGTGGCTTTTTCCAGCGGCGTTTTTAAATCAAGGTCGCTCCATCCCAGGTTGGGCGCGAAGATCAGGCGGTGCGAAGAGGAATCGATGCGGCCCGGCAAACTGATGCCAATGCCCTCGTAGGAATTCTTCGGATAGGCGCGCATCAAATCCGTCACGCGGCGGCCCAGGCGGACGATGAATTCCGCGGGATCAGGCCCGGTGGGAATCTGCTCCTGTGCCAGGAAACGGCTGTCCATGGTGGAAACGGCGAGGGTCGTGGCGTGGGGCTGAATATCGACGCCAATGATGCCGGCGCGGTCGGAATTAAGATGGAGAAAAGTCGGTTTGCGCCCGCGGGGCAATTGGGCCAATGCCCCTTCCAGCACCCAGCGGTCGGCGATCAATTGCTCGGTGATGGAGGAGACGGTGCTGCGTTGCATGCCCGAGCGCCGCGCCAAGGCGGCCCGCGAGATCGGCTGATGGCGGCGCACCAAATTGAGGACGATGCGGCGGTTAATGTCCCGCGCGGTTTCGCTGCGGGCCACTTTGATGTCACTCAAGTCGATTTTGCGGAGCCTGTTCTTCACACGATCTAAGCCGGGTTATAGTTAAGCGATGCGTTCCGTTTCGTCCAGCATGAAATATTTGCTTGCCTGTCAAAAAACTCACGAAACAATAAGCGCCCATGAAAGCACCCCGATCACGGCGTTCGCATTTTGTTCAAAGCGCGAACAAAAAGGGCCAGGCCGCCGCCGCGAAGCGGAAATCCGCCACCAACCGGAACGCGGATTATAAAAAGTCCAATCTGCCCGCCGAGCGGCGCGTCAAGGATTTGCTTTCCCGCATGACGCTGGAGGAAAAAATCGCGCAGATGCTGTGCGTCTGGCAGAAAAAGGCCGACATGCTTCTCGATGCCAAGGGAAACTTCGACGCGCAAAAGGCCCGCGCCGCTTTCAAGGAAGGGCACGGCCTCGGGCAAGTCGGCCGGCCCAGCGACTCTGGCAAAGGCAAGAACGCGCGCGACATGGCCGAGCTGACCAACGCGATCCAAAAATTTTTCATCGAGAACAACCGATTCGGCATTCCCGTTTTTTTCCACGAAGAATGCCTGCACGGCCATGCCGCGCTGGATGCCACCAGTTTTCCACAGCCCATCGGATTGGCCGCGACTTTCAATCCGTCCCTCGTGGAATCTCTCTACGCCATGACGGCCGAAGAGGCGCGTTTGCGCGGCACGCACCAGGCCCTGACACCGGTCGTGGATGTAGCGCGCGACCCGCGCTGGGGCCGGGTGGAGGAAACGTTCGGCGAGGACCCGTATCTGGTTTCGCAACTGGGGCTGGCCGCTGTTTGGGGTTTCCAAGGCAACGCGAGTTTTAAAAATAAAAAGCACGTCATCGCGACGCTGAAACATTTTGCCGCGCATGGGCAGCCGGAATCAGGCATGAATTGCGCGCCCGCCAGCGTTGGCCTGCGCGAGTTGCGCGACGTATTTTTAAGCCCGTTCAAGACAGCCATTCAGCAAGCGGGAGCCATCAGCGTGATGGCTTCCTACAATGAAATCGACGGCGTTCCTTCCCACGCCAATGCATGGCTGCTCCGCGATGTGCTGCGGCAGGAATGGGGTTTCAAGGGGTTTGTCGTTTCCGATTATTACGCGATCTGGGAATTGGCCGACCGCCCCGATACGCACGGCCATGGCGTGGCCCGCGACAAAGCGCAAGCGTGCGCGCTGGCGGTCAATGCGGGCGTCAATATTGAATTTCCCGAGCCGGATTGCTATTTGCATCTGCGTGAATTGGTGCGGTCGGGCCAGCTTAAGGAATCGCAATTGGACGAATTGATCGCGCCGATGCTTTTCTGGAAATTTAAAATGGGCTTGTTCGAAGACCCGTATGTTAATCCAGCCGCGGCCGAGCAAGTCGCGGGCAGCGAAGCCAATCGGGAACTGGCGTTGCAGGCCGCGCGCGAAACCATCACCCTCCTAAAAAACGACAACAACCTGGTTCCGCTGGACCCGAACAAAACCAAAGTCATCGCCGTCATCGGCCCCAATGCCGACCGCGAATTGCTGGGCGGCTACAGCGGACGCCCCAAGTTTTACACATCCATCCTCGACGGCATTCGTTCCAAAGTGGGCGACCGCGTCGAGGTGCCGTACAGCGAGGGTTGCAAGATTACCATCGGCGGCTCGTGGAATCAGGACCTCGTGACGGCCAGCGATCCAGCGGCCGATTTCAAACAAATTCAGCGCGCGGTTGAAGTGGCCAAGAACGCTGACGTGGTGGTGCTGGTGCTCGGTGATAATGAACAAACGTCGCGCGAGGCGTGGTCGAAATCGCATCTGGGCGATCGTCCGCAATTGCGGCTGGTCGGCCGGCAGGAGGCGCTTGTCAACGCCATTGTCACGGCCGGCAAGCCAGTGATCATTTTCCTGCTCAACGGGCGCCCCATTTCAATCAATTACTTGACTCAAGTGGCGCCGGTGATTTTTGAATGCTGGTACCTGGGGCAGGAGGCGGGCCGCGCGGTGGCGGACGTTCTTTTCGGCGATTTCAATCCGGGTGGCAAGCTGCCAATTACGATCCCGCGCTCGGCCGGGCATCTGCCTGCGTTTTACAATTACAAGCCTTCCGCGCGCCGCGGTTATTTGTTTGACGATGTTTC
This sequence comes from Verrucomicrobiia bacterium, assembly GCA_036501625.1. Lineage (GTDB taxonomy): Bacteria > Verrucomicrobiota > Verrucomicrobiia > Limisphaerales > Palsa-1400 > Palsa-1400. Next base: position 33,102 of record DASXZY010000056.1, read on the forward strand.
GCCGCTGTATCCATTCGGGTTCGGCCTGAGTTACACGACGTTCGCCTGCAAAAATCTCCGCCTGACGCGCAAGAAAATCCGCCCGCACGAATCCGTCCACGTGATGATTGACGTGACGAACACCGGCAAGTGCGAAGGGCAGGAAGTCGTGCAAATGTACATCCGCGACCTGGCCAGCAGCGCGACCCGGCCTGTCAAAGAACTCAAAGGCTTTGAGAAAATATCGCTGCGCCCGGGCGAAACGAAAACCGTCACGCTGAACATCACTCCCGCCTCGCTCGCGTTCCATGACATCCACATGGATTATGTCGTTGAGCCGGGAGAATTTGAAATCATGGCCGGCACGTCCTCGCGGGACGCGGATTTGCAAAAGGTCATCCTTACCGTCGCAAGTTGAGCGTTATGTCCGACCCAAGCCAAAAACTATCGTTCGTGGAGAAGGCCGGCTACAGCGCCGGCGACGCCGCGGCCAACTTCGTCTTCATGACGATGATCCTGTTCCAGGCCAATTTTTACACTGACGTCCTGGGCATCAGCGCGACTTCGGCGGCCGGGATCCTGCTGGCGGCGCGGTTGTGGGATGCGTTCTTCGACCCCCTCATGGGCGTGCTGGCTGACCGCACCAAGACGCGCTGGGGGCGGTTTCGCCCGTGGGTGTTGTGGACGGCCCTGCCCTGGGCGGTCGCAATGGTGCTGGCTTACTCGACGCCCAAAGGCTGGAGCGCGGCCGCCCTGATTGGCTACGCCGCTGTCACCAATATCTTATTGATGACGCTTTACTCGATGAACAACATGCCTTACGCGGCCCTGGGCGGCGTGATGACTGGCGACATGAACGAGCGCGCGAAACTGAACTCGTTTCGTTTCATCTCCGTCAACGCCGCGCAATTCATCGTGGGCGGTTTCACGCTGCCGCTGGTGGCGAAATTCGCCATCGGCCGCGACCGCCAATACGGCTGGCAGATGACCATGACGATCTGGGCCGCGCTGTGCCTGGTTCTATTTTTCATCACCTTCGCCACCACGCGGGAACGCATCCAGCCCGTCAACCAGCAGAAATCCTCGCCGAAACAGGACTTCGCCGATTTGCTGAAAAACAGGCCGTGGGCGGTCATGTTTTGCATGACGCTGGTCCATTTTGCCATTCTGTCTTTCCGCGGCGGGGCGCTCTATAATTATTATCATCAATACGCGGACAAAGCCGCGCTCTATGACTTGATGCAAAAACTGGGCCTGACCGCGCCGCCACCCGAACCGGGAGCGCCCGCGCCGGGCGGCATCCTGGAATGGCTTGGTTACGTCGTCCACGGCACGCGCGACAATCTGGCCGCATCCAACGTCGCGGACGTGGCTAACAGCATCATCAATATGATCGGCACTGGCGTCACCGTCATCGTGCTGCTGTTTTCCGCGCCGCTGGCCAAACGGTTCGGCAAGAAAGCCGTGTCCGTCGCCGGCTTCGCGTTGTCGGCCGTGAGCGCGTTCCTGTTTTACACGCTCAAACCGGCGGACGTGCCGGGCATGGTCGTATTGACAATCATCGGCTCCGTGGTTTATGCGCCGACGATCCCGTTGATTTGGGCCATTTACGCGGACGTGGCGGATTATTCCGAATGGAAAACCGGCCGCAGGTTTACGGGCATCGTGTTTGCGACCATCGGTTTCGCGCTCAAGTGCGGGCTGGCGCTGGGATCGGCTTCCTTGCTCTGGATTCTGGCCGGCTTCTTCCATTACGACACGAAACAGGCCCCGAACGCGCAAACGCTGGAGGGCTTCCGCGTGTGCAGCGGCCTGGTCGTGGGCGTTTTGTTCGCTATCTGCACCGTTCTGCTGATGGCCTATAAAATCAACAAGCGCATGACCATCCAGATGGCGGATGAACTGGAGGCGCGCCGAAGAAAGGCAGCATTGATATGAAAAAGACATTCCCGATTGTTCTCGCCGCCGCGTTCTTGCTGTCGGCGCGCCTGGAAGCGCAGCCCGCTCTCAAAGACGCCTTCAAACAGGATTTTCTTATCGGCGCGGCGCTGAATTCGTCCCAAGTCGATCCTTCCCGCGAAGACAGCGAAGAGGTCGCGCTGATCAAACGCCAATTCAATTCCATCACGCCGGAGAACGTGTTGAAATGGGGTTCGATCCATCCCCGGCCCGATCGCTACGACTTCGCGCCGGCCGATAACTATGTCGATTTTGGAGTCAAGTATAACATGTTCATCATCGGCCACAATTTAATCTGGCACAACCAGACTCCGGCCTGGGTTTTCAAGGATGACAAAGGCGAGCCGATGACCCGCGACGCGCTCATTCAACGGATGCATGATCACATTTTCGCGGTCGTCGGGCGCTACAAGGGGAAGATCAAGGGCTGGGACGTTGTCAACGAGGCGTTGGCTGAGGACGGTTCACTGCGCAAGACTTCGTGGCTCAAAATCATTGGCGAGGATTACCTGGTTAAGGCTTACCAATTCGCCCATGAAGCCGACCCGGACGCCCAGCTTTATTATAACGAATATTCCATGGAGAATCCGGACAAGCGCGCCGGGGCGATTTCCCTGGTTAAGAAACTTCAGGCTGCCGGCGTGCCATTATACGGCGTCGGCATGCAGGGCCATTATAAATTGGACTGGCCCGCCATCGACGCGGTGGATCAGACCATCAACGAATTGTCAGCCCTGGGTGTCAAAGTAATGATCACCGAATTGGACGTCGATGTCCTGCCGGCCGCGACGCGCTCATTCGGCGCGGAAGCGAGCCTGAATGTGCAAGGCAGAGCCAGCATGAATCCTTATACCAATGGCTTGCCGGACTCAGTGCAGGAAGCCCTGGCCCGGCGCTATGCCGATTTGTTTGCGGAATTTGTCAAACATCGCGATCAGATTTCGCGCGTGACCTTCTGGGGCGTCGAAGATGGCGGTTCCTGGCTCAATGATTGGCCCGTTCGCGGGCGCACGGATTACCCGCTGCTCTTCGACCGCCAGGGCCGCGCCAAACCTGCTTTCGATAGCGTCATCTCCGTCGGAACCGGCGTGACCAATGCGCCCCGCCGCCTCGGAGCCATGAACAACGCCGCCAACGAAGCCGATCACAAAAAAATGTTGGAGATGCTGCACATCGATTCCATCCGGCGCGGCCGTGATAACAACAAGAAATCGGCCAATTACGCCAATTATGACGAAGCCAAAGCCAACCCGTTCCCGGATTTGCCCGACCCGCTTGTTTCGAAGGATGGCCGCAAGGCAACCACGCCGGAGATGTGGTGGAATTTGCGCCGCCCGGAAATCGTGGAGGACTTTGACCGGGAGATTTATGGCCGCATGCCGAAGGACACGCCCAAAGTGACCTGGGAAGTCACGAACACCAGCACGGAAACCAACGGCGCCTATTCCGTCACAGTCAAGAAGCTGGCCGGCCGCGTCGATAATTCAATCGACCCGGACATTAGCGTGACAATTCAGTTGACGCTGGCCACGCCCGCCCATGCAACCGGGCCGGTGCCGGTCATGATGCAATTGATGTTTGCCAATTTCCCACGGCCGGCCGGCGCCAACGCCGCGCGCCGGGCCAGCCTCCCGGCCAGCGTAAACGCCTGGCAGCAACAAGTGCTGGCGATGGGATGGGGTTACGCCACGATTATTCCCACCAGCATTCAACCCGACAATGGCGCCGGCCTAACCTCTGGCATCATAGGCTTGATGAACAAAGGCCAATCCCGCAAGCCGGATGACTGGGGAGCGTTGCGCGCGTGGGGCTGGGGCGCCAGCCGCGCCTTGGATTACTTTGAAACCGACCCTGCCGTCGATGCCAAGCACGTCGGCCTGGAGGGACATTCGCGCTACGGCAAAGCGACGCTGGTGGCCATGGCGGATGATTCCCGGTTCGCGATTTGCTATGTCAGCTCATCCGGCGAAGGCGGGGCCAAGCTGCACCGGCGCGATTTCGGCGAAGTCGTCGAGAATGTCGCCGCCGCGGGCGAATATCATTGGATGGCGGGCAATTTCATCAAGTACGCCGGGCCGTTGCATTGGAATGACCTGCCGGTGGATTCGCACGAATTGATCGCATTGTGCGCGCCGCGCCCGATATTCATTGGCGCGGGCACGACCGAGGGCGACGGCTGGGCGGATGGCCGGGGCAGCTTCATGGCCGCCGCGGCTGCCGGGCCTGTCTATGAATTGTTGGGCAAAAAAAGCATGGGCACGGACACATTCCCGCCCATCGAAACACCGCTCATCGATGGCGATGTGGCTTTCCGCCAGCATAGCGGCGGGCATACCGACGCGCCCAATTGGGAAACCTTCCTTAAATTTGCCAGCCGTTACATCAAGAGCGCGTTTTGAAACCCGCTTGCACCAGGGATTGCGAGCGCGGCGGGCTGGATGGCAAGGTGCGACGGAGTGAGCCTATTCGAGAGAAATCTGCGGCCGAGAAGCAACGCCGCCAGCCGGCCTGCCCGCCGCAAGATCGGCCAGGGTATTTTCAAAACATGCTCTAAGCCTTCGGCTGGGCAATGGGCACAACCCACTCGGGCGCTATCCAGCCGGTCATCGGCACCTTTCGGCGCGGCGCAACCGGCTTGGAAGAACCATGCGGGGTTCGCGCCCGCCATACGACGAGACTCTTTGGATACCCGTCGCTCCGATACGGGCACGAACCCAACCCCATTGCTTGGTGTCGTCTCCGCATGATCACAAACAACTCACCTTTACGACGAGCGGAAGGGTGATTTGTTCCAATTTGCTCTGGCTTTTGCGGCGAAATAATGGGAAAATTAGAAAATCGCGCATGCATGCTATATTTATAGGAACCTTTTGGCCGTTTGTGACCCATAATCACATACAGTTGTATGCCAGGCCCGGAATTTGAAACGGTGGTGGCGAGTTATTATGAGCCGCTCTACCGGTTCGCCATCAGTTTAACCCGCTCGGAAGCGGATGCCTGCGATCTGGCGCAGCAGACTTTTTATATGTGGGCAACCAAAGGCCACCAATTGCGGGATTCCTCCAAGGTTAAGTCTTGGCTCTTCACCACTTTATACCGCGCCTTCCTGGAGTCACGGCGCACCATTACCCGTTTCGCCCATACGGAACTCTCCGAGATGGATCCCGAACTGCCAGTCATTCTCCCGGAGGCGGCCCGCCAATTGGATGCCATGCAAGCGGTCGAAGCCTTGGGCCAGGTCGATGAAGTCTATCGCGCGCCGGTGGCCCTGTTTTACATCGAGGATTGTTCCTATCAGGAAATCGCCAACATTCTGGCGGTGCCCATTGGCACGGTCAAATCCCGCATGGCTCGTGGATTGGGCCAGCTCAAACACATCTTTGCCGGGGCCAACCCGGCCCGGAACCAGCCCGGAGGCCGCTTATGACCAGCCCGGAAGCCAAAAAAATCCTGATGCTCTTTCGGCCCGGCTCGGCGGATGAATCCGATGCTGTGTTCCAGGAAGCCCGCCAGCTTGCCAAGGCTGACCCCGAACTGGCCCGCTGGTTCGGGATGCATTGCGAGACCTATTCCATCGTGCGGCAGCGGATCCAATCCTTCCCAGTTCCGCCGGGCTTGAAGGAGCAGATTCTATCGGAACGGAAAGTCAACCGCACATTGTTCCAAAAACACGGGCGCGCTTTGCTGGCCGCCGCCGCCGTGGTGGCCTTGCTGGCCGGGCTGGCGTTCTACGGCTGGCCGCTCCGGTCCCTCAACAATCGCTACGCCGCCTACCGCAAGCGCATGACCGAGACCGCCCTGCGCAATTATTACATGGATTTAGTCTCCAAGGATCCCGCCCAGGTGCGCGGCTTCCTCAAGGCCGGCGGCGCGCCTTCCGATTACTCGCTTCCGCCGGGCCTTAATTCCGCCGATCTGGCCGGGTGCGCGATTTCACACTGGCAAGGCCATCGGGTTTCCCTCATCTGTTTCAAGTCCGGCCGGCCCCTTCCGCCCGGCGATCAAAGCGACCTCTGGCTGTTTGTTATTGCTAAGAAGGACGCCCCCGGCGCCCCGCCTTCTGGCGCGCCGCTTCTGGCCCGTGTCAACAAAGCCACTACGGCCAGTTGGACCGAGGACGGAAACGCCTATCTGCTGGCGGCCGTGGGCGACGAGGAGTTCCTCCGCAACTATCTTTATTGATGGTGATATGGCGATGGCTGCCCCAGTGGCACCGTCATGTGGGCCGCGAGCCAGTTGAAATCCCGCGGTTCCTCCGACACGTCAATCGGCAATCCGGCGGCGTCCGCCTGGGAGGGCGGCATGGTGCTGGCGCATTTCCAACTGTGGGAGTCCGCATGCCCGTCGGCAAAAGAAAACGTGGCGGCGCCCTCATGCCAGGAAGCCGGCAGCCGGACCCATTCCGGGTAATAAATATGGTTCATGAAATAGCCGTCCGTGATGCTGTCCGGGTGTTCGTCCAAGAATACAAAGATGCGGGAAGGAACCGGCACGGTTGTCAGCTTGAAAAACTGCGTGTATTCCGGATTATTGGTGTTGACACCTGAGATGGTGATGTCGCCCGCGTCCCCCAAAAAAGCGTTCATGGAATAACTGCGCGCGCGGCCGGTCCAGCCCGCCGCGGCTTGCAATGAAGCGACCGCCACATCGGAAGGACATCGATAGACCTTGGCCTGCCCGCCGGTATAAAAGCCCAGCGCGGACTGGGTCAATTCGGTGGTGTTGGTGTTGTCAGGGGTGAGGTCCCAATCCAGCACGCCAGCCGCCCAATTGAGCTTATTAGTGGCTGCCCCGCCGCCCAGATTGTAAGCCAGCCGCTGGCCGTGGTCATCGGCATACATGAGCCAGGCCGTGAGCAACTGCTTGTTGTTGGTTTGGCAAAAGACGCCCTTGGCTTTGGCTTTGCTGCTCGCCAGGACCGGCAGGAGCAGTCCCGCCAAAATTCCGATAATGACCACCACTACCAGCAATTCCACAAGCGTAAAACCCCCGGCTTGGCGGATGCGAGGCGCAGACTTGGGATTTGGAACTTGAACGCGCATGGAACTTGGCCGTTTAGCGAACAATATCAGCACAGCCCGCCCCTTGCCAATCCTTTTTATTTTTCACCGAAGTTTCGCCGGCGGGACGGCAGAGCGCCGCGGCGCCTGGGATCGCTCGGCCGCGAAAAAGCAAAGGGATCAAGAAAACATCTCCCTTCAACAGTAAAAGCTCCCCCGGTAAAAAATTCTGTTGTATTGTAGGGGAACGCCCGGTAGGCTCATGCTCAGGCCGCAGGATACAACCGTTCTTGCGCCCTTGAAAGTGAGCCTTTTATGAGTCAATCGGCAGCCTTAGATCAAGATCAAGGAGCACCAACACTCAAGGCCGGCCGCGCCGGTCCCAAATACCCCGGCGTCCGCGTCACCTGCAACGGCAACGCCCTGGTCACCCAGCACGTCGAAATCCGCATCACCGAAGGCGGCGTGTTCTATCCCATCACGCCCTCGACCGAGGGCGGCGAAATTTACCAGGGTTCCTATGCCCAGGGCGAATTGAACGTTTGGGGCCAGCAAAAAATCGCCGTCGAAACCGAAGGCGAACATGCCGCCCAGGGCGGCGCCACCGCCTTCGCCGTGACCGGCCGCCGCACCGTTAATTTCACCTCCGGACAGGGCATCGTGTACGCGATGGAACAGTATTATCACGCGCCGGGCAAATTCTCCACCATGGTGCTGGAAGTCGGCGCGCGCGCCCTGACCAAGCACGCCCTCAATGTCCATTGCGGCCACGACGATTTCTACGCCGCGCTCGACACCGGCTGGACCATGCTCGTGAGCAAAGACGCCCAGCAGTGCGCCGACCAGGCCATTATTCTGCGCAAAGTCAACGAGCTATCCCTCAATCCCGGCATGAACATCCAGGACGGCATGCTCACGACCCACTCCGAGCGCACGTATCTCGCGCCGGAAGCCGGCCTGCTCCGTGAATTTCTTGGCGGCGTCGATGATATGATTGACTGCCCCACCCCCGCCCAGCGCGAACTCTTCGGCGCGAAACGCCGGCGCGTGCCGGAAATGATGGACCTCAAGAATCCCATCCTGCTCGGCCCCGTCCACAATCAGGAGCACCACATGAACGGCGTGGTGGCCCGGCGCAATAATTTCAACGAGCCGATCCTCCAATTCCTCAAGGACGCTTACAAGGAATTTGGCCGCTTGACCGGCCGCCATTATGGTCTCATCACCGAATACAAAACGGCGGATGCGGAAACCGTCTTCGTCTCCCTGGGCTGCGCGGCGGACAACATCGAGGCCGGTTGCGATTACCTGCGTGAGCAGCGCAACGTGCCCGTCGGCTCCATCCATATTAACGTCCTGCGCCCGTTCCCGGAGGCCGCCGTCATCGAGGCCTTGCGCGGCAAGAAAAACGTCATCATTCTCGAGCGCACCGACGAAGGCCTGGCCGGCGACAACCCCCTCGCTCGCGACATCCGCGTCGCTTTGGGCAAGGCCAACGAAGCCGCGAAATTTCCGCCGCACGCGGGCCTGCCCTCCCTGAGTCCCGCGGAAACGCCGCGCGTCTTCCGGGCCAGCTACGGCATTGGCTCGCGCGATTTCCGCCCCGAACACACTCTGGGCGCCTGCGAATACGCCCTCGGCCAGACCCGCCGCAAGGACGGCCGCGGCGCCGCCGATGGCGAAACCTATTTCACCCTCGGCATCGATCATCCCTACGCCGTCATCAGCAAGGATTTCCCTTCCCTGCTGCCGGAAGGAGCCATCGCGGTGCGTTTCCATTCCATCGGCGGCTGGGGCATGATTACAACTGGCAAGAACCTCGGCGAAATCGTCGGCGAATTCGGCGACCTCATCAAAAATCGCGATAACGAAATGGACGAAGACGGGCGCTTGAAGGAAAAGCTCTACGTCATGGCCAATCCCAAATACGGCTCGGAAAAAAAAGGCGCGCCCACCAATTACTATCTGACCGTCGCGCCCGCCCCGATCAAGGTCAACTGCGAACTCAACCACGTCGATGTCGTTTTGTGCTGCGACCCCAAGGCTTTCACCCACACCAACCCGCTGGAAGGCATCAAAAAAGGCGGCTGCCTGGTCTGGGAATCCAGCGACACCCCCGAAACGGCCTGGCGGCGCATTCCGCCGCAATACCGCAATTTCGTTCGTGACAACAACATTCGCATTTACATTCTGCCCGGCTTCGACATCGCGCGCAAAGCGACTTCCCGGCCGGACCTGCAATTGCGCATGCAAGGCAATTCCTTCCTCGGCGCTTTCTTCCGCGTCTCCCCGTTCCTGAAGCAGCACAACATTGGCGAGGAGGAGTTTCACGCCACCGTCAAGAAACAATATCAGAAAAAATTTGGCCGCTTCGGCGACGACGTTGTCGCCTCCAACATGACCGTCATGACCGGGGGTTTTTCGCGCGTCCAGGAAATCCAATACGGCCAATACGACGACCCGGACCGCTCCTCCATGCGCAATCCGCCGTTGAACCCCCTCAACGGCCCCTCGCTCATCCCGACGGCCGGATGTGGCTCGGCCTGCGGCAGCGGCCTGCCGACCCCGGCCCAGCAAACGCCTCGTTACGCCTTCCAAACCCTGGCCAAATTTGATTCCGAATTCCGCAACGGCCTCGGCTACCACCAACCCGCCGGCGCGCTCGCCTCGTTGGGAGTGATGGGCGCGGGCAGCGGCGCGACACAATCCAAATATGTCGCCCGCCGCGAGACTCCGATTTACATCGCCGAGAATTGCACCCAGTGCATGGAGTGCATCACGGCCTGCCCGGATACCGCCCTGCCCAACACCTCGCAGGATGTCGCCACCGTGTTGAAAACCGCCGCGACCTTTTACGTGACTGATGCCGCCCAGCGCCCCCTGCTGGTGGCGGAATTGAAAGGAGTCGAGCAGCGCGCGCGAGTCAAGATGAACGAATCCGTCAAGGCCCGCACCAATGTCCCCTTCAAACAGATCATTCGCGAAGAAATCTCCGCGTTGTCCAACATCTCCGATTCCGCCAAGGAACAGTTTACGGGCATCATCGACAAACTGCCTCTCTCCTACTCGAACGTCCCGGCCATCTACCGTTCGCTCGAGCAAAAGACGCCGGGCGCGGGCGGGCTGTTTTCCATCTTTGTCTCCGATCTTTGCAAAGGCTGCGGCGAATGCGTGCAGGTTTGCGGCGATCACGATGCCTTGCGCATGGCCAACGAAACCGAAGAGTTGAACGCCGAGCTGACGACCGCGCAAATTTTCTCCCGGCTCCTGCCCGATACCCCGCAAAAATACCTCGGCCTTTACAACGACGGCGATGCCGCCAATTCGCGCGAAGCCGCCCTGCGCAACCACCTCATGGTGCGCCGCAATTACGAGGCGCTCGTTTCCGGCGATGGCGCCTGCGCCGGTTGCGGCGAGAAAAGCGTATTGCGCGCTTGCGCCAGCGTCACGGAAGCCTACATGCGCCCGCTCTATCACAAAAAGGCGGACCGCCTCCGCGGCACGGCCACCCGGCTTGAAAACGAGGGTGCAGCCAGGCTCGATGCCCTGCGCGAGCGCGACCCGGCCCAGTACAAATTATTCCATCGCGCGGTGGCCCACATTATCATGGGCCTTGGCGGCGAAAACGCCCAGGACACCGCCGGCCGCATCGCGGAATACGAAGCCGAGCACGGCCCGCTCACCAGCGAACAGCTTGTCAAGAATATCGCAACCGTCCTGCGGCAGGACGCCTTTAATCACCGCGATTTGCAGGCCATCGACGGACGCCAGGCCAATGGAATGAGCGTCATGTTCATGGGCGCCAGCACCGGCTGCAACACCGTCTATGGCTCCACTCCGCCCTCCAATCCCCACGCCTATCCGTGGATGAATTCCCTCTTCCAGGACGGCGCGACCATTAGCTGGCTCCTGAGCGAGGCTGCCATTCTCACCCATGCCCGCCGTTCCGTCGTGCCGGAGCGCCTGGCCCTTGATCTTCTTGACGGGCAGGACGACGTCATGACTGAGCGCGAATTCTTTAAGTTGACGCACCTGGACGACGCGCTCATGACCGACCAGGAAATCCGCGAATTGCCCAAAGTCTGGGTCATCGGCGGCGACGGCGCGCTGGGCGACATCGGCTTCCAGAACGTCTCCAAAGTGGTCCTGCAAAACCGCCCCAACATCAAAATGCTGATGCTGGACACCCAGGTCTATTCCAACACCGGCGGCCAGAATTCCGATTCCTCCACCATGCTGGGCGGCTATGACATGAACCAATTCGGCATCGCCTCCCAGGGCAAGCTGATTGAAAAGAAGAACGTGGCCGAAGCTTTCACCAGCGGACACGGCTCGCCCTTTGTGGGCCAGGTTTCGATGGCCAACGCCGCCAAGCTCTACAAAGCTATGCTGGACGGCTTGGAATACCGCGGCACCGCCTTTTTCCAGGCCTATACCACCTGCCAGCCCGAACACGCCGTGGCCGATAACATGTCCGCCGACCAGGCCAAGCTCATCCGCGATGGCCGCGGCATGCCCGAATTCGTTTTCAATCCGCGCCGCGGCGAGACCTCGCAGGAGGCGTTCGATCTCAAGGGCAATCCCACGCCCGCCCGCGATTGGTGGCGCACCAAATTCGCCTCCAACGGCGAGGAATACAACTTCACCGTCGCGCATTGGGCGCTGACCGAAGGCCGCTTCCGCAAGCACGTCAAGGCCATCAAAGAGGAGGACGCCCGCGAGATGATTCTCCTGGATGACATGCTGGTCTTCATTACGCAGGACGATGTCATTTACCGCCGCATGTTCGATCCCAGCCACCGCAGCCACGTGCCCGATTTCGGCTGCTTCATCAAAGCTGAATCCGGCGGCAAGATAAAATACTACGCCTTGAGCCGGCAAATGGTTCTGTTCGCGGTCGAGCGCCGCAAAGCCTGGCGCATGTTGCAAAGCAAGGCGGGTGTCGTGAATAAGGATTACCTGGCCCAAAAGGCTCTCCTGGCCAAGCTTGACAAGGGCGAACTCCGCCTCGACGAATTGCAGGCCAAAACGCGCGAATTGTTCGACGCCGAAGTGGCCAAGCTCAACTAACCGAGTTGTTCCTAATTCTATTGACACGGTGCCGCCACTGGCGCGGCGCCGGTTGTTAGTATATTGTCCAATACTCCCCCGGGACGATCCATGCCCAAAAAGCGCGGATTCTGAACGATTTTTAATGCAATTTTCAACGAGCCTTAATGTGGCTTGTGTCTGATAGATCAAAGGCATGAAAATACTGGTGGTCGAAGATGAGCCAAAGGTGGCGGAGTTTGTCGCGCGCGGATTGCGCGATCAGCGCTTCGCCGTCGATGTCGTCCACGACGGCCAGTCCGGCTGGGACATGGCCAGCACGCGCGAATACGACCTGCTGGTGCTGGACCTGATGCTGCCCGGCTTGAGCGGGCTGGAAGTGCTCAAGCGCGTTCGCCGCCAGGGTTCCCAGGTGCCGGTGCTGGTGTTGACCGCGCGCGCCGGCACAGCCGAGAAGGTCGAGAATTTTGAGGCGGGGGCGGATGATTATTTGACAAAGCCGTTCGCCTTCGACGAATTGCTGGTTCGCGTCAAAGCGCTCTTGCGGCGCGGCTCCCCGGACCGTTCCAGCGTGCTGCGCATCGGCGATTTGGAAATCGACCGCCAGAAACAGCAGGCCCGCCGCGCCGGCAAACGCATTGATTTGACACCCAAGGAGTACAGCCTGCTCGAATATCTCACCGCCAACGCCGGCCGGGTCCTGTCCCGCACGATGATCATCGAGCACGTTTGGGACGAAAGCTTTCAGGGGCTGACCAATATTGTCGATGTTTACGTGCGCCATTTGCGAGCCAAGGTGGATGACCCAAGTCCCGCCAAGCTGATCCGCACCGTGCGCGGCGTCGGCTACTCGATCAGCGACGGCTCCGAGTCATGAACCCGCGCTCCATTCGCTTCCGCCTGATTATGTGGTACGCCGGCTTGCTGACCGGCGTCTGCCTCCTCTTCGGCATGGCTTTGTATCAGGTGCTGCGCGGCTACCTGGAAAATAACCTGGCCGGCACGCTCTTTCGCCGCTCGGATCAAATCGCCGCCCTCCTCCTGGCTGGCATAGAAAAAACCGGCGACCGTTACGTCGGCGATCAAATCACCACCCGTTATGCGCCGCAAAGTTACGACCGTTTCATTCGCATCACTCGCGCTGATGGGAGCATTCTTTACGCATCCGGCCGCACGGCCAGTTTCGATCCCGCCGGATTGCGCACGCTGAATGCCGCCGCCATTCGCGGCAACCGTGTTGAAAAAGAGCTTCTCCCGGACGGAAACTGTTTGATGGTCACGGTCAAACCATTTCAATCCAACGACGGCCGCCAGTTCCTCATTGAAAGCGGCGGCCCGATGGCGCCCATCGAAACCATCCTGGCTCATCTGCTTTTTTCACTGCTAATCGGCGTGCCGCTGCTGGGCCTTGTGGCCATGGTGAGCGGTTTTATTCTGGTCGGCCGCGCGCTGGCGCCGGTGGGTCGCATCGCGCGCAGCGCTGAGCAAATCACCCTGCACAATCTGAACGAGCGCCTGCCTCTTTCCAACACCGGCGACGAATTGGAGCATTTGTCCCTCGCGCTCAACCGCATGATTGCCCGCCTCAGCGAGGCCTTCGAGCACAACCGCCGCTTCCTGGCCGATGCCTCCCACGAATTGCGCACGCCCCTGGCCGCCCTCCGCGGCGAGATGGAAAGCGTGGTCGAGCAAACCCGCGCCCTGCCGGAATTGAGCGACCGCGCCGGAAGCGCCCTGGAGGAGGTGGACCGGCTCTCAAAAATTGTCGATGCCCTCTTCGCCATTTCTCGTCTTGATTCCGGGGAGGCGCAGCCGCAGTGGACGCGCTTTGACCTGGCCCCGCTCGCCGCCAGCACCACCGAGCAGATGTCCCTGCTGGCCGAGGACAAGGGCATTTCCGTCGCGTGCAACGCCGAGGGCAAAGTCAGCGTGGAAGGCGACCGCGCCCGCATCAAGCAGGTGGTGGTTAATCTGTTGGACAACGCCATCAAATACACGCCCGCCGGAGGATCGATCAACCTAAACGTGCAGGCCCGCGAGGGCAAAGCCGTCATTGAGGTGGCCGATACGGGCATCGGCATTCCGCCCGGCGCATTGCCGCACATTTTCGAGCGTTTTTTCCGCGTGGACAAAGCCCGTTCGCGCGACGCCGGTGGCGCGGGCCTCGGCCTGGCCATTGTCAAATCTATTTGCACCGCCCACGGCGGCCGCGTCGAAGTCGAAAGCGGCGAGGGCCGGGGCAGCCGTTTCACGGTGGAATTGCCACTGGCGGAGCCGGGCAAGAATTGAGCGAACGTCATGAACGATATATCACGAGGGCGAAGATTTTGGATGACTGCAGCCGCCGCAGCCGCGGCCGGGCTTGTTTGCGCGTCCTGCAAACAGGCCGCGCCGCCTCCCCAAAACGCCGCCCCTTCCGTCAGCGTGGCCCGGGTGCGGCGCGAGGACCTCGCCAAAATCGTCCCGCTCCCGGCCGAGTTCCGGCCCTATGTCGAAGTGGAATTGCACGCCAAAGTCTCCGGTTATCTTGACAAAATGAACGTCGATTTCGGCGACCGCGTCCACGCGGGACAATTGCTGGCCACCATCGAAGTGCCCGAATTGCGCGATGAATTGAACAATGCCCTCGCCGTCGAACAGCGCGCGGAGGCGGACTTCACCAACGCCCATTTGATGTATGACCGGCTGCTGGCTGTCAACCAATCCCATCCAAATTTGGTGGCGCAACAGGACATCGACACCGCCTCCGCCAAGGATCTGGCCGCGCAAGCCGCCGTCGGCGCGGCCAAGGCTGACGCCGGCAAGTACGAGACGCTCGTCGGCTACACGCGCATCACCGCGCCCTTTGATGGCGTGGTCACGCGCCGCTATGTCGATCCGGGCGCGCTGGTCGAAGCCGGCACGGCCACCGAAAACACCCGGCCGCTCCTGGAGATTTCCGACAATTACCGCCTGCGCCTGGATTTTTTTGTGTCGGTGGAATACGTCAAAGACATTCGCGTGGGCGACACCGTCAACGGCGTGATCGTGTCGATGGACAACAAGCCATTCTCCGGCAAAATCACGCGCGCGAGCCTGAAGGTGAATCAGGACACCCGCACCATGGACACGGAGGTCGAGGTCGCCAATCCCGATTTGAGCCTGATGCCAGGGATGTATGTCGATCTTTCCCTGCCGGTGGAGCGCCGGCCCAACGCGCTCTCCATTCCCATCCAGGCGGCGCCGCCCGGGCAGATGGCCACCGTCTATGTCGTCAACAGTCAAAACGAAATTGAGGAGCGGCCCGTCAAACTAGGAATGGAAACGCCCGACCGTTTCGAGGTGGTCTCCGGGTTGAAGGAGGGAGAATTGGTTTTGAACGGGAGCAGGTCGCTCTTCATGCCGGGCGAGAAAGTCACGCCCAAGGTGATCGAGGCATTGCCACAGGATTGAGCATCCCATGAGCCGCTTTTCCATTCGCTATCCCTACTTGATCATTGTGGTCTGCCTGATGATTTGCGTCGTCGGCGTGACCAGCCTGGTGCGCATGCCAGTGGATTTGTTTCCTCCCATCAACATTCCCGTGGTTGTCGTCGCCACGTTTTATTCGGGCATGCCGCCGGAGCAAATTGAGAACGACATCACCGGCCAGTTCGAGCGGATGTTCACGCTGGCCGGCGGCATCGAGCACATGGAATCCCGTTCGCTCACGGGCGTCAGCTTGATTAAAGTTTATTTCCAGCCCGGCTCCAATCCGGATTCCGACGTGACCAGCATCGCCAATTTGTCCATGGCTACGCTTCGTTATTTGCCCAGCGGCACGCTGCCGCCTGTCGTCATGAAATTTGACGCCTCCAGCCTGCCCGTCTGCCTGGTCACGTTGAAGGGCAAGGACCTCAGCGAAGCGCAATTGCGCGATCTCGGCCAGTTCACCATTCGCAATCAAATGGCCGGCATTCCCGGCGCTTCGGTGCCGCCGGCTTTTGGCGGGCGCTACCGCCAGATCATGGTTTATGTCGATCCGCTCAAACTGGAAGCGCACCAACTGAGCGTGATGGACGTCGTCCGCACCGTCAACGAGGCCAATCTCATCCTGCCCGCGGGCGACGTCAAAATCGGCCCCTTGGACTACAGCGTGTACGCGAACAGCCAGATCAATTCCATGAAGGATGTCAACCTGGTCCCGCTCAAAACAGTCGGCGAGGCCTCCGTTCTGGTGGGAGACGTCGGCCAGGCCAGGGACGCCTCGCAAATCCAGTACAACAAAGTTCGCATCAACAGCCAGCCCTCAGTCTATATCCCAGTTGTCAAACAAGGCGGCGACGCCAACACCATCGCGGTCGTCAATGGCGTCAAGAAAGCCGTGGCCCATTTGCTTGACGTTCCCAAGCGGCTCATTACCCAGGTCGTCTTCGATCAATCGGTTTTCGTGCGCACGGCCATCGAAACTCTCATCCACGAAGGCGCCATCGGGCTGATTCTCACCGGAATAATGATCCTGGTTTTTCTCGGCAGCATGCGGGCCACCGTGGCCGTGTTTCTTTCCATTCCGCTCTCGGCCCTGGCCGCGTTCATCGCCCTCAATCTCGGCGGCAGCACCATCAACGCCATGATTCTGGGCGGCCTGGCCCTGGCCTTTTCGCGTTTGATTGACAACTCCGTCGTCGTGCTCGAAAACATTTTCCGCCACCTGGAAATGGGCGAACCGCCCGAAATCGCCGCCGAGCGCGGCGGACAGGAGGTTTCCCTGCCCGTGCTGGCCGCGACTCTGACCACCATCGTCGTCTTTTTCCCGGTCACGTTTCTCTATGGCGTCAGCCGTTTTCTTTTTACCGCGCTGGCCCTTTCCGTCGTCTTCTCCCTGCTCGCCTCGTACGTGGTCGCGATGTCCGTCGTGCCGTTGTTTTGCGCCAAGCTGATGAGCGCTCATCAGGCCCACGAAGAACTGGGCGACGATCCCGCCGAGCGCGTCCGGCCCAAGGGTTGGAACCGCCGCTTCAATGCTTGGTTCAACGGCAAATTCAACCGCATGTTGGATCGTTATGAGGGCTTCCTCAAAATTTCCCTGTTGCGCCCCATCGCTCTGGTGCTGGGCATCACTGGCGTTTTCATTCTCAGCCTCGGCCTTTACCCATTCATCGGCCAGGCCTATTTTCCCCGCACCGATCCCAGCCAGTTTGTCATCAGCGTCAAGGCGCCTTCGGGCACGCGATTGGAATTGACCGATAAATTGATTGGCCAGGTCGAGGACCTTGTGCGCCAGGTCGTCCCGCAAAAAGACCTCAAGATTATCGTCTCGAACATCGGCACGACGCCCGGCTTCAATTCCATTTTGAATCCGAATTCCTGCCCCAGCACTGCCGTCGTCCAAGTCGGCCTCAACGATGGCCACGCTCTCAGCAGCTTCGATTACATGAACCGCGTCCGCGCCCGCCTCCAGCGCGACCTGCCCCAGCTTGGCGCCTATTTTCAGACCGGCGGCCTCGTCGATGCCGTCATCAACCAGGGCATGCCCGCCCCGCTGGATATCCAGATCAGCAGCATGGATATGTATGGCGCGCACGACATCGCCGCCCGGCTCGCTCAAAAAGCCCGCGCCTTGCCCGGCGTCAGCGATGTCCTGGTCCCGCAGGACGTGGATTACCCATCGTTGCGCGTGACCATCGACCGCGAGCGCGCCAGCGAACTGGGCCTGAACGCCAAAGAAGTTCTTGACAGCCTCATCACCGCGCTGACCTCCGATGGCATGATCGCGCCGAGCTATTGGATCGACCCCAAGACCGGCAACAATTACCTGTTCACCGTCCAATATCCGGAGAACATGGTCAAAAGCCTGGCCGACCTCGGCTCCATGCCGTTGCGCGCGGCGCATCTTAAGGAGCCGACCCGCCTGGATTCTGTCGTGCATTTTTCCACCGCGCCCGCGCCGACGGAAGTCGATCATTATCAAATCCGCCGCGTCATCGATGTCTACGTATCCCCCGGCACGGAAGCCATCGACAAAGTTTATGCCCAGGTGCAAAAGATCGTCGATAACACCCAATTGCCTCCCAACACGGTCATCCACGTCCGCGGCACCGTTCAGGCCATGCGAACCTCCTTCCAAAGTTTCGGCCTGGGCCTGATTCTCTCCACCGTGCTGGTCTATTTGATTCTGGTCGCGCAATTCAAATCGTTCGTCGATCCGTTCCTGATCCTGCTGGCCATCCCGACCGGCTTGACGGGCGTCCTGCTGATTCTATGGTTGACTGGAACGACGCTGAACGTCATGTCCTTGATGGGAGTGGTGATGATGGTGGGCATTGTCGTTTCCAACAGCATTCTTATCGTGGAATTCACCAACCGCCTCCGGGAGGAGGGCCGGCCGTTGCGCGAGGCCGTTTCGCTGGCCTGCCGCGTCCGCCTGCGCCCGGTTTTGATGACCTCCGGCGCCACGCTCATCGGCCTCCTGCCCATGGCCCTGAAACTCGGCACCGGCAGCGAAGCCTACGCCCCGCTAGCCATGGCCATCATCGGCGGCCTGGCGGTTTCCGTTGCTTTGACAGTCTTCATCGTTCCCGCCGCCTATTTGCTTGTCCACCGCAAGCGTGAAAGGCACACGGCATGAAGATGATTGCCGCATTTTTTTTGTCTGCCATCGTCTTGCGCGCGCAAGCCGCCGATGCCCCGCGCCATCTCACTCTCCAGGAAGCCGAACAAATCGCTCTCGCGCAACACCCCCGAATTTCCGCGGCCCATCTCACCGCGCTGGCCGCACGGCAAGCCACCAAAGAAATCCAATCCGCCTATTACCCCAATATTTACGCAAGCGTCACCGCCGTTGGCACAGCCGATCCAAACGACACCCGCCTCGCCGCCGGCGCGCTCAACAATCCTATCATCTACGACCGCCAAGCCGAGGGCCTGACCGTCAGCCAGCTCCTGACGGATTTCGGCAGGACCGCGGAATTGAGCAGCAGCGCCAAACTTCGCACCCGCGCCGAGGAAATGAACGCCGAAGCCACGCGTGAGCAAATTCTTTTGGAAGTCAACCAGGCCTACTTCGCCGGCCTGGCCGCTCAATCCGTGCTTCAAGTCGCCCAGGAAACCGTGCAATCGCGGCAACTGGTTTTGCAGGACATCCAGGCGCTCGCCACCAATAAATTGCGGTCCGACCTTGACGTGAGTTTCGCCAGCGTGGATGCGGACCAGGCCAAAATTCTTCTTGCCAAAGCCAACAACGATCTCAAAGCCAGTTTCGCCGTTCTCGCGACGCTGCTGGCCGACCGCCATCCGGAGACGTTCGTCCTGGCGGATGAGCCGATGCCTTCCAATATTACCAACGACGTTTCCGCCCTGATTCTGGAGGCGCTCAACCACCGCCCGGATTTGGCCCGCATCCGTTTTCAAAGCGAAGCCGCCAAGGAACTGGCCAAGGCCGAGGGCAAATTGCTCTACCCGTCCATCAGCGCGCTCGGAACGGCCGGCGTAGTGCCGGCGGGCGCCTCGCAATTGCCCTTCGATTACGCCGCCGCAGGCGTCAATATGAATGTCCCGTTGTTCACCGGCGGCCTTTACCGCGCCCGCCGCCGCGAGGCGGAACTCAAGGCCCGCGCCGCCGATGAAAATCTGCGCGACCAGGAGGACAATATCGTCCGCGACGTGCAAATCTCCCAACTCGATCTCGAATACTCCCAGCAGCGCCTGGCCCTGACCTCGCAACTTCTGAAGAACGCCAGCCAAGCCCTCGAACTCGCCCGCGCTCGCTTTAAAAGTGGCATCAGTTCGATTGTCGAACTGAGCCAGGCGGAATTGAACCAGACCTCCGCGCAAATCGGCGAAGCCAACGCCCGATTCGATTTCCAAACGCGGCACGCCGCCCTGAATTTCCAGCTCGGCCGCCTGCGCTAGTCAACTCAATCGCCTCATGCTACGGTGCCCCGATGACGAATGCCCATTTATTCGAGCCGCTGACTGTCAAATCGATTGTCCTGCGCAACCGCATAGGCGTCTCGCCCATGTGCGAATACTCCTCCATCGACGGCGCCGCGACGGACTGGCACCTCGTGCATCTGGGTTCGCGCGCCGTCGGAGGGGCGGGCTTGGTCATTGCGGAGGCGACGTCCGTTTCGCCGGAGGGCCGCATCAGCCCCGGCGACGCCGGCATCTGGGCCGATCGCCACATTGAGCCGGTCGCCCGCATCAACCGTTTCATCAAGGAGCACGGCGCCGCGCCCGGAATTCAAATTGCCCACGCCGGCCGCAAGGCTTCCGCCGCCCTGCCCTGGGAAGGCGGCGCCCACCTGGCCAATGGCGCTGGCGGCTGGGATGTGATGGCCCCAAGCGCGATTCCCTTCGGCGGCAATTTGACAAAAGTCCCGCGCGAAATGACCGCCGCCGACATCGCCCGCGTGCAAAGCGAATTTGTCGAGGCCGCCAAACGCTCCCTGGCCGCAGGTTGCGAATGGCTTGAATTGCACGCCGCCCACGGCTATTTGATGCACGAATTTCTTTCCCCGCTCTCCAATCATCGCGCCGACCGCTACGGCGGAAGTTTCGAGAACCGCGCCCGCTGTATTCTGGAAACCACCCGCGCCGTCCGTGCCGCCTGGCCGGACCGCCTCCCGTTGTCCGTGCGAATTTCCGCGACCGATTGGGTCGAAGGCGGCTGGGACATCGAGCAGAGCGTCGAGTTGTCGCGGCTTCTGAAAACGGAGGGCGTGGATTTGGTCGATTGCAGTTCAGGCGGCTCCACGCCCGGCGCCAAAATTCCCGCCGGCTCCGGCTATCAAGTGCCGTTCGCCGAGCGCATCCGCCGCGAGGCCGGCATCGCGACCGCCGCTGTCGGCTGCATCACCGACCCCGCCCAAGCGGACGAAATCATTCGCAACGGCCGCGCGGACTTGGTTATGCTGGCGCGGGAATTTTTGCGGGAGCCGTACTGGCCGCGCCGAGCGGCGCTGGCGCTCGGCCACAAAAAATGCGTGCCGGGGCCGATTCAATACGGCCGCGCGTGGTGAACTGCTAAACTCAAATACCGTGTTTGACCGAATTTAACCGTATTTTACTGGATTCCGTCGTTAACCGGGGCTTCATCTTGGTGAAACGACCCAAAGATATGGGAAAGAACCAAGGCGCAAAAAGCGCCACATCCGCCTAACGTGCCATAACTTTAAATTCATGCAAGTTGGAAAATTCATATAATCGAGGGAAATTTGCCAATGGTCAAGGCTCCTGCCCTTAGGCAGCATGGCTTTTTATGAGAAAAGCCATTCGAGGGGCTGCGTTGTCCATTGCCGCCGCGATTCATGCGCTGGGACTTGCCGCGAATGGGGCGGAGCCGTCCGCCGATCGAAGCTGGGCGGCGGACAACGCAAACGGCACTTACTCCAACCCCCTGTTTTATGAGGAATTTGAGGACCCGGACGTGTTGCGCGTGGGAAGCGATTACTATCTGGCCGGCACGACCATGCATATGAACCCGGCGGCGGTCGTGCTGCATTCCACGGACCTGGTCAATTGGGAATTGGCGAGCTTCTGCATGAACCGGCTTGATCTTGGCCCGGCCTTTCGCCTTGAAGGCGGCAACATTTATGGGCAGGGAATTTGGGCTCCATGCATTCGGTATCATGACGGAATGTTTTATGTGTTTTGCAATGTGAATGGGATTGGCACTCAGGTTTTCCGCTCGAAATCGCCGGCGGGTCCTTGGGCGCGCAACCTGCTTCCCGGGATGCACGACCTTACCGTTTTGTTTGACGATGACGGGAAGATTTACGTGATCTTCGGCGCCAGCCGCCCGACGATTGTGGAATTGAACAAAGACGTGACAGAGGTCGTGGCCAATTCGAGCCGGCCGATGGGCGCGCGCGGGATGGGCGAAGGGCATCATTTGTACAAGATTCACGGGAAGTATTACGATGTCTCGGCGATTCCAGGCGCCCACACCGATCAAGTGGTGGCGCGGGCGGACTCGATGGATGGGCCGTGGCAGTTGGAGCGGATGGTGCAATCGGAAAGTTTGGGCGTGCCGACCCAGAATGGAGTTCGCGCTGGCCGCGGCACGAATCAGACGTTCACCATCGCCCATAGCGAACCGGACGCTGGCGGCGGATTGACACTGCATCAGGGCGGCATTGTTGATACGCCGTCCGGGCAATGGTGGAGCATTATCATGCAGGACCATGGGAGCATCGGGCGGATGGTGGCGCTCGTCCCGGTCACATGGGACAACAACTTTCCGATCATCGGGCTGCCGGGCAACCTCCGCAGAGCGCCCAACACGTGGATCAAGCCGGACACAGGTTTCACGCGGGAGCCAAAACCCGCCTTTGTCCACAGCGACCATTTTGATTCCGCAACGATGAATCCCGTCTGGCAGTGGAACCATGTTCCCGACGACACGAAATGGTCGCTGACGGAAAAGCCGGGAGTCCTGCGATTGCATTCGCTGCTGGCGAAGGATTTTTGGACGGCGCGGAATAGTTTGACGCAGAAGCCGGTGGGGCCGGAGTGCATCGCGACGGTGGAATTGGACGGGGCCGGTTTGGCCGCGGGCGACACGGCGGGATTGGCGCTTTTGAACGCGCCTTACGCGTGGATTGGGCTGGTCAAGGCGCCAGAAGGCGTGACTGTGCGGATGTTCGATCAAACAAATCGCAAAACGAACGACGCGCCCGCCGGCGCCTCGCATGTTTGGTTTCGCGTGGCGTGCAATTTCGACACTGAGAAGGCCGTTTTTAGCTGGAGCGCGGACGGGAAGGAGTTCGCCCCGCTGGGCGGAACATCCACAATGGCGTTTCAACTTATCACCTTCCAAGGCGTTCGCCTGGCGTTGTTCAATTACAACACAGGCGGCCGGCCGGGCGGATTCGCCGACTTTGACAATTTCAATCTTGATGAGCCTCGCGCCCGCGGGATTGAACGGGCGATCCCCATCGGCAGAACGATTGTCTTGAGCAGCAGCGCGGATGGGAGCCTTCTGGCCGCGGACACGGAGAAGTCCGTGCTGGTCAATGTGTCGGCGGACGGAGCGCAGGCGCCGGCGCCGAAAACGCATTTTCAAGTTGTGGACTTGGGCAAGGGGCGGGTGGCTCTGAAGGCAAGTGACGGGCGGTGCGTGTCGGCGGGCGCGAATACTGTCGGGCTGGTGGATTTGTCAAACAAACCTCCGGGGAACTCGGAAACGTTTCAATGGATTAATCTCATGCGCGGCGACACAATGCTGATGTCGCTTGTCAACCATCGTTATCTTGGAATCCACCCAAATGAGCCCGGCCCTGTGACGGACGAAGCCACCGGACCGAGTCCGAATCGCAAGGATGGCGCATGCTTCAAATGGAAAGCCTTGGAATGAATAGGGCCGCCGCAAGCTCGAAGATTGACGCCGATTTTGGCCGATTTCCGAAGGTCATTTTCCGCGAAGTCCAAATCCGCTTGCCCTTCACGCGGGTTGCGGCATATTAAACCCCGGCAGAATTCTGGAGCATGAGCTTGAGAATCGCCTTGGCAAGCACCCATAGCTCAATTGGATAGAGCATCTGACTACGGATCGAAAAACGCCCTTTTTGCCATTTTTATCACTGGGCATCCATCGCCTGCTTCTATAACAGCATCAACGACTTGCGCTTTTTTTGTTTTGCGATGGTTATCTTCAATTTGCTCCAAAAAGGGCATAGTGTATAGAAAACCAGTATAGAAAAATTCGGTCGTTTTTCTGACGCAAATCAGACGCTCTTTGCTTGTCTGGCATCGCCGTGAAAAGCGCGCCTGCGTTGGCATTTCATCTGGCTCCAATACCCGCCTTTGCGCCAAAGATGAATGCCCAACGAGAACGCCCGCAGTCGAAATGGTTTAACCTGGGTTCGGTGTCAATCAGGTAGCAGCTTCAACAGGTTTGCTTTCACTCTAAAAACGGCAGTTGAAAGGCAAGTGCTCCACTTTTTCCGCTCAGAAAAATTCTGTGCCGGCCCTTCGGGTTTTATGATTTTTGGTTTCCCACCCGATTTCAGCCGCTGGGAGCAGCCAGGCCGCCGTGGGGAGGCGGTAAGGTTCCAGGATGCGGCGCCAAATCCGCCGCCAGCGATCTTCGGGCTTCAACTGCTCCGCAGCATTGATCACCCGCTGAGAAACAGGCTCAGCTTGCTCAAAACGTTTTGGATATGGCTGGCTTCCGCATGCTGGCTGGCCAGGCGCAGGGTGGTCTGGCCGCCGCTCTTGACGAGGCGGCCGACCGCGTGCAACAGCATGGGACGGCTGGTGATCGCTTCCCGTGCCCGCTCCGGTTCCGCGCAGCGCATAAACAGGTTCCACCAGTTGTAAACCAACGCCGCCATTCGTGCCGCGATCTGGCAGCGCAACAGGTCGCGGGCGGTAAATCCGCCCCAAGCAGGATGAAACCGACTGGGGAGCAGGTCGCCCTGACGCCGAAGGGCTCCAACCCGCACAATGATCCAGGGTTAAAGGATTTCCGTCAGCGTGTAACTAAAGGCTCTGTTGAAGGTGGGCTTCTTGAGATATGGCAGGCAGTTTAAGTATCTCGCGGGAACGTGCCAGAGCCAAATCTATGTTGGCGCAGACATTTTCCCGTCCAAGCCGATCAAGAAAACCTGCCTTGTCCATCATAAATAGAGGTTGGGTGTGAGGGCCGCTCAAAATCAGATGCTTATTGTGGCTGCGCAAGCGCTCGTAAAGGTCTTCCAAAGCGTTCAGTCCGGTGGCATCCATCGCCAGAACCTTTCTCAAGCGGAGAATTAAAACGTCTGGCTCCTGGTTGAGGCGTTGAAGGGCGCTTTCAAGTTTATCCGCCGCGCCAAAAAAGAATGAGCCGAATATCCGATAAACCATGACGCCGTCAGGGATGTCTTTGCCGACGAGCGAGTGGTGCGCCCCTTCCGTTTCTGTGGCTTGATCCACGGCGGTGATTTGCGTCGTGTCGGAAACACGTTTGATGAACAAGATCGCCGCCAACACCATGCCGGTTTCCACGGCGACCGTTAAATCAATGATGACCGTAAGGCTGAACGTGGCGAGAAAAACGGCGGTATCGCTGCGCGGCCATTTCAGCAAACGGCTGAAATTGTGCCATTCGCCCATATTCAATGCGACATTGATAAGCACGGCGCTGAGAGTGGCAAGAGGGATGAACTTTGCCAGTGGGGCGGCTATCAGGATAATAATCAGCAGAGTGACGCCGTGAGTGATGCCTGCGATGGGTGTTCTTCCCCCGCACTTTACATTGGTTGCGGTGCGGGCAATCGCGCCTGTGACGGCGATGCCGCCGAAAAGAGGGCTTACCATATTGGCGATTCCTTGTGCCATCAATTCCTGATTGGAGTCGTGCTGGTCGTCAATCATGCCGTCCGCCACCACTGCGCACAGGAGCGACTCAATGGCGGCAAGCAGGGCGATGGTCGCGGCAGGTTGAATCAGGTTGTGAATATTGTCCCATGCGAATGAAGGCAGATGGGGAGCGGGCAAACCCCGCGGGATGCCGCCAAACCTTGAACCGATGGTTTCAACCGGAAGATGGAATATGGCGACCGCGGTGGTGGCGAGAACCAAGGCGATGATGGAACCGGGGACGCGACGGTTCCACTTGCCGGGCCAAAATTTGATAATGCCAAACGAAATTGTTGCCATCAGCAATGTCGGCCACTGGAATGTACCGACATGTAGAATGAGAACCTTCATTTTGGGAAAGAATTCGGAAGGAACTTTGTCCATCGTCAGGCCGCAGAAGTCCTTAATCTGCGTGCTGAATATGAGAACGGCAATACCACTGGTAAATCCCGCCGTGACCGGATAGGGGATATATTTAATCATGGCGCCCAAACGCGCCAATCCCATTACGAGAAGCATCACCCCGGCCATGATGGTGCAGACCGCAAGGTTCTCCGCGCCATACTTGGCGTAAATTCCATAGAGAATGACAATGAACGCGCCAGTCGGCCCGCCAATATTGACCTTTGTGCCGCCCAGGCCGGAAACCAGAATCCCGGCAATTACCGCTGTGAAAATGCCCGCCTGTGGCGGGACGCCCGAAGCGATGGCGAAAGCCATTGCCAGCGGCAAGGCGACAATTCCCACGGTGATGCCTGCCACAATGTCGGCGTGGAGATCGGCCCGTGTATAGGTTTTTAGCGTATCCAGCAGTTTCGGGCGAAAGCCAGTCGTGAAGTTCATATCCTGCCTAGCGGAATTGTTCCATTTGCTGAAGCATTTCAATGGAGTCTTCGAAATGTTTCTGAAAATATTTACGCATGGCGTCCAACACCTCGATGAGCAGAGGGTCGCGCAGTCTGTAAAAAACCTGGCTGCCGTTCTTTCGCGTCATCACCAAATGACTTTGCCGCAAAAGCGAAAGGTGCTGCGAGAGGTTCGCCGGTTCCACGTTGACCCGCTCAAGAATCGCCCCAACGGAAAGCTCGCCCGTCCGCAATGTTTCGATGACGTGAATGCGGGTGGGATGGGCCAGAACCTTGAAGATTCCAGCCTTGAACCTGCGCAGGGCGTCAAAATGTTTCGGGTCAAGCGATGCTTTTAGCATAACAATTCAGTATATGCGAAAGTGCGAAATTATTGCAATTGATTCTTTCGCTCTGGCGCGGAGCTTGGGGACGGCGCTAGTCCCCAAAACAGCAAAAGCGGCTGATTCATGGACTCAACCGTCCTTTTCGCGCCGGCTTGCCTCAAGCCGCGACTAACTTTTTCTCAAGTCCCTCGTCCAAGCGGTCAAATGAAATAAAGTTTGTGCCATTCCCAGAATAGCATCTCGCTGACTGCCGCCGGCGATTCTCTTCAACGGTCTTTTCCGAAATATAGAACCATCACAACGAAAGTGGTTTGCAAATGCGGCTCCGAGAAAATCGCCCGTTTTCGCAGAAAAGCAGGGGGTTGCTTCAATAAAAATGATGCTTTCGCACCCGTTTTTTCGATTTTTGGGGATTTTGAAATTCATAATGCATTTTAAATAAGCAACTTGCAACAGGCGGAGTCTCTCAAAAAAAATCGTGCTCAAAAACCTACGGTAGGTTTTTTGGTTTTTGGGCTTTATGACACAATTTCGCCGTGAACATCCATTTTGTTCATCAAAATGTGGGAGTGCGGCAGGCCGTTTTCCGAGGAGAAACGCCGCTCGTTCGCTCATTTTGCCCATCCACAACAACCCAAAGGAATTGTATTTATGACTCGCACAGGAAAAATCGCGCGGCTTCCGTTCGCGCTTCGCACTCAACTCAACGAGCGTCTGCAGGATGGCCGGCCCGGCCCCGAACTGCTGGAATGGCTCAACGCCTTGCCGGAAGTCCAGGCCATGCTGCAAAAGGATTTTAACGGCCTGCCCATTTCCCAGCAGAACCTTTCGCTCTGGAAAAATGGCGGCTATGTGGCTTGGGAGCAGCAGCAGATCGCGCTGGAACGGCTCGACGAAGTCGCGGAAACGGAAGAAGCCGCCAAAGCGGACGGCAGCCCA
>DASXZY010000057.1:0-18506 GCA_036501625.1 Verrucomicrobiia bacterium
TCGACTTGGTGTTGGACGCCCTGTGCGATGTCCAGCAATCGCAGAGCTTGCTGGGCGCCTGCCTGGCGCAAGCCGCCAAACACGGACTGATTTGGAATGACTAACTCCATATCCATTATTTATGCGAAACTCAATAATATCTTCGCCTCCGGGGCCTCCATGACGAGTTCGCCGTCTTGCGGGGATGCGCTGAGCACCAGAATGGGCAGCGGCCGGCGGCTCATTTGTTGCCTGACGAATCCCACCCCATCGAGTTCAGGCATGTTGAGATCGCAGGTGACGATATCCGGCTTTAGCATCTCGACCAGGCTGAGGGCTTCCCGCCCATTTTTCGCGGCGCCCACTACTTGGACTTTCGGACTTCCGGAGAGAGTCTCTCGCACCACTTTTCAACGAAAGCGGAATCGTCCACAATGAGCGCTTTAATCGGAGATGACATGTCAAATCCGGACGTAAGCCTGGGCGTTTGCCACTTCTTTCAACTCGAAATCGGTCGTCAGGCGCAGAAGCGATTCGGAGGCCCCGACAAACAGGTGCGAGCCGGGAGACATGCGCGCGGCAAAACCGGCCACGGTCTGGCGTATGGCATGGTGGGAAAAGTATATGAAGACATTTCGGCAAAATATCGCCTGAGCGGACGCGAGTGGCGCGATGTCTTTCGAATCGGAAAGGTTCGCACGCTGCCACTTGATCCGTTGCACAATGTTGGCGGACAGTTGCGATCCGTTGGCAACCGGGCTGAAATACTTTTGCCGCAAGTGCAAAGGCAGGCTGCGAAAGGACTTCTCGCGATAGACGGCGTTTTTGGCCGCTTCCAGCGCGGCGGGATTGGCGTCGCTGCCAATAATCTCGATGGGATGGGAACCCAAGCCGGCCTCCGCGAGCGCCATGGCGATCGAATATGGCTCCTCCCCTGTGGCGCCGGCGGCGCACCAAATGCGGAAGGTCATCGCGCGCCTGGCAAACCAAGCGGGCAAAATCACGCTCGTGAAGGCCTCCACTTGCGATGTTTCGCGCCAGAAATGGGTTTCCAGCACCGAGAGCGCAGTCCAGATGCGGTTCCATGCTTCGGGATTATTGTCCTTGAGGAGATAGTAGTACTGCAAGAATGAGTCGCAATGGGCGTTCTGCGCGAGCGGTTCCAGTTTGTCGAGAAGAATATCCAGTCGGGAATCGACGAAAAACACGCCCGTCCGCTCATGGATCAACTCCCGAAGCAAGTGCCCAATGCCGCTGGCTCGCGTATCTGTCGCACGGCGGCCCTGTTTGACATATTCCTGTTCTCGCCCCGCTTTAACGGGCTGCGGAGGGGGCCAAGGCCATCGACAGCTATCTAGCCTACCGCCGCGCCGGCGGCGAAAACCACTGCGGGCCAGGCCGTCTAGCCTTCGACGTGACGCAGTCTCTGCTCGCTGGCAACGCGCCCAAGGCCGCATCCCTCCACTCCAATTCCGGCGCATCGGCGAGGGTGCCGCTAACACGCGCGCTTCGGGCGCCGCTCCCCGAATTCTTATTGCGCCAAAATCCAGGAGGCGATCTTTTCGAGGGCGGCCGGGGCGATGGTCTCCTCGATCTTTGCGTATTCACTTGGGCTGCCGGTTTTGGCTGTTTGGAAAAGGTGGTTCAGGCCGGGCATCTCAACGATCTCAAAGTGGCGGTTGCCGCCCGCTTCGAGCGCCTGGCGAATCGCGGGCAGATTTTGCGCGGGCAGCACCTGCTTGTCGAGCGAGCCGTTGAGGACTAGAACCGGGCACGCCACCCGTCGCAGCGCGGGCGCCGGATCGTATGCCAGAAAGTATCGCATCCAGGGGTCCGACAGCGCGGTGACTTGGGCGTCCACCATTTCGGCCTGGTCCGGGAATTTTTCCCTAGCCTCCTGGCTCACCTCCGTGATGTCCTTTCCGCTCTGGATGAGCCGGATTATTGCGCGCACCTGTTCGGCGTTTCGCACTGCCTTGTCATGGGGCGCGCCGCTGGCTTCGGCGATGGCGATATTCTGTTCGTACACGATCTGTTCTCCTGGAACGCCCGTGCCCGCCATCATGACAATAAAGGCGATGCTTGAATCGCGGGAGGCCACCAGCGGCGCGATCGTGCCGCCCTCGCTGTGCCCGATCATGCCAATCCTGGCAGGGTTCACTTCCGGCCGCGATTTGAGATAGGCGACGCCCGCCTCGGCCTCGCCCTCGAAATCGGCAGTGGTGGCGCCGGCGAATTTGCCGCCGGATTTGGCCGTGCCGCGGTCATCAGCGCGCAATACGGCGATGCCGCGCCGGGTCAGCCAGTCGGACAGCACCAGAAAAGGGCGGTGGCCGGCAATGGCCTCATCGCGATCCTGCGGCCCCGAGCCGGTGATGAGGAGGACGGCGGGAAACGGGCCCGGCCCGTTCGGGATGGTAAAGGTTGCGGCAAAACGAATGCCGGCGGCCGAGTTGCTGTAGAAAACCTCCTGCTGGCGGTAGGGAAACGGCTTGGCCGGATTCTGCGGGCGCTTGGGCGGTGGCGCGGGCGGCGCCGCGCCGCGTTTGAGCGCCAGCGGCAGCGGCTGCCCCTGGTTCCAAGTGCCCTCGATGGCATTGCCGCCGTCCGCCAGCTTGCCCTCGAATTGGCCGTTTATCGTCTTCGACTCCATTTTGAGAGTTGGGCTGTTCCAAGTGACTTTGCTCATCGGAATCCCGTTGGCGCCTTGGTCGAGGCTGTCAAGCGTTGCCTCGTAAACGCCGCCGGCGAGGGCCGCAATATGAAACGCCAGCCGCAGCTTCTGGCCGCCGGCCTCGAGCGTTCCGTTCCAATCGCCGGCGATGTCGCTTTTGGCCGCGCGGCGCAGCGTGAGCGGCAGCGGCTGCCCCTGCGACCACGTGCCTTCGATGGCCTGGCCATCGGCCGACAACCTTCCCTCAAACGCGCCCCCGACGGACTGGCTGGCAAAAGTGATTCGCCCGGCCTTGCAAGCGCCGGAGGTGATGCGAATTCCCGGCGCATTCTGGTCAAGACTGTCGAGCGTTCCTGTGATCGCACCATCAGCCGCCTGCGAGAAGTGAACCAGCAGCCGCAAGGCCGTGCCGCCGGCCTTGAGGGAACCCTGCCAATCGCCCGCAATGCTTTGTCCGGACGCGGCCAAAACTCCCAACAGCATTATCATAACCGGCAGGACTCTGGCTTTCATCGAGATTAAATAATCCGATTCAACGTTGCGGCTGCCAGCATACGACATCTTTGCCCTCATCAACAATATATATGACGCCATGGCTGTCCACGGCGATGTTGCCGGCTTGGGCCATGGGGCCGCCGGGGCTGGCGCCCAGCAGCACGGGCGGAAGCGTTTCCACTTTGCCGCTGGCGATCTTGTTGACGCCGCGCGAATCGGCGGCATAGACCGTTCCTTTGGCATCCACCGCGACACTGACGGGGCGGAACAGCCCCAGCGCAATGGACGTGACATTGCCGGAGGGGGAGATTTCGCGCACGGCTTGGTTGCCGGTGTCGGCCACGTAAATGTTGCCGGAAGAATCGACGGCGAGGCCTTGCGGGTCCTGGAATCGGGCGGCCGCGCCCCGGCCATCCGTAAAACCCGCCACGCCCGGCTTGCCGGCAATCGTCGTGACCGCGCCGTCCGGTGTGATCTTGCGGACGACAGAATTATCCTTGTCCGCGACATACACATTTTCCGAGGCGTCCACCGCGACCGACCACGGATTGCGGAAGTGCGCGTTGTCGCCCGTGGCATCTTTCCAGCCCGGATTTCCCGGCGACCCAGCCAGCAGGCTGACCGATCCCGACGGCGTGATTTTGCGAATCGTGTCGTTGGCGAACTCCGCCACATAGACGTTCCCCGATTTCGCCACGGCAATGCCCGAAGGCGCCGTGAACCGCGCGCCGGCTCCGTCGCCGTCAATTTTTCCGGCATGGCCGGCCAATCCCGCCAGCGTCGTGACGTCTCCGGCGGGGGAAATTTTGCGGATGGTATCGTTCCCCATGTCCGCGAGGTAAATATATCCGCCGCCGCCCGCCGCGATAGCGCCGGGAGAGGAAAACCGCGCCTGCCCCGCGAGGCCGTCGCTGGACCCGGCCAAGCCGGCGCTGCCAACAATAATCGGCGGCGTGAAAAGTGGCGCGACGACCGGCGGCTTTGGCTTCGGCGCCGGAATTGGCGTCATAACGTCGGGCGGCGGATTCGACACCACAGGCTGTTTAATCAGGACGGGCGGAGCGGGAGTGTTGGTGATGGGTGAATTGGCCGCCGTTTTGGGCGGTGCGACCGGGTGCCATATCAACCAGCATAGAAAAACCAAGACCACTCCCGCGGGCAGCCAGACCGTCCCTGGAATATGGCGGACCCGGCTCGCCAAACCGTGAGGCCCGGCGGGCGCGCGGCCCTGTTTGATGCGCCCCAGGTCCGCCAGGACATCGCTCATATCGGCGTAACGATTGCGCAATTCGCGCGCCATCGCGCCTTCGGCCACCGCCGCCAGGCCGGGGTCCGCCTCCGGGTTGCGCTGGCGGATGGGCCGGGGCGGGCCGGCCAGGATTTGCTGGCGGATGTCCTGCGTATTGCGCCCGGCGTAGGGAGGCTCGCCCGTCAGCATCTCGTAAAGCAGGGCGCCGAAAGCGTAAATATCGCAACGGGTATCCTCGGCGTTCCCGGCCGCGACGCCCGGGGACATGTAGGGCGCGGTGCCCTCCATCTGATCGCGCTCCACATCGACAATCGTGTCGTTGAACATCGTGCGCGCCAGCCCGAAATCGGCCAGGCACGTCTGCCCGCCCGCACCCAGCAAAATGTTGGCCGGTTTGAGGTCGCGATGAATGATGCCGCGCTGATGGGCGAATTGCAGCCCCTCGGCCACTTGCTGGGCGATGTCCAGCGCCTCCGCCCCGGCCAATCCCTGCCCCGGCCGGATGCGCTGGGCCAGGCTGCCTTTCTCGAAGTAAGGCATGACAAAATATGGCCCCTGCGGACGGTCGGAAATTTCGAGCACGGGAACAATGTGCGGATGCTTGAGCTTTTGCAAATGCCCGGCTTCCTTGACGAAACGATGGACGACTTGCTGGTTGGGCGCCAATTCCGGCCGCACCAATTTCAGCGCCACGTCCCGTCCCGATTCACTGTCGCGCGCCAGCAGAACCACCCCCATCCCGCCGCCGCCGAGCACGCGCAACACTTCGTAACGGGCCAGCGTCGCGAGCAATCCTGGGCGGTTGGGCGGAGAAAGCAGCCGATGCCCGACCAATTCCGCGATGGGTCCGGCAAATACCGAGACGGGCGGAATGAACGATTCCGTCTCCTCTTTGGAAGATTCCTTGCTCATGGCTTCGGGCTTTCGTTGGCCAGCTTTCGCAAAGCCTCATCCAGCAAATCTTGCAGGCGAACTTCGACCCACTTCTTGCCTTTCGACCATTCCAAGCCGCGTTTGAATTCCGCGTCTCCGAGCTGCGAAATCCGCCGGCCCAACCGCACGTAGGCGGCCGCGATGCTCAAGTAATATAGCACGGCCGCGACGTCATTGGGCAGGCTGCTGTCGGGCTGGTCCATGTTGCTCTTGGCAAAATCCTTGGCCACCGTCAGCAATTCGACTGGCGGCACTGGGTGCAAAAAAAGGTCCAGAAAACTTTTCAGCAGGAGATTGTGGGCGTGGGTGAGAGTTTTCAACCGGGCGGCAGCGGCCGCGGCCAGCCCGCTCAAATCCACGAGGATAGGCGCGGCCATTTGATGCCGGAAAATGGCGCCCAATTCCTCCGGCTGCCACAGGCGCGCGCGTTCCTCCCCCGCGGCCAAAAAGGCGGCCAGGCTTTTCGGGGGACTCTTGGACAATGTCCCGGCGGAGTCAAATTCCGACATACACCACTTTCTATACGGCGCGCGTCACGCCATCTTGCGCGCCAGCCGCGCGATAAATTCCTCCAGGGCCTGGATTTCCTGCGCCGTGGCGGCATCCTGCTCGGCGTATTCCTTGATGACGTGCGTCAAGTGCGTTTTGAACATGCGCTTTCCGCTCAATAACATATTCGAGGCGTCAGTGGGGGATTTCAAGCCGAACCTCTCGATCAATTGTTCGTAGGGCACTTGCGGCGCGTCGTTGAAAAGCGGTTCCAGCAGGCGGATGCGGAACATCTCCCAGATTTGCCCGCGGCGCGGCTGCTCGGCGGCCGGGTCTTTGCAATCGGCCTCCATCCGGCGCAGCGCTTCCGCCAGCAGCGTCCGCACCCACGTCAAGTCGAACGCATCGGCCGTCTCCTCGGGGCCGGGCAGGTCCACCTCCAATTCATCGAGCGAAAGCGGCGCATGTTTGACCTCGGCCCGGCTGAGGCGGTCGAGCACGAAATTGCGCAGGCTTGTCTTGAGGAAATCGCGAAACTGGCCGCGCTGGCGGTCGGCGCGCTGGAGCCAGCCGCTCTTGAGCATTTTGTCCTCCGCGAATTCCTGCAACAGGACATCCGCCTGGTCCTTCAAGCTGGGAAAGGAGGCCAGCAGGAAAATCTTCAACGGCGGCCAATAAAGCCGGATCAGGCGGTCCAGCCGGGCGGCATCGGCCACGGCGGACGGCCCCAACTCGGCCCAATCGGTCCGCGGGAAAATGGAACTGGCGTCAGAAGACATATCGCCCGCCAATCATTCAAACGCCCGAACTGCGTCGAGGCAAGTGAAATAGCGAAATCGGGGGAGCGAAGCGCCGCGCCGCCCTGAAATAAAATGGGGTCTCGCGGCGCCAGCCCGTCCCGAAAAAATCGCCTACCGGCTTTTGATTTTGACGGAGGCTTCGCGCAAACCGGCGGATGTGGCAGTAAGCCGGAGTTCGCCGGACTGACCAGCCCGTGTGCGAATGATGGCCACAGCCAGGCCATTGAACGCATCCCGGTCAGCGGATTGAAACGGCTCAAAGCTGGTCGCGTCGCCGTTGTCGGTCGCAATGATGTCGCCGGGGCCAGTCAATTCAAATTTCACAAGATTGCCGGCGCGCGGCGCCATGAGGCCGTCTTTGTCCGCGACAGTGACGGTGACATAGGCCAAATCTTCGCCGTTCGCGCGCATCGCTTTTTGGTCCGAGTCCAGGAGCAGTTTGGCGGCGCTGCCGGCGGTTTTGACAGTGTCGGCGGCCCATTTATGCCCGTTTTTATACGCGACAACTTTGAGCACGCCCGGCTCATAAACAACATCGTCCCAATGCAGGCGATATTCGAACTTGCCCTTCGTTTTGCGGCCGAGCGATTTGCCGTTCAGGAACAATTCCGCTTCGTCCCCGGAAGTATAGACATGCACCGGGGTCACCTGGCCGACGCGGTCCGGCCAGGTCCAATGCGGCAGTATATGCGCCATGCGCAATTCCGGGCGCCAGCGAGCCTGATAGATGAAAAAGCGGTCCTTCTTCAGCCCGGCCAGATCGACAATGCCAAAATACGAACTGCGCGAAGGCGTCGGAATGCGGCCCAACTCGTCCAACTCCCTCTTCAATTGCGCCTGTTTGGCGGGATCGGTGAAATTGAGAAGGTTGCTGAGGTCGCGATTGTAGGGCGTCGGCTCGCCCAGATAATCGAAGCCCGTCCAGACAAATTCGCCGCACGTGTATGGGAAACCCGCGTCCTGCCCCGCGAATTCCCAGTCTGGCGGCGTCGCCCAAGGCGGCGCGTAGAGATCGTAGGAACTCATTTGGAAATCGCCCTTGCCGCCGGCCTTGTTGGTGGTGACGGGGAAAAAGTATTCGCCGCGCGAACTGACACACGAGGCCGTCTCGCTGCCGAACAGAGCTTGCTTCGGATCGGATTCGTGAAACTTGACGTACTCGGCCGGCTTGTAATTGTAACCGAAGACATCGAGGTGATTGTGGAAATCATTGTAGCCGGAGCGCTGGTTGTTGCACGCGGCGGTGGTGGGGCGGGTGGGGTCTTCCTGGTGGGCGATGGCGGTCAATTCCGCCGCGATGACCGGGCCGGCGGCCGAGCTTTGCTCAGGAATTTCGTTGCCAATGCTCCAGAGAACGATGCTCGGATGATTGCGGTCGCGCCGCAATTCAGCGCGCCAATCCTTCTCATGCCAGTCGTTGAAAAGCAGATGGTAATCGTTGCGCGTCTTGCCGCGCCGCCAGCAATCGAACGACTCGTCCATCACGACCATGCCCATGCTGTCGCATAAATCGAGCAATTCGGGCGCGGGCGGATTGTGGCTGGTGCGGATGGCGTTGCAGCCCATTTCCTTGAGAATCCTGATCTGGCGCCGCAGCGCGCTGATGTTGATGGCCGCCCCCAGCGCGCCGAGATCGTGATGATCGCACACGCCGTTCAACGGCACGCGCCGCCCGTTGAGCAGAAAACCGCGCTCGGGCGAGAATTCAATCGTGCGAATGCCAAACGGCGTTTCATAGCGATCAATGAGTTTGCCGTCCTGTTCGACGGATGTGACCACGACGTAACGATTCGGCGTTTCGATGCTCCACAACTTCGGTTTTTCCACGCCGGCGGCGGTGTCATTGGTGACGGATTGATGCGCGGGGATGCGCACGTCTGGGGCGTTAATCGAAGCCGAGGCGCTGCCCCGCGCTCCATTTTCGCGCAACTCGAAAATTTCATGTTTGACAGTCACCGTGGCGTCCGCATCGGTGTCGTTCTCCACGCGGACGGAGACGTTGACCGTGGCGGAGCCGGGGTCGATGCGCGGGGTGGTTACGTAAGTTCCCCAATGCCCGACGTGGACGGGCGCGGTCTTGACCAGCCAGACGTTGCGATAGATGCCGCCGCCGGGATACCAGCGGGAGGAATTTTGCAGGTTGTCAAGACGAATGGCGATGACATTGTCGCCGCCGAAATTGAGCGCGGATGTCAAATCAACGCTCCATGAGGCGTAGCCGTAGGGCCAGCCGCCGACAAAGCGCCCATTGACCCAGACCGTGGCGTAAGACATGGCGCCATCGACTTCCAGGCTGATGCGGCGCCCCTGATCCGAAGCGGGAATCGCGACATGTTTGCGGTACCAGGCCACGCCCCACCAAGGCAGCTTGCCGGTCTCGCCAGGATATTCCTGTTTAAACGGGCCTTCGATGCCCCAATCATGCGGCAGGTTGAGCAGGCGCCATTGGCTGTCATTGAAATCATTGTGCGCGAAGGAGATGTCGCCGCCGGGGTTGCCGGACGGTTTGGTTTTCGCGGCCATTTCGGCGTTGGTTGTGAATTCCGTGCCGCTGGCTTCCACCCAATCTTTAATATCGTTGTATTCGAGTTTGCCCTGCGCGTCTGTCGGGTCGTCTTTGGCAAAGCGCCAACCGGCATTGAGGGAAGCGCGTTCAGCCGGCGAAACGGGTTGCGCCCGCAACGCCAGGGGCGCGAGAAAAAAAGCCGCCAACATGAAAGGCAGTTCGCCTTTCATCCGTAATTTTGCCAATCGGTTTATCATGAGAATGGGTTTTATGTAACGCCGCCGCCGAAAGCTGTCCACAAAAGAATGTGAGCGCCCCGCTTGTTTCCTAATCCGCCGGCCGCATCAATTCCCGGATCATCTGCTCCTCGCTTTCCGTCCACTGGCTTTGCTCGAGCACCTGCGCCGCGATTCGGGCCGCGGCGTCATTACCGCCAGTGCGGCGCGCCGCCTGCACCAACCGATAGGCGATTTCGTAACGGTCAGGATCGCAGGCGGAGGCCTGCTGCAAAAGAGGCAGCGCGCGCGGCCAGTCGTCCTGGCGAATCCATTGGCTGGCTTCCTTGAAAAGTCTTTGCGCTTCCGCCTGCTGCCGCATGAACGGTTTGCCTTTGACGGCGTGGCTGATGGCTTCATGCGCGCGGGCAATGCGCCGGACAAAGCCAAATTTTTGCGGTGCGGCGGCCGTTTGCCTCGGGTCAAGAATCGCCTCCCAGCACATTCCC
Organism: Verrucomicrobiia bacterium; assembly: GCA_036501625.1. Lineage (GTDB taxonomy): Bacteria > Verrucomicrobiota > Verrucomicrobiia > Limisphaerales > Palsa-1400 > Palsa-1400. The sequence continues at coordinate 9,850 of DASXZY010000057.1, forward strand.
GCGTTCCCCCAATCTTCGCCCGCCAATTTCAGCCAGCGCCGGTCGTGATGCAGGACTTCTTCGACATCATACGCGCCAGGCGGGATTTCCTTGTGGGGCGCGGGCGGCTCGGCGGACATTTGGAAAAGAACCAGTTCGTGGTGAATTTTCACGCGGCGAATGCCGGGGGCGGGCGGCGCCGGCGGCTCGCGCCGATACTCATCCAGCGACGCGAGAAGTTCCATGACCGTCAATTGTTGCGGGATTGTCTGGCACAGCGCGATCAAGCTCAAGAGCGCGGCCGCGGTATCATCGATGCGGCCGCATTGGTGCAGGAGTTTGGCTTTGAGCAGGAGGGCTTCGTAAGTTGGCCTGTGAGTTTTTAAAATTTTTTCCAGATCAGACAAGGCCTGGTGGAAATGGTCTTTGTCAATCAATTTGCGAATCGGGCGCAGAGCGATTTCCTCCTCCGCGCAAGTCCAATCTTGCGGATCCAGAAACCTGAACAGGCCGGCGCCGCAGAGATGGGCGATGTTTGGCGACAGCAGGATGACCAGAAATCCGAGAACAACAAGAAAACCCATAAACGCCCCAATGTCGCCGAGGCCGGGCGCTCCGCCTGAATCCGGCAGGAAATAAACGAGCGCCACCATCGCACATGGGATGAAGATGAACTGCGACAGCCGCAAGGCGCGCAACTCCGGAGCGCGGCTCATGAAATAAGCAATCAACACACCCAAACCGGCCGCGAGAATATAGGAAAGGGTCGAGTGCAACGCGGCTAATGTGAGGCGTCCGCCATATTTTTGCAAACCAATCGAAGCCAGCCGTTGAATCGAATTCCCGCGCGGAGTAATGTGAGTGATGAAACTAACGAAATTGCTTTTTCGACGGCGCCGGTGGCCATCATTTCTAATTGGCGGCGCGGTTTTAGCCGGCGTTTTTGCGGCGCGCGCGGAAGTTCCGGCGCCAGGACCAGAGGACGTGTTTGGAGTGGCGCATGTCGATGGCAAATACTTTTTGACAAGCGAGGACTTCCTGGACGAGGGCGCGGACCAAATCCTGGCAACGGGAACGAAGGTGATTAAATTGTACTTGGCGCCCGGACGGTATCCGTGGAACAGCGATTGGCCCCGGAACCTTGCCAGCCTGGCGGACGTGGCGCGGACGCCTTATTTCAAATCGGTTTTCGCCAAGCCTTTCCACACCTATATTCTGACCGCCTACGCGGTGGGCCGCGATGATCACTATTGGACGGAGGGCGTCTCGCCGGCTCAGGCGGCTGATGAAACGCGGCAGTTTTACGAACTGACCAAATATCTGCTCACGGCCTGCAAAGGCACCGGCAAAACTTTCGTGCTTCAACATTGGGAGGGAGATTGGGCCTTGCGCCGCGGTTCCCCCAAACCGTTTGATCCGGATTTTCTGCCAAGCCCGGCCGCCATTAAAGGCATGATTGACTGGCTCAACGCCCGCCAGGCAGGAATCGTCAAAGCGCGCAACGAAATTGCCTCGGCCGATGTTCACGTGTACGGCGCGACGGAGGCCAACCGCCTTGAAGATTCGATGGCCGGCAAACCCGGCGTGGCGAATTCCGTCCTGCCTTTCACGACGGTCGATTTGGTTTCGTATTCCTCCTATGTCTTTCTCAACACAAAGGATCGCCTGGCGCGGGCGGTGAATTACCTGGCGGAGCATCTGCCGCCCACGGCGGCGTTTGGGCGCAATCCGCACAGCGTTTATCTGGGAGAATTTGGTTATCCCGAAAATGGCAAGGAGGGCGTCGATGGCGTCAACTCGCGCATGGACAACGCGCTGGCCGTGACCCGCGAAATGGGATTGCCTTGGGCGATCTTTTGGGAAGTCTATTGCAACGAACCTCTGAACAAATCGCTTCCGCCCCCGCTCAACGGAAAGGAAAATGACCGGAACCTGCGCGGCTATTGGATGGTCAAACCCGACGGCTCGCCGGGGATGGCCTGGCATCGCTACCGGCGCCTCTTCGCCTTGGGCGATCCCAGCCGCGCGACGGCCCAGGCCGTCAAGTCAAATTTGGCCCTGGTCTTCCAGGACGATTTTAACCGGCCGGGTGGAAAAGATTTGGGCGCGGGCTGGTCGGAAACTTCCCATTACGGCGTGGTCAATGAACAAATCGCCAGTGGCCGGTTGCGCTTCGATGTGCCGGACGGCCACGCAATCCCGTGGGGTTCCGCCACCCTGGACTTGGACAACCCCGCCATCCTCGGCCGCGGCCTTGCCCCCGGCGATTATTTTGAAATCACCCTGCACCGATTAAGCGATCAAGGCGGGCTGGGCGTGGAACTGTTTGATTCCGACCAATTGCGGGTGGGGACGGATTTCAACGCGGGCGCTTCACCCCTCAAGTCGTGGAACGGCACAACTTGGACGCCGATCGCGTTCGACGATCACGGCCGGCCAGCCAAGTTTGATTGGAACTCGCCCCACACGCTGGGTGTTCGCTGTGATTCTGCCGGCGGCCACTGGGCCGCGTTCAGTTATTATGTCGATGGCGCGTATGCCGGCTCATGGCTGGCGGCCACGCCAAAACAGACGTTGGATAAGATCGGAATCTACGCGCAGTCCCGCACCTCTGGCGCCGCCTTCGAGTTTAGCGCATTGAAAATCTACGCCGGCAAGAGCGCGAAATGAGGCGGCCGGCGAATTCTTATTCCGGGACGGGCGAGCGCCGCGAGCCTCACTTATTCAGCGCATCGCTGCAAGCGAGCCGCCCTATTCCTTCTTAGCCGCTTTGATTTCCAGGTAGAGATCGCGCAATTGCCGCGGCTCGACGGCAGCAGGCGAGTCGGTCATCAAATCGGCGCCCTTGGCCGTTTTCGGGAACGCAATGACGTCACGGATGCTCGGCGTGCCGCACAAAATCGCGATCAGCCGGTCAAATCCTAACGCAATCCCCCCATGCGGCGGCGCGCCGTAACGGAAAGCCTCCAGCATATAACCGAATCTGGCTTTGACCAACTCGGCGGGTATTTGCAGCACCTGCTCGAAGACCAGTTTCTGCAATTCGGGCTGGTGAATGCGGATGGAGCCGCCGCCCAGTTCGGTGCCATTGACGACGATGTCATAATGCTGGCCGCGCACCTTTTTGGGGTCCGTGGTCAGCAGCGGAACATCCTCCGCCACCGGCGCGGTGAAAGGATGATGGCTCGAATACCAGCGGTTCTGTTCCTTGTCGAATGCCAGCAGCGGAAAATCCACCACCCACAGAAAATCAAAACGGTTCGGGTCCACGACCAATTTGCCGCGCGTCTTCAAAACATCCGCGCAATAGCCGCGGATTTTGCCAAGGATTTCGCACGCGGCCAGCCATTGGTCGGCGGCGAATAGAATAAGGTCGCCCTCCTCGATCTTGAGCTTGGCAGCCAGCGCGGCTTTTTCCGTTTCGCTGAAAAACTTGACGATGGGCGATTTCCACTCGCCCTGCTCCACCTTGATGTAGGCCAGCCCCTTGGCGCCGAAACTCTTGGCATATTCGGTCATAGTCTCGATCTGGCCTTGGGTGGCGTCGGCCAGGCCCTTGGCATTGAGCGCCTTGACCACGCCGCCGGCAACAATCGCGCCGCTGAACACCTTGAACGTGCTGGCGCGGAATTCTTCCGTAAAATCAGCCAGTTCCATCCCATAGCGCGTGTCCGGCTTGTCGATGCCGAAGCGGTTGAGCGCCTCCTGGAAAGAAAGTCGCGGGAAGGGCGTGAGAATGTCCATGTCCAGCGCGGTCTTCCAAACTCGTTTCAGCAAGCCCTCGATCAGCGCGTAAATATCCTCCCGCTCAATGAAGGACATTTCCAGGTCGATTTGCGTGAACTCCGGCTGGCGGTCGGCCCGCAAATCTTCATCGCGATAGCAGCGGGCCAGTTGAAAATACTTCTCCACGCCCCCAACCATGAGGATTTGCTTGAACTGCTGGGGCGATTGCGGCAGCGCGTAAAATTTGGCCGGATGCAGGCGGCTGGGAACCAGGAATTCGCGCGCGCCTTCGGGCGTCGATTTGAACAGGGTCGGCGTTTCGACCTCCAGAAAGCCCTCTTCATCAAAAAAGACGCGCGTGGCCGTGGCGACTTTGCTGCGCAGCCGCAGGTTGCGAACCATTTCCGGCCGGCGCAAATCCAGGTAACGGTATTGCAGGCGCAATTCCTCGTTGACGGTCTTGGCCACCTCCGGGTCATCGACCGGAAAGGGCAGCACGTCCGCCATATTAAGCACCTCCAGCGCGTCAACACCGATTTCGATTTCCCCGGTTGGGATTTTTGTATTGTTGGTGCCGGACGGCCGGGCTCGCACCACACCGGAGACGCTTATGACGCATTCGCCGCGCAGGGAGGCGGCGCGGTCGAACAATTCCCGGGGCAAATCCGAAGGATCGAAGACAGTCTGAGTGCGGCCCTGGCGGTCGCGGACGTCGATAAAAATCAGGCCGCCCAGGTCCCGCCGGGAATGGACCCAGCCGGAGAGAGCCGCCCTTTGCCCAATATGGGCCGGGCGCAATTCATTGCAGTGATGCGTGCGCTTCATCTTGAAGTGGAGACAGGGCAGCCAAGGGCGCGAAGGCCCCGCCGCGGATTAGACTTCGATATCGAAGACCAGCACGTTTTCCACAATCGCCATGGCCATGGTCTTGAACCGCTCGTGTTCAGGATGGACAATGTAGGCGTCGCGCGCGGCGACATCGGCGAACGTCATGACAAAGCCGTGCGTGAGGTTTTGATTCAACCCTTCAGGATTGCAGTTGGTGCCCGCCACGTAATCATCGATCCCGGGGACCGTCTCCGACAAATCCAAGACATCGTCGAAGAACTTCGTGATTTGCTCTTCGTTCGTTCCGTCTTTGAACTTCAATAAGACAATGTGTTTTACCTTAGACATGACGTTACAGTAGGTTTTTTTGCCGGTGGCTCAAGTGAAATCCTTAAAATTAAGAAAGTTTGTGGCCGGGCCATTTCGGGGTATGGTGGCAGCCGATGTCAGACCTAATCGCCATTGTCGGACGGCCCAATGTGGGGAAATCGGCCCTTTTTAACCGCATCGCGGGCCGCCGCATCGCCATCGTGCATGACCAGCCGGGAGTGACCCGCGATCGCGTTACGGCCGAAGTCGAATGGCAAGGCCGCCCCTTCACGCTGGCCGACACTGGCGGCATCGGCTTGGCGGACGGGGAGAAGGCGGTCGATGTCATTGTTCGCGCTGCCCTTGAACAGGTTGATTTGGCCATCGAGGCCGCCCGCGTTATCATCCTGGTGGTCAACGTGCAAGAGGGCGTCGTAGCCTTGGACAAGGAAGTTGCCACCCGGTTGCGCCGCGCGGGCAAAAAGGCCCTCGTGGCGGTCAACAAGGTCGATAACGACCGCGACGATATCGGCGCGGGAGAATTCGCCGAATTGGGTTTTCCCGACATTTTTCCCGTCAGCGCCATCCATCAGCGCGGGGTGGACGCCCTGATGAACGCCGCCATGGCCTTGCTGCCCGTGCCCAGCAGCCCTGCGGAGGCGCCCGGTGCCGCCGCCGCCGAACCGCCCCTCAAATTGGCCGTCGTAGGCCGCCCCAATGTCGGCAAGTCCTCCATCATCAATGCCTTGACCAAGTCCGGACGGGTCATCGTTTCGCCCATTCCCGGCACCACGCGGGACTCCGTGGATGTGCCCTTTGAAATCGAGACCGAAGGCGTGCGCCAGAAATACATTCTCATTGATACGGCCGGCGTCCGGCGGGCCGCGCGGGTGGATGATTCGATCGAGTTCTTCAGCGTCAAACGCACCGAGGAATCCATTGCACGATGCGACATCGTTATTTTCGTGCTGGATGCCGAGGCAGGCATTTTGACGCAGGACAAAAAGGTGGCGGACAAAATCATTGAGGAAAAAAGGGCGTGCGTCGTGGTCATCAACAAGTGGGACCTGGCCGTGCCCGGGCTGGAGGCCGGACGCCGGCAATTGCGCGCCGCCACCAAGGCGAAGCACCGCGAAGGCCAGGCCAAGCCACTGGCGTCCCTGACGGAATTCGCCGAGTGGGTGCGTGAGCGGCTGTTCTTTCTCGATTACGCGCCCGTCATATTCACTTCGGCCACGACCGGATTTCATTTGGACCGCCTCCTGGAATCCATCCGCTACGTGGCGTCGCAATTGCGCCAGAAAGTGCCTACAGCCATCTTGAATCGCACGTTGAACGCGGCCATTGAACGGCGGCAGCCGGTCAGTTCGGCGGGCCACCGGCTCAAATTCTTCTACGCCACGCAAGTCCGCCAGGCGCCGCCGACATTTCTCCTTTTCGTCAACCGCGCTGAATTATTTTCCGACCAATACCGAAAATATCTCGCGCAAGAAATGCGCCGCGCCTTTGGTTATGAAGGCTGCCCCATCGTCCTGGTTTCGCGCGCCCGCGAAAAAACCATCGAACCCGTGCGCAAATACCGCGCCCGCAAGACGCTGCCGCGCGATGAAATCCCGCGATCACGGCCTGGCTCGCGCGGCCGCGCTCGACACTGATCAATTATTCCTTATCCGAGCCGCCAAAGCGCGCTGAAAGGCATGGCAACGAAGTGATCGCCAAAGGGCAGCAACTCGGAGCCTGAATAAAGCACGATGCCGCGAACCCATTGTTTGCCAGCATCGTCTGCCAACGCCCGCAAGCCTTTGAAATCCGCCATCGTGACGGCTGTTCCCGCTTTGACCTCGATTCCCACCAGGCGTCCCCCGGCTTCAAGAACCAAATCAACTTCCTGCTGGCCGTGTGTCCGCAAATGAAAAAGCTGGGGCTGCTCCTTGCTCCAGGCCGCCTGTTTGCGCAACTCCATGCCGGCAAAGTTTTCAAGCAGAGCGCCGCAAAGGGCAGGCTCTTGAATCAGGCGTTCCTCGGTTAGGTGGAGCAAATGCGACGCGAGTCCGGTGTCAGACAAAAAGGCCTTGGGCATCTTCACGTAACGCTTTCCCACATTTATGGACCATGCGGGCAGTTCGAGGAAAAGAAAGAGGGTTTCCAGGAGGCTCAGATAACGCTTGAGCGTTGTCTGGGTTGTCCCGGAGCTGCGTGAAATATCCGCCGTGTTCAAAAGACTGCCGGCTCGAGCGGCCAGGATCGCGAGCAATCGCGGCATGACCGCCAAGTCTTCAATTCGCGAAAGGTCGCGGACATCGCGTTGCAAGATGGTCGTCAGATAGGAGGCAAACCAGGCATTCCGCCGTTCGGCTTGGGCGCGGGCCAGGACTTCCGGGAAACCGCCGATCAAGGCGCGGCGGCGAACTTCTTTTCGTTCATCCCATTTTTCGAGCGTCTTGAGGGCGGGCAATTTGGGGCTGAAAACCGCGTCAATGAAGCCCTCTCTCACGCCTTCAATTTCACCCTGGGAGAACGGCCAAAGCGTGAGGACTTCCATCCGGCCGGCAAGCGAATCGGCCACCCGTGGCAGGAAAAGCACGTTAGCCGAGCCACTGAGCAAATATCGCCCTGGGGCACGGTTGCGGTCCACCGACGCCTTTATTGCAAGGAAGAGTTCAGGCACACGCTGAATTTCATCCAGCGTCAGCGGTTCAGAAAAGGCATTCAGAAAGCCGGCCGGGTCGGCTTTGGCCGCCGCCAAATTGTTAGTGTCGTCAAAGGTCATGTAGCGTCGTTTGGCCTTCTGAACGGCTGGCGACTGGATGAGCGTGCTTTTCCCCGTCTGCCGGCCTCCGACGAGCAGGACAACGGGGCTGTCGGCCAGTCCCGCAAGCATCAATGGTTCAATGTTTCTTCGGATCATGGAGCCAGAATAACCCAAATGATGGACGAAAATCAACCATTTGATGGACCAATTTCCCATGGACGATTTTACACCCATCAAGGCATTTCTGCGGATTCACACCCGGTCCGCTTCGAGTCGGTAATTGCTTGATTTCGCGCTCGGGCGGAGACAAAACTATTTTATGAAACCGACCGTTCCCTTTGAACTGGATAATGCGTTTTGGTTCGCGGAAACCGAGGGCATTTTGTCGGCCGACGAGGCGGGCCTAAACCTTGAGTTTCGCACGTCCGACTCCGTGATCGGAATCATCAAGTCGGATGTCCGCCAAGTCACCCTGCCCATGGACAGCATCGCGGCAGTCATATTTAAGAAGGGGATTTTTGAAAGCCGCATCATCATCAGAGTCAGCCAGATGCGGGCGGCTGCGGACATCCCCGGTTTCCAGCAGGGGGAACTCGCCCTTTCCATCTCCCGCAAACACCGGCCGGCCGCCGAGGAACTTGTCGCTTCCATCCAACAAGGCATGGCGGCCAAAAAAAGCTAAGAGCGATCTTCAAAGCAATCTGCAAGCGAGGAGCAACAAAGGCAGCCGCCCGCCCGCCGCGAGGCCATCTGAGACATTTTCAAAACACGCGCTGAATTAGGATGCCTTGGCGGTCGGGGCGGCCCCGGGAAACCATTCAACGTGCTGGTCGCCAGTGCGCCCCAAATAGGTGGCTCTTTTTCCCGTCAGGAACGCGAAGTAGCCCTGGACTCCGGCCTCCATCGCCCGCCGCGTAAACTCCCGGTAAGGCGGCGTCAATAAATAACATTTACAACTCACTGGGGTGATGTTATCCATCACGGCGTGGTATCTCTTCGAGATATGCGCCGGAAGTTGCAGCATCTCTGGCCGCACCTGAATGAGCGGTCCAGGCGAATGCTG
>DASXZY010000058.1:0-78787 GCA_036501625.1 Verrucomicrobiia bacterium
GTTAATGGAAAAGCCGCCCCTTGCGACCGATGCCCGCTATCGTGTAGATTGCTTCCATGAATCGAATTCAGGTCAGCCCCGAAATCCATTTTGGGAAGCCGTGCGTCGCGGGGACGCGCATTCCCGTGCAGGCCGTTCTCGAATTGGTGCGGGAGGCAATTCCGTTCGACGCGATTATTCGGGATTATTACCCCGATCTCACAATGGAAGATATTCAGGCGTGCGTCCAATACGCCATTGATGTCGTTCAAACGGAGGATATTCACGTGGGCGCGCCCTCGTGAGATTTTTGCTCGACCAGGACGTTTACGCGGTCACCTGCCACCTGCTTCGCAGTCTGGGTCACGATGTCGTCACGGCGGCGGAACTGAATCTTTCTCGTTCCCCGGATACGGGACTGCTGATGCGAGCTGCCGAGGAAAAGCGGTTGTTCGTCACGCGCGATAAAGATTTTGGCGGGTTGGTGTTTGTCGAGCGTTTGAGCAAGGGCGTGCTTTTCCTGCGAATCTCTCCCGAAACTCTGGCGGCGACGCACGAGGAATTGAAAAGGGTTCTCAGCACCTATTCGGAAGCTGACCTTTCGGCGGCATTTGTCGTTATGGAACCTGGGAGGCACCGGTTTCGGACGCTGAGATGAAGCAGTCCGGTTCACCGGCTCTCCTTTTCGTTTGACCCGACGATGGCCAGAATCGCCGTTTTGAACGCGGCAGGCAGTCCAGACCATGAACTGACTATGTGCGCCAGATCGCGCCCATCGTTGCCCTGAATCTGTGCGCGTATTTTGTATAGGGCGTTTCGGCATGTTCCGCAACGCGTTGGTTGTCAGTTGGTTGCGAACTTGCTGCGGTGGGTTCGAATCCCTTCGCTCGCCCAAATTCCCACTTGCGTCGTATTGCGACAAACCGTAAAAACTCCTTTGCTAGCAGAGGATTTATTATCTTCAAACCGGGGTTATAGTTGGGTATGGCCAACCACATACGCCGGTTCGGAATCTTGTCCAGAAATTTGGGCAAACCCCAGCCTTAGGAGACATCCTCATCCACAGTCTGCTTCCGCTCTCCAAGCACCTGAACCCACGACTTTTCAAACTTTACCTTGTCGAGAACGAAATCTCTGGGCAGGGGTGGCGGTTTCTTTATGCTGAGAGCCAACCGATTTTTCGGCACTGTTTCAAGTATCGTGAATTGTGAGCCGTGAGGTTGCCATGTAAAACAATGGGCTTTGTTTGTGTCGCAGCCAATCAAATTGCCATTTTTGTTCCAAGTCCACACATAATCCGTTTCGTTATACGCAACGGTGTCAAACTCAAAAACCGCAACTTCGAGCAGGTCATTCGACTTAATGAGGACGACGGTCCTCAGGTGCTTGTAGTTCTTCCGTACCGCCCAGACTCTTTCGTTGTAAATCGACAGGATCTGTCTGCCAAGCTGCTGTACGTCCATTGATTTTACGTCATTTGTACCAAACGAATAGATAGGGGCATTTCTCCCTGAAATGAGGCGGACTTTTTGTGCCTTTGAGGGTGAAGAAGCCTTAACAGTTTTAGCTCCCCATGCGCAATCTTCGAAAATAATGTCATCCAATCCCACGTTTGAAGGCTTCCATTCTGCTCCGATGACCCTTGCGAAGATCGCCTCCCACTCTGTCCCTTGAAGTGAAGAGTGCTTGTCGCCAAGTGGTAAACGAGTTCGCGTCCTAAACCGAGCGAAAAGCCGGCGGGAAACTGGTTCAGCCTATACGGCGGCTCGTGTTTTTGTACTGTTCTTAACCTTGGCTCTGCCATATGCGGGCGCTTTTCCCAGCAGGTTCATTTGCGTAAGCGTCGCTACCCGATGCATCGAAAGGTTTCTTTCCTCAACCTTTATCCATCCCTGAGCCTCAAACACTTTTTGCGCGACGGCTCGAACCAAATTTACAGGAACGCTATTGCCTGCCTGCTTGCGAGTTTGGGAATCGCTGCAGACGGGTTGGAAACTGTCGGGAAAGCCCTGGAGCCGCAACATTTCTCTCGGAGTCAAACGTCTTTCGCCATCCACCAGAAGATAATTGTAGGAAGCGCCCGCTCGCAACGCGCAAGAATATGGATACGCGCTGATGTGCCCCGCCTTATTTTCATGCCAAATGGTTGGCTCCGACAGGGGCTTAAGCTTGCTCCACCGGCTTTGGCGGATGCGATCAGAACAGTAATGTTTCCGGGAAACCCGTTTCTCCAAAACTTCCTTAAGCGGTTTCATGGGAACGCCGCCCTCGCACCACTCAAATCTTGAGAACGCGCCAGTGTCTTTGAATCCAACGATAAACACTCGCTCTCGTTTTTGAGGAAGCCCGAATCTAAGAGCGTTCAAAACGCGATAATCCGCATGATAACCAAGCCCGCGCAGTGTCTCTAAAATCCGCTTAAGCGTTTTCCCACCGTTATGCCCAGCGAGGAGTTTTACGTTCTCCAAAATGAAAACCGAAGGGGCCTTTGCTTTGAGGATGCGGGCTATTTCGAAAAACAGAGTGCCTCGAATATCAGCAAATCCCTTCATATGGCCGATGATGCTGAACGGCTGGCAGGGAAAACCCGCGAGCAGCAAATCGTGAGCAGGAACCTCATTTTCATCAACCTTCGTGATGTCGCCTGCAGGTTTTTCGCCAAAATTGGCCTCATAAGCTTTTTGGCACTCGCAATCAATATCCGACGATAAGACGCAAGCAGTTGACAGGTTGTTTTCTTTCGCCAAACCTTCAACCGCCACGCGAAAACCGCCAATTCCACAAAACAAATCCACGTACTGTATTGTTTTCTCTGGGAGCGTTGGCGTTCCGTTGTTCATGTCGATTGTAATACAGGTTCTGACGCTGTCCTCCAAGATAAATCGGAGTGCGCGATGGTGAAAAATTGAGATTTTGACCCAGGCGGAAATCCAGCCCTGCCTCCAAATGCGCCCCGTTCCGTAATCTTCCGGTCATGTAATTTGTGGCAGCATTTTCCCGCGGCGGATTCGCGAATTGAATCGGCCGGGTTGAATCTGCCATGCTCGCGTGATGAGAACCATTCGCCGCCAATTGATGCGCAGGCTCGTGCTTGGCTTCGCGCTCCTGCTGGCGGGCGGGTGCGCCGGCATTTATTTTTCGACTCGCGCCGCGCTGTTGGAGCAGCTTGACAATACCCTGCGCGCCAAGGCCAGCAGCGTTGTTTCAGGCATTGAACAGCACGGAAATCGAATTGAGGTGGAATTGGCAGAGCCGCTCCTGCGTGAATTCGATGACGGAGTTCCCGTGGACTTTTTCCAATTGCGCCGGGCCGATGGCGCCACGGTCAGGCGCTCCACGTCGCTGGCGGCTGGCAATTTGCCCGCGCGGTTCGCCGATTCGCGGCAGCCAAAGTTTTGGAATCTCACACTGCCCTCCGGCCATCCGGGCCGGGCGGTCGGATATGGCTTCGCTTCCCCGGTGTCCGATGAGTCCGAGACGCCGGCGGCGCCCGCGGAATTGGCCATTGTCTTCGCCTCTGACTTGGAAGAGCTAAACGAAACTCTCTCGGCGCTGGCCTTGGTTCTGCTTGGATGCGCGGCCTTGATGCTCGCGGCCACGGTTGTGATCGTGCCGCGCGTGCTCCGGCAAGAACTGGCCCCGCTCGACCAATTGGCGGAGCAGGCCGCCCGCATCGATGCCAACTCGCTCTCCCTCCGCTTCCCGACGGCCGCGATGCCCGCGGAACTCGCGCCCATCAGCGAACGGCTCAATCATCTCCTGGCGCGCCTGGAGGAATCCTTCGAGCGCGAGCGGCGGTTTAGCGCGGACCTGGCCCATGAACTGCGGACCCCCATCGCGGAACTGCGCAGCCTCGCCGAAGTGGCGTTGAAATGGCCCGACAGCCGGCCGGCGGAAACGGACACGGACGCGCTGGCCATCGCCCTGCAAATGGAGGGGATCGTCGCGCGCCTTTTGGAACTCCTGCGAAGTGAACGCGGCCAGGTAATTCCTCAGCGCGAAACCATTCTTCTCGGCCAGCTCGTTGAATCGGTCTGGCGGCCCTTTGAGGAAAAGATCGCGCAAAAACGATTGGCGGTGACGCGGGATATTCCGCCGAAATTGGAAATCCAATCTGATCCAGTATTCCTGCGCTCCATCCTGGCTAACCTCGTTGATAACGCGGTGGAATACACGCCATCCGGCGGAGCCATATCGGTCGCGGCGCAAGCATCCGGCGGGCGGTTCATCATCCGAATTCTCAACGACGCTGAACACGTCCGCTCCGAAGATTTGCCCAACTTCTTTGACCGCTTCTGGCGCAAAGATGCGGCCCGGTCTGATGCCAAACATTGCGGCCTCGGATTGCCCCTGGCCCGTGCCTTCGCGGAAATGCTGGGGATGGAACTGGCGGCCTCCATGGATGCGGACGCTCGCGTCGTTTTGGCGATGCAAGGCCCGGCCATGACAAACTCCGCGCATAATCCTGGCATAATGAAGATGTGATTAAACTTTCCCCCGTAATAAGCAAGGGCCTGCCCGTGTGCGGTCCAATACTGAATGAACAAAAATATGAAATTGAATTATATAGCCACCGCCGCGCTTTCACTGTGCCTGCTGGCGGGTTGCGCGGATTCCAAAGCCAAGCTGAACGCCGAAGCCAAAATCACCGAATCCCAAGCCCGCCAGACCGCCCTCGCCCGCGTGCCCAATGGCCGCATCAAGGAAAGCGAGTTGGAGCGGGAAAACGGCCATCTGCAATGGTCCTTCGATGTCGCAACGCCGGATACCAAGGACATCACCGAAGTCAATGTGGACGCCATTTCCGGAGAAGTTCTTGGTGTCTCCAAGGAAAAGGCGGAGAGCGAAGACGCCGAGAAGAAGGAAAAGGAGAATTGAAAAAATTCGCCATTCAGGCGCCGTTGGCTAATCTCCTTTCATGCGCCTGCTAGTGGTGGAAGATTCCCAGCGGCTTCAACGTTCGCTGGCCAAAGCGTTGCGCAAAGCCGGTTATGCCGTTGATGTCAGCGGCGACGGCGAGGAGGGCCTTTGGCTGGCGGAGTCAAATGATTACGACGCAATCATTCTTGACATCATGCTGCCAAAATTGGACGGCCTGTCGCTGCTCCGCGAAATCCGGCAATCGCCCCGCACCACGCCCATCCTGCTGCTGACCGCCCGGGACACGCTGCGAGACCGCGTGGAAGGGCTGCAAACCGGCGCGGACGATTATTTGGTCAAGCCATTCGCGCTGGAGGAACTGCTGGCGCGCGTGCAAGCGTTGTGCCGCCGCCACTACGGCGCCAGGTCCAATCGCGTATCCGTGGGTGATCTTGAAATCGACTTGACCGCGCACGCCGCAGCCAAGGCGGGGCGGCCGCTCGACTTGACGGCGCGCGAATGGATGCTGCTGGAATATTTGGTTTTGCGCCGAGGCCACATCGTGACCCGCAGCGAAATCGAAACTCACATCTACAGCGATTCCGCCGACCTGATGAGCAATGCCGTTGATTCGGCCGTTTGTTCATTGCGGAAAAAACTGGGCGCGTCCGATGGCAAGCCAGTCATCCACACCAAGCGCGGTTTGGGATACATACTTGATGCTCCGGGAGAAACGCGGCGCGGCGAATAGACGGCGAATAGATGCTGGCGGCGGCACGGCAAATCGCCTAAGATGCCAGAATGCAGAAGCCCGGCAACGTTGAGCAGAGAGGTATTGTTCCCATGCAATTTGGCAAATCGGGGTTTGGTGTTTGTTTGGCATTCCTGGCCGCCCTTGGCGCGGGCGCGGCCAATATGACGCCGGTCGCGGTGACTGGATTTAACCGCGACGTGATGATCGAAAACACCGCCTCCGGCCCGCCCTTTTCCAGCTACGCCCTGGAATTCAATCCGAGCGAAGGAAACTGCTTTTACCAAACCAACTTGCCGGGATACGGCGGCGGGATGCCGGCGGCTGGCTCGTTCGTTAGCGCCACGGGCGATGGCACGACGTTCCAGTTTCAACCCTGCACGGGCAACAATGCGCTGGTGTTGAGCAGCGAAACCGGCCTGAGCAGCGGGACACTGACCGTGACTGCGCCCGCGCTCTACAACCGCATCGCGGTCATCGCCAACTCCGGCAATGGCGCCAGCGGCGGCGGCGCGAACCTGACGCTCAAGTTTTCCGACGGCAGTTCGTACATAACGGCCTACTACGCGCCGGATTGGTTTAACAACGTGACCAATGTCGCGTTTGGCGGCGTCGGGCGAATCAACATCAGCACCGGCGCGCTGGATAATTCCGGCGTCAACAACCCGCGCTTTTACGAGACGACGATCAACCTGGCGGCGGTGTTGGGCGCATCCAACAAGCTGCTGGCCAGCCTGACTTTCGCGCAGGCTCCCGGCACCAGGTCCGGGTTATCCGGCGCGACGGGCATTTACGCGGTTAGCGGAGAGTTGCTGGGGCAATTGCCCGCCGCCATCACTACTCAGCCTTCCAATGTGACCGCGATGGAATTTTCCTCCGCCAATTTCGCCGCCGTGGTCACTGGCAATCCGTCGCCGGCGTTGCAATGGTTCGAGAACGGCAGCGCCATCACAGGAGCGACCAATGAGGGCCTCGCCTTCGGGCCGGTGGACCCCGCCAACAGCGGCGTCACATTTTATTTCATCGCCTCCAACACCGTCAGCAATGTCAATTATAGCGTGACCAGCAGCGTCGCTACGCTCACCATCACGCCCGTGATGACGCCAATCGCGGCCGCTGGCTACAACGACGATGTGGTGATCGAGAACACGGCCAAAGGCCCGCCTTATAACGCTTACGCGGTGGAAATGAATGCTGGGGAAGGAACCGCCTTCTATCAAAGCGGCTTGCCAAATACAAGTTACGGACTGCCGGCGTCCAACGTGTTCCTCAGCGCGGTGGACGGGACGGAATTTCAATTCCAGCCTTACACCAACGACAACGCGCTTGTGCTGAACGCCGACACGGGAATTGCCTTCGGCACGCTGACGCTGGCAGTGCCGGAGGTCTATCAGTCCATCGCCATCCTGGCCAATTCCGGCAGCGCCAACTCCAGCAGCGCCGGTTCGCTCACCTTGAATTTCACCGATGGCACTTCGATCCTGACGACCTATAGCGCGCCGGATTGGTTCAACAATGCTCCCTACGCGCTGGCAGGGCCGGATCGCATCAACCTCTCCACTGGCGCGACCGCGGGCGGGCCGGGCAATCCGCGCTTTTATCAGACCACCATCAATCTGGCTTCCTTGCTCGGGGCGGCCAACAAGCCGCTGGCCAGCCTCGTTTTGGGCCAGGCCAGTTCGGCCAATTCCACGGCCATTTACGCTCTCAGCGGGTTGCTGGCGCCACCGGCGCCGCCATATTTTCTGCCCAACGGCCCATCCAACACCATCGTGCTGGAACTTAACACGGCCGCTTTCGGCGCGGCGCCCGGAGGGAATCCCTACCCCGCGCTGCAATGGTACTTTAATGGCGCATTGGTTCCCGGTGCGACCAATTCAAGCTTCACCATCGCCTCCGCGCCCCTGTCCGGCAATGGAGCGCAGGTGTGGGCGGTGGCGTCTAGCGTGGCCGCAAGTGTCAACTATAGCGTGACCAGCGCCGTGGCCGTCTTGACGGTTGTGGCGGACACGAACTCACCGGTGCTGCTGGGCGCGCAATCGCTCGGATTGACACAGGTGGAACTCGCCTTTTCCAAGCGCATGGCCGCCTCCACGGCAACCAATGCGGGCAATTACGTTCTGGCCGGCCCGGGTGGGCCAGTGGCCGTCTTGAGCGCGGCGCAGGACGCTTCGCAAAGCAATGTGGTGCTCTCCGTCGCTTCGATGACGGACCAAACAGCTTATGCCGTCACCGTCAACAATCTGGTTGACCAGACATCCGGCGCCAACGTCATCCCGCCCAATTCGCAGGCTGGCTTTGTGGCCAGCGCCTATGCGCCCGTTGCCATCGGCGGCCCGCAGGCGGCGGGCGGCCAGGTGGTGGTGTCAAATGGGTTGACGATCACGGGCAGCGGCGCGGCCATTGGCGGAACCAATGACCAATTTCAATTCAGCTACCGATTGGTTTCAGGCAACTTCGACCTGGCGGTGCGTCTGGCCGGATTGAGTTTGTCGGACACGTGGGCCAAGGCGGGTTTGATGGCGCGCGAATCTCTTGCGCCGGGCGGCCGTTTTGCTGCCTCGCTGGCCACGCCAGTCATCAACGGGTGTTTTTTTGAATGGCGCGATCCCGCGGGAAGCGCCAACCAAACGGCGGGCCGCTTCCCGAATAATTACCCGAACACCTGGCTGCGCCTCAATCGAGCGGGCAACCTGTTCAGCGGCTATGGCAGCTTTGACGGACAAACGTGGACGCTCCTGGCCAGCCAAACTATCGCCATGTCCAACCAGCTTTATCTCGGATTCGCGGTGGACAGCGACGCGTCCAATCAAATGGCGTCAGCACAGTTCCTGCAAATCACCAACACGCCGGCCAACTCCTCAGTCGGAACGGTCGCCTATCCGTACGAGCCGCTGGCCGCATGCAATCGCACGACGCCGATTGTGATTTCGGAAATCATGTGGAAGCCAACTCCGCGCGGCGACACCAACAATTGCGAGTTCGTGGAACTTTTCAATTCCAACCCGTGGTTTCAGGACATCAGCGCCTATCAACTCGTCTGCGCCGATATGAACTACACGTTTCCTCCGGGGACAATCATTCCTGGCGGAGGATTTTTGGTGGCGGCGGCCTCGCCGGGCAGCATTGAGAACGTTTATGGCGTGACGAATGTCATCGGGCCTTACAACGGCAGTTTGAAACATTCGGAAACCCTTCAATTGATTGACGAGCATGGCTCCGTTCTTTTGACTGTTCCTTTTACTGACACGTATCCGTGGCCGGTCGCCGCCGACGGTTCTGGGCATTCCATCATTTTGGCCAATCCCAGCTATGGTGAAGGCGATCCGCGCGCGTGGGCCATTAGCGACGCCGCGGGCGGGTCGCCCGGCCAGATGGAGTCGTTCCATCCCAGCCCATTGCGCAGCGTCGTCATCAACGAAGTGTTGGCGCATTCCGAGAATCCGGCTGTCCCGCCGTTCCTCGAGCTTTACAATCACGGCGCCCAGGCGGTGGACGTTTCCGGCTGCGTTCTCACGGACAACACCGCAGTCAATCAATATGTTATTCCCTCCGGCACGATCATCGGCCCTGGCGGATTTGTTTCTTTCAATGCGTCGCTTGGGTTCTCGCTGAATCCAGCCGGCGACACCGTCTATTTCATCAAGCCGGATGGCAGCCGCGTGCTGGACGCCATCCAATTTGAAGGCCAGGCGGACGGAGTCTCCTATGGCCGATGGCCGGATGGGGCCAATGATTTCTACCCGTCGCAATCGCTGACGCCCGGGACGAACAACAGCGCGATTCTCATTGGCCGCATTGTCATCAATGAGTTGATGTACGACCCGATCAGCGGCAATGACGATGACCAATACATTGAACTTTACAACCAGGGTTCCAACACCGTCAGCCTTGCCAACTGGCAATTTACGGCCGGTGTTGTCTTCACGTTCCCGGCCGGTGCCAGCATCGCTCCCAACGGTTATATTGTCATCGCGCGAAACGGCTCCGAGCTATTTTCCAATTACCCAAATCTTAATGCCGCGAACACTTACGGGAACTACTCCGGCAAACTGTCGCACAGCGGCGAGCGCGTCGCGCTGTCCATGCCGGCCTCGTTATTCGGCACGAACACGGTTTCCGTGGTGGAGGATGAGGTCACGTATGGGACGGGCGGTCGCTGGGGCGAATGGTCGGGCGGCGGCGGAAGCAGCCTGGAATTGATCGATCCCCACAGCAATCACCGGCTGGCCGCGAATTGGGCCGACAGCGATGAGTCCCACAAATCCGCCTGGGTTCAGGTGCAGAACACCGGCGTGCTGGACAACGGCGCGAATTTTGAATCGGCCATCGAACACGCTCAAATTGGCATACTTGACGCTGGAGAGTGTTTGGTGGACAACGTCCAGGCCGTCTGGCAGGGGACAAACTACATCGCCAATTCCACTTTTGAAACGGGCGGCCTGGCGAACTGGTTTCCGCAAGGCAGCCATGTCCGCTCCAGCTTGGAAGCGCCCGGTTGCAATAGCGGCTTTTGCCTCCACATACGGAGCGCCGACAAATTCTGGCCGGCGGAGAACTCATGTGAAGCCGCTCTGCTGGCGAACAAGATGGCGGCGGGAGACACGGTCACGTTGAGTTACATGGCGCGATGGATTCACGGCCAGCCCGAACCGGACCTCCGCCTCAATGGCAATTGGCTGGAAGCCACCGCCGTCCTGCCGGTGCCCGCCGGCCTCGGCACTCCCGGCGCGCCCAACAGCGCTTACATTACGAATGCCGGCCCGGCGGTTTACCAGGTTTCCCATGCTCCGGCCGTGCCGGCGGCTAATCAGTCCATCGTCGTGACAGCCCGCGCGCAGGACCCCGATGGCGTGCGCGGTTTGACGCTCTTTTATCGCATCGATCCTTCCGCGAGTTACACCAGCGCAGCCATGAACGACGCCGGCACGGACGGCGATGCCATCGCGCATGACGGGATTTTCAGCGCCACCATTCCCGGGCAGCCTGTCAATACGGTCGTTGCCTTTTACATCGCCGCCGCGGACAACCTCGGCGCATCGACTCGTTTTCCGGCGTTGCTTTCGGACAATTCTCCCGTGCGCGAATGCGTGGTCATGTTCGGGGATGGCAATCCGGGCGGCAGCTTTGGCGTGTATCATTTGTGGCTCACTCAAACCAACGTGACGCGCTGGGCGAACCTGGCCGATTTGAGCAACGAAGGCAACGACTTCACTTTTGTCTATGACCAGAATCGTATTATTTACAACGCGCAAGGCCATTATTCCGGCAGCCCGTTTCACCAGGAATTTAATTCGCCCACCGGAAATCTTTGCGCCTACGATCTTGATTTTCCGGATGACGATAAGCTTTTGGGTTTGACATCCTTCAATAAAATCCATCAGCCGGGCAATTCGCCGGGCGACGACGGAAGCTTGCAACGGGAGCAGACCACGTGGTCATTCATGCGGGCGCTGGGCGTGCCGTGGGGCTATCGCCGCTACGTGGCTGTCTATGTCAATGGCAACCGCCGCGGGACTCTCATGGAGGACGCGCAAGTGCCTGACAGCGACATGGTCAAACAATATTTCCCGAACGACACCGGCGGCTTTCTCTACAAGATGCAGCCGTGGTTTGAATTCGCGCCGTTCCCTTCCGGCTATGCGATCTCCGAGTCGGCGGAGGCCTACTGTTATTTGCTCCCTTACACCACCACCGGCGGCGTGAAGAAGCCGGCCCGCTACCGCTACAATTTTGAAATCCGCCGCACGCCGGATAACTTCGACGATTTTACCAATGTGTTTTCGCTCGTGGACGCCGCCAATTCTTTCGCCAGTTCCAATTACGTGGCAAACATGGAAAACATCGCGAACATGAACGAATGGATGTGTACATTCGCGGCCAATCACGCGGCGGGCAACATCGATTCTTTCGGCACGCAGATCAGCCAGAACATGTACGGCTACATCGGCGCCAGCGGGACCAAGTACACGCTGATGCCGTGGGATTTAAATATTGACTTGGGCGGCGCGCAATCGCTCGCGCCCGGCCAAAACCTGCTCGTGTATGACAGCAACGATCCGAACATGGGCAAGATTTACCAGACGCCTGCCTTCATGCGCATGTATTGGCGCGCGCAGCAAACTCTGGTCAATGGCGCGCTCGACATCAACTCTTTTACAGGCGCGATGATCACTGCGAAGTACAACGCGTTTGTCGATAACGGCCTCGCCGTTGAAAACCCCGGTGCCGCCCTGCTGCCGTGGATTTCCGCGGCGCGCGCGAGCATTGCTTCGCAACTCGGCGCCGTCAATGCCGCCAATTTCGCCGTCAATACGAGCGTGGCAGTTTCTAACAACATTGCCTTTGTCACCGGCACGGCCCCTGTGGGAGTGGACACCGTTTGGATCAACGGTGAAGCCTGGCCCGTCACCTGGACGACGCTGACGAACTTCAGCATCGCCATCCCGCTCCATGCGGGCGCGAATCAGTTCAACGTCACTGGCATAGCCACCAATCTCGCGCCCATTGCGGGAGACATCGCGAGCATCTCGGTCAATTATAATGGAACGGTGCCATCCCCTGCGGAGCGCGTTGTTATCAACGAGATCATGTGCGGCCCGATTTTGCCGGGCGCGCAGTTCGTCGAACTCTGCAATAATTCCACCAACATCACCTTCGATCTCTCAGGTTGGGAGATGCCCGCGCTTTCTTACACCTTCCCGAATGGCGCGAGCATTGGCCCCAATTCGTTTCTCGTGCTGGCTGGCAATCAGGCGGCTTATGCCGCGGCGTATGGCGTGACTAACACCGTCTTTGACGTCTTCCCCGGCACATTGCAACCGGGCCGTTTGCTCTCCCTGCTCCAACCCGCCGGCGCGAGCAACATCGTCGTGGCCGCGGTGAAATTTGACAGCGCGGCGCCGTGGCCCAGCAATGCTCCTGGCGATTCGCTCCAATTGATCGATCCGGCCCAGGACAATTGGCGTGTGGGCAATTGGGCCTCCGCCATCCCCACGCCCAGCGCGGCCAATGCCGCGGCCGCTTCACTCGCGCCCTTTCAGCCGCTGTGGTTGAATGAAGTCGAGCCGGATAATTTGACGGGCATCGTCAACAGCGCCGGCCAGCGCGCGCCGTGGGTCGAGCTTTATAATCCGAGCAGCAATCAGGTCTCGTTGAATGGCCTTTATCTGGCTGACAGCTACACGAATTTGGGCCAGTGGCCTTTCCCGGCTGGCGCCGTCATCGGGTCTGGGCAGTTCATGGTCATTTTCGCCGATGGGCAAACGAGCCTTTCCACAGCCAGTGAATTGCACACAAGTTTCGTTCTGCCGCCGTCGAGCGGGCCGCTGGCGTTAAGCCGCTTCAGCAACGGCCAGTATCAGGTGCTTGACTATCTCGACTACACCAGCCTGCTGCCAAACTATTCCTACGGGTCCGTGCCGGACGGCCAAAGTTTTACGCGCGCGGTCTTTGCCAGCCCGACGCCCGGCGCCACGAACAACGCCTCCAGCGCGGCGGGCGCGTCCTTCGTGCCTTATTTGACTGCCGGTTCGGTTTATTCGCAGAACTTCGATGCGCTGCCGGACCCCGGCACAGCGTCCGTGGATACCGGCAATCCAGTGACCATTGATGGCGTCACCTATTCCCTTTCCAATCCGTATGACTTCGCGTTTCCATCCGGCGCCAGCGGCAATAATGGCGGGCTGGGCTTGCCGGCGATGGCCGGTTGGTACGGGCTGGCGGACCCAACGGCCAGCGTCGGCACGCGCGTTGGCGCGACCGATGGCGACCTGACCACGGGCGGGCAAATCAGCTTTGGAGCGGAGAATGGGCCAAATCGCGCGCTGGGATTGCAGGCCACCAGCACCACCGGCTACACCGCGTTCGGACTGAGGCTCATCAACGGCACGGGCCAGGCGCTGAGTTATATGAACCTCCAATTCACCGCCGAAGTCTGGCGCCAGTCCAATCTGGCCAAGACGCTGGAGTTCTATTATTTGATTGACGCCTCAGCGACCAACACATTTACGACCAAAGCCACGGCCTTCGTGCCTGCTTTGAACGTGAGTTTCCCCGCCAATGGCGCCGTGGGCGGATCGGCCGTCGATGGAACGGCAACGAACAACCAAGCCCGGCTGGCAGTCGTTAACCTGCCAATCACCAATTGGCCTTCGGATGCGGCTCTGTGGCTGGTATGGGAAATGGCCAGTTCGGCGGGCAAATCGCAGGGGCTGGCCATCGACAACCTTGCATTCTCGGCCACCGCCCAGGCTGCCTTAAGCCCAGTCATAATGACCGCGCAAACTTCCGGGACGAACGTGCTGCTCACTTGGCCCGCGCCCGTTGGCCAAGCGTATCAAGTACAATATAAGACCAACCTGAACGATGCTGCCTGGCTGCCGCTGAATGCCGCAATCCAAGGGACGGGGGCCAGCTTGACTCTGACCAACAACCTTGGCGGCGCGCCGCGGAGGTTTTACCGACTGGCCATACTGCCGCCCTGAGTGAGCCGGCGAATGGCCGCGAGGCTGAGAAGGCCCAGGCTTAACGCGAACCAAGTTGAGCTGTTATCGGGGATTCCTGAAGGCCTGTGGTCCACGCTGATTCCGGCGAAGCTCAGATTATCGAAGACATAGGCTTGACCGTCCCCGAAGAAAGTGACGCTGGAAATGGCTTTGCCAGAAACGGCCAAATCAACATAACCCCGATTAGCCGCGGCAAAATCGCCCTGCACGAAATTGCCCGCCGCGTCAAATGCCTCCAATTCAAAATTCACAGAGCCACCGCTCCCGCCCCAGATGGACACACTCGTCACAGGTGATTTGAACGTCAAAGTCTCCGGGCCGGCTGGATGGCTCCCGTCCGCATTAGTAATAAATGACAGCGTATTGAAAGCCAGGAAGTCATCGCCACTCAAAGTTGAAACCCCAAAATGGGAACCCTGATCCAGAATGGCTCCGCCGCCACTGAAGGTCAAACCGAGAGAGTGATACTGAGTCGTCAACGGTTGGGCGTCGTTAAATTCTGTGGGCTGGGGGCCAAGTTCGTCGAAAGTGACAGTAGTGTCAGCGAACAGGGATGATGCGAAACAGAATCCAATTCCAAGAAGAAACACTTTGGCGAGTCTCATAAATGGCTCAGTTAGGTTTTAATATTCGAATCCGCCGCTTTTGCAGCAATACCTATACCGGTTCTGAGCCGTTAGGCTCAACGGTTTGATAGTCAATATAATATATTGGAAAAACGTCGGCCGGCTTTTTGGGGATTTTTCGGCCAATGTGTAAAGATTTCCGACGCCCATTTCGGCTGCCGATGCCTCAACCAATTGTCAGGGAACGCTTTGCGGGCAATCCGGACAGCTGTAAGGATTTCCGGCATTTTACTGGGCGTGAGGGCCGTATCCGGCGGATGGGGAGCCGTCGTCGTTGATATGGCCGGTGGCCCACAGGATGCCGCGCGTGACCAGGTCGAGGTAGCGCGCGTCGGACACGGTTTCATTGTTGTGGCCGATGGTCGTGCTGAAGACACGGGTCTTTTTGGGGCCGTATTCGTTGGTCCAGGCGACCACGAAATCATTGGTTTTGACAGTGCCGTCCTTTCGCGGAAGCTTTTGGACCCCGTGCGCCAGCGGATGGGCCGTGTCAAAGATATGGACGTTATTGTAATGCTCTTCGTGGATGGTCGTCCAATCGCTCAATCCTTTGGTGATGGCGCTGTCCTTGTCCGTAAACGTGATGGCGATCGGCTCCTGCGCGTCATGGCGGCTGGATTGCAGGCCCAGGTATTCAAACCAATATCCATGCGGCGTGCCGAGGGTGACGGGATCGTTCGGGTCGCCGATGCGGTAGGAGTGCATCGCGCAATGAAGGTTCACGCCGGGCAGCCCATCGAGATGCGGCTTGAGCACTGCCTGCACCACGTCCGGATCATTGATGTCCGCCACGCATTCGTCGTGGATGACCAGGTCGTAGCCGTCCGCGTAATGGGAATCGCCGAAAATGGAGAGCGGCGCCTTGGTGGTCGTGTCAGACGAATAACGAACGTCCACCACGACATTGGCGCGTTCCTCCAGGCCTTTCTTGAGAATATCCTTCTGCGCCGTGTAGTCATGGCAGCAGCCGCCCGTGACAAGCAAAAGGCGGAGCGGCTTGGGCGCGTCGGCGGCCAGGCAGGCCAAAGCCGGGAACAGAATGGAAGCGGCCAGCGCGGCGCCGCGGTGGAAAAAGTGTTTGCTCATGGCCCTTATGTAATCCCGCCCGCCGCGTTGGGAAAGGATATTCCTCGCGTTTATGCCAGCAACGATTTCGCCTTTTGCAGAGCCTCGTCGATTTTGGAAACGTCTTTGCCGCCGCCGCGCGCGTTGTCGGGGCGCCCGCCGCCTTTGCCGCCGACGATGGGCGCGATGGCCTGGATGATTTTTCCGGCTTGAAATTTGCCGGTGAACTCAGGCGAAACGGAAGCCACGAGCGACACCGCGCCGCCGGCCGTGCCCGCCAGCACGATGATTCCCTTGAACTGGCTCTTGAGCGCGTCGGCCGCCGTTTGGAGGAATTCGCCGTCGGCCGCGCCGAGGTTTTCGACGATGTGCGGCGCCGCGCCCGAAGTGTCCGCCTTGGCCGCCAAACCGCGCGCGGCTTCCGCCGCCTGCTTTTGGCGCGAGGCCTGCAGCTGCTTTTCCAACTCCTTTTGCTGGGCCAGCAAGGCGTCGATTTTTTTCTCCAAATCGAGAATCGGGGCGTTCATTTTTCCGGCCAGGCTGGAAATCAGCGCGGCGTCATCGAGCGTTTTTTGGTAGGCGCGCAAACCGGCCACGGCTTCGATGCGCCGGATGCCTGCCGCGACCGCGCCTTCGCTAACGATGCGGAACAGCCCGATTTCCCCGGCCGCTCGCGTGTGCGTGCCGCCGCAAAGCTCCATCGAGTAGCCGTCCAAGGCGCCTTCCCGCCCGCCGATTTGCACGACGCGCACCACGTCGCCATATTTCTCGCCGAAGAATTGCATGATGTCCTTGCGCCCCTTGACTTCCGCGTAAGGGACCTCGCTCCATGTGACGCCGGCGTTCTCCAGAATTTTCTCGTTGACAATCTTTTCCACCTCGCTGGCCTGCGCGGGCGAGAGAGGGGCGCTGCTGAAATCGAACGTCAATTTGTCCGGGCCGACGTAGGAGCCTTTTTGCACGGCGTCCGGGCTTGCGATCTGATGCAGCGCGTAATGGAGCAAATGCGTGACGGAGTGATGGCGCTGAATGGCCGCGCGCCGGGCGGCGTTCACACGCAATTCGACCAGCGCGCCCGGCTCCGGCGCATCCTTGCCGGCCAGGAAGTGCAGGAAAACAGGGCCGGTTTTAACAGTATTGACAACGTGCCAGACCTGGGCTCCTGCCAGGACCTCGCCGGTGTCGCCGGCCTGCCCGCCCATTTCCGCGTACATGGGAGAGACATCCAGCGTGATGGCCGCCTTGTCTTTCTCGTTGACAACTTCCAATACCTTCGCCGCCGCGTGCAACTGGCTGAAACCGACAAAGCGCGTGGGCTTGGAGGTGTCGATATTGGAAGCCGCGATGATCTCCTTTTTTTGGGCGGCGCGAGCGCGGGCCTTTTGCTCGTCCATGAGCTTGTGGAAACCGGCGGTATCGACGGTCCAGCCCCGTTCGCGGGCCATCAACTCCGTGAGATCGAGCGGGAAGCCGTAGGTGTCGTAAAGTTGAAACGCCCGTTCTCCGGAAATCACATCGCGGGTGGTGGCGGCCTGGCTCTCGAACAGTTTGAGGCCGGTATCGAGGGTTTTGTTGAACGCCTCTTCTTCAGACTCAATTACTTCCTTGATATGCGCCTGTTTGTGGCGAAGTTCAGGAAAAACATCGCCCATTTTCTCCACCAGCACATCCACCAATTTATAAAAAAACGGTTCGTGGAAACCGAGCGTGCGGCCGTAGCGCACCGCGCGGCGCAGGATGCGGCGCAGTACGTAATTGCGGTCGTTGTTGCCGGGGAGAACTCCGTCCGCGATCGAAAAACTCAGTGTGCGGATGTGATCGGCAATGACACGGAAGGCCACATCAATTTCCAGTTGCGGATTCCTGGCAGCGCCGCCAGCCGGCAGTGTGGACGCGTATTTTTTCCCGGACAGCTTTTCGATGGCGTCAAATATTGGGCGGAAAATATCGGTTTCGTAATTGGAAATGGTTTTGCTGAAATCCTTGAAACCGCTGGTGTTCTGGATAATGCCAGTGACGCGCTCGAAACCCATGCCGGTATCGACATGTCGGGCGGGCAGCGGCGAAAACGTGCCGCCGGGATTGGCGTTGAACTGGATAAAGACCAGATTCCAAATTTCAATGCAGCGCGCGTCGCCCTTGTTGACCAGCCCGCCTTTTGTATCTCCCGCCGGTGTCAAATCAACATGCAGCTCCGAGCAGGGGCCGCACGGGCCGGTTTCGCCCATCATCCAGAAATTGTCTTTTTTGCCGCCGTGAACAATATGGATTTTCGGGTCCAAGCCCGCAGCCGTGAATTTGGCCGCCCAGAAATCGGACGCCTCCTTGTCGAACTCGCTGGGGTCGCCCTTGCTCTTGTCGGGACTGTAAACGGTCGCGTAAATGCGGTGTTTGGGGAATTTCCAAACCTCAGTCACCAGTTCCCACGCCCAATCAATGGCTTCCTTTTTGAAGTAATCGCCAAAGCTCCAATTGCCCAGCATCTCGAAGAAGGTGTGGTGATAGGTATCCATGCCCACGTCTTCTAAATCATTATGTTTGCCGCCGGCGCGGATGCACTTTTGGGTGTCGGCGGCGCGGGTGGGGCGGCCGGGGATGGCGCCGGGCCATTTGTCAACATCCGGCGCGCGCTCGTTGAGGAAGATGGGGACGAATTGATTCATGCCCGCGTTGGTAAACAGCAGGCCGGGGGAATCGGGCATCAGGCTGGAGGACGGGACAATGGTATGCCCCTTGGATTTGAAAAAATCCAAAAACGACTGGCGAATTTGAGCGGAGGTCATGCCAAGATAATTCTAATGGCCGGGGGCTGCGGTTTAAAGCTCTTTTGCCGGGGCGCCGCCGCTGGCAAAATGCCGGTGAACAAAGAAGTAATACAAGGCGCCCAGCACCCCAACCGCGCCTCCCAGCCAAATGGTAATTTGCTTCATGTCTCCCTGGAGCAGTTTCGGGTTATTGCCCGCTTGGACTCCAACGCACGTGAGCGCCACGCACCACAGCAATGAGCCAACAATCGTGAAGAGCGAGTATTTGGCAAAATTCATTTTGACAATCCCCATCGGAATGCCAATGAGATGGCGCACGACTGGCAGCAGGCGCGCCACAAAAACGCCAAAAGCGCCGAAGCGCGAGGCCCATCGCTCGGCTGCCAGCAACTTCGTTTCCGGCACCAGAACATAGCGGCCATAACGCACCGCCAAAGGCCGCCCCGCCAGGCGGGAGGCCCAGTACATGATCGCCGCGCCCGCGTAAGAGCCAAGGGTCCCCGCCAGCACGATTCCCAGCATCGACAGACTGCCGGTGGCGTGGGCGCGTTGCGCGGCGAACGGGATGATGAGTTCGCTCGGAATGGGAACGATGGTGCTCTCCATGGCCATCAACCCAGCAATCAACGGATAGCCGCCGGCATCAAGCGTGCCCTGATACCATTGCACCAAGTGAACGACTGCGGCGTTCATGCCAAATCACATTTTCCCGCCATAGACAGCGTTTTTGCCCAGGATTTGTTCGATGCGCAAAAGTTGATTGTATTTGGCCACGCGGTCCGTCCTGCTGAGCGAGCCGGTCTTGATTTGCCCCGCGTTGGTCGCGACCGCGATGTCCGCGATGGTGGCATCCTCCGTTTCGCCGGAGCGATGGCTGATGACCGCAGTGTAGGCGTTCTCCTGCGCCAATTCGACCGCGTCCAAAGTCTCAGTCAGCGAGCCAATTTGATTGACCTTGACCAGGATGGAGTTGGCCACGCCTTCATTGATGCCCTTTTGGAGGAATTTGACATTGGTGACGAAGAGGTCATCACCAACCAATTGCAATTGGCTGCCCAATTTGTCCGTCAGCAGCTTCCAGGTCTTCCAATCGTTCTCCGCGCAGCCGTCCTCGATGCTGATGATCGGGTATTGGCCCGCCAGCTTGACGTAAAAGGCCGCCAAATCCTGGCCCTTCAATTTCTGGCCAGTGCTTTTCTTGAACACGTACTGCCCCGAAGCGGCGTCGTAAAACTCCGAGGCCGCGCAATCCAGCGCCAGCGAAATGTCCTTGCCCGCCTTGTAACCGGCGTCCTTGATCGCTTGCAGGATGCACTCGATGGCCGCTTCGACGCTTTCCAATTTAGGGGCGAAACCGCCTTCATCGCCGACGGCGGTCGAACAGCCCTTTTTCTTGAGCACCGATTTGAGCGCGTGGAAAGTCTCGGTAATCGCCTGCAAAGCGCGTGAAAAAGTGGGCAATCCCGTAGGCACGATCATGAATTCCTGGAAATCAATGGGCGCGTCGGAATGGGCGCCGCCGTTGATGACATTGGCCATCGGAACGGGCAGCACCTTGGCGTTGGGGCCGCCGAGGTATTTGAACAGGGGCAGGCCCAGATGAGCGGCGGCTGCTTTGGCGTTGGCCAGCGAAACCGCCAGAATCGCGTTGGCGCCCAGCTTTGATTTAGTTTCTGTCCCGTCCAAGTCGATCATGATGCGATCGACGGTCAATTGGTCCAGCGCATCGGTCCCGCGCAGAGCGGGCAGGATGGTTTGGATCACGTTTTTGACCGCTTTGGCAACGCCTTTGCCGCCGTAGCGGGATTTATCGCCGTCGCGCAACTCGAGTGCTTCGTGTTCGCCGGTGCTGGCGCCGGAAGGCGCCGCCGCGCGGCCAGCCGCGCCGCTCTCCAGAAGAACATCCGCTTCAATCGTGGGATTCCCCCGCGAATCCAGGACTTCGCGAGCTTCAATATTTGAAATACTGCTCATCATTCGGGACGCATCATAAGAAAGGGGCCTCGGCAGTCAAGGGACAACCTGAAACAAGGTGTGCCTTCGTTTTAAACAGATCATTATGTTCATTCGACAATTGTGCCAGAAACGCCAGAAGGAAGAAAACCTGCCGCGCACATTTGCGATTTTTGGCATTTATGATACCATGTTACCATGAATATACATTTTTAACATCAAAATGGGGTAAATTGGCGGGCGGTTTTTCGAGGAAAACTGCCGCTTGCAAGACGGGCGCCCCGGCGCCGAACTCGTTGCATGGCTCAATTCACTCCCGGAAGTCCAAACCATGCTGCAAATGGATTTCAACGGACAACCCATCTCGGAGGCGAATCTTTCCCGCTGGAAAACCGGCGGCTGCGCGGTTGCGGGAGGGGAAGCAGCTTGAGGCCAAAAGTCCGCAAAGAACCCGCAAAACTTCCGGCGTTAACTAACCTTCAACGCGGCCAATCGCGGCAAATTACGGTGAATTGCGATATTTTCGGGAAAGACCCCATCCCATCCATCATCATTTCTCTGAACATTAATAAAGGCCCTTGCCATGCGCCATTGCGAGAATATATTCTGCCCGAATCCGCGCGGGAAAACGCGGTATGCGATTGCCGGATCAGTGATAAATTGACTGGCTTTTTGCTTCCCCTCGGTCAACCAAACTGAACATCCTATAATTATGAGAAATATCGCAAAAACCGCATTCGCCTTCGCCTTGGCCAACTCATCTGCCTGGGCAGGAACGATTATCACCGGCAATCTTCCGGCGGACACCGTCATTATCAATATTAGCGGCACTCAGGATGGCGCGGCCGCCTATTCCACCGCCGGCGGAGACGGCCAGGCCTTGTGGCAGCGGCCCTTCAACACCGGCGGCACACTGCTGGAATATACATTCCAGCCGGGCATTTACCGTTTTCTCGTGGTCGATCCGGCCGAGGCCGCGCTCTTATATCCCGGCCTGACTCCGACGCAAACGAACCAAATTTACACAGCGTGGACTTACAATTCTCCCTGGCTTGAAGACTACCTGGCCTTCGACAGCGCCGCCGCGACCAACTCCTCCCTCTCGCAGCTATTTGATGGCGCGCCCGATTTCAACAGCTTTAACAATGCCCAATCCGCCTACAACGATGCCGTGTCCGGCGGCTGGGCCGATAAAATTCGGAGCGGGCCGCTTGGCCGGGCCAGCACGGTCATTTCCCGCGTCTTCGCCGTCACCAATATCGAGACGCTCATCTTCGTCGTGCCGGATTACGATCTCAACGACAACGCGGGAGGGGTTTCGGTTGCCATCTCGCCGGCGCCGTTCTTAAGCATTGCCAAAAGTGGCGGCAACACCGTTACGCTGCAATGGCCGACCAACTTGACCGGCTTCACGCTCTCGCAATCGACCAATCTTTTGCCAGCTTCATGGGGCGACGTGACAAACCAGCCCGTCGTAGCCAATACTAATTACTCGGTCACTCTCCATGCAGGCGCGGCTGCCGCGTATTTCCGCTTGCACGACTGAAAACCTATGCTGTTACCGCGCAAGCAGTTGCAAAGATCGAGTCAAGAAAAACTTAAGAAAACTCATTGCATGCCGATGATGATCGGGTTACATATGGCAGTTTAACACGATGGAATTTCGGAATTTCCCCATCAAACGCAAGTTGACGGCGGTCATCATGCTGACCAGCACTGTCGTCCTTGCGCTGACCGCGGCCGCTTTCATCGTGTACGAAATCGAGAATCTCCGGCATAACCTGCGCGTCAATTCCGAAGCCATCGCTATCATCGCCGCCGAAGAAAGCAGCGCCGCCGCGGCCGCCGGGGATGGAAAGACGGCCGGGGAAGTTCTGGCCAACTTCAGCGCCAAACGGCAGATTCTTCTCTCGGCCCTTTACGGCAAGGATGGGGCCATGCTGGCCCACTATCCAGTCGGCGTGCCAGTGGAAAGCTACCCCTCCCACCCGCCCCAGCACGGCTACGATGTCATTGGCCGCGCGGTCAACATTTTCGAGCCTGTCTCTCTGGACAATAAGCCCGTCGGCGTCATGTATCTCAAATACGATCTGTCCCAGCCTTACCAGCGATTCGCCTGGTACGCGGGTTTAATGGCCATGATCTTCCTGGGTTCCGTCGGCATAGCCTTGGTCATGTCCAATTGGCTCCAAGGCCTGATTTCCGCGCCGATTTTGGAATTGGCGGAAACCGCCAAGGCGGTCGCGTTCAAAAAGGATTACCGCGTGCGCGCCGCCAAATTCGGCGGGGATGAACTGGGCGTGTTGACCGACGCTTTCAACCACATGCTGACGCAAATCCATGACCGCGACGCGGCCCTGAGCCAAAGCGAGGCCCAATTGCGCCAGGCCCTGCAAGCGGCCGAGGCCTCCGCTGCCGAGGTGCGCGTCCTCAACGCGGAATTGGAGCTCCGCGTCAAAGTTCGCACCGCCGAGCTGGCCGCGGCCAACCAGGAACTGGAAGCCTTCACCTACTCCGTCTCCCACGATCTCCGCGCCCCGTTGCGCCACATCGATGCCTATGCCCAGATTCTTGACGAGGAACACGCCACGGCCAATCCAACCCAGCTTCGCCATTACCTGTCCCGCATCCGACACGGCGCGCAAAACATGGGGCGGCTGGTGGATGACCTGCTCAACTTGGCCCGCGTGGGCCGCACCGTCAGCCGGCCCGAAACGATTGACCTGAACCAGCTTGTCGAAGAAGTGCGCTCCGAGCTGCGGCTGGAAATAAACGGGCGCCAGATCGAGTGGCGCGTTGGCAAGCTTCCGGAGGTTCACGGCAGCGCCGGGTTGATCAAACAGGTTTTTGCCAACTTGATTTCCAACTCTGTCAAATATACACGTCCGCGCCCCGCCGCCGTCATCGAGATCGGCCAGGAGCCAACCGGGGATGGCCCGGCCATTTTTATACGAGACAACGGGGTTGGCTTTAACATGCAATACGTCGGCAAGCTTTTTGGCGTTTTCCAGCGGCTCCACGCGGAGGAGGAATTCGAGGGCACCGGCGTCGGGCTGGCCACCGTCAAACGCATCGTGCAAATGGAAGGCGGGCGCATTTGGGCCCAGTCTGAACTCGACAAAGGCGCGACGTTCCGATTCACTTTGAATGGTATGAACTCAAATTCGACGAAGACATGAAGGGCGCGATAGAAATACTCCTTGTAGAAGACAATGCCAACGATGTGGAATTGACCCTCCACGCCTTGGCCCGGCACAATTTGGCCAACAAAATCCACGTTTTGCGCGACGGCGAGCAGGCCATGGACTTTCTGTTTTGCCGCGGCTCTTTCAGCGGCCGTTCCTTTGACGATCCTCCCAAGGTCGTGCTGCTTGACTTGAAACTGCCCAAAGTCGATGGCCTGGAAGTCCTGCGCGCCATCAAATCCGACCCCCGCACCAAGGCCTTGCCGGTGGTCGTGATGACCTCTTCGCGCGAACAGCGGGACATGGTGGAAAGCTACAATTGCGGCGTTAATAGCTACATCCAAAAGCCGATCAATTTTGGGGAATTCCAGGATGTGATCCGGCAATTGGGCTACTACTGGCTGGCCGTGAACGCGCCGCCGCCGCCCGGAGCCTTCCAGCGGGGCTGAAGCCATGTCCGAGAGCGGCGCCGATGAGTTGGTTTTGCTGGTGCGAGTCAACGCGCGGCAGGCTTGGCGGCGCCTCAAAACGGTCCGCTCCACCTCCAGCCTGCTGGCCTCCTCAATCGGCCTGTTCGTGGTGGCCTACCTGACGCTGTCGTTCCTGCTCTTTTGGCGCGGGCTGCATTTTCTGAACAACTTCCCGGCTTTGGGCGACGTGCTGATCGAGCGCCTGTTCTATCTCCTGTTCGTCTTCCTGCTGATCCTGCTCATCTTCAGCAACCTGGTCATCGGCTACACCAACTTCTTCCGCAACCGGGAAACCAGTTATCTGACTTCGCTGCCGATTTCCTCGCAAACCATTTTCCGCTGGAAATTCCTGGAATCGGCCTTGCTGGCGTCGTGGGCGTTCCTGTTTCTCATCGCGCCGCTGCTGGCCGCTTATGGATTGATTCGCGATGTGCCCTGGCATTTTTACGTGATGGCCATTGTCTCGCTGGGGATGTTCATCGTCCTGCCCGGCGTGGCCGGCGCTTACGTGGCGCTCAATCTGGCCCGGTATTTGGACCGGCGCGCTTTTCAAGTCGTCGCCGTGGTTGCCACCCTCATCATTCTGCCGCTGCTGGCGCTGTGGTTCCGGCCCGAAACCTTGACGGACAACACGACCGACACCCGCGTGCTTGACACACTGGACAAGCTGCTGACGCGCACTCATTTCTCGGAATGGCCCTGGCTGCCCAGCTACTGGCTTTCCACGACCGTCCTGCAATGGGCCGAGGGCGCGATCACGGCCGCCGGATTTTTCCTGCTCGTCCTGCTCAGCCATGTGCTGTTCTTCGGCTACCTGTCGTTCACGCGGACGGGGAAGCTTTTTTACGAAAGCTTCTCCATCGTGCAAAGCCGCCAAAGCATCTTCTCGCGCTGGGGCTGGTTTCGCCATTGGCGCCAGCGGCGCGCCCAATTTGATTACGATCCGGGCCTGGTCGAGCGGGTGGTCCGTTTGGTTCACAGCGGGCCGCCAGACGTGCTGGCCCTGCTGGTCAAGGACGCCCGCATGTTTTGGCGGGATACGACGCAATGGGGGCAAACGCTGGTTCTATTCGGTTTGCTGGCGGTCTATGTCATCAACCTGCGGCACTTTTCCCAGGAGCTGACCAATCCGTTTTGGGTGCATCTGGTGTGTTACTTGAACCTGGGCGCCTGCGCGCTCAACCTGGCCACCTTGACGACGCGTTTCGTCTTCCCGCAATTCTCCCTCGAAGGCAAGCGCCTGTGGATCGTGGGCCTGGCGCCGATGGGATTGAAGCAGGCCCTGCGGGTGAAATTCTGGCTGGCCAGCCGCGCGGCCCTCTGCGTCACGCTGGGCCTAATCTGGCTCTCCTGCCACATGCTGGGCATGCCCATGGACCGCACGCTTTACCTGGGTCTGATCATTGCCACCATGACTTTCACCTTGACTGGCCTCGCGATGGGCCTGGGCGCGCTTTACCCCAATTTCCGCGAGGACAATCCGACCAAAATCGTCAGCGGCTTCGGCGGCACGCTCTGCCTGGTGCTGAGTTTTCTTTACATCGTCGGCTCAGTCACGCTGCTGGCTTTGGGTTCGCCCTGGGGATTGAAGGGGGAAACTTCAGTCAATTGGATTCTCATCAGTTGGGCCGGCTTCGCGGCCATGTCCGCCCTGCTCGGCTGGCTCCCCTATCGCCTCGGCCTCCGCCGCGTGGCGACGATTGAATTGTGAGCGGCATGAAGATAAATATTCATGACAATTAACACGCTATTCCAAAGCTTGTCCAAGAGCGATTGGATCGAGCGCGGGCTTTTGTGGCCCCCGGATGCGTTTGCCCTCCGAAAGGCGCCCAAATGAAAACCTCAGGCGCAAAGGTGCAAAATTCCTGCGGCCCGGAGTTGACAAATGGGCCAACTAAGCGACGCTGATGCGAGTATGAGTGTGGACCCGAGAACTTCGGCTACGTTGGCGGTCTTGGCGCTGTCACCCGGCCAGAACCAGGGCCTCGCATCAACCCTGCACGGGGCTGGACGCAGCATCGCGAAAAAGATTGTGCGTCCCGGCACAAAAACCAGCCGGCGCGTTGCAATTGCCGCGAACAGCGTCAAACAATGGGTGGCAACGAATAGAGCGGGCTGATCGGAGCAGAAACCTCACCGCTGTCAACCAGGCACGATCGCCATCTTGCCATCCCCGAGTTTGGACAGCACGGTTGCTCTGTCGATGCCGATGTGGTTCTTCAAAAGTTCGGGCGGAATGTGCATGACCCATTCAGACAACGACAAGTCCTGAAATCGATCCGTCCTGAACATCTCCAGAAAAATCAGGTCCGTTTCGCCGGTGTTTTCGACGTAGTGGCCGAGCGTGCGCGGCACGTAACCGACGTCGCCGGCGGCGAAGTCCGCGGTGCGCGCCTTTGAGCCGTTGAAAAAGACCGTCATCCGCCCCTTGCCTTGAATGAAGTATTGCCACTCGTCCGCGTTTTGGTGCCAGTGCAACTCGCGCAACCCTCCCGGCCGCAAGATCACATGCGCGGCGGCGATGGTCGCCGAAGCAGGAAAGTTCCTCGAATCCACCACGCGCACCTCGCCGGACTTGTTTTTGAAAGCCGGCTCCAGGCTGCCAAGATGAAAACTGAACCCCGCCGCGGATTTTCCCCGCGCGCCGCTGATGCTGGCTTGGTCCTGTTCAAGCGATCCCGGCACGTCCGTTTGATAGATAAAACGGCCATCCGCCGGCACGGCATAGATGGGGCTTAAGTCCTTCTTCGTCACGCTCCAGTTTTTGGCCAAAACTTCCGGCGGCGTGTGCCGCAGCCAATCAGAAATCAGCGTGGTATTTGCTTCGGAGAATTTGCTGTCATCGAAAACCAGCAAGAACTCGGCCCCGTCCGGCCCCAAACCCTGAATCGAATGCGGGACCCCGGTCGGAAAATACCAAAGGTCATCCTTGGCCACGTCATCGACGAATCCGCGTCCTTCATTATCCAGCGCCGTGATGCGGGCGCGGCCGTTGAGCATGATGGCCCATTCCGCCGCGTTGTGCCAATGAAGCTCGCGAATGCCGCCCGCCGTCAGCCGCATGTTGACGCCCGCGATGTCCTTGGAAATCGGAAAATCCGCGATGGTAATTTGCCGGCTCCATCCGCCCTCTTGGATGCGGCGATGCGCCGTGGAAAAACTGCTCCAGAAAGCCTGCGCTTCGCCATGATCCGTCGCCGGCGGCAGATAGCCGTTGGGACTGGCGTCCCGCATCTGGACGACGACAAAACCGTGATTGGCCAGCGTCTGTTGTTGATAAGCGGAGCGGAAATTCTTCGGCGTAAAAAAGTCCTGCGGCCCGGCGTAAATGTCCTCGATGACCGGATATTTTTTGCCCGCGTCAAAACCCTTCGGCCGCCAAATCACGCCGTAAATATAAGTGACACCATCGCGGCCCTGGGCGGTGAATCGTTCCGGCATTTGCCAGCCGGAGGCCACGAGCGCGCTGGCGTCGCCTTCCTCCAGTTTGCAGACCAGATGGCCGTCGCTGGAGCGGCGCAGGACGTTGATTGGCGGAAGGTCCACCCGCGACCATGTGTCAATAAAGTACGCGCGGCCCGGAGAAAACCGGGTTTCGTGAGCGCCATCGCCCTCGGTCAGCGCCGTCATTCCGCTGCCGTCAAAATTGACCCGGCACAACTGCGCATAATACGGGTCCTGCTCCGTGCGGAGGCCGCCGGCCTGGAACAGAATTTTCCGATGGGTCTCATCCACCGATTCCACGCCGCGCACGGCCCATTCTCCGCGCGTGACCTGGTTTTTCAGTTGGCCCGTGTTGGCGTCAAAGAGATAGAGATGGTTCCATCCGTCGCGCTCGGAGGCCCACAGGATTTCCCCCGAATCATCAAGATAATCGGAATACGTTTTGCCGGAATAATCAATGAAGGTGGCGCTGTGCTCATCGACGATGGGCCTGGCCTCCCCGCTTCGCGCGTCCACAGCCACGATCCGCATAACTTGGTGCCCGCGCTGATTGAAAAGGAATGTGAAATGCCCGGAGTCGCGGCTCCAGCGGACGTCGCTGACCGACCACGGATTGGCAAAAAGCGCGTCGCTAATGGCGATTTCCTTCTTCGCCTCAACGTCAAATAAATGCGGTTTGCGGATGGGCACCTGGTCGCCCGGTTTGAGATACGGATACGAATCGAGCTTGGGCTGAAGCTGATCTTCCGGGGAAGACTCCACCAGATAAACGCGCCGGTGCGTGCCGGGCTGCATCCGCATGGCGGCGAAATGTTTTGAATCCGGCGCCCAATAAACTTCCGGCGTCGGAGTCTCGGGGTCAGGCGTGTTGAAGTTCATTTCGATCTCGCGGTCCGCCTCCTCATCGCGCGCGTAGGCGCTGTTGGGATTCGCGTCAAAAGTCAGGGCCTCTTCCGGGCTGCCGTTCGCCTTCAAATCGCGCAGGAAAAGATTGTCGCCATGCACGAAGACTTCCCAATGCCCATCCGGCGAACGCGCGCCGTTCTCGACCGCGCGGCGGCCAGGATTTCGCCGGCGAGGTCCCTCCGCCCCGCGCCCGCCAATCTCCGCCAACCCAGGTTCGGCGGTGGCCTCGAAGACGGCAATCACGTCGCCGCCCGCGGATGTTGCCAGCCAAACGTGCCCGGCGTAAGTATTTTGCTCGCGCCGCTCGCCGGCATGGAGGACGCCGTAGGGCTGGCGTTTCCCGTCGGGATCGATCCAGAATAAATTCACGTCCGCGCTCAATCGGTTGACCAGCGTGATCTCGGTTTCCGTTCCGGTGGTGTAAGAGGGATGCGGCGCGCGCGCGGCCGCCAGCCGGCTTTCGTCCGCGTCGCCGCTGGCGGACGCGGTCACTGAGTAGGAATCCAAATCCAATTTCCAGCTTGAACCCGCGCTTCGCAGCGTGACCGATTTCCCATCGCTGGCGAACCGGAGTCCGTCGATGGGAAGATTGCCAGCCTCAGCCGGCCGGCCGGTCGCTTTGGAAAGGGCCGGCTCCAATCGCGCGTGATCGAAGGCAGGCGAACGTTTTCCCGCCTCCGCGTCCACCAGCACGTATTCATGCTGGCGAGCGCCGGTCTCCACGCGATACCAAAACTTATTCGTGGAACCATCAGCGCCTGCGAACCAGTGCGGATCAATGCGGTCGCGGAAAACAAGATTGGGAGTTTGGGCCGGGGCGCTGGACGCGAGCGCCAATGCGAAAAGCAACCGAAGCAGGCGTGGATTTTTCATAGGATTCCAAAGTCAAACACGGCGCGGCGGCCTCGGCAAGCCCACGATAAGGCCCGCCACGATCAGAAGGCTTCCCCAAAGCTGGCCCCAGTGCAGCGTCTCGCGCAGCCAAAACCTCGCCACCGCGACCCCAGCCAGCGGCTGCACAAAAACTGTCAACGCAACGACGTTGACCTCCGCCTCTTTGATGACCGCGAACCAAAGCGAGTAGCCGGCGAGCGTGCAAATCAGCGCCAGGTACGCCAACACCAGCCAGGCCTTTGGCGGCAGCGTGAGCGTCGCGCCCCGGTCCGCCAGGAGATTGACGGCCGTGGCTGAGATCAGCGCGATGGCCAGCACTTTGAAAATCCCGGCTCGTTCCAGCATCGGCTTGCCCATCAGCGAATAGGCGGACTCACAGAAGAAAGAGAGAACGATCAACGCGTTCGCAAGCAAGTCCGGCCAGTGAAACCCAGGCCGCCAAATTTCCGCCATGACCAGTGTCCCTAAAAGGCCCAGCAGAAGCCCAAACCACCGCCGCGCCGCCATCATCTCGCGCAGAAAAATGGCCGCGCCCACCGAGGTAATCAGCGGCTCCATCGCCATCAGCACCGACGCGTCCGAGGCCTGGCCCATTTGCACGCCGGCCACTTGCAATCGCGGCGCCCACACGAAGACCACGATGCCCATGGCCATCGTGCGCGCGAGGTCCCATCCTCGCGGCGCCCTGCCCGGCAGCAACGGCCAGCACAACGCCAAGGCCGCCGCCGCCAAGCCGAACCGCAAGGTGGCCACGCCGCCCGGATTGAGCGAGGGAGCCAGCGCCTTGAACATGGAGTAGGTCGTCCCCCACAGGCAATTCATCACGATCAGCAAGATGAGATGCAGCGGCTTCACGATTGGCCTGGAGAGGAAAGCGAAATGCGGGCGTCACGGCGCCAACTCGGGCGTCAATGGCTTCAAGATTTCAGTCAACAAATCCGGTTTGGACGGATCGCGCTCCAGTTGCGGATATCTTTCGCCGCCATGATAATCGACCGGGCAGGTCTTGAAGTAATCCTGGTTTTCCACCAGCAACTCCACCGGCGCGTCGTTGGTCGCGGCGAACTTGACCGCCGCCCGCAAAATCTCCGGCGTCCAACGCCGCTTGTTGACAGCCACCAGATTCATCGACACCCCCATGCCCGCCTTGTCCGCCGGCGAACCGGGGAGGACATCAATGATGTAACCGTTCTCCTTCGCGATAAAACCGAGGGAACTGCGCATGTCCGTATATTTTCGCTCCGTTTCGTAGATTTTGAGCATGTCCGGCACGCCGTTGGTGAATGTCAAGCGCCAGCCAGCCGCTTCGATGCCGTTGAACGGAGCGCGTGCATTGATGTCATAAACGCGCTTCTGGAAAAAATCGTTCCAGTCATAGGGCGCGATTTCATTC
Source organism: Verrucomicrobiia bacterium (assembly GCA_036501625.1). Taxonomy (GTDB): domain Bacteria; phylum Verrucomicrobiota; class Verrucomicrobiia; order Limisphaerales; family Palsa-1400; genus Palsa-1400. The sequence continues at coordinate 30,799 of DASXZY010000058.1, forward strand.
AGCGTCCGCGCCACGTCTTCGCGGGTGTAGGGAACGACCTGAGGTGGCCCGCTTTGGCCGCCGTGAAATTTCCGGCAAAAGTCGTCAAGCGAACGCTGGCCCCGCGTCTGCTGCCGGATGATCGCGTCGGCTTCCAGCCACAGCAAATCGCCTTCTTCATAGAAATCGGTGCTGCGCCGCCATGACGCCCCTTCATTGCGCGAGAAATAAAGCAACTGGGCCGCGACCGCCGTGTCCGCCAGCGGCCTCCATTGGCGTCCAGGAGCTTCGGCCAGATTGGCGGCTTCGATGGCGAGGTATTGGCGGAAATTGTCATTCGTCCACAGCCCGCTGCGCGCGGTCAGGATGACGCCCAGATAATCGGTCAAGCCTTCGTAAACCCAGAGTAATTCCCCCTTCATTGGCTGCTGGTAATCGGGCGTGGCCAGCCCGGCGGGGCGGCGGTATTTTCCGTTCCAGGAATGAACCATTTCGTGGCACAAGAGGTAGGCCTCCCCAGTCATCGTGTCGTCGTCCGTCAAATACTTTTCCGCCGTGCGGTCGTCGCTGCTCTCGTGGTGCTCAAGCCCGAAATGCGCGACGTGGTCGCTCAGCGTGAGCAGGAAGTGGTAACTTCCATAATGCCGCGCGCCAAACAGCGCTTCAGTCTCAGCCACAAGATGCCTGAAATGGCGCGTCTCGGCCGGCGTTATTTCCAGCGCGGCCGCGCTGTCGGCGGCGATGTCCAGGTCGTGCGGCGGCCCGCCCTTGGGCGATAGATCGACGTCGCGAAAATACGCGCCAGCGATGACCGGGGAATCCACCAGCCTCTCCAACGAGACAGGCGCGAACCGCACGCTGCCGCCGCTGGCAGGGCCTTCCGGCACGAGTGCGGCGCCGAATTTCCAGCCATCGGGAAGCTTCAACTCCGCCGCGAATTGGATTTGCTCCGGCTTGCTCCCTTGCGGATAGAGCAGAATCTGGTTCCAACTCAAATCAAGGAGCTTCGCCGTGGCCGAACCGCCGGCTGAAAATTCGCCCGTGTTGGGCGGAAGCAAAAAATCCAGCGACACATCGACGGCCCCGGCGCCGGGCGGCACATCAAGGTGGAAAGCGAACATATCATCGGCGTCGCGCTGCCACGCAATCGGCTGCCCGGCGGCGCTCATGGCCAGGCCGGTGAGGTCGGTGATGGGGCCGGTCGGGCCGTGTTCGCCGGGAATCCATTTTGGATATACGAGAGTCAACGGGCCCGGCTGGGCTGGGATGTGCAACTTCGCCCTCAGGATTTCGCGCGGCGAATCCGTCGCATCGACTTGCAGGGTGATGGTTGAATCAGCCGCGAAAGCGGCGCCGCACAACAAAGGCCAGAGGAAGAGTAATCGTCGCACGGGTGAAAGAGTTCTCCCCGCCAGCGAGGGCGTCAAGAGTGATTTCACCATTGGCTTTGAAGGCGGTTCACTTATCCTTGCTCTTCAATGCCATGAACGCAGCATCTTCGCCCGTCAAACAGAAAAAATTCAACGGCAGCCTTCCGCTTCTGGCGCTGCTTCTGGGCGGGACGCTGGCGGTGCTGTGCCATGAAGGCTTCCGCCCCTATGAAGTGTTCTGGGCCAACGACCTGCCGCTGGGTGCGCTGGCGGCCAGTTCCAACCGGCTCCCCGGCGCCTTTTTTGCATGCTGGACCGATTACTACTGGATTGGCGGCCCTGGCATCGTTTCACTCAATTTGTCCAACATCTGCATGGGCCTGTTCTCGCCGGCGTACCACCTCAAATTCTACGCTCCCGGCACTATGTTTTTCCTTGGATTCAGCGCGTGGTTTTTCTTCCGGCAATTGCGGTTCGCCCCGGCCGTTTGCATTTTGGGCGGGCTGGCGGCCGGCCTTAACATGCACTTTTTTTCCAACGCCTGCTGGGGATTGGGCCAATGGAATGTCTGCTGCGCCATGATTTTTATCGCCTTGGGAATCCTAGCCAGCCCCGGCATTCGCTCCTTGTGGCTCAAAGCCGTGCTGGCTGGATTTTCCACCGGAATGGCGGTGATGGAAGGCTTCGATGTGGGGGCCATCATGAGCGTCTATGTCGGCGTCTTCGTTGCATTCACCTATTTGACAATGGAAGGGAAACCGTCCCTGCGCGCGGGCAGAACGTTGCTGGCAGGCGGGTTGGTTGTCTTGGCGGCCGTGCTGATTTCTTTGAGCACGATTTTCACATTGGTATTGACGCAAATCAAAGGCACGGGCGCCGATGAATCCGGCCAGGTCACTCAGCAGACGGACGAGCAGAGGACGATGCGCTGGCAATTCATCACGCAATGGAGCATTCCGAAATTGGAAACCTTGCGCGTGATCGTTCCGGGCTTGTTTGGCTATCGCATGCAGGAGTTCACCACCTCCACCAACAAAGCCGGCGCTTATTGGGGCAAGATCGCCGAGGACCCGCACATTCAGGGTTTGGAGAGCGGCGATGCGGGCGAGCGCTCGCACGCGGCGGCGGAACTCGGCTTGCCGAAAGGGGCGCAGGACGCCGCGGCGAGCGGCGATCCGCGGACTCGCCAGAACCTTCTGGAGGCTGTCAAACCTCAATTGCAGCGGCGCCACACTGGCAATGGAGAATACGCTGGGATCATGGTCTGCCTGCTCGCTGCATTTGGGCTGGCGAACTCGTGGCGCAAGGCTGGCTCCGATTGTTCGCCGGAGGAACGGCGCGCGGTTTGGTTCTGGGGCGGCGCGGCGCTTTTTTCCCTGTTGGCAGCGTGGGGCCGCTATGGGTTTGTCTATCGCCTGGTCTATGCGATGCCCTTCCTGACCAACATCCGCAGCCCGATGAAATTCATGCACCCGTTGAACATCAGCCTGATTATTCTGGCTGGTTATGGAATGGAAATGCTTCATCGCCGCTGCCTCTCCGCGCCCGCGGAACCGCCTGGTTCGCTTTTCAAGCACTGGCGGAAATGGTGGCAAAAAGCGGGCGGCTTTGAGGTCAAGTGGATTTTCGCATCCGGCCTTGCGGTGGCCGCCGCTGTGGCGGGTTTTTTCATCGTGCGATCCTCGGAGCCGGCCATCGTGAATTACCTGGAGCATAATGGCTTCACGGCCGATCTGGCGCCGCAAATTGCCCGCTTTTGCGACGGTGAGATCGGGATGTTTGCCGCCTTCCTGGCCGTGTCCGCCGCCGTGCTGGACATCATTCTAAGCGGCGCGTGGGCGGGCCGGCGCGCGAATCTCGCGTGGGGTTTGCTGGGCGTCATTATCATCTGCGACCTTGCCCGGTCCGACATTCCCTGGATCCGATATTACAACTACAAGGAAAAGCTCAGCCCGAATCCGGTCGTCGAATACCTGCGGGAAAAACCGTGGGAACACCGGGTTGTTTCCCGCATTTCCCCGGTGGGAACTGCCTATGATCTCGGAGGAACCAATCAGGAGAATATCAATTTCGGCGGCTTGTGCCATTGGTGGCTGGAAAATGACTATCCTTACCACGACATCGAATCCCTGGAAATCGACCAGGCTCCGCGCATGCCGACGATTGACAGCGCCTACATTGGCAATTTCACGGGCAATTCCCCAACCAACCCAAACCCTGCCATTCGCCTGTGGCAATTGACCAATACTCGTTACATCTTTGGCGACTCACAATTGACCCCGGCCCTTAATTTTCTCGGAGTTCCGCGCGACAGTTTTCGCACGATCATGAATGTGAGCATCGTTCCCAAGGTCGATTATTCACAGGTTCAAGACGGAGGCGACCTGACGGTGAAAAGCAACAGCCAAGGCACATTGGCATTGATCGAGTTCACGCGCGCCCTGCCTCGCGCGAAACTCTGCGCCAACTGGCAAGTGATGAACGAAACGAACGCTTTGCGGACCTTGATCTCGCCGGCCTTCGACCCTGAGAAATCCGTGCTGGTGGACCAGGGAACTCCCGTTTCTCAAGCGCCCGGCCCAATGGGCGCTGATGCCGGAAAGGTCGAGATCACGCGATACGCTCCCACTGATTTGATCCTCCACGCTGACGCGCGCACGCCAGCAGTCTTGCTTCTGAACGACCACACCGGTGATTACTGGAACGTTTGGCTCGACCAAAAGCCGGCCCCGATTCTCCGCTGCAATTACATCATGCAAGGAGTGTTCGTGCCCGCGGGAACACATACGGTTGAATTCCGCTATCAGCCTCCGCGCAAGCTGCTTTACGTCAGCCTGGCGGCTTTCGCGGCTGCAATTCTGCTCGGCGGCTATGCGATGGCAGCCCGCTTTATGGAGCGCCCCGGCAGCGAGCCGCCCTTGAAGACCCCGAAACCCAAACCGAAATAAGGGCCGTTAAGCCGCTTTGGCTGCGGCGCGCAATTTGCCTCCCCCAAGCGCCCGAAGATTGGCTGGGCGCGACCCTCGCTTCTTGGAATGACTCTGCTTTTCCAGGATGTAGCTGGCCGAGTTATGCAGGCGGCGGCGATATTTCAACTTCTTGCGCATCCGCTCGCGCGCGGCGATGGTGTGCTTCAGGCAATAAACGCCGATGGCTGGCGCTCCGCAGGTCAAACACAGGCCGTGCGCTTTTTTGCGCAGCATGTGAATCTGCTGCCGGGACATCGGGGTTCCATCAGCCTTCAGCGTCCCCGTAAATTCGTCGCTGATTTTCTTTCTGCTCCATTTTTTTGCTTTCATAGTATAAATCTTCCAGTCAATTCTAGGGCCCTTGTTTAGTATACACCACTCGCGCGGGAATGCGAATCCATTATTTCCAATTTTGATCCCGCCTTTGCAACTTGGGAGGGCGATGTACGAAGTTGCCGCGCCGCAAAATCAGGCGACCCAATTTAGGGACGGTATGTCCAGCCCCTGCGCCATGGCTTTTTGCGCTGGCCTTCATGGCTGTGGCGCTATTCGGACAGTTGAACGCCAGTGCGGGCGAGTCGGCGGGCGCGAATCTTTTGCAGCAGTCGAATGACCGCCAAGCCGGCGCCACCTCGTTCGTGTGCGATGTCACGGACAATATCAAGAGGGAAACCACTCCCTGCTTTCGCCGAGTTCTTCCTGATGGCGCTATCGAAGTATCGGAGGTGCTTTCAGTGGCTCCCTTCCGGCTCGCCATCCAGAACAAGGAGGGATATTGGCAGGTAAGAAAAGACGAAGCAGCCAACCTAAGTTTCGCGCCGCCTCCGCCGCCAACCCTTCAAAAGAGAACGCTTGATCTGGAAGCGGCGAATCTCGGCGAGGTCACCATCAAGTTCGAAAAGCAAACCGCCGAAAATGGCGTCGAGTGCCAGCTTGTCGAAGCCAAGTTGTCCGATCGCCTGACGCGCAAGCTTGCCGGCGCCTTCCGAGTTGAGCACAGTTCTTCGCGGAGGCTGCAAAAGGACCCCGGCATGCCCCCGCCGCCAGTGGCTGCAGCTATGATCCGCTCCTCTGGTTCGCCGATATGGAGGACGCCTGGAATGGAAACTCGCACAGCACACAGAATTCAAGGTTTGTGGAGAAGACCCAGTCGAACATACAAAGCTATGCCCATGCCAATGAGGCTTTTGACATGACTGGAAAGCGCTTTGGGCCGTCTCGCGTCTGGCTGCTGACGGACAATGATGCCATCGGCCACGATAACCATTTTTGGCCGGAGCAAGGCAACAATCATGGGGCTGATGGCGCCAATTCCGCGTTCGCCGATGGACACGTCGAATGGATTCCGCGCTTGAAATACGTGTATATGTATGAAGCTTCGCAGGATAACAATCGGAGTAAGGCAACGCCGCGGCCAAGCCTTTGACATTTAGCATGGTTGCACACAACGGGCTAAGTAGCTGGAATGAACCTCTGGAGAAACAGCGCCAGCACAAACCAGCCGGCGAACCAGCCGATCCACGGTTCGCCGCCGCTCGCCACCGCCAGCAAATCCACCAATACCACCCCGGCCAATAAGCGGGAGACTGTATAACCCACGTTCGGCTCCTCCTGGCCCACGCTCTGGCTTAAGGCCCACGAAATCCACGCGGCCAGCGCAAGCGAATAGACCACCGCTGGCATCCAATTGGGGTCATCGTCGAACAATCCGGCGCACACAACCGGCGCCGCCAGCAACAGGCTCGGCCAAAAATTGACCCGGCCCCGCTGGCTTTCCTTGCGCGCCAAACAACTCAGTCCCGCGATGTAAGCCGCCAGGCCCAGCCCCTTCCAGACCACTTCCCCGCTGACGCCCCGTCGCGCCGCTGATGCCGCCAGCAAATAAACGCACAATCGGCACGCTCCCATCAACAAAGGCCCGGCTGGCGTCCATTTGTGGACCGCGTTGTAACATAGAATGCACGCGCATAAAATGGCGGCCCACAACAGGCTTGGCAGGCCCAGCCAGATCGCGCTCGTTAGCCCCAAGGCGAGCCAGCCAAACCCCCACTGCCAGACGGTCCGTTCGCTGATCGCGCCGGAGGGAATGGGCCGGCTTCGCCGATGATGGCGGTCGAACTCGGCGTCGAAAGCGTCATTCAAAAACATCCCGCCTTCGTAGAGGAAGCTGGCCGACAGCGCCGCGCCCGCCAAGGCCGGCGCGCTGCCCTGGCCGCCCAGGCACCACGCGGCCAGGCAATCAGACCAGACGGTGGGAAGATTGGACACCCGTCCCAGGATTAGGAAGGTGCGCAACTTGGATGGCCGCCTCAGAAAATTCAACGTCGCCGGAAGTCTGCCCAAGCCGCGCGCAAACTTCCAGCGCGGCCTTCAGCGGCTTTGCTCTTCCAGGATCACGTCGCCATTGCCCTCGGCGGCGTGATAAGTCTTGACAGACTCGCCCGCCTCCGAGCCGCGCCCGGTGGCAAGTTCGAACTTGTGCCCATGCAAAGGGCATATCACTCTGCCGTCGCCGCGGATGCCTTCGGAGAGCGGGCCTTGGCGGTGCGGACAGCGATTTTGCGTGGCGAAAAGCTGGCCATTTCGCTGCCGGAAGACCGCGATTTCCTCGCCGTTGACCATGTAGCAACGCCCCTGCCCAAGCGGGATATTTTCAACAGGGCCCAAGTTTGCGATTTGTGCGTTCATATTTTCATCCATTGTTTTCGGCTGTGGCCAGAACCCGCGCCAATTCTGGGCCGCTGAACTGGCCGTTGTAGGCGGGGATGCGGGCTTCCTTCCACGGGTCTTGATAAGCGTCCACGGCTTTTTGGATGTCCGCATCCAGGCGGGCGCAAATGCCCTCGCTGTCCTCGATGAGGAGACGCCGCAGGAATTCTATGCCCAGCCGCTGGACAAAATGATAGCTGCGTTCGAGGTATTTGCCGTGTTCGCGGTAGTACTGCATGAACCTCCCCATGTGGAGAAGAACTTCATCGTGGGATTTCACGGTGCACAGAAGGTCTCCTTTGCGCACCGTTCCCCCCGCCGCTCCGCCGACGTAAATTTCCCACAGCCCTCCCTCGATGGCTACGGCCCCGATGTCTTTGACGTAAGCTTCCGAACAATTGCACGGACAGCCCGCCGCGGCCAGCTTCATCTTATGCGGGCGATTCGATCCCCTGGTACCGCCGCTCGATCTTTTGCGCCAGCGCGATGGAATCGCCGACGCCGTAACGGCAAAAGTCTGTACCCACACAGCTTTTGCAAGTGCGAAACGCCTTGGTGTAAGCGTGGCCGCCGGGAATGCCGAGTTCCGTCCAGATTTTCGGCAAGTCCTCTTTTTTAATGCCCAGCAAGTCCAGCCGCTGGCCTCCGGTGATTCTCGACCATTGGCACGTGGTATTTCTCCGCCACCTCGGCGATGCGGCGCAATTCGGAAGGCGACGTCACGCCGCCGTAAATGCGCGGAACGACGGAAAACGTCCCATCTTTTTGTATGTTCGCATGAACACGGTCGATGGTGTCGGCGAGCTTGTTTTCGCGCACGATCAATTTTTTGTAAACGCCGCGCGAAGGCTCGCGATACACAACCACTTCGTCATCGGGCAGCGCGGGCTTGGTCTCGCCCATGGAGGCGAGTTCAACGCCCATGACCTTGAGCTTGGTGCCCGGCTTGGAGCCGGCATAACCAGCCGCCGGATTGAAGCCCGTGATGACGTCAGCCAGTGTCTTTGCCTGGTCCCATATTGGCTCGACCAGCCCGTAAAGTTTGCCTCGATGCTCCACGCATTCGCCAACGGCGAAAACATAAGGCTCGCTCGTGCGCATTTGATCGTCGCAGACAATGCCCTTATTGACAGTCAAGCCGCTGGCGGTTGCGATTTCGGTGATGGGCCGGATGCCCGCGCTGACGACGACCATGTCCGTTTCCAGCATGGCGCCGTCGTTGAATTCCAAATGAGTGATGTTCCCATGGCCGGAGGCGATTTTGGTGGTGATCGTATTGCAGCGCACTTTGATGCCCATGGCTTCGATCGTGTGCTAAAGCATCTGTCCGGCTTCTGCGTCAAGCTGCGCGATCATCAATTGCGGCGCGGCCTCAAGGATCGTGACTTCCACCCCGTGCGTCATCAGGCCGCGGGCGGCTTCCAATCCCAGCAGGCCACCGCCGATGACCGCCGCTTTTTTCCGAGTCTTCGCGTAACGGGCAATCTGGTCGCAATCATCCAGTGTGCGGAACAGAAACGTGCCGGGCGCGCCAAAGCCCTCCATCGGCGGCACGAAAGGCCGCGAACCCGTGGCCACAATGACGTGGTCGTAAGGCTCCTCGATGGGCGGCGCTTCCGCCGTCGCGGCGTCCATCGCGTAGGCCGGGGTTTCCTTTTTCAGAGGCGTGCCAATGACCACTTTGCGGCGGCGGTCAATCATCGTGGCTTTGACGCCCGCGTGCAGGCGAATGCCATGCTGCGTGTACCAAGCCAGCGGGTTCATGAAGATGTCCGCTGCCGGCTGGCTGCCGTTAAGGACGTTGCTGAGCAGGATGCGGTTGTAATTCCCATATGGCTCCGCGCCGAACATGGTGATCTCGAACCGCGCCGGAGTGCGTTTCAAGATTTCTTCGACAACCCTGGCCCCCGCCATGCCATTGCCGACAACTACGATTTTTCTTTTTTGTTCATAAATGGTGAGCGGAAATTTTGTCGATGCAGACGGCGCACGCCTTGTAAGAGGGCTGCCGCGAATACGGATCGAACGCTGGAAAAGTCAGGCCGTTGACTTGGGCGTAGTGCATGGGAATGAAGAGTTGCCCGCGCTGAATGGCCGCCGTGACAAAAGCCTTGGCGATCAGGCCGCCGCGGCGCGACGAAACACGAACCTTGCTTTTCGGCCGGATGCCCAGGCGGCGCGCGTCGTCCGGATTGATTTCCACATAGGCCGACTCCGGCCGCAGCTTTCGGAGCACGGCGGATTTCTCGGTGCGCGTGCCCGTATGCCATTGAACGCTCGTGCCGCGCCCGGTCAGGAGCGTGAAAGGATATTCACTGTCTGCCGGTTCCGGGAGCGAGCGCGGCTGTTCAAAAATAAAACACGCTTTGCCATCCGCTATGTAAAATCGGCCGTCTTCGAATAACCGGCGTTCCGGCGCGACTTCAAGGCGGCCCCCTCCGGCCACCTGCCGGGTGTTGCCGTCCCCGTGGATCATGCCCAGGCCGAACTTGCACAGTGCGCCCAGCAACGCCAATTCTTCGGTCATGATTTGGCCGGTGCCGAGCCAGGCGGTCGATTCCGCGCCGAATTTATCCTGGATGCCTCGAATGCGCAGCGCGAATACCTGCATCGCCATATCCCAATCGACCGCTTCCAATTTCCCGGCGCTATTGCGCAGCAATGGAGTCGTGCCCCGGTCCGGAGCGGCCAGCGGAGACAGCGCCTCCCAGCCTTTTGGGCAGGCCATGCCGAGATTGACCGGATATTTGGCGTTGGCCGTAAGGTTGATCGCCTCGCCGCCGCGCAAATGGATATCCAGCCCGCAGCCTGTCGAACAAAAACCGCATATGCTGGCGGTGGTGGCGTCCGGATGCAGTCGCGCCGGCAGGCGGCCCAATCCAAACGCGGCCGGCTGGAGAACCAGATCGCGCGTGAGAGGCCCGTCCCATTCCCGCAACAAAGAATGTCCGTTGGCCTTCACACGCCTCCCGGCATTTTTGGCGCCGCCGCCGCGCGGAAGAAGAGCGCGCGTTCCAGCAACTCGCCGCCCAGGCAAAGCGCCAGGCCGCTAATGGACAACCGTCCGGGAACCGCGCCCGGCAGCAGGCTCAACAGCGGAATCACGACCGGGCGCGGGCCGTGCAGGCGGACCTTCTGGGCTCCGGGCAAATCCCGGCCGGGCGGATTTTTGTCGTGGAGCCCAAATCAGTCAATACTACTTCATCCGGCGAGACGCGCGCCAATTTCTCCCTCGAATAACTCACCGCGAGGACGGAGCGGGGAGCGGCACGGCGTTCCAGCCGCCGCCAAGGGCCTTGTAAAGTTGAATGCTGGCCAGCAGTTGGTTGAGCTGGGTTTGCACGAGCGCGTTTTGCGCGGGAAACAGCAACTGCTGCTCCTGCAACAATTCGTAATAGTTCGCCTGCCCGCCCTTGTACCGTTCGCTGGCCACCCGCACGGCGTCCTCGTAGGCGGCGACGGCGCGCCGCTGTTCCGCCCCCTCGGAGGACAATTCACGCCGCGAAGCCAGGGCATCGGATACTTCCTGAAAAGCGTTCAGCACCGAGGATTGATACTGAAAACGCGACTCATCCCACGCCGCTCGCGCCTGGCGCAATTGCGCCTTCAGAAGGCCGCCTTGAAAGATTGGCCCGGCCAAATTGGCCGCCACATTCCAGGCGGCGGAGGAACCGCTGGTAAAGGCCGCCAGTTCCAGGCTGGTCTCGCCAAAGACGCCGGTCAGCGCGAACCGCGGATAGAAATTTGCCTTGGCCACACCGATGTTGGCGCTGGCCGCGCGCATCAATTCTTCGGCCTGCCGAACATCCGGCCGCCGTTCCAGCAAATCCGAGGGCAGGCCCGCCGGAACGTCCGGCATCGACTCCATCCGCAGCGCTTCCGAACGCCGCTCAATGGGTCCCGGATACAATCCCAACTCGACGCGAAGCTGGTCTTCCTGAAAGACGATTTGCCGGCGCAGTTCCGGAATGGCGGCGGCGGCAGAGGCGAGCGCGGCTTCAGCGGCGGAGGTTTCCAGCTTCGACGACACGCCGCCTCGCAGCCGCTCGCTGAAAATCCTGAGGCTCTCCGCGAAGGAATTGGTTGTCTGGCGCGCGATCTCCATTTCTTCATCCAGGGCCAGCAATTGAAAATAGGATTGCGCCACGCTGGCCGCCAGGCTGGACAGCACTTCGCGCCGCGCCTGATCGGTCGCCAAAAATCGGGCGCGCGAGGATTCGGTCATGCGGCGGATGCGCCCCCACAGGTCAATTTCCCACGCCACGCTGCCGTCAAGATAATTAAACTTCGAGGGCGGCGCGCCTAAATCGTAAGGCGAGCCTCCAACGGCGTTCCGTTCCACGCCGGCCGCGGCCTGATAGTTGACTTGCGGGTAAAACTGCGACCTGCTTTCGGCGAGCATGGCGCGGGATTGCTCCAGCCTCGCGACCGCCGCGCGCAAATCATAACTGTTGGTCAGGGCGGTTTGGATGAGAGACTGCAAATTGGCATCCTGAAACATTTGCCACCACAGCAAATCGCCCAGCGAATTGGTCTCCGAGCTTTCCTGCCCGCGAAAACTTGCGGGGGCGTGAACGTCCGGCCGATGGTAGTTGGGGCCAACGGCGCAGCCGGCGATCATGAGCGCGCACAGGGCGCAAAGAGCGGCAGGCGTTTTCATGTCTTTTTCTTGCGATGCGAGAGGCGCTCGATGACGTAGAAGTTCACCGGAATGATGAAGATGCCGAGCAGCGTCGAACCGAGCATGCCGCCGATCACGACCGTGCCAAGCGTTTCGCGCGAAATCCCGCCCGAACCGCCCGCCATCCAGAGCGGGACGCACCCGAAGACAAAGGCGAAGGACGTCATCAGAATCGGCCGGAGACGGATGCGCGCGGCGGTCAGCGCGGCTTCAGTCAAAGATTTGCCCTTCTCGAATTCCGTCTTGGCGAATTCCACGATAAGGATGGCATTCTTGGCGGAAAGGCCGATGAGCATAATCAACCCGATTTGCACGTACACATTATTTTCGAATTGACGCGACCACAGCGCCAGGAACGCGCCCAGCACGGCCACCGGCGTGCTGATCAAAACGCTGATGGGCAGCGACCAGCTTTCGTAGAGCGCTGCCAAAATGAGGAACACGAAAACGAGGGACAGCCCGAACACGGCCGCGCGCGGCACGCCCTGGGCCGCCTGCTGTTCCTGGAAGGACATCCCGTAATAATCGAAGCCCATCCCATGCGGCATGGTCTTGGCGAAAACATCCTCCAGCGCCTCGGTCGCCTGGGCCGAGCTGTAGCCGTGCGCGGCGGCGGCGTTGATCTGGGCCGACCTGTATTCGTTGTAGTGCATGACAAATTCCGGGCCGACGCGGTGCTCCACCTTGGCCAGCGCCGTCAGGGGAACGCTCTGGCCCTGGCGGTTGCGCACGTAAAAAAGGCCAAGGCTGTCGAGGCTGGAACGGTACCGCTGCTCCGCCTCGACATAGACCTGCCACTGGCGGCCAAAGCGATTAAAATAATTGACAAAATAACCGCCCAGGTAGGTTTGCAAAGCCTGGTAAACGTCCCGGACATCCACCCCTTGCTTGAGAGCCTTGTCGCGGTCCACGTCAATATAAATTTGCGGCACGCCGGGCAAATAGGTTGTGCTCAAGCCAGTCAACTCGGGCCGCTTGGCGGCCGCGGCCATGAAGGCGTTCAGGTTGGTTGTCAGAAATTCCGGGTCGCGCCCAATGCGGTCTTCGAGAATGAAGGTAACTCCGCCGACGGAGCCGACGCCCGGAATGGCCGGGGGCGCCAGGCAGAGCGACTTGGCCTCCGGCAGCGCGGCAAACTCTTTGTTAAGCTGGTCGCTGATCGCTTTCAAATGGAGGGAAGCCTTGGTGCGCTCACTCCACGGTTTGAGCGTGACGAAAAAGAGGGCGTTGTAAGTTGTTTGCGCCTGGCTGACCAGGCTGAAGCCGAGCACCGTCGTGTAATATTGGATGCCGGGCGTCTTTTTGAGAATGTCCTCAATCTTGCGGCAAAAGGCGTCCGTGCGCGGCATCGACGCGGCATCGGGAAGCTGGACATTGATGTACATGTAACCCTGGTCTTCCTCCGGCAGGAATGAAGTTGGGAGCTTCTTCCCGATTAGCACCGCCGCCACGGCTACTCCCGCCAGGAGCGCCAGGCTGATGACGCTGCGCCGAATGAGCACGTTGCTCCAATGAATGTATCCGTCGGTCGCCTTGCCGAACACGCGATTGAACCAGTCAAAGAATTTTCGCAAAGGACTGTGCGATTCCGTCTTGGGCTTGAGCAGCAACGCGGCCAGCGCGGGGCTAAGAGAGAGCGCGTTGAAGGCGGAGAAGATGACAGAGATGGCGATAGTCAACGCGAATTGTTGATAGAGCCGCCCGGTGATGCCCGGAATAAAAACCGTCGGCACAAACACAGCCGACAAAATCAGGGCGATCGCCACGACCGGCCCGGCCACCTCCGACATCGCCTGCAAGGCGGCATCCTTGGGTTTCATTCCTTCCTCGATGTGGCGCTCGACCGATTCGACGACAACAATGGCGTCATCCACGACCAGCCCAATGGCCAGCACCAAGCCAAACAGGGAAAGGGTGTTGATGGAGAAACCGAACAACGGGAAAAGCGCGAAGGTGCCGATCAATGAAACCGGCACGGCCAGCAGCGGGATGAGCGTCGCGCGCCAGCCTTGCAGGAAGATGTAAACGACAAGCACGACCAGCAGCAGGGCCTCCCAGAGCGTCGTCATGATTTCCTCGATGCCCCGGCTGACAGCCAGAGTCGTGTCAAGGGAAACGGCGTAATCGAGGTCTTGCGGGAATTGTTTTTTGAGCTGTTCCATCAGGGCTTTGACATCCCGCGCGGCGTCAAGGGCGTTCGAGCCGGGCAACTGGTAAATAGCCATGACAGCCGACGGGCGGCCATTGAGGCGCCCGGCCAGATTGTAAAGCTGCGCGCCCAATTCAATCCGCGCCACGTCCGCCAGGCGGACGACGGAGCCATCCGGGTTTTCGCGCACGACGATTTTGCCAAATTCCTTTTCGGTCACCAGGCGGCCTTGCACGATAGCGGTGTAAGTAAATTCCTGTTTCGGGTCCGAGGGCGGCGCGCCGATTTGCCCGGCTGGATTGACCGTGCTCTGGCTGTTGATGGCGCTGATGACATCGTTGACAGTCAAATTGAGCTTGGCCAATTGGTCCGGCTTGACCCAAAACCTCATGGCGTATTGTCCCGCGCCGAAGACATTGATGTTGGAGATGCCTTTGACGCGCGTGATTTGGTCCACCAAATTGATATAGGCGTAATTGGCGAGGAAGGTGCCATCGTAAGTCCCGCCGGGCGAGTAGAGCGCCACCAGCATCATGGGCGTGGTCGGCGATTTCAAAATGGTCACGCCATAATTCTGGACCGCCGCCGGCAATTGAGGGCCGGCTTGCGCTTCGCGCAATTGCGCCAGCACCTGGTCGATGTTGGGATCGGTTTTGACATCGAAGTTGACGACCATGCGCATGACGCCGTTGTTGGCGTTGATGGAATACATGTAATTCATGTTGTCCACCCCGCTCATTTGCTCCTCGATGGGCGTGGCGATGGATTGCTGGACGGTCTCGGCGTCCGCGCCGACGAAGGTGGTTTGGATGCGGATTTCCGGCGGCACCACGCTGGGGAATTGCGAGATGGGCAGCGTGAGCATTGACACGGCGCCGATCAAAACCATCAGGATGGCGATGACCATCGCGACGATGGGACGATTGATAAAAAAGCGGTACATGCGGCCGGTGTGTTACGCGTCGCTGGTCATTTCTTATCGCCGCCCGCGGCGTACGGTTGCGGGTCCACGACCTGGCCGTCCTTGATTTTTTGGAGGCCCTCGGCCACGACGCGGTCGTTGGCAGCGAGGCCTTTGTCGATCAGCCAATCAGAGCCGATCTGCTCGCCTACTTGCACCGTCTTGATGTGGATTTTGTTGTCCTGGCCGACGAGGGCGATTTGATATGAGCCTTGCAATTCCGCCACCGCCCTTTGCGGCACGAGCAGGGCGCCTTTGCGCGTTTCCGTTTTGGCGCGCACCAGCGCGTACTGTCCGGGGCGCAGGACATAATCGGGATTCTCAAATTGGGCGGCGACCTGCAAGGTGCCGGTGTTGATATCGACCTGGCGGCTGGTGAAGAGCCATTTGCCGCTCTTGGCATAAGTCGTGCCGTCGGAAAGAATCAATTCCAAGGGAACGCTGTTTTCACCCCCGGCGGGATGCTGCCGCACAAAGCCCAGGTAAAATTGCTCGCCAATATTGAAATAAGCGCGAATAGGATTGACAGTCGAAACGGTCGCCAGCACCGCACTGCCCGGCCCGACGAGGTCGCCAATTTGCGCCTGGGCCAAGCCCGCGATTCCATCGACCGGGGAGGTAATTTTGGTAAAGCTGAGATTGAGCCGCGCGCTTTCGATGGCGGCATTGTCGGCCAATACTGAAGCCTGCGCGGCCAGATGAGCTTGAGTGGCATCGACGAGCGTTTCCTCGCTGACGGCCTGATCCTTCGCCAGCGGGGTGTAGCGCGTGACGTCGAGTTGTGCTTTGACCACCAGCGCCTGATCTTGCTGCTGCTTGGCGGTGACCTGATCCAATGCCGCTTGAAACGGGCGCGGGTCGATCTCAAACAACAAGTCGCCTTTCTTCACCCGGCCGCCTTCAACGTAGTCCTGTTTGAGCAAATAACCAGCGACCTGCGCGCGAATCTGGGCATTGGGGTAGCCGTCCAGACTGCCGATCCATTGCTGGTAAATCGGCACATCCCGCGGCGTCACGGTCACGACCTCCACTTTCAGCGGGGGAGGCGGAGGCGGCTCCTTGGGCTTGCAGCCCGCGGCCATTATCGCCAGAAGCCCTGCCGCCAACATCATCCTTTTCGTTGTCATTAAGAATATCCTTCACTTGCAACCACTTGCATAACTTGGCAGAAGTTTGGCGCGAAGCAAGCATCGGTCATGCCAGAGGCGAACCGGGCGGCTTTTTAATCTAATTTTCATCCGGCGTTCATGTTCCCTGGCGTCCAATCTTATGTGAAGCATTTCATCATGTTTCAAGAATTGGAGGATGCGATAATATGAAACATCGTCTGTCTATTTATGCGGCGGCGCTCGCGGCCGTGACGGCGGTTGGCGCGGCCAATGCGCAAAGCGTGGCCACTCCGGGACCAATGGCCTCGGCGGCCAGTACCGCTGCGCCAGTTCCGGCCATGTCCGTGGGGACGCGCGAAGTGGTAAAAATGTACAAGGCAGGCATTAGCAAGGACGTGATTATGAGTTACATCAACAACTCCACCACGCCTTATGATCTGAGAGCCAACGATATAATCCATCTGCAAAAGTTGGGCTTGCCGGATGACCTGACCAAAGCCATGTCCCAGCGGGACGTGCGATTGCAGGCCAGGCTGGCACAGGCCGCAATACCGCCGGCGAACGCAACGGGCCAGGCGCCCCCGCCAGCCGTCGCGCCTCCATCGATTCCGCCTCCGAGCGTGACCATCGTTGGGGGCGATGACAGTTACGGCTACCCGTATTACGACTACAGTTATTACGGGCCTAATTATGACTGGCCGCCGGTTATTGTTGGCGGATGGGGATGGGGAGGCTGGGGCCACCATTGGGGCTGGGGCCGCGGAGGATTCCATGGCGGCAGTGGATTCCGTGGCGGCGGTGGATTTCACGGGGGTGGCGGGTTCCACGGAGGTGGAGGGCATGGTGGCGGTCATCGATAATGTGTGATTGACCAAGAATGGGTTCGCGCGACGAGCGCGGGCCCTTTTTTTATTTTACAGCGATTCCCACCGCCTGTTCCAATCGTTGAAGGCCGCTCTGCTCCAGTTTCTCGCGCAGGCCGTTGCCGATTTCCCGAACAACGCCAGGCCCGCGGTAAATGAAGCTCGTATAAATCTGCACCAGTGAAGCGCCCGAAGTGATTTTCTCCCAGGCATCTTCGGTGTCAAACACACCGCCGACACCGATGATCGGCCAGGCTCCTTTGCTTTGCCGGTAAAGATGCCGGACCACCTCCGTGCTGCGCGACTTCAGCGGCTTTCCGCTCAAGCCGCCCGGGCGCGCGTAAATTTCCCGCAGGCGCGCGTCCGCGGTTTCGGGGCGGTTGAGGGTCGTGTTCGTTGCCACAAAGCCGGCGAGATGGCGCGGCCCAGCCAGCTCCAGGATTTCATCCAGGGCCTCGAAGGAAAGGTCCGGCGCGACTTTGACCAGGATGGGAATCCGCGTGGTGTTGTGCTCCTGCAACGCCACGAGGATTTCACTGAGCGCGTCGCGGTCCTGCAATTGGCGCAGGCCCGGCGTATTGGGCGAACTGACGTTGACCACGCAGAAATCCATGGAGGAACGCAAGACGCGAAAGCTGCTGGCGTAATCTTCGGCGGCCGTTTCCAGCGGCGTTACTTTGGACTTCCCAAAGTTGATGCCGACGGGATGATCCGGCCAGCGGCCTTCCTGGCGCCACTGGGCCAGCGCATCGGCCAGGGCCGCCGCGCCCGGGTTGTTGAATCCCATGCTGTTGACAATGGCTTCGTCGGGCGGGGCGCGGAACAGGCGCGGTTGGGGATTGCCGGGCTGGGCGTGCCAGGTGACGCCGCCGAGTTCGCTGAAGCCAAATCCCAGCGCGCGCCAGGCGGGCACCGCGCGCGCCCATTTGTCCATGCCAGCCGCGAGGCCGATGGGATTGGGAAAGCGCAAGCCGAAGACCTCGACCGGCAAATCCGGCGCGCCCAAAAGCGACGCCGTTATGTCAAGCATAGTTTTATTGCGGCTGGCCCAGCCCAGAAAGCCCAGAGCCCGGTCGTGAATCCGCTCGGCTTCCTGCGTGAACAGGACCGGGCGAATGAGGCCGCGGTAGAACCAACTCACAGGGAGACGGCGCCGGCGGCCGCGCGGCTCGATTGCCGGAACACGGCGCCCGGCAGCAAATTGCGGTAGGTCGCCAGGGCCAGCAGCGGCCAGCTATTGCGGTACATGTCGTACTTGAGATAAAAGACGCGGGGGAAGCCGGTGCCGGTGGCTTCGGCCTCGGTCCAACTGCCATCGGTATTCTGGCTGCGAATGAGGTAATCGATGCCGTTCTGAACGCTGGTTCGGCCGGGATCGTCAAAGGCGCAAAGACCCATGACGGCCCACGCGGTCTGGGAAGCCGTGCTGGGACCCTGGCCTTTGAAGACGGGATCGTCGTAGGTGGTGCAGCGCTCGCCCCAGCCGCCATCCTCATGCTGGACGCTTTCGAGCCAATCGCGCGCGCGGATAATCCAATCCTGGGTCATATCGACGCCAAGGGCGCGAAGGCCGCGGAGAGTCTGCCAGGTCCCATAAATATAATTGACACCCCAGCGGCCATACCATGAGCCGTCTTCCTCCTGATGTTCGCGCAGAAATTGCATCGCCTCCTTCACGCGCGGATTATCCAAGCTGAAATTCTCGTAGCCCAGCAATTCGAGGATGCGCGCGGTGATGTCGGCGCACTCGGGATCGAGCATGGCGTTGTGATCGGCGAACGGAACTTTCTCCAGGAGGCTCTTGGTGCAATCCTTGTCGAAGGACGCCCAGCCGCCGTCCTTGCATTGGAAGGTCAGCATCCAATCCAATCCGCGCCGGAACGCGGCGTCGCGGCGCGCGCGGTTGGCGGTGGGAATTTTGCGCAAAGCCAGCAGGACCATGGCCGTGTCATCCACGTCCGGGTTCCATTTGTTGTTGAACTCGAAGACCCATCCGCTGGCTTCGACGTCGGCCGGGTTTTTATATTGCCAATCGCCGCGGAAACGGACTTCGCGATCGATGAGCCAATCGCACGCCTTAACCAGGCTCGGGTGGTCGCTGGGCAATCCTGATTCGTGCAGGGCGATGGTCACGATGGCCGTGTCCCAGACCGGCGATGTGCAAGGCTCAAAGCGAACGGAGTTTTCCGTTTCGTGTTGGAGCTTCCCCAATTCCGCCTCGCACTGGCGGATGAGCGGATGGTCATTCGGGTAGCCGATGGCCTTGAGCGCGATCATCGAATTGAGGGCGCCGGGAAAGATGGCCGCCAAGCCGTCGCTGCCTTCGAAGCGCGCGACCATCCATTCCTCGGCCTTTTTGAGGGCCTGTTTGCGGAAAGGATGAATATGGAAGCGCGCGAAATGCTCGGCGAATTTATGCAATTCATCCAGCCAGAGAAACAAATTGCGCCAAGTCATAAGCTGCGGGTCGCGCGGCAACATCAAATCGCGCTCATGAAAACCGAGCGGATAAAGTTCGCGCAAACTGGCGCGCGGCCCCAGGGAACGGGTCGGCTTGTAATGGTTGATGATGGAGAGGGGAACCAGCATCGAGCGGCTCCACGAACTCATGTCGTAGAAATGGACGCCAAACCATTTGCCGATCAGGATCACTTCGCACGGGATGGTCGGGACGTAATTCCAGGGAAAGAGGCCAAAGAGAGCCAGGTAAAGTTTGGAGAATGTATTCAAGCGCGGGACGCCGCCCAGGCTCAGGGCCGTCTGCCGCGCGCGCAACATGCGCGGGTCCGTATCCGGCACTCCCGCCAGCTTGAGGGCCAAATACGCCTTGACGGTGGCATTGACCTCCGCCGCGCCGCCCGGATAAATGCTCCAGCCGCCGGTCGGCAATTGCAGGCTCAAGATTTGATGCACAGCCTTGCGCTGCCATTTTTCGTTCACGGAGCCGTTCCAGTGATGGTAGGCCACCATGTCGGCCACGAGGGTGCAATCGACAATGAGTTCGCCCAGCCAGTAGCCTTCGGGCTTTTGTTCGCGCAAAAGGTAATCTTGGGACCGCCGGATGGCGGTCTCCAACTCTGGCAGCGTAAAAGGGTCGAAATCAGGCGCCCTTGGCGCGCTCACCTGCCCGTTCTCGATAAGTTGCCCGGACACGCCCTTAATTTGCAAGCGGCCAGCCCGCCTGTAAAGTTCTTTTGCGCCGTCCGGCGGCGGCGGGGTTTGGCTCATGGAGATTCGGTTTCAATAAACAACGCAATCTACCGTAATTTGTCGTGTTTTGGCGCGGCCGCACAAGGCATCCCAAGCCGTTTTTGCCCAACGGGGATCGAAGAGGACCGCGACTCCCGAATATAAATTGGGCGCTTGCGGCACCCACGCGTCCCAGTCGAAGGGACGTGTTTTCCGCAAAATGCCTTGTTCGAGCTTGTTTTGTTGGGTTTTGGTTTGAACAACACAACTGTGGGATACCGCAACTCCAAGATATAAATGGGGCTTACGGCGCTCGCCCGTCCCGAAGGATTCCGAACAATATTTATGTTCACGCGGGAATTGTGACAGAGACGCCGGAACTCCGAAAACCTACCGTAGGCTTTTAGGCATGATTTTTATGGATGTGGCTGGCACGATGGAGACCATTGTGGGAGAACGGCTTGCAGGTTTCAAAACGGTGATAAAGTGGAAAATGCCTTGCGAAAGCTGCATATTTTTTGAGCGGAACTCTGTTTTTCTGCAAAAAAGGGCGGCTTTTGGAGGGAGAATTATATAAGTTGCTGGTGTTGTTAATGTTGCGATTTCCAAAAAGGCAGATTAGGCAGGCCCCTCGAAGACGATTTCTTGGAATTGTTGCACGAACTCCTTCACGGGCATTGTGAAGATGCCGGCTTTGGTCGGGTAGCCGTGGGTCAGGCCGGGTTGGCCGTTCGGGGCGAAGTTGTTGCCGTGCGGGTTCCAAAGTTCGATGGTGTCGGCGGCGGGATGGAAGGCCAGCACGGCGTAGGCATGCTTTTGGGTGAGGCCGGGGGTCGATGTCTTTTGCGTGCCGGCCGCCATTAATAACCGCTGTTGGCCAGACTCGGCCATTTTTTGACGCAATTCCGCGAGCTTGGCGTCGCGCTCGGCAGGCGCAGTTGCCTCATGGCCGAATTTTAACGGGAAGGTGGTGATTCTGTGGCCGGTCAAGTAAGATAGAATTCTTCCCATCGACCCTCCCTTGGAAATGGCGTCAATGTCCAGGCCGGATTGCTTTTCGGGTGATCGGAAAAGGTTGTCCACGCGGCCAATGGCTTTCTCGTAAAGATTGACGAAGAGGCCGTCGCGGCCGCGAGGCGCCAGCATGGCCAGCGCGAATTCGGCCGGAGTGGGCTGGTCAACGAAAACCCCGCCGCCGCCGAACTTGACGAGAACGTGGCCGTCCGCCTCCACCTCGAAAAGCGAGGCGGCTTCCTGGGAGCTTCGATGAACCATCGCGCCCAGCGGCGCCAGGCAAAAGCAATCGCCCATATGGCCTTGGCGGATGGCATCGAGCTTGGGCGGGCCGCTTGGGAAAAGCTGGCTGGCCGCAAAAATGAGGCGGTGCGACATGCCGGCCAGGCTCTTGAGGCCGGCATCATACATAAGCAGCAGATCGGGACGGTTCGTGGCGGGCGGGCTGTTGGCGAGCTTGCGAATGTTCGCCAAGGTCAGCGGAGGCAGTGTGTAATTGGTCGAACGGGCGGCGCGTTTGAGCGCGGCCAGCGCGGCGGCGGCCCGCCCGGTGTTGCCAGGATTCTCGATGGCCGCGTCCAATTCCGCCTCGGACAACGCCTGATCGCGATCCGTGTCCCAGAGGAAAAATTTGGCCGCGACAGTCTGAACAAAACTGGCATCGGGCTTCTGTTGGGCGCGGGCATTCCCGGAAAACGCGGCAGCCAGCAGCAGCACCGGGAACAGTCTCCAGAAAGTGGGAACTAAACGGGGCACGGCCATCGCGTCAAACCGCCCCGGCGTCGCGGATGGTTGCGTGAAGGATTAGTTTCAATTGCCCGACCAGCTTGTCATGGGCGGCGTTGACTTCGGCATCGGTCAACGTGCGCTCGGCGTTGCGATAGGTGAAAGCGCAGGCGATGCTTTTTTGGCCGGGGGGCACGTTCTTGCCGCGAAAGACGTCGAACACCTCCATCGTTTCCAGATGGGCTGGCTTGGTTTGTTTGACCACGTTTCGCACGGCGTCAAACAAAAGTTCCTCCGGCGCCAGCATGGCCACATCGCGCCGGATGGCGGGAAACGCGGGCAGCGGCTTGAATGATTTGAACGGCACGCGGCGAGCCAGGATCAAATCCAAATTGAACTCGGCCAGGAAAACGGCGTCGCGCAGATCGTAGCGTTTTTGCGCGGCGGGGGCGAGCTGGCCGGACTGGCCCAGCGGCAGCTTGCCCAGTTGGACGGCAGCGGATTCGACAAACAGCGGGCCAGGCGGCTCCTGGCGCGACCACGCGGCCCCGCGCAAACCGAATTGCTCGAAGAATTCCTCGACGGCCCCCTTCAAATCGTAAATATCATATTTGACATCCCGTTCCTGGCCGCTCCAGAAGACCGGATGGCGCCGGCCCATCAGAGCCACGCCGAGGCGGCGCTCTTCCTTGATTTTTCCATCCGCCGGAAGGAAAACACGGCCGATTTCAAAAAGCGCAACGTCGCCATTTTTGTGGCTGGCATTTTGGCGCAGGCTTTCGAGCAACCCAGGCAGCAGGCTTGATCGCAGCACATTCATGTCACTGCTGAGAGGATTCTCCAAGGCGGCGGCCGCGGCAGCGGAGCCGGATGAAATCAAAGTTTGCCCCTGGGCCTCGAACAATCCCAGCGCGGCCAGGATGCGCCGGGCTTCGGCCAGTTGGTCGTGCGTGGTGTCAAACGCATTGGAACCAATCGCTCCACGCGGGGGCGTGGCCGGAATTTTGTCCACGCCGTAAAGCCGCGTGATTTCTTCGATCAAATCCGCTTCCCGCTTGAGGTCCACGCGAAAGCTGGGCACGCGAAAGGAATTCGCGGCGGCGTTGACGCGTTCCAGGCCCAAACGTTCGAGAAATTGGATTTGTGTTTCCGGCGCGATGTCCACGCCGAGCAATTCATTGGTTTTTTCGCAGCGCAGGCTGATTTCAACCGGCTGCGGCGGCGCGGGATAAGCGTCGATGCCTGGTTCCAGCGACAGCCCGCCGGCAGTCTCAAGAATAAGCCGCGCGGCGCGGCGGCTGGCCCATTCGCAAAGGCCAGGATCGGCCCCGCGCTCAAAGCGGTAGGAGGAATCGGTGCGCAAATCCAGTTTCTTGGACGTGGCGCGAATATTCCGCGGCTGAAACCACGCGCTTTCCAGCAAAACATCGGCGGTGCTGGATTGAATTTCGCTATTTTGTCCGCCCATGATGCCGGCCAGGGCCACGGCCCTGGTCTCGTCGGCGATCAGCAGCATTTTGTCCGTTAAGACACGTTCCTGGCCGTCCAGCGTGACAAATTTTTCACCCTCGGCCGCGCGGCGAACCACGATGACAGGGCGGCCGCCCAGCAAATGATAATCGAAGGCGTGCAGCGGCTGGCCGGTTTCCAGCATGACGAAATTGGTGACATCAACGACGTTGTTGATGGAGCGCAAACCGGCTTTTTCCAAGGCCGAGCGCAGCCAGGCCGGGCTGGGGCCGACCTTGACGCCGCGCAAAACGCGCGCGGTGTAACGGCGGCACAACTCCGGTTCCTCGATGCGCACGACCGCCATTTTTTCCGCAGGCTCGCCCGCGAGTTGATTCGGCGCGATGGCCGCTTCCGGCAAACGCAGCGGCTGGCCGTTGAGCGCGCTGATTTCGCGCGCGATGCCGATCACGCTGTTCCAATCCGGGCGGTTGGGCGTAATTTCCAAATCGTAAATAACGTCGGCCCCTTGCCGGCCCAGGTATTCCGCGAATGGCTGGCCCGCCGTTGCGTCGGGCCTCAAAATAAGGAGGCCGTCAATTTGATCAGGCAGGCCCAATTCATCCGGCGAGCAGAGCATGCCCTGGGATTCGACGCCGCGAATTTTGCCGGCTTTGATGGTTACGGGGGGCGCGCCTGGCTCGGCAGGCAGGGAGTGGCCCGGCAGGATGAGAGGCACTTTATCGCCGGCCTGGAAATTTTGCGCGCCGCAAACAATAGTCCGCTCGCCGGCGCCATCGTTGACGCGGCAAACGGAGAGCTTGTCCGCGTTGGGATGCTTGTCGCGCGTGAGAATTTGCGCGACGACGACGCCTTCAAACTGGCCGCCGAGCTTTTGCATGCTCTCCACTTCCATCCCGAGCATGGTCAAGCGCGCCGCCAATTCTTCCGGGGCCCAATCAAACGCGACGTATTGCTTGAGCCAATTAAACGTGACCTTCATCCCTGGCGGCGGTCAGGACGGCTCGATCGTGCCGTAGGTGATGGCCGAGATTTCCTTGCCGTCCTGCGACTTGATCTTGCGCTCTTTTTCGTCCCAGAGGCACATCATGTTCATGCGGTTGGACATTTCGGCCAGCGAAATGACGACCTGGGCGCGAATGCTCAGGTCGATATTTCCGTTGGGGGCTTTGTTGTCGCGGATGCAGTTGAACCAATTCTTCTCGTGTTCCGGCACGCTCTCGGTAGGCGTGAGACCGTCGAAATTTTGCAGGTCGATGTCCTCGGACCAATCCTTCTCCGGGATGAGTTGAATGCGCTCGCCGCTGCTGCCGATTTCGAGCGAGGCTTTGTGGCCGTAAATGGCGAAGCCGGGACTGCGGGCGTTGACGGTGCTCGTCACGACGAGCAAGGTCATTCCGCTGGGGAATTCCGCGAGGATTTGCACCTGTTCGGGCGCATCGCGCTCCGGCGCGCCGGGCGGGGTCTTGTCGGCATCGACTGGCTTGGTGCCAATGCTCGTCACGCGGGTGGGATATTCCGGATTGCCCGTGGCGAGCATCAGCGGCACCAAGCGGTGCGGCACGAGGTCGCCCAGCAGGCCGGCGCAGTAAGGATAATATTTGCGCCAGCGAATGTAGGCTTCAGGATTGAGAGGCTGCTTTTTATTGACTGGCTCCTGCCACTTGTCCCAATTGAGATCTTGGGCCGAAATCCATTGGGGGACGGGCAGATTCCATTCGCCGTTCTTGCTGTTGCGGCAATAGTAACCTTGCGCCCAAACCACCTTGCCGATTTGGTCTTTTGAAATCATGTCCGCCGCCTGGTGCCAGGCCGCCGCGGAACAGCCCTGGGCGCCGACTTGAAAGATTTTCCCGGTGGCTTTGACCTTGTCATAAACCTGAAAAGCTTCGGGCAAATAACGGGTCATCGGCTTTTCGCAATAAACGTGCTTGCCGGCGTCGAGCGCGGCCAGCGTGGTCTTGCAATGCCAATGATCGCAGGTGGCAATGGTGACGGCGTCGAGTTCCTTCAACTCCAGCATTTTCTGGTAATCATCGAAAACTTTGACATTGCCGCCGATGATGCTTCCCGCCTGCTGCTGGCGGGTCTTGGAAAGATCGCACAACGCGATTTGCTCGATGTTGTTGGCGGCGGCGTTGGCCTTTTGATTTTGAACGTGAAACTGGCCCTGGTTGCCTACGCCGATGTAACCGACAAGGAGGCGGTTATTGGCGCCAGTTACGTTGGCCGAGGGCGCGGTGTTTTGGCCATAGACAGGGGTTTTGAATAAACTGGCGCTGCCGACGGCGGCGGCCGCGAGGGCCGATTTTTTGAGAAATTCACGGCGCGTCGCCCCGCCGTCCTGGGATTCGTTAGCGTTTTGATTCATAAATCGTTCGCAATAATATAGTGCAAGAAAAGACGGAGGGAAGCGCAAAGTTCGGCCCGGATTTTTTCTTGATCTTAATCTTAATCCTGTTTCGGAAGAGATTAAGATTGCGATTAAGATCGCGGACAAGAGGACTGCTTCTTGACTGGCTGGCTGCGGGAGAGGCACATTGGCTTCCGGTTCAATTCGCACTATGACGGACGACCTCTCGAACGCCGCGCGCACGGCTCCGGCCAATTCAGCCCCGCCGCCACGCTGGCTCCCGCGCATCGGATCGCCGGCTTATCATTTGATGCTTTCGGCAGTGGCCATCCTGATTCTCGGACCGCTGGGGGGAATCTCCGCCGCCTTCATGAATTTTTCCATTGGCTTTTTTGTGGGCGGGCAGGTGCTGGCGGGAATTCTCGGCAGCGTCGTCACGCTTTCCTACGGGCCGGAAGGAAAGCACGGGGCCAATTACATGCAGACCATGGCCGCGTCGGTGGCCGGGATGTGCGGCATGTCGGCCCTGGTGCAGGCCATGGTCTGGCTGGGGCTGCCGCAACCGCCGTTCTGGCAGGTGGCGCTTTATTTCATGTGCATTGGGATGTTCGGCGTCGGGTTGGGGATGCTTTACACGCCCATCCTGGTGGACCGGTTGAAATTGACTTATCCGTCCGGCCTGGCGGTGGCGAATATCCTGCGCGCGCTGACCGACCCGGCCTTGCTCAAGCGTTCCATCTTCAAACTGGGCGGCAGCATGGCGGGGGCGTTTGGCGTGGCGCTGGCGGCGGCCAAAGTGACATCGCTTAACGGGCTGTGGAATCTTTCCGTCTCGACCGTCGGAGGCGGAATGATCGTGGGCGCGCGCATCGCTCTGCCGGCGTTATGGGTCGGATTGATCGGCTATGCGGTTACGCCGCACTTGCTGCGCATCGGCTGGCTCGATGAGGGCGACCACTATCGCAAAATTGGCTTCATCATTTCGCTGGGGGCGATCATGGGCGCGGCGCTGCTCGATGTCGGCCTCATCCTCGCGCAGGCGTGGCGGCGATTTCAGGAAACGGGAGGGGCGCCCGCGCCAGCCGCGCCCGACTGGCAGCGGGTCAACATGGCGCGCCTGGCCGCATGGGTCATCTTCTGGGGCGCCGCGACCGTGCTGATGGGCCACTTGGTTTTGGGGCAGCCGCTCTTTTTCCTGCTCGTGGCCGTGGCGCTGTGTTTCGTATTTGTGCTTGTCAATGGCATTGCTTACGGCATTTCGGATTTCAACCCCATTTCCAGCGCGTTCGTGATGTCCGTCTTTATCATGGCGGCCCTGGGGCTGCGCGATCCGGGAGTGGGATTATTCTGCGCGGCGATTTTGGCCATCGCCACCAGCGAGGGCGGCGACATGCAGCAGGATCGCTCCACCGGCTGGCGGCTGGGCACAAATCGCACGGTGCAATTTCGCTATCAAGTCATCGGCATCGCCATGGGCGCCGTGCTGGCGGTGGGGCTGGCGCGGCTGTTCATGCACGCCTACCCGATCCTGAACATGGACCAGCTCGCCCACAAAAATGTCGATGCCGCCAAGCACTGGCAATCGGCCTTCACTTACAAAATGGTGGGCGCGCTGCGGGGCATCGTTGAATATAATCCGCGCGTGATGAAAGCATTGAGCCTGGGCATCGGCATTGGCCTGCTCATGGAACTGCTCCGCAAATTCATTAAAGGCCGCCCGGGTTTCAAGGAATTTACCGCCGATACGCGGAACGGGCGCGCGGTTTCATTTCTGCTGGATGCGGTTTTTCTGCCCAGCCCCTACGCGTATGCGTTCGGCGGGTTCGTGGAGTTAAGCTGGCTTTACTGGTGGGCTTTGGGCGGCGTGACAGCTTCGCTTTATGAGCTGGCCGAGGCGCGATGGTTCCCGCCCGCGCGCCTGGAGGGCGAAGTTCCGTCCGACATGAGCACGATGTCCCTGGTGGGCGGCGGATTTATCGCGGGCGACGCCCTGGCGGCGCTGGCCATTGGCATTTATGGGCTGGCGCGGGCGATGCAATGATTTGACAGACTTCCATGAAACTTCAATTAAGCGATCTCCATTTGCCGATGCGCCACCCGTTCACCATCGCGCTCGGCACGACCACGACGCAGCATAATTTGCTGGCCGAACTTTCGCAGGACGGCGTGACCGGCTACGGCGAAGGGGCGTCCGCCGACGCTTTTCCCGAATTCACGGCCGATTCCATGCGCGCCGCGCTCGAAGCCGCCCGCTCGCGCATCGAAAGCGAAACGCTGGATGACCCCGCGCGATTATGGGACCGCCTCCTGCCCGCGCTCGGCCACAACCGCTTCGCGCTCTGCGCGCTGGACGAAGCGGCGCACGATCTTTGGGGCAAATCGCGGGGCGCGCCGGTGTGGAAATTGTGGGGGCTGGAATTGCGCGATTTGCCCTTGAGCGATTACACCATTGGCATCGATTCCGTGGAGAAGATGGTGGTCAAGATGAAGGAGTTTGACGGCTGGCCCATTTACAAGATCAAACTCGGCACGGCCGATGACCTGGCCATCGTGCGCGAATTGCGCCGCCATACCGGGGCGGTGTTCCGCGTCGATGCCAACACGTCCTGGACGGCCGGGCAGGCCATCGCGTTCGCGCCGGAATTGAAGCGCCTGGGCGTGGAATTTATCGAGCAGCCCCTGCACCCGGCGGATTGGGAGGGAATGCGCCGCGTCTTCCGCGAAAGCGCGCTGCCGGTCATCGCGGATGAAAGCTGCCTGATCGAGGAAGACGTGCCGCGTTGCGCGGGTTTTTTCCACGGCATCAACATCAAACTTAACAAGGCGGGCGGCCTCACGCCGGCGCGGCGGATGATCGCGCGCGCCCGGCAATTGGGCCTGAAAGTCATGGCGGGCTGCATGTGCGAAAGCAGCATCGGCATCAGCGCCATCGGCCAGCTTCTGCCTTTGCTGGATTATGTGGACATGGACGGGGCGGTGTTGATCGCGCGCGATCCCGCCAGCGGAGTTCATCTTGACCATGGCCGGGCCATCTTCCCGGAAACGAACGGCAATGGGGCGCGGCTTCTGTAAACGCGATTCCCGGCGTCAAACCGAGCAAGGGGCGAGAATCGCGGAACTCATGCCGTGGATGATTTTTTTGTCGGCCGGGCAGATGGTGGCCAGCACGCCGGACAGGCTGGCCCGCGCCGCGTCGCCTTCGCCATGCACAAAATAATACGGGCACAGCCGCACCCGGCCCGGCATATCGACAAGTTGCTCTTTCTCGAAGTCAAACCATTGCGACTTGGCGGCGGCCGGCTTGTGATAACGTTGCAGGACGTGCGGCGACGCGGAAAATGAGCCGATGGCCGCATCGACCGCGGCGGACCATTCGGCCGCCGGAAGATCGCTGCCCAGGAAAACGCCGCGGGCGCCCCAGGCCTTGTCCGAAAAGCCGGACACTTTCAAAATCAATTCCCGTTCGCGCTGCGAAAGGCTTTTGAGCTGCCGCCAATCTGTCAACTGCAATTCTGGAATCGCCCCCTGCGGCGGAAGCGGCGAGGGATCGACCATCCAGGTGTAGGGCGAAAGCCGTTGCAATTGGTCCAGAAAATGTTCGCCCAATTCCTGCCGCCAGAAGCCGCGCAAATTCCAGTTCCACAAGAGCGCGAAGAGCATTTTCTCCTCGAAAATGGGCTTGGGCGGCGGCGTCAAGCGCAGCCGGCGCGCGAGGGCCATGTTGATGATCGTCTCCGCGCTGGGGACATTGGGGAGGTCGAACAATTCAAAAAAACGATAGACAGCCTCGCCTTCCTTGAAGTCAGTGAAACGCTCGTGGCGCACCTGGAAACGCGGCCCCAATTGCGCCGCCAGCCATTCCATCTCCGGCCGGTAGGTGCGCGCTTCCTCCGAGACTACAATGTGAACGGCCGGCGCGTCCCCGAAAATGCCGGCGAAACCGTCCTTCATTCCGTTCGCGCCGCCGATGATGGTGGAAGCGCCGTTTTGCATGCCCGCGTAAGTCTGGCTGAGCCATGCGGTCAGGCCAATGCCGCCGGGAACGCTGTCGAGTTCGGTGATGCGCGGCCCGGATTCTGTCAAAATAATATCCGGCCGGATGACGCGCGGGAGATCGTTCTTGAAGGCGGCCGCGCGCTGCGTCTCCAGCAAGCGGGCCGGCTTGCCGCGGTCCAGCCATTGAGCCACCCATTCCGGCTGCTTGCCAGCCAAGCTATGGCGGTAGAGAAGATTGACGGCGCGGTTGAATTGGAGGAGCAGGCGGCCCAGGCCTTGCAATTGTTCCGCCAATTTCGGGCCGAGCGGAAACGGGTCCGGCGAAATCCGCCATTCCTGCCCGGAGAACATTCCGCCTTTGGGCAGGGTTGTTTGCACCGCGCGCGCCCGTTGGGCGGGCGCCTCGAAATGCGCAGCGGGTGTGGTCATCGGTTTAAGCGCGCAATTGGCCGCTGCCGAATCCGAGCCATTTATAACTGGTCAGCTCCTCCAAGCCCATCGGTCCGCGCGCTCCGATTTTGTCGGTGCTGATCCCGATTTCCGCGCCCATGCCGAATTCGCCGCCATCGGTAAAGCGCGTGGAGGCATTCCAATACACGGCAGCGGAATCGACCCGCGCGAGGAACTCCCGCGCTCGCGCCTCGTCGTTCGTGACGATGGCGTCGGAATGGGCCGAGCCGTAGTAGTTGATATGGTCGATGGCCTGATTTAGTCCGTCCACGACGCGCACATTCAAAATGTAATCGTTGTACTCGGTGAAATAGTCCTGTTCGGCCGCCGCTTTGAGAAGGCCATCAAGCTCCGGCTGGCTGGCCTGGAGAATTTCGCGCGCGGCGGGGTCCGCCCGCAGTTCCACTCTTTTCTCGCGCAAACGCCGGGCCATGGCCGGCAAAAACGCGGCCGCCACGGCCTGATCGACCAGCAGCGTTTCCATCGCGTTGCAAACGGCGGGCCGCTGGCACTTGGCGTTGAAGGCGATTTCCTCGGCCATTTTCAAATCCGCGCCGGCATCGACATATACGTGACAGACACCCTTGTAATGTTTGATGACCGGCACTTTGGAATTTTCCGCGACCATGCGAATCAAGCCTTCGCCGCCGCGAGGCATGCAAACATCGACGTATTGTGTCAACGATAGCAACACTCTGATCGCCTCGCGGTCAGCCGTGGGCACGACCTGGATGGCCTCGCGGGGAAAATCCGGCAGGCGGGCGGCGGCGGCATTGATCATCGTCTCCGCGATGGCCTGGTTGGAACGAATCGCTTCGCGCCCGCCGCGCAGGATAGCGGCGTTGCCGGATTTAAAACACAGGCTGGCGGCATCGGCCGTGACGTTGGGGCGCGACTCATAAATGATCACGACGACCCCGATGGGCGTGGAAATTTTCCGCAGGCGCAGGCCGTTGGGGCGGGCGCGGTCGTCGAGGACGCGGCCGACTGGATCGGGCAGCGCCGCCACTTCGCGCAAACCGCGAGCCATGCCAGCGACGCGTTTGTCGTGCAGCTTCAAGCGGTCGAGCATGGCATGGGAAAGGCCGGCCTCGGCGGCGTCCTCCATATCGATGGCATTGGCTTCCTGAATCGCTTTGCCGCGGGCTTCAATGGCATCGGCCATGGCCAGCAGGCCCTCATTTTTCTGGGCCGTGGTGAGGCGGGCCAATTGACGCGACGCATCTTTGGCCTGCCGGCCCAGCCGCGTCATCTGTTCAGTCAATGTCACGGCCGCATCTTACCGCAAAACCCCGCCATGCGCCAGTGGATGATTTTTCCATTGCCATACATAGCGTGACAATGTATATTGGCGGCATGATTGAAAAAGAACTGGTCGCCGCCTCGACCGAGCCATTGGTTCTCTCGATCCTTTCGCGCGGCGAGAGCTACGGCTATGAATTGATCCAGGAAGTCAAACGGCTCTCGGCCGAGAAAATCGAGTGGACGGACGGGATGCTTTACCCGGTGCTGCATCGGATGGAAGCGGCCGGCTGGATCAAGTCCCGCTGGCAGAAAATGGAAAATGGCCGCAAACGCAAATACTATTCAATCAAAAAGGACGGCCTGCAGGCGTTGAAGTCCAAGCGCGAACAGTGGGCTGTGCTCAATTCAGTCCTGCGCGCCTTATGGGAACCAGCGTGAGAATTTCGCAATAACGGCGGCGGCTTCTCCTGTCATGGAAAGCTTGCCAAGAGAACCTGTGTTGTGCTTTGCAAATCGTGGTCCACACGCGCCCACTCGTTGGAGAGCGGAGCCATGACCAGCGATGGCATGGTGTTGGGAAGTTTTTCACCCATTTCCAAAACCATGACCGCGCCATCCAGCGGCTGGCGGCTGGCAGGGGCAAGATGATGAAAACTGATCCACAAGCAAACCCCCGCCACGGCTGCCGCGGAAGCGCCCGCCGCCAGCCATCCGGCCCCAAACGCGCGCCGCGGCTGCTCCCGTTGCGCGCCCGCCCGGACGGCCCGCATAATGCCCCCATGCAAGTCCGCTGAAGTTTGAGGCGCATTCCGCAAGGCAGAGCCAAGGGCTCCCGTGCGGCGGGCGAAACGTTCCAATTCCGGGTCGGCGGCGATGGCGCGGCGCAGGGATTTCGGGAGTGGTTCGCCCGCATCCATCGCGGCGGAGATTCTGAATTTGGCCAGCCATGATTTCATAAAATAGCTCCGTTGATGCTCAGTGTAAGCGGCGGGGAGGCCGATTGCAATTCCGCGGCGAGCTTCTGGCGCGCGCGGAACAGCAACACTTTGACGTGGGTTTGCGTCTTGCCCAGCACGCGGGCGATTTGGCCCAGGTCCATCTCCTCCGCGTAACGCAACCAGAGAGCCTGGAATTGGCTGTCCGGCAGCGATTGCCGCGCGCGGCGCCATAATTCACGCGCCTCCTCCCGGCGGGCCAGCAATTCCGCGGGGTCATCCGGGTCCGCCTCTTCCGGCGGTTCTCCGCCGCCGCTGGGAATCCGGGCGCGGTAACAATCAATGGCCTTGCGCCGGGCGATGGCGAAAAGCCACGCGGCAAAGGAACGGGTGGGATCAAATTGCGCGATGGCAGCAAACGCGCGGACAAAAGTATCCTGGGCAGCCTCGCGCGCGTCGGCGTCATGGCCGCCGGAATGAAAGATGAAGGAGTAAATGCGATTTTCGTAGCGGTGAACGAGTTCCTCAAAGGCCGCGAGGCTCCCGGCCTGGCTTTTGCGGGCCAGGTCCTCGTCGGTCATGGATGGAAAATCGTTCACCATACCAGGGCTATTTGCCATCCGAAGGCTTGGGCGAGCTTTCGGATTCTTTTTCTTTGTCGGCCTTTTTCTGTTCGGCTTTCTTTTGGCCTTCTTTGATGATGTCCGTCAATTCGGACGAAGGGACCGAAAGCGTGACGGCCACGGCGGAGTCATTTTGCTTGATCGCGATGGCGTTGGCGAGCTTCAGGGCGTCGGGGTCCTGTTGCAATTTGAGAATCGCCAGGAGTCCCTGGGCAATGGAGCCGACCTGGGTCGCGGTGTTGGCATCGGCCGTTTCCAAGCGGATGGTGGCGGACATGTCGTCCATGTGTTCGCTCAGTTTGACGCGAACGGATTTGCACATTTTGAAGATGGCGGCCTTGTCGGACGGATCGTCGAAGTCAAATTTGAGCAATTCGCCCTCGGCCAAAATGGATTCGCCGGAATCCTTGGCCAGCAGCCCATTCGAGCCGGCGAAGGATGACGCGGAGCCGTCGATGACACTGAGCGCATCGGCCAGATGCTTCTCGTCCTGGCCGAAAACGACGCGATGGCCCTTAATGGCTCCATAAACGCGGGGCTTTTCGCCGTCCTCATTCGCTTTCTTCTTGTCATCAATCCAGGAATAAATGGTGTGCGGGCCGTTGGTGATGGTGTGGAAGCCGTCGGCGGCCTTGGCCAGCGTAATCAGCCGTTCGGAGTCGAAATCCGCATAGACGATCAGAACGCCATCCTTGGGATGGTCCAAGGTCGTATAAACGGTCAGCCCATGCAATTGTTTGCGGAAATCGAAATCGAAAATGGCGCCAACGGCGGCCAGTTTGTCCTGGACGTCCGGCTGGTTGAGGATCGATTTGCCGAAGGAACTGTCGCGGATGGCGTCGCAATCGACATGGACGAGGAGGGCGGGATTGGCGGCGGCGTCTTTGGGGTTAAAAGGCGCAGCCTGAGCGAGCGGCGCCCCGGCCAAAACGGCGGCGGCGGCCAAAAGATTCGGAATCGTGTGTTTCATAATCATAAAAAAATTAAACTATCCACAGAGGATACGCGGCGCCAATGGATTTGGTTACAAGAAGCCGCATTAAAAATCTATTACTAATTAACCGAAAATTAGGAATTAACTAAATACTGATTCCGCATAAATTAGTATTAAATTAGTAATTGGAAGATGAGGCTCAAACCAACGTGATCAAAAGCATCCGTTCGAGCAATACGAAATCCAAAGCCATCGAGGGGATTGGATGCGGGACCGGCCCGCGCAACCTGGCGAATAAGCCGGGAGCCGCGCGATAAATGCGCTCCAATTTTGGCGGCGAGTGTGGCAGGCTCCTTTTCATGGGCGAGATGCTTTCCGTGCGGCTGGATAAATGGCTCTGGGCGGCCCGCGTTTTTAAGACGCGCGGACTGGCTTGCGATGCCTGCCGCCAGGGTCGCGTCATGATCTCCGGCCAGCCGGCCAAGCCGTCGCGCGAAGTTCGGGTCAACGAAGTGCTGATCGTGCGCAGGGACAATCTCACCCGGCAGTTCAAAGTGTTGCAATTGCTCGATCACCGCGTCGGCGCGCCCAAAGCCAGGGAGTATGTGGAAGACCAGACTTCGCCTGAGGAATTGACGAAACCGCGCGAGCCGAATTTTCGCCCGCTTTTCTTTCGCCCGAAAGGCGCCGGCCGCCCCACCAAAAAAGAGCGGCGGCAGATTGACGGGCTTCCTGAATCATAACGCGCATGGTTTTGGGAATTAACCTGCGTCTTTACTTGCGGTTCAGTTTTTGCCAGCCTTGGTTTTGAATCGCACATGGGCGTTCCCATCAACTTGGCGAAACTCAAGGTTTTGCCGCTCACCCAGCGCAAAAGCCTGGCCCGGCTCGATGCAATCCTGATCGATCCCGGCGCCGCTCCCCCGCCGTGTTCGGACGCGAACCTCGCGGCCATCCGCCAATGCGCCCGCGACATCGCGCAGGCCCGCGCGCGCAAAGCCGCCGTCATGTTGATATACGGCGCGCACCTGATCAAGAATGGCGCGGCCCCGCTGCTCATCCGCCTGATGCAAATGAACAGCCTGACCCACCTGGCCACCAACGGCGCGGGCGTCATTCACGATTGGGAGTTCGCCTTTTGCGGGCTTTCCACCGAAAGCGTCAAGGAGAACGTGGCCACCGGCACTTTTGGGGTGTGGGAGGGCACTGGGCGCAGCATCCATCTGGCGCTGCTGGCGGGCGGTTTGCAGGGCGACGGCTTCGGACGGGCAATGGGAAAATTCGTCGCGCAGGACGGCGTCACCCTGCCATCGGCGGCCTTCCTGGAAGCGGCCTTGAAGGGTGACCCCGCCGCCGAATTGGCGCCGGCGCGGGCCGATTTGCTGCGGGCCATGCGGACGCATCAAATCCGGGGCGGGCGCCACACCGTCCGGCATCCGTGCAAGGATTCGAGCGTGCTGGCGCAAAGCTTCGCCATGAACGTGCCACTGACGGTTCATCCGGGCATCGGTTACGATATTATTTCCAATCATCCCATGTTCAACGGCGCGGCCATTGGGCGGGCGGGCGAAATGGATTTCCGCGTCTTTGGCGGCTCGGTGCAGGATTTGGATGGCGGGGTGGTGCTGTCGATTGGCTCCGCCATCATGGGGCCGCAGGTTTTTGAGAAGA
The DNA here is from genome assembly GCA_036501625.1 of Verrucomicrobiia bacterium. Lineage (GTDB taxonomy): Bacteria > Verrucomicrobiota > Verrucomicrobiia > Limisphaerales > Palsa-1400 > Palsa-1400. Next base: position 66,195 of record DASXZY010000058.1, read on the forward strand.
GCCTCAGTTGTGTCAACAATTTAAGATTGCAGGCGCGGAAGCCCATTGTCAGCGGGCACAAATTCTTTGTGGTCGATTTGCAGGATGGCGGGCAATGGGATTGGACGCGCGGCGAGCCGCCCAAGGACAACCCGGCGTATTATTTGCGCTTTTGCAAAAGCTACTCGCGCATGGGCGGCGTCATGCGCTACCTGCAAATCGACAATGTTGCTTTCCTTCTTCATTTGCTGCGCGAATTGGGTAAAATGCAGGGATGAAGAGCGCCCTTTCGCGCCGTGCCTTTTTGCGGCGAACCTCGACCCTCGCCGCCGGAGCGGCTGCCTGGAACCTCGCCCGCCCGATGCGCGCCGCGCCCGGCCCCAATGACAAAGTGCGCGTGGCCGTCCTCGGCTGCAATGGGCGCGGCATGGCCCACATCGCCGCCTGGCTGAGCCTGCCAAACGCCGAAATCGCCTGCGTGTGCGACGTGGACAGCCGCGCCCTCGCGCGAGGATTGGAGGCAGTGAATAAATCACAAGCGAACAAAGCGAAGGGAGCGGGAGACCTTCGCCGCGTGCTGGAGGATCCGGGCATCGACGCGGTCTCCATCGCGATGCCCGATCATTGGCACGCGCCCGCGGCGATCATGGCCTGCCAGGCGGGGAAACACGTTTATGTCGAGAAACCCGGCAGCCACAACGGCGAGGAAAGCGAATGGATTGTGGCAGCGGCGCGCAAATACAAGCGCCAGGTGCAGATGGGAAATCAGCGCCGAAGCTGGCCCTGGGTGCGGGAGGCAATTCAGGCGCTGCACGGCGGGGAGATTGGCGAGCTTTATTTCGCGCGCGCGTGGTACACAAATCATCGCGCCTCCATCGGGCGCGGCCAGCGCGTGACGGTTCCGGATTGGCTGGATTATTCGTTGTGGGAAGGCCCGGCGCCGGAACAGCCTTACCAAAATAATTTGATACACTACAACTGGCACTGGTTCTGGCATTGGGGAACGGGCGAACTGGGCAACAACGGCGTTCATTCGCTTGACTTGGCCCGCTGGGGGCTGCGCGTTGATTTGCCCCGGCGCGTGACCTGCGGCGGCAATCGTTATCATTTTCATGATGATTGGGAAACACCCGATCTTTACGTGGCGACTTTCGATTACGGCGACAAAGGCATCGTCTGGGAAGGGCAAAGCTGCGACCCGCGCGGTTTCGAGGGGGAAGGTTTTGGCGTCAATTTCTACGGGGAGCACGGCACGATGACAATCGGCTCCAGCGCCAGGATTTACGACTTGAAAAACAAACTTACGCGCGAGATTCCCGGAAAAATCGAAGGCAGCCTCAGTTCAGACGCCATTCATTTCGCCAATTTTCTGGACGGCATCCGCGATGGCAAACCTCTCAGGTCGGAAATTGAGGACGGGCAGAAAAGCACCCTGCTCTGCCATCTGGGCAACATCGCCTGGCGCACTGGGCAGACGATCAATTTCGACCCGGCCGCGCGCAAAATCGCGGACGGCGGTTCGGCGGCGGATTTGTGGCGGCGGGAATACCGTCCCGGATGGGCGCCGAAGGCCTGAGACGCCAGTCAATACTTCAAGACTTTGTCAAGAAACGCGCGGGCGGCCGGGGCGGCGGGCGAGGCGAAGAATCGCGCGGCCGGGCCGGTTTCAACGAGCCGGCCATCCGACAGAAACGCGGCATGGTCCGCCACCCGCCGGGCAAAACCCATCTCGTGCGTGACCAGGATGAAATCCAGGCCCTCCTCGCGCAATTCCAGGATTGTGTCCAGAACTTCGGAGGTCATTTCCGGGTCCAGGGCGGAGGTCGGTTCGTCAAATAAAAGGAGGCGCGGCTTGCTGCCGAGGGCGCGGGCTATGGCGATGCGCTGGCGCTGGCCGCCGGAAAGATCGGCGGGGCGTTTGCCAGCGTGAGATTCCAGGCGGAAGCGGGCGAGCAGTTCGCGCGCGGTTTCGGCGGCTTGGGCCTGAGTGCGTCCATGCACTTTTTCCAAGGGAAGCGTGATATTTTCCAAAGCCGTCAAATGCGGGAAAAGGTTGAAGGCCTGAAAAACCGTCCCGACTGTGCGCCGGTGCCGCAACAGCGCCTTTTCTGTAAACAAAACACGCTGGCCGTTAAGTTCAACTTCGCCGGCGTCGGGATGCTCCAGCCCGCCGAGGATGCGCAGGAGCGTCGATTTGCCCCCGCCCGACGGCCCGACCAGCGCCAGCGCGCGGGCGCCTTCCAGCGAAAGCGAAATGCCGTCCAGCACGATGGCGCCGCCGAAACTTTTTTTGATCTCGCGCAGCCGCAGGTTCATCTCAGGTGTCGTAGCGATGGCGTTCTTCGAGGCGGCGCGTCCACAAGGAAATCGGCAGTGTCAAGATGAGGTATCCCACGGCCAGCGGCAGGTAGCATTCCAGCGTGCTGAACGTTCGGGAGTTGACCATCTCGGCGCTCTTGGTGAATTCCTGGATGCCGATGACGGAGAGCAGCGAGGAGTCCTTGACCAGCGAGACGAACTGCCCGGCCAGCGGCGGCAAGGTCTGGCGCAACGCCTGCGGCAGCACGACGTATCGGTAGGTCTGGCCGCGCGTCAGCCCGATGGCTTTGGCGGAATCCCATTGCGAACGCCCCACGCTCTCGATGCCGGCGCGGATGATTTCAGAAATGTAGGCGCCGCTGAAAACCGAGAGTGTCAAGACGCCGACCAGATGCCGGTTTTGCACGCCAAAGGCGTCGGCCACCACGTAAAATAAAATGAGAATCTGCACCAGCAGCGGCGTGCCGCGCACCAGTTCGACATAAATTTTTCCCGCGTAACGCAACACCAACAGGCGGCTCCCGCGCGCCAGCGCCGAGCATAGCCCCAGCAGCGTGCTGCCCGCCAGCGCGCCCGCGGAGAGGGCGATGGTTGTCAGCCAGCCGCGCCAGAACAATTCGCGGTAGGGATAAAGCGAGTCCCATCGCAGCCGATAGGCGAGGTGATGGAACGAAAAAAAGAAAATGAGCGAGAAGGCCAGCAGCGCCAGGCCGGCATTGGCCGCCCGCGCCCACCACGGCGGCGGCGGCGCTCCGGGTTCATTGGAGGCGGCGAATAAATATGTCCAGCGCGCGCTCAAAAGTAGAAGGGATAACCCAGTTTCTTGAAGGCCGCCTTTTGCTCGGAAAGATAGCGCCCGCCCAATTGGTCAAAACCGCCGCGCGCCTTGTAATCCCTCAAAAAATCGTTGACCTGCCGCAAAAGCTCAACGTCCTCCTTGCGCAAGCCGATGGCCCACGACTCCTGTTGAAACGGCTGCAAAATAGGGCGCGTTGTTTCCTGGTTCCGCCGCCAATTCTCGTAGGTCGAAATCTGGTCGTAGATGAAAGCGTCCGCCTTGCCTTGCACGACTTCCAGCACGCAGGCCGCCTCCGAATCCAGCACCAGCACGCGCGCCTGTTTGACATGGTCGGTTGCATAGACATGCCCGGTCGTGCCTTGTTTGACAGCCACCACCCGCCCCGGCTGGTCCGCGCCGGTGATATTTGTAATTGACGAATTTTTCCCCACCAGCAGGCACAGCCCCGTGCGCAAGTAGGGATCGGAAAAGGCAATCGCCCTGGCCCGCTCCGGCGTGGCCGTCATTGAGGAAATAATCAGGTCGATTTTGCGCGTTTGCAGCGAGGGGATCAATCCGTCGAAGGAGATGTTTTCGATTTGCACTTCGCGGCCGAGAGCCTTGCCCAAGTCGCGCGCCAGATCGACACTGACGCCGGCGGGCTGGCCTTGCGGGTTCATGGTCTCGAACGGCGGATAGGACAATTCCATGCCCACGATCAGTTGGGAATGCGCGGCGGGCCGGCAACCCGCCAGCAGGGCGGACAGCAAAACGAGCGCGGCGCATCTGACAATTTGAACTTTCAACAGCACAGTTTAGACTCCATATAGTATGAAACGTTATGCCGGTCGAATTTAAAGACTACTATAAAACGCTGGGCGTGGCGCGCACCGCCAGCCATGACGAAATCCGCGCGGCCTTCCGCAAACTGGCCCGGCAGCATCATCCCGACGTGGCCAAGGACAAAAAACGCGCCGAGGAAAAGTTCAAGGAAATCAACGAAGCCTACGAAGTTCTTGGCGACAAGGAAAAGCGCGAAAAATACGACCAGCTCGGGGCCGATTGGAAGGACGGCGGCGCGAGGGCCCAGCGCGGCCCCGGCCGGGAGGCGTTCCGCTCGTATTCCTCGCGCGGCGGCCAGGGCGCGGAGAATTATGAATTTGGCGGCACTGGTTTCAGCGATTTCTTTGAGCAATTTTTCGGGAGGCGCGGCGCGGCGGCGCGGGAACCGGGGTCCGAGAGGGGCCAGGATGCCGAGGGCGTCATCATGGTCACGCTGGAGGAAGCGATGAGCGGTTCCATTCGCCAAATCAGTGTGCGCAGCGCGGGCCTTTGCCCGCAATGCCACGGCACCGGCGCCGGCGCCGGCGGCCGGAGCGTCTGCCCGGCCTGCGGCGGCGAGGGCAGCGTCCCGATCACCAACGAATACAAAGTCAAGATTCCATCCGGCGTGCGCGACGGGCAGAAGTTGCGCGTCAGCGGGCGCGGCGAGCCGGGGCACGGCGGCGGCCCGCCCGGCGATTTGTATCTGCGCGTGCGCATGGCCAGCCATCCTGATTTTCGCGTCGAAGGCGGCGACCTTTATTACGAACTGGACCTGGCGCCGTGGGAAGCCGCGCTGGGCACAAGCGTTTCGGTGCCGACTCTGGCCGGTCCGGTGGCAATCAAGATTCCCCCGGCCACGCAAAACGGCCACCGCCTGCGCGTGCGAGGACGCGGGCTTCCGGGGCGCGACAATGCCAATGGCGACCTTTATGTCGTCGCGCGCATCCATATGCCCAAAGAGATTGGCGAGCGCGAAAAAACGCTGTGGGAGCAGTTGGCGCGAGAGTCTCATTTTAATCCGCGTCAAACATAATCACTCTTCCTCTTAATCCTGCTTGCATTCTTAATCTTTAATCCTTTTCCGAAAGAGATCAGGATTAAGGGCAAGAATAAGATTAAGAAGGCCCTTTGCCCTATAGATCCCTTGTCTCCCCGATTTTCAGCAAATGCAAATGTTTCCCGGCTTCTTCAAATTTCTTTTTGGCGGCTTCGTGGTCGATTTTGATTGGCGGAAACGTGTCGTAATGCACGCCCACCACTTCGTCGCATGACAGCATTTCCGCGGCCGCGACGGCATCGGCGACGTCCATGGTAAAATTGCCGCCAATGCACAATACGGCGAATGACAGCGAAACCGATTCGCCGATCAGTTCCATGTCCTTCGTCAGCGCCGTGTCGCCGGAATAGTAGAAGCTCTCCTCCGTCGTCTCCACCACGAAGCCGCCCGGATTGCCGCCGTAAGTGCCATCGGGCAGGCTGCTGGAATGGATGGCGTTGACGAAGCGCAAACGCCCAAACTCGAAGCGCGTGCTCCCGTGATTGATGGGACGCGTTTTGACTGATGATTGTTTGCCCAGCCAGTTCGCCACTTCGTAGGGCGCGATGATCGCGGCCCCGGTGCGGCTGGCGATGGCCGCGGCGTCGGCCAGGTGGTCCTGGTGGCCGTGAGAGACAAGAATGTAATCAGCCTTGATGGATTGGATATCGATTTCCTTGGCCAGCGGATTGGGGCTGATAAAAGGATCAAACAGCAGCGTGCGGCCGCCCGCTTCGACCGCGAAGCAGGCGTGCCCGTAGTAAGTTAGATTCATTGTTTTGTAAAGATGAAGATGTGCTGGCGGGGAAGAGTTTCGATGCTTTGCACCCACTTCAAAGGCACGAACGCGGCCTCTTTGCGCACTTGGGCTTCGGACATTTTGTGCAGCCGCTTGATGGGCACTTCGGGGTCTTCGGCGCGGTATTCCACCCAGACGATGCGCCCGCCCGGCTTGAGCGCGCGCAGAATGGATCGCATCATTTCGTAAGGATGATCGAATTCGTGATAGACATCGACCATCAGCACGACATCGACGGAATTGGACGGCAAGCGGGAGTCGTCGACCGCGCCCAGGATGGATTGGAAATTGGTGGTGTGATGCTCGGCCATTTCCTTGGCCAGCAAGTCAAGCATCTCCTGTTGAATATCAACGCAATAAACCTTGCCTTTGTCGCCGGTCATTTTGGCCATGCGCCAGCTCAAGTAGCCCGTGCCGGCTCCGATGTCGGCCGCCGTCTCGCCCGGGTGCAGCGGGATCGCTTTCAACAATAGATCGGGACGTTCCTCATCGGCGCGTTCCGAGCGTTCGAGCCAATCGGCCCCCTGATGGCCCATGACCTGGGCAATCTCGCGCCCGGCGTAAAACGTGCCGATCCCATCGGGATCATGCTCGGCGTGATGCTCATACACGGGCGCCTGGCCCAAGGCCCGGCCCGCCGCCGCCATGCACAAGAGAACCAGCCAAAATTTCCGCCCCGCAACGATCATATTCAATGAACAATGCCACCTCGAAGCCGGGTTGTCGAGGCTCGGCGGTTTAACTTTGCCCTCGCCAATGCGAACGCCCCGGCGTACAAAAACCGTCCGACGATTCGGAATTACAACTGTGGCAACTAACCCACTCATCGAAATTCGCAATGGGCGCCTGGCCAAGGCGGCCTCGCTGCGCACACTGGGCCTCAACCCATATCCGTCCCGCAGCGGGCGCACCCATTATACCAAGGCCATCCTGGATGACTTCGCCCGTCTGGAGGGGCAAACGGCGACGGTCGCGGGACGCCTTATGTCCTGGCGCAAACAGGGCGCGCTCGCGTTCGCCCATGTCCAGGACCAAACCGGCCGGCTCCAATTGTTCCTGCGCCGCAACCTCGTCCAGCCAACCGATGCCGCGTCCGGCGCCCTCGGCTACGCGGAGACCAATATGCTCGATTTGGGCGACATCATCGAAGCGACGGGCAAAGTGGTGCGGACGGAGCGGGGCGAAATTTCAATCCTGGTCGAGCGCCTGCGCCTGCTGACAAAAGCATTGCGCCCGCTGCCGGACCAATGGTCCGGCCTCAAGGACCGCGAGCAGGTGCTGCGCAAACGCTATCTTGACACGACGCTGGAGCCGGCTTCCTTCGAGCGGTTCGCGTCGGCCTGCAAGATGATTGCGGCCATCCGGGAGTTTCTTCGCGAGCGCGGATTCCTGGAGTTTCAAACGCCGGTCATCCAGCCGCAATACGGCGGGGGCACGGCCAAGCCGTTCAAAACGCACGTCAATGCCCTGGGTTGCGACATGTATCTGGCCATTTCGCACGAGCTTTATCTCAAGCGCCTGATCGTGGCCGGCTACGACAAGGTTTTCACCATCGGACGCTATTTCCGCAACGAGGGCATCGACCGAAGCCATCACCCGGAATTTTCGATGGTCGAAACGATGACGGCCTACGAGAATTACGAATACAACATGAACCTGATCGAGGACATGTTCCGGCACATCGCGGTCTCGGTTTTTGACAAAACGGAATTCGCCGTGCGCGGGCATACCATCGACTTCGGGAAACCGTGGCGGCGCGTAAGCATGTGCGAGGCGGTGCGGGAAAAGACGGGCATTGATTTCAGCCAAATCAACAGCGCCGGCGAGGCCAATGCCCGCCTGGCCAGCCTTGGCATCCACGAGGCCCAACCCAGCGCCGGCGAGGCCCTGGTCAAAGCCTTTGAGGCCGCGGTCGAGAAGGATTTGATCCAGCCCACCCTCGTGTTCGGGCATCCCATCGAGATTTCTCCGCTGGCCAAGCCGATGGCGGCGGACCCGCGCTTTGTCGAGCGATTCGAGATTTTTATCGCGGGCATGGAATGCGGCGACAATTGGTCGGAGCAAAATGATCCCGCCCATTTGCTGGCGACCTGGCGCAAAGCCTACCGAGCCGAGGAGCGCGACGCCGGAAAATTCCACACGCTGGATTTCGATTTCATCGAGGCGCTGGAATACGGGCTGCCGCCCACCACGGGCATCGGGCCGGGCATCGAGCGGATGGTCATGATTTTCACCGGGCAGGAAAATATAGATGACGTGATTTTCTTCCCCATGATGCGGCCGTCGGTTTCGCCGCTGAACGCGGCCATTTTTGAAGTGGCGGAGGCCTCAGTCGCGCCCGTGGAGGACTTGGTTTTGTCGTGGGAGGATTTTGAAGGGCTGTGCGCCCAGGGCGTTCTCAAGCCGCACGCGCGCAATTTATTCGTCAAGCCGCACCTGCGCGTTTGGGAAAATGGAGGCGTTTCCGGGCACGCGGAGATTGAGGGATTTTTGGCGAATAGCGTCCTGCGCCTGGCAGGATGGAAGAGCAACCCAGCCGCGGACAAGGCGCATGCCGCCGCGCAACTCGAAAAGGCCTTGCCGCAGTTTCTCAAGAAAGCCTTTCCACAATGCGAAGTTACCGTATCTCCCATCACCGGCGCATGACACCATGAGTGAATTCGGCGCATCCGGTCTTTGGAAGGCTGATTTTGACGACGGCGCCTTGGCGGCGTGGGCGCAAAAATTGCGGCGGGAACTGGCGGCGCCGCGCGTTTCGCTGGGACTGCTTTTCATGACGCCGCATTATTTCGCGGACGCGACGCGCATCCTGGAAGCGCTGCGCGTCTCCGCGGAAATTCCGCTGCTGCTGGGATGCTCCAGCACGGGGCTTATCACCGGCGGCCGCGAAATCGAGGGCGAAATGGGCCTGGCGCTCTCGCTCTTTTCCCTGCCGGGCGCGGAACTGCACGGCATTCATTTCACGCAGGAGCAGATCGAGGAAGCCAACGGCCCCGGCTACTGGGAATTGGAAACAGGCTTGACAGCCGCGCAGATCAACGGATGGCTGGCCTTCGCCGAACCCTTCCAAACAGACGCCGAGGCCTGGCTGCGCGGCTGGAACGAAGCCTACGCGCCCAAACCAATCGTCGGCGGCCTGGCCAGCGGTGATTTTACCAGCCGCTCGGCGCAGCTCTATCTCAACGGCGATGTCTTCGAGGATGGCGGGGTGGCGGTGGCGGCCGGCGGCGGCGTCGAATTGCAATCGCTCATTTCGCAGGGCTGCACGCCGATCGGCGAGACATGGACCATCACGAAAACGGAAGGCAATATCATCCACCAGATTGCCAACCGGCCCGCCTACGAAGTTTTGCAGGAGACATTTTCGCGGCTGCCGGCCCCGGAGCAGCGCAAGGCGCGGGGCAACCTGTTCATCGGCCTGGTTGTCAACGAATACCTGGAGGAATTTCACCGGGGCGATTTTCTGGTGCGCAACATCATGGGCGGCGATCCGCAATCGGGCAGCCTGGCCGTGGGCGCGCTGCCGCGCCAGGGCCAGACCATGCAATTCCAGCGGCGCGACGCGGCCGCGGCCGCGGAAGACATGACCATTTTGCTTGATAACCTGTCCCGCCGGCGGGCCGGGCGCGCCTGTTACGGCGGCTGCCTTTGCACCTGCAATGGGCGCGGCCGCGGGCTGTTCGGGCATCCCAATCACGACGCCGCCCTGGTTCAAAAAAAGCTGGGGCCGTTCGATGTGGCTGGATTTTTTTGCAACGGCGAGATCGGCCCGATTGGCGAGCGAAATTTCCTGCATGGCTATACCGCTTCGCTGGCGGTCTTCACACAGCGCGCGCCAAGCACAACTTAGGGCGAAGGCTCCAGTCGAATCAGGCCGTTACTTCTTCTTCGGCCAGTTTGCGGTAGAGGGTTGCGACGCTGACGCCAAGCATCTCGGCCGCCTTTTCCTTGTCGCCGCCGGTTTGAGCCAGGGCGCGATTGACATAGGTCAGTTCCTGCTCGCGCAGATAGTTGCGCAGCGGCCCCACAGGTTGCGAGAAGGACGGCTGCGGGGCAGCGCCAGCCGCGCCCACGGACGGCCCCGCGCCGCTTTCGGCCGCGGCAGCCGGAGTCTCGATCTGGTCGTCGTCGCTGTCAGCGGCCGCGTAACGCCGCAAGATGGGCGGCAAATCAGCCATGCGGATCGTGCTGTTCTCGCACAGGGCGGCCGCGCGCTCGATGGCGTTTTCCAATTCGCGCACGTTGCCGGGCCATTCATGGGCGGCGAGAAGGTCCAGCGATTTGCGCGTGATGCTGTACAACTTGCCGGTGCGCGGATGGACTTTGTTCCGCAGAAAGTGCATGGCCAGCACGGGCACGTCTTCGCGCCGTTCGCGCAAGCTGGGCAGATTGATCGGGATAACGTTGAGCCGGTAATAAAGGTCTTCGCGGAAGGTGCCGTCCTTGATCCGCTTTTCCAGCGGTTCATTGGTCGCGGCCAGCACGCGCACATTGACGCTGACGGCCACGTTGTCGCCGACGCGGCGGACTTCCCGTTCCTGCAAAACGCGCAGCAGGCGGCTTTGCAGGACCGGCGGCATCGAGCCGATTTCGTCCAAGAAAATGGTGCCGCCATCGGCCTCCTGGAAAAGCCCCTTTTTGTCGTTGATGGCGCCGGTGAAGGCGCCCTTGCAATGGCCGAACAATTCGGACTCCAGCAAATTCTCCGGCAGCGCGCTGCAATTGATCGGCACGAAGGGCGCGAATTGGCGGCGGCTGTTGAAATGGAGCGCGCGCGCCACCAGTTCCTTGCCCGTCCCGCTCTCGCCGAGGATGAGGATCGTGCTGTCAGTATCGGCCACCCGCTCAATCATTTTGAAGACATCCTGGATCATGGGCGAATTGCCGATGAGCTGGTTGAACTGGTACTTTTTCTTCAACTGCTTGCGCAGGTAAATGTTCTCGGAAACGGCGTCGTTGTAGGAGAGGGCCCGCTGGACGCACAGCCGCAAATCATCGACTTTGAACGGCTTTTCCAGATAATCGAACGCGCCTTTTTTCATCGCGTCCACGGCCGTCTCGATGGTCGCGTAGGCGGTGATGACGATGACCGTGGAAGGAGGATTTAGGGCGCGGGCTTTTTGCAGAATCTCCAGGCCGTGGGTGCGGGTCTTGTCAAGATAAAGATCGGTGATGACCAGCTCGGGCGTGTGGGTTTCGAGCGTCTCGATGGCCGAGTTGTAATTGCTGAATGGAAACACCTCATGCCCTTCCCGGCGCAAGAGTTCGGTCACCATTTGCACCATTGTCACTTCATCATCAATCAGCAACACTTTGGCCATGGCTCAACATTATCCGAAAGCGTTTTCGACGGCAAGCCCCCCCAGCGTGAACTTTTCAGTGTTTGCCTGACACAAGCTCGCTGAGCTTGAAGATCGGCAGAAACATGCAGATCACGATGCCGCCCACGACAACTCCCAAAAATACGATCAGCAACGGCTCGATCAGCGAAGTCAATCCGCTGAGAGTCGTTTCGATTTCCTCGTCCAGGAAGCTGCCAACCCGTTCCAGCATCGCATCAATTTTGCCGGTCTGCTCGCCGGCTTGCATCATGCGGATGATCATGGTGGGGAAAATGGGATGCTTGGCCAGCGCGGCCGAAATGCCTTCGCCGCGTTCGATGTCCGTTGCCGCCGTTTTGATGGCGGTTTCCATAATGACGTTGCCAACGGTGTTTTGAACGATGGCCAGCACTTCAAGAATTGGCACGCCGCTGCGAACCAGGGAAGCCATGGTCCCGGCGAAACGAGCCAGGCAGATTTTGTGGGCGATTGCCCCAAAAATGGGCAGCTTGATGCGTCGGTCGTCCCAAAATGTGCGCCCAGCCGGTGTCTTGATGTAGTAAAGCCAGCCGCCAATAAGCGCGCCCGTGCCAACAATAAAATACATGAAGTAATGGCGAAGGGCATTGCTGACGTTGATGAGATACTGGGTGGGAGTCGGCAAATGGCCGCCCAACTGGCTGAAAATGTCACTGAAGGTCGGCACAACTTTGACCATCAGGAAAATTGTAATGCCAATGGCCACAACGGTCACGACCGTCGGATACATCATGGCTGACTTGACCTTTTTGCGGAGCCGGGCGGTGTTTTCCAGGTAGGTGGCGAGGCGGGCCAGAATGTCCGAAAGCAAGCCGCCGCGCTCGCCCGCGCTGACCATCGAGAAATAGAGCTTGGAGAAGACCTTGGGATGCTTCTGTAACGCGTCTGAAAAGCTGTCGCCGCCTTCCACGCGCGTCGTAATGTCCTTGATGACATCGCGCATGAGTTTGTTGTCGCTCTGCTCGGCGAGGGCCTGGAGCGATTGCACCATGGCCAGGCCGGCGTCGATCATGGTGGCCAGTTGGCGGGTGAAGATGACGAGATCGGCCAAGGCGACGCTGCCGCCGCTGGTGCGCCCCTTTTTGGAAATCTTTTCCGCAATGGATACCACCATCAGGTTGCGGTTCAACAGCGCGGCAATGGCGTTGGCTTCCGAAGAAGCGTCCACACTGCTGCGAATTTCGCGGCCTGACCCAGAATCGCGTGCTACGTAACTAAAAGAAGGCATAAAACTGCATCTCGTTCGGCCTGGTTTTTCAGGCCATTTTCAACTACGCTCGTAGAGCAAGCAATTCGCGGGCCATTCTTAGAGCCTGTTTTAAAACTCAGGAAACCCCGACTTTAACGTTAACTTGTACTTTACAGCGCGCACCCCTATAAGCTGGGGATGCGATACACTTCTGATCTGACGGACGCCGAATGGCAACTCATCGACTATTGTTTTCCTGATCCTTGCACGACAGGGAGACCTCGCAAGCACAGCTATCGGGAGTTGCT
>DASXZY010000059.1:0-22313 GCA_036501625.1 Verrucomicrobiia bacterium
GGGCCGCGGGAATCGTGGTGTAAAGCGGCAGCTTCTCGCGCGCCGCGCTGTCTTCGACGGCCCAGTAATCGTTGGCAGGCGGCTCTGCGGCGCGTCCCGCCATCGCGCTCTGGGCCGCCAGAATAACAGCGGACATGGCCAGTCTCCAGCCTCTGCAAAAATTGGATTTAATTAGGATGGCCTCGATTTTCCATCAGCAGAGACCTGAAAACAAGCGCGGGCGGCAGAAAACGCGTTGCAATTATTGCGGGAGGCGGACTGGCCTTGCGCGGGGCAATGGTCACGGGCACAATTCCTTCATGTTAATCCCAACGAGAATGCTGCTTGCCATGGGCTTCTTTGCATTCTGCGGACTGGCCGCGCGGGGCCAGTCAAATCAGAATGGCGCCGCGCGCTGGCTGGCCAGCACGGAACTGGCTCCGCCGTTTGCGGTTTCCCCAACTCGGCAGGCATGGGAAATTCAACGCCAGCAGGTGCGGGCAGAGCTTTGGAGACTCCTGGGGCGGCTGCCTCCGCGGCCTGAGAGGCCCAAAGTTGAGACGATCTCGCGGGAAGACCGGGGCAGTTACATTGTGGAGAAATTTCAATTTGACAACGGAGCGGGCGCGACCGTGCCGGGTTATCTGCTGCTGCCAAAGAACGCGCCTGGAAAGCTGCCCGCCATCCTATATTGCCACTGGCACGGCGGAGAATATGGGATCGGCAAAGAGGAATTATTTCAGGCGCGGCACACCCCGGAACCCCCTGGGCCGGCTTTCGCGGAACGGGGTTATGTGGTGCTGGCCATCGACGCGTATTGCTTCGGCGAGCGCAACGGCAGGGGTCCCGGCGGCAGGGCGGAGACAAACTCCGCTGGCGAAGAGACAACCGCCAAGTTCGACCTCTGGGTTGGGCGCACTTTTTGGGGAATGCTGCTGCGGGATGACTTGATGGCGCTGGATTATCTGGCATCGCGGCCGGAGGTGGACCGGGACAGGATTGGGGTGACGGGCATGAGCATGGGCGCGACGCGGTCGTGGTGGTTGATGGCATTGGATGAACGCTTGCGAACCGGCGTGGCCATCGCCTGCCTGACCCGCTGCCAGAACATGATCGAGCACGAAGCGATTCACGAACATGACATCGGCTACTTCGTGCCGAACATGCTCGCCCATTTCGACACCGAAGCCGTGATCGCTCTTATCGCCCCGCGGCCCGTGCTATTCCAAAATGGCGACCAGGACAAAGGCTCCCCTGTGGATGGAATTCGCGCCATCGAAGCGGCCGCGCGCCCGGCTTACCGGCTCTATGGCAAGGAGAACGAAATGCAGAGCCTGATCTACCCCGGCCAGGGCCACATTTATACGAAGGAAATGTGGGCGCAAACCCTGGCATGGATGGATGAGCATCTCGGCGCCCGCCCGCGCAGCGGCAATTAATTGGAAATATCACGCTCACGGCAATTCAGCCCTATGTTTATGTTGATTATGGCGCGGCTGCAAATGCCCAGATGTATTATATTGCGGCGCTAAAAAACGCGCTCTCGCAGAGCCGCCAGAGAGCGCGGAGACTCGTCGTGCCGGCATTTTATCAGGGGTCCGGCCCAAAGCACGTTTCCCTGTTTTTAATGCATTTTCCTTCTTGCGCGAAAATAGAACTATGGCATATTGGGCGTGTGTGCGCTCCGGCGCTCTGTTCTTTCTCATCATCTTTGGGCGTCTTTTCACCAAGACGAAGCTTCGGTTCAAGATGACTTTCGGTTAAATACGGTTGAATACGGTCAAACACGGTGGTTCCGAAGAAAAAAACCCCTGAAAGTCCAGGCTTCGGCGGGGCAGCGCGGCCCCGGAGCGGAGCGCGGGGCCGGGTTTGGGAAGAAAAACTTGCGCGGGTTATATTGGCTTCGACTCGGCGCGGGAAATCGATTATTGGTTACACTGGCATGTCTGCTATTCTCGCCGCCACTGATTTGATCGTCCGCTATAATGAGCGGGCGATTTTGAACGGCGCCACCCTCGGCATCGAGGAAGGCGACCGCATCGGCTTGGTCGGGCGCAATGGTTCCGGCAAAACAACTTTTTTGAAAATTTTGGCCGGCCTGCAAATGCCGGACAGCGGCGAAATCACGGCGCGGCGTGATTTGGCCGTGAGTTATCTCTCCCAGGATTTCACCTTGGACCCCGCGCAAGATGTCCGCGGCAATGTCCGCCAGGGCGCGCGCCGCGTGCTGGATTTGATCGCCGAATTCGAGTCGCTGCCGGCCGAGTCCAGCAGGCATGAGGAATTGGAGCGCCGCATCCAGACTCTCGATGGCTGGACGCTGGACCAGCGGGTTGAAACGGCCGTGTCCCATTTGAATTGTCCGCCGGGCCGCCGGCAGATTGATTCGCTCTCAGGCGGCGAGCAGCGGCGCGTGGCGCTGGCCCGGGCCATTGTCTCCCGGCCGGAATTACTTATACTTGACGAGCCGACAAATCATCTTGACCCGGAATCCATCGAATGGGTGGCGGGCTTCCTCGAAGATTTTAAGGGCGCGTTCCTCGTCGTCACGCACGACCGTTATTTTCTGGATCGCGTCGTCAACCGCGTCGTCGAGTTGTGCGACGGGAAATTCTTCGGGCACGCCGGCAATTACACGGATTATCTGCTGGACAAAGCGGAGCGCCAGGCCGCCGACGCCACCATTGAGCACAAGCGCCAGATGTTTCTCAAAAAAGAATTGGCCTGGGTGCGCCAGGGGCCGCGCGCGCAACGCAGCAAACAAAAGAACCGTTTCGAGCGTTACTATGACACGGCCGCGCAGGAGATCGCGCCGGTTGATGAGGAAATGGAATTAGTCATCCCGCCGCCCCCGCCGCTGGGGAATCGTGTGGTGGAATTGGCGAATCTGGGAGTGGAACGCGGAGGGCGCGCGCTGTTCAGCGGATTCAATTTTGCGTTTGAAAACGGACACCGCATCGGCATCTGCGGAAGGAACGGCCTGGGAAAAACGACGTTGCTCAAATTGATCATCGGCCAGCTTCCGCCGGGCGAGGGGACGGTGAAAATTGGCCAGCTTACAAAATTCAATTACGTGGATCAGGCGCGGCTGCAACTCAACGACGAGCGAACCGTCCTGGATGAAGCGGCCGATGGGACGGAGTTTGTGCAATGGGGCGAGAGCAAAATCTCCCTGCGCAGCTATCTGAAGCGGTTTCTTTTCGCCGACGAACGCATTACGACGCAGGTGAAATATCTATCCGGCGGGGAGCGCAGCCGGCTGCTGCTGGCGCGCGTTTTAAAGTGCGGCGGAAATTTTCTAATTCTGGACGAGCCGACAAATGATCTCGACCTGCCCACCTTGCGGGTCCTGGAAGAGGCGCTGATCGCATTTCCAGGCGTGGTGTGCGTAGTGAGCCATGACCGTTATTTTCTGAACCGGGTCTGCACGGACATCCTGGCGTTCGAGGGCGATGGCGCCATCCATCACAGCGTTGGAGACTACGATTATTATTTGGAAAAAAAGCAGAAGACGGCCGAATCAGCGCGGAAAAGACCGCCACCGATTCCACCGCGGCCAGCCGCGCCCGCGCCGAAGCCGGCCAAGCCCGGCAAGCTGTCATTCAAAGAGACGCGGGAATTGGAGGGGATGGAGGCGCAAATTCTCGCGCTGGAGGAGGAAATTGCCAGGATCGAGGGATTATTCGCCTCGCCGGATTTTCATCGGACTCACGCGACGCAAACCAAAGATCTGCTCGCCAGCCTGGCCGCTGCCAAGGAAAAGCTGCCGCAACTCTACGGCCGCTGGGAGGAATTGGAATCGCTTAAATCCGCCCTGGCAAAATAAAGGGATCACTTCCCAGTTTGCGCCGCGGTTCTGAGATATTTTTCCAGCCGGCAACGGAAGCCTCCCATATCGACTTCTTGAGCAAATTGCAATTTTAGCGAAGGAGGCGGCGTGACTCGCGCCAGCGGATTGACAAACACCAGCCTGCCGCCGGGATTAAGGACGCTGGCGGAGACGCTAAAAAGATCCGCGATCAAGCCTCGAAGGTCCGCGACCGGCACTCGCATGCCCATGGGAGGGTTGGTGATGATCAGAGTGATCCGGCCGCCCGCGAAATTTTTTGTCGCGGCCACCTTCCGGAAGTCGCCGCAAATAAAAGACGCCCGGACGGACTTGGCTTGCGCCGCCGCGAAATTGTTTTGCGCGATGGCGATGGCGTCGCTGCTGCAATCGGTGCCGCACACGCTTCGCGCGCCGCCGAGCAGGGCGCTCTCGATCAGTTCCGAACCCGAGCCGCAAAACGGATCCCAAATGACCTCATCCGGCAGCCTTCCGGCCAGCCGCGCGAGACAGGCGGCCAGGGGCGGATGCGAAGCCGCCGGGACATCGCGCCGGCGGTAGGCAAAGCGCGGATCGGGCGTCATGTTCGGCCGCAATTCCACCAATTGGCCGCCGCCATCTGGATAAATATCGATGGTCCAAGTCACGCTTCGCGGGTCATTAAGAATTTCGGGACATCGCGCGTAAACCTGCCTGGCCAAACGATCCACCGCTGCCCTTTGATGGCCCTTGAAAACAAAATTCAGGCGATAACGAATTGCGCCTTCGGTGAAAGCTTCCAGAAGCTGGCGCGATGGCCCGGAGGCGATCACGGCTGCCAACGCCTCGGTGGATTCCGCCTCGTTGCCCGCCTCCACTTTTCCCAACACGAAACCGAGCGAGCCGAAACATCGCATCGAATAAATATCGGCCAGGGAAAATGGCGCGCAGGGAATGATTCCGGTTTTGCCGGCGGAAACCTTCGCGGCGCGAAATTTTCCGCGCATCCGCTGAGCCACTTCATCGGAGACGAAGCGCTCCAACCCGTTGCGGCTCCGCAGATGGATAAGCAAGTGCGAGCCGGGAGTTAGGATGGCATTGACTCGGAGGGCGCTTGGAGTTTCGCGGCGGGCGATCCCGGCTTTGATTTTTTGCTCGGCGCCCCCAAAGGAACCGGTTTCAAGCGTGGCGGCGCCGCCGATTTTTTCCAGGGTTCGCGCCAGGTATTTTTTCTCGCGTTCCCGCGGGGCCATTCGAAGGCTTGCGAGCAGTGTTTGCTCTTCTTGTGCTCCCGCGCCGATCTTGGGCATCGCGGCCATGGCGTAGCGCCGGACTTTTTCGGAAGGGTCTTGCAGCAACTGAAGGAGCCATTCGCGGACGCTGGCTTTTTCTTCAACAGGGCCGGATTCAGCAAAAACGACCCCCGCCGCGCGAATGACAGCGACCGTCTTGATGCGCTCTTCTGGAGAGGCGGCATTGAAGCGCGGCACTTCCTCGCGCCATAGATGCGGCCATGACTTTTGGCGAAGCTCTTTATAAAGCTCCTTCGCGCGGTTTCGGTCTTCTGCCTTCATGTAATTGCAGATATAGCACAACGAGGTTTATGAAACGATTTTTTCCCGCTGAAAATTGATCGCCGCGCAAGGCCGCTTGCAGTCGAGTTGCGCCGCGCGGCATTTCGCTGATTCCATCGATCCGCCGAGAATGCCTCGCACCAACTGTCCGCGACGGTTAGAAATCCCAGCGCTGTGCCGGGGGCCAATTCGGGAAATCTCTTGCTCAACGATAAATATCCCTTAACAGGATTCAACGTTGCATAACGCTACGACGGCAATTTAACCGCAAATTTTTCGTCCCAGCTTTTGCTCGCAGCGCGCACCGCAGATTTGCGATATTGCATGATGTCCCTTACAAGTTTTTGGTCTTGATGTCTGAAAAGAAAGTGATCTAATAAACACGGCTCTAATGCGAGACGGGTTTCTAAGTGTTTTTGCGCTCCTTTCCTCACGCGATACGCGATTAAATCAGCCGCTTGCAAAGGCATTCGCGCCGGATTCTCGCAGACCGGATTGTTTTTCGTCACAAAAGTAAACGAGGAGAATCGGGGTTCTTTGGTTTGCCACTTATCAAAAACATCTCTGAAACACCCGATCCATTTAGCTTCATTATTATCCATGAAAAACGACACTGGGTCCGTGTTTTGAGGCCAATGCGTCTTAAGCATGTCGCAAACGTTTTGAAAAAAGGCGTCGAAGACGTACTGGTAAGGATAGTCCTTTTCCCCTGAATCAACGTAATCCTTCAGGTGAATCATCCCGCCAATCGGAACTTGCTCTCCAGCCACCGCAGCCAATTCAAAGAGAAAGGTGTCCCGACGCAAATTGCCCCATTTGTAATAAGCGCGGCCGGCATCCAAACGCAAAGGCGATATTTTGTTAGGCATAAATTAAGTTTCAAGCGCTTTCTGCAAGGCAGGGACGCCGCCGCTGAAAACCAGCCCTGTTATTGCCCGAGAGCAACAATCCGATAGACCATCTCCCGAGAACGAATTGCTGTCGGAATAGCTTACACTGCCCCAACTCGACCCGGTTAGATGCCGAGTCTCTTCATAATCCATTTATCAAGAATAACTTATACTCAAAACCCTGGCCAAGCAGAATTTGCCAGCCACTATGGTCTATCGGGTTTCTTTACACTTTGCGCTCAAAAGCCAGAATTCTTGGCATCAAACCGAAAATCCTAATCCATTTACTATGAGTTATTTACATAATCATTTTCATTGCGGTTAATAACTGGCATGTGCCATGCTTAAAAATAGGCCCCCAACCGGTAACGCAGAAACCATAAGTGAAAAAATGAAGACTCATTCTAAATTTAATTGGATTCCGCAGGCGGCTGGCGCAAAAGCCATCGGAGTTGCGGTGGCGCTGGCGGGCATTTCCGTCCAAGCGAAATCGGTCTATGTTGGCAACAGTTTAACGGTTCCAAACGGAGGTTCTGACGGCATTCCACCTTTTGTCATTCTGGGCGAATACAATTCAGCCGGCCCGAATTCCAGTTCCGCCATAATTCTGCCCACAGGAAGCGTGACCGACGTAAAATTCTACGGAGGCGACTACGACTTCACCCTGTATGCGTTGACTCCCGGCGTCACTGGCCCCAACCCGAACGAGCAGACCTTTCAAGTGGTGGCGTCGGAAATGTTTTCCGGGAGCGCCGCAGTGGGCGTCCAGACGCTGCCGGTAACAGGATTCAACGTCACATCCGGCGACCTCCTGGCGTTTGCCGGCACCGGCCCCTATTACCCGCAGAACGCCAACGACGCGGCTAACAGCGACGCTACTTACGCGGATTCGCCCGCAGCCGCCTTTGCGTCCGCGACTCCCCCAGGCGGCGCGGGAGCTGCGTTTTCCGCGGGCCTTAACGGCGATTCAACTGCCACTTTTGATTATGTAGGTGACGACTTCGGCAACCAGGGCAGAACCTACGGCATCGGCGTAGTTGTGAACACCGCCGTCCCCGATTCAGCAATGACGCTCCTGTTAATGGCGCCTCTATCGATGTTAATGGCTGCGGCTAAACGGACGTTGAAATAGCTCGCCAGAAAACGCTTCAAATCACTGAGACGCGCTCCCGCATAAGCGCCACGATTGCCGCGCGAAATGGGGCGGCTTAAAGGCGCTAACCGCAGTGCTGTCGGCAATTGGGAGTTGCCATTTCACAGGAAACCGTGGTTTCAAGGAAGGGAGTCTGCGATTAACCCTTGGTTCGAGCCGGGCGCTGCCGCTGCGAGGGCCTTTTTCTCCTGCCGAGACCAAAGCATCATCCGACAATTCAAAACCCGCGCGCGTGCCGAAGTTGGCAGATTTTGGTTGAGTTTAAGAGGGATTTGTGGGTTAATACTGCGCCTAATTGCAAATTTGAAACCACGGAAGGCTCATATCATGGAAACTAAAAAAACCTTTTCTCGTTCGGGACGATGCTTTGCTTTGGCGCTGGGGGCCGCCGCCGTCCTGGCCGCTTTCAATGTCCGTGCCGGCCATGCGCTGCTCGCGCATTTCCCGTTTGACACCACCGATGGCAACCTCGATGTCCAGGGCATCGACACTTCCGGCAATGGCAACGATTTCACCTTCGGCGCGGGTTCTGGCGCCGGCGGGGGCATTTTTGTCACCAACGATGCTGCCGCTGGGCCGCTGGCTATTTATTTTTCGACCAACGGCTTCGGCTTCGGCGTCCTTAGCTGGAGTGCCACGCCCAGCAACATCCTTGGCGCCATCCAGGCCAGTTTCTCCGTTTCCTGCTGGATCAAAACGACCCAAAGCCTTGGCGATGATGGCGGCCCGGCTCTCGACGGCGCTTTCATCGTGGCGGCCGACGCGAACGGGCTTGCCAATGATGTCATTCCCATGGCCTTGACCGGCAGCAAAATCGCCTTTAACACCGGCGGCGCCAACAATGATACGCTTCATTCCATGAAGTCCGTCAACGATGGCGCATACCACTTTGTGGTTGTGACCCGCGACCAGGTTACCGGCATGAAAACCATTTACATTGATGGCGCCATTGACGCCCGCACCGAGGCGGCCAGGCTGGTGCTCAGCGATTCGCATCAAGTCACCGTCGGGGCCGGTGACGATGCCTCCTACCCAAACCCGATCACTTTGGATTCTTTTTATAACGGCTATGACGGAGATTTGGACGATCTGCAGTTTTACTCCGGCGTGTTGAACGCGGACGAAGTCAAGGCCCTCTATCTGAATCCCGGCTCGACCGCGCCCAACATCGCGGGCGGCCCGAACGGCGATTTGGTGGCTCATTATACGTTCGACGACCCGAACCATGTCGGCGCCGATGCTTCCGGCAATGCGTTCGACTTGGATTATATCGGCGGGCCTAATACCGGTTACAGCCTGGATAACGAGGTGGGCGGCGGCTCGCTCTTTCTGAGCGGCGCGGGTTACATCAGCTACACACACACGCCGGCCACCGTGCTGGCGGCGTTGGCCAGCGATTTTACGCTTTCAATGTGGGTCCACTCCCCGGCCACTTCCGGCAGTGACGGCGAATCAGCCGCTTTTGGCCAGGGCATTTGCTGCGCGGCCACGCCGGGCGAGCCTGACGATATTATACCGATGGCCCTTTGCGGAGGCGGCATTGGCTTCGGGACCGGAAACGCCGGTTTTTCTGAGGATACCCTGAATTCCACCGTCGATATCAATGACAATAACGATACCTACCGTTTTGTCGTCGTCACCCGGCGGCAGTCCACCGGCGAAAAACAGATTTACATCGACGGCGTGCTCAACACCAACGGCTTCGCCAGCATGGATTTGCTCAACTCGCCGCAGTTGATTGCGTTTGGCACGCAGACGCTCGCCGCCCAATCAAATCCCACCAACGCATCCGACGGCTACGAGTTTTTCGGCCATTTGGACGACATCCAGCTTTATTCCCGCGTTCTGGGTTCCGCGGATATCTCCTTTCTTTTCCAAAACCCTGGCGACGTCTCGACGGCTCCCATCGCTGAAGGCGCCTCCCCAAATCTCGTGGCCCATTACAGTTTCGACGACCCGAACAACCTCGGAGCCGACACCTCCGGCCATGGTTTCGACCTCGATTTCAATGGCGGCGATCTCGTCACTTGCGATAACTCCACTTTCGAAGCGGGCGCGGGTTCAGCCTATTTCGATGGGAACAGTTGGATGAGTTACAACACGGCTCCGCCCGTGGTGCTGAACACGTTCGGCGGGAATTTCACTCTTTCCTTGTGGGTCAATACCAGCCAATCCTTTGGCCAGGATTATTACGGGGCCTATGATGGCGCGGGCATTGTCACGGCCGATATTCCCGGGTTGGCACAGGATTCTGTGCCAATGGCGCAAACTGGCGACCTGCTCGGCTTTAACACCGGCGGCCAGGACTTTGGCGATGACACTCTAACGAGCACCAATTTAATCGATGACGGCTCATTCCATCATGTCGTCGTGACCCGGGACCAGGCCACCGGCGTGAAGCAGATTTACTTCGACGGCGCTCTGGATTCCGAAGATGTCGCGTCGTTCGAGTTTTTGGGCGATCCCAAGCTGATCGGCGTCGGCGCGCAAATCGACGGCTCTCAATCCGATCCCAATTCTGTCAATCCCTTCGATTATTTCACAGGCAACCTTGATGACATTCAACTCTATGACCGCGTTCTTGCGCCCGATGAAATCGCCTACCTTTTCAACAACCCTGGCAGTGTTGTCTCCACCATTATCCAGGCGCCGGTGGTGAATACGGGCTTCCAATTGTCCATCTGGGTCGTCGGTGATCCCGTCACCCCCGGCAATAACTTCTACTATGCGTTCCCTTATTTTCAGGAATTCGAAAGCCCCGCCGTCATTACAGAGCATCGCATCTATTCTCCCCACAATATTTTCAGTAACGAATCGACGCCCACCAACAATTCCGCCAACGCCGATTATGAAAGCTTTGCGGACATGACCGAAGAAATCACCAACGGTTACTGGACTCTTGTCATTAATCAGGGTGATCCCAGCGAGCAGGTTCTTCACTTCCAAGTCAGCCTCGCCGGCTTGACGAGCAATCTCCTCCAGGCGCCGGTCATCCTCTACCCAGCCTATGGTCAAAGCAACGTCCCGGTGGATGCCGATTTCCTTTGGACCGCCCCCACGAATTACCAGACCGATGCGGCCACCGTCCAATGGGCCGACGGCGAGCATTCCTACTCCACCAATTTCAGCGATCTTGTTACAAATTGGTCCGGCCACCCGCCGCTCACTCCCGGCGCCAATGCGTTGTTTCTCACCTTTTATTCCACGAATTACGCCAGCTTTGCGGCCAGCGTCCCATCGGATGCCTTTGGGACGCCGATGGTCACAAACTGGTCCGCTGGCACCTTGTTGAATAGCACAATTGCGGAGCAGTTTATAGTCGTCGGCGGCACAACGCAGCCCACGCCGG
Organism: Verrucomicrobiia bacterium; assembly: GCA_036501625.1. Classification (GTDB taxonomy): domain Bacteria; phylum Verrucomicrobiota; class Verrucomicrobiia; order Limisphaerales; family Palsa-1400; genus Palsa-1400. The sequence goes on from DASXZY010000059.1 coordinate 10,751, forward strand.
TCGCCATCACGGACATCGCCAAGGGAGGCGGCCATACGCTCTCATTCTCCATTCAGACCCTGGCGGGCGCGACCAACACGATTCAAACGCGCACGAACCTGGCCGTCGGCCCCTGGATCGATCTGACTAACCGCCTCGGCGATGGCACTCTCCAAACATTTACGATCTCCACCACCAACGCGGCCGCCCAATTCTTCCGCATCAAGACACAGTAACTAACCAGGATTTGCGACTGGCCGGCGCCAGCCGTTGACACAAACCCATGTGTCCCTATTAATTGTTGAAATGCGGGCGAATTTGAAATTGGACGGCGAGTGGATCAACGAGACTGCGCTCGTGAAATCATTTCGTGATTGATGTTTGGGTTGGGTGGCTTTATTTGTGCCTCGCAGCAATTAAATCTTTTGCCGCCCAATATGGCTAAGCTTGTCGTCCATGCGCCCGGTGAGCCGGTCATGAAGCTGGATTTGCCCCCAGGCTTGTCCCAAGTCGGGCGTTCGCCGGAGGCTCATTTCCAAATCAATCATCCATCCGTTTCCAGTTTCCATTGCCAAATTGCCGTGCAACCAGATGGCGCGACCATCACCGACCTCGGCTCGACCAACGGCACATGGCTTGAGGGCCAGCGCGTCGCGCGGCAGGCGCTTCTTCCCGGCCAGCGGCTGCGCCTGGGCGAAGTGGATGCGGTTTACGATCCTCCCAGCGAGGCGGCGCCCGTGCCGCCGCCGATTCCGCCGCAAATGACGTGGACGCCGCCGCCGCCGAGCGCGCGCGCGGCGGAGGCGCAGGGGTTTTATCAGAGCATTCCCGGCGCGTTTTTATATCCTGTCAAACACCTTGGGGTGATGACGCTGGCGATCGGGAGCGTCCTCTTTTTGGCGTTCAACGCGCTGCCGATGCTGCTGACGGAGTCGGCGGCCTTGCTGATTTCAGGCGGAGGGGGGCGCGGGACGGGTTCATTTTTTTCGGCTGCTTTCGGCGCGTCTTATTTTGGGATCGGCGCCATTTTCAAAGTGCTCGGCACGGGCTACGTGATTCTCTTCATGCAATCAATTATCACCACCAGCGCCAATGGCGAAGAGCGGATGCCGATGTATCCGCTCCTGGAGAATTGGTGGTACGACGCGGTGGAACCTTATCTGCGGCTGATCGGCCTGCTGGCTTTCTGCCTGTCGCCGGCGGTTTTGTGCGCCTCTTATGCGGGGCCGCAGGCCCGGTTGCTGACGCAGCTTTTGGGTTTGATCGGCTTTCTGTATTTTCCAATGGCCCTGCTGGCGTTGAGCCAGACGGAGTCCTTTCTCGCGGTCAGCCCGCATATCGTGATTCCTTCCATCGCCCGCGCGCCCGCCGAATACGGAGTTTGCTGCCTGCTGTTCGGCGGGCTGATGGCATTCACCGCCTTCATGCCGCGCATCATGGAAGCCGCTCCGGTCCTGCTGTGGAGATATGCCGTTTACCAGGCTCTGACGGTTGAATTCGTATTCTTATACGCTACAGCGGTCGCCATGAGGCTGCTGGGGCTGTTCTATCAATCGGCCGGCCCGCGCCTGGCCTGGAAAGCATGATGCCATGATCCGTTTCCCCGTTTGTTTATGCCTCGCGGCCGCGCTGGCGTTTCCGGGCCGCCGCGTTCTTGCCGGCGACTGGCCCCAATGGCTCGGCCCGCAACGCGACGGCCATGCCGCTGCCGGCGCCCCCGCCCTGCAAAGCCTGCCCGCGGAGTTGAAAGCCGTCTGGCGCAAGCGCATCGGCGGCGGTTTCTCCTCGCCGGTCGTGGCAGGCGGCAAACTTGTTGTGTTTGACGAAGATGGCCAGAACGAGGTCGCCCATTTGCTCGACGCCAATTCCGGCAAGGAAGTCTGGCGCACCCCCATCGACGCCGTTTACCGGGACGAATGGGGAGCCGGCCCGCGCAGCACGCCGCTCATTGATGGCGGCCGGGTTTTTGTGCAATCGTGCCGGGGCGAATTCCAGTGCCTCAATCTGGAAACGGGCGCGAAGATTTGGGGCGTTAATTTCGAGAAGGATTTTGGCGTCAAATTCCTTGGCAGCAAAGCGAACGAAGGCACGGCCTCCCGGCGCGGCAACAACGGCTCCTCCGTGGTCGATGGCGGCGCGGTCATCGTCAACGTCGGCTCCGCGGAGGGCGCGACGCTCGTTTGTTTTGACAAGCAAAACGGCAAAGTCCTGTGGAAAGCGGGCCATGACGAGGCCGCCTATTCTTCGCCGGTGGTGGCCACGCTGGCCGGTGTCAAACAGGTGGTGTCCTTCACGGCGGACGCCTTGATGGGCGTCGAGCGGGAACATGGAGCGATTTTGTGGCGCGTGCCGTTTCGGACGGATGCGAAGCGCCACGCGGCCACGCCGGTCATTTTTGGCGACACGGTCATTGTCAATTCGCACACCATCGGTTTGGTGGCGACGAAGATCACGAACGAGGGCGGCACGGTGCGGGCCGTTCCAGCGTGGGCCAATGAGGAGTTGAAGATCAATCTCTCCACGCCGGTGCGGGTGGGTGATTATCTCTACGACCAGGGGCCGGGGCAGGATTATATTTGCGCCGATGCGCGCACCGGCGAAACAAAATGGAAGGCGCCCGGCTTCGGCGCGCGCGGCACGGAGAACGCCTCGACCATCGCCGCGGGCAACACGCTGCTCGTGCTGACTGACACCGGCGAACTTGTGCTGATCGCCGCCCGCCCCGATGCCTGCACTGAACTGGGGCGCCTCCAGGTTTGTGGGAAGAACTGGAATTTCCCCGCGCTGGCCGGCCACCGCCTCTACGTGCGGGACGCTCGCGAATTGGTTTGCTACGACCTTGCGCCCTGACCGGCGCCCGGCTCATTCCAATCGCCGCATCAAATAAACCCGCCGCGTGGAATCCTCCACCGGCCTGGAGTCCTCGACGGCAAAGCGGCGGCCGAAGGCGCGCTCAAAATCCGCCCTGGAATAACTGTCAAAAATATCTTCACGCGTGCGCAGCAATTTCTTCGCGTTGGGGTCGTCCTTGGGCACGAATTCCACCACCAGCGACGGCGCCAGGCGGGCGAAAAAATCGGCGACCCGGTCGAAGGGCACGTTGTTGCCGATGGCCAGATGATGCGTCAAACCCAGCGCCAGGGCCATGTCCGGCTTCGGGCGATCGAGCCAGCTCATCCGCTCGCGGTGGTCCCAGCCCAGCGCGGGGCTGGGATTGGTCAAATCCATGACCAGCGGGAGCAGGCGCGATTGGCGTTCGCGGCGGGCCTCCAGATAATTCATCTCGACACAGGCCGGGTCGCCATCAAAGGACAAAACGCCCGCCCCATTTTCGACCGCCAGCCGGCTGAAGCGGCCCGTGTTGGCCCCCAAATCCCAAACCGTGCCGGGCCGCGCGGCTTTGAGGAAATCGCCCACAATTTCCAGTTTGTGCGCGACATACCGGCCGCCCAGAACGCTGCTGCCGTAGTATTCGGACCAATTCGTCTTGGGCGGCTGCCACTTCAAGCTTTGGACGGCCGACTCCAGGCTGGATGTCAAACCGAGGAATGAGCGGAGCGGAAATTCCTTTGACTGGGCCGGCGGCGGAGGCGCGGCGGCGGCCTTTTTCTCGCTGGCCGCGTGCAGGAACAGATGCATCAGCAGCCAGGTGTTCAACCGCGCCCGGTGAGGCAGCAGGGAAGCGGCCAGCGGAAGCGGGATGCCGTCAAGATGAATCATCGGCAGTTGCCCCATGCGCGCGTCCCGCCATTTGATCAGGGCCAGCGGCGCCAGGAAATGCCGGCAAAACTGGCCATAGGCGGCCCAGGGGCGCAGGCGCAATTTCTCGAACGAAAGCGTGTCAATCAAGGTGGGCCGGCCATCGACGAACTGGATGTTGAAGGCCGAGGCGTCCTTGAGGCTCATGCCGTGCGCCATGGCCGCCTTTTGGATGGCCAGGGTGGCCAGGGCGGCGTCCCGCAATTGGCTGAAACACCATTCGTATGGGTAGGAAATAAACGGCACCTGGCGCGGCCGCAACACCTTGTAAACCCCTTCCGCCGCGGGTTGTTCGATTTCTTCGTGCGGGATAAGAAGCCCTTGCGCGGTCAGGACGCGGTAAAGGCCGGATTTGAGCAGAAAATCGTAGTTCTCCGCGTAGGCAGGCCGAACCACGCGCAGAAATTCGCCTTCGTGTTCCACGACGCAGCCACTGGGGTCGCGGAACGAGGCTCCGACAGCCTTCATCCGTCCGGCGTCAACTTCGCAGTGCTGTGGTTTCGTCTTTGGACTCGCGAGCAAGAGGCTCCTTCGGAGGAGGCGTGTCAGCCAAATCGGGGGGCGGCCCTGCCTTGGTGAACAGGGACATAATCTTGCGCTTGATAGACGCGAAGAAAAAGAGGACACCGGTCACCCCGGCGATGAGCAGTTGATAGCCATAACTGCCCGTGCCAGGGTCGATGTAACCCAAAAGACGCATCGTCCGCCAAGTCTCCAAGGCGTGCGCAAGTAGTTGGTGGCCGTCAGTTTTCATACTGGCAAGAGTGTCCTCATTGGCTTGACTGTAGGGTAATACCCTACAGTTGCAAGCAAAAATGTTGAAAAATTCACAAAACTGTCACCGCGGCGGGAGAATTGTTCGAGCGTGCATCCCTGCAATGGTTTGTGTAATGTCCGCGGCGTGATGCGCATTGTCAAAATTGTCCTTCTCTCGTTGTTTTGCGGGCTGGCGGCGTTCGCCCGGGCCGATTGGCCCGATTTTCGCGGGCCTTGGTTCGATGGCAGGGCGAGCGCTCCCGGCCAGACTGCCCCGCTGGGCCTGCCTCTAACCTGGAGCGAGACCGAAAACGTCAAGTGGAAGACCGCCATCCCTTACCGCGGCTGGTCTTCGCCCGTCATTCTCAATGGCCAAATTTGGCTGACCACGGCCACGGTTGATGGCCACGATTTCTTCGCGATTTGCGTGGATGAGCAGACGGGCAGGATTCTTTTCAACCAACGGCTTTTTCACCACGACAATCCCGAATCGCTCGGCGCGGCCGCCAATTTCAATTGTTACGCTTCCCCGTCGGCGGCGCTGGAACCGGGCCGGGCTTACGTCAATTTTGGCAGTTACGGCACGGCCTGCCTGGACACCGGCACATTCAAAGTTCTCTGGCAGCGCGACGACCTGCCGTGCCGGCATTTTCGCGGCCCCGGCTCCTCGCCGCTCTTGTGGAAAAACCTGCTGATCCTGACTCTGGATGGCATCGACCAGCAATACATGGCCGCCTTGGATAAAAACACGGGCCAAACCGTTTGGAAAACGGACCGCACTTCCCACTACAATGATCTCGACGCCAGCGGACAGCCGACCGGCGGAGGCGACTACCGCAAGGCCTTTTCGACGCCTATTGTCATTGACTCGGTCGGCGCTCCCCTGATGCTCAGCGACGCCTCCAAGGCCGTCTATGGCTACGATCCCGCCACGGGACGCGAGATTTGGAAGCTTTCTACCACCGCCTATTCGCCCGCCTCCCGCCCGATCTACGATCAGGGATTGGCCATCTTCGCCACCGGCAACGGCAAGGCGGAGGTGCTGGCGTTGCATCCCGATGGCCATGGCGAACTTCCTGAAACCGCCGTCGTCTGGCGCGCCACGCGGGCTTCGCCAAGCCAGACTTCAGGCACGGTCGATAACGGCCTGCTCTTCATGGTCAACGAAGGCGGCATCGCCTCGTGCTTCCAATCCGCCGATGGCGCGGAGGTCTGGCGCGAACGAATCGGCGGCGATTACTCTGCCTCCGTGCTGTATGGCGACGGGCGGATTTACTGCTTCAGCCGCGAAGGAAAAGCGACGGTTCTAAATGCCGGCCGCACCTTTGAAACGCTGGCCACCAACCAACTGGCCGATGGCTTCATGGCTTCCCCCGCCGTGTCCGGTCGCGCGCTCTACCTGCGCACCCGCGCCGCCCTGTATCGAATCGAAAAGTAAATTGCGCGGTTGAGGCTCGGGCCGCGCCAGCGGTTGACAACGGGCGCGGTCAAACTAAAACTTGATGTTATGAATGACAAAGCGCCAAAAAGTTTTCACGACAAGACGGGCGGCATGGCCTATTTCCCGCGCATGCTCGAAAAGATTCGCCTCTATGCGAAGGGCGAGCTGCGGGAAGATTGCCATGCGAACTTGGGAGGGGCCGCGCGGGGGGACGGGCTATGCTGCCGGTTCTTGCGCGTCGAATATGAGGCGCTCAAGCAGCGCGTGCTCGCCGGCGGCACGGACGAGGAAATATTGAAATGGTGTTTCACGACCGGCCGGGAACTGAACGAGACGGACATCTTCGTGTGGAACGAATTCATCCGCAAGCGCGGCTGGAACGACGAGGCCGCTGGCAGGCTCTCAGCGTGGAAACAGGAAAGCGGCCGCGCCGATCGCGCCGACTTGATGACCATTCCCGATTACACCGAAGTGCTGGAGGGCCGGAAACCGTAACTCCATTGTTAGCAACTGGCGCGTGTTTCCAAATGGTTCCTCGCTGTGTTCGATGGAATAGGATGGATCAAAGAATCTCTTTGTTTCCTTTATTAGTTTGGTGTTAAAGGTTTTTCATACGCGCTCGCGGAATCGGCCAGCCTGAGAAATTGAACAAAAGATCGCAATGGAAACGAAGAATTCAGGCCCCTAATGATTCGGTCAGCATTGCGATTCCTCGCGGCCGCTCGCGACGCCCCGTCCCGCCTCCCGCATCAGCCGGCTGAATGTTCGCGCCTTGGCCAGCATCGCCGGGTTGCTCTCCAGTTCCGCCACAGTCTGCTTCATTCGAGTCGTCCAGTTGCGGCCGCCGGCGGCGCCGGGCGTGTTAAATCGCGCCGCCTCCCCGAAGACATCCGTGATCATCACCACCGCGAATTGCGAATTGGATTGCGCCACCCGCCGCAGATAACCCTCGCGCAGCGCGGCGTTGAACTGCCGCGGAATCCGCTCGCCGCCCACTCCCGCGAACCGCATCACATGCCGCAGCTCGCGCCGGTTCGCGGCGGCATTGCGGCCCGCATCGATGTTGCGCCAGCACTCGGCCCACGCGGCGGCCAGCGGCGGATGATCGTGCGTCGCCGGCTGCGTGAGCGACAGGCGCGGATACCTCGCCGGATCGCTGTAACTCCCGCCGCGCTCGCGCGTGAAAAGGGGAATGCGAAAGCCCGGAATGCCCAGCCGCCGCAGCGCCGCCGGCACGTAATCCGGCACCATGCCCAAATCCTCCGCGACGATGCCCGTGGCGCCGGACGCCTCTTGCACGAAACGAAGCAGCTCCGCGCCCTGCCGCCGGTTGAACGCGGCGTGCGCCGGCGTGTCATCTGGAAATTCCATGAAGCGCGGCAGGCGCCCGCCTGTCTTCGCAGCCGCTTCGGCGCGGGTAAACGCTGTGAATTCGGCGTTGCGGCCCGGCTTCCACGGGAAGGAGTAAACGCGAAAAAAGCCCAGCGCGTGGTCAATTCTGTAAAGATGAAAATTCCGCCGGATGTTGTCGATGCGCGTCCGCCACCAATCGAATCCGCGCCCGCGCAGCACGTCCCAGCGGTAACGCGGGATGCCCCAGTTCTGCCCCCATTTTCTGGTGAATTCGTCCACCTTGAACGCTTTCTCCGGCGGCGCGCCGCCGCTCCAGTCAAGATCAAAAATCGCGCGGCTGGCCCACGTGTCCGCCCCGCGGCGCCCAACGCCAAAGGGGATGTCGCCCATCAGCAGGACGTTGCGCTCGCCCGCGTATTTCTTCAGGGCCTCCCATTGGCCGAAGGCGATCCATTGAATGTAGGAGAAAAATAATTGACGCCGCTCCAGCGATTCGCGCCGTGTCTTCGTCAGCGAACGCAGCCACGCGCGGGCCTGCTCCGGCGCGCCATGTTCCCGCGGCCAGCTTTCCCAATCCGAGTCGCCTCCGTTTTCTTCCATCAACACCCGAAAAAGCGCGTACGGCTCCAGCCAGCCCGCGTTTTGCGAGAGGAAATGGCGAAGCTGCCCCGCCCGCGCGCTCTTTTTGCGCCAGTGAGTTTTCCAAAAATGATCGAAAGCCGCCTCCAGCAGGGCACGCTTGAGGGCCTTCACTTTCGGATAGTTGACAGGCCCGCGCCGCAACTTCGCCAGCAGGGCGGGGCGCGCCAATTTATTAAACGCCGCCGGCGTCAAGTCCGGCAAATGGCGCGGCGAAAGGGCCAGCGTGCTCGGTTCGATGGCCAGCGAACTGATGGCGACGTAAGGGCTGTTGTCGGCGCCGGTTTCGTTGATGGGCAACGTTTGGAAAATGTTCAGATGATGGCGCGCGCACCAATCGATCATCTGCCGCACGCCCTCGGTGTCGCCCACGCCCAAGTCCTCCCCGGTGCGAATGGCAAAGACCGGTTCGAGAATGCCGGCCATCATCGTTTTCGTTTTCATGGAATCGCCTTGGAATTTTGTCGGGGGGCGATTTCGCGGCCGCTGTCCCCGTCCAGGGGCAGACAGCGCCAACAGGAAAAATGCGAGCCATCAGTGTTCTTTCACGGCGCGCGGCAAATCTTCGAGAGCGTCGGCCGCCTGCCACGCCATGACCGCCATCGCGGCGGCGCAGGCGCTCAATTCGCGCGGGTTCAATTTGTCCATCGTGTCCGCCTCCGTGTGATGATACCGGAAATACTTTGTGCCGTCGTCCAGCAGCGCCATCGTTGGAACCTGGTCTTGTTCCAGCATGCCGACATCCGCCTCGCTTCCGTCGTCAATAATTCCCGCCGCGCCGATTTTCGCCAGCGGCCTGGCCAGCCGTTTGATCATCTTGCGGCCCGCCGCGCTGCCGACGAACGAAAATCCTTCCGGCCGGAAAGTGCCCCGGTCGCACTCAATGGCGAGGATGTGCCGCGCCAATTCTTCCTTATGCTGCCGCTCGTAAGTCTTCGCGCCCGCCTGGCCGAATTCCTCATCCGTCCACAACACCACGCGCACCGTCCGGCGCGGGCGCAACCCCAATACCCGCATCATCCGCGCCGCTTCCCACGCGGTCATCGCGCCGCCGCCGTCGTCCATCGCCCCTTGCCCCACGTCCCACGAATCAATGTGCCCGCTGACAATCACGATTTCCTCCGGCTTTTCGCGCCCGGTAATTTCCGCGACGACGTTGCGCGAGGGCGCGTCCGGCAATCGCGCGGCGCTCATCGCAAGGCGCACGATAATTTTGTCCCCGCGATCCTGCATGCGCTGCATCATTTCCGCGTCCTCCACCGTGATGGCCGCGTGCGGAATCCTGGTCACGGCGCCTTCGTAGGACATCGCTCCGGTGTGCGGCGTTTGCAGCGAAAACGGCGTGACCGAACGAATCAGGCTCGCGACCGCTCCAACCTTCGCCGCCTCAATCGCGCCCCGCGAACGAATGCGAACGGTATCGTGGTAGCCGATAAAAGGATCGTTTTCCGGCGCGAACGGAACGTTGAAGAGAACAATCTTCCCCTTGGCCTCGGCCGCGCGCTCTGTCAAATCGGCGAAGCTTTTGACGACCAGCACCTCCGCCGTGATGCCGCCGGGCGGCGTCGCCACGCTTCCGCCCAGGCCGAGCATTGGCAGCCGATGCGGGCGCGGCGCGAGCATCTCGGCCGACTCCGCGCCTCGCACCCAATGCGGCGCCATCACGTCTTCGCCATGGACGTTGTCCAGGCCGTCCTTTTTCATTTCCGCCAAAATCCAGTCGATGGCCGCTTCCAAATTCGTGCTGCCGCTGAAACGCGGGCCGAACGTGTCGCACATTCGCGCCAGCCGCTGCCACGCGAAATCGGACTTTGCGGATTCAGCCATCAGGCGCGCTGGCACATTGGCCGCCTCCACGCGCGCGCAGGCCAGAAGGGCGGCTTGCGCGATAAACACGTTCCGAAGAATTTTTGAGCGCCGGGGCATCATGCCGTTCCAAGTCAAATTAAATGGCCATTGCCAATATTCAAATCCCAATTTTCAATGGACGCTGATGAAAGACAGGCTCGTCCTCGGCATCATGTCCGGCACCAGCATCGATGGCGTCGATTACGCGCTCTGCCGGATGGGCGGGCGCGGCATCGCCTTGCGCGAGCTTTGGTCGGCCCGTTTTCCCGCCGCCTTAAGCGATACTCTGCACGCCGCCGCGCGGGGCGATTTGAAAAGCCACCAACTCGCGCAGGCGCACCACGATCTGGGCCGATTCTACGCCCGGCACGCCGCGCGAGGCACGCGCCCGGCGCTCGTCGGCCTGCACGGCCAGACCATTTTCCACAACCCATCCCGCCGGCGTCCCGCCACTCTGCAATTGGGCGAGCCGGCCTACCTTGCCGAAACGCTCCGCGCGCCGGTCATCAGCAATTTTCGCGCGGCCGACATCGCCGCCGGCGGGCAGGGCGCGCCATTGGCCACCATATTCCACCAGGCTGTTTTCGCGCGCCGCGGGGAACATGTATGTGTCAACAATTTGGGCGGCATCAGCAACATCACCTCGCTGGACTGGCGCCGCGGCCCGCGCCCCGCCGTGCTCGCCTTCGACACCGGCCCCGCCAACGTATTGCTTGACATGGCCATGCGCAACTTGACCGGCGGAAAATCCGCCCTCGACAAAAACGGCGCCTGGGCCGCGCGCGGCACGCCCGCTGAGTCCGTGTTGAGCGGCTGGCTGCGGCACAAATACTTCGCGCGCAAGCCCCCCAAGAGCACCGGGCGCGAATTATTCGGCGAGCCATTTTTTACCGGCGCCATGCAAGACATGCGCAGGCTGGGGCCATTCGATAAATTGGCCACCCTCACGGAATTCACCGCCCGCTCCATCGCGTTAAACTGCCGGCTTCACCTTCCCGCCCCGCTCGCCCGCCTCATTCTGGCCGGCGGCGGCGCGTCGAATCCCGCCTTGGTCCGGGCCATCACCCGCCAATTCGCCGCCCAAGCCGTCGAAGTCGTGACCAGCGAGTCCCTCGGCTGGCCCGTGCAAGCGATTGAACCCGCCGCCTTCGCCTATCTGGCGCACCTGCGGTCGCTGGGCCGCCCCGGCAACCTGCCCCAAACCACCGGCGCCCGCCGCGCCGCGATTTTGGGCCAGGAAAGCCCGCCGTGAAAAGATATTGAAAACCATCCGCGCTTGGGGAACAATGGTGGCGGATCGGGGCGTAGCGTAGCTTGGTAGCGCGTCTGAATGGGGTTCAGAAGGTCGTGAGTTCAAATCTCACCGCCCCGACCATTTTTGTAATTATTGGAGAATTAAGCGCTTGCAAACCATAAGGCTTTGATTCGCTATTGCTTACAACAGATTCTTACAACAAATCCGTCGAAATCCCCGTTGTTTAATTATGCCGCCATCCAACCCGCGTGCCAGCTCGACAATCATCCATACGGGCCACCGGCTGCCCGCCAGATATGCCACCCCGGCCCGCCCCTAAATAACGCATTTGCAAATACTTGCAAATACGGCGCTCAAAAATCCAGGCGTTTTTGCCGAAAAAACGTTGGTTCGCGGAAATAAAAATGCAGCTTTCGCAATCCGTTTTTCACTTTTTCTTGGATTTTAAATTCACAAGCCGTTACGCAACAACGGCTTCCATTTTATTCGAACCTCCAGGAAAAATCGTGCCGAAAAACCTACGGTAGGTTTTT
>DASXZY010000060.1:0-61651 GCA_036501625.1 Verrucomicrobiia bacterium
AAAGACGGCAAGGTGAAGCTGGATGGCGACAGCGTCATCGAGTTCCAAAAGCTGCCGGAAACGCAGCAAGTGACGCTGAAAGTGCTGCGCTGGGAAGAACGGGACAAACGGCTGGTCATCAAAGAGGCACAAATGGTGGCCAAAACGCCAGTGAACGGGGCGGCGGAGGAGTCGGGCGGAGCTCGGCCCTCCGCCGCCCTTAACCTTGTTTAATACTCTAATAACTGTCCCGCAAAAATTGCGATTTTCCAGTTGTGTTCGGCAAGCTTGATGCTGAGGTTCCGAGGGAGGCGCTGCATGGCGAGGAGCCTTGTTTGGAGGCTGCCAGTTGTCAATTGTAACAATTCGCAACACAATTGTAACTTGTACAAATTTAGCCATTCTGGTGTGATTGGCGTGTGGCTAAGAAGCGCGAACGCGTTCGAGAAGACCAGTTGCGGAACTGGAATCTGTTGGATCAATTCCGCCAGCGGGTGTTGCCGCTGCTGCGGGGCAAGGCGGCCACTCCCACTGAGCAAGACGAGCGGCGAACGCTCTTCGCGGAGGACTATTTTTGCAGCTACCTTTTTGCCATGCTCAACCCAGTCATCACCAGCCTGCGGTCTCTCTGCCACGTCAGCCATTGCCAGAAGATGCGCGAGGTCAGCGCCGCCCCGTTTTCTCCGGCGGCCTTTTCGGCCGGGCAGCATGTGTTTGAGCCGCAGATTTTGGAAAAGGTGGTGCGCCAGTTGGCCCAGGAAAACCAAGGCCGGGGCCAAGGTGGAGACGCCCGGGTGCGCCAGGCTCTGGCCGCGCTGACGGCGGTGGACGGCACGGTGCTGTGCGCGGTGCCGCGCATGGCTTGGGCTCCGGCGGGCGGCCCGGGGACAGCCATTAAGCTGCATTTGCATTTTAATGTATTCGACCAGATCCCGGAAGCTTGGCCGATCACGCCGGGCAATGTGTCTGAACCCAAGGTCTTCGCCCAGACGATGCAGCCCGGCGCCTTGATCGTGGCCGACCGAAATTATGGCCATGATTTCGCCCTGCTGGCCCAACTGCGCGCGCAGGGCATCCAGTTCGTGCTGCGTCTTTTCAACAACCTGATCCTTGAGCCGGCCGGGCCGGATCGGCCCTTGACGGAAGCGGACCGGCGGGCCGGAGTGGTCTGGGACCGCTTGGTCCGTTTCGGCGTCCACGGCGACGGCCCGGTGTTTCGGGTGGTGCGGGTGGAAGCCCACGGGGACGTCTTCCATCTGGTCACCACGCGGGATGATTTGTCGGCCGAGTTGATCGGCCTCATTTACCGGCAGCGCTGGCGGATCGAACTTTTCTTCAAGTGGATCAAAACGATCCTCAATTGCCGGCACTGGCTGGCCGAATCGCCGGCCGGAGTGCAGATGCAGATTTATTGCGTGCTCATCGCCTCCCTGCTGTTGATGCTCTGGACCGGCCAGCGCCCCAACAAGCGCATGGTCGAATCGCTGCAATGGCACTGGACGGGCCTGGCCACCGAGGAAGACCTCGTGACGCTCTTGGAGCGCGCCGGGTGCAAGAAAAAATCCTGACCCAGTTGACGGGAGGTTTTTCATCTGAAGCCTCTCCGGGCCGTGCTTTGCCCTCATGGGTTCAGAGCGACAAATCCTGACCTTTTTCCCTCTGATCTCAGCCCAATACAACCGCCTCGCGTTGAAAAACAATCCAAAGCATATGGTCTGTCAAACACTACTGGCGATTTTCCGCATTTTCAGATAGACGCTTGACGAACGGGTGTGTATGTGGGAATTTTCCCGTATGACGACTGTGGCCAAAGCTGACAAAAGCCGGTTGACCATTCGCGGGTTGGTTGACGGCCAACATTACATTGTGCGCGAACAGCCTGGCGGTTGGTTCATCACGCCTGAAAAAACGCATCGCGTCAAAAGAACCGGCATGAGCGCGGACACCTTTGCCAGGCTCTACCGCGCCCGCGCGCCGTTGGACGCCGATACGGCCAGGGAAATCTCCGCCAACCTTGCCGCCACTAACAAGGCAAAATGAGAATCCTGCTGGACACTTCGTTGCTGGTGGAAGGCGAGCGCAGAAATTTTGACCTGGGAAAGTGGGTGGCCGCCGCCTGGCATGAAGTGTTCATTTGCGACGCCACGGTCGCGGAATACATTGCGGGCAAGCCTTGGGCGGATGCCGGCAAGCAACAACGCTGGCAGAACTATTGGGACACGTTTGTTTCACTTTTAGAATCCGTGCCGCTCGATCACGAAGTCTGTAAAAAGGCGGGTGAACTGATGGCTGGCGCCCGGCGGGCGGGAAAAACCGTGCCGCTGGGCGATGGACTTCATGCCGCCGTGGCCGAGTTGGAAGATTTGACCGTTGCCACGGTGGACCTTGACCACTTCAAAGCACTCGGCGTCCGCGCCGTCAATCCGATAAAATAGCTTCCGTAATTTTGCTTTCGTCGAGGCTAATTCTACGAGTTTTCGACGCGGCTGGCGGATGGTCAGGGCGATGACGGATACTTGGGCAACTTCCTGATGAACGCCAGCGGAACACGCCAGCATGTTAAACAAATAGGGCAATGTCGTATTCATAATAATTTTGGGTAATTATTCCACAGCTCCGGCTGTCCAACACGAAAGAGGCGTGACGTACTCGCGTCCCTCAACAGGCACTGGTATGCCTTCAACGGAACGCTTTCGAGCACGCCCGATGTGGGCGTGCCTCGAACCGTGTCCGTTGCTTGAAATTACCAGTTTCGTTGAGGACAGCAGCCGAAGCCGCAAATCTATTTTTCGTTTTGTCACATACGTTTTTCTCTTAACATGCCGATTGAAGCGAGACCATGTGCCCGGTGCAAGCGGAAATTTGTTGCCTAGAAATGTCAGGGCAGGCAAGGGCCAGATACGGGAGGGCGGCACGAACTGGCCTTGCAACCTGGCATGGCGGTATTCGAGGAATACCCGGACCTGAAAGACGGCAAAGTGAAGCTCGATGGCGACAACGTCATCGAGTTTCACAAGCTGCCGGAAATGCAGCAAGTGACGCTGAAAGTGCTGCGCTGGGAAGAACGGGACAAACGGCTGGTCATTAAAGAGGCGCAAATGGTGGCCTAAACGTCAGGGTAACGGGGCGGCGGGGGAGCCGGGCGGAGCCGGGCCCCCCGCCGCCCTTAACCTTGTTTAATACTCTAATAACTGTCCCGATGAACCCGAATATCCGATTGCGGCATTTGAAAATGAGGATTATAAATGTAGTTTGGAAATTGCAATATGGACAAATCGGAAGCACAAAATGTTCTTGGCGAGCAGTTGACTCGGTTCGGCAAGTACGCTGATGTTGTTCCGCTTGTCGAAACGGGACACGTCGAGAATTTTGAGACCTGTGGTGCGAGTGGCAAGACATATCAGGTCGAGGTGCAGTTCTTTTGGGATGACAAGCGGAAACGTAATGTTCGAGTTTTCGGCTCCATTGATGATGGCGGAATTCGAGCATTTGTCCCGTTGACACAGACCTTATTAATTTTTCCATCGGAAAATGTGCCACCTGATGCTTAGTTATGAGTTGGCGAGGCTTACAAGCCGCAAAAGTGTTCGGGCAGAGATTACCCGTGTTTACCAGCCAGGCTGACGCGGAGGCTTGTCTCTTCGGCAAGCGTGACGAGAGGATTCATCGGATCACCATGTTGGCGGCGGCCTCAGGCGTTCTCGATGCTAACTTTGCGCCCGCGAGTCTCAAGAATCTCGAAAGCTGGTATTTTGTGTTGTGCGACACAAACGGCTTCGGGTACTTGGCATCTCGCGTGAGGAGTTTGAGTGTTGCATGGCGAGTTATTTTTGCGAAGTAGTCGTTCGTAATTGTCGAGACGCCAAGTGGGAGGTCCGAGAGTTTTCGTTTGAGAGTGGTAAGTTCGAGATTGGAGTCGAGCGCGGTTTATTGCATTTGATGCTTGCTCGCTTCACCGACCACTACAAGCAACCAAATAACAAGAGACGTCAGAAAATTTACAAAATGTATGAGCAAAGATTTGCGACCTAAGAATTCGCCAGAACCAACGGTCGGTGGCACTGTCAGTTCCGAAGTCGCGGTTTATGAGCTGCCTGACTTGACGCCATTCTTGTCTGTGCTAGATTTTGTGCTAGTTTCGTGTTTTAAAGCCGGGACTTAGAAATCCCTGCTGAATGCTCCAAAAAAATCTTAACTAATTCAACATCAACTATTTATACGGTGTGGCAAGCAACGAGGAGCAACGGGCTGAAATGGCTAAAAGTGGATTTTTAAGTCCTGTGCGTCGCTGCCATTTAACCACTGCGGCATGAGGACTGAAAAGGCTGCGAAACGAACCGTGCGCCGCTGCTTGCCTACTTGTTGTTTGGCTGGGAATCTTTGTCCTGGGCGCGCCGGTTTGCTCCTCGCTGCCTGCCCTTTTCCTGGCCAGACTTCAACATATCGATCATCTCCGGCGAAGGCATCGAGATGGTCACTCCAACTGCATGGCCATCTTTCGAGATCGTGATGGAATTGGCGAATTTGATGGCATTGGCGTCCTCCGCTTGCATTTTAAGCATGCCCAGAAACCCTTGAACGACGGAGTTGACTTGCGCCGCCGTGTCATCATCGGCGGTTTCAAGTCGGATGACGGCGGTCGTGTTGTTATTGGCCTCGCTCACTTTCAGGCACACCGATTTGCACATTTGGAAGATGGCGGCCGGGCCTTGAGCGTTGCGAAAGTCAACTTTAAGAAGCGCAGCCTCCAAGAGAACCGCTTCGCCGGGCTTTGCTCGCAGAAGCTGCCTCTCGCCGTCAAAGCCGCGCGCCGCGCCCTCCAGGACATCCATCGCGTCCGCCAGGCGCGGCTCAGTTTGCCCGTAAACAACGTGACGGCCTGAAATGGCGCCATAAACGCGCGCCGTCCGGCCCAGCCTTCTTTTCCACTTCTCATCGACCCAGGAGTAAATAACACGCGAGCCATTTGTGGCGCAGGCGAAGTCATTAAGAGCTTGGGCCTTTGCGAGCAGGGGGCCGGGCTCAAAATCCGCGGCAACCACCATTACCCCGTCCTGGGAATGCGCCGCAGTCGTATAGAATGTGATGCCGTGCAATTGATTGCTCAGATTAACATCGAACTGCGCTCCCACCGACGCCAATTTATCCTGCACCGCCGGTTCCGAAAGCAGCCATTGGCCAATGGCGCTGGCGCGGACGGCGTCGCAATCCACATGCATCAGCATGGCCGGATCGGCGGCAACGTCGTTAGGGTTGAACGGGGCGGCAAAATCAGCAGGCGCGCTGGCCAGAACGGCGGCAGCCGTCGAGACCATAAGAATGATTCGCTTCAAAAGCATAAATACCAATCTGACTAAACAGATACGTAGAAGCGAGGGGTTTGGTTACAAAAGATTTCGCGGAGGAGGCAAGGCCGGGACGACGTGTGAGAATTCCTGAAAAGCAGGATTAAAACGGGAATCCGTTCTCAACAAAAAGGGCGCTTTAGGAAACTCTAAAAAGCATCCGATCAGATACCGGAAAGGCAGTTTTATGATCTCAAAAAATAGCCGATGGGTCCTTCTTTCGTGCATGTTCCTGGCCGCCGTTCACGCGGCGCGAGCGCAATTCACCTGCGCTGCCAATGCCAGTGGCACGATCACCATCACAGGTTATGCCCGCACAAGCATCGTTGTGTCCATCCCCAGCGTCATTGGCGGGCTGGCCGTGACTGAGATTGGGACGAACGCATTCCTGTCAAACGATCTGGCCAGTGTCACGATTCCTCAAAGCGTCACCAGCCTCGGCAGCGGCAGCGGCGCCTTCGAATCTTGCGAATTCCTTGCCAGCGTTACCATCTCGATAAACGGGACCGCTCTGACAGCGTACTTGCCAAAAGCCCCCGAAAAAAGCGACCGGAGCATTACCAAGACGATTAATATCATTACGCCTCGGACCGCCAATTCGATGCCGAATCGGGACTTGGCTTAGAACTCATCTTCGTTTGATTCATTGCCGGATTTGCCGACAGACTTAAGCCCATCGGGCATTCCGCCAATACCGGTTGCTTCTTTCCGCCCTTCGGTTTCGACGAAGCGAATTTCTTCAGCTTTCCCTCAAGCTGCGCGAATCCGCCGGCAAATGCGGTTTCCCCTTTGGCTTCCGATTCCTTCCGAGGCGATCCTCGAATCGGCTGTATTGTGCTTCCGCGTGCCGGACGACCTGCTAGCGGCTGATTTGTCCGGTCTTTCAGCATGTCCCGTTCATTGAACCTCAAAAACTCGTCTAGCTTTGTCCGCCAATCTCGCATGAAAACCTGCTTCCGCCTTCCAGCCTGGTCTTCCGCATAATCAAGTAAACGGATTGGGCGGCGGACGCAATTGGAATCATGGAAATGCTGCCGCTCCCTTCGCAAAAGCCCCCTGCCGTGGAACTGTTCGTGGACAGTCCCGCCCCGGCACGCCCTTTGCTAGCTTTTGTGCGAAGTTTAAATCCTCAAGCTCGGAACGTGAAAATTGGGCCGCGGCCGCGGACTTCTTCTTCCTCCTGGTTGCGCACGCGCGCTGTCAGGATGCACGAACGGCCCAGGTAACCCAGCGCCTTGCCGTGGTCCTGCGGATCTACGACCGGCAGCCGCCCGATGTCATGCCTCAACATCTTGGCAATCGCGTCGTGCAGCGATTCCTCCGGGTATGTAACGGTCAACTCCTGTTTGCCGGCTTCCAGGACGGTCATCGCGCCGGTCGAATCGTGCTGGAGCGCGCGCACGACATCGCCGCGCGTGATGATGCCGGCCAATTTGCGCTCTTTGTCCAGAATCAACGTGCCTTGGCGGCGCGCCACCGAGGGATCGGCATTGGTGATTCGGCGCGAAAGCTCCGCCACCGTCATGTCCGACGGAATCATCGGAGCTTCCTTGTCCATCGCCTCGGCCACGCGCATGAGTTCCAGAATATCGACGCTGTATTCGCGGGCGATATGCTGGCCGCGGCGGGCCAGTTTCTCGGTCAAGATCGAGCGGCGCATCAACAACACCGTGACGCCCAGCGCGGCCGTCGAACTGACTAGCAACATCGGCAGCGTGTTCAGGTCATGGGAAAGTTCCAGGACAAAGACGATGCCCGTCAAGGGCGAGCGCATCGTGCCGCCCATCATGGCGCCCATGGCGATCATGGCCCACAAACCTGGGTCGCCCACCGGAGACCATTGTCCCAGCCACGCGCCCAAAGCGCCGCCAATGATCAGCAACGGCGCCAGCACGCCGCCGGAAGTTCCCGACCCTAAAGAAATGGACCACACCAGCGCCTTGGCCACCAGCAAGCCGAGAATGGCCGCGCCGATGAGTTCGCCGCGCATCAGCGAGTGAATGGTGTCGTAGCCGACGCCCAGAACCCGGGGGTCCAGCCAACCGCCCACGCCGACCGCCACCGCGCCGATGGCCGGCCACCACATCCAATGCATCGGCAGCCGTTGAAACAAATCCTCGCACGCATACACCAAAACGGTCAGCAACGCCGACGCCAGCCCCGTGACGATTCCAATGATCAACGCGACCACCAGGGCTTCCGTCCCCATGGCCGGGTGCGGCGTCACCGGAAAGATCGGCCCCGGCCCCAGCAACGGCACGCGCAGGATGGCCGCCATAATCGAAGCGGCCGTGACCGGCACGAAACTTCGCGGCTTCCATTCAAAGAGCAGCAACTCGACCGCCAGCAGCATCGCCGCCATCGGCGTGGCGAAGACCGCCGACATGCCCGCCGCCGCCCCGGCCACCAGCAGCGTTTTGCGCTCGGCTGCTGTCAAATTGAATAACTGCGCGAAGATCGAGCCGAACGCCCCGCCGGTCATGATGATCGGCCCTTCCGCGCCAAACGGCCCTCCCGTGCCGATGGATACCGCGGAGGAAATCGGCTTGAGAATGGCTACTTTTGGCTCGATCAAACTGCGCCCCAGCAGAATGGCTTCCAGCGCCTCTGGAATGCCGTGGCCTCGAATTTTTTCCGAGCCATAGCGCGCCATCAAACCGATGATGACCGCGCCGATGACCGGTATGACAATCACCCATGCGTGAAGATGGTTCGCTTCCGGCGTGACTGGGGCGGCGGTGAATTGCCCGTAGAACGAAATGTTGGTGATAATAGCGATCAGCCATAGCAACAGCTTGGCCACGACCGCGCCAATCGCGCCGACGGGCAGCGCCAGCAACGTCAGCAACAGCATTCGCTTGTCCGTGCGAAAGTCCCCCAATTGATGATTCAAACCGTTTTTATCAGTCATATTTTAGAGAATGGTGCTTGTGCCCGGAATGTTTTGGGCGGAAGCCACGTTTCAATATTACATCGCGTCGCGATATAATCAATGGGAATTTTATCGCGAGCGCGGGCTTGGATTCCGGGCGGCTGAAAGGCACAATCCGGGGAATTTTATGGCCGCGATTCTAAAAGAGGAATACGAGGCGCTGGCCGCGTTCCGCCGGCGGATTCGGCAATTCTTGCGCTTCAGCGAAGACGCGGCGCGCGCGGCGGGTCTGACGCCCCAGCAACACCAGGCGCTGCTGGCCATCAAGGGCTGCCCGGGGCGCGAACACGTCACCATCAGCGAATTGGCGGAATGCCTGCATATCCGCCATCAAAGCGCCGTCGGTTTGGCCGACCGGCTGTCAATCAATAAGTTTGCCCGGCGGCGGCCCGACCCGGCCGACCGGCGGCGGGTCCATCTGTTGCTGACCGCGCGCGGACGAAAGGCGCTCGAAGCCCTTTCCGCCGCCCACCGCGAACAACTCAGCCGGATTGGCCCGGAGATCGTCTCGCTGCTCAAGCATTTGACTTAGTCGAATGTCCTTGTTCCGCCCGGGGAAGGCATTACCATGCGCCCGCCGTGAGGAAGCCCGATCGCATTTCGTTTGCCTTTATCGCGCTGATGCTCGGGCTGGTGGGCTGGCTGCACATGGGAGCGCTCCTGCTCTCGACGCTGTTTAGCTATTTCATCATTTCCAAGCTCAACTTCATGAAGCCGCGCGCCAAATGGGTGGCCGTCGTCATCTTTCTGGCGCTGCTCGCGGTTCTCGCTTACGCGCTCACCTATTTCATCCGCGAAGCCGTTCATTCACTGCCCGGAATCGCCGAGCGCGCCATGCCCGCCATCATCAAATGGGCCAATGAACACCAAATCCAGCTTCCCTTTACGAACATGGAAAGCCTGGAGCAAAAAGCCCTCGAATTCGCGCGCGGCCAGGCGGCCGAACTGGCTCATTTCGCGGATTTCGCGCGCGGGGCCACCGTCGTGTTTGTGTATCTGTTCATCGGTTGCATTGCCGCGATTGGACTTTACCTCAACCCGCGCTTGGACCTGGAACCGCACGGCAAGGATGCGCGGCGCAATATGTATTCGGTTTGCTGCGAAGCCATCAGCCTCCGCTTCGCCACATTTTACCGCAGCTTCGCGATGGTCATGAACGCGCAGATTGCCATCTCGGCCATCAACACGGCGCTGACGGCCCTCTTCGTGTATTTCGTGGGTTTGCCGCACCTGGTCGTCGCGGTGGGTCTGACTTTTCTGTGCGGCTTTCTGCCGGTCATCGGCAATCTTCTGAGCAACGCGCTGGTGGTGGCTCTGGGGTTCACCGTTTCTCCGGACAAGGGATTGTGGGCGTTGGCCTTCCTGATCGTGATTCACAAATTGGAATACTTTCTGAACAGCCAGATCATCGGCGCCAAAATTCACACGTCCATCTGGCTGACGCTTCTGGCCTTGATGCTGGGCGAGCGGCTGATGGGAATCACCGGAATGGTCATCGCGCCGGTGGTGCTGCATTACATCCGCATCGAAGCGTCGAAAATCCCCGCGGATGTTTAATTCTTCCTCTTAATCTATTTCTGCCGGATTTCGATTAAGACTAAGATTAGGATCACGAGGAAGAAGTTGTCAATTTCCGCGCGCCCGCGTTATGCTCCCCGCACCGCATGAGCGCCGCATTACTCAGCGCTGAACAACGCCAATCGCTGGCGAGCAGTCCGCTCTTCAATGAAGACCTCGCGCCGGTTCCACCCGAACGCCGGCGCTGGCGCTGGTGGAACTTCGCCGCGCTCTGGATTTCCATGGCCGCCTGCATCCCCACTTACATGCTGGCTTCCTCTCTCATCGATGGCGGCATGAATTGGCGGGAGGCTGTCCTGACCATTTTCCTGGCCAACGTGATCGTCCTCATCCCCATGCTCCTCAATGCGCACGCGGGCACAAAATACGGCATCCCGTTCCCGGTTTATTGCCGGCCGGCTTTCGGGCCGCTCGGGGCCAACGTGCCCGCCATGCTTCGCGCGCTGGTGGCGTGCGGATGGTTCGGCATCCAGACGTGGATCGGCGGCGAGGCGATCCATAAAATCCTGGCCGTGTTCGTCCCTTCCCTCGGCGGCGAGGCCCATAACGCGCTCGGCATCACCCTGCCGCAATTCGCCTGCTTCATGCTCTTTTGGGGTGTCAATATGCTTGTTATTTACAAGGGCATCGATTCCATCCGCGTTTTGCTCAACATCAAAGCGCCGCTGTTGATCGCGCTGGGGCTGCTGCTGTTGGCCTGGGCCTGCCGCCAGGCGGGCGGCTTCGGGCCGATTCTTTCCCAGCCTTCCGCCTTCGATCCCGGCCAGCCCAAAAGCGGCCAGTTCTGGAGCTTTTTTCCCGGCGCGCTCACCGGCATGGTTGGTTTTTGGGCGACGCTCTCGCTGAACATTCCCGATTTTTCCCGCTATGCGCGGGAGCAAAAGGACCAGGTGATCGGCCAGGCTCTGGGACTGCCCGGCACGATGGCCCTTTACTCATTTATCGGCGTGGCCGTGACTTCAGCCACCACGATCATTTACGGCAAACCCGTTTGGGACCCGGTCGTGGTGGCGACGCGCTTCAAAAACCCGGCCGTGCTGATCGTGGCCATGATCTCGCTGTGCATCGCGACGCTGGCCACCAACATCGCCGCCAACGTGGTCAGCCCGGCCAACGATTTCGCCCATCTGTCACCGAAAAAAATCTCCTTCCGCCTCGGCGGATTTATCACGGGGATCGTTGGAATCGTCATGATGCCGTGGAAGCTCCTGGCCAACCCGTCCATTTATATTTTTGATTGGCTGGGCGGTTACAGCGCGCTGCTGGGGCCGATCGGCGGGATTCTCATCGCCGATTATTACGTGTGCCGCCGCCGGGAATTGGACCTGGCCGCGCTCTATCAACCCGATGGGAAATACCGCCACACGGGCGGCTTCGGCCTGGCGGCGCTGGCGGCCCTGGCCATCGGCATTTTGCCCAGCCTGCCGGGTTTCCTGGCAACCGTGCATGCCGTGCCAAAGGAAAATGTCGCGCCAATCTTCTTGTGGATTTATAGTTACGCGTGGTTTGTTGGTTTCGCCGCGGCCTTTGTGGCTTATTTGCTGCCGCGGCTTTTTGCGCGAAAGAAATTTTAATCGACTTATGAGCAATCCAGTGCTGCCTCCATTTGACTATCAACCGCGAGCTTACGACGGCCCGCCCGCCGATGAGGTCATTAAGCTGCGCCGCCAATTTCTCAGCCCCGGCCTTTTCCTCTATTACAAAAAGCCAATGATGCTGGTGGAAGGCAAAGGCCAGTATGTTTTTGACGAAAAAGGCCGCCGCTACCTGGACGCGCTGGGCGGCATCGTGACGGTCAGCGTGGGCCATTGCCATCCGCGCGTGGTCGAGGCCGCGCGGCTCCAGAATGAATTGCTCCAGCATTCCACCACCATCTATCTGCATCCCAACATCGCCCAATACGCCGAAAAGCTCGCCTCCAAAATGCCGGGCGATTTGAAAGTCTGCTATTTCGTCAACTCCGGCTCCGAGGCCACCGACCTGGCCATGCTGATGGCGCGCGCCTGCACTGGCAATTTCGACTTGATAGCCCTGCGCAATTGTTATCACGGCGGCAATATGTCTTCCATGGGACTGACCGCGCACAGCAATTGGAAGTTCAACGTGCCGCACAGTTTTGGGGTTCATCACGCCATCGCGCCCGACCCCTATCGCGGCGCCTGGGGAAGGACGGACCCGGCGGCCGGGAAGAATTTCGCGGCCGATGTCAAAAGTCTGATTGACTACGCCACCT
Source organism: Verrucomicrobiia bacterium (assembly GCA_036501625.1). Lineage (GTDB taxonomy): Bacteria > Verrucomicrobiota > Verrucomicrobiia > Limisphaerales > Palsa-1400 > Palsa-1400. Next base: position 12,068 of record DASXZY010000060.1, read on the forward strand.
CCGGGCAAGTGGCCGGGTTTATCGCCGAATCCATCCAGGGCGTCGGCGGCTGCGTGGTCTTTCCCGACGGCTACCTCAAGCGCGCTTACGAACACGTCCGCGCCGCCGGCGGCGTTTGCATTGCTGACGAAGTGCAGGCCGGCTTTGGGCGGACTGGCTCGCATTTTTGGGGATTTGAAACCCAGGACGTCCTGCCTGACATCGTCACGATGGCCAAAGGCATCGGCAACGGCTGCCCGCTCGCGGCCGTGGTGACGACGCCGCAGATTGCATCCGTTCTGACCCAGCGCGTCCACTTCAACACCTTCGGCGGCAACCCGGTCGTCTGCGCGCAGGGCAAGGCGGTGCTGGAAGTGATCGAGCAGGAAGGCCTGCAAGAGAACTCGGCGCGCGTGGGCGCTTTCATTATGGCGGGTTTGGAAAAATTGAAATCGCGGCACAACCTCATCGGCGATGTGCGCGGCAAAGGCCTGCTGCTGGGATTGGAACTGGTCAAAGATCGCGCCACCAAGGAGCCGGCCAAAGCGGAATGCGCGCAAGTGGTGGAAACCTGCCGCGACCTCGGCCTGTTGATCGGCAAAGGAGGTTTGTGGGGGCAAACCATCCGCCTTGCGCCGCCCATGACATTGACGCAGCCGGGCGCGCAGTTTCTGCTGGACGCCCTCGACGCCGCGCTTTCGGCGGCATAATCAACATGAGCAAAAAAGCTGAACGGATCGCAAGCATGGTCGGAGCCGCCCCTGTCGCAGGGATTGACCCGTACTACCAGGGTTATTTTGACAACTTCAACCGCGGGCTTTACTACGAGGCTCACGACGTGTTGGAGCAGATTTGGCTCAAAGACCGGCACGGCATCAACGGCGCCTTTTACAAGGGGCTGATCCAATTGGCGGGCGCGCTGGTTCACTTGCAAAAGCAACGCATGCAACCCGCCTGTTCTCTGCTCAAACTGGCCTCCGCCAATCTCGCCCTTTACGAAGGCACCCACGAGCATCTGGACGTGCTGGGGGTTCTGGCGTTCATCGAACATTGGATCGCCATGCTGCAACTGCGAAATTTTCAGGTGAACCCGCTGCGAGAAGAGCCTGCCCCCATTCTTCGGCTGGAAGTTGCAACACCCGCGGCCGAGAGCGGCGCGAAACTGCAATAACCAAACTCAGGCCGGCGACATCATCCCGGTTTTGCGGGCGTAATTGAACAATCCGCCGGCATCAATGACCGGGCGGATGTCTCCCAGCGGCTTGAGCGCGCACATTTTTCCAGTGGCTTGAATGGTCACGCTGAGCTTGTCCAGATCGACCGTCACCACGTCGCCGGTCTTGAGGGTGTCGCAGAGCCTGGCCGTCAGGTCGCACGGATAAAGTTCGCCGGTCGCGATGGAATTGCGGTAGAAAATGCGGGCGAAGCTCTCCGCCAAAACAATCCGGCAGCCGGCCGAGCCGAGCGCGATGGGCGCGTGCTCACGCGAACTGCCGCAGCCGAAATTGCGCCCGCCCACCACGATGGGATAGTCGCTGTCCATCTGGCCCGGCTTGACAAAACGGACCGGGTAAAGGGAATCCGGCAGGCCGGCCAGCGCGAAGCTGCCAAGCTTCTCATATTCATCCGGGATGGTCGGAACGAGGTTGAGATGCTGCGCCGAAATGATTTGATCGGTGTCGATATTATCGCGCACCACATAAACCGGTCCTGAAAAAACACTCTGCATCGGTTCAAAGTGCCGCCACCGGCACGAATTTTCAATGAAATTTAACCGTGAAACAACCTGCTTCCGCTCGCTTCTTAATCTTAATCTCTCCGGCGGATTAGACAAAATTCTTCGTTAACTTTGGGAGCTTGGTGTAAAGAGTTCCCATGCCTTTAATCCGTCCGGGCCGAGACAGGCAGGGTGAAATGAACAAAAAGCAAACTAAGTTAATGAAGATTCAGTCCGCGCGCGCGTGAGAAAATTATGACGACATTGGAACATGCTTCGCCTTGGTCAAAACTCGTTTACCCAACCCGGACCACGCTGGCGGCGGTGCTGGCGCTGGGCGCGGCCAAGCTGGTGGGTTTGCCGGAATTCTATTGGGCGCCGGTGACGGCCCTGGTCGTCGTGCAGCCGGACTTCGCTTCGACTCTGACGGTTTCCTGGCAGCGCCTGGCCGGCACGGCTTTGGGCGCTTTCGCAGGCTCCGCGCTGGCCGCCAACTTGGGGCGGGGCGTAATGGCCTATGCGCTGGGAATATTTGGCGTCGGAGTTTTGTCGGCTCTGCTGCGGCTGGATCGGCCCGCCAATCGTTTCGCCGCCATCGCGCTCTCGATTGTGCTGCTCATCAAGCGGCCCGACTCAGCCTGGATCATTGGGTTGCATCGGTTTCTTGAAGTTGCAACCGGCATTCTCGCCGGGATGCTGTTGAGCGCCGTTTGGCCGGAGCCGGACCAGGAAACGGCCAAGAGTTGATTTTCTATTTGACGTAAGATTGAAGGGCCGCGTGCCGCTCATCCAAGGGGAGTTTGCCCAGCTTGGCCACCTCCCCATAAAACACCTCCAGGTCGCCGCCGTCAGCGCGAAGAAGCGCGTGGAAGGCGGGCACCAATTCATAATAGGCGGCCACCGTGTTAAGCTCGGCGTTGTTGAGCGGACGGGCGAACCATCCATCGTAACCGGATTTCGTCACGCCCCACTTCTTCTTGACGTCTTCGTACTTCGCGCGCATCCCGGCTCCGATCTCTTCTTTGCGGCGCAGTTTGGCCGCATCCGGCAGGCTGGCCTCCTCGTAAACCTTTTGCAATTCATCCCTCGTGGCCATTACGAGCCGCACGAAATCATGTTCGCGTTCCGCGTTTTTCGCGTAACGCTCGTAGGCGGCCGCGTTGGCGGCGGCTTGATACCATCTGCGCACTCCCTCCGCCGCGACGGCTGTGGCGAAGGCCTCGTTGAAATCGGTGTCGCCCGCGATGAAGAGGCGCTTATGCGTCAGTTCATGGAAAATGGTGTCGGCCAGTTCGTCCTCCGATTCAAAAATGAACGTGCTCATCAGAGGATCGCGGAACCAGCCTAGCGTCGAATACGTCGTCACATCGCCAATGTAGGTGTCCCAGCCTTTGGCGTCCCAAATGGCGGCATAATCTCGCGCGGCCGCTTCGCTGAAATAGCCGCGATAGCTGGCCCGGCCGACAATTGGAAACCACCACGTCTTCGGCGCCAGAGAAAGCCGGGGCGCGACGATGACATTCCACACAACAAAGGGACGATGGACATCGACGTATTTGAGGTAGCTTCCATTCGGCTGCAATTTGAGTTCCTTCGCCGCGAAGGTGCGTATTTTTTCGACCAGCTTCAGTTGCGCTTTGAGCTTCGGGTCGGTGCCCGGGTCCTCGATCAGCCGGGCCGCCAATTTTTGGTGGGCGAGAATTTCATATTGACCCGCCGCGGCTTGGCTGTAAAAGCGGATTGTCTGGCAGCCCGACACCGCCACGATCAGCAAGACGCATGCGCCCGCCAAAACCGCCGCGCGCGTCCGCCGGCCCTTTTTCGCCTTCGCCGCCACGCGGTCAGCCCTTTTGCATTTCCCTGGCCCAGGTGTCGCGCAAACCGATCGTGCGATTAAACACCAGCCGGCCGGCCGCGCTGTCCCGGTCCAAAACAAAATAGCCCACGCGCTCGAATTGATAACGCTCCTCCGCGCGCGCTTCCTTCAGCGACGGCTCAAGCTTGGCCGTGATAACCTCCAACGAATGTGGATTGAGGACGGATTTGAAATCGCGCCCGTCTTGCTCCGGCTCGGCTTCGGTGAACAGCCGGTCATAAAGCCGCGTTTCGGCATCGGCCGCGTGCGCGGCGCTGACCCAGTGAATCGTGCCTTTGATCTTGCGCGCGGAAGTCGCGCCGCCGGTCTTGCTCTGCAAGTCAGCCGCGCAGCGCAGCTCGCTGATGTTGCCAGCGGGGTCCTTGATCACTTCTTCGCACTTGATGATATAGGCATATTTCAGCCGCGCCTCGCCGCCAGGTTTGAGCCGGAAAAATTTCGGCGGCGGCGTCTCCGCGAAATCATCCTGGTCGATGAATAATTCGCGGCTGAATGGAATCTTCCTCTTGCCCGCGGCCGGGTCTTCGGGATTATTGACAGCGTCCAATTCCTCAACCTGTCCCGCGGGATAATTCGTGATGACAACCTTGATCGGCCGCAGGACCGCCAGGCGGCGCAGGGCTCGCTTGTTCAAATCTTCCCGGATGGCGTGTTCATAGACCGCCGTGTCGGTCTGGCTGATGTATTTGGTCACGCCCACGCCGATGGCGAAATGCCGCAACGCCTCCGGCGTGACGCCGCGGCGGCGGATGCCCGAAATCGTCGGCAGGCGCGGGTCATCCCAGCCGGTGACAATTTTCTCGTGGACAAGCGCGATCAGCTTGCGCTTGGAAACAATCGTGTGGGTGGGGATGAGTTTCGCGAATTCGTATTGATGCGGCAGCGGGCGCGGCAACTGCAGCGTTTCGAGAATCCAATCATAAAGCGGCCTATGCACCTCGAACTCCAGCGTGCAAATGCTATGCGTAATGCCTTCCAGGTAATCGCTCAGGCAATGCGCGAAATCGTACATCGGGTAGATGCGCCATTTGTTGCCGGTATGATGATGCTCAGCGTGGCGAATGCGATAAAGCAGCGGATCGCGCAGCCAAACGTTCGGCGAAGCCATGTCGATCCTGGCCCGCAACGTTCGCGCGGCATCAGGAAATTCTCCCGCCTTCATCCGCTGAAACAAATCCAGGCTCTCCGCAACCGAGCGCGTGCGAAATGGGCTGTCCTTGCCCGGCCGGTCTGGCGCGCCGCGGTAGCGGTCGGTGTCCTCCGGCGAAAGATCGCACACGTACGCGCGGCCCATTTCAATCAGGCGCACGGCGTAAGCGTAAATCTGTTCGAAATAATCGGAGGCGTAGAATGGCTCAAGCTTCGCCCCGGCGGCGTCCTGCCCGCACACCGGCCCCAAATAAAAATCGCTTTTGCCGTTGCTCTCGATCGTCGCGGGCGTCGCGCCGGCCGGTTTCAAGCCCAATTGGTCGGAGGCCCATCCGCTGATCAGCCACTGCACGTCCGCGATGATGGAATCCACATATTCAACCTCCTCCTTGGCCGGATTGGTGTCATCCATGCGCAGGTTGCACACGCCGCCGAACTCGCGGGCGATGCCAAAATTCAGGCAGATCGACTTCGCGTGGCCAATGTGCAGGTAGCCGTTGGGTTCGGGCGGAAAGCGCGTGTGGATTCGGGAATAGCGCCCTTCGGCGGCGTGCTTCGCCACGATGTCACGAATAAAATCCGACGGCGCGGGCGCGGCGGCTGGTTCAGAACTTGGATTTGTCATGTCAGGATAAACCGGTCATTTGCCATGCAAGTGGTACGCCTTTTTTGCGCGCTTTGCAAGATTGGCCGGGCGCAATTTTCTTTCCTCCCTCGCCCGCCGTGTTCATCCTTTTCGCTCATGACCGCTTGTTTTCGTTTCCTGGCGGCGGCGCTTCTGTTGCCGGCCTGGCTTCACGCGCAGCCACTTGTTTTGTGGTATCGCCAGCCCGCCGCCAAATGGGTCGAGGCCCTGCCGCTCGGCAATGGCCGGCTGGGCGCGATGGTTTTCGGCGGCATCGCGCGGGAGCGCCTCCAGCTTAACGAAGACACGCTCTACGCGGGCGGCCCGTACGACCCCGCCAATCCCGACGCCCTCGCCGCGCTCCCGGAAGTCCGCCGCCTGATTTTCGCCGGCCAGTACGCCGAGGCCCAAACTTTGATCGGCCAAAAAATGATGGCCAAGCCCCTGCGCGAAATGCCTTATGAAACCGCCGGCGATCTCTTCTTGACGTTCCCCGGCGCCCAATCCGCGACGAATTACCGCCGCGGCCTGGACTTGGACACCGCCATCGCCCATGTCAGTTACACAGCCGGCGGCGCAATCCATTCTCGCGAGATTTTTTGCTGCGCCGATCCAAATGTCATCGTCGTCAGGCTAAGCGCGGATAAGCCGGGCTGCGTGGCATTCGCGGCGTCGATGAAGACGCCGCAACGAGCGTCCGTTCAATCCATCGGCGGCGATGCGCTGCTTATGTCCGGCACGAACGGGGCGGCCCAGGGCATCGCGGGCGCGCTTCGGTTTCAGGCGCGCGTTCTGGTCAAGGCGGATGGCGGCACGCTCGCGGCGGGACTGGACTCCATCTCCGTCACCAACGCCAATGCCGCGACCCTTGTTATTTCCGTCGCCACAAGCTGCAAAAATTATCACGACGTTTCCGGTGATCCCCAGGCGTTGACTGAGAAATCGATTGGCGGCGCGGCCAATTTGAGTATTGACGCCCTGCGCCAGCGGCATGTCGCGGCTTATCAGCATCTTTTCCGGAGGGTCAGCCTGGACTTGGGCGCGTCCGCCGCCGCCAGCCTTCCGACTGACGAGCGCATCAAAAACTTTTCTGACGGCGGCGACCCCGCCCTGGCGGCCCTCTACTTCCAATTTGGCCGCTACCTGCTCATCGCGTGCTCCCGCCCCGGCGGCCAGCCGGCCAATTTGCAGGGGCTGTGGAATGAAAGCATGACCCCGCCGTGGGAAAGCAAATACACCATCAACATCAACACGGAGATGAATTACTGGCCCGCCGAAACCTGCAACCTCGCCGAATGCGTGGAGCCGCTGGCGGATATGGCGCTCGATCTGGCCCAAACCGGCGCCCGCACCGCCAAAGTCATGTACGGCGCCCGCGGCTGGGTCGCCCACCACAACACCGACCTTTGGCGCGCCACGGCCCCGGTCGATAATCCGAAATCGGGCATGTGGCCGATGGGCGGCGCGTGGCTCTGCCAGAATCTTTGGGAACATTACCTGTTTTCCAACGATTCCAATTATCTGGCCAAAATTTACCCGGCCCTCAAGGGCGCCGCGCAATTTTATCTTGACACGCTGGTTCCCGAACCGTCGCACGGCTGGCTGGTCACGTGCCCCTCGGTTTCGCCGGAGAACACGCATCCCGGCCCCGGCAAATCCAGCCTCTGCGCCGGCCCTGCGATGGACATGGAAATCCTGCGCGACTTGTTCGCTCATGCCGGGCGCGCTTCGTTGGTTTTGGGACGGGATGCGGATTTCCGCGCGCAAGTGGCGGCGGCGCGCGCGCGCCTGGCCCCGTTGCAAATCGGCCGCGCGGGCCAGCTTCAGGAGTGGCTCGAGGATTGGGACATGGAAGCGCCGGAAATTCATCACCGCCACGTTTCGCATCTCTACGCGCTTTTTCCCAGCGACCAAATTGACCTGCGCAAAACGCCCGAGCTGGCCGCCGCCGCCAAAAAATCGCTCGAAATTCGCGGGGACCAGGCGACCGGCTGGGCCACAGCCTGGCGGATGAACCTGTGGTCGCGCCTGCACGACGGCGATCATGCCTTCAACATCTTAAAATTCCTGCTCAGCCCGCAACGCACCTATCCCGATATGTTTGACGCCCATCCGCCATTTCAGATCGACGGCAATTTCGGCGGGACGTCCGCCATCGCGGAAATGCTTTTGCAAAGCCAGGGAGAATTGGAGTTGTTGCCCGCCCTGCCGAAAGCCTGGCCCAACGGCTCCTGCAAAGGCCTGCGCGCGCGCGGCGGATTTGAAGTGGACATTGAATGGAAGGATGGCCGGCTTGCCAAAGCCGCCATTCGCAATTCCAACCCGGACGCCTGCGTTTGCCGGGTGCGGTACGGAGAAGAACATGCGGATTTCGATGTAAATGGGCACGCGGCTTTTTCGTGCGACGGCGGATTGCGAGAACTGAAATAAACAGAGAGCTGTTGGTGGCGAATTCTTTGTTTCCTTCATTTGCTTTTGTTCAGGTTTCCCGCCGTCTTTTTATCTTGCGCGGATGGCCTTTTGCGGGAAAACCGTGGCCATGCAGATTCCTCTTTGTTTGTTGCCGCTTTTGGTTTCCGGCGTCGCTTTGCCAGCGGCGGATTCCAAATACGATGTCCTCATTCGCAACGGCATGATTTACGACGGCTCCGGTGGAGAGCCGTTCGCCGGAGACGTGGCCATCCGGGGCGATAAAATCGAGGCTCTCGGCCGCCTGCCCAATGCCAAGGCCAAATTGGAGATCGACGCGCGCGGCCTGGCCGTGGCGCCGGGCTTCATCAACATGCTCAGTTGGGCGACCGATTCGCTGATCGAGGATGGCCGCTCGCAAAGCGACCTCCGCCAGGGCGTGACGCTCGAAGTCATGGGCGAGGGCGATTCCATGGGCCCGCTCAATGCCGCGATGAAGAAAGGACTGCGCGACGCCCAGGGCGACATCAAATTCAAAGTGGCCTGGACGACACTCGACGAATACCTGGAATATCTCACGCGCCGGGGCGTCTCCTGCAATGTCGCCTCCTTCATCGGCGCCACGACGGTGCGCGTCCACGAGATCGGCTACGCCGACCGCCCGCCGACGGCGCGGGAATTGAAGCGCATGAAAAATCTTGTGCGGCAGGCCATGGAAGAAGGCGCGCTGGGCGTCGCTTCCGCCCTGATTTACACGCCCGCCTTTTACGCCCGCACCGATGAATTGATCGCGCTGGCCAAAACCGCCGCCGAATTCGATGGCATGTATATTTCCCACCTGCGCAGCGAAGGGAATAATTTTCTGGGCGCGCTGGATGAATTCCTGCAAATCGCGCGCGCGGCCCGCGTCCGGGCGGAAATCTACCACTTAAAAGCCGCCGGCCGGGCCAATTGGAACAAGCTTGACAGCGTTATCGCCAAGATCGAAGCGGCGCGCCGGGGCGGCCTGAAAATCACTGCCGACATGTACACCTACACCGCCGGCGCGACCGGCCTGGACGCGATGATGCCGCCGTGGGTGCAGGAGGGCGGCTACCAGGCGTGGGCGGACAGGCTCAAAGATCCGGCTGTTCGGGAACGCTTGCGCCGCGAAATGACCACGCCGAGCGACGCCTGGGAGAATTTTTACCTCGCCGCCGGATCACCGGAAAATATTCTGCTGGCCGGTTTTCGCAACGACAAATTGAAACCGCTGACCGGCAAAACCCTCGGCGAAGCCGCCCGCCTGCGCGGCACCACGCCCATCGACACGGCCATGGACCTGGTCATTGAAGACGGCAGCCGCGTCGGAACCATTTACTTTCTGATGTCAGAGGAAAACATTCGCAAAGAGATCGCCCTGCCGTGGGTCAGTTTCGATTCCGACGCCGGCTCAATCTCGTCCGAGGGCGTATTTCTGAAATCCAATCCGCATCCTCGCGCCTACGGAACATTCGCGCGCCTGCTGGGAAAATACGTGCGCGAGGAAAAAGTCATTTCTCTGGCCGAAGCCGTGCGCCGGCTGACGTCGCTGCCCGCCGAAAATCTCAAACTCGACCGCCGCGGCCAGCTCAAAACGGGCTATTTCGCGGATGTGGTGGTCTTCGACCCCGCCAAAATTCAAGATCACGCGACCTTTCAAAATCCGCACCAATACGCCACCGGAGTAATGGATGTTCTGGTCAACGGCGTGCAAGTAATCAAAGGCGGCGGACACACCGGCGCCAAGCCCGGCCAAGTCGTGCGCGGCCCCGGCTGGAAACCAAAACGCAAGAAGGGTTGATAGCTTTTTCACTTTTTCATGGATTTTCGTTGAGAAACTCGCCGTTCATGGCATATTCTCACATGAACATCAAATATTGTTCTATTCCTCGGAAAGAGGCGAGTGCTGGGAGCCTCGCTTATTTTCGGGCCTGGGAACGCTTGCCGCGATCAAGAGCGAGGCCAGCAGCTTGTGCAAGAGGCCAAAACAACGCAAAACAAGCCTGCACAAGCCATTTTGCGCGAAAACACCTCCTTTGGGACGGTCGAGCGCGGCGAGCCTCGATTTATTCCGCCACAGCTTGCATTGTGCCTGATCGCGGACAAACACGGTCAATTACGGTGGATTGCGATATTAAACCCCCAAACGCCCGCGGAAGCGGCGCGAGTCGGCCTTGACTGATCTAAAGATGTATTTAAAATACATCTATTATGGAATCGAACGCTCCTTTATTTGAACGGTTGGGCGGGAGGCCGGCTCTGCTAAAGTTGCTCGCGCATTTTTACAAGGATGTTCGCCAGCACCGCGAGCTAGGCCCTATTTTTGAGGCGCAAATCAAAGATTGGCCCGCGCACATCGAAAATATCGCCACCTTTTGGACGCAAGTGACTGGCGGCCCGCCCGGCTATGGCGGCGGCATGCCGCAACAGCATATTCCGCTCGATTGCGCCGGCGAAATAAATGCGATGGCGCAGCAAATCGGCTTGCGCCTCCGGCAATTTTGCGGCGTGCCGCAGCCGCCGCCGTTCATCCTGCACTCATGACTCTAAAATTGTTTTCCGATTATTCGCTGCGCATCCTGATGTTCGCGGCCCTGCGCGAAAAAGGCCGGTTTACGGTCGATGAAGTGGCCAGGGTTTACCGGCTCTCGCGCCATCACGTGGCCAAGGCCGTGAACTTTTTGACCCGCCACGGCTATCTTCGCGCCCAGCGCGGCCCCGGCGGCGGACTTTCCCTCGGCCGGCCTCCGGAGCAGATTCCCCTCGGCGAATTGGTGCGCCGGACAGAGCAAGGCGCGCCGCTGGTGGAGTGCTTTGACGCCGCCACAAATACCTGCCCGCTCATTCACGCCTGCAAACTTCAACAGGCCCTGGCGGAGGCCTCGGCGGCGTTCTTTGATACACTGGACAGATACACGCTGGCCGATCTTGTCAGCAAACCGGCTCCGCTTCGGCGCGTGCTTGAGGCGAGCCTTCCGGCCTGATGCGGTTTCGATTGTCCATTCTATTGACTGCGGTCGCGGCGTTTGGGACTGGTGTCCGCGCCCAGGAGCCTGAGATATACGAACTGCCGCCAGTCAATTATTCGACGACCAAGCCGCACGATGCCGTCACGCGCCTGCAAATGGCCTTGGTTTCCGGCGAATTGAAACTCGGTGGAACTGATCGCGAGGCCGTGCAAAGTTTGCTGCGGATTCTTCACATTCCCGCCGCGAGCCAGATGCTGGTATTTTCCAAAACCAGTTTTCAAAAGGACGCCATCAGCCCAATGCATCCGCGCGCGCTTTACTATTCCGATGACTGTTATGTCGGCTGGGTGCCGGGCGGACTGGTCGAAGTCACCGCGATCGATCCAAGCCTTGGCCCGGTCTTTTATTCCTTCGACCCGCGCGGGTTTTCCGAAAAGCATTCCCCAACCTTCACGCGCGGCGAGGATTGCATGCGCTGCCACGGCGGGACTTTCGTGCCGGGAATTCCGGCGGTCTTCGCGCGCTCCCTGTACGCCGCGGCGGACGGCGAGCCGATTTTTCGCGAAGGCAGCGAGGTCGCGACCGAACAGACTCCATTCTCCGAACGCTGGGGCGGCTGGTACGTGACCGGCCTTTACGGCAACAACACCCATCGCGGCAATGTCTTTGCCGAAGAGGTCGATGGGCATCTGGTCTTTGATCCAGCCCGCGGCGCCAATGTGACCAATCTCTCCGCCTTTTTTGACACGCGCGATTATCTGGCTGCCGGCAGCGACATCGTTTCGCTGCTGGTTTTCGAGCATCAAATCACCGTGCAAAACACGCTCACCCGCGCGGAGATCAATTGCCGGCGGATGCTCAGTTACCAGGACGGCCTCAAAAACGTGCTTGACACAAAGCCGGACGCTTCCGGCGACGACGGCCTGCTGTTTGACAGCGTGCGCGGCGTCTTTGACCATTCCGCCGAGAACGTGACGGACGCTCTGCTGTGCAAGGACGAAGCGCCCCTGCCGGAAACGATCCAGGGCTTGGCCGGCTTTGCGGAAGAATTTGCCAAAGGCGCCCCCCGCGCCAAAGACGGCGGCTCGTTGAAGGATTTGCGGCTGTCAAGACACTTGTTCAAAAACCGCTGCAGCTATCTTATTTACTCCGATTCGTTTCGCGCGCTGCCCCAGCCGCTCAAGCGCCGCATCTATGCGAGATTGCGGAATGCGCTTGACCCGGATGACCCCGACCCGCGTTACTCGTATATTGCCGGCCAGGAGCGGCGGCGCATTGCCGCGATTCTGCGCGACACCGACCCTGATTTCAGCGGCTTGCGCTGAACCGCTCCGGCGGCCAAAATTGCATGATGACATTGTCACGAATTCTCGTTGCATCGCTTCTGGCGATGCCCGCTCTGGCCCGGCAGGACTCGTCCCGGCCGGACGCGATCGCCCGCGCGGAGGCCGCCATTCAGGCTGCTGTGCCCCGCGCCCAATCCGATCCAGCCCGCCCCATCTTTCATGTGGCCAGCCCCGCGCAATGGATGAACGATCCGAACGGCCCCGTTTATTACAAGGGCTATTACCACCTGTTTTATCAATTGCATCCGTTCAGCGACGGCAGCGGGCCGAAGTATTGGGGGCACGTCCGCAGCCGCGATCTGGCGAAATGGGAACCGCTTCCCATCGCGCTCTGGCCATCCACCGAATTGGGTGAGACTGAAGTGTGGTCGGGCTGCTGCACCATCAATCCAAAAGGGCGGCCGATGATCTTTTACACGAGCATCGCCGCCGGCAAATCCGCCGGAGATCACGCCGAGCAATGGGCCGCCCTGGGCGATCAAGACCTGATCACCTGGCGCAAATCCCCCGGCAATCCCGTGCTGAGCGAAGCTTTGCATGACAGGCTCAAAATCTATGACTGGCGCGACCCGTTTGTTTTCAAATACCGGCATCAGACCTTCCTGGTGACTGGCGGCAACCTGAACCAGGCCAAAGGCGGCGCGGCGACGGTCAACATATACGAAGCGCAGAATTTAGATTTGACACAATGGAAGTATCGCGGCATCCTGTTTAAACTGCCCGGCGGCGCGCGCACGGCGGAATGCCCGAATTTTTTCAAGCTCGGCGAGAAATGGGTCCTCTTCGTTTCGCCTTACGGAAAAGTTCAGTACTACCTCGGCGATTTTGATCCAGTGACGTGCCGGTTCACGGAGAATGCCAGCGGAGACCTCGACCTTGGCGGAAATTTCTACGCGCCGAACACGATGCTGGTTCCCGATGGCAGCCGCATCGTCTGGGGATGGGTCACGGGCTTTCCCAGCGGTCACGGCTGGAACGGATGCCTCACGCTCCCGCGCGTCTTGAGCCTCGCGCGCGACGGCAGCCTCTGCCAGGAACCCGCGCCGGCCTTGTCCAAGTTGCGCGGCCACCCATCGCGATGGCGCAATGTTGCGCTCGCGGAGTCGCCCCAATCTTTCGCGCTGCCGGGAACCAATACCGCCGAGATCGACGCTGATATTGACTGGAACGGCGCGGACAGCATCGCGCTTGAGTTTAAGAATAAGGCCGGCGACGCAAAGCCCGTGACCATGACCTTTCACAACTCCTCGTCCGGCCCCAAAGGCCCGCTTTCTTTTGCAGCCGGGCCGGATAGCCTGCGTTTGCGAATTTTCCTGGATCGTTCCGTTCTGGAAATTTATGCCAACAAGAGAATTTGCGCGACTCAGGTTATGACGCCCCTGGATTCGGATGCCTCCCTCGAAATCCGCGCTCACGGCGGCACGGCCAAAGCCAAGTCAGTGGAGGAGTGGCCCATGAAAACCATTTGGAAGTAAACAGTCGGTCTAATCAAGAATGTCTCCGGCAGAAACATTTTCCGCGCTGATGCGCGGCCCGCTTTGGTTTGCTCTCGCGCCCATGCAGGATGTGACGGACCTCGCCTTCTGGCGCGTCATCGCTCGCTATGGCGGCGCGGATGTTTATTGGACTGAATATTTTCGCGTCCATGGCGACTCGCGCCCGGAACGATGGATTTTGGATTCGATCACCGAAAACCCGGCCGGCCGACCGGTAGTGGCGCAGTTGATCGGCAACGATCCGCCTTCTCTCGTCCGGACGGCGCGGGAACTGCAAAAATATCCCATTTCCGCCATCGACTTGAATCTCGGCTGCCCCGCGCCGGTCGTTTATCGCAAATGCGCTGGCGGAGGGTTGCTGCGGGAATTGGGCAGGATCGACGCGGTTCTCGGAGCTTTGCGCGAGGCTGTTGAAATCCCTTTTACTGTCAAAACTAGAATCGGGTTTGACTCCGCGGATTCCTACGGCGCTTTGCTGGAACTTTTCGCGCGCCATCGCATTGACCTGCTGACCGTTCATGGCCGGACGGTCGCGCAAATGTACCGGCCCGGCGTGCGTTACGACCTCATCGCGCAGGCAGCCCGGCAAATGCCGTGTCCCGTGCTGGCCAACGGAAATATCTATTCGGCCGCGCAGGCGCTGGAAGTCGCGGCGGAAACGGGAGTGGCCGGATTGATGATCGGGCGCGGAGCCATTCGCAATCCGTGGCTGTTCGGACAAATCCGCCAGCTTCAGCGCGGAGAAACGCCGGCGCTGCCGAGCGGGCGCGATGTGCTGGCCTACATCCGCGAGTTATGGGAATCGCAGGTGACGCCGGAAGCCAAGGAAACCTCCCAGGTGCAGCGGCTCAAGAAGTTCATGAATTTCATCGGCGAAGGCGTCCCGCCCGCGGATAAATTTCTATTTGACATACGGCGGGTCACGACGCGGGGCGACTTCTTCCGCGTGTGCGAAACATTCCTGGATCATGACAACCCGATGACGCTCGAACCGGGCGCGGCCATCCAGCCCGAAGCCGCGTGCAGTGTCTCATAAATAGCCGACCCGCTGTCAGTTATGAGACACCGCCAAAGAGTTCGTCAAGGGACAGCGAGAACTCCGGCAAGGCCGTGCTCGATAACGAACCGCCTGGCGCGTGGAGCGAATGCTCGGTGAATTGGCCGTCTTCAGGATGCCAGTAAACCTCGATCATCTTTTCCGGGCCGAGGACGAGCCAGCATTCCTTCACTCCGGCAGCCGCATAGGCGCGCAGTTTCCAACGGTCATAATCATGGCTGCTGACGCAAACCTCGATGACCAATTCGGCTGAATGGGGATGCTCCGCCTGGAAGTCCGTCTCCGCGCCGCGGACGACGGAAATAGCCGGTTCTGGCTCTGAATCCTGGCAGGAGAGCGGCTGTTCCGACCGCACGAGAAGGCCCGGCCCCGCGACCGAGCGAAGAAGGCGCAGCAGCCGCACGACTAGAAAACTATGAAATGGCGATTTGGACATTTTCGCGTAAACGAACCCATAAAGAAGTTCGGTGTTTTTGGGGATCAGGCCGGACTCACCGAGAGCCCGGTATGCGGCCGCCGAGAGAGGCCAGAGCCGCGCCCCGCGCACGGGAACCGAAGGAGACTCAACCGCATTCATGGTGGCGCAACCTATACCCGTCGGCGTGTCTTCGCAAGACTTGAGCGGAAGATCTCGCAAAGCGCCCGGCACGACGAAGATGCTAATGGCATGGCAATTGCTTTTTCCTTGCCAGTCTGATGTCAAGAACCGCGCGCATTCCAATTGTCCTTTGCCTGCTCTGGCTGACTCTCGTCGGAGCGGGATTCGTCGTCCTGTCAAACTATCAAACGGCCCCCGGCGCGATTGGGGCGACACCGCCGCAATGGCCGTCCGCGGCCCATCTGGCTCTTGACCCAGCGCGCCCGACGATGATTTTGTTCGCCCATCCCAGATGCCCTTGCACTCGTTCGACCGTGGAGGAACTGAATCGCATCCTGGCGCAAAACTCTGCCAAAGTGTCCGCCCACGTGTTGTTCTTTAAGCCCGCTGGCTTTTCGGAAAAATGGGAGAAGGATGGCCTGTGGTCCAGCGTCGCCGCCATTCCAGGAGTCAGCGTGCAGGAAGACCCTGATGGCGCGCAGGCCCGCCTCTTCGGCGCGCAAACCTCCGGCTACGTTGTATTTT
Organism: Verrucomicrobiia bacterium; assembly: GCA_036501625.1. Classification (GTDB taxonomy): domain Bacteria; phylum Verrucomicrobiota; class Verrucomicrobiia; order Limisphaerales; family Palsa-1400; genus Palsa-1400. The sequence goes on from DASXZY010000060.1 coordinate 27,835, forward strand.
ACAATCCGCGCGGGCAATTGCTTTTCAAAGGCGGGATCACTGGCAGCCGCGGACATGCTGGCGACAATGCCGGGGAAGACGCCGTGATCTCCTTGCTAAGCGGCCAGCCGGCCAGCGCGACGCACACGCCCGTCTATGGGTGCTCCCTGCTGAACGAATGCCAAAAACCCACCAAAAAATGAGCGAAAAATGAGCGAACTATGTTCTTCTGAAACCAAACCAAACGAGGCCATCGCGGTCCGCACGGACGAACTCTTTCGAGAGCAGCACCAAAGTGTTATCAAGCACGCTGACCGGCTGTTTGGCCGCTTAATGATTTTCCAATGGCTCTTCGGCGTCGCGCTGGCCATTTGGATTTCCCCCAAGACTTGGATTGGGTCGGAAAGCCGCATCCACCTGCACTTGTGGGCCGCGGTAGTTCTGGGCGGGGTCATCTCGACCGTGCCGGTGCTGCTGACCCATTTTCAATCTGGCAAGCCCGTGACGCGCCAGGCCGTGGCGATCGGGCAAATGCTCATGTCGGCCCTGTTGATTCATTTGACTGGCGGCCGCATCGAAACCCATTTCCACGTGTTTGGCTCGCTCGCCATTCTGGCGTTTTATCGGGATTGGAAGGTGTTGATCTCGGCCTCGGCGGTGGTCTATGTGGATCATCTTTTGCGCGGAATCTTCTGGCCGCAATCAGTCTATGGCGTACTCAATGCTTCGATTTGGAGGTCCTTTGAACACGCGGGCTGGGTCGTTTTCGAATTGATGTTTCTCCTGTTGTCGATCCGCCAGGGCCTGGGCGAAATGCGGCTGGTAGCCGAGCGCCAGGCGAAGCTGGAAGCCATCAACGAAGACATCGAAAAGACCGTTGCCGAACGCACCGACGATTTGACACGCGAGACGGCCGAGCGCCGCCAGGCTCAAGAGCGCCTGCGCCAATCGCAAAAAATGGAAGCCATCGGCCGCCTGGCTGGAGGCGTGGCCCATGACTTCAACAACCTGCTGACCGTCATCGGCGGCTACTGCGCGCTCGCGATGCCGAGCCTGGGGGAAACCGATCCCCTCCAGCGCAATCTCACGGAAATTTACAAGGCCGCCGAGCGCGCCCGCGGATTGACTGGCCAATTGCTCGCCTTCAGCCGCAAGCAAGTCCTTCAACCGCGCGTGCTGAATCTCTGCGAAGTGATCCAAGGCATGGAGAAAATGCTGCGGCGCCTGGTCGGAGAGGACATCGAGTTCTTGACAGCCTACGCGGTCAACATTCGCCACGTCAAAGCGGACCCCGGCCAGATCGAGCAGGTCATCATGAACCTGGTCGTCAACGCCCGCGACGCCATGCCACGCGGCGGCAAGCTGACCATAAGCGTCAGCAACGCTTTTGTTGACCAGGACACCATGTTCCGCAACCGCGCCCTCAACGCTGGCCGCTACGTCCTCATCTCGGTCACAGATACGGGCCTCGGCATGACGGAGGAGGTCAAATCACATCTCTTCGAGCCGTTCTTTACGACCAAGGGCGTTGGGAAAGGCACGGGCCTCGGGCTGGCGACGTGTTATGGCATCGTCTGCCAGAGCGGCGGCGATATTCGAGTTTACAGCGAGCAGAATTCCGGCACCGCTTTCAAAATTTACCTGCCTTGCACGGATGCCATGCCTGAACGCATGGAGGACGCCGAGTTCGGGCGGCTGCCGCGCGGAAAGGAATCCATCTTGGTGGTTGAAGACGAGACGTCCCTGCGAAACCTGGCCGTGTTCATTCTCAAAGGGCAGGGCTACCAGGTTCAGGAATCCTGCAATGCCTTTGAGGCCATGGAGCTGCTGCGCAAGGACCCTTCGTTTGACTTGGTCATGACCGATGTCATCATGCCGCAGATGAGCGGCAAGGTGCTGTGCGATCAAATCAAGAGCCAGATTCCACATATCCGAGTGCTGCTGATGTCCGGGTACACGGACGACGCGCTGGCTCATCATGGCGTGCTGGACGAAGGATTGTCCTTCCTGGAAAAGCCGTTCTCTCCCATGCAATTGACAAAGAAAGTCCGCGAAGTTCTTGACTCTCCCAATGGCGCGCCCGTCCGCGCCCCGCGCGAGACGGTCACCTCAGTGGCTTGTTGATTTGACTAGAATCCATCTCCCAAAAAGGGAACGGGTTCTGCGGCGCAATCACTTCCTTCCCAACTGAATCGTCCCGGCTTAGGCCGCGGCCTGCCGCGCTTGGCGGTGGGCCTGCTCCAGGACTCGCGCGAAGCTGGGCAACGCCAGCCCAATCGTTTCCATGCGCTGATGCCATTGGTTAAGCAAGGCGTGCGCGCCCATGCGGATGCTCTGCCGGTACCAGCGAATGATTTCCTGGCTGATGGCCGGCTCCTCGGCGGCGGTGAAATGATATTGACGCTCACCCGCCAGCAATTCGCACAGCACAATGGCCGCGCGATGACGCGGGGAATTGGAATCGCGCCCGCGACGCCAGAGTGGCAGCGCCTGGGCTGGTTCCTGGTTGAGCAGCAGCGCCTCGGCGCGCTGGCTCAGTAAAGTCGAATCCTCCGGAAAATGTCCGATGGCTTCAGCGGTCCAATCGCGGGCGAAGGCCAGATGCTCCGCGCGGCTGAGAGCAATTTGTCCGCCCAATTCCCATACGCGCGCCTCGCTCGGACTCTCCGAGGCGAGTTGCTTCAGGATTCCCAGCGCCTCGGCAGTGCGGCCTTGCGCGGCATGGAACCGGGCCAAATCGAATCGCATCGGGCGGGAAGAAGGTTCCGTCGCGAGGGCGGCCTCAAAGGCGCTCTGCGCGCCTTGGGCATCGTTCTGGGCGATCAGGCACATCGCCAGGCAATGGTGCGGGCCGGCTTTGTGAATCTCCGGGTTGACGGGCGAGAGCGCGGGGCGGTTGCGTTTGTCAATGCATTGGCGCAGATGCTCGGCCGCTTCGGCGGGCTGCTTGAGTTCCATGTGGGCCGCGCCAAGGCAGAAGTGCTGTGAGGCTGTCAAACCTCCGTTTTTGGCAAAGGGAATCTGCCACAGGTCGACGATCTCAGAAAACTTTTTGGCGCCCATCAAGCGCGCGCCCAACTGCGTCAATAATGTTTCCTTCAATTCAGGGGTGACTTCTGCCGCGGGCAGCGCGGACATCAGGCGAAAGGCTTCCCAATAGCGGTCCAGGCCCGCTTCCAGTTTTCCAGAGCGGACCAATTCCAGGCCAAGGCTCATGACCAAATTCGGCTCGCCCGGCATTTCTTCAATGGCGCGTTCCAGCAGGCGCAGATTGCGCTCCACTTTGTTCCGGCTGGCCACCAATTCGGGCGTGTAGCCGTGATGCAGGAGAGCGGTTTCGCCCATCAAATGTTTGAGGCCCCATTGCTGGCAGCGCACCTGGATGCTGCTGAAGGCCTGCTCGTGAATGCGGCCGACAAAGAACAGGCCCGGCGCGTTGCGGAACAGGCGCGGCACGTAGCTGCATCCTCCGTTTTCTCGGCCCTCGTCAACAATCGGCAGGCGGTAACCCATCGCGGCCGGGGCGCGGATTTCGCGGAGGATTGTTTCCGCGTGAATCGGCATCAGTTCCTCATCGGCGTCAAGAATCAGAATCCAGTCGCCCGTGGCGTGTTCGAGGGCGGCGTTGCGGGCGGCGCTAAAGTCGTCGTTCCATGCAAAGGCATGCACCTCCGCCCCAAATTCCCGGGCGATCTCCACCGTGCGGTCGGCCGAACCGGTGTCCACGACGACGATTTGAGCGGCCAGCGCGCGCACTGAGCGCAGGCATTGGGCCAGGAAGCGTTCCTCATTCTTCGTTATCAAACAAACAGAGATGCTGGGAGCGGGCGGCTCGCCCTCCATGGACGGCGGCAGCTTCAACCATTCCGGCTTGGCGGCGCCGCGGAGCTGTCCTTTGAGGAACTGCTTGGGAGGGGCCCAGCCGGGGGCCATGTCGCGCGCGGCTTGGGCACAACAGCGGGCCGAACCAGCGTCGCCAGCGGCCTGGGCAATTTCCGCCAGCAGCAGGCAGGCTTCGGGGTGATACGGACGCGCGAATATGGCGGATGAGGCCGCTGTCCAGGCTGCGGGCCATTGTCTCCGATGAACCAGTTCGCGCGCTTCGCCAAGGTGGCCGGTCAGAGCGCATCTGGGCAGAGCGATGACGGCCGGTTGGCGGGAAGGCTTTTTCGAGGGGGCTTCGGGCAGCGTTTTGTCGGTCCAGCAACGCCCTTCGAGCGACGCTGTATGGCTGTCCTGCAAATTGGGAATCGGCCCTTGCAACGCCAGGCCATTCGGCGGGGTTGTCGGGGGGCGGTAACCCTTGTCAAGAGGAGCATCCTGAGGCAGGGACCACTTCGCTTTGAACAAGCCCCAATTTTTCTCCATGCTGGCTCGGTAATCGATCTTCGCGCCCTTAAAGGTTTGGCCGCCCGTGTGATGGACAAAGGAGTCCATTGCGACGCGCAGCGTGAATCCAGCCAGGGCCGCGCGGAGGCAATAATCGTCATCCTCAAAATTCCCGCTGCCGAATTGCGGGTCCAGGCCGCCAATTTTGTCAAGAACAGCGCGGCGAAATAAAAGGCAGAAACCCACCAGGCGCGGCGACGGCGTGGATTGGCCGGCGTGAGAGGAACACCACTGGCCCGAGAACTTCGGCAATTGGTCAAGACTGGAATAATTGGCGGTCGAAACCAATTGCGGGCCGGACACGTGATTGGAAACCGGGCCGACCAGGCCGCATTCAGGATACAAATCCAGATGGGCGAGCATCCGCTCCAGCCAGCCGGGCGTGACAACCGTATCGTTGTTGAGCAGCAGGATGGCCTCGCCGCGGGCGCAAGCCAGGCCCTGGTTGTTGCCGGCGGAAAATCCGAGATTGGCGCGATTGAGGACGACGCGCGCGTGGCTGTGTTTGGCGGCGTAATTGCGGAAGAATTGGCCGGTGCCGTCGGTTGAACCGTTGTCAACCAGAATCAGTTCATGGGCAACCGGAGTATGCTTCTCAATGCTGGCCAGGCATTGCTGGGTATCGCGAAGCTGGTTGTGCGCCAGAATGATAATTGACACCAATTTGCCGGGCGGCGGCGTGTAAAGCCGCATGACGGAGGATGGCATCATTCGGTTCTTTCCATCCTGCTCGATGATCACATCCGGGCTGGCGTGTTCGAGCCATTTTTGGTGGAACCGCTCGACGTTTTCGGGCGCGCGCTTGCACGGCTCCGGGCCGCTTTGCGATTCATAATGGATGACCACGCTGGCCGGCTCGTAAACTGTCAACCATCCTTTTTGCTGGAAGCGCAGGCAAAGATCCACGTCTTCGCATCCATTCCGGTATTCTTCGTCGAAGCCGCCGACGGCGTCGAAGTGCGCCTTGCGCGTGAGCACGCAGGCGCCGGTAACGGCCTGATAGACGCGGCGCTGGTTGGCCATGGGAAAGTCGGATTTTTCGCGCGCGAAAATGTGGAACGCGAGCAAAGGATCGTGGTCCCAGCAATCCGCCAGGGCGATGCCAGCATGTTGGATGGCGCCGTCGGGAAAAAGCAATTTGCTGCCCACCGCCGCGATGGCCGGGTCCGCCTCCGCCAATGAGAAGAGCGAGCCGAGCCAGTTCGATTGCACTTCCGTGTCGTTGTTGAGGAAAACGACATACTGCCCGCGCGCGGCCTTCGCGCCCTGATTGCAAGCCTTGGCAAAGCCGGTGTTTTCGCAATTAACTATGGCCCGCAAGCGGCCCGCCGCGTCTTCCGCGCGCAGGAAATCTGGAGTTCCATCCGTCGAACCGTTGTCAACGACAACGATTTCGCAAGCCGGCGCCGGCGTATGGGCCGCCACCGCTTTGAGGCACCGCCGAGTCAATTCGAGTTTGTTGAAAGTGGGAATGACAATGGTCACGCGGACTGGTGGATGCTGAATGGCGGCCGGCCTGTCGCAAGGTTTTGCTTTGGATATTTCGGGCGGGTTTGTCCAACAGTGAACTCTGGGCAATTGTTCAATGGCGTGAAGAATGTTCTGTGATATTTCGCCGAGGCCCGACCGATTCGCCGCTTCCCATAAACCCGGCAAGGCCAAGCGGGGAGGAGATCCGAGTCCGAGAGCCCTTTCAAAATGAGGCATGGCGCCAGCATGATCCCCTGAGGCGAGGCAACGATGGCCAAGAATAAGGAGATCAGGCCAGTTCCCGTCCGCCAAGGGAGCGCGGTCTTCAGAATCGCCGGGCGCCAGGCAGAGCCGGACTTCAGGATCGTCTTCAAGCTTAAGCGATTCTTCCAGGTGCTGCCGGCCCGCGGCGCCGAGTCCCAACCGGTTGCAAAGTACGCCCGCCCATCTTCGCACGCCGGCGTCGGAAGGCCACTTTTGGCGGGCTGAAAGCAGCGTCTGCAACTCCTCCGTTTTTCCCGCCGCGGCTAGGCGTTGCGCCTGCGCGACCGCCGACCATCGCGTCCGCTCTTGCTCGGCCGTGAGCTTGATGAGGTGGAGGGTTTCGGCTCCGTTTTCCTTGCCGCGCCGGACCCGGTATCCGTCTTCATAGTAAAAAGCGTCCTCATCCGACAGGATGGCATCGCGCCAGCGCTCGAAGAAGAGGGCGCGGTTTTCATTGTCAAAGAGGCGGCGGCCTGGAGTCTGGCTTTCCAGGTGAATAAGCATGCTTTTGGGCTGATAAACAATGAGGCCGCCGCGCCGGCGCAACTCCAGGCATAAGTCCAAGTCTTCGTAACCGTTGCGGTAAGCTTCATTGAACCGGCCGGCCTCGTGAAAACGCTTGGCGCGAATTAAAACGCACGCGGCCGTTACCGCTTGAAGTTCCCGGCGGCGGTTAACGCGCGGGTCATCGGGGCGAAGCAGGCGGTACGGATGATAAGGATTTCTTGAATCGCGCTCAAAGGCGACACCCGCGTGCTGCACCAGGCCGCTTTCGTAAAGCAACCTCGAACCGGCGGCAACGACTTCCGGATGAGTTCGCAACTCCTCCACCAGCTCTTCCAGAAAGTTCTTCATCGGAATGGTGTCGTTGTTGAGAAACAAAAGGTATTTCCCGCGGGCGGCGGCGGCGCCCTGGTTGCAGGCTGCGGCGAATCCTTTGTTGACATCGTTGCGCAGCAAAAGAGGGCGGCGTTGACTGGCTTTGAGCCGCTCAGGCGTGCCATCAGCAGAAGCGTTGTCCACCACGATAACCTCGTGCGGGACGCTCCTTGTAACAGCCGCCAAGGCCATCAAGCATTGGACGGTAAGGTCGCATTTGTTAAAGACGGGAATGATGATGGATACGACCGGTTCTGGAACGTTGGAGACGTCTGGTTTCATGCGATCACGGATTCAATTTTTGCCTCGGCGTCTCCCGGAAGAAACATCCATTGGCGATTCCAAACGGATTCCTGGACCGAGCGGCGAAACACAATCCAATTGGAAAGATGCTCCACCGCGCCAGCAGGAGCGGGCCACGAGGTGTAGCCAATTTCTTTTCCGACAGATTGCCACCAGCGGTTAATCGAATCCGCCAGCGGAGCCTCCTCTTCAATGGCATTGCGATCGAATCTCCCACACGCCGTCATGACGACTCCCGCGCGGCCCAAGAAGGGCCCCAGCCCGTTTAGCAGGTGCCGCGCGGTTGGCGGATTGGCGTGGTCTGTCAAGACAAGGGCCGCCGATTTTGAAAGGTCCAATTGGGATCGAATGGATCGCAAGGTCGAGGGCTCGGCCGGGTTGCCGCGAATCACCAGCATTTCCCTGCTGTCTTCAATCGTTCCGCGAAAAGTTTCGCTGGGTTCCAGGATGACCAATTTGGGTTGTGGATGCTTTGTTTGTGCCTCGCCGCGTTTTTGCCAAAGAAATCGAAAAAGCTCCTGAACCGCTGGAGTCGCGGGACCGCAAAAAACAACCTGCTCAAGTTCAAAGCCGCACAGCAAGCCGCCTAACGACGCCAATTCCACGTCTGTCAAAACGGTTTCCACCGGCGTCACCGGGTGGGCAACTCCCAGGCGGCCCAATGTCAACGGGTCCGACCAGCCAGAGCGCAAGGCGGAGACGAGGCGCGGATTATGGCGGGCTACGACGCCCTGCGGCCAGTAGCTTTGGGCGGCCTGATAAACGTGATAGACACCCATCTGGCGCAGGAGAACTGGCGATCGTTCATCGCAGAGCGGCGCGCTGTGATTTTCGCCAAAATAGTTTTCTTCATGCCGAAGCAGGCCGAGCCGGTCCGCCTCAGCTTTGGTGGGATAATCCAGCAATCGATAAAGAATGGCCGCCGAATTGCGGTCCAAATCCGCGTGCATTTCGGAGGAGATATGTTTCCGCCCCTTGCTGGAGCAGAGGGACAGCCACATCGATTGAAATTCCAAGATTCCCGTGCGCAAGCGCGCTTTGGCCAGATGTTCTTCAGGAGTGATTTTTGTATCGCCTAAAACAGGCTTCACTTTGCCCGCGTTGTCGCGGGCGTAGCCGTTGGTGCTTCCGACACACGCCGTAATGGCTACCTCGGGCAGGATGGCGGAACGATCCCAGTCTTCATCCATATAGGCATGGGCGGCATCTCCTTCCAGGGCCAGCCGGCCCGCGCGGCGCGTGCAGGCAAGGTAACAACCGATCGTGCGGACCTCGGGCCGGCGGGAGCGCAGTATGCGAGCGATATGGCTTTGAATGCTTGCGCTCCATCCCAAGTCGATGACCCCGATGCGGCTTTCATCGCCAATGAGATTCGAGAAATATTCATGGGCCAGGCCCAGATTTTCCTTATGGCGTGCTTCGATTTTTGCGCGCAAACCTGGCAGTCCGAAGAGCACTTTTAAGAATTGGGCGATGCTCTGGGGCGTCGTCAATGACTTGGAGGCAGTTTCGGAGCCGAGCGCCTGGCAGGCATCGCGGTCAAGACCAAGAACCTCCAGGATCGCCAGGGGTGTCAGGCTCGTGGCGCCGTCGAACAAGGCGGTGGCGTTGTGCGCTGTCACCTGGCGCATCGCCGCCAGGGCCGTGGCGCGGCGGGAGACGTAACACGGCACGACTTCCAACGAAATCCCAGCGGACTGAGCGGCGCGTTGCAGAAGTTCGCCAAGCAACTCGCCCTCCCGCATCAGCGCGAGGATCTTGCGCACGCCCGCGGCTGCAAAGCGTTCGGCCGACCAATCAGCAAATCGGCTCAACACGGGACCAAACGTCATCGCTCCGTCGCGGAACGGGTCCTGGGCATTCTCGCTTCGGCGCGCAGTCAGGACGCGCAACGAGTCAAGGGCGCTGGAGGGTTGAGTATTGGCGCCGCGTATCGCCCGCTCGCTTTTGAAGACAGCTTCCGTCGCGGGTGTCACCCGATGATAATGAATGGCTTGGACACCGAGGCTTCTGGCCACAGCAATGTCAGAATGGTCGTTGTCGCCAATGTGCAGCAATTCGCTCGGATGGAGATCAAACTGACGAAACAATTCCTGATACAAATGCCCGTTCCATTTCGCTTTGCCGCGTTCGCTTGATACAAACATGGCGTCAAAAAGAGCAGTGGAAAGACCATGGTCCTGAAGCAACTGAACCAATTGCGCGGTTGTGAAATACGTGTCTGAGACAAGAGCTGTCCGATAGCCGAGCGAGCGAACATGTTGGACCAGCGAGGCCATGGCCGGATTGAGATAGCAAAAGAGCCGCTCCAACTCGAATTCAAGCCGGCAGGCATCATCCGGGTTCCGAACCACGGTTTTAAGCTCCGCGTAAATATCAGCCAATGTGATTTCCGTGGAACGGCCAGCCAAGCCGGCATTCTCTCTCGCCCGCGCGTCAGCCGCGATACGAGCGGCTCGAAACCCAGCCGGAGACAAAGGAGACAGCAATAGGTTTTGTTCAGCGAAGCGCCGGCCCGCCTCGACGAAAAGGTCAGAAGGTTCGGCGCAAAGGCGGCTCACCAATGTGTCAAAGAAATCAAAGGACACAACTCGGATGCCTGGCTGTTTGCCGCCTAGAATTTTTCCCATCTCGCGAAGGATTTCATCCTGGCGCCATAACTCCGCCGCAGTTGAATTGTTTTCCATGTGCATTGTTCTCGGCAGCGCGCCAGTGCGAGCGTTTAAGAGGCCTTGCCGGCGGTTTGCCGTTTTAGTTCCGTCCATTTGTTCAGCCAGGCGCCAGCCGCGTTCAGGCGGTCTGCCACTGGGGGCAAACCATCGACGGCCACCTCGTTGGCTGCCAAAAATTGGGCGAAGTCGCCGAGGCTGGATCCCGCCGGCAATTGATCGGAGAGCGCAATTGTAAAGTGTTTGAGGACAAAGGTAAGAAAGCGCCGTCCCGCTTCCATGCGCTCCGCGAATCCCTCTCGCGCCAGCGCCTGGCGCAAAGCCCCCGTGAGTTGCTTCGTGGTGATGGCCTCGTAGGCCGCTCCCTTTCCGGCCAGCGGACTGCGCGCCAGCAACAGGAGGGGTTTCTCATAAAGGAGCGCTTCGAACTGCGTCGTGCTTGTCATGCAAGCCACCGCGTCCGCCGCTTCGATTAAATTATGAAGGTTGATGTCACGGACAATGCGCACTCTTTCGCTTTGAAGATGCGAATAGTCGGCGCGGTCAGTCGGGTGCGGTTTCACCAGCAGCAAGGCGCCGGTCTCGCGGGCCACCGCGCCGCCCAATCTTTCGATGGCATCGGCCGAAGAGGCGTATCCAGGAGAATGGACGCGAGAAATATTATGTTCGCGCGGCGTCAGGCACGCGCCCGCGTCAAGTTGCAGCAGCAGCGCAACGACCTTGCGCCTCTCCGGATTGAACTTCCGCGCAAAGGCGGCGGCGTCCAGGTATTCCGCTTGCTTGTAGTTGACTTGAAGGCGGCTGCGCAAACTTTCCTGCGCTTTGAAAAAGAGATCGGTCTCCTGGCTGGCGAGGGCGGCGCGGCGCAAGGCGAAACTCCAATTCAACTCGGTTTGCGCGCCATGACCGTTCATTTCGAGCATGAGGCTCCCTGGCAGCAGCCCGCGTTCAAGAATCCAGCAGGGGAGTCCGTGCTGCCACGACAGATGTTGGAGGATCACGGATTGGGGCAACCCGCATCCAAACACGAGGACAGCCGACGGCTGCAATTCGCGCAACAACATGCGCAACACATGCTGGCACGCTCCCACTCCGCCAAGAAATTCCTGAATGCCTTTCCCGGATTGTTCGGACCAGGTGCGGTCCCGCTCCGCCAGCGTTTTAGCGAGGCTTGGTTCGAGAATGATCCGGGCGTCCGGCACGTGATAATGGTTGAAATATCCTTGGAGCCAAAGGGGAACCTGAATCACACGCAGGCCGCGATCCGCCGGCATCTCGGTTCCGATCAAAACCAGCTCCCAACCGCGCGCGGCCAGTTCAGCCTCCAAACGCCGCCACCAGACGCAATTGCGCTCGTCCATAGGCAGGAAGCAGGTGGCCAGGCATAGCGGCTTCCCGGTTCCAACTTGGCCGCCGGCATCTTCGAGAAAGCGTTCCATTCCCTTGTCAATCAATCCGCCCTGGCGCCTCGAAAACTTTTCGGACTCCGCATTGACGGTCGTTGCCAAAGTGTCGGGGACGAGGGTTGTCATAGGTAATTATCGCCAGCCGTGAAGACGGCCATCTCAATCCTCACCGGATTGCAGCAGGCCGAGGGCTTGAAATAATGACTGGCTGTGCGATTGCATCACGGACGAGGGATCGTTCGTCATGCTTTGTTGCAGCGAGCTCATAACCTGGTCCGCATCCTGCGCATCCTGGATTTCCCAGCCCGCATCCTGGGTCTGGACCGGGGCGGCGGCTTCCATTGGATTGGCGGCGGGCGCGGGAGTTTGGGGTGAAGTTGCGCTGGCGGCCGGGCGTTGATTCTGGAAGGCGGCCAGGGCGGCGTTATTCGCGGAAAGATTATTATGGACGTGCATGAGGAATGGAGCTTCTGGCGGTTCTTGGCGCGGACGGTTCGGCTTTGGCGGTCAGGCGCGGCAACTGGCCCAGGGTCTGGTTCAGCGCCTCCTGGTTGTTCTTTTGAATCTCGTCGTAAACCTCCTGCCGGTGGACAGGCACGCTTTGGGGGGCTTCAATGCCCACCCGGACCACGTCGCCTTCCAGGCGCATGATTTTGACGGTGATGCGTCCGTCAATCACAATGCTTTCACCGGGCTTGCGGGAGAGAATGAGCATATTGGGAAAAGCGAGGGTTTAGGAAAGGGCCAGCGGATGCCGGATGGCGTACTCGGCGGCGTTGATCGGAATGACTTGCTTGCCGATGAGCGTGCGCCGGTTGACGACAATCGGCCCTTTTAAATTGACAGTAGGCTGCGCCCCGGCGCGGATGGTGACGATATTCAGGACGATCGCTTCCGACGGGTCCTCCAACTCAAGGAAAGCGACGTCCAGTTCGCTCAGGTCCGGCCGGTAATCGGCGATCACAAAATGGGGCGGCACGACCAGAAAAGAGCGCTTCGGCTCCTCGACCATTTGCAACCGCAGGAAGGGTTCCTCGGCGGGCCGGGTGAGCAGGATGTAGTTTTTGACGCGCTCGAATCCCAGCAATCCGCAAGGAAGTTGAATGAGACTGGCGCCGTTGGCGGCTTGCCGTTCGACTGGCGCTGTAAGTAAGTTGTTCATGCTAGTTGTCCTGCCCCCGTTGAGCAAACGGTATGCCAAGAACCATTTTGCCCGTTTCCAGGCGTTCCTGATGCCTGGCAGGTCGCTGAGAGGCAAAAATGACCCGCACGCGCTTCCGGCAGTGGTCACAATTGCCGCCTTTCGAGGCGGCCCGGAAACACTTGCCCCGTCGATTCATCCGCCATAGCCTCAAGCACATGCTACTATCACAGATTTCCAAGGCGCTTTGCTTGGCGGCGGCCCTCGTGTTGGCTGCGGCTCCCGCAAAGGCGGACGTTCAATTACCCAAAGTCTTTTCGAGCCACATGGTGCTCCAGCAGGATATGCCGATCAACATCTGGGGTTGGGCGCATCCCAACGAAACGGTCACCGTGACGCTGGCATCCGCGACCGTGCAAGCCCAGGCCAATGAACGGGGCGAATGGAAAGCCACCCTGCCCGCCATGAAAGCCAGCGGCCCTTTCACGCTGAAGGTCTCCGGCTCCAGTTCGATTGAATTGGAAGACGTGATGGTTGGCGAGGTCTGGCTTTGCTCCGGCCAGTCCAACATGGAAATGGGCATCGGCATGGCCAATGACGCGCAAAAGGAAATTGCCGACGCCGATCATCCCAACATCCGCCTGCTGATGGTCCAGCGCAAATGGGCCTCGATGCCCCAAACTAATATTGACGGCGAATGGAAACTTTGCTCCCAAAAATCGGTGGCCGAAGGCGGCTGGAACGGGTTCTCGGCGGCGGCCTATTATTTTGGCCGGGAGGTGCAACAGAAACTGGGCGTCACGGTGGGGTTGATCGAGTCGAGCTGGGGCGGCACGCGCATCGAATCGTGGACGCCGCCGGAAGGCTTTGCCGAGGTGCCCGCGTTGCGGAGCGAATATGACCAGGTCCTGCTGGCCGAGCCGGGCACGCCCGAACATCAGGAACGGCTTCGCCAGGCTTTGGACGCGACCAGGCAATGGATGGCCGCCGCGCGGCAGTCCCTCGCCGACGGCACGGAAACGCCGCCCATGCCGGCCTACCCGTCCGCATTGCAGCCGCCGCATGATCTGCAAAACGCCACCGCCCTTTACAATGGCGCCATCCATCCGCTGATCCCATTCGCCATCCGCGGCGCGCTGTGGTACCAGGGCGAGGCCAATTTGGGCGAAGGCATGCGCTACTCGGAGCGGATGAAGGCGCTCATAGGCGGCTGGCGCGCGCTGTGGCGCGAAGGAGATTTCCCGTTCTATTTTGTGCAGATAGCGCCCTTCAATTATGGCGGCAACCCGGAGGCCGAGGCTGAGTTGTGGGAAGCGCAGGCTGACGCCGCCCAATCCATCCCCAATGCCGGCATGGCCGTTGTCAACGATATTGGAAATCTGCGTGACATCCATCCCAAGGACAAACAGGATGTTGGCCACCGGCTCGCGCTGCTGGCTTTGGCGAAAACCTACGGCCAAAGCGGGCTGGAATATTCCGGGCCGGTCTTCAAATCCATGAGCGTTGAAGGCAGCACGCTGCGCGTGAACTTCGATCACGGCGCCGGATTGGCCAGCCGCGACGGCAAACCTCTCGATTGGTTCGAAATTATTGACGCCGACGAGGGCGGATTCGTCAAGGCTTCCGCGGCCGTCGATGGCTCGAGCGTGATGCTGACCGCGCCGAGCGTCAAACATCCGATGGCCATGCGCTTTGCCTGGAGCATGCTGGCCGAGCCGAATCTGGTCAACGGCGCCGGATTGCCCGCGACCGCTTTCCGCTCCGGCTCCGCGCCCAAGCGCGATTTGCTCGGTATGAAGGCGCCGGAGGCCAGGGACTACAAGCTGGTCTATGATCTGGATTTGTCCAAGCTGGGCCGCGTCATCAAATACGACGCGGACAACCATGCCTCCATCACCGCGCCCTTCGACCGCATCGCCTATTTCCTGGAACTCCAGCACCCCGATGGCAGCAGCGATTACCTGTATGTCTCGATGGATGCCTTCACGAGCGACCTCGGCAAGATCAGCGTGCCGACGGCCCGGTCCGGCGCGCGTTTCCAGCAGAATGTCGCCAGTCTCAACGTGTACTCCAACGTCAAGGGGGTCACGACCGGCACCGGCCTGGAGGGCGGCAATATCGAGTTCTGGCCCAACAACTACGGCCCGGGCAACGGCGCCCACGTGGCGAACGCCTCCAGTCAAGCCTTCGACTTTGGCGATGAGCCGTCGGACCCGGAGGACGGTTACGGCTCGATGCAGGTGCATAACCACGATGCCCGCCAGACTTTGTTCTCGGTCAATCATTGGATTGAGGGCAGCCAGGCCGATATCGGCATCGGCAACCAGCCCAGCGGCCAGCCGGACTGGACCTTTTCCGCCAATGCCGGGTCTTACCGCGCCAAGCGCCTGCGCATCCTGGTTCGGTGCCATTGAAGCGGGCCGCCTTTCTCAATCCTGCGTTGGCAAGGGTTTTGCTTTACAGGATGGCATGGAAACTCATCCTGAGCCACCTCTCGGGAAGCGCATCTTGTTGGTCGATGATGAACTCACTGTGCGAGACACTATCCGGCACCTTCTGCGCTTCGATGATCATACTGTGACCGAGGCCAATAACGGGGCGGAAGCCCTGGGCCTTTTCGCGCAAGACCGGTTCGATGTAGTCTTGACAGACTGCGTCATGCCCTTTCTCAGGGGCACCGAGCTGGCCACGCGCATCAAGGCGCTCGCGCCCGACCAGCCGATCCTCATGATCAGCGGCCACGGCGTCAAGCCGGGCGCGCATAATCCGGTCGATGCGGTGCTTCGCAAACCATTTAACCTCAAAGACTTGCGTTCAGCGCTGGCGGGCGTGCTCTCAGTGCTTCATCCCGAAGGCGGCACCATCAGAATGAGGGCGACTCGAAATCATAAACGATCACTCGCTGGCATGTCCGCTTAAACACGTCGTTGACGAATTGGATGTGCAGTGGATGGGCCTGGTAATCGTCCTGCGTTTTTTTGTCGGGGAACACGAGGTTAAGGGCAACCTGGTAAGTTTGATCGACCACGGACCGGTGGCTGGAGGCCATTTTGCCGGCGTGAAAATGCAAAACACCAGGAATCGGGCGCAAGAATTTCTCCATGCCGGCCAGCAATTCATCGGCGGCGTTTGGGTTGGCAGGATCGGTCCAGAATATGACGACGTGTGAGAACATAGTTGTTATTTTTGGGAATCCCAGTGGCCGTATGGATCGGGCGGCAGCGATGCCGTGACGGGATAAACCAAATACACCGTGTTGCCCGATTCATGCCAGGCCTTGATGACGTTTTCCCGTTTGTAAATGTGGCGCACGTGCTGGCCCTTGAGAAGATTGGTGGCGGGATCGTTGATGACCGCGTCCCCGTGTTCCGTGAAGCCGATGCAGACCGTCAAATGTCCGCTGCCGGTGTCGGAGCGGCCGGGGCTGAGCAAGTTCCACGGCGCGGAGATAATGACCGGGATGCCGGCCACGACCCAATCTTCCAGTTCGGAGATGCCGCTGAACCGGGCCACATAGGCGCGCATGCCCTCGAAGCTTCCGGCGAAGGCGGTGTTGAACGGCCAATTGCCGGTGGCGTGGAAACCGTTGTCATAAAGGCCATCCACCACTTCGGGAACGTCAATATTCAATTCCGGCCGGTGCAGCACCTCGCTCCACCGCGCCAGCGCCATGGAAAGCGACGTGGGACTGCACCAGCCCTCCTCGCCCGGATAGCCATGCTGGGAGCGTTCCGGCGTCGTGATGATTTTGCCCCAGGCCGCGCGATTGGGCGGAAGCGTTTCGTCCGGCACGAGGCTGTCAAGAAAACTCACCCCCAGGAATTTCAGCGGCGGATGTTCTTTGCCGCCGCTCCAGGCCAGCCGGAATTGAACGTCCGCTCCCGGCCGGGTGGCGATCCAGGTGTCTTCCTTGACCGTTCCATCGGCATCCCGCTGGCCGCGCACGGAATGGCGCGCTCTCCGGTCCGAGGACCAGGCGCCCAGCGTGTAATACTTTGTTTGATGGTCCTGGAAAAGGCCGCGCGCCTCAATAGTCAATACTATGTTTGTGGCGGGCGCCTCGTTCCACGACGCCACCAATTGATTCCACGCGATGGGCGCTTTAATCACGGGCGAAAGGAGCGTTTCGCCATCAGCCGAAGGCGCCGAGGTGAACTGAGAAAAATCGTGAAAGCCGATAAACCGGCATCGCTCGGCGGGCGGCCCATCCGCGCCCGGAAGCAGGCGGCCCGATGCCAGCAGGCAGGTGAAAATAAAAATAGCTCTCACTCGCATGATCCGGAAACGCGCAGGAAGGGAGCCAGCCGTTCGGCCAGGCCGACGGGAAGGCGTTTGGGCTTTTCGTCCAAGGTGGCGCAGATATGGCGGGTTTCCCCCTGGGCGAGCGTTGCCCCCGTGGCGTGCTGGATGCGAAAACCAAACGTGAGCCGCAATCCGGCCATCTCGGCAATCCACAATTGGATGGTGAGCAAATCGTCGTAGCGCGCCGGCCCTTTGTAGGCGATCTCCACGCTGATCACCGGAAAGGCAGTATCCTGCTCCTGCCAGGAAAGCAGCGGGCAGCCGGCCTGGCGAAAAAGCTCGCCGCGCGCCTCTTCCAGCATATCCAAGTAGCGCGAGTAATAAACGTGATTGCCCACCGTGCATTCCGCGTAGGCCACACGGTGCTGGTGTTGAAACTCCTGAACCGCCATACGGTGCTATTGTCGCGCCCCCGCCGGCAATGGCAAGCCGATTCCCCATAGCGGAGCGGGCCGCCAGGAATGGAGAAGGCCGCGTGTTAGGGGCAGGAGATGGATTCCGATTTTTTTTGAAAATCACTTGTTCAACCGTATTTAAGCGCATTTAGCCGCAACGTTACGCGATGGCCGCTTTGGGAAAAATCCGAGCCGCGCCAACCAAGGCAAGGGCCGCCATGGGGTAGATGATGATGCCCGTATGATCCGGGAAGCGGTTGGGCTTCGATGCGCCAAAGGCCATTATAGTAATCGAGGATTTCTTCGGAGCCGGTATTGCCATTGACATTAAAGCCAAGAGTAATAACCGCGCTCGCTGTCATGGACATGCCGAGACTCACGCATAGCAACGGGCGGAGCGCCGCCATGCCCGGAAAGGATTTAACCGCCAGAAAGCCAAGCCTTGGCGGAACAAATGGGACTTGCAGCGCTCGCCACCCTGAAGGAGGCATTCGCCGCAACTTGGCTTGTTCGACCTTGTTTTTCTTTGTTTCGCCTTCAATCGCTTTGATTCAATGAGTTTTATTAATCAACTCTCAGGAAAATCCCTGCCCATAAATCGAAAAGAACATGCGCCGAAGCGCGACAACGCTGAATACATACCATGTTTTGATGGTAATGCAAGCAGTAAAATTCATGGAAATCGGATGCGCGGCCGCCACGCGAAAAAAGGAGGCCGGAAGTTTTGCCTCGAAGCGCCCCGCGGGAGATGTTCCGCAAGGGAGGTTGAAATCGGTGCGATTATGGTTTATTGCTGTGCTCATGGAAAATGAAGTTACGAACAGGCAGCGAGGCCAGGCCGAGGCCGGCGACCCCGCCGCTTTCGGGGACATAGAATTGCCCGCGGCCGCGGAGATGACGCCCGCGCAATTTGAAGACCTCAAAACCCGCGCGGCCAAGGCGGACGAAAGTTGGGACCGCCTTGTGCGCCTGACGGCCGATTTCGATAATTACAAGAAACGCGCCGCCCGCGAACGGCAGGACGCCATCTCTTACGCCAATCAGAATCTGCTGGCCAAATTGGCGCCGGTGCAGGATTCCTTCGAGATGGCCCTTGCCGCCGCGAGCCAGGACCCGGCCGCGAAATCAATCCGGGACGGCATTGTGATGGTTTCCAGCCAGCTTAAATCCGTGCTGGCCGACGCCGGTTTGGAGGAAATCAACGCCACCGGCCAGCCGTTTGACCCCAATTTGCACGAAGCCGTGTCTCAGGAGGAAACGGACGCGGCGCCCGAAGGCCAGGTGATCCGCCAGATTCGCAAAGGCTACAAGTTTCGCCAACATCTCGTGCGGCCGGCCGGGGTGGTCGTCGCGAAAAAGCCCGCGTCCTGACCGCCTATGGCCAAACGCGATTATTACGAAGTCCTCGGCGTGGAACGAAGCGCGGATGCGGATGAGGTCAAAAAAGCCTATCGCAAACTGGCGTTGAAATATCATCCCGACCGCAATCCCAACGACAAAGTTTCGGAGGAGAAATTTAAGGAATTGGGGGAGGCGTACGAAGTTTTGAACGATGCCCAGTCCCGGGCCGCCTACGATCAATATGGCCACGCGGCTTTTGATTCCCGCGCCCGCGCGCGCGGCAGCGGCTTCCATGATCCGAGCGATATTTTCCGGGAGGTGTTCGGCGGGTCGGGCATTTTTGAAGGACTTTTCGGGCAAAGCGAGCGGCGCGCCGACAGCGCCCAGCGCGGCGATGACCTTCGCTACGACATGGAATTGACCTTTCTGGAGGCGGCCCAAGGGGCCGAGAAGGAAATCAACGTGACCAAACCCGGCCCTTGCGAAACCTGCCAGGGCAGCGGCGCCGCGCATGGCGCCACGGCCAAGGTTTGCACGGTCTGCGGAGGGCGCGGGCAGGTCATCAGTTCGCGCGGGATCTTCAGCATCGCCCAAACGTGCCCGCGCTGCGAAGGGTTCGGCCGGGTGATTGACAAGCCGTGCCATGCCTGCGGCGGAGCGGGGCGGCGCGAGAAAACTTCCAAAATAAAGATCAAAATTCCGCCGGGTGTCGAGGGCGGCTCGCGCTTGCGTTCGACCGGCAACGGGGAGGCGGGAGTCCGCGGCGGGCCGGCCGGGGATTTGTTCATCGTCCTGCACGTCAAGAAGCACGAGATTTTCAGCCGCGACGGCGACGACCTCACCTGCGAGATTCCCATTAGTTTTGCCCAGGCCGCGCTCGGGGCCATGATTGAAGTCCCCACTTTGGCCGAGTCGGAGGAGATCAAAATCCCGCCCGGCACGCAGCCTGGCGCGGTATTCCGCTTGAAAGGCAAAGGAGTCAAGAACGTGCAGGGTTACGGGCAGGGCGACCTCATGGTGCGCGTGCAGATTGAAGTGCCCGCCCGCTTGAACGCCGTCCAGCGCGCCAAACTGGAGGAGTTCGCCAAGTTGTGCGACGAGAACGTCCATCCCATGAGCAAGAGTTTCCTGGACAAGGCCAAAAGCCTTTTCAGTTGAACGCTCATGCACCGCTTTTACCTGCCGCCGGAATCATGCCGGGCTGATTATTTGACATTGACCGGCAGCGAGGCGCATCACGCGGCCGGCGTGCTGCGGCTCAAGGCAGGAGATCCGGCAACGGTGCTGGATGGCGCCGGCGGAGAACTGGCCTGCCGCGTTCAAACCATCGCGCGCAAGGAAGTGCGCTTGGAAATCCAAAGCCGGTCCGCGGCCCCGCCTCCGCCCTGGCAAATCACCCTCGTGCAGGCCATTCCCAAGGGCAAAATGTTCGATGCCATTGTTCAAAAATCGACCGAGCTGGGCGCCTGGCGAATTGTTCCTTTGCTTTCGCAGCGGGTCACGACGCATCTGGAGGGCGAGTCCATCGAACACAAAGCCGCCAAGTGGCGCCAGGCCGCGATTGAAGCTGTCAAACAATGCGGCCAGCGCTGGCTTCCGCAAGTGGAGCCGCCCATGACTCTGCCGGGCTGGCTCGCGCGCGCCGATAAATTCGATTTGACGCTGGTGGCCTCGCTGCAGGACGACGGCCGGGAATTGCGCGCCATTTTTCCCGCGGGCGCGGGGCGGCCCGAAACCGTTTGCATTTGGATTGGGCCGGAAGGCGATTTCGCGCCGGAGGAAATGGCGGCGATCAAAGGCGCGGGCGCGCTGCCGATCACATTAGGCCCGCTCGTGCTGCGCAGCGAAACGGCGGCCCTCACCGCGCTGGCCGTTATCAACTACGAATTGAGGCAGCAGGGCGGAAGCCTCGCGAATTAGAAAAGTTCGGGCGGCTGCTCTTTGTGCCAGGCGGCGCTTTGCTCGTAGGCATGAGCCAGATGGAGCATGGTTTCCTCGCCAAACGGCTTGCCCAGAATTTGCAGGCCGATCGGCAGGCGCGGGCTGGCCGTGAATCCGCACGGCAGGCTCACTCCGCAGATGCCCGCCAGGTTGCACGAAATCGTAAAAATATCGGACAGATACATTTGCAACGGGTCGTCGGCCTTTTCTCCGATCTTGAATGCGGCCGTGGGCGAGGTTGGCGTGACGATCGCATCGACTTTCTCGAAAGCCTCCAGGAAATCGCGGCGGATCAAAGTGCGGACTTTTTGCGCGCGCAAATAAAAGGCGTCATGGTAGCCGCTGCTCAGGACGTAGGCGCCGAGGATGATCCTGCGCTTGACTTCCGCGCCAAAGCCCGCCCCGCGCGTCTTGCAATAAAGCTCGGTCGGATCGGCCCCGTCCACGCGCGCGCCGTAGCGGATGCCATCGAATCGCGCCAGATTGGCGCTGGCCTCGGCTGTCGCCACAATGTAATAGGTGGCCACGGCGTAATCGGTGTGCGGCAGCGAAACCTCCACGATTTCCGCGCCCAGTTTTTCAAATTGTTTGACAGCAGTCTGCACCGCCGCGCTGACTTCGGCGTTCAAGCCGGCGATCATGTATTCTTTGGGCAGGCCGAGCTTGAGTCCCTTGATCGGCCTCTCGAGCGCGGCTGTGTAATCGGGCACCGGGCGCGGCACGCTGGTAGAATCGCGCGGGTCATGCCCGCTGATGACGCCAAGCACGGTGGCGGCATCGCGAATCTCTCGCGCGAACGGGCCGATTTGATCGAGCGAGGACGCGAAGGCGGTCAAGCCGTAGCGCGAGACGCGCCCGTAGGTGGGCTTCATGCCAATGCAACCGCACAGCGCGGCTGGCTGGCGAATCGAACCGCCGGTATCGGTGCCAAGGGAGGCCACACATTCAAAGGCCGCGACGGAAGCGGCCGAGCCGCCGGAAGAGCCGCCCGGAATGCGCGTCAAGTCCCACGGATTGCGCGTGACGCCAAAAGCCGAGTTCTCGGTGGAACTGCCCATGGCGAATTCATCCATGTTCAGCCGGCCGAAGACGACCGCGCCGGCCGCCTTCAATTTCTCGACGACGGTCGCGCTGTAGGGAGAAATGTAGGAGCCAAGGATTTTTGAGCCGCAATTCAGCGGTTGATCGCGCACGGCGATGACATCCTTGATAGCGATGGGGATGCCGAGCAACGGTTTCTCAGCGAGCGCGGCGCCAGCGGCCAGGGCTTTGTCGGCGGCATCGGCCTGCGAGCGGGCGTCGGCGGCATCGTAGCTGATGAAGGCGTGGATGCGGTCATCGACTTTTTGAATGCGCGCCAGGCAGGCATCGAGAATTTCGCGGGCGGAGACTTCGCGCCGCGCGAGCATGGGCGCCAGTTGCGAAATGGTCAACTGATTCAACATGGCGGCAGTCACTCGACAATTTTGGGCGCCAGGAAAAGGCCGTTGGCCTTGGCGGGCGCGTTGCGCAAGGCTTCCTCGTTGGTCAAGGACGGCCGGACTTCGTCGGGACGCACGACATTGGCCAGCGGGACGGCGTGGGCGGTCGGTTCAATGCCGGAGACATCGAGCTGGGAGAGCTTCTCGATGTAAACCAGGACTTGCGAAAGCTGGGCCCCAAATTTTTCCTCTTCAGCGGGCGTCAACGCCAGCCGGGCCAGGCGGGCCACGTAGGGAACGTCAAAGCTACTTGGCATCGAATTCTTCCTCGTTGAATTTGCGTTTGAAGAGCGCGTCGATTTCTTCCAGGGCCTGCTGGCAATCCTCGCCTTCGCAGGTGACGAGAACTTTGCTGCCATAGCCGGCGGCGAGCATCATCAGGCCCATGATGCTCTTGCCGTTGACGGTCTCGCCGTCCTTGGCCACGAGGATGTCGCAGGAAAACTTGCTGGCCGTCTTGACAAAGTGGCCGGCTGGGCGGGCGTGGATGCCCAGCTTGTTGATCACAACAAACTGGCGCTGCGCGACTTGTTTGCCGCCGGGCTTCCTGGCGCTGCTCATGCAGAAACAGGATGCCCGCAAGAAAGGTTTTTCGCCATGAAAATTTGAATTTTGCTAAACCTTGTTCGGGACGGCCATCTGGGCCATGACCCGGTCGTTCAATTCCTTGGCCGGATTGCGGCCGGCCGATTTGAGCTTGATGTGGAAGGCGGCAACTTCAATCAGCCGGGCCAAATCGCGCCCGGGCCGCACGGGGATGACCATGTGGGGGACGGGCACGCCCAGGATTTTGACGAAGGCCTGGTCCATGCCCAGCCGCTCCACGTCCGCCACGTCCTCCCATTGTTTCAAGGTCACGACCAAATCGACGCTTTTTTGGGTGCGGATGCTTTTGACACCGAACATGTCGGCCACGTTGATGATGCCGATGCCCCGGACTTCCATGTGGTTGCGGGTTACTTCAGCGCTGGTGCCCATGATTTCGTGGCCGTCCATCAGTGTCACGCGCGTGATGTCGTCGGAGACCAAACTGTAGCCGCGCTCAATCAGCGCGAGAACGCTTTCACTTTTGCCGATGCCGCTTTCGCCGCGGATGATGACGCCGATGCCCAGAATATCGACCATGCTGCCCATCTCGCTGCCGCGGGGGGCGAAGAACATCTCCAGAGCCAGCGTGGCCAGGTTGATGAACTTCATGGTGATCATTGGCGTGATGAAAATGGGCGCTTGCGCCTCCTCGGCCGCGCGCAGAAAAAGTTTGTCTGGATGGATGTTGCGCGAAAAAATGACGCCGGGAATTTTGTAGGAAAACAAATTGGCGTAGCGCTTGATGCGGTTTTCAGGCCTGAGCGTGCGCAGGAAGCAGGACTCCGCGTTGCCAATGACCTGGAGGCGCTTGTTGGCGAAATAGCGCGTGAAACCGGCCAGGGCGAGGCCGGGGCGGTTGACGGTCGGTTCGCGAATGACGCGGCTCAAGCCGGTCGCCCCGGCCACCAGCCGCAGGGAGAGGTTCTGCGCCTCCGACGTGTAAAATCGTTCGACGGTAATGGTATCGCGTTGCATGGCGCAACGAATAGTAACTTCAAACCGCTTCGCTGTCAGTGAAAAATCTTAAACGGGCGCCAACCGCCGCCGGATGGCCATGAAAATGGCTTCGCATGTCGCGGGCGAAGCCAGGGGTGTTTGACCGCCGCTCGGGCCGAAGGCGGCGATCGCGTCGCGGAGCGCTTCGCGGACGGAAATCGCGAGCATCACGGGAGGTTCGCCGACGGCTTTGCTGCCGCAAATGACGTTGCGCTGCGTCGCGTTTTTGAGCAACGCGACATTGAAGACCAACGGCGTGTCGCCCGCCGAAGGAATCTTGTAGGTGTCGGGCGAATGCGTCAGGAGGCGGCCCTTGTCATCCCATTTTAGTTCTTCATTCGTCAACCATCCCATGCCTTGCGTGAATCCGCCTTCGATCTGGCCGCGGTTGACGCCTTCGTTGATGGAGTCGCCGGCGTCCTGCAAAATGTCCACGCGCAACACGCGTGACATGCCGGTGAAAGCGTCCACCTCGACTTCCGACACAGAAGCGCCGCAGACAAAATAGAGGAACGGCTGGCCGCGCCCGGCCGCGCGATCCCAATGGATGCCGGGCGTCGCGTAAAAGCCGGCGGCGGAAAGGCTTGTTCTTGACATGTACGCTTGCCGGGCGGCCTCCGCGAATGGAATGGCGCGCGCGCCGGCGGAGATTTGCCCGTTGGCGAAAACGAGTTTGTCCGCTGAAACTTCCAGCATCGGGGCGGCGACGGCAGCCAGGCGCCCGCGCAATATTTCGCAGGCATTCTTGACTGCGCCGCCGTTGAGATCGGTCGTGGCGGAGGCGGCGGAGGCGGAGGTGTTGGGAACTTTGTCCGTGCTCGTCGGCATGACGCGAATGGACTCGGGCGGCACGCCCAATTCGGAAGCCGCGATGGCGCGCATGTTGGTGTGAACGCCCTGCCCCATCTCCGTTCCGCCGTGGTTCACCTGGATGCTGCCATCCTGATAAATCAGCACCAGCGCGCCGGCCTGATTGAGATGGGTCACGGTGAAGCTGATGCCGAATTTGATTGGCGTGATGGCGATCCCGCGCTTCCGGTGCGGATGGCTGGCATTCCAGCGGCCGATTTCCGCGCGGCGCGGGACAAATTCGCTGGTTTCCTTCAATTGATGCCAGATCGTTTGCAGGCGGTTGTCTTCGATTTCCTGGCCGTAATGGGTGGTGTTGGTTTCGCCGCGGCCGCGGTAAAGATTGCGCTCTCGCACTTCGGCGGGCGGCAAGCCGAGGCGGCGCGCGATTCTGTCCATGATTTCTTCAATGATGAGCATGCCCTGCGGCCCGCCGAAACCGCGAAAGGCCGTATTGGAAGACAGATTGGTTTTGGCGGCCTGGCCGCGAAATTCAACCGCCGGGATGCAATAAGAATTGTCAAGATGAAACAAGGCCCGATCCGTCACGGCCTGGGACAAATCCAAGGCCCAGCCGCCATCGGACCAAACATGGATGCGCGCGGTCCGCAGCATGCCCGCCTCATCGCAGCCGGCCTCGAAGCGGGCCAGAAAGGGATGGCGGTGGCCGAGCATGGCCATGTCCTGGTCGCGATTGAGGCGGACGCGCACGGGACGGCCGGTCCGGCGCGCGGCGAGGGCGGCCAGCGCGGCAGGGGTGGCGGCCTGCGTTTCCTTGCCGCCAAAACCGCCGCCCAGGCGCGGGCATCGCACGACAACTTTATTGACAGAAACGCCCAGGACATGCGCGATCACTTGCTGGACTTCAGACGGATGCTGCGTCGAGGAAACGACGAGCATAGAGCCATCCTCGCCGGGTTCGGCCCAGGCGGCATTGGTCTCCAGGTAGAAATGTTCCTGGCCGCCCAGCTCGAACTCGCCCTCAATGCGAATCGGCGCGCGGCTCAATTCGGTTTCGACATCGCCGCGCCGGATAAAGTTCGGCTCATTATGAAAGGAGTTTTCCGCCAGGGCCTGGCGCACGTTCAACACCGCCGGCAATGGCTCATATTCGACGGCCACTTTGGCGGCGGCCGCGCGGCATTGTTCCTGCGAATCTCCCACGACGAGCGCCACGAGATGGCTGTGGAACATGGTTTCATCCTTGGCCAGCAGAATTTCATCCTTCTTGACACCGCCGATGTTGTTGAGGCCGGGGATGTCTTCGGCGAGCAAAACGGCTTTGATGCCGGGCATGAGGCGGGCGGCGGCGGCATCGCGTTTGAGGATGCGCGCGCGGGCGTGCGGCGAGCAGACCGGCCAGGTTTCCAGCAGGCCGCGCGCGGGGGGCTGGTCGTCGGTGTAAATGGCTTCTCCCGTGGTGTGAAGATGGCCGCTCTCGTGCGGCGGCGGCGAGTTGGCCGGCGGGTCAGGCCAGGACGATTCCGGTGGCGATTGAGTCTCGCCGCTTTCGTGGAAGAATTTTTCCAGCAAACCGGTGATCAAGCCACAGCGGTATTCGGCCGAGCCGCGCACGTCGGAAATCGGTGAAAATTCACTTTGCAGAATGGGCAGGACTTTCTCGATGGACGCCCGCGTCCACGGCTGGCCTGGCAGGGCCGTTTCAGTCTTGATCGCGCGCGCCGGCCACGCCGCGACGCCGCCGAAGGCCAGGCGGGCGTGCCGGATGATATTCCGCGAATCGACATCGACCGCAAAACATCCGGCGACTGTGCTGATGTCCATTTCCCTCCGGCGCGAAACTTTCAACCAGCGGGCATGGCGCGACAGGCCGGGGGCCGATGCGTTGCGCGGGATGACGATCGTTTTGAGAATCTCGCCCGGCCGCATGGCGGTCTTGCGGCAGCCGGTAAAAAATTCGGCGATGGGCAGTTCGCGTTCCGACTCGCGCGAGGCCAGCACGACGCGCGCGTCCAGCGCCAGCAAGACCGGCGCGCTGTCGCCAATGGGCGAGGCGGTCACGATGTTGCCGCCCATGGTGGCGCGATTGCGAATCTGGCGCGAGCCAAAGACCCGGAGCATATCCGCGATCACGGGAAACTCCTCCGCAAGCGCATCGCCAATTTCTGTCAGCGTCGCGGATGCGCCAACGCGCCACTCGGCCTCGGTGCGGCGGATTTCTTTCAATTCAGCGATGGCTTCGAGGGAAATCAGGACGGGAAATTTTTGAAAGCGCTTGGAAATGTCCAGGCCCAGTTCGGTCGCCCCAGCGATGAGGCGCGCGGCGGGATATTGCGCGAGCCGGCCCAGCGCGCCCGCCAGATTGGCCGGGCGGAAAAAATGTTCGCCGCCGCATTCGTATTGGGCGGGCGCAAGTTCGGCGGTGTTCTGCCGCAATCGCGCTGCGAGAGGGTCCGCGGCAAGGGCGGCGCGAACTTCGGCGAAGGCGGCGGCGGCGGCTTCGCGGATGGGCCGGTAGCCGGTGCAGCGGCACAGATTGCCGGAGATTTGGCCGTCCAGGCCGTCTCCGGTGCAAAGGTCATCGCGGTAGCAGCCTTCCAGGAGCGAGCAAATGAAGCCGGGCGTGCAATAGCCGCATTGGGAGCCGTGGCGGGCGGCCATTTGCCGTTGCACCGGGTGAAGGCCATCCGGGCCGGCCACGCCCTCGACGGTGATGATATCGCGCCCGGCCAGCAGGCAGGCGGGTGTCAAACAACTATTGATCGCGCGAAGAGCGCCGCCCGCGATAACGGCCACCGAGCAGGCGCCGCAATCGCCCTCCGCGCAGCCTTCCTTGGAACCGGTCAGCCCGCGCGCGCGAAGGAAATCGAGGAGCGTGGTGTTGGGGGAACAATGTTCCAGGGAAACCGGCTGGCCATTGAGGTGGAATTCAAGCGCGTCCGCCATGAGTCAGCCTTCGATCCACCGCATGGTTTTTTCGGCCAGCTTGTCGAAGGCGGTCACACATAATTCCAGATGCTCCTCGCGCGTGTCTTCGATCTTGTTGTGGCTGATGCCATGCAGGCTCTGGACGAACATCATGACTGCCGGAACGCCCGCGCGCGCCACTTCGGCGGCGTCGTGCAACGGGCCGGACGGCAGGCGATGCCTCTGGCCGCAGGCCTCGCCGATGGCGTCGCCGCAAAAGCCGATCAAAACCGGGTCGAACAAAACCGGGTCGATCTGCCACAATCGTTCCCACGCAACGCTGACATTGCCTTCGCGCGCGAAGCGATCGGCGGCCGACTTCGCGTCCGCCAGCATTCGCGCAAGCGCTGGAGCGTCAAGATGACGTTGGTCGAGCGTGATGCGGCAATCTTCGACGACACTGGTGACGATGCCCGGTTTGGCGGCGCACGAGCCGATGGTGCAGACGCCGCCGTGCCGGGCCGCGATGGGATAAATCTCCGCCGCCATTTTGCCGGCGGCGAGAAAGGCATCCTTGCGCCGGTTCATGGGGGTGCTGCCGGAATGAGCGGCCTGCCCGTGAAAACTGATGGCGTGGCGCTCGACCCCGAACGTGCCGAGGACGGCGCCCAGCGGCAAATCAAGGTCCAGCAAGACGGGGCCTTGTTCGATGTGCAATTCGAGATAGGCGGCGGCGCTTTTAAGCTCGGCCCGGCAATCTTTCGCGCGCTCCAGGTCCACGCCGATTTCCTTGAGCGCGTCCGGCAGGCGGATGCCATCTTTGTCAATCAGAACGCGGGCCTCATCCAGATTGAGATTGCCCGAACAAGCCGAGGATCCGAAAAGGCTCTTGCCGAAACGCGCTCCTTCTTCGTCCGCCCAATCGACGAGGCGGATGGTCACAGGCGGATGGCCGTCAAATTCCGCGTGGATGCGCCGCAGGACTTCCACTCCGGCCATGACATTGAGGCAGCCGTCAAGCCAGCCGCCGTTGGGGACGGAATCGATATGGCCGCCGATGAGCAGCGCGCGTTCGGAGCGCCCGCGCAAGGTGGACCAGGTGTTGCCGGCGGCGTCCTGGCAGATTTCAAGCGGCAGGGCCTCCAATTTTTTGCGAAGCCAGGCGCGGGCGGCGAGCCAGGTTTTGGTGAAGGCGACGCGCTGGGCGCCATTGGCGTCGCCGGTCAGAGCGCGAAGCTCTTTAAGTTCCGCGACGGTGCGTTTAGGATTGAGAGAGTCGCGCATAATTCCGCCAGCGATCAGGCAGGGTCATCGTAATGCAACAGAGAGGTTTGCGACAACCAAAAAGCATCAGGTCTCCTTGCTGGCAATCGAGAAGAGTTTTTGATACGCGAAAGAGGCGAGCATGGCGATGACCGCCACGCCAATAAATGCGCCGATCCGGTAAAGCTGGTCCAATTGAGCGAGATCGTGCAGGAACAGTTTGAGCAGGGTCACGCACAACAATGCGATGGCGGTGAAGCGCGCGGCGCGCGCCTTTTTAGCAATGCCGGCCACCAGCAATCCGAGCGCGAATAACGCCCATGCGATGGAATAGCTCATGTCGCGCGCGAAATTGCCGCTGAACTCGAAGGTCAAAGTCAGGCCGGGCGCGCTGAAGTAGTCGGCAATTTCGATGTTCAACAGAAGGAAGGCCAGCGCCGTGCCCAAGGCCGCAAGAATGGGCGGCACATTCGATTGATAGACGAGATTGCGCGGCGGGGCGAGGAGTTTGGCCCCGGCAAAAAGGGCTGCGATGACGATGCCGTAGGCGTAGAGATACCAATTGAAGATCGGCGTGGCGGAGCGCGGATGATAGGCGAGCACGGCGGGATCGAGCGCGAGCCGGGCGAACGCGGCCGCCAGCAAACCGATTCCCGCCAGCCTCAAACCGGGATGTGGCACGCGATGAAACAGCCATAGCAAAGCGGCCCCTTCCAGGGCCCAGCCGATGGTGATCCATTGCCGGTCAAATTGGATTGGGAAAATGATCGTGATGAAGAATAGCGCGACGCCGCCAAACCATGCGAGCCGGGCCATGCGCGATTTTTGTTCGGCCGGAATTTTCTTCCGCACGGCTGCCAGGCTCAACAGCTCCGGCACGGCAAACGCGGCAGGCAGCAAACCCATGAAATGATTCGGATGAATCACCTTCATCCAATGATGGATGAGAAAGAATTGGATTGGGCCCGCCATCGCGGCCGCGGCCCACGGAACGGTTTTGCCGGGGAACCGGCCCATGAACAGAAACGGAAACGCCGCGAACGCAGCCAGGAATATTAGATACCACGCCAGAACCAAATTATTTGGAACATGGAGATTGCCGAAATAGTTGACATGCCAGAAGCATTCCAGCCCCGCCACGCAGGCCACGCCGATGGCGGGGAGCCATTCGAGCGTCAACAACCGAGCCATTCCGAGCAGCAGGACAACCAGCAACAGGGCCGCGGCAAAAACCGGGGCGGGATTCCAGAGCGGCAGCCGGGCCACCACCATCATAAGCAGCAGAAACGGCAGGACCGCCGCGCATCCGGGCAGCACGGCCATGACCTTTTCCGGCGCGGCCATTCCGGCGTCTTTCAGCGGGCTGGGTTTGAATCGGCGGGCGAGCCAAAGGCTTGCGGCCACGAAGAAAACGGCAAACGCGGCGATGACGAAAAGAGATTCGGGCAGGCCGGACAGGTTGGACGGGATTTTGAGAACCAGTTCGCCGGCGGCGAACAGCGTCAATAACAGAGCCGCGAGCACCGGCAGCAGCGCCGCCGTCAGCACGGCCAGGGCGATGGCGAGGATATCGACAAGCAAGATGAACGGCCAGACGATGAACGACACTTGCGCCAATCGCAGAATTGGCATGAGCACCAGCAAGAGCGGCAGGAGCGGGAAGATATGGATGATTGAGGAACCGCTTTTTTGCCCGCGCCGCTTCTGGAAATAAAAGGGCAAGGCCGCGTGAATTACGGCAAAGACAAAATAAAACGCGAGCGCGGTGAAGAGAAATTCCTGGCGCAGCCATCGTTCCGTCCAATAGCCCAACAGCGCGAAAACGGCCAATCCGGCCACTGGTTGCGCCACAGCCAGTGTCTCTTCGGCCACGGTCAGCGCCAGCACGCCAAAATCCACGAGCATGACAAAACTGAAGATCAGGCCGGGGCGTTCCGCCAGAGACTTGAAATCCAAAAACCAGGCGGTGAACGCCAGGGCCACGGCGGCGAGGCCGAGCGCGGAACCGAAAAGCCATTCTCTGGGTCCGGCGGCCTTCCGCGCCTTCGCCCAGAGGCAGGCGGCCAGATAGAGCGCGTTGAAGAGAAGCAGGACGCCGAGCGCGATCAGAATTTTGTTGCCCTCGAAATATTTTTCGACGATGAAGAATCTGGCCGCCCAGCCGATTTGCATCATGGCCGTGCCGAACGCCGCGAGCGCGGCCAGGAAAAGCCAGCGGCGGCGCAGCGCCACCAGAATCAGCCCTGTGTCAAGAATCGCGATGTAGCCAAAGAGCACGAGCGGGCTGTCTTGGCCAGTTGAGAGAAGAACCGGCGTGAGGAAACCACCCAACATACCGAGGATGGCCACGACCATGGCGTTGAATCGGACTGCCAGCGAAAATGCGGCGGCGGTAACGAGCGCCATCAGCAGGAAGGCCGGAACAGCTCCAAAAAACGCGAAATGGTAATAGGCCCGACAGGCGAATGTGACGGAGTAAAAAATAAGCACGCCTGTCGCGCACAGTGTTTGTGAAAGGGCGGGATAATTTTTTCGCGACATAACCATGCCGCCGGCTAGCACGCCCAAACCGGCCAGGAAACCCAGCGCCGCCTGCATCCACGGCGGAACGAGGTGATGGCCGAACGCGTATTGAATCGCAAAAATGATGCCGAGGAAAAAAGTGAAGCCGCTGACCCAGGCCAGCCCTTTGACGCCCATGAATTTTTCCCAGTCCACCGCCGGCTTCGGGGGGGTGGAGATTGCGGGCTTGAGGACAACATCCTTTGGGACAGGCGGGATAAACATGGGGGCCGTTTTGGCGATGGGCGGCGGAGTGACAGCAGGCGCGGACGGCGGCGGAGGGGAGGGGCGGGGTTCCGGCGGCGCGACCGGGCGCATGATGGTTTGGATTTTCGGCGCGGGCGCGGCTTCGGCGGGACGCGGCGTTTCCCGCATCCATTTGAGTTCGGAAAGCTCCAGTTCCATCGTTTCGAGGCGGCGCGAAAGTTCTTCCATACGGCGCTTTGCTTCAAAAGCGCGAACGATCAGCCAAATAATCGCGATAGGGATCGCGATCAACACCAAGACACCCGAGGCTTCAATATTCACCGTGGCGCATAATAGCGCGTCCGACGGCAAGAGTGTTAATCGAAAAAGTTGCGGGACGGATTGAAAAAACTGATGCCCTACTTCAAATACTTGTCAAGCGGCGGATGGAGCAATTCCTGGTTTTCGGGCATGTTCATGTTGTCGGGAGAAATCAGCACCACGCCGGTGTCAATGCGTTTTTCAACGGGCTGGCCTTGCAGATGTTTGACCATCGTCATGACGGCCAGATAACCCATGAGCATCGGGTGCTGGACGGCCAGACCCTGCACGTCGCCATTTTTCATGTCGAGGACGGATTGCGTGCCGGCGTCGAAGCCGATCATTTTGACCTTGCCGCCGGCTTTGCCGATGTCGCGCAACGCCTTCGTCATGGCGATGGTCGCGGGTTCGGCCACGCAGAAGACGCCGTTGACCTCGTTGCCGAAACGGTTGAGCAGATTCTGCGATGCCTGGTAGGCAGTCTCGACAGTGGCGCCGGCGTATTGGTCTGTCGAGATGAGTTTGATGCCGGGGAATTTGCCCATCGCGTCCAGAAAGCCCTGCTCGCGGGCCTCGGTGCTGGCGGAGCCGACGGCGTAGCGCAGCATGATGACGTTGCCTTTGCCGTCGAGCAGCTTGGCCAGGTATTCGCCAGCAAGCTGGCCGCCCTTGAAATTATCAGTGGCCACGAAGCTAAGGTATTGGTCGGACTTCAAGGCGGAATCCATGATGACGACAGGGATGCCCGCCTGGACGGCGCTGTTGACCGGGCTGACGAGGGCCTGGGAATCCAGCGGGGCCAGCACGATGCCGCTGACATTGCGGCTGGTGAAGTTTTCCACGACTTGGATTTGCTGGTCGCGGTCGTCTTCGCGAAACGGCCCCTTCCAAATCACATCCACCTTGACGCCTTTGGCCGCCATTTCCTGCTGGGCCTGGACGGCGCCCGCGTGAATGGATTTCCAGAATTCATGCGTGGTGCCTTTGGGGATGACGGCGATGGTCAAGACTTTTTCATCGGTCTTCTGGCCGCAGCCAGCCAGCGCGAGGACAGCCATCGCGCAACAGAGACTTGTCAACAATTTCATGGGAGAATTCGCAACGGTTACCAGTTTAGCTTCTTGGGAAAATACTCCGCGATCAACTCTTCGTAAAATGGGCGCAGGGCATCCACGTCGGGCCTGGCATGGCTCTTGGTGTAAAGATCATAGGGGTTGAACTTTTGCACCCAGGGGAGCATGGCGCGGTCACGGGTGTCCGTCAAGTATTGGTATTCCCCTTCGCGGTGCCACGGATAAAACGAATGATAGCGCAGCATGTAGAGCGCCTCCTGCGGCAGGTAATCCTTGGTGACATTGTAAATGTATTCGTCGTGCCCCCAGGAAATCTGGACGTTGCCCAGTCCGCAGCCTTCCTCATAGACGCCCAGCGGCGTTTGGTAGCGCGGGTTTTGGCTGTCGGGATTGGCGGTGAAGAATCGCGGGAAGACAATTTTCTCGGAATAGCGGCATCCGGTCGGAAAGGTGTCGCCCACAACCGCCCATTGCGGCTCGCCCCAAAGGCACAGCATTTTGCCCAAGTCATGCACGAGGCCCGCCAGAATGAACCAGCGCGGCTGGCCGTCGGCGCGAATATGCTCGGCGGTTTGCAACAAATGCTGAAGCTGGGAAAGGTCGGTATCCGGGTCGCTGTCATCGACCAGCGTGTTCAAATACTCCATCGCTTCCCAGAGGCCCATTTTGCGGCGGTTTAGGCCGAGGAATTCCTTGCGCTTGGCTTGGGCGAATTCGTAAGTCTGATGAAGATGATTCTGGCGGTAGAATTCGCGGACAGTGGGGCGGGCATCCGCTTCATAATTGCGGAATTGCTCCTGCTTTTTGTCAGGGTCCGCCGCTTGGAACGGCTGGGCGGGCGCGGCGGCCGGCTCGGGATAACGTTCCTTTAGAAAGTCCTCCCATTCGTCCATGCTCTGGAGCGGCGAATGGCTGTTCGGCTGCCCGCCGGACGCATTTGTCGTTGTCATGCGGGCACTTTATATCCGCGCCCCCTTTTCCGCAATGAGGAATGCTGCCCGCCGCGAGAACGGGTGCGTTGCAAAAAAGTTACATAAGCTTTAGGCAGCGCGGGGCAGCGGCTGACTCCACAGATGATTCCAACCGCCCGCCGAGAGCAACGCGCAGCGCAGATGGAGCACGGCGGTGGCTCCCGCTTCGGTCCAAAACAT
>DASXZY010000061.1:0-105689 GCA_036501625.1 Verrucomicrobiia bacterium
TGGCTCAACCAAGTGGAGATTTATTTCTCCGTGATCCAAAGAAAGGTCCTCACCCCCAATGACTTCTCCAGCCTCGCCCAAGTGGCCGGCCGCCTGCTGGCCTTTCAGTGCTTCTATGAACAAATCGCCCACCCTTTTGAGTGGAAATTTACCCGCGCCGACCTCCGTGAACTGATGCAAAAAATATCTCAACCGACACCGATCGCTCTGGCCGCTTAATGCCAAAATACGTCACCGTACTTACGCCCCAGATTACTTAGTAATTCGTCCCAAGTTGGGCGGCCAGGCGGTAGAAGAGGTGGCTGCCGTTTGGCTGCGTGACCGTGAAGACACCGTAGCCGGTTCCGTTGGTGAACGTTCCGATCGCGTTGGTGAATGGCGCCGTCGAAATCGACGGCAGGTTGGTCAGCGTGGTCCATTGCGGCGCGGACAAATCCGAGGAGGCTTCCAGCCGGTAAGTGCGGCCGCCCAGATAGGGCGAGAAGAAGGCCGCGACGACATTGTTGGACGGCGCCGAGGCTCCGAATTGCAGCTTGCTAGCCGGATCGTTGGGCGACAGGCCAAAAACGTAATCGGCGTAATTAGTATTGGCGGCGGCGGAATTGGTGTAGAACGCGGACCACCAGGCCGGTATCTGGCCGGAGACGACCGACGGAAAATCCTGCGAGTCAACATAAGTCCACATCATGGCGTTGGCGACGACGTATTTGCCCGCTTCACCCGTGTTGTTGTAGAAAATGACGCTGCCGTTGGTGCCGCCGGCAAAATAGAGGTTGGTGGCCAGCGGCTGCCAGCTTTGGCCATTGATCGTTTGATGAGCCGTTTCGTTCAGGCTGACAAAAACGGTATTGGTTCCACCGAAGAGATACACTTGCGCGTTGGTCGAAAAATTGGAGTTGGTCGGATACCAGGCATAGACATTGTAAAGGCCCGGCGTGAGGATCAACGGATCATACGTCGCCGATGACGTCGGATAGGCCGTCGTTGTGGCGGCCTCATTATAGTTAGGACCGAAATAGTTCCCAACCGAACTGGGGCCGCCCAGCCAGACGCCGGAGTAATATGCATCGATCGTGTTGAGAATAAGCGAGTCCGAGGTGCTGAAACTGCCGTTGGTCGCGTAGGGACGCGGATAGGGCGGTTCGTCGAACCAGGAAACGGCGCCGAAATAATAGGTGGCATTGCGCTGCAAACCAGTCAACAAGAAAGTATGATTGGTGGAAGGGCCGGACAGGGAGGTCAGCGTGCCCAGGCTGGGAGTCAGCCCATAAGCAACCTGCGCCGTCGATAGGATCGGGGTCGTCCAGGAGATAAAGGCGCTGCTGGCAAACGCCGTAACCGTGTAAGGCGTCGGAATGATCATCGTATTGCTTGTCAGCACGTTGGTAATGGTGACAAGGGCGTTAAACGGCGCCTCCAGATAGGCCGGATTGGTGGTGACCAGCGGATGAAAGATCGACAGATTGAAGCTCTTATTGCCCTGCAGGATGTTGGGATTGAGAAGATTGACGATAAACGTATTGCTAGTCTGGCCAGGCAGGAATGACAGCGTGCCATTGGTGCCGACGTAATCGATGCCCGCGTGCGCGTTGAGCAAAGCCGTCTGGTTGGTGCCGTCGCTGGCGCTGAATTGGACGGAGGCGGCCGGATTGGTCGTGTTCAGCCGGTTCACGGTGATTGCGAGATTGGTGCCATTTTCCGCGACAACATAGAGATTGGTCGTCAATTGGAAGGCGGTCAGATCGCTGAAAATCGTGACTGTGTTGGTGCTCGGCGACGCGACCACGACGCCAGCGGGGGACGGATTATCCAGGATGACTTGGAACGTCAGCGGCCCGTAAGCGATATTATTCTGAAGAATCGTTATGGGAATCATTCGCGGCTGATTTGAGCCAAACGTAAGCGTGCCGGACGCAGGGACGTAATCTGCGTTGGGCACCGCGAGGCCGGCGGTTTCGGTCGCGCCCTGCGGTGAAAACGTGTGATAACTGACGGAGGCGGAGTTGCTGGCCGGCCCGCCGCGCAGAACGGTCAGGTTCAGGATGTTGCTTTGGCTCGTGGTGGAGGTTGCCTGGCCAAAGCTGAAATTTTGAACCAGGTTCTGAATCGTCAAAACCGCCTGGCTGCTGGCTATGGACGGCCCGCCCTGGGCCGGGGACGGCTGGGGATTGGACAGTGTCAGAATGACGGTGGTGTCCGGACCTGACGAACTTTGCGGGAGCACGGGGATGGTGGTGCTCTCGTTCGTTTCGCTATCGGCAAAGTTCAGGGTCCTGGTGACCGGCTGATAATTGATGCCAGGCACGGCGGTGCCGTTGGAGGTCGTCAGCGTCACAGAAACTGGCCCGCTCGCACCATTCGTGCGAATGACCGTGATGACCGCGCCGCCAGCCGTTTGGTTGACCGTATAGTTCGTTAGCGAGAAAGCCAGCACGCCCGGCCCCGTGAAGTCGTTGGCAATGGTCAGAACGGCGCCAGATGGGTTGCCTAAGATCGCATTGGTCGGAGCGATCATGCCCAAATCCACGGTCAAATCGGTGAATACGTTGGTCGCGTTAATCAAAGGAACGTCGAAATAAAGCACGGTTATTCCAGGATTGAAGGTCAGGGAGTTCGTCACTGGAATATAGTTGGTGTAAGGGACCGCGGTGCCGCCGGCTTCGGTGAAGACCGTCACTTGCGACGTCAGATTGGTCAGTCCCGTGCGGAAGATGGGGATTTGGGCGTAGCCACCGGGCGCGTTGGCCGAGTCAACGTAAGTGGGAGCCGAGTATGCCACGGTCGTAATGACGTTGGTAATGATCAGCTCCGCCGAAGCCTGGACTCCGATAACAGAATTGGACGGATCGACAGCGTTGGCCGGATTGGAAAGGTAGAGACCGACGGTCAAGTTGCTGCCGGGCTGCTCGCTATTAATAATCGGAATGAGGATTGTTTCAAACGTTTCGCCGAGCGGGAACGCGATGTTGGTTGTCACGGTTTGGTAATCCCGGCCGGCTTGAGCCGTGAGATTGGAGGTCGCGAAAACCACGGTGATGGGGGCCTCGCCGCCCGTTCTTTGGAGGGTGATGACCGCGTTGGTGCCGTTCTGCAGGACGCCAAAAATCGGCTCGCTGAATTGCACCGCGCCGTAGGCCGAATTGATGGTGCCGCCGTACAGGCGCACGAAATTGTTTTCGCTGTAGCCCTCAAAGGTGGAGAACCCGCCGCCGACATCGATTTCATCATTGCCTTGGATGACGATAGTGTCCACAAAACCTCCGTCGGCGCCCGATCCAAAGTTGATTGTCGGATCGACCGTGCCATCGGGATTGAGCCGGGTAATGCCGCTGCGAGTTACGCCGCTGAAGGTCGTGAATTCGCCGCCGACAAGAATCCTTTGCTGGGAATCGACAGCCAGCGCGAGGACGGAATTATTGCCGCCAGCGCCAACCTGGAAGTTTTGATCGACCGTGCCGTCGGAGTTCAAGCGGGCCAGGTAATTCAGACCGTAGGTTCCGTTGCTGTCGGTCACAGTCTTGAAGGAGCCGCCGATGAGAATCTTTCCGTCTGGCTGAAGAGCGATGGCCCGCACTGAATCGCCCGTGGCCGCGCCGGTGCTTGTATTGAAGGATTGATCCACAGTGCCGGCCGGGTTGATGCGGAACAAGTGATTGTGGGCGACGCTGTTGACGAAGGTGAAATCACCGCCGGCGATGACGTTGTTATCGCCCTGCACGGCCAGCGCGTGAATGGCTCCGTTGATGCTCGGCACGCCGCCCTGGCCCACGTTGAAGCTGCCATCCACAGTGCCGGGATAGCCCGGCGAATTGGACGAGCCGTTCAAACGGGCAATCGCACCGGTGGGAATGCCATCGAAATTGGCGAAGTTGCCGGCGATATAATAAGCGAGGTTGGTCTGGCCGGGCAGAGCCGTCGGCAGCAAGGTCTCGGCGACGGCGAAGACCGTGCTATCGGCGCCAGAACCAGGATTAAAGGTTTCGTCAACAGAGCCATCCAGGTTCATGCGGGCAATGCCGTTGCGATTGACCCCATCGACCGTTGAAAAACTGCCCGCGATGACAATCGGCCCGTCGTTGGTTTGGACGGTGTTGGTGGTCGAGCTTAAGACTTGCTGAACGGCCCCGTTAGCGCCAGCCTGGTTGAAAAGGAACTTGATGTCATACTGGGCCGAGGAAGTCAGCCGGCCCACGAATCCGAATGGGTACTGATTGAAGAACGTGAAGTCGCCGCCTGCCAGAAGATTGCCATCCGGTTGCAGCGTCAACGAATCGACGAATCCGTTAAACCCGGTCCCGTTCAGGGTTGTCGTATCGACTCCGCCAGCCTGGTTCAGGATCAATTTGGGATCAAGAATGGTCAGTGTGGCGTATTTGGGGAATTGGGCGCTGATATTGGCGCTGCCATTGGTCAATTCCAAAGTAAGGACGCGGTTGGTCACGACTGTTTCGCTCGGATTGTAATAGACCGGCACGGCAAAAGTCTGGCTGACCACTCCCGGCGCGAACGTCAGCGTTCCGGTGGTTAATCCGTAGTCCCTGCCCACGACGGCGCCCTGGAAACCCGGCGAAGGGCTGGCGTCGGGCACGGTGGCGTAACCGACGGTATCGGTGCCTGTCGCGCCATTGGCGCGGACGATGGTAATCAAGGCCTGCCCGGCATTTTGCGCGATGTTAAAGTTCGGGAGGCCGAAACTGGCCGGCGCGGCGAAATTGAGAGTGCCATAGGAATCGCTGTCGAGGATGGTCAGCGTGTCCGTGATGGGGCCAACGGCGGAATTGAGAATGAAGCTATCGTTGTTGATGCTGCCCACGTTGGTCGCGTTAAACAGGCTGATGTTCACGGTCAGCGGCCCATCGACTTTGTTATCCTGCAACGTTGGAATCAGGATCGTCTTGACGGACACATCCTGGTTGCCCCAGGCCAGCGTGTTGGTGGTCCCAATATAATTGGCGCCGTTGACGGCTGTTCCATCGCGGGTGCCGCACTGCACCGTCAATTGCCCCAAAGCCCCGCCAATTCGTTCGACACCGACCGACGCCACGCCGGGTTTCAAGACGGTGAAACTGCCGGGCACGAAGCACAAATGGCCCGGAGTGAAGTTGCCGTCGATAATCGTGACCGTCGCGTTGGACCAAACGAGAGGAGGCACGTTGGTGTCGAAGGCATTGGTGAACGGGGTCAGCCCGTTGCCGGTGTTCAACGAAGCGTTGGCCAGAAACACGTTGAAGAATTTGGTCGGTTGCGCCGAGGAATGATTTTCAATCGTAACGGTGAACCCGTTGCTGGTCACGCCGGGGCCGAAGGTCAGGGTGCCGGAGGAGTTGGCATAATCATTGAGGGTGCCGCTGACATTGGAAATGGCGGTGCCGTTTTTGGTGAAGTATTGGATTTCGACAAAATCCGCGCTGCCGTTGGTGCGGAGCACGCTGACGACGGCTTTGTTGGAGGTATTGACCGTCGTGAAGTTGGAGACGCTAAACCCGAACAGGCCCGGAGGGAAATTATCATTGACGATTTCCAGCGTGGCGCCCGGCAATCCCAACCCTGGGTAAGTGGGAATCGGCACGCCGCCGAGATTCAACGGAGAATTGAGATTCAACAGGGAAATGCTGGCGTAAAGATTTTGCAGCGCCTTCGGGTCATTCTGAATGGTCAAATCGAGAGGAAGCTCATTGCCATCTGAAAACTGAACAGGCTGGTAGTTGTAGTTGAGACCCCAGATGGCATCGCTCTGTTTCCAGCCATAGTCGCTGCCTCCGACTTGGGACTGAATCTGCGGGGGAGCATTATTGGCATAAATTTCATCATAGGTGGAAGCCGGGATGCCCAGGCCGAAATCGGCGGAACTGGCGGCGCCCGGCCCTGGCGGGAGCGTGTTGGTGCCCAAAGTGACCGTGGCCGGCCCAAGGCTGCCGTTGATCCGATTGAGGGTCACGAACAGGCTGCCAGCAATATCGTCCACAGTGTACTGATCGGTCAGCAACGTGATATTGCCCGGGTCGTTGCCAATGCCGCCACGGTCCGTATTAGTGGTGCCGGAGCCAATGAGGCTGGCGACATTGAGGCGGGGATGAACATCAATGCGCGTGGCGCCGCCGCCCACCTGGCTGAACGCGCCGCCGACGACGATGTTGCTGTTGCCCGGATCAAAGCCAAACGCAAAGGCGGTTGGGGATGGGGAATTGAAGAAAGGCGTTGGCAGCCCGGCGAATTGATTGTAGGCGGTGTCCAAAAAGCTCGTGTCCAGCCAGCCTGACGGCAGCAGCCGGGCGATGCCCAGGCGCCGCGAGCCATTATAGTTCCTGAATTGGCCGCCAATGAGAATGTTTCCATCCGGTTGCACCGTGATCGCGTAAACGGTGTTGTCCGCACCCGAGCCAGGCGTGAAGCCAGTATCCAAGGCGCCATTGATGCCGACCAAGGCGATGGAATTGCGGCTGACCAGATTGTAATTCTGGAACGAACCGCCGATAAGAATTTCATTGTTCGTCTCCATCGCGAGGGCATTCACGGTATTGTCAGGCCCAATTTCGGGGCTAAACTGCGGGTCCAGCTTGCCGTTGGGAAGCAAACGGGCCAGATAGTTTAAATTGGCGCCATTGACGAAGTTGAACTCGCCTCCCAGGATGATATTCCCGGCGCCATCCATGCCCAGCGCCAGCACATCTTGATCCGTGCCGAAATTGGCCTGGCCGTTGCCGGTGTTGGGCGCGAATCCCGAATCCAAGGCGCCGTTCGAGAGCAAGCGGGCGATATGATTGCAGTTGGTCGAGTTGAACGAAGTGAAATCGCCGCCCGCGACGATGTTGCCGCCGGCATCAATGGCCAGCGCATATACGGCGCCGCTGAAACCGAGGCCGGTCACAAAATTGGTGTCCAACGTGCCATTGCGAAGGAGCCTGGCGATATTGCCCGCGCCGACTCCATTGTAAGAATTAAACAATCCGCCAATGACGATGCGGCCAAACGGGTCGATGGCGATGGCGTTGACCACACCAAGGTAATTGACGCCGCCGTCCTTCACTGGATTGAAGGTGAAATCCGGCAAGCCGGTCCGCAACAGCCGAGTAACGCCGTAAACGGGGACTGAGTCAAACGCCGTAAACGCGCCGCCGATAATGGCATTGCTGCCTTGCATCGCCACCGCCTGCACGGCCTGATTCGCGCCGGGGAAGGGATTGGACACCGGATAGCCGCTGAACGTTCCCGTCAGGTTGTCAGGATTGTAATCGACGTCAACCGAACCGCCGGGCGGATGTTCGTTAAAGGCCGGGCTGCCGTATGGAATGGGGTCATAGTTAATGGTCAGATTGGCGGTGGAAACGGTTCCCACGTAGGCCGAAGGAGGGCCTCCAGAAACGCCGGTTATTTGCAAATATATATCGGACTCGAATTCGGTCGTCGGGTTGTTATTGATTGGAATGGCAATGGCCGCGTATGGATTTGGGGTCGGGAACGGCCCAATGGTCACCGTTCCGCCGTTGCCGGTCCATCCCGAAGTGGGCGCGCTAAAATCGAAGTCCGTCAGCCCATTGGAAGGGGTCGCGTAATCGGCGCCGGGAGTGGTCGGCCAGCCATTCCAATTCAAAGCGCCCAAAGGCTGGCTAAAATCAACCGTGTAATTTACCGTGTAACTGGAGCCGGCCGCCGGATTGCCAGTAAGGTAGACATAAACGGTGGCGGTCCCGACGTTTTTATCGACGCGGAACTTGGACATTTCCCAGTTGACCGAAACCATGCCGTCTGCCACCAGATTGTTGGGAGACTGGCCCACGGCCGCAACTGTGCCATCCGTGCTGTTATTGGTGTGCATCTTGTTGCCGGAATTGTTTGGATCGATCATGAAGCTAAGCACGTCCAATTCCGCGCCTCCGTTGCCTATGACGGGGGGAGCAAGGTCGGCGTCGTCGCCCGGGTCAGTAACCGCGTTGGTCAAAGTAAGAAGGATCATGGGATTGATTCCGTCATAGACGAAGTTGCCCATCACGTCCGGGAAATCAGGCCCCACATCCTGGCTGAGTGGAATATAGATGTCCTGGCTCATTTGAAAATTGCTAAACGTGACGGGAATGGGGGCGGTCGGGTAATCCACCCCGGCAATGGCCGACGGTGTGACGACAAGGGACAGAAAGGTTTGGCTGAAAACATTCGACACAGACACATTGGTTGTCGGCGAAGTGGTGATCAAGTTGTTCGTTGAGTTCGCGCCTGTTGTAAAATTGGTAAAGAAGTTTTGCAGTCCAAGGCCGGCCATGGTCGGGTAATTGGTCACGATATTGCCGGCGGTAAGGGGGGAATTGGTGCTCGTGCCGGTGTTGGTTTGGGATATCGTATAAACAGAATCGGCTGGCAGAAAGGCGTAGGGCGGGCCGCCATTGGCGTTCATTACGAAATTCTGAGAAGCTACGTAGGCGAAAATCGTGTTGGTGATGCCGATGACGTTGTTGCTGCCGTCGAAATACACTGTCGTGATGTTCGTGCCGGAAAAATTGGTTTCGTACACGTTTGTGTAGAATCCGTTGGTCATGAGCAGTTCCACTTCGCACGCGCCATTGCCGCTGCTGCGAACGACCGTAACGCGGGCTCCCGTTCCGCCTTCGGGGGGGCGGCTCGTGGGAGAAAGCTCGCCTCCTGGATTTGGCGCGAGGAAGAGGCCATCGTTGGCGCCTGCCGTGAATACCGCGGATGAAAAGCCGATGTCGCCGACCTGGACGCTGGGAGTCCAGCTCAAATTGATGATGCCCGTGTCGTTGAGGCCAGTATTGGTATTGAGGGCGCCGTCCACCTGGATGAAGTAGGTGGCGCCCAGAGCCACGGGCACATGGACGCGGCTGGTCACCTCGCCGGTGGCAGGAGAATAGGCGGCATTATTCGCGATCAACGCCAGATTATTGAGAGCCAAGGGCTTAAGCGGGTTTTTAAGCACGTAAACGGCCATCACTGTATTGAGTGAATTGCCGTTGGTCTCGGTGCTGCCGCTGGTGGTGAAATCCTCCGTGGTCGAGTAGGGAGCGGTCCACTGAAACCAAATGGAGGCCTGGGCGGGATTGGCGGTGAACGGAGCCGGTTCTTTTTGTTCGGCGGTGGCGAACAAATTGGTGCCCAAGGCGGCGCCGTTGGCATTGATGATGCCCTGGGCGTTGGTCAAATTATCGTTTGGGGGAGGGACTTGGGCTTGGGCCTTCATCGCGGTGCTCGCGTAAAAGGCCGCAGCCAGGCAAAGCGGCATAAAAAACCGGCCGGCCTGTTTGAAAATCCCATCGTGCAGTCTCAACATAACTTCTAGGCTCCTTTTCATTCAATCTTGGACAAAACCATTCTGGCGCGCTTTTCGTGCATTTTTTGACGGGCAAGTATGATCGCGCCGTGTATTTCGCAGCGTATTACGCCAACCGGCGCCAAAAAGGTCAAGCCCAAACTGCGCTCAAATTCGGCGTTCTCCGGATGGCGTGACC
Organism: Verrucomicrobiia bacterium; assembly: GCA_036501625.1. Taxonomy (GTDB): domain Bacteria; phylum Verrucomicrobiota; class Verrucomicrobiia; order Limisphaerales; family Palsa-1400; genus Palsa-1400. Next base: position 9,459 of record DASXZY010000061.1, read on the forward strand.
CGCAAAAACCCCGATTTTTCAATGTGTTTTTTATAGGTTGGCTCTCGCTTAAAGGGCCTTGTCCCACAGGCGCTTGTCCGATAGCAGGACCTCGCGCAACAACGGCACCGGCGGCATGCCGTGCCGCAGGAATTCATTGTGAAATCCCTCCAGAGAATACGCCGCGCCTTCCTGCGCCTGGTAATCCCTGCGCAATTTGAGAATCATCAGCTTGCCCAGCGTGTAATTGGCATAACCCGGATCGAACGTCCCGCGCATGGCTTCGGAGTGGGCCGGTTTCTCGCCATAATAGCAATTTTCATGGAAAAACTTCGTCCCGTCCGCCACCGACATTCCGTGACAGTGCATTTTAATGGCCACGCACAGCCGGCAAAGGCGGAGCAGCGATTCGTCCAGTTGGGCCAGGCGGTACTTGGCCGCCTTCAGCGCGGCGGATTGGTCTCCCCTCGCCGGGGCGGCGGCGCCGTAGCCCTCGTCTAACATCATTTGCTCGCTATAATGGGCCCAGCCTTCGATGTAGGCGTAGCTGCCCAAAATCTTTTCCAGCCGCGTGGCAGGCGAGGCGTTCATGCAGAGAAATTGAACGTAATGGCCGGGGTACACCTCGTGAATGGAAACCACGTCGCCCGTGTAGTAGTTGAAGGCGGATAACCAATCCTCCTTTTCCTTGCCCGTCCAACTCGCCTCCACCGGCGTGACATAGTAATAGGCCTCCGTCGCCTTGGTCTCGAACGGGCCAGGACTATCCATCGAGGCGAAACTGCTCGCGCGCTCAAACGGCAGCGTCTCTTCAACGCGCGGGCGCACTTCGGAGGGAATCGAAACGATGTGATGGTCCGTGACGAATTGCCGGATGGCCTCCAGGTCTTTTCGTGTGTCGGGGATCAAGCCATCCGCCGTGGGGTGGTCGTGCTGGATTTGCTCGAAGACCTCGATTGGCTTGTGGGTTGGGTCGATCTGGGCGGCCGTTTCCGCGAAGAGCGCCTGCTCGCGGCGCAATTCGGCCAGGCCAATCCGCAAAATCTCGTCCGGCGATTGCTTGATCAATTCGCCCTCGCGCAACATTTTGGCGAAATTGCGTTTGCCCAGCGCGAATTTATCGGTGGCCTTGGGCAGCTTTTCCTCTTTCAGGTAATTCACGAAGCCGCGCATCTCCGCTGACGCCTTCTCGTCAGCTTTTTTGAATTGCGCCAGCAGCGCCTGATCTTTGACATTCTTGACCGCCTCCACCAGGTCCTTTTCCAGGAAGTCCGCCGAGCCGCTTCCTTCTTCGATGGCTGTTTCCAACCACGGACGGGGCAGCGCCGCTTCCAAATTGGCCCGGCCGGCTGCCATGACATCCGGGGCTTGATTCAGAATCGCGATGATGCCGCGCACCCGTTCTTCGAGCGGCGCGAAGTCCCGCTTGATATAAGGGCTGACGTCCAGCGCGCCGGTGTAGGTCATCGGGTTGCGCGTATAGGAGGGCATTTCCTGGAAGGTGAACATTTCCCGCCGGATGCCCGCGCGCAGATCGCGGAAATCAAAATAGGCCTGCGGACTCAGCGCGGCGATTTTGACGCCGGCCAGTCGGCGATCGAAATCCGTGAGCCGCGCCAGTTCGCCGTCCACGGAGGCCCGGCTGAAATCGGTTAGTTTGCCGTCGTATTCGTGGAAGCCCAATTGCATGGCCGCAAGCGGGCGCCAGGCCAGATAGCCTGTCAAGTAATCCGCCGCGAGTTGGTTGAAGGCCGCATCGCCGCTGCCCGGCCCGGGCTGCCCTGCGCGAAGTCCGGGCGCCGCGCACCACGCAATGAATAACAAGATGTGGAATTTCTTCATCGCAGTAAAATGAGCCGACACCATACTCCCCTGCCCTCGTTCAGGGCAATTGAAAATTGGCACGTCATCCCGCGCGCCATTGATCGATCTTTCGCTTGATGGCTTCGTCCATTTTGATAAGGGGAGGCCAGTCGCGCTTGAAGCCTTCGCCTGGCAGTTTGCGAGTGGCGTCGAGGCCGAGCTTGCTGCCGATGGCCAATTCGCTGGTCGCGTGATCGAGAACATCGGCGGGGCCGCGGGTGAAAAGCGCGTCCCTTTGCGGGTCGGTCGTGGCGCAAAGGCGGAACAAAACCTCGCTGGTGTTGTGAACATCGACGTCCTCATCAACCACGACGATGTATTTGGTGAACATCATCTGGCCCATGCCCCACAAACCGTGCATGATTTTGTAGGCTTGCATCGGGTAGGTCTTTTTGATGCTGGCGAAGACGAGGTTATGGAAAACTCCCTCCGCAGGCAGCGCCAGGTCCACCAATTCCGGGAAATTCATTTTCAGAACGGGCAGGAACAAACGCACGCTGGCCGTGCCCATGTAGAAATCCTCCATCGGCGGCATGCCGACAATCGTGGCCGGATAAAGAGCGTCCCGCCGATGTGTGATGGCTGTGACATGAAACGCGGGATAGAGGTCGGGCAGCGAATAGTATCCGGTGTGGTCGCCGAACGGCCCTTCCATCCGCAACGGCTCAGTCGGATCGACGTAGCCCTCGATGACAAAATCGGCATCGGCGGGCACTTCCAGGTCGTTGCTCACGCAACGCACCAATTCGACCGATTTCTTCCGCAGATAACCGGCCAGCAGAAATTCATCCAAGCCATCGGGCAGCGGCGCGGTCGCGCAAAAAGCCAGCGCCGGGTCGCCGCCCAGGAAGATACTCACGGGCATGCGCTGGCCGGTTTCGTAATAGCGGCGCCCGTGGCGCGCGGCCACTTTGTGCAATTGCCAGTGCATCCCAGTCGTCGTTTGATCGAAAATCTGGATGCGGTACATCCCGACATTGCGCTGCCCGGTTTCGGGGTCTTTTGTCACGACGCACGGCAACGTGATGAAACGCCCGGCGTCCAGCGGCCAGCATTTCAAGATGGGCATGGAAAGCAGCGTCGGGCACGGTCCTGGCGCGGCGGAGGACAATTGCTCCTGGCGAACAACAACCTGCTGGCACGCGCCCTGAGAAACAATCTTTGGCTTGGCGTGCCGCAAATCAAAGGCCGTTCCGAGCAGTTTGATGGCCTCCGACAGACTGGACGGGGGCCTGGCGTTGACCAGCGCGGCCAGTTCCGCCGCGACAGCATCGACCGATTCCGCGCCCAAGCTCATGGCCATGCGCCGATTGGAACCGAACGCATTGATGGCCAGCGGAAACGGCGAGACCTGGCCGTTGACGGTGGGCTGCTCAATCAGCAAAGCCTTCCCGCCGCCGGGGGACTTCATTTCGCGGTCAGCAAGTTCTGTGATTTCGAGTTCGGTCGCGATCGGCTGGCGGATGCGTTTAAGCTCGCCCGCTTTCTCCAAAGCCTGCGCGAACCGGGCGAACGACTCGTAGGCCATAATTACTTGCTTCCGGGATGCTCGGCGGGAATTCGCGCAAGGTCGGGCGGCAGTTTATCCTCCGGAAAGGCCTCCACCTTGAGCGGCAGCAGGCTGAACGCGGGGACGCCGAAATCAACGCTGCCATTGGAGCGGTCCACGATCATTGCCACCGCCAGCACCCGGCCGCGATGCGCCCGGACGATTTCAATAGTTTCCCGCACGCGCCCGCCTTTGGTCACGACGTCCTCGACCACCAGAATTTTCTCGTCCGGGGCGATTTTGAATCCGCGCCGCAGCGCCAGTTTCCCCTCTTCCTTTTCCGCGAAAATGAAACGCAACCCCAATTGCCGCGCGATTTCCTGGCCGATGACCAAGCCGCCAATGGCCGGCGCGATGACCGTTGCCGCGCCCAGCCCGCGCACTTTGTCCGCCAGCGCGGCGCCCAGTTGCTCGACGATCGGCATCTGCTGCAAGGCCAGGGCGCATTGAAAATACTGGCGGCTGTGCAAACCGCTGCGGAGAATAAAATGGCCTTCCAGCAGCGCGCCTGTCTGGCGGAAAACTTGCAGTGTTTCTTCGCTTGTCACGCGCGCACTTTACGGGCCGCCGCGCGAGGTTGGAAGTTCAAAGTGGCCGCAGCGGCAGTGAAAAGGAGAAGACGGCTCCGCCGTTGGTTTTGCCTTCGGCCCAAACCTCGCCGCCGTGACGGTGAACCAGCCGCTGCACGGTCGCCAGACCGATGCCGCGGCCCTCGAAATCCTTGTGATCGTGCAGCCGCTGGAAAACGCCGAAAAGGCGGTCCGCGTATTTAGGCTCGAAGCCGACGCCGTTGTCCCGCACTGAATAAACGGTGCGGGCTTGCTCGCTGGCCCCGCGCACCTCAATCGCCGGCTGCTTGTGCCGCCGGGAAAATTTGACCGCGTTGCCCAGCAGTTCCTCCATGACCGCGCCCAGCAAATCCGGGTCGCCCCAGGCGCAGGGAAGCGGGTCGATGCTAAATTTCGCGGAGGCTCCCGCTGCGGTTAGTTGCTCCGCCTTCTGGCCCGCCAAGTGCCGCATGTCGATTACCGCCGGGCGGTACGGCCTCCGGCTCAAACGCGAGAAGGAGTGCAAATCCTCGATCAGCGCGGAAGCATTGCGCGCCCCGGCCGTGAGCGTGTCGATGCAGCGCCGGCCATCGCCTTCAAACTTGTCCCCGTAATCCTCAACCAGAATCTGCGCGAACCCTTCCACGGCGCGCAACGGCGCCCGCAAATCGTGGGAAAGGGCCTGGGTGAACAGCTCGAATTCGTGGGAGACCGCCTCCAATTGGGCGGAGCGCTCGGCCAGTTCGGCAGCCAGGCGGTCGCGCTCAGCGCGCAGGGACTCGATTGTTTCCGCGCTCATAGTTTTGATTAATCAGAATTGAGCTTTTGAAAATATGGCCGAAACCCGGCAAAAGTCAAAAGCGGGATGGGCCGTCCGATCTCCGCGCCTCTTAATCCTTTACGCGGCAGGGGGCCGGGTTGTTTACTTGGGAAAATGAGTGGATCAAAATTTCTGCGGCTTTTTGCTTCGGCCGGGATCGTTTTTCTAACTTCCTGCTGCTCGCATTGCGCTCCGTCTTCGACGGTTGCGTCGGCGGCCAGCCCTGATCCTTACGCCGGTGAAACTCCGGCCCAGCGGGACGCACGCATGAAATGGTGGCGGGAGGCGCGGTTTGGCATGTTTATTCATTGGGGGCTTTATTCGGTGCCGGCGGGAACTTATGACGGCAAGCGGATTTCCGGCATTGGCGAATGGATCATGAACCACGGCAAAATTCCCGTCGCGCGCTACCGCGAATACGCGAAGGAGTTCGATCCGGTTAAATTCAACGCGGACCAGTGGGTCTCCATCGCCAAGGCGGCTGGCATGAAATACATTGTCATCACGGCCAAGCACCATGACGGCTTCGCCATGTTTGATTCCAAGGCCAGCGATTGGAACATCGTCAAAGCCACGCCATTCGGGCGCGATCCCTTGAAGGAACTCGCCGCCGCGTGCAAGAAGCAGGGCATCCGGCTCGGCTTCTATTATTCGCAGGCGCAGGATTGGAATAATCCGGGCGGAGCCGCGGCTGGCGGACATTGGGACAAGGCCCAGGATGGCAGCATGGATGATTACATCCGCAACGTGGCCGCGCCGCAGTTGAAGGAAATCCTCAGTCATTACGGGAAGATTTCCGTCCTTTGGTTTGACACGCCTGTCGATATGAACAGGGAGCGCGCCTCCGCGCTTCTGGCGGAATTGCGCCTGCAGCCGGGCATTATTTACAACAACCGGCTCGGCGGCGGGTTCAAGGGCGACACCGAGACGCCGGAACAGCGCATCCCCGCGACCGGCTATCCTGGGCGCGATTGGGAAACGTGCATGACGATGAACGACACGTGGGGTTACAAAAGCTATGACAACCATTGGAAGAGCGCCGAGACGATCATCCGCAACCTCGTCGATATTGCCAGCAAGGGCGGCAATTATCTTCTCAACGTCGGGCCGACTTCAGAGGGGCTGATTCCCGAACCGTCGGTCGAGCGCCTCGCGGCCGTCGGCCAATGGATGAAGGTGAATGGCAGCGGCATTTATGACACGACGGCCAGCCCGTTCAAGAGCCTTTCCTGGGGCCGCTGCACCAAGCAAACCACTGCTGGCGGCGGCACGCTTTATCTGCACGTTTTCAAGTGGCCGCAGGATGGAAAATTGCTCGTGCCCGGCCTGCAAAATAAAGTCACCAAGATTTACTTGTTGACGTCATCAGGCCATCAATCGCTCCAGGGCGAAAGCGGCCCCGATGGATGGACCATTTCCGTCCCAGCGCAGGCGCCTGATTCCATTTCTTCCACCATTGTCCTGAAAATCGAGGGCGCGCCGAATGTCAAACAGCCGATGCTCAGCCAGGACTTCGATGGTTCGGTCTCTTTGCCCAGCGCCGAGGCTCGATTGCACGGCAGCGATATTCAAACGGAGAACGAAAACGGGCATGACAACATCGGTTACTGGACCAACCCCGATGATTGGTGCGAATGGCAATTCAAGATTTCCGCGCCGGGCAAATTCGATGTGACTGCCGATATGGCCGCGGAGGTCTCGGCGCAGATTGAGCTGAGCGCGGGCGGCAGCCGGCTGCACGCGGCCACGCCGGGCACCGGCAATTACCAAAAGTATAAAACGGTCAAACTTGGCTCGGTAGAAATCGCGAACGCGGGCGTGGCCACGCTGGAATTGCGCCCGGTGAAAGACGGATGGAACCCGGTCAACGTGCGCTCGCTGCGGCTGGCGCCGAGTCACTGATAATTTATCGCCCGATCGCCGCGGTGACGATTTCCTCATCCTTTAACCGGTGCGTTTCCAGCCGAAGGTTTCGCTCCGCGCGCAAGGCCCGATAGCTGGCGCGCAGATTGGAAGCCGGAAAACTTTGGGCCACGTTGTGCAGCACCAGCGGATGCGGCGCGGCCAGGATGGCCCCGCCCGAAAACGTGTCAATGTTGCGCAGGCCAGGGCAAAACAAATCCGGCTCCAGCAAGGCTTCGTCGTCGTAACCGCTGACTTGCCCGCAATCGGCGATAACCGCATCCGCCGCCGGCGCGGCCAGCAATGACCAAAGGCCAGCCCGGCCGCATCCGCACAGGACGACCCGTCCGCCGCCCGCCATGCCGCGCACGCCCTGGCAAATCGAAATGAGATCGCGCACGCCTTCCTGAAGCCGCGTCCGATTGTAGGTGGTGAAGAAAATGGAAGTTTGGTTTGAATTGGCGGGCCTCGCCGCGTCCGCCGCCATCACAACTTCGCAGCCGCGCTCAATGAACAGCCGGGCCAAACCGGCGGGCTGCCCGGCATCGTCAATAAAAGGCGTCTTGCCGTCCGGATCCGCCAGCACGATCACGTCTCGTTTGCGCGCGGCGGCGGCGCGGGATTTGGCGGTTGAAAAGCAGAGCAGCTTGATTTTTTCATCCCCGCCTTCGCGCGCCACGTCCGCCTCTGTCAAAATATAATCTCCCTTCCTGCTTTCCGATTGCCGCCGGGCGCTGCCGGAGGCGGGCCATTCAATTTCCAGCGTTTGCTTCCAGGCTGGCTCGATGACGCGCCTGTAGGCGGCCAGGGAACTGGGGCTTGACGGGCTGATGGCATCCAATTCATCGCGGTGCATTTGGATCAAATACTTGATCAAGCCGTCCTGGCTGATGGCGTCCGGCGGCAATTTTCCATTCGGGAAAACGAGCAGGTTTGTGTCCGGCTCCTTTTGAAAGGGCTGCTCCGCCACCGGTTGGTCGTCTTGTTCCAGGAGCCAGCGGTCGAACCATTGATAGACCGCCTGGCGGCTGCTTTGGTTGTAGTTGTGGCCGCAATCGAAGCGCACGTAGCGGAGATTCGCGGGCGCGTTGAACAATCGGTAAATGCGGCCGAGGGCGGGGCCTTCCATGGTCATGGTGGTCTTGGTCCAATCGCCGGTGTCTGAAACCAAAATCTGCGGGCGCGGCGCGGCGGCAGCGGCGATTTCCATATTAGAATACTTGACGCGCAGGCCGGGCATATTCTCGCAGGAGCATCCGCCCTGCATCGTGTGGCTGACCATGACCACCGGCGCCTGCGCGGCCAGGCGGCCGTCGATCGCGCCGAGCATGAACGTTTGCGTGCCGCCGCCGGACGCGCCGGTGCAGGCGATTCGTTTCTTGTCCGCGTCGGGCAGAGATTCCAGAAAGTCCAAGGCGCGGATGCTGTCCCACGTTTGCAGCCCCATCAACGTCACGCTCCAGAGCTGGGTGGATGGATCTCCGGAAGCGAAGCCGCGGTGTGATTTGTAGAAATGCTCCTCGCGCGGCACGTCGGGAAACTGCGTGTCGTTGTACCCCACCATATCGTAGGCGAAGGCGATCATCCCCTGCTTGGCGAAGTTGATGCAACGTCCCGGATTGCTGCAAACATCGGTGTCCTCGAGGCGGCCATGGTCCCAATGGCCGTGGGCATTGAGGATGGCAGGGAACGGCCCGGCGCCCTTGCCCAGCGGCCGGTAAAGATTCCCGGCCACGTAAAAGCCGGGCCAGCTTTGGAAATAGACCTTTTCGACGCTATAGCCGTCACGAAGAACTTTGCCAGAGACGACTGCGTGCAAGGGCGTCTTTTTCGGCATTGGCCAGAGACCACCGCTGACCAGTATCTGTTCGCGGATGTCGCGGCTGCGCTCCTGCCATTGCTGCCGGGTGGCGATTTCAGGAAAGACTCGCGCTGTGTCCGTCGTTTTGACAGCAGCGTCCGGCGGTTCCGCGCCCAAAGCGGCCGCCGCGGCCAGGAAGAAAACTGGGACCATTCGGGAGATGTAGCGCATACGATGGGGTGTATCAGATTCCTGCCGTGTGACAAGCGCAACTGAATTCAGGGCGGGCGCAAAGTCCGCATCAAGTCCTGGGCCTCGGAATAATCCGGGCGCAATTCGAGCGCGCGCGCGCAGGCTGCCCGCGCCTCCGGCAATCGTTCCATCCGCGCCAGGACGGTCGCTCGCGCGAAGGGAATGCGCGGGTCGTTGGGAGCGATGCTTTCCGCCCGCGCCAGCGCGTCGAGAGCCCCGGGCAAATCTTCCTTCGAGGCCAGGGCCAGGCCGAGGTTGCGCCAGGCGGCGGCGTGGCGGGGATTGAGCCGCGTGGTCTCTTGCAGTTGCGCGATGGCCTGGTCCAAATCGCCGGCATCGCTGAGGGCCAGCGCGAGGCTGTAATGATACTCGGCCTCGCCCGGCTCCAGGCGCACGGCTTCCCGCAATTGTTCAAGCGCGGCGCTGTTGTCATTCAGCGAAGCATACAGCACAGCCAAGTCGCGGCGAACGGCCGCTGAAGAAGGGTCCCATTCCGCCGCTTTGCGGTAATACGCCAAGGCTGGCTGGCGTTCCCCGCGAGCGAGCAGGAATTCCCCCCTTTGCAACTGCCCCTGCGGCTGGTCCGCGTGGAAATCGAGGAGCGACTCCAGTTCCCGTCCTGCCAGGCTGTTGGTGTCGAGCGTCGCGCGCAATGCCCAGGCCGCCGCCATGCGCACGCCGCGCATTGGATCCTCCAATCGCGCCCGAAGGGCCGCCGCCGCTGATTCGCTGGGCAGGTCGCCGTCGCCGCCCAGCACGCGCACGGCGCGCTCCCGCACCAGTGCGTTGGTGTCGCCCAGGCACTGGCGCAGCATCGCATCGACGGGCGGCTCGGATGTCCAAGGTTGCAGGACATTGATGATCGCGGCCTTCCAGTATGAATTGGTTTCGGCGGGCAGGATTTTCAGGAGCGTTTCGACGGATGCAGCATTTCCGGCCCGGGCCTCGGCCAGCGCGATCGCTCGCAGGCGGGTTGGCCGTTCCATGAGCTTTCCATACCACTTGTCCGTTTGCGCCAACGCCCAATTGGCGTCCTTGTCCGCATGGCAGCGGTTGCAGGCGTTGGGCACGCCAAATTGTTTGCTTAGCAGCGGATCGGGGATGGTGAATCCGTGATCGTGCCGAGCGTGGCGTTGCATATAGACGGTCTGCGGCATGTGGCAATTGACGCATTCGCCGCCCGTCTCTTTGATGTCCTCCGGCTTAAAATGCATCAAATCCGCATCCACCAAAACGCCGGCGGAATTGTATCCATGTGCGCGGTGATGGCTGTGCGCGACCGGATTAATCACCGGGGCGTTGGGATAAGCGCCGTTGTGGCAGCGCAGGCACAGAAAATTGCCGGGCAGGCGCGGCTTGGCGGAGTGCGGGTCATGGCAATCCACGCAGCGAACGCCGCCCGCGTGCATCCGGCTGCCGAGGAAGGAAGCGTATTCGTAATCCTCGCCATGCACCTGGCCATCTGGATAATAAACGCCGGAGCCATCCACCATCGCCAATTCAAAATGGTCCAGAAATTCGCCGCCGGGTTTGAAATCCGCAGTCAACTCCGAACGGCGCGAATGGCATGAGCCACACGTTTCAACCTGTTGGCGAGGCGTCATGCGCGGAACGGTTGTGTCATGCTGGCCGGAATTTCCGTGTTGACGCTGCCACTGGACGTGCGCCTGGAGCGGGCCGTGGCAGGATTCGCAGCCGACGGTGCGTTCCGCCATGGTCGTGTGATAGGTGTCCGCGGCTTGGTCGTAATTCTTGAACAGGCGTGAATTGTGGCAAGCCGCGCATTGGCTGTTCCAATTCATCCCCCGCCCCGTCCAATGCCCCCATTCGCCGGGCTGGCGCTGTTCGGCGCCGAAGATGTCGAACCACTCCTTGCGATGCGGGTCCCACGCGGTCGAGAGCGCCTGCCAACGGCCGCCCGGCGCGCTGGCCAAAAACTGCGCCAATGGATCACAGCCAATGACGCGATCCGCCAGGCGCGCCTCGCGCGGGCTGGAGGCGTTCGTGGCGATGGCTTCGTATTTCGTGCCGTGAACCAATTGCTCGGCCAGGCCATGATGAGATTTGGCCCACGCTTCAAATTCGTCTCGATGGCACCCGGCGCAGGCAGCCGATCCAGCGTATTCGGCGAGAATCATGGCCTGAGTTGGCGGCGCGGGCGGCCGATGGAGATTCATCCGCCAGGCCGCAATGACGCCGGCCACCGCGAGACCGCCGGCGGCCAAAAACGCGAACGGGAGGAATTTCTGTTGCTTTATTTTCCGCACTTTCCGGTGGGCATTGTGGCCGATACGCGGTGGCAAATCAACGGCGGGCGTTTCCGAAGCGCAGGAAGCGGCTTGCGCCGGGAGCCGCGAGTTCGTTTAATCTTGGCGAATGCGAATATTATCCGGCATCCAGCCCTCGGGCGCGCTGCACCTGGGGAATTATTTCGGCGTGATGAAAGCCGCCGTCGAATTGCAGGAGCAAGGCGAGGCGCTCTACTTTATCGCCAACTACCATTCCATGACCTCCCTGCTGGACCCAGCCGCGCGGCGGCGTTACACGCTGGATGTCGCGCTGGACTTCCTGGCCTGCGGCTTGGATCCGAAGAAGGCGCTCCTTTTCCGCCAGTCCGACGTGCCGGAGGTGACCGAACTAGCATGGATGCTGACCACGCTGACGCCGATGGGTTTGCTGGAGCGCTGCACCAGTTACAAAGACAAGATCGCCCGCGGCCTCTCGCCCAATCACGGCATATTTGCCTATCCGGTCCTGATGGCGGCGGACATATTGATTTACGACTCGAACATCGTCCCCGTCGGGCGCGACCAGAAACAGCACGTGGAAGTTACGCGCGACATTGCGATCAAGTTCAATGAGACTTACGGCCCGACGTTTGTCGTGCCGGAGCCGCGCATCCGCGACGAGACCGCGGTGGTGCCCGGCACTGACGGCCAGAAGATGAGCAAGAGCTACGGCAATACCATCGAGATCTTTGGCGAGGAAAAAGCCCTGCGCAAAAAAGTCATGGGCATTGTGATGGACAGCCGCACGCCGCAGGAACCCAAACCCGACGCGGCCTCGAACATCGCCATCCAATTGCTGCGGCTGGTCGCGCCTCCGGACGACGCGAAGGAGTACGAAGACCGATTGCGCGCCGGTGGGTTGGGCTACGGCGACTTGAAGAAGGCGCTCTTTGACTGTTGCTGGAATTATTTCGCGGCCGCGCGCGCGAAGAGGGCGGAATTGGCGGCGGACTTAAATTATGTCAACCAGGCGCTGGAAGAAAGCGCGGCCAAGGCCCGCGTACTGGCGCGGAAGGTTTTGGCCCGAGCCAGGCTGGCGTGCGGTTTGGATTGACGAACTACGCGCCGTACTTGTCAAACATCCGGGCGTTGGCTTGCATGAGGCGGATCAGGAATTTGGACTCGAATACGCCGAGCGAGCCGAGATTCGCGCCGGTTTCGGTGAACCGTTCCAGTTTGTCCCATCCACTGCAATCTGAGACCAGCAGCACCGGCTGCGGATGCCACGAATGGCCTTTGAGGGCGCAGGGCGTGGAGTGATCGCCTGTAATCGCCACGACATCGGGGCGCTTCTCCAGGAAAATTGGCAGCGCGGCGTCGAATTCCTCGATGGCTTTTTTCTTGGCCTCGAAATTGCCGTCCTCGCCGTGCATGTCGGTGTATTTGTAATGGATGAAGAAGTAATCGAAGTTGTCGAACTCGGCCGCGTAACGTTTGAATTGTTCGGCGATGGTTTGCGGGCCTTCGATCTTTTTCATGCCCACCAATTGGGCCAGTCCCTTGTACATCGGATAAACTGCGAGGCAGGCGGGGCGCAAACCGTAGCGCTCTTCCATGGTGGCGATGGCCGGCTGATGAGTGATGCCGCGAAGCAGAAAGCCGTTGGCTGGTTTCTTGTTGGCGATGACCGGGAGGGCCTGCTGATAGAATTCCGCGACGCATTTGGCAGCTTTCTTTTGCTTGGCAGATTTTGGGTCGGTTGGATTGGCGTCGGGAATTCTCAATCCCTCCCGATTGGGGTCGGCATCCAGCAAAGGGCCTTCCATGCCCGCGCCGCGAAAGAGGACGACAAACCGATGCCCCTTGCCCGGCTGAATAATCACTTCGGCGCCGCCCGCCGTTTTGACTTTGCCCGCCAGCAACTTGCATAGTTCCTCGGTCACTTCGGTGGCGATGCGGCCGGCGCGGCGGTCGGTGACGATGCGGTTGGCATCCAGAGTGCAGAAATTGGCGCGCGCCGCGATGTCGCCAGCCTGAAGCTCCAAGCCAAGGCCGAGAGCCTCGATCACACCGCGCCCGACTTGATATTCAATGGGGTCGTAGCCAAATAATCCCAAGTGGCCTGGCCCGCTGCCGGGCGTCACGCCGGGCGCGACCGGGATCATGCGGCCTTGGGCGCCGAGTTTGGCGAGGGCATCCAGATTGGGCGTCGTGGCGGCTTCCAGAGGCGTCAAGAATCCTTGTTCCTTGGTCGCCAAGTCGCCCAAGCCGTCCAGGACAATCAGAGCCATCTTGGCTTTTGTTTTAATCGTCAGTCGTGAATAGAAATCGTCCAAGCTCATAAATATGGGATTTTTGCCCCTCTGAATAATGCGGGCATACTGCCCGTTCCGTCAAGCCGCCGCGGCATTTTGGCCCATGTTTTGGGCGGTGGCGGCGAAACCAGGACAGGCTGGAGCGGCATTTCAAAAGGGCTGTCCAAGATTGGGCCAAAGGCCGGGTTTGACCGGTGTTGATGAGACAGTTTTGTGAGACACTTCAAACCGCTGAACGCTTAGGATTTCGCAAACTTGCAGAAGAATGAAGCCCGGCTGGCGGAGTTTTCCGAACACATCGGGCCATTGCCCCGGAAATACGCTTGATTCGGATTCTCAAGCCCGCGATGGGCCATGACAATTCTGCGACAACTTCCGGCCCATTTCCTTGGCATGGACTTTGCGAAGGGGGGTTCGTATGATGGAAAAATCAAATAAGAATTTCAGAGCCGGCTGGCTGGTTCTATTGACCGCGGCATTGCTTTGCGGCCGCGCGGCCAACGCCGTCCAATCGCTCGCCATTGCCTGGAATCCCAGCGTGTCAACCAACATTGTAGGTTACCACGTTTACTATGGCACTCACGGCACCAACTATGAGACCGTGATCGACGCGGGCACCAACACCTCGTATGAAGTCAGCGGGCTGCAAGAGGGGCTGACGAACACCTTCGTAGTGACTTCCTACAATTCCTCGGGCACTGACAGCGCGCCATCCAATGTGATCACCTACCTCGTGCCAGGCTTGGTTAACGTCATGAACGGAGGCGGCAAAGGAAAAGCGGCCACGCTCAAATTCCCGGTTGCGCCGGGCGTCACTTACAAGGTGCAGGCCTCGCCTGACTTGAACGGGTGGACCACCGTTTACCAGACCACCGCCACCAACAACGCATGGATGCAATTCCAGGACGCGCAGGGCGCGAACCTGCGGCAGCGTTATTACCGCCTGGTCTGGCAAAAAAATAACTAAGAGCTTGTCCTTAAACAACAAGGACCTCCGCGGCGATGGCCGCGGAGGTCCTCTTTTTTAAAGAATGCTCTTAATGAACAGCAGCGGAAGAAACTTTGCAGGCGCTTTCCCAATGGCGGATCGTGTCTTCTGAAATGCGAAGACGGTCCAAACAATCTTGCAGCGCCTCCTCGATGGGGCGCAGCTTGACGCCGGCGCGCGAAAGCTTGCGGCAGTCAAGTATGCATCCGGGCGGGGCCGCGCCATCCTGGGCCGGTTCCGTTCGCACAGCGGCGCCCAGAGCGCGGCCCATCATGCGGGCAACGCTGCTCATGGTGATCGCGCCGGGATTGGCCACGTTGTAGGCGCCGTAGGGCGCGCCGGATTCCCAAAGATCCAGGCAGGCTTTGACGCTGTCCTCCATGTGCGAAAGCGAATGGATGCCCTCATGGACTTTGCCCTGCCTCTGCGCGCGCCAGAGCCAGTTGCAGGGTTCGTTGCGCTCGTTGAAGGGCAGCCGAAGGCGCCAGACGTAATTCTCGCCAATGTCTTTGATGGCTTCTTCAGCCAGCGCTTTGGTGCCGCTGTAGAAATCGCGGCACTCTGTTTTAAAGGACAAATTGGGTTCGTCCAGCTCGGTGAATCCGTGAAAGGTATCCGGGCGCGAGTTAAACAGGGCGAGGGTCTTCGGCTCGTCCAGGCGCTGGCGGACGACAGGTTCGCCGTTTTCCAAGACTTTGGCGCCGGAATAGATCGCGCCGGAGGAAACCTGGCCCCACGGAGTCTTGGTCATCAGGCAGACGCGGGCGATCATCTGCGGAAGAATGGCGTTGGCCGCCATCATCTTTTCCCGCTCCGCTTCGCCCGGGATGCCCCAAATGGGGCTTTCATAATTGGCGGCGTTGACGAGGAATGCCGGGCGCATGGTGCGGACGTAGTCAAAAAGAAAATCAAACCGCGTGTAGTCGAAGGCGCGCCGGGTCAGCGGAATGTAGCAGCGACCGCGCCGCCGCAACTCGCTGGCGAAGGTCCGCCCCACGCAGCCGCTTGCCCCCAGCAAGAGAACCATGTCTCCGCGCCAGGACTTCCCCGCGCCATCGGGACTTTTCAATAGATTTACATTCATGGAACAATCGTTCCGACCCAGACCGCGCGCCGAAGGGCCGCTAGTTCCGTTTTCGGGATGCTGTTTTCTTAACGCATTACTCGTGCCAGAATCCTGAATATTCCGGCGCGCCTCCGCCCGGCTGGCCTAGCTTCATCCTATATGATTTATGATTAGACACTTATGACTTTAAAAAAGGCGCCAGAATGAGGCAAATTCTGAGACGGGGCGCCGTTCGGATAACACCAATACTGTAAAGTTTTCCGACAGCCTGAATTTTATGGCTAGCTTTTCTGGCGGCGGAACCAATCGATGAAAAGTGGTATTCCTTCTTCGAGCCGGATTTTGGGAGAGTAACCAAGGCGCTTGGCCGATTTGGAAACGTCGGCCCAAGTTTGCGGGACATCCCCGGGCTGGTCTGGCTTTCTTTCGATAACAGCCTTCTGGCCCAAGGCCGATTCCAGCAGCGCCACCAGATGCGATAGCTTCGCCGGGTGAGAGCCGCCTAGATTGAAAACTTCGTAGCCGAAAGATTGGCCGGAGCAAGCCATGATGCCATCGACAATGTCGGTGATGTAAGTGTAATCGCGCGCACTGGAGCCATCGCCGAATACTTCAATCGGCTGTCCGGCGGCGATGCGGCGGGCGAACTTGTGAATGGCCAGATCGGGACGCTGGCGCGGGCCGTAAACGGTGAAGAACCGCAGCATCGCCACATCCAAGCCATAGACGTGATGATAGACATGGCCGAGCGCTTCGCAGGCCAGTTTGCTGGCGGCGTAAGGGGAGATGGGGGAGACGGCGGGATCATTTTCCGCGAAGGGAACTTTCGAGTTGACTCCGTAAACTGAAGAGGAGGAAGCGAGGATGAGCTTGGCGACTCCGGCGGAGCGGGCGGCCTCCAAAATGTTGGCCGTGCCTTCGACATTGACCCGCTGATACAGCGCCGGTTCCTCCAAGCTGGGCCGCACGCCGGCCCGGGCCGCCAAGTGAATAACCTGATCGAACCGGGCCCCCCGAAACAAACGTTCGACAGCGGCGCGGTCCGCCACGTCGCCCTCAACAAAAGCGAGCGGGCCGGATTGGGCGCAAAGCTCCGCCAGATTGCGCCGTTTGACAGCGGGGTCGTAGAAGCCGTTTAGATCATCCAGCACCCAAACGGCGTGCCCCGCGGCCAGGAGCCTCTCGCATACATGGGAGCCGATGAACCCGGCCCCGCCTGTCACCAAAAAGTTCAGAACCAGTTAAGCTTCTCCGGGACGTAAATGGTGTCCATGGATTGCAGGACGAACGAATCGTTGCCAGTCTTTTTGATGATGTCGTCCAGATTCAACGGAAAGCGATCGGTTTTCCCGTCCGGTTCGTGGCGGATGACAACGACCTTCTTCAAGTTCGCCTTGTCATAGACGACGCCGGCTTCGATGACCGCCTGCAGCGGCGTTTCCACGCGGTCCGAAATAAGTTTGCCCGGTTTGGCCACCGCGCCGGTCACAAAGACGATGAAGGTCGAGCTTTGCACGACCACCGAAACCTCTTTCACCGCCAGCTGGTCGCCGTAGGCCTTGAGGATTTCCTGCTCCAAATTGGTCGCTGTCAAGCCGGCCGCTTTGAGTTCTCCGACCATTTCCAGCGTGATCTTTCCGTCGGTGCGGATCTTCTGCACGCTGTCCAGGCTGGCGGCCCCTGGAAAGGCGATCCGCAAAGTGTCGCCCTCGTGGAGAATCAATGAGTTGGTGTCATCGGAGGCGGCAGCCTCGGGCGGGGCGGTTTTGGATTTGGGAGATTGTGTTTGGCAGCCGGAGAGGGCGGCCCATCCGGCCAGGAGCGCCAGGACGAGCGCGGCGCGATTGAGTTTTTGACAGAGACGGTTCAGCATTTTGTTCTTTCCAGCGCCGGACGCGGCGCCATTTGATTGTTTTGCTTCAATTGACATTAAAAGTCAAAGGCGCAATCCGCGTGTTTCAAGCATTTTTTGGCTCGGCACAAGCGGGAGCGCGGGCGCTTTTTTCCAAAAACGCGTTGTTCACCCTTGATCTGCCTTGTTTTTCTTTGTTTTGCCTGTTTTTACCCGGCGGCCCCATCCCAGACATTATGCGGTCATGGCGGAATTATAGCACATGTTTGTCGAATTTTAACAGAAATTCAAAGATTTCAGACTCGCTAATCCAAATCAAAAGCATGCCTGCTTTATTTCAGCTGGGCCATGATGCGCCGGGCGTCGGCCGCCAGCGGATCGGGCAGGCGCAAATCCAAAGCGTGCTGCAAAGCCTCTTTGCAATTCTTGGGGTCTTTAAGCTGATAACAGTCCATGCCCAGGTAATAGAACAATTCGCCGTCGCCGCTGAATTTGCGGCTGGATTCCTGGAGCAGAAACTTGGAGGTGTTGAAATCGGCGCGGCGATACGCCAAAACGCCCAGAATCCGGCCCAAGGCGGGGTCGTCAGGCATGGCCGTCAAGGCTTTCTGGGCCAGGTCATTGGCCTTGGCTAAATCGCCGCTGCGCGCGCTATGGCTGTAAACGATGGCCATCTCGCGCATGGCCGGGGCAAACGATGGGTAGATGGACAGCACTTTTTCGTAAGTCCGCATGGCGTCGTTGGTCGCGCCCTGGTGTTCGGACTGGGCTGCCGTCACCATCAGGGCGGGCACGTCGTTGGGGTCTTTGCTCAGAATCTGGGCAGCCAGCGGAGCGGCTGATTGAGCCTGGGCCGGGTCCATGGCGGCGGCCACGAGCGTTAAAAACTGTTTGGCTTGTTCGGGATAAGGCGCGGGGTCATTCTGTTCGGTTTCCTTTTGCATGGCCGTGACGGCATCGTCCATCTGGCCGATGGAGTAGCTGGAGAGGGCCAGATAATAGTTGAAATCGGGCTCAGTGAAATTTTGCCCGGCCGCCTCCCGCAAAAGGCTGGCGGCCCATTGGTAATCGACGCCGCTGCGATAGACCAATTCACCCGACCAGGCGCAGGCGGAAGCCTCGTCGGGAGCAAGGAAGTGAGCTTGTTTGGCCAATTCCAGAGCTTTGCGCATGTCATGCTTCTGGTTGGCATAGAGGCGGGAGAGCCGAATCATGGCTGGCCAGACCTGATTGTTGAGCGAAAGCAGTTTTTCCAGGGACGCGATGGCGGCATCGACTTGCCCGTTTTGCTCCTGGATGGCCGCCAGGCGGCTCAAAGGCACGGGGTCGTCGGGGTTGTCATTCATCAGGGCTTGCAACTCCTGCTGGACGGCCGCGGTCGTATTGGCGGGGTTGATGTCCAGCACTTCCAGGCGGCGGCGCACCAATTGTTTGTCCGGAAAATCCTCGGTGGAATCCATGGCCCTCTTGAGATAAAGGTGCGCGGGAGTTTCCTCCTCCATCATGTAATAAGTCATGCCCAGATGCATTTCCCGCTCGCCCGACGGGAAAGGGTTCTTCTCGACAGACTGCTGGATGAGCGTGAGCGCGCTGGCGTATTGGTGCTTTTTGTAAAGTATCCAGCCCATGGTATCGATCAGGTTCGGATCGTAGGGCCTGATTTTCAAGGCGTTCTCGACCATTTGAAGGCCCTGATCGACCTGGCCCAAAAATTCCGATTCGATATAGGCCAGATTGTTCATGGCGCGATAATCCTTGGGCTTGATGTCGATCAATTTCTGATAAGCATCGCGGGCCTGTTCATAGCGGCCGGCGGCCTGGTGGATTTCACCGATCATCATCATGGCGATATCGTTCGTTTTGGCGGCCAGTATGGACAAACGCAGGAGGGCCTGCGGGTCCTTATGGGTTTGCACGTAAAGCCGGGCCAGGTCCAAATAGCCAAGAGGCTCGTCGGGATCCATCTCGATGGCCTTTGAATAGGAAGTCTCGGCGTCGTTGGTCTTGGTTTCAGCGAGGTAAAGGTCTCCTTGCAACAGGACAATTTCAGGGGCTTTCGGATGCCTGCCCATGACTTCCGTCACGCGGGCTTGGGCTTCCGTGAAGTGTTTTTCGACAATATCGAGAGAAGTGATTTGGCGGAGGGCGCTGAGGTTGTCCGGAGCCATCTCCAGCGCTTTCTCAAAGGCCACGCGCGCCTGCCGGAGATTGCCGCTGTGCTGAAAAACGAGGCCTATGCGAAGGGGTATTTCCGGCGCCTTGGGAAACATGGCGGCCATTTGCCGGTAAACGCCCAGGGCCTGGTCCGGCTGTTCTTTGGCGATATAGGCTTCAGCCAGGGCGAGTTCCGCGCCAGCGTTTTCGGGATGGCGCTTGGTTAATTGGGACAGGAGGCTGATTTCGTCATTCAGGCGGCCAGTGCGGAAATCGACTTGCGCCAGCAGGAGGGCGGCCTGGGTATAATCGCGGTCCAAGGCGAGGGCATCGTTCAAATTGCCGGCGGCTTTGGTCTTTTCATTGTTCAACAAGTGGACCAGCCCCAAATAATACTTGATCTCCTTGATGTTCTTAAAAAGCCCATCCATCTGCTGAAATGTGTCGAGCGCCTTGTCCACTTTCTGCTCGGCGATGTAGAGCACGCCCAGTTGCAGCATGGCGTCGAAATTGTTGTTGTCGCGCGCCAGAACCCTGTCCAGCATCTGCTTGCAATCGTCGAAATTGGTGCGGGCAAAGGTAAGCTTGATCAAATACATCCAGGCGGGGATGTAATCCGGGGCTTGGGAAGTGATCTCATGGAGGAGGTTGGTCGCGGTTTCGGTGTCGCCCGCCTGCACGCGGAAGTCCACGTATTTGAGCCGCACGGGGGAGCGGATTGGCGAAAGGTCCGAGGCCGTTTTCAGCGCCTGCTCGACGCCCTTGATGTCTTTGCGCGCGAAGCACAGGGCGGCCTGCCCCTCGTAGGAGACGGCCAGCTTGGAATTCAAAGAGACGGATTTTTCAAACTCATCCTGCGCGCCTTTGAGATCCGTCCGCCGCAGATCGATAAAGCCAAGGGCAGCGTGGCAGGCGGCCGGATCCTGGTTGCCCTCGCGCAGTTCAGAATCGAGCCGCTGATGGAGGGAGCCAAGATCATTGGTATGAACCAATTGCGCCAGCAGAATCATGGCGTCCTCATTGGTCGGCTCGGCTTGCAGGACGGACGTCGCCAGCCGGATCGCCTCGTTGGTGGAGCGGCTGACGGAATAAAGCTCGGCCAGCTTGAGCTGGACGAGCGTGTTTTGGGGGTCCTGGTCATTGGCCTTGCGCAAAAACGCGGCCGCCTGCGGCGCCCTGCCCTCCTCGAAGAATATAAACCCCAGTTGCCGAACGGCCACGGGATTCAACTGCGAAAGGCTGAGCACGGTTTGATACTCGATTTCCGCCGTGTCATACTTCTGGGCTTTGTAATCGCGGCCGGCGGCTGCCAGGAGGCGGCGAACCTTGGATTCCTTGCTGCAACCCGCGCAGACGAGGAGGCCAAGGGCCATCGCCAGCAGTTGGGGCCAGCGAGAAAGGTGTTTATTCATAGCTTTGTTGTTTTCCCATTAGCGAAACTGCCAAAGGAGCGCAAGCGGTTAATCTTTTTGTTTGACGCTTGCAACCCAGTCCTGGTGGTTCAAATACCATTGAATGGTTTCCCGCAAACCGGATTGGAAGGTGTGAGCCGGAGTCCAGCCCAATTCCCGCTCCATTTTGCCGGCATCAATAGCATAACGGCGGTCGTGACCGGGCCTGTCTTTGACAAAAGAAATCAGCCGGCGGGAAGACCCGCCGAGTTCAGGAGCAAACTCATCCAGCATATCGCAGATCAGCTCAACGATCCGAATGTTCGGCCATTCATTGTGTCCCCCTATATTATAGCTTTCCCCGTCCTTTCCGCAAGTCAATACCTGCCACAGGGCCTGGGCGTGATCCAGCACGTAGAGCCAGTCGCGCACGTTCATGCCATCGCCATAGACGGGGATAGCTCTGCGGAGGCAGACGCTTTCAATGATGACGGGGATGAGTTTTTCCGGGAATTGCCGGGGACCGTAGTTATTGGAGCAATTAGTCGTGACTGCCGGCAACCCATAGGTGTGATGATAGGAGCGCACCAGGAAATCGCTCGAAGCCTTGCTCGCTGAGTAAGGAGAGTTAGGCGCGTAGGGCGTGGTTTCGGCAAAAAAGCCGGTCGCGCCAAGGCTGCCGTAAACTTCGTCGGTGGAGACGTGGTGAAATCTTTTGCCAGCCCAGCGTCCGTCCCAAACCGTTCGCACCGCTTCCAGAAGGTTGAAGGTTCCGATAATGTTGGTGTGGATGAAATCGCCCGGACCGGTGATGGAACGGTCCACGTGCGATTCCGCGGCCAGGTGCAGAACGTGGGAAATCTCGTGGCGTTTGACCACTTCCAGGACGGCGTTTTTGTCCCGCAAATCTGTTTTTTCAAAGACATATTTGGCATGGCTCTCCAGCCCTTGCAGATTTTCAAGGCGGCCGGCGTAGGTCAGGCAGTCCAGATTAACGAGGAGGCGGATTTCCGGATTGTCAATGATATGATGGATCAGGTTGGAGCCGATGAATCCAGCGCCGCCAGTGACGAGCAAGTTCATGGCAGGGGCCTCCATTGCCGCAGAGCATCCGCCAGCGCCTCTTCGACCGGGCGCATGGGCACGCCCGCGGCCAGCAGCTTCGAAACGTCCATGATGCAATTGGAGCGGGGCGTTTTGGCGGCGGCGCGGTAGAATTCTTCGTCGCCAGACCAAAATTGAAAACTGCGCGATTCTTTGAAAGACTTTTGCATCATTTCGACGACGTGGCGGGCGGTCACGAAGCCGGGATTGGTCACGTTGTAAATGCCGAACGCCGCTTTGCGCTGCCACAATTCAAGGCAGGCGGAAACGAAGTCCGCCCGGTGCGAGAGCGAGTTGACGTTGTCATAAACCTTGGCGTAATTGCGCAGCTTGCTCAGATAATTGCGGGGATCATCGAATTGATCGAACGGAATGCGCAGGCGCCAAATATAATTTTGGCCGACTCCCTGAACAGCCTCCTCGCCGAGGGCCTTGGAACCGCTGTAAAAACTGCACGGCGGCCGGCGAAAACTGAAATTTGGCTCGTCGTCCTCGGAAAAACCGCGGAAGGCGGAGGGATTGCTCCGCAGGAGCGCTTGCATCGCGGGTTGGGTCAAATCGCGCTCGACGCGCGTTTGGCCGTTGAGTTCGACTTTCGCGCCGGAATAAATGCAGCCGGAGGAAACATGGCCCCAAGGCAAACCGAGGCCGGCGCATACGTGGGCGACCGTCGCGGGAAACAAGGCGTTGCCTTGCAAAGTGCCGGCGCGATCTGATTCGCAGGCATCGACGTTGGGTTTGCCCGTGTAACCGGCGGCATTGATGAGGAACTCCGAATTGGCGCCGCGCAGGAATTCGCGCAACGGTTCGAAGCGCGTATAATCGACTTCCGCGCGCGAGGGCGCGGCAAAAGGCAGGCCCCGCGCGGTTAGTTCCGCCGCGAATTGCCGCCCGATATAACCCGTGCCGCCCAAAAGAACAATCATGTCAGCGCTCTTCCTCCAGGAGGACGCGGTGAAGGTAATCGCGATATTCGCAGTTGGGCATTCCGGCGGCCAATTTCTCCAAGCCATCCCGGCTCAGGAATCCGCGCCGAAAGGCCGCCTCTTCCGGGCAGCCGATTTTTATGCCCTGCCGTTTTTCAATCGTTTGGACGTAGGCGGAAGCCTCATGCAGGCTGCTGCTGGTGCCGGCGTCGAGCCAGGCGAATCCACGGCTTAACGGATGCACGCGCAACCTCCCGCTCCGCAGGTAAGCCACGTTCACGTCGGTGATTTCCAATTCGCCTCGGGCCGACGGGCGCAAATTTTTGGTGATCTCCACGACCTGATTGTCATACAGGTACAACCCCGGAACGGCGTGATTGCTGCGCGGCTTTTTGGGTTTTTCCTCGATGGAAATGGCGCGCCCTTCCGCGTCGAATTCCACCACGCCGTAGCGTTCGGGGTCGTTAACGCGATAGCCGAAGATGGAGGCGCCGTCCTGGAAATCCGCGAAGGCCCTCTTGAAGCCGTCCGCGCCGTAAAAAACGTTATCGCCGAGGATCAGCGTGACCGGGTCGGAACCGATGAAGGATTCGGCGATTAGAAAGGCCTGCGCGATGCCGGCCGGGCGGGCCTGCTCGCGGTATTGGATGGACATGCCCCAGGCGGCTCCGTCTCCCAATAGTTGACGGAAGCGGGGCAAATCGGCTGGCGTGGAAATCAGGCACAACTCGCGCACGCCATTTTCGATGAGCGTGGTCAATGGATAATAGACCATCGGTTTGTCGTAGACGGGCTGCAACTGCTTGCTGGCGACGAGGGTCAGAGGATACAGGCGCGAGCCTGCGCCGCCGGCGAGGATGATGCCTTTCTTCATGGCATGGCGGCCGCGTGAGGCATGATGTCGTAAGCGGTGGCCACTTCGCCAGCCAGCGGCTCGCCTTCCTTGGAGAGGATGCGATAGGATTTTATGGACAAAGAAACGTCCATTCCGTCCGCCAAACCGAGACGGGCGTATTCCTCCTTGCTGACGCGCGAGCGGATCATCAAGCCGCTGGGCAATTCCATTTCGAGCCGGAGCATGACGCCCAGAAAATAGGTGCGGCGCAAAATGGCCCGGTAACGATGGGCGGAGAGATCGGACGAAACCTGCACGGAGTAGGGACGGAAGCCGATGCGCATTTTCTGGCCATCGGCCAGCCCGTGGGCCGGGAATTCCAATTCCTGATGGCGCGCCACGCCGCCAGAAACTTCCGTTTCCAGCACGTTTAACACGCCGACAAAACGGGCCACGAATTCATTGAGCGGCTTTTCGTAAACTTCCTGCGGTGTGCCGATTTGCTCCAGATGGCCCTTGGAAAAAATCACGATGCGGTCGGCCACTTCCATGGCTTCTTCCTGGTCGTGGGTGACGAAAATGGTCGTTAATTTAAGGTCCTGATGCAAGTGGACCAGCCATTGGCGCAGTTCCTGGCGGATTTGCGCGTCCACGGCCGCGAACGGCTCGTCCATCAACAGCACGTCGGGGCCGGGCGCGAGGGCGCGGGCAATGGCCACCCGCTGGCGCTGGCCGCCGGAAAGCTGGTGGGGCAGGCGCTGAATAAGACCCTGCAGGTTGAGCAATTCCGTCAGTTCCTCGACGCGGGCGCGAATTTTATCGTTCGGCCAATTCTTGACACGCAGGCCGAAGGCGATGTTGTTGAACACCGTCATGTGCCGGAACAGGGCGTAATTTTGAAAAACGAAGCCGATGTTGCGCTGTTGCACGGGCAGGGAGTTCACCTGCGCGCCGCGCACAAAAATTCCGCCGCTGGCCGGGGACTCCAGCCCCGCGATCAAGCGCAGGACGGTTGTTTTGCCGCTGCCGCTGGGGCCGAGCAAGGCCACCAATTCGCCTTCGTTGACGCCAAAGCTGATGTCCTGCACGGCTGCGACGCCGCTAAACGCTTTGCTGACGCTCTTTAATTCAATACTCAAAAGAATTCTCCGTTATCGGGCAGTCAATTCAACAGTATCACGACTGCCGCTGGCTTTTCCATTCGAGAAATGTTTTGACCACCATCGTCACAATGGCAAGGAGAGCCAGCAAGGTCGCCACCGCGAAAGGCGCGACGGGGTCGAACTCGTTGTAAAGCTTTTCCACGCGCAAGGGCAGCGTATCGGTCAGGCCGGCAATATGGCCGGAAACGACGGCCACGGCGCCAAATTCGCCCATGGCCCGGGCGTTGCACAGGACGACGCCGTAAAAAAAACCCCATCTGACAGAGGGAAGGGTTACGTGCCAAAACGTTGTCCAACCGCTGGCGCCAAGCGTCAGGGCAGCCTCCTCCTGCTCCCGGCCTTGCGCGCGCATGACCGGGATCAATTCCCGGGCGACATACGGGAAGGTGACAAAGATGGTCGCCAGCACGATGCCCGGCAGGGCAAAGAGAATCTTAATGTGATGCGCGGCCAGCCAATGCCCCATCAGGCCCTGGGAGCCAAACAGCAGCACGAACAGCAGCCCCGCCACAACCGGCGAAATGGAAAACGGCAAGTCCATGATAGTCAACAAAATAGTTTTGCCGCGGAAATCGAACTTGGCGATGGCCCAGGACGCGGCCAGGCCGAAGATGGCGTTGGCTGGCACGGTGATGGCGGCCACCACGAGAGTCAAACGAATGGCCGCCAAGGTGTCCTTGTCTTTCAACGCGTTCCAGTAAGGCCCGAAACCGGCGGCAAAAGCCTGGACGAAGACATTGACCAGCGGGAGCACGAGAAAAATGGCCGAAAAGACCACGGCAATCGTGATCAAAGCCCAGCGAATGGGCAAAGGGCTGGAACCCCGTCCCGCGGACCGGGCAGGATTGGCGATGGCGCTAGGCGGATTCATGACGCATGGAACTTATCGGCCCAACCTTGCAATGTGTTTAGGGTCAGCAGCAGCGTGAATGAGAAGATCAGCAGCACCAGCGCGACGGCGATGGCTCCGGTATAATCGTACTGGTCGAGCCGCATGACGATGAGCGTGGGAGAGATTTCCGTTTGAAACGGGAGGTTGCCGGAGATGAAAACAACCGAGCCATATTCTCCGAGGGCGCGCACGAAAGAGAGGCCGAAGCCGGTCAGGATTGTCGGCAGCAGGAGCGGCGCGGTGACGGAGAAAAACCGCCGCACTTTGCCCGCGCCCAAACACATGGCGGCTTCCTGCACGGACTCATCCAGCATCTCAATTTCCGGCTGGAGAGTGCGGACGGAAAAGGGCAGGCCCACAAAGGTCAAAGCGATGACCACCCCCAAACGGGAAAACGCGCCCTTGATGCCGAGCGGGGACAGGAATTGGCCCAGCCAGCCGTGATCGGAGAACATGCTGGCCAGGGTCAAGCCCGCCACGGCCGTCGGCAGCGCGAATGGGAAATCAATCAGGCCATCGAGCAAACGCCGGCCGGGGAAACGATAGCGTGCCAGCACCCAGGCCAGCAGCGTGCCGAAGCAGGCGTTGATGGTGGCCGCGGCCAGGGAGGCGCCAAGGCTCAACTTGTAAGAGGCCATGGCCCGCTCATTGGTGGCCAGATCCCACAATTCCTTCCACGACAAGCCGATGGTTTTGAAAACCATCGCGCCGATAGGCACCAGCACGATCACTGTCAGATAAATGACAGTGAACCCCATGGTCATGCTGAAGCCGGGAAGCGGGTTGCTGGAAGCGGAGCGCTTAGCGCCGGCTTTTTGCGATTTGGTCAAACAGTCCTCCTTCATCAAAATGGGTCTTCTGCGCCTGTCCCCACGTTCCAAAAAGCTCTTTTACCGTGAACATGGGCATGGGCGGGAACAATTTTTCGTGCGCGCGTGCCGTTTCAGCCAGGCTGGGACGGAAGTAGTGGCGAACGGCCATCTCCTGCACATCCGGCGTATAAAGGAACTTCAAGTAAGCCTCGGCGACCGCGCGCGTGCCGTGCTGGTCGGCGTTTTTGTCCACCAACGCAACCGGCGGTTCGGCCCGGATGCTCCGGGACGGATAAACGATTTCGAATCCACCGCGGCCAAAGCCGTTAACGACCACCAGGGCGTCGCTTTCCCAGCAAACCAGCACGTCGCCAATGCCGCGTTGCGCGAAAGTCGTGACAGACCCGCGCGCGCCTTCGTCCATGACAGGCACATTGCGGTAAAGCTTCTCGACAAATTGGCGCGCCTCACCGGCGTCCCGGTGATGTTCCTGCAAGGCCCATCCGTAGGCGGCGAGATAAATCCACCGCGCGGCAGCCGACGTTTTGGGATTGGGCACGATGACGCTGACGCCCGGGCGCGCCAAGTCTTCCCAATCTTTGACTTTGGCGCGGTTGCCGTGCCGCACCATGAAAATGACGGTTGACGAATATGGGCAACTGTTGCTGGGCAGGCGTTGCTGCCAGTTTTCAGGCACTAAATCCGCCTTTGTATGCAGTGCGTCGATATCCGTGGCCACACCCAGCGTTACGACGTCAGCCTGCAAGCCGTCGATGACCGACCGGGCCTGTTTGCCGGAGCCGCCGTGGGATTGGCTGATAACGGCGTCATCGCCGGTTTTGCTTTTCCACTCCTTGGCAAAAGCGGCGTTGACTTCCTGATAAAACTCGCGGGTCGAGTCGTAGGAAACATTGAGCAAGGAGACCGATTGCCCCGCCCGGGCGCCGAGCGCGCCCAGGAGAGACAATACACAGGAGAAACGGACTAAATGTTTAATCACAGCGCGAGTTAGAATCCGAATTGGAGCCGCCCTTGCAGGGCTAGTTCGTTATGGGCTGTGACATTTCCGGGGGTTCTCGATCCGCCATCGAAGGTCGTGTCATCGAACTCGAGAATGCATTTGACGTTGTGGTTCAAATACCAGTTCAGAGCCACGCTCCATGAAGTGGCGCCATGAGCCGATGTGCTGGCCGCGTAATACGGGAAAGCTCCGCGGTCGAGGGAGATTTGGCCGAATCGCGCCGCGAGTTGAAACGCGCCCAAGGTCGAGAGATCGAAACGAAACGGATGCTCGACGGCAGGCAGCACGCCAAACACGTTGCTTTCGCCAGTCAGATAGCAGGAGGCGACGACGTCCCACGCCTTGTTTTCAAAGTTGGCGTAGCGATTCAACTTGGCGGTTGAATCTTTAAACTTTTCGTCAGTGATGGCGTATTCGCCGTAAGCGCAAAACGGCCCCCAATAATAGGAAGCCTGCGGGTCAAGCCGCAGATGTTGGCCGGTTTCGCTGACGGTGTTGCTGTAACTGAAGAACGTCTGCCGCGCCACGGTGGCAAAAGTGGGCGTGCTGGTTCCGGATTGCAGGCCGTAACTGCTGCCGATGCCGAACGAGAAGTTCCGCAATGGAGCGATTTCGGTGTTTTTGAAGGGCGTAACGATCACACGGCCGACAGCGTCTTTGTCGTTGTCCGCCACTTCCGCGTCGCCACTGCCGCCATCAGGGACGCCGTTAAAGACGCCCGCCTGATAGGCCAGCACTCCATGCCCAAGGATTCCGTGAACCTTCAAGCCAACGTCCCGGTTGGGAGCCAGCTCAGTCGGGAAGCCGCGTTCCAGAAACCACAGGTATTGGTCCAACGGCAGCACTTCCATGCTGACGGGTTCCTTCATCTTGCCGATCTGGAGCTGGAATCCATCCCAATGATGGACGTTCACGTAGGCATCCTGCAAAAACGCGTCGTTGGTGGAACTGCTGGTGACGCCCGATGCGAAATCGGTCTGCAGATAATACTCAAAATCGTGATAGACCGAGCCGCTGGCGATCGCGCGCATACGGCGGATGGTGAACGCGTCCTTGTTGCCAGGAGCGGCGTTGAAGAAATCGCGAGCATCCACCTGCGCAAAGCCGCTCAGCTTCAGGATAAAATCCCGGTCGGCTGATTGCAGTGAAAACCCGGTTGCGCCCGCCGTGATAAACGGGATGTTTGTATTCACCGTGCGGGCGGCGGCTTGGTGTTGTTGTTCCAAGTTATCGACCTTATCTGTGAGCGCTTGGATTTGTTGTTTCAACGCTTCGATTTGGTCGGTTGTTGGGTCGGCGTAAACGCCGGTAGTGAGAACCTGTCCTGCCAAAATAATTGCGGCCAGCCATCGTTGGTTTGTCGATAATGTAATCATCGTGCCGGAATTATGGCAGGAAACACTATAATGTCAATAGGGATTATATGATTATTATGTATTATTTTTAATTTGCCTCTTTAGACGATGAGGAATTCAATTTTGACGGTTCTGATAGACATTGTATTATAACCTATGAAACTTTCAGTGCGCGGCGAATACGCGTTGCGGGCTTTGCTGGTGTTGGGACTTAATTATGGGGATCAGGTGGTCCGCATCCAAACGATTTCTGAACAGCAAAACATCCCCAAGAAATTTCTCGAACAAATTCTCAATGATCTAAAGTCCATTGGCGCGGTGGTCAGCCGGCGCGGCGCCGATGGAGGTTACCGCCTCGCGCGCCCCCCGCAAAATATCACGCTGGCCTCGGTCGTGCGGCACATTGAAGGCGCTCTGGCGCCGGTCAGTTGCGCGAGCGACCGTTTTTACGAACGCTGCACGTGCCCGGATGAATCCCGATGTCCCATCCGCGAAGTGATGAAACAGGTTCGCCAGGCGGTGGTGGACATCATGGAAAAGGCCACCGTGGCGGATTTGTGCGAGAACGCGCGGCGGCTGGAAAAACCGGCCGGGGGGCCTTTGGACTACGTTATTTAGCCGGTTGCGGCAATTCCCCCGCCGGGGCCAGGGATTCCCGCCCTTCCCGTTTGCGCAGAAAAAGCAGCCAGCAAAAAAACGGGATGAGCGAGAGCGCGAAAAAGATTGGCCCGCCTTTTCGGTGAATATACGAATCGATCATGTCCGGGCTGATGTGAACGCAGAGTTCGCCGACGACAAAAATGCGGAATCCATTCCTGACAATTGCCAGCGGGAGCACAGCCAGCACAAGTGCCAGGCGCGTCCAGGACCGCCGCAAAAACAGATGGCTGGCCAGCACGCTGGTGATGAGCAGCACCATCGTCGAATGAATCCCGCTGCATTCCGGCGCGACTGTCAGACTAAAACCTGGCAAATGAACTTCCAACCCCTCGCGCAAAGTCGGCTCGCCCACCAGCTTGAAAAACGCGACGGACGTGACGGCGGAAGTGTGTTGCAAAAAGGTGTCGATGCCCGCCAAAACTGCTGTGGGGATCGGGATCATGAAAAGCAGGAACGCGGCAGAAAAGAGACATTCTTTCATGAATTTCGCTCCGGCGACGGCAAAGCACGAACCCCAAAAACACAATAGAAAGGCCAGCGTCATGGCGCCCAGGTAATCCTGCGGTTCCAGTTTCCACTCTTCCCTTCGCGCCCACCAGCACGCGGCCACGATGGCGCCGCCGGCGATCCACCCCACCGCCGCCAGCGCCCAGGATGGGCGAATGGGCTGCTCCGGGGATTTTCGGCCGGTCCACACCAAATAAATGCTGATGACAGGAATCAGCAGGATGTATGAAAACAACTCGCTGTGGGCGGAAAACTGGACCAATTGAAGCAAAGGCCAGCCGAAACAGGCCAGCAAAAGCACGGCCGCCGACACCAGCCGAATGCGAGCTTGTTGATCGAGGTATTTCACTGGTCCAATCATTCGACCGTGACGCTCTTGGCCAGGTTGCGCGGCTTGTCCACGTCGCGTCCCAGCGCGACGGCCACGTAATAGGCAAACAGTTGCAAGGGCACGGAGGCCAGGATCGGATAGAGCGGCTCAGCTACGCGCGGCACGTAAATCACATCGTCCGCGGCCTTGCGGGCCTGCTCGTCGCCTTCGGTGGCGAGGACGATGACCGGCCCCTGGCGCGCGCGGATCATGGCGAGATTGGCCATGGTTTTTTCATACATCGCGTCCCTGGGAGCAAGGACGACAGTCGGTGTTTTGGAATCGATCAAGGCGATCGGCCCGTGCTTCATCTCCGCAGCGGAATAGCCTTCGGCGTGGATGTAGGAAATCTCCTTCAATTTGAGCGCGCCCTCCAAAGCAATTGGGAACGTGTAGCCGCGGCTGAGAAAGAAAAAGTCCTTGGCGTGAACGTATTTGAGCGCGAGCTTTTGGATTGTCTCCGCCTGGTCCAGCATCGCTTGAATTTGCACGGGAATCGCTTCCAGCCCTCGCAGAATCTCCAAAGCCCGATGCACCGAAAGCATGCGCATTCTGCCCAGATGCACCGCCAGCAACGTCATGATGACCAACTGCGAAATAAAAGCTTTAGTCGAGGCCACGCCGATTTCCGGGCCGGCATGCATGTAAATGCCCCCATCGGCTTCGCGCGCGATGGTGCTGCCCACGACATTGACAATGGCCATGGCGCGGTGCCCGCGGCGCTTGGCTTCGCGCAAGGCGCCCAAGCTGTCGGCCGTTTCCCCCGATTGCGAAATGACCAGCACGACGGTATCGCGCTGCAACGGGGCGTTGCGCAGGTAGAATTCGTGCGCGTATTCCACCTCGACCGGCAGATGCGCAAGTTCTTCGATCAAATACTCGCCCACCAAGGCCGCGTGCCAGCTTGTGCCGGTCGCGCAAATGACGATGCGTTCAATGCCCCGCAATTCCGCCGCGGTCATGTTCAATCCGCCGAACTTCGCGGTGGCGCCCTCAAAATCCACGCGCCCGCGCAACGCGTTCCTGACTGTGCGCGGCTGCTCGTGAATTTCCTTGAGCATGAAATGGGGAAAGGCGCCACGCTCGGCATCTTCGGAGGCGAACTCCAATTTGCTGATTTGCACGCGCGCGGTATCGGCCCCAAGGTTCTGCACGTCGAAGCTCGAACCCGTCAAGGTGGCGACGTCGTAATCGTTGAGATACACGACTTGCGATGTGTGGGCCACGATGGCGTTGGCGTCGCTGGCCAGGAAATTGCCGCCATCCCCAATGCCGATGATGAGCGGAGACCCGCGCCGCGCGCCGACGATGACATCGGGTTCGTCGCTGCATAAAACAGCCAGGCCGTAGGTGCCGATGACCTCGCGCAGGGCGTCGCATACCGCGGCCGACAAGTGCGGCCCTTCCGCTCCGCCGGCGCGCCGCTTTTCGTAGTGTTCGCCAATCAGGTGCGCGAGCACTTCCGTATCCGTCGCCGAGTGAAAAAAATGGCCGGATTTAACCAGCCTATCCTTCAAGCTGTCACAGTTTTCGATAATGCCGTTATGGACAATGGCGATGCGCCCGGATTGATCGAGGTGCGGATGAGAATTCTCGTCCGAGGGCGGGCCGTGGGTAGCCCAGCGCGTATGGCCGATGCCGAGCGTGCCATTGACCGGCTGCTCCGCCGCCAGGCGGCCGAGGCCGGCTTCGATCTGGCCCTGCCGTTTGCGGACTTGCGGCGCGCCGCCGTTCAAGACCGCCATCCCGGCGCTGTCGTAGCCCCGGTATTCAAGGCGCCGCAGTCCTTCAATGAGGATGGAACCGCACTCTTTGCGTCCAACGTATCCGATAATGCCGCACATGATAAATGAACTTTCTCAGGCTTTCCGAACCTGGCCTTCCTTGGTGGGAATGCCCGACAGGGCGTTGCGAGTGTCAACAATACAATCAGACCATTTGGCCAGGGCCGCGTAATCGACGCTGGCATGTTTGGTGGCGATGAGCGCCAAATCAAATCCCTGGATGGTCTTCTGGTCCCAGGAAACGGAACGGATGCCAGCCCACTGCGGATGCTCGCGGGTCGGCTTGATGACCGGAACGTAAGGATCGTAGTAGGAAACCTCCGCCTGGCGTTCCTTGAGCAAGGTCATCAAAACGTAGCTGGGCGATTCGCGGTCATCATCCACGTCCGCTTTATAGGCCAGGCCAACGACCAGGATTTTGGCGCCATTGACCGATTTGCGCCGCTGATTCAGGGCCGTCACGACTTGCTGGATGACGTACTCCGGCATGGCCGAGTTGATCTCACCGGCCAGTTCGATGAAGCGTGTATTTTGCACGTATTCGCGCGCCTTCCAAGTAAGATAAAATGGATCAATCGGGATGCAATGGCCGCCCAAGCCGGGGCCGGGATAAAACGGCATAAAGCCGAACGGCTTGGTCTTGGCCGCGTTGATTACTTCCCAGATGTCGATGCCCATGGCCGTGTAAACGACCTTTAATTCGTTAACAAGCGCGATATTGACGCTGCGGAAGATGTTTTCCGTGAGCTTGGTGGCTTCGGCCACGCGGCAGGAGGAAACTGGCACGAGGGTCTTGATGGCGCGGCCGTAAACGGCCTTGGCCTTTTCCAGGCAGGCGGGGGTGAGGCCGCCGATGACTTTGGGAATGGAAGCCACTTTGCTATCGGGATTGCCCGGGTCTTCGCGCTCCGGCGAAAACGCCAGGTGGAAATCCTTGCCCGCCTTGAGGCAGGAGCCAGCCTCCAGCACACGGAGCAGGTCTTCATCGGTGGTGCCGGGATATGTGGTGGACTCCAGCACGACCAGCAGTCCGCGCTGGATGTGGGGGGCGATGCTCTTGCCGGTTTCGAGGATGTAGGAAATGTCCGGCTCGCGGTTTTTGTTCAGCGGCGTGGGAACGCAGATGATTACGGCCTCGACTTCCTTGATTCGGCTGAAATTGGTGGAGGCGGTGAACCGGCCCGACTTGACGGCCTCGGCGATGGCCTTGGATTCAATATGTTTGATATAACTCTGGCCAGCCATGAGCGCCTGGATCTTGGCGTCGTCAATGTCGAGGCCCAAAACCTGAGTGTCAGAGCGGGCGAATTGAAGCGACAGGGGAAGCCCGACGTAACCAAGACCAACAATGGCAATTTTCATATTTTCAGAAACGGAATTTTTCGCGTGGATCTAAAGCGGATAGACGGCTCCTGGCCCGCCCGCCCGCGGCTCAAATTTTTTGCTTGTCCTCAATATTTGTATTCCAATTCGACGCCGCCCTGGACGCCAGAGAAGTTAAGGCCCCGCTGGGCGGCGGAGGTGACGCTGGAGCTGGAAGACCTGTTGTCCACGAACAGGCAAAAGAGCGAGGCTTTCAGCCGGGTGCCGAACATGGTGTATAAACGAACATTGAGCGATTCCCGGGTGTCGGTGCGAGTGGTGGCCAGGGCCGAAGTCTCAACCTCGAGAGGAGCGGGCGCCTTCTGCGCTTGGATGGATGTAAACGGCTCTGAGGTATAGGAACCTTCGATCTCCAATTGCACATTGCCGACGATATGCTGGCGAACGCCGGCGGTGACGGCCGTGATGACGTTGACATCTCCGGTGTATATGGATGGCACGACTGTCCGGCTGCCGGACACGGAGAGCAGGGTGCCGTTGCGGACTTGATAAAGAGCCACAGCCTGGAAGATCGGATTCACAAACGAGGGAGCGGAGGGATTGATGAATTGCCTGTCTTCACCACCTCCCATCAGTGTCAAAGCCAATTTGGGGCCTGGCCGGAAAACCACGCGGCCCAAAACTTGTTCAAATGGCATGTCCGAGCTGAACGATAATTCGTCATAGCCGCCGCCCAGGCCGAGCGCGCCGCTTAATTGCGGCTGGAACTGGTAACTGAACCAGTCCACCGTTTTCCATTCGTAGAGACTGGAAGCAAGCCCCGCGGTGTCCAAAAATCGAAAGTTCTGGTCCACGTTAAACTCCAGGGACGATTTGGCGTTTATCTGCCAGACTGCTCCAAGGGCCGTAATATAGGCGTCCTGCTCTGGTTGAGTGCCTGTTTCCTCCAGCGGTTGCGTGACCTCAAGATAACGCTGCGAGAGGCTCAAGACCCAGTTGCCGTTGGTTGTGTTTCCGTTGAGAAAAACGTCCTCGTCTGTTTTGTTGTGGAACACGGGATTGGAATAGAAAAAGAGGGTTGGCGTGTAATCCAAAGTCCAAACGCTGCCCAATCTCAGAAACATGCCCGGGGCGAATTCGTTCACGAGAGTGGTCGAGTTGGTGCCGCGCTGCGCCGGCAAGGCATCACCATACGAAATCTCGTAAAGAGCGTGCGGATAAAACTGGAGCGGCCCCCATTGCGCCAACGGGGGCCCGGTTGGACTGTAGGGCGCCCTTCCGCCAGCCTGCCTGGAAAGCGTGGTGCCCATATACTCTGTACCAAACCGGCCTTGCAGGCGGCCGAACTCAGCCTCGAAATCGTTGGATTGCATGAGAAAGCTGTTGGTCAGCGGATTTCCAAAAACAGCCGCCTCAGACTGGGCCTCGGCCTGGCCCTGAGCCATCACCCCCGCCTGGCACAGCCACACGACCGCCAGAATAAGCCAAAAGGATGTGTTGGTTGTATTTTTCATTTGTTTGTCAAACAATAAGAGAAGAATCGAGGCGCAATAGCAAGCCGCATCCAGCCTGGCCTCCATCATCTCACGGGCTAAGGTCCGCCTCCGAAGGCCGAAACAGCAGACGCGCATACCCGTAGGCAATGGTCTCATCCAAGACTTCCCGCACGCCTTCGCTGGAAACCCACCAACGCGCCGGGTCGTATTGCACATCCTCCAACGGGACGATGCCGATTTTGACGCCATCTCCAAACGCTTTCTCATAGAGCAGGCGCGAGCGCCGCGCGTGGCAGCCCATCGTGGCTACGTCCAGGCCCTTCACTGAAAGGCCGTGCTGGCTAAGCCATCGTTTGACTGACAAGGCTGTATGGAATGTCCGGTCTTTTCTCACGCTGCTGGAATAGACCGCGTCAATCCGATCCTTGGGCGCGCCGTTCCTGACCAACAGGCGCACGATATAATCGGCAGAAGTTGGATTGAGCGCTTCCTGGTCGTATGTGTCATAAATGGCGCGGGTTACCAGAATGCGCTTGTAGCCTCCAGTCCGAAACTTCTCCGCGGCCTCCTTCATCGCATAAGGAGGCGACCAGCCTTCGACGACGAGAATTTCAGCCGGGACCGGTTCCGATACGGCCAGGAACGGCTGGAGGTGTTGCTTGAGCATCCATATGCAGCCGATAACGGCCAGCACGAGCAGAATCTTGGCCGGCAGAGAAAGCGACCATCGCTGGCGCCGAACCAGCAGGCCCCCCAGCATCTGTTCCTCAGCCGGCTCGCTCGCGGATGGCTCCTTCGCGCCTGTTTTAGATTCAGTGGCTGGCACTCGTCTCGGTGGCGGCTTCTTTTATGTCATTGTCCTGGTTCAGATACTCAATTACGCGTGTCACCGATTCCGCCACAGTCAATTGATCCGTCGGCAATTCCATCTCAGGATGGCTGGGCGGTTCGTAGGGCGCGGAAATGCCGGTGAAGTCCTTGATTTGATTGGCGCGCGCCTTGGCGTAGAGGCCTTTGGGATCGCGAGACTCACACACTTCCAGGGGCGCGTTGACATAGACTTCCACGAACTTTCCAGGTTCCATGATCTGCCGCACCATTTCCCGATCGGACCGGTAAGGCGAAATGAACGCGGTAATGCAGATAATGCCGGCTTCAGCAAAGAGCTTTGCTGTTTCGCCGACGCGGCGGATGTTCTCCTTGCGGTCTTTGGGCGAAAAACCCAAATCGGAGCCAAGCCCGTGGCGCATATTATCACCGTCAAGCACATAGACATGCTGGCCGAGATTGAACAATTCGCGTTCGAGATCGGTGGCGATGGTCGATTTGCCGGAGGCCGACAGGCCGGTCAGCCACACGACGCGGCCGCGATGACCGTTGCGCACGGTGCGCTGCTCGGCGGTGACTTTGCCCTGGCTCCAGAAGATATTATGGCTCTTTTGCAGGCTGTCCGCGGTGCGCCGGGGATAATTATCCGCCGCCACAATGCCGCCGCCAGACACTTCAAACCCATCGACAATCACGAAACGCCCGGTTGGAATAATTTCCGCATGAACGTCGAAAGCGACGGGGCGCTTGGTGCGCAAATGCAACTCAGCGACTTCGTTGCGGCCGACGAATGATTCGTCGCGCGCGATGGTTTCCAGCGTGGATGAATCGATCACGCGTTCGATGGAATCGATTTCGCATTCCACTTCCTGGGTGGCCAGTTTGAGCTTGTAGCTCTGGCCCTTGCGGAACGGGGCGCGCCCCAGCCAGAACAAGCGGACCTTGAACCGGCTCAATTCGTAGGGCGGGGCCGTCTCGAGGGCCGCGACCGCGCCGCGCTCGACGAAGATTTGCTCGGAGAGCGTGAAGCCGATGGATTCGCCCGCCTCGGCGCGGTCCGTTTCGGGAGCGCTCCAGCGTTCAATCGTCTTGACGGTGCTGACCTTGTTGGTCGGGGCGAAGACCAGGCGGTCGCCGACTTTGAGGACACCCGATTCAATCCGGCCGGCCAGGATGCGCCGGTGGTCGAAGCGGTAAATGTCCTGGATGGGCACGCGCAACGGCTGATTGTTGACTGACTCAGCCAAACTAAAATCATCGAGCGTTTCCAGGACCGTCGGCCCCTGCCACCACGGCATCTTCGCGCTGCGAGAGGCGATGTTGTCGCCAAATTTGGCCGCGATGGGAACGAAGCTTTTTGGCTCCACGCCGACCGTTTTAAGAAACGCGCGGTATTCGGCTTCGATCTGGTCGTAGCGCGCCTGGGAGTATCCCTGCAAATCCATTTTATTGACAAGGACGACGATCTGGCGGATGCCCAGCAGGTTCAAAAGGTAGCCGTGCCGGCGCGATTGCTCCTGCACGCCTTCATTGGCGTCGATCAGCAGCAGGGCCGCCTCGGCGTTGGCCGCGCCTGTGATCATGTTCTTGAGGAATTCCTTGTGGCCGGGGGCGTCAATAATAACGTATTGGCGCTTCTTGGTGTGGAACCAGATTTGAGCGGTGTCGATGGTGATGTTCTGGTCGCGCTCAGATTGGAGGGCGTCCATCAAGTTAGCCCATTCAAACGGGACGCCGCGGCGGTCCGCGATGGCCTGCAATTGCTCGAGTTTGCCATCGGGGAGGGAG
The DNA here is from genome assembly GCA_036501625.1 of Verrucomicrobiia bacterium. GTDB lineage: Bacteria > Verrucomicrobiota > Verrucomicrobiia > Limisphaerales > Palsa-1400 > Palsa-1400. Next base: position 47,031 of record DASXZY010000061.1, read on the forward strand.
CCAGTATCGTGAAAAAGACGCCCGACGAAAGTCGATTTGCCATGATCGACATGGCCGACGATGACGATTTTGAGTTGCTCGGTGGGAGCTGAGGAAATATTTTGCATTTTAATGGTAGGATGAGTCTGGTTCACATGTAGCCGTCGCGCCGCAATTTCTCGAAAGCGTCCTCGCTCTCCTTGTCCTGGGCGCGGCCGGAACGCTCGGCGGTGCGCGTCACGCGCAGTTCTTCGATGATTTCCCGCACGGTGCTGGCATTGGATTTAATGGGGAATGTGCAGGGGGCACAACCCAGGCTGCGATAACGCTCGCCCTTCTCATTGGCGAAATAAAGAGGGATGATGGGGATGTTCTCGCGCTCGATGTATTCCCAGATATTCAATTCCGTCCAGTGCAGAAGCGGATGAATGCGGATGTGGGTGCCCTTTTCGTAGTCCGTTTTAAACTGGTCCCACAATTCCGGCGGCTGGTCCTCGACGTTCCATTCCATGTTCTTGTCGCGCGGGCTGAAATAGCGCTCCTTGGCGCGGGTCGGCTCTTCATCGCGCCGCACGCCGACGATGACGCCGGTGTAATGGTGCTTGTCCAGGACCGCTTTGAGGGCGTCCTTTTTAAGGGTGCCGCAGCATTCGACGCGGGTGGAGCGGCCGTTGGGATAGGTCACACCGCTCTTGAGCACGGCTTCGTTGCCGCCGACGACCAATTGCAACTTCCATTTGGCCACCAGCGCATCGCGGTATTCGATCATGCTGGCGATTTTGTAGGTCGTATCGACATGCACGAGCGGAAAGGGAACGTGGCCGAGAAAGGCCTTGCGCGCCAGCCAGAGCAGGACGGTTGAATCTTTGCCGATGCTCCAGAGCATGGCCATGTTTTCAAACTTGTTGAAGGCCTCTCGCATTATGTAAATGCTCTGATTTTCCAACTTTGATAGATAATCCATATTTTCTTTCTTTTAACTATAGCTGATTCCGCCGCGATTTCAGGCGGCGCCCTCCCGCAGAAGCGCTGGCCAATCCAACCGCGCGTCGCCGGTAGTGATAATGGCCGGATTTCTCAGTTCAGGCTTGCCATAGGCCAGCGGGCGGCCATCCAGAGTATAAACGCCCCCGCCGGCACATTCCACCACGCATTGCGCGGCCGCGGTATCCCACTCCATGGTCGGCAGGTCGCGCAAATATATATCGGCTTTGCCCTCGGCCACTAAACAGAATTTCAGCGAACTGCCCATGGACTTGAGCGTGGGCTGGTCAAGCCGGCTCAGCATGGTTTGCACGAGCGGACCCGCGTGATCCTTGCTGGCGACCACGCTGAGATTGCCTTCTGCGCGGCGGGTCGAGATGGGAACAGGCGGCTCGCCGCCGGACTGGCGCCAGGCGCCGGCGTTGCGAAGGCCGTAGTAGGACAAGTTCAGCGCAGGGGCATACACGACTCCCAGCACCGTGCGACCGCCTTCCATCAGGGCGATGTTGACCGTGAATTCGTTGGTTGCCTTGATAAATTCTTTGGTGCCATCCAAAGGATCGATGAGCCAGTAGCGGGAATTGGCATCGCCCGGTCCCTTGTGAGATTCCTCGGATTCCTCCGATATCAGCGGGACGCCCGGCAGCAGAGGCAGCAGATGCTCCGCCAGGTAATTGTGCGAAGCCGCATCCGCCTCTGTCAGCGGCGAGGCGTCTTTTTTCAAGACGACGGAGGCGTTGCCGCCGTAGAATTTCATGATTCGCTGGCCGGCCTCGTGGGCGAGGCGGCAGCATTCGAGCAGAATTGTGTTTGATACTTCCATAAATTAGTTCACCTCGTGTTGGCCAGGTACCAGTCAAGCGCCTCGTCCAATCCCTGCTGGATGTCATACTTGGGTTTGTAGCCGAGCAGGCGGCAGGCTTTGCTGATGTCCGCATGAGAATGGCGAACGTCGCCCTCCCGGAAATCGCGGTAAACCGGCTTAAAATTCTTCAAGTGCGCGCAACGGGGCAGCAGCCGCTCGCGCAACATTTCAAAAAGCTGGTTCAAAGTCGTGCGCTCGCTGACGGCCACGTTATAAACCTGGCCGAGCGCGACGGTTTTGGCGACCGTTCCCGCTTTCAGGTTGGCTTGGACGACATTGGCAATGTAGCAGAAATCGCGGCTCGTCTCTCCATCGCCGTTGATCTGCACCGGCTCCTCGCGGATCATCGCGGCGATCCACTTGGGAATTACCGCCGCGTAGGCGCCCTCCGGGTCCTGGCGCGGGCCGAAGACATTGAAATAACGAAGGCCGATGGTTTCCATTCCGTAACAACGCCCGAAGACGTCCGCGTAAATTTCGTTCATGGCCTTGGTGGCGGCGTAGGGAGAAAGCGGGCGGCCGATTTTGGTTTCGACCTTGGGCAGCCCTTCCTCGTCGCCATAAACGGCGCTGCTGGAGGCATAGACGAACCGCCGCGCTCCGGCTTCGCGCGCGGCTTCGAGCAGGTTGATGAAACCAGTCACATTGCTGGCATGGGATTGAAGCGGTTCTTTCAACGAGCGGGGCACGGAACCTAATGCCGCCTGGTGCAGCACAATATCGGCGCCCTTGGCGGCGCGCCGGCAATCCTTCTCCACGCGAATGTCGCCTTGCACCATCTTGAAGCGCGACCATTGCCGTGCGGTGACTAATTTTTTGACCTGCGAAAGATTGTGACGGTGGCCGGTCGCGAAATTATCCAGGCCGGTCACGTGCTGATCATCTTTCAGCAATGTTTCGAGCAGGTTGGAGCCGATGAATCCGGCCGCGCCGGTGACGAGCCATCTTTTTTGAATATTGTGCAGCATGATGATTTTCGATGAGGTGGAGCAGCCGCGCGGTTGCTTCAAGACGCGGTTTTGCGCAAAAAGGCCCGCAGGGGGCTGACGTAATTGTCTCGTATCTCGCAAAGATGCCGGCGGGCAAAGACCTTCACCCGATATGAAAATGTTCCGAATCGAAGCCCGGCGCCGGACGGCACGGCGGGCGCTGAGACGCTGATTTCGAGGGCCTGTCCCGGCGCTAATTCAACGTGAACGCAAAAACCGTCTTCCGTTCGTTCCGGCTCGGCCTCTTTGCCGTTCAGGGTTACGGAGGGCAAAGCAGCATTCGGGTTCCACGCTTTGGAAAGAACGAAGCGGCGCCTTTCAGCGCTCTCATTTTCAATGGCCGCCTGATGGCCGTAAAACCGCACGCCTGCGGAACCGTCGGCATTCTGCCGCCAACGGCAGGCGCGCCGGATGATGGCTTCGAGGCCGCGCCATTGAAGATTCGGGCTGACCTGATTGACCTGGCCGATGAAAGCCTGGAGGTCCTTGTAGCCATTTTTAAAGTAATCATGGTGCTGAACGATGAGAGCGGGCTTGCCCAGGAGCAAGTCCAACGCGAACTCAGCGGCGCCATCCGGATAGTGGCGGATAAAAAGCGGAAAGCCGCCATAACTAAGGACCGCTGGCTCCATCAGGTCCCGGACGCGAAGCGCCTTGGGCGGGTTTTCGGCGGAAAACGGCGTGCTATTGACAGCCGCCAGATAACCGGCGTCTTTCAGCGCGGCCATCCCCGCCGAAGAGAAAACGCCCTGCGGAAAGACCATGACATTGTCGCAAGGCAGGCCGGTCAATTTCTGGTGGCGGGCCATCCGGCCTTGCGCCACGGAAGCCTTGGCCAGAAGTGATGATCCATCCTCGCCGCCGAATTCATGCCTGGTGTGGTCGCACCCGTGAACGCTCAGGGTGAGCCGCGACGAATTGCGATGGAAAAGTTCCACCGTCTGCCGGTCGCTGCGATCGCAGTTCCACGGAATGAACGCCACGCTCATGGAGAAAGCCCTTTGCTTCATGGCTTCCAGCAACGCCGTATAACGCAGAAAACCGTGGCGTTTGCGCAGCAAAGGATCATCCACAATAAAGCAAGCCTCTTTGTGGGTTCCATGCCAGCAACGATCCCCGAAAGCATGGCGCAGAAACCACAGGGCGGGCGCCAGCCGCGAAAAGTAATCCAGCAACCGCGCGCCCTGTTCAAAGCTTTCATCGATATCGACAATGTGGCGGCTGCCCGCCAGCAAGGTGAAGGCTGAGCCGTTGTGAACACCCGCCACAGAGGGGCGCCCTCCGATTTGAACGTACTCCGACACCCGCCCCGCGCCAGCGGCTCTGTCAAATACCACATCATCCTCGCGATTGACGGGGCCGAAAACCAGGCCGGACAATTCGCCGCAAAATGCCCGCGCGTCGGCGCTAACCGCGTATTGGGCGTCCGGCTTTTGACAGGATTGGACGCTTTCAAGAGCGCCGCCGCTTAGGGCCGATGCCCATTGTGCATGGGATGAGCCGGGTTCAAAGCCATAGACGAACAGTTGTTTCGGAACGCCGCCTCGGAGGATTTCCGGGCATTGGCAAAGTGCGCGGGCGCTGACTGCCACGCATTCGCCGGCGCCGGCGGCATTTCCGAATTCCGCCATCCGCGCGCCGCGCGCTGGCACACCCATGAACGCCGCCAGCTTGATCAAGTTGAGGTCCGAGGCCTCCGGCTTTTCCGCATGCAGCACGGATAATCCTTCAACTGCGGTAGTGGAGGGCATAGCCCGTTCCCAAGCCATTGTTTGCTGACTTCTCATCATCAAGGACACTGCGGGGATATCAAACGGCGAGCAACTTCTTTGATTGCGCGATGCGGGTCAGAGCTTGATAAAGGTCCGCAATGGTGTGCGGCTGCGCGCCGGCGGCGAGTCCGTCGGACAGATTAACCTGGCGCCCGAATTCCTTTTCGAATCCTTCTTCCAGCGCGACAACCAGATTGATGAACCCCATGGAATCCAGCAACCCATCCTGGCCCAGCAAGACGGTGGCCGGGTCTTTGGATACTTCTCCGCCGGCGGGCATCAATTCATTGAGGCGATCGATGGCTCCATCGACCACATTCCTTACTTTGTCATCCATATTGTACTGCCTTCTATCGTTTGAGGCGGAAGAACATGTTGGTCGATCCGACTGGGACTGAGGCCACGTTGGCGCCGTTGGATTTCGTCACGGTGTTGGTCAAATTCAGCCAGGAATCGTTGCCTATATTCGTGGCGCCCTGAAGCGAGAATCCGGGGAAGTTGGTCACGGGCCATGATAATTGCATGTTGGTGTTGGCCAAAGTTCCAGCCAGGGGCGGCAGCGGAAAAAGTCCATAGACTCGAACAAAAAGATTCGTGGTCGGGACGTAAACCTTTCCATTGGCAACTGTCGGGGGGACCCATTTGGAGATGGAATCCTTGTTGGTCGTGTCCCACAGGTCTTCGCTGATATTCTCGGCGTTAAAAGCGTGCAACGTTCCCGAAGTGCCAGTGATTTTACCAGTGGCGATAGCCCAAACAATGCCAGTGTTGGCATTGGTGCCATTAGCAGACACCGAAAGCACGCCGCCTGCCGAGCCATCATTAGCAAAGAAATTGTTCAACGCCACGGGATTAGTGTCAAATTGGCCGCTGGTGGTGTCGAATTCGTATTGTTGCAGGTAAGGCTGGCTCGGCCCTTTCTGGGAAGGCCAAAGATACATGTAGGGGCCGCCGGGACCGTTCCACCAAGCCGGGCCGCCGTGCGGTATGAAGGAGTTGCTCGTGCCTAGGGATATATTCCAAGTTTGAACAATGTTAGTGTCGGCATTGCCTTGGCTGACGCCGCCCATGTTGTCGCGGTTGACGACATAGATCTGGCCTAACTTGCTCATGCACACCATCAGTGACGTGTTTGGAATCAATAGCATGCCGCCGGTGGCGAGGTCCTGGTCGGTTTGATTGAGGGCCGCCCAATTGTAGGGAGCGAAGTAACTTGCCACATTCAGAGTGGTCGTGCCCGGAGTTAGTTTAAGCGTGCATTCGCTAAAATTGACGGCTCCATCGAAAACACCGTTGCCGGTCACCGCGTAAACATTGCCATCAGCATCCGCTGCCAGCCCGGTGCCGCTCATCCAAATGCCGCCTTGGCCGCCATTGGAGAAGCCGGTACTTGCCGTCGAAGTGTTGAAAACCAAGGGCGGCACAGTCAAATCGGCCGTGGAGTAACTAAGAACCCAGCCATGATACGGGCCGAAATCATCGAAAGAAGCCCACGCGATGTAAAGCATGCCGTTGACTAGAAGAAGTCCGGGCCGCTGAACCTGTTTAAAGGCGGAGAATTGAATGACACCGCCGACGGCCTCAATCGAAGTGCCCGGGCAACTCGCGGCGATGACCACGGGGCTGTTGGGCTGTTCGGCCCCGGTCGCGACGTTCAAAGCATGCAACCTCTGCACGAAATTGGTTGTTGTCCCCGTGATTTCCTTGGTCATGGCCACCACGTACAAAGTGCCGGAAGAAGGGTCGATGACCGGCGTTCCCACGATGCCGAAGTTCTTGGTGAAGGCGACGTAAACGCAATGACAGGCGGCGTCAATGTCGGCCACTTGCGGCGGCATCACGTTGGATGCGGCATTGCTGGACAGGAAACTGACCTTCCAATACAGATTGGGGGACTGGACATTGTCGGCGTCATACGCGTAAACGCTGTCGCTCGCGGTGACCACATAAACCAGGTTATGCTTCCCGGCTCCGGGGACAGCCACATTGGTCATGACCAGCGGCTGCGCGTAGATGACGTCGTCGATGGGAAGCGTGCCGACCGACCCAAAGGCGTTTTGATTGACGTTGTTGACGTTCAGGATGGTTTCCTGAAGATTCATTCCCGTCCGGTAGTTGTCATTGTGCTGGGTTAAAACGGCCACTTGGGCCGAAAGGACCTGAGCTAAAAGCAACAGCAGGACGGACGGGACTCCAACCCGCAGGCGGTTAAATTGGGGGGTGAGTGGTTGTTGGCGCAGTTGTTGTGGGTGCTTGGGAAACCATTTCATAGCAGAATGCTTATCGCTCAAAGTCACGGATCGGTTTTTGGTTTTCATTCTTTGGCCAGTGCGCACAATTTCCGTGCCTAGCACCTGCCATGCAGTAAAATCGTGGGGACAATCGCACAATTGGAACTTCATGTCCAGTCTTTTCGAGGAAAATTTCATGGCTTCTTTGGACCTCGCCGCAGAGGCTCCAGCCCCCGGATAAAGTCCTCCATTTCGTTGGCTTTGGGCAGCGGCACGCGCGCCATGGCCACGATCTTGCCGAATTCGCCGGAGACGAAGGCATGGGCAGGCACATCCTTGGTAATGACGCACCCGCCGCCAATGACCGCCCCCTCGCCGATTCTCAACACTTTGCCGCCCGAGGTGACCAGCACCGTGTGAGGGCCGATATAGCAATCTTTTTCCAAAATAATCCGGCCCGGCCCCCGGGTGTGCGCCAGGATGGTTGCCCGGATGCTAATTTGAACGCCATCCTGGATTTCCACCCGCTCCGGGTATTCATTTTCCAAATAAACTTCATCCCCGATAAAAACGTTGTTGCCGATTTTCACGCCGCGCAACCGATGCAGGAATGGCCGCACGCTCATCGAGCCGGGTGCGAATCTGGCCGCCAAATGCAAGGTCCGCCCAAATAATTGTCTGATGGGGTTGCTCACGTCCCTTTGTGGCACAATTCGCCCTGCCAGGCGGCTTCGAGATCGGGCGGGATGATCAAGGCTGCCGTTCCCGGCTGCGGATAAGTCTCTGTCAAATCGAGGCTGAACACATGCCCTTCCCGCGCCAGCCCGGCCGTTTCCAGAAAACCCAGGCATGGCTGGTTTTTCGAGGTCGGCCGATATTCCAGGCGCATTCGTCCGACGCCTTGGCCTTTGGCATGACGGGAGAGGACGTGAAGCATGGTTTCTTCCACCTTCCTTCCCATGACGCGGCAACTGAGAATGAAATCCACGACCTCTGACTCTGGCGAGGCCGGGCTTTCGCGGTGAAGGCCGGCCAGGCCCGCCAGGCCATAGTCTCCAAATTTGTCGGATACGCGAAACCCAAAAAGCATGTTCTCCGTCCGCTGGCTCCAAGCCCACAATTCCTCCCTGGTCATGCGGCGGGTGGCCAAATTCATTTGATTGGTCTTATTGAGCAACTGCGCAATTCTCTCGATGTTCGCCAGGCTCGCTGGCTCAACCGTCACCTGCATCTGGAGCGCGCGCAGCCATTGCTCGACCGATTCCACTTGCGCGCCGCTCTCGCGCCGTTTGCGCTCGGAAACATACATCTCGGAGCGCTGCCGGTCCTCCTCCGTCACATGGGCCGCGTCGAAACAGCGCAGACGGCGGAGGGCCGCTCGATACTCCATCGGATTGGCCGGCCAATCGGGCGCCAGGACTTCCGCCAGGGCCGCGCGCACCCGGTCGCGCTCAACGGGATTGTCATCAATAAATACCACCGATTGCAGGCCCAGGTTCAACTCGGAGGCCAGGTCCGCGATGTTTTGGGCCTTGTCTTTCCAGTTGATTTTCCATCCGGCGAAATCATCCAACTGCAGAATCATTTCGGGATTCGACCGGATGGCCTCCAAGGCGGTGCTTTCTTCGTTTTTGCTGACAATCCCCAGCAGGATGCCGCGCCGTTTGAGCGTCTTGAGCGCCGCCTGAAAATCGGCAAAAGCCTCTCCTGCGGGATCGTGCCCGCCGATGCGGACGTTTTGCCACCCAACATCGCCCACGATGCCGCCCCAAAGGGTGTCGTCCAGGTCAAGAATAATCAATTTTTTGGCCTGCCCCAGCAACGCGCTCATGGCCGCGCGAATTTCCAGGGCCGCTTCCTTGAACAGGTCCACGCTGAAGGGAGTCTTGGACATGTACCAAAGGCGCGGACTGAATGACTTCTGCCCATGCACCGCCACCCAGCGCGAGGCATCCAGCACGACCACGCGCGGGTCTTGGCGCAATTGCCCGGCCAGCCGGATATTCATCCGCATCAAGGCCATCGAAATCCCTTGGCGCGCGTCCATGTCCAGCACGCCCAGCCGCCCTTCAAAGGGATCGACCGTCCAGGCTGGGACAAAAATATATTTTACTTGCCTGGGGATGGAGCGGACGGCCTGGCAAAATTCATCGACTTGGGCCAGCAGGCTTTCCGGGTCCGCCTCCAGGCCTTCCAGCAATTGTCGGAAGCCCAGGCAGACGCTCTGCGGCGTGCTCCACACGACCGCGCCCGCCGTGTCCGCGCTCCACTCGGCGGCCCTCGGATTCATCAACGTCTGCATGACCTGGCCAAAGGGCGCGGCCGCGGCATCCAAGCCCGGCGCGCCGGGGTCTTTCGACAGCAAGGCCGCCAGATTGGACAGGTTGAAATCCGAGATCAACAGGAATGGCAAACGGGAGGTCATGCGGGAGCCGGATTGGCACGGACGTATTCGGCCATTTGCGCGTAAAGCTGGGGGTCGATGCGCACCGTTTTGCGCGCCTCAAATCCTGGCGGCACGTCGCCGCGGGGCGAGCATTCAATGGTGCGTGATTTTAGGTAAGCGGCCACTTCGTCGAGCACGGAACGCGGGTCGCGGCACAACGCTTCGTAGTTAACCCAGCGGAACCGCTCCTGGCCAATGATGCGCGAGTGCCGCTGAATGATGTCTTCGGTCGTGCGCAGGTAACGGATGACTTGCTGGCCGGGATTAAGCCGCTTGAGTTCTTCGACATCGGGCGTGTCGTAGAACATCCATTGCGAATAATCGTTGTAGCGTTTCAAACGGCATTCCAGCAAGGAATGGGCGTTGTCCAGTTCATCACGCACCGTGACCAAAAACACGGCGTCTGGGAAAGCGTGCGCCAGCGGCAGAAGGCGCATGCTGTGGTATTGAGTCTTGAAAACGACAGGTTTGCGGGCGGCCGCGATCAGCCCGCGCACGCTTTGTTCCAATTGGCGCAGCTTTTCCGGCGGCATGTCTTTGACTTCCACATAGCAGGGCGTGCGCGGAAAAAAGAGGTACCAGTAGGCGTTGCACTCGCACGGGCCTTTCATGCCTTCGGTCTGGCCGGTGTCGGAACGAAAATTGTCCGAGGGCGGATGAAAGTCCGAGCCGCGCACGCACCGCTCCACCAATTGCGGGGCGCCATACAAGGTGCAATGCAAATTGGAGATGTAGCCAAAATCGTAGCAATTGGTCAGCAACTGATAAAGCAGGGTGCTGCCGGATCGCGGGGCGCCGACAATGAAAATGGGCGCGTGGGTTGGCTCCGGCTTGCCGCGCGGCAGCATCATCGGAAAAACCATGCGCTCATTCAAAGCCCGGAAGGCCGGAAGCCGGGATAATTTGCCCGTCAGGGACCGAAGTTTGCGCGCTGTATTGCCGCTGCTCATGATTTCATCGCCGCTGTTTGCATGGGTTGTGTTTTCGCTTCGGTTTCGTAACCGTAGCGGACCAGGTAGGGACGCAACACTTCATTTAAAATGTCCTGTTGCTCCTCAGTTAAATCTTTCTGCCACTTTTTGTTTTCGCTGCCGATATGCCGATTGCGCACCGAGGCCTCAAACTCGGGCGTCCATTCCAATTCAGCGAAATCGGCCATGCGCTTGATTTCCGTGACGGGGTCGGCGCAAAAATTCTCGTAGCGAACTTCGCAGATTTTGATCTGGGGGCAGTCGCGCTTAACCGCCTCGAACAAGTCCATGTTCGCCTTCCACTCGATGCCGGCCAAAGCCACAAATGAACACTGCCAGTTCTCCCATTCGGCGCGATAGTGGCCGGGCAATTCCCCCGGCCAAAGCAGGTTTCCCTCCCAACCCCGCCAGAACCCCACGTTCATGCGGGAATGGGCCACAGCCCGGCCGTCGCGAATGACATGGATGAATTTGGCGTCGGGAAACACGTTCGAAAGAAACCCGATTCTCGGCATCCCTGTTGTCTTGATAAGCACGCGGTCCCGCGCGGGCGTCAGCAATTGGCTGAAAACGCGCCGGATCGATTGGCGGGCCTTGAGGGTGGCATCGCCGGCCCCAAGATCGCGGCAAGGACGGAAAAAGCCGCCGTAATAATGAGTCCAAAAGCCGTAATTCTCCAACGGAACAAAGCGCCATTTGAGCGGAATGTTCAAAACCGGGATGTCGATGCCCCGCATCAACCAGCGGTTTAGCCAGGGGCGATCCGGGTACCTCGCGGTCAGCAACGAAAGCCAGTTGGCGCGGCGATGCTCCGAAAGAACGGTGTGAATGATGGTCGTGCCGCTGCGTCCCAATCCGCTGAGAAAAATCGGTTTGACTACAACCGCTCCCGCCTTCTCCCTTGACTGGGAAGCCGAGCTTGCCTTGGTATTGATTCCTAGGGACATGGCGCTAAAATCACAGTGGCGTTCGCGAAAATTGCAGGAATTCCGTCAAGCGGGCGACCCAGCGGCCGACAATGGGCGCGCGCTTGTTAAACATGGCCGGATCCACCAACCCAAATCCCAGGAGCGAAATCCCCAAGCCCACCCCGCCGGTCAGCGACGGCAAACCCATGGCCAGCGTCCTGCGCAACAGGCCGGTCACCGGCACAGCCGCCGTCACCCGCTGGCCGACTAAAATAAAACCTGCCATGACCGCCGAGGCGACGCAGATTTTGCTGGCAGGAACCAATACCGACTTGAATCCGATGCTTCCCATCTTACGATGCAACAAGTACCACAGGATAAATGGGCTGATGGAATACGCAAGAGAGCGGCCCACCGGTATCCCGTACACTCCCAACGCGTGGGACAGGCAAAGGCTGGCGGTCACGTAGGTCGCGGCCGAAATCACCGATCCCATCAATGGCGTGCGAGTGTTGTGCTGGGCAAAAAAGGGAAGCTCCATCATGCCCCAGATGCGGCCCATCAGCATGTAGGGGATCATCAGCAACATGATCGTGGAAACCAGGGTGGTGTCCGCGGCGGAGAATTTTTGCCGTTGATAAAGGAATGCAATCAGAGGCTGATGCATCAGCCCCAGCCAGACCGAGAGCGGGATGGTCACAAGGAGCAACAAGTAAAGAACGTGCTGCAAATTCTTTTTGACGCCGTCCATGTCATTTTTGGCGAAACTGGCGGTGACGGTCGGCATGGCGGCAATGACGATGCTGGCCGGAAGCAGGCCCGCGAAGGAATCAATGATGCGCGTGCCCAATCTAAGCGCGGTCACGTTTCCAGCGCCGAGAGCGGAGCAGAGCGTGTTATTCAGCCCCTCCACGCACACGGAACACATCTGCCCCGCCAGCGGGTAAAGCATAAGTTTGCCCGCGTAAATGACGTCGGGATTGGTAAGGCTGAAAGCCGGGCGGTAACGGTAGCCTTTCTTTCGCAAAATAGAATAATAGATCGCGATCTGGCAGATGACGGACACGAATGTGCCGAAAATCAGGGCCTTGACGCCGAATTTCCGGCCAAGCAAAAGCAAAAAGCCAATTTTGAAGCAGTTCTCGAAAAACTTCATCGCGCCCGACCACCCGAAAATTCCGAAGCATTGCATGGCCGCCCGCATAACCGTTATGGGAAAGTACAATGGAAGAATGCAGAACAGGCAGATGCTCAACAGATTGGCCAGATGCAATTCCTGGGCCGTCGTGCCGAGTGCCTGGGCGTGAATGATGAGCGGTGAAATAGCCACCCCCACCCCGCAAATCGCCACCGCCACAACCAGGCCCGCGGTCATAATCAGGCTCAGGTAGCGCCAGGCTTCCTCTTCGCCGTGCTTTTCCTTCCTGGCGATGAAGAGCGCCTGCACCACGCGGGTGGACTGCAGCGACATGATGGTGATGAGAACCGTCGGAATCGTAAACGAGATGTAATACGCGTCCGTCTGCCAGCCCAGGCCGAAGAAGGCGCTGACAATCGCATCGAGCACCACGCCGGTGCCCATCCCCATTACCGCCGTGCTCACGCTGGTGAAAGCATGGCGCCCGATCTTGGAATTCCCTTTGAAACTTTGGCTCATTAAATTTTTTAAAACTTCGGCGACTCCGAGGCCCTGAGAGACGGCACGGCATTCTCCGCTGCGCTGGGAGCATGGGGCAGGCTTGCGATAGGCAGAACCTTGCCCGTCGCGCGCCGGGATAACATGGCCCACAAGCCCGAAGTCTTGACCAGCAGTTCGCTGATGGAGCCATCGTCTTGCAATGGGATGCGCTTTAACTCAAAGAGTTCCGTTGAGCCGGTATTGAACCCAGGCTCCAAGGTCAGGGCGCAACGATAACCAGCCTGGCGCGCGCATTGCATATCACGCGGCGAATAATCGCCATTGGGATAGGCCAGAGCGTTGATTTGAAGCTGGAAATCCTTTTCCAACACGGTTTTGCAATCGCTGATTTCCCGCTCGGCCGCGGCATCCTCGCAGTTGGGCAAAATGGGATGATGGACGGTGTGCGCCTGGAAATCCACCCGCGGTTTGAGCTGCTCGATTTCGTCCCGCGATAGCGCCTGGCGGTCAGCGTATTCCTGGTCGGTTCGATAGCCTTTGTAAAGAAGAAATCTCAGGCGTTCCGAATCGGTCATTTTCTTGCAAGCCTCGGCTTCCTGGGAGCCTTGAGTGTGGCGCCACCAAAAATGGCGGTGAGTTCCCACGATGCCGCTGCAGAGGAAAATGGTCACAGGAATCTTTAATTCGTCCAGCACCGGCGCGAGTTCAAAATTGCTTTGGTGCCCGTCATCCAGCGTGATAATCAGCGGCCGGGACGGCAATCGGTCGAACGTCCCTTCCGTCCGAGCCTTCAAATAATCGGCCAGGGCAATGATATGATAGCGCCTTTGCAAGGCGGCAAAGTGCGCCCTGGCCAGAGCGGCCGGCGGCGCGTGGTAAACCACAATCGTGACTTTGTTCTTCTGCGTGATTTGGCGCAAAAGAAACGGCAGCCCCGAATAGCGCAAAAGCGCGAAGGCCAGATTTCGCATGTGCCCGCGCATCAGTGATGGTGATGATGTCCGCAGCCGCACTTGGGCCGGCGTTTGTCGATGGCTTTATGGTACACGCGCACGATGGCTTCGGCCGTAAGGCGCTGGCTGTAGCGTTGCATGGCCGCGCGACCGTCGAATACAAATCCATCGGGCGGAAACAGAACGCGCTTAAGGCCGGCGGCCAGCGAGACCGGGGTTTGCTCCATCACTTCGACACCGGCAATGCCGCGCACGATGTCCCGCACGTCGCCGACATCCGTGCTTACGACCGGAAGATTGCACGCCAGCGCTTCTTTGACAGCGGTCGGCGACCCTTCCGAGTCGGAACAGAGAATCATCGAGTCAGCCGCGCCATAGTGCCAGGGCATCTCGCGGAAATGAACTTTTGAAACGGTGATCAATTCGACTTCCGGCTTTTCAGCCGCCAATTGCCGGACAGCCTCGCTCGCGATATCGAAACGCTTGACGCCTCGGGCGGTATTGAAAGGGAACAGCACGTATTTTCGTTTCGGGTCCAATCCCAATTTCTGGCGCGCTTCGAGGCGCGGCTTGGGTGCGAAAAGTTCGAGGTCCACCCCGCATGGAATAATATCTCCAGGGATGCGTTGCGCGATCTTCTCACTGACCACGATGGTGGCATCGGCCATTTTGCCAACGCATCGGCTGATGAAGGGCTGGACGCGCCCCACCAAGGCGTCGCTGCCGTGCATGGTGACGACCATAGGCACGCCATGCCGGGCCAGCGTCGAAATGCCGGTCAAGCCGTAATGAGCATGCAGGACGTCGTAATGTTCGCGGCCAGTGCGCCGAAAAACTTCGCCAGCCGCTTTCAGGTACTCGAACTTGGAGCGGTAACTGGGAAAATCCAGAACGTCCACCGTGTGGCCCATGGCCTGCAATTGTTCAACTTGATGCATGACGAAAGCCCCGGAGCCTTCGTTGCCAGGCCGGGGATACATCGCGGTGACGACAAGAATCTTCAGCGCGCCGTTATTCGAAGCGGCGGGCGCAGACGCGCGTTTCAAGTCCTGGGTTGGCATTAACTCTGGCATATCAAAACTCGGAAATTGCAATTCAGGGCTTTCGCGGGTCTTTCCTGAAAGCGAAGTGGTCCGTGCGAAACGGCACGGCTGGAAGGCCTTCGCGGTTCTCCAGGTTGGCGACTGGGCAGTCCGCCCAGGCATAGCGGACAGCCACGGGATGGGGCACCGCCGGGCTGCTGACCACGACCTTATCCCCTTGAATTTGCGCGTTCGCGTACACAAATTTTCGATTGGAACCGCTCACGGCAAAGCCGGCAAGTTTTTCTCCGCCGGCCGCCAGACCACTGCCCGTGCCGTCAAAGGAGAGGATCATCTTGCTGCCATCCGTTTCCATGCTGTGAAAGAGCGGCCCGGAGAAAGTGATTTTTTCACCATAAGCCAAGGCTCTGGCTTCCAAGGCGAGGCGCTGGCCTACGGGCCTCTTTTTTGTGGGATGGATGGTGGCTGGGTCGCCGACGTCGGTCGTGACGACCAGGCCCACGGCGGGGAGTTCTTTGGCGACCAAGCTTTGTGCCTCGCGCAGTTCAGCTTCAGGACTTTCGGCTGGCTGTTCCTTGATAGGCTTAAACGGAGCAATCTGCACGATCAGGAATGGGAAATTGCCCAAGCCCCAGTCCTGGCGCCACGAATTGATCATATCAGAGAGCCGGAGGTGATACGGCAGCGCGCGGCCAAGCCCGACGTTGGCTTCGCCTTGGTACCAAGCGGCGCCTTTGATGCCAAATGGAATCAGCGGGGCGATCATGCCGTTGAATAGCTCCGAGGGATGCCACGGGCGAGGAGCCGACTCTGTCGACGCAATGGTTTTCGGATCCATCCACGACTCGATGGGCGAACCGCCCCACGAGGACTGAATAAGGCCGACGGGCACGCCGCGCGCCTTCTGCAAATCACGCCCGAAATAATAACCGACTGCTGAAAAATTGCCGGCCTCCCGCGGCGTGCAATGTTTCCAAGCCAGCTTAATGTCGTCCATGGGATGTTCCGCCTTCAACCTAGGCACGACCAGCAGGCGGATCATAGCGTTCGTCGCCGCATCGATGTCGGGTTGCGCGTCCGCTGCCCGCTGCAAGTCAAAGCCCATGTTGGACTGGCCGCTGCACAGCCAGACTTCGCCCACCAAAACATCCTCGACGACCACCGAGTTCTTGCCGGAGACCGTCAGCGTGTCGGGTCCGCCCGGGGCCAAATTGTCCAATGCGACCATCCATTTTCCGTTCCTAGCCACGGTGGCCCATTCGTGTCCGCGAAAAGTGATTTTCACCTGCTCGCCATCGTCAGCCCAGCCCCACACGCGGGCCGCGGAGCCTTGCTGCAAGACCATGCCGTTGGAAAAAAGCGCGGGCAGGCGAACGCCGGCGCGAATGGTCGCGGGACAAACCGCCGCAAGAGCCAAGACCAGGAATTTCGCGGGCCAATTCATCAACTATTTCCAACCTGCCATTCGAATTTCCAAAAGGGGCCGCAAGGGCGGCTTGCGGGTCAGTGCGAATCGAAGGCCGAAAGGCAGCGAATCCAAAACACCCTCCATCGTTTTGAGCGAAAACTGCGGCACGGAAAAATAATGCCCTCTGGCTCCCACATAGGAACAGGTCTTGCGAAATCCAATCTGCCGGAAAATGGCCGCCAATTCGATGGTCGTATATTCTTTCATGTGAAACCCAGTGGCGACCTTGTCAAAGAAACGTGAAATGTCGTGCGGGCCGCTCAGGCGGTTGGGAACAACGCACAAATAAACCCCGCCCGGCGCCAAGGCCCGGTAGATGCCGCTCAACTGTTCAATCGCGTCTTCTGGATGAACATGTTCCATGACTTGGTGGCTGTAGGCCACATTGATGCTTCCAGGTTCAACAGGGATTTCGATGCCGTCGAATATCCTGATTTCCATGTTGGGAGGCAGGTCATTGCGGCTGGCCATTTCTTGAGACACGTCCAGCGAGATCACGCGCTTGACTTTGGCGGATGCTTGCATGGACAGGATGCATGAACCGGCTCCCACCTCCAAAAAAACCACATCCTTATGCAGAAGGCCGCCCAAGAGGCCCATTTGGGCTTGGACGCCCCGGTAATGGCGGGCTTCCTCGCCGGTCATTTCTTTGCGTTTGAGCAGCGGATGGTCTTTGACTCGCTTGTAAAGTTCATCGTAGAGCCTGCCGTACATCGCGCGCCGTTCTTTCGGAGTTGCGCGGCGCAACTGGTCGGCCAGGTCCTTTTCCACTTCGTAGTGGAAGCGGAGTTGCTCGGGAGTGCGTTGCGGTTTGGCTGTGTTTGCCATATGACAATATTGGTTATGCTGGCCCGTTCTTTTTCGTCATCAGCCAAAAGCGAAGTGGTAAGCTGAATCGACCCAAGAACTGCGCCGGCGACAATAACGGACGGCGCAACAAAGGCCAACCAAGAACGCAACCGCAATGAAAAAGGGCGCCAGGCCCTGTGTCTTCATGAGCGGCTTTAACAGCCGGGTGCGGCTCAGCACCTGAAAAAGACAGATGTGCGCCAGATAGGCAAACAGCGAGTACTGGCCCAGCAGAAGCACCACCCAGGAGATGGGGCCTTGTGTTTTCAGCCTCGAGGCCCACGCGTAGAAAGCCCCCAACACACAGGTGATGCCGAACGCGTAGATCAAAGCATTGTCCCGCCCCCAGGCGGTAATCACGACCATGTAGAAAACAGCTCCCGCCGCCAGGCCGGCCAGCCACTCCCAGCCGAGCGCCAGCGGCGAACCGCGGCGGCTCACGCTCAAGCCAAGGGAAATGCCAACCAGGCCCATCGCCAGATTCCGCGCGTTGTAGGTTTCATCCGCCACCATGCAGAAGCCCAAAAGCAAAACTGTCAAAACCCATGAGACCCGCTTTATGGGCTGGACCCACACCAGCAAGCCAATGACAAATTGCGTGTAAGCTATCGGCAAAAGAATCGGAAAGGCAGCCAAATCCTTGCGCCCAACCACGAGTATCGAACCAATATTGGTCACGAATTGGGTTACGCCGAACGTTTTGCCCTTGCCATTGCCGCCGACAAATACTTCCACCGCCAAATTGGCCAGCAAAAAGACCAGCGCAATTCTGAGGCCTCTCGCCAAGGACTTTCGCGAAATCTCCGCGCAGGTCGATCGAGTATTTTGAACTAGGAGATAGGCAGCCAGAAAACCAGCGGCAAAAACGAACCCTCCTGTGACAAAATCCACATACCGAATCAGCCAGTGCCGATGGCCGGGATTGAAATAGGACAAGCTGTGGTGGGTCACCATTGATCAGGACCAAAATGCCTTTCAAGTAGTCAAAGCCGGGATCGCGCCTTTTCGGGGGGGCGCCGCCGGCCGCCGCGTTTTTTTGCGCAGGCGCGGTCATGGATGGCACAGGCTGTTGATTCATGACGCCAAAGCGCGGTAAATCTCGAGCGTATTGTCCGCCAGTTGTTCGAGCGAAAAGCGCTGCCTGACTTTTTCGCGGGCCGCTTCACCCATGCGCGAGGCGCGGGAGCCATTGTCCAGCAGCCATTCGATTTTCTCGGCCACCGCCGCCGGATTGGAGGGCGGGACCAGGAAACCATCCTCGCCTTGCGTGACCAACTCGCTGCTGCCGCCGCCATCGGTGACAACCACCGGCTTGCCCGCCGCCATGAATTCCATGACGGAGTTGGAGATGCCTTCGGTAAAAGTGCAAAGCAGCCCCATGTCCATTTGTTTGACAAGTTTTTCGACATCCTTGCGGGGGCCGAGAAAGCGGATATTCGGCTCATTCGCGGCCAATTGCTGGCAATCTGCCAGATTTTTTCCGCCGCCGACCGCCACGAAAATGACATCCTTGCGTTTGGACAAGACCATTTGGGCCGCTCTAATAAAGGTTGGGAAATCCTTGTAGTCGTTAAACTCGGCCACCATGCCGGCCACTTTGCGGCCGCCCAGATCGAACCCAAGGCCATCCGCGCCGGCAGCCGCGCGAGTCTCAAAGCGCTCCATGTCAAATCCGTTGTAAACAACATGATTGCCCGGCGCGTCATGCCGCCAGCCGCGGCTTGCAAAGCCAGCTTTGCTGTTGCCCACGCGGGCATCGGCCAAACGCAAAAGCGCCTTATGGCATTTCCAGCGAAATCCTGTTTCCGAAAAGGCGTTGCGGATGGTCCCATTGACCAGCTTGACGCCCATCATCCGCGCGGCCGGCATGGCATAAAACATTCCCATGCTGCTGTTGGTATGAAGGATTTGCGGACGAAATCGGCGCAAAAGACCGGCCAGCCGCGGAAAAATCGAAGGATCCCACCGCGTTTTGCGGAGCAAATAAACCAGCGGCACGCCCAAGGCCTCCACATCCGGCACATAGAATTGCTCCGTTCCCATCGTCACGACCACGTTTTCCACGCCCTTCGCGCGCAAGCCCTTCAACAGTTCCACCGCCTGGCGTTCTTTGCCACCCACGCGCAAGCTGTCGAGCAGATGCAGGACGCAAATCGGCCTCCGGGCGGAGGAAGTCTGGACCGGGGCCGGCATGCTCACGTCAGAAGGAGATGCGCAGCTCACAGTCTTCGGCTGGGACGTCAATTAAAAATGAAGATGCGCCATGATTCGCGGCCGCGGGCCGGTGGCGCCAGGCCAAAGCACGCGAGGAACCGGCGCTCCGGCATTCGCATTGCTTGGGAGCGATCTTGCTCTCGAGGTTCAGCGTCAATGTTGTCGGGCCGTATCGCTTGGCGTCGTAACCGCATCGCACGCGCGCCGAGGTCAATTTGCCCTCGTGACGGACGTCGATGGCGGTTTGGCGGCGGGCTTCGCAGTAGGCTGCGAGGCCGCCCATGGTGACCGGCCAGAGTTTTCCTTCCTTCTTCAACTCCGCCATGTGCCGGATGATGCCGCAAAACTCGCGCTCAAAGAACTCCGTGGGATCGGACGGATGAAACCAGATATGAAAGGCGGCGCGGCGCTCGCAGGCCGCTTCCAGCAGAATTCGCGCCTTGTCAATATAATCGTAATATTTGCCGCGGCGGAAATTCATCGTTTCATAAAGTTTGTAAACGCCGTGCGGGGTGGCTTCAGGATAGGAAAGCTTGATGCGCCGGTCGCGGTGCCGGACCGCCGTCAACCCGAGGCCGCCGAGCAGGTCCAGGTAGTGATGGCCCATGTTATTGAAGGGATAGACCAGCGAGCGCAACGGAAGTCCCAGCGGCTCCATCACACTGCGGCAGGCCTCTATTTCGCTGCGCACCAGTTCGGGCGTTGAAGTATCGGCCGAGAAATCAATGTGGCTGAAGGTGTGAGAGCCGATTTCGTGCCGGGCCTTGCTGGCGTGGATCATTTCAATCAAATCGGGCGCGTACCAATGCGGGTCGCGCTCCCGGTCGGCGCAGGGGTCGTGGCGGTACCAATCGCCTTCCCAACGGAGATTTTTCGGCGGGCGCGGCATTTCGGCGTGGGCTTTGCCGGAGGAAGCGCGCTGGCAGCGTTCCAAAAAAAGATGGCCGACGGTGGCCCACGTTATCGGAATATCCTGCTCCTCCAATTGGCGCACGATCAGCGGCACATTGCGCCGCTCGGCCACTGCCAGGGCCGTGCGCTCCGCCTCGCTCCGCCCGCGAAAAGCCCACGCGATTTCAAAATCCGCCGAAAGGGTTGCCGCAGCCAGCGCGCCGCCTGCAAAAGCCTCCACTTCGATATTGTCAAACCGCGCCGGCGGGGGCAGCAGGCCGGGAACGAAGTGGGACTTGATCTGCAGGATTGACTTAAGAAGAAGCTTTTTCGCCGTCTTCATACGCTAACGAGATCGGTGCAAATTCCTCCGCTCCTTTACGCTCGTGCTCTGGCAACTCGTCGGATGAGTTCTCATCCAATTCGTAACCCATGTTGCTGACAATGCCCAACATAATAAACATGAGCGTGTTTTGTACGGTCGTCCACTTTAGGTCGGAAAACCAGCCCGTGAAATAGTACATCCAAAGGGTCCCAATAGTAAAAATTACAAAATTACGCTCCAAATCCCACGCTGGATCAAGCCGGTCCAAAACCCGCTTGCATCGGCGATAAAGAAGGTAGCCGATGAAAAGCCAAATGCCTAGGCTGGGCAACCCCAATTCGGCACCCATTGTCAAAAATGTATTATGGCTGCCGTCGAAGCCGGTTATTTCAATGCTGCCTTCTTTGAAATAATGTGGCCATTGATCGTTGAAACGACCATAGCCAATGCCGATCAATGGATGCGCTTCGATCATGCGAATAGAAGTAATCCAGGTAACGATGCGATCCGTAATTGTGCTCTGCC
Organism: Verrucomicrobiia bacterium; assembly: GCA_036501625.1. Taxonomy (GTDB): domain Bacteria; phylum Verrucomicrobiota; class Verrucomicrobiia; order Limisphaerales; family Palsa-1400; genus Palsa-1400. Next base: position 68,083 of record DASXZY010000061.1, read on the forward strand.
GTTCAAGAAAGAGATTTTTGCTGCCAACAGAAAACTTGGAGGACAAACCGCACGCGGCGCAAATGAAGACCAGCACACCCAACCGCATCAACGTTTTGCGGATGGGTGATTTATAAATGAAGAAAGCAAGGCAAATCAAGGCCATGCCAACCCAAGGCCCGCGCGTTTTGGTAAAATACTCCGCTACCGCGAGCATCATAATGAAAACGACCGAAAGGGCGCGAATGAACGCCAAAGGTTCAACCCGCAAGACAAGCCATGCCCCAAAACAAACTGAGAGCACGCGCCCCATGGCGACCGATTCCATGAATGGCCCGCGCGTTCGCCCGAAGTGAGAGCCCAAATGCGGGTCCAAAATATAATTAGGCCAAACAAACCTGTTGAGAGACGGGTAATGCTCACACACGCCCGTGATGGCGAGATAGATCCCAAAATAACACAGCAATTTTAGAAATTTGATGACAAAATCCCTGTTGTAAGGCAATGCCCGTATGCAGAAGAATGTAACATACGGATAATAGGTCATATTGAGGAGGCAAACCAACCATTTGTTCGAGAATGTGGTTTGCCCATTCCGCAACACGATCTTGCCGAAGGCCGCTCCGGAAAAAATAATCGAGATGGTCGAAATGACCGTCAAAATAATAAGAAGCCGCTCGGCCCAGCCAAATTTTCTCCGCACGGTCTGACCTGAAGCGCGGGCCACGAGCCAAGAAGCCACCGTCAGGAGCGCAAGAACGTGGTGCGGCCGGAGTGTCTTCACTAGCATGAGGTCCGGACCGTACTCCCCAAAGTAGAACACCTGGAAGACGATCCAGGTAAAAAGCATGGTGGTAAAAGCTGTCATTGGCTTCCCGCGTCAAATGCCCCGATTGCCCAATCAACTCCGCGCACGCGGCCGGCGAAATCATCCGCAAATCCACTCAGCGCCTCACCCTTCCCGGCCAGGCTGGAGCCGGAAGAGAGGCGGAAATCACCGCCAGAAAGATTGACCAGGGACGCGGCGGCCTGCGCGGCCGACAGGCTTAAGGAATGCGCGCCTTCGCTGGCGTAACCCAACGGCGGTTCGAAGGCGTTATAATCACTCTGCGCGGCCACTCCCTTGATGCCGAGTTCGGCCTGGCCGCCATGATTGGCCAGGAGCAAATTGTTGCGCAGGATCACGTGAACGCCTCCCACGACAAAGATGCCGAACCCTTCGCAATGTTCGATGGTATTATTGCAGAGCGACACGGTGTCGGCGCTGGAATAAATCTTAATGCCGGAAGGCGGCCGGCCGGGCTTGCCGCTGATGTTGTAAATGACGTTGTTGCGGATGTTGACCGATTGAGACACCCCCCAAGTGTCCACGATCGCGATGGCGCCGTCCTCAATGCCCGTGCAGTCGTGAATGCGATTGCGCTCAACCACATAAGACTGGCTCAGGCCACGCAACTGCCCTTGCATGACGATCGCCCGCACATCACACCGGTTTTCGAAGCTGGCCAGATGGTAAATGTCATTGCCACGGATGGTAACGTGGCTGATGCCGCCCTTGACATCAATTCCATCCCCCTGCTTTCCGCGAGTGCCGGCATCGTGAATGATGTTCGATTCAATGAGAATGTTGTCGTGCGACGGGTAGCCGGAACCAGGCTCGCCTGGCTGGCTCCCGCCGCCGCCCACGTAAATCGCCTCCCCATAACTGTCATGAATATTGTTCCCGCGGATGACGATGTTGGTGCAAGGCAGCGTGAAAGCAGCGCTGCCTTCGTGCTTTTTGTCGGATGTGGCCGCCACTAACACGCAGGGGCCTCGGATGGCCCCTGGGGCATGAGAGCAATCGCAATTCTCCAAGGTCCAATTGTCGCCAGCGATGACGACAGCTTTATGGCCGCCTTGCGCGATAATCTTGAAGCCTCGAATCGTCACCAAAGACCTTTTGACATGCGCGAGGTTCTCCGCGTTGAATCCCTCGACGGGCGCTTTACGGGCGGGGTCCGTTTCCGCGATCCAAAGTCCTCGTTTCTCAGTGGAGTCGTAATAGGAGCTTCCGTCAAAAGTCAGCAGGTTTTTGCCGAGCGCACGGGCGCTGGCCTGCACAAGTTCAACCGCTCGTCCCATTCTTTGCTGGCGGCTGTTGAAATATACCGTCACCGGCCCGCCGGCCAGCGCCTTCGTGATGGCCGCCCATGTTCCCCCGGAAAGGTCCTGCCACGGAGCTGACGCGGACCCGTTGCTGAGCAATCCTTTCCGGTCGGTATCGACGTAGAAACGCGATTCCGCTGCCACCCATTCAGGAGCAAGCAACACGGCTGCCGCCAGCACGGCCATCGCGCAAAAGCCGGAGTACCGAGCGTGCCGGTTTTTCATGATTTTAAATGTCAAAGCGCGCCGGCCAGGGCGATTCCCCGTCCGGCGCTGTTTTCCGCCTGTGGCGCGGAAGAAAACGACTAATAGTGAACGATGTGGAAGCCCGTCGGCGGGCGCAAGAGCGGATAATTATTCATCGCGCCCATGTCCCAGATGTTGCCGCGAATGTTGCCCGCCATGTCTGTCTTGAAAACCGAGTTCAAGGGCAGCGCCATTCCAACGATGGGCGATCCGGCCGCCACTGCAAAATTATTCACGGCTATATTCACCAAGTTATTGGACGCCTGGAGTGGCGCCATGGCCATGGAATGAATCCCTTCGCCGCTGAAACCCCAAGTTCCGCCATAAGCGTTATAATCGCTGGTCACAGGGTTGCCGGGCTTGAAGTTCACCTCCACGCCATTGCTGTTATTGCCCCAGCACAGATTGTTCATCATAATTATGGGAGCATTGGTGACATAAGCACAGATGGCGGGACCGGCGCAGTTAAAAATCGTGTTATTGTAGATCTGCACCGCATCCTGGCTCTGATAGACCTTGATGCCGTTGGGAAGATCTCCGTTGGTCCCGTAAACGCCGCCGCCCTGAATGTTGGCAATGACATTGTTGTAGATTTGCACGCCCTGGGCCACGCCCCAGCCGTTGCCGACTGAAATCGCCGAGTCCACCACTCCAAGGCAATCATGGATGTAATTGTTGCGAACGATGCGGAGTTGAACACCGCCATTGGTCTGGCCTTGCATCACGAGGGGACGCACGCCGTTGCCAGTGGGATCGTTGATTGCGTAGATGTTGTTGCCCTCAACTGTCACATTATCAAGGCCTCCTTTGATGTCGATGCCGTCGCCCTGGCCGTTGGCCGGGCCGAATCCGGAGCTGTGATAAGCGGTGCGGTAGATGGTGTTGCCCTGGATCCAGATATTAGAATGGGACGGATAGCCCGCGCCGACGTCGTACCAGTTGGTGAAAAGACCGCCGCCGCCGACATAGATTCCCTCGGCATATGTATCATGGATCGAATTGGTGCGGATCAGGATGTTGGTGCAAGAAGGCGTCCATGATGATGAGCCTTGATGGGCGCTGTCCGCAGTCGAAACCACAAGGATCGTCGGGCCGGAAGTGGAATTGGGCATGGACGAGATGTCGCACAACTCCACAATCCAATTGTCGCCCGCAATGGCGACGGCCTTGGTCGAGGGAGCGCACAGGCAGAATCCATGAACGGTCACGAGCGATCTTTTTTGATGCCCGAGGTCCTCGCTGGAGATGAAGTAAACATTGGCCAGATTGGTGGGGTTGGTTTCTGGCTGCCAATTGGGCTTGTTCTCGCTGGCGTTGTAGTACGATTTTCCGTCCAAAATAAAAGGGTATGTGCCAAAAGCCGTGGCGGGAGCCGCCGACAAACTTAATCCCACATTGGTGCCCTGCTGGCGGCTATTGAAATAGATGGTTACAGGGCCGTTCGACAGCGCCGGGGCGATGATGCCCGTCCATGTTACGTTGTGAAAATTGGTGAACGGTTGCGCGGCTGTGCCCAGCGAAGCTCCGTGCCAGTCCGCGTCAACATAAAAGACGGTGGCCGGAAGCGTTTGGGCATCGGCCGAAGCTGAGTTCAGGATCATTGCGCCAATGGCGAGAGAGCCGCACAAAATTGACCGACGACGCAGGAAGCTTATTGCCGCTCGGACATTTAAAATAAACAAATTTTTCATTCTTAACGCTCGGTTTAGCATCTTGTATGCCATTTCGTGAAACTTCTGGTTTTAACGGAGCGGCTTACGATTGGAGAGGTCAGCAAAAGTGATATTCAGGCTTGGCGGGATGCTTTTCCGCGGCTCCTTCTGGGACAAGGTTGGCCTGTTTCTAGGCAACGAATTTTCGCAGACGGGAAGCAGGCTTTGGCAAAATCATATTCAGCTTTGGCGGGCGCTAAGTTCCGGCTCCTTCCGGGAAAAAGTTGGCGTGTTTCCCGGCAGCAATTTCCGGTAGGCGTCCAGCAGACTGGCGCTGACAACGGACCATTGCAGGTCCTTTTCCACGCGGGCGCGGCCAAATTCACCCATCTTGCGCCTGAGGGGCGCGTCGTCCATCAACTTCGCGATGCCCATCGCGAAAAGCCGCTCGTCGTTGGGCGGCACGTACAACGCCGCCTCCTGCGCTGAAAAATGCGTCTCCTTCAAATCGAAGGTCACGATCGGCTTGCCGTTGGCCATGTATTCCATGATCTTGATCCACGTGGAAACGTCATTGAGCGGACTGGACGGGTCAGGATCGACGCAAATGTCCGCCGCTGCCAAATTGGAGCGCAATTCATCTTCCGCGATAAAGCCGGTTAGTTCGACGCAGTTATCCAGTTTAAGCTGCGACGAAAGGTCTCTTAAATCTTGCAATGAATCGCCGCTGCCCATGATGACGCAGTGGAAATCTGTCCGTTTGAGGTCGTCTTTCAAAATGCGCAGCGAGCGCAGCAGATAATCCACTCCGTCCTGCGGATTGAGGGCGCCCACGTAGCAAAGAATGCTTTTGTTCATGGCGCGCAGGCGGGCGCTGGGCGTGGCCGGCGTCATGCGGGTTTCGTCCGGACCGTTCCTGACCACGAAGATGGTCGAGGGGTCTTTTCCGCCGCGCCGCACTTGCACTTGTTTGTAAGATTCATTGGTGGCGATGGTGATGTTGGCCAGTTTGAGGCTGCACCATTCGAACCAGCCCAGCACCTTCGCGTAAAAGCCTTCGCCCGCGCCGTAGCGGGAACGGTAAAGCTCGGGACAGAGATCGTGATGATCGAAGACGAATTTCTTCCCCATCAATTTGTAGGGCAGCGCGACCATGAACAGCATGTCGGGTGGATTGTGCGCATGAATCACGTCAAAACCGTCCGTCAAGAAAACGCGCACGCTGACCACCGCGCAAGCCGTCGTGAAAAACCCGTATTCCAGCACGTAACCCAATACCGACTTGAGTTTCAGCCATAACCTGCCCAGCGGGCCGGAATTAGGCGAAGGCGTTTTCTGAAACACATCCATTGGGCGGACGCGATAGACTTTGACGCCTTTGACGTTTTCAAATGAGGTCTGCGCCCGTTTGCGCCAGCAGATCACTGAAACCTGGTAGCCGGCCTCTATCAGCAGGGCAGCTTCATTGCGCACGCGAGTGTCCTGGGGATAATAATTCTCCAGCAACATCAGGACGCGCCCTTTGGAAGATTCAGGCATGAGAAAAATAGCGATTGTTCGTGCTACCAGCAAACACCGTCGTATTCGGACGGTTTGTCCTGCAAATTTGGCACCACGCGCGCCAGGTCGATAACGATCTTGCCCTGAGAGTGTTTTGCGACGGCGTCCTGAAACGGCTGGCTCTTTTTGCTGACCACCACCACTTGGCTGGCTTCAAAAACTTCAGCGATGCTCGGCCTGATCAGGGATGAAATATGGGGAATGGTCTGTTCAATGTAGCGGCGATTGGCGCCAATCAATTGCGAAAGCGAAACTTCCTCGTCATACACGGCCAACTGGTAGCCTTTGCCCAACAACCGCTCAATCAGCAGCACGATCGGGCTTTCGCGCAAGTCGTCCGTGCCCGCCTTGAAGCTCAAACCCAGCACTCCAATGCGCGTCTTGCCCGTGCGCTGCACCAGTTCGAACGAGTGGTCCAGATGCTTGCGATTGCTTTCCAAAAGCGACCCCAGCACCGGCAATTCGAGGTCCTGGCTTTTGGCTTTGTGGAGAATGGCGCGCAAATCCTTCGGCAGGCACGACCCGCCAAACGCAAAACCCGGTTTCAAATAATAAGGCGAGAGGTTCAGCTTGGTGTCCTTGCAAAATACGTCCATGACCGAATGGCTGTCCAAGCCAAGGCTCTTGCTCAATACGCCGATTTCATTGGCAAAACAGACCTTCATCGCGTGGAACGCATTGCAGGCGTACTTGATCATCTCCGCGACGCGAATGGAAGTGTTCTCCAGCGGCGCTTTGATGGGTTCATAAAGTTTGGAAACCGTCTCGGCGCTGCGCTTGTCAAAGCTGCCGATGACCGTAAATGGCGGGGCATGAAAATCCGCCACGGCCGTTGTTTCGCGCAGGAATTCCGGGTTCATGCATACGCCAAAATCCTGGCCGGGCACTTTGCCCGAACGCTTGGCCAGCAGAGGAATGACAACCTCTTCGACCGTTCCGGGAATGACCGTGCTCCGCACGTTGACCACGTGATAAGCGTTCGTTTCGCGGAGCGCTTCCCCAAGAGAAGTCGCGACACGGCGCACATAATCAAGGCAAAGGCTGCCGTTGCTGTTGCTGGGAGTGCCCACGCAAATAATCGAAACATCGCCCAACTGGCCGATGTCTTGGCGCGCGCGCAGGCGGCCCGCGGTCACTCCTGCCTGGATCAATTGCTCGAGTCCCGGCTCGATCAGCGGGCTGCGCCCGCCATTGACTAAAGCGACTTTGTTGGGGTCGGTATCGATTCCGGTGACGTCGTGGCCAAGCTGGGCCAGACAAGCGGACGTTACGCAGCCGACGTAACCCATCCCGAAGACATGTACTTTCATCATACGACTAATTATAATTTACGCTCTCCATGCCAGCGGTCCGGCGCGGCCGGTGATGTTGTGCCCGCGTGTTTTACCACAGTCATGTACCACTCTGTCAATTCTTTTGGAGTGCAAGCCCAATATTCATCTGCGTGCTGGCGAACAACATACTCGAGAAATTCCGCGTAAAAACGGACCGGATATTTGCTCCAATGATGAGGCTCGGCCCCGAAATCGAGATAATCTGGATGGACGTTCAGCAGCGCCATCCCGCCATGAGCCGCGATCCAATCCAGCTTGCGCTGCCAGATGCTGATGTCCGTTTCCCCAAAAAGCAAAAACAGCGTCGAGTCTTGCGGCAGGGTGTACGGCAGTTCAGTATAACCGCTGCCGTTGATGCCCCCTTTCCAGAATGGAAAAATGGTGCCCGCGCCGTCCGGCTGCGGCTCAAATGGGTCGGTATCAAAGGTTGAAGCATCGTAAAGGATGTTCAAATCGTGCAGCCAATCCAGATTGTGAAACATGAACCCGGCGCGAAAACCAACCGCCCCCCATTCCTTGAGATAATTATTGATGCGGGTGGCATTGGCCGCGAACGCGCGCCGATCCTCGTACAAAGCGCCGTCATGCCGAAGATCGTGGACGCCGATTTCAAAACCATTGCCTGCCAGTTCGTCGCGCAATTGTTTCGGAACGCTATACCCGCTTTCGGGAATGAAATTAAACGAGGATCGGAAGCCCCATTTCAGTTCGAGTTCCATCAATTGGCGGCATTGAGCAAGCCCCCCTTCTCCTTCCACGTCATGCGTCAAAACAAGCGCGAATTTCTTCCCGTCCGGCCAGCCCGGCCAATCCAAAGGCTGGCGCTCCGAGCCGGGGAGAATCGGCCAGACATCCTGCGCTTTGCGCCGGATTCGCCAAGCGAATCGCCGCCGAACCGCCCGGCGAAGATAAAGCGGCACCAAGGGCTTGACCCTGAAATATATCTTCTGGCCGATCATGGAAAGAGACGGCGCTCCTCAATGGAGCGTTATTCCGCGCGCACTCAGTCGTTTTTGATGGCTCGAATTACTATATCCTGGTCTTCAGCCGCAAGAAAGGGATGCATGGGGAGGCTAAGAACCTCTTTAGACGCCTTTTCCGACTCAGGAAAGTCGCCTAAAGTATAACCAAGTTTGGCAAACACGGGTTGCTCGTGCAGGCATTTGGGATAGTAAACGGCTGTAGGAATGCCTTGGGCCTTCAGCCGTTCCGCCACTTTGTCGCGATCAGGGACGCGAATCGTATATTGGGCATAAACATGCGTGTTGCCCGCCGCCACGGCCGGCGTCACGCAAATGTCCTGCAAAGCTGACGTGTAGCGCGCTCCAATTCGCGCCCGCTCCTGGAGTTCCCATTCAAAATGCGGAAGTTTGGCCAGCAGAACCGCCGCTTGGATCGTGTCAAACCGCCCGTTGGTTCCCAGCAGCGGATGATGGTTGCGTTGAAGGCCCCCGTGTGTGCGAATAGCCTTCATTTTCTCCGCCAATTCGACGTCATCGCAGAACAATGCCCCGCCATCGCCGAAGCAGCCCAACGGCTTGGCCGGGAAAAAACTGGTGCTGCCGATTCTGGCCAGGCCCCCGCTCTTGCGGCCGCCCTGCTCAGCCCCGAAACTCTGCGCGGCGTCTTGGATCACGGGCAATTCATATTGCGCCGCCAGTTTGTTAATGGCCTCGTAATCGGGCATTTGACCGAACAAATCAACCGGCAGGATCGCCTTGGTGCGCGACGTAATGGCTGCCTGCAAAAGGTCCACATTGACGTTGTAGGTGGCCGGCTCGATATCGACAAAAACCGGCCGCGCTCCGACCAAGGCAATGACTTCCGCCGTGCTGATCCAGGTAAATGGAACCGTAATGACTTCATCACCGGGGCCAATGTTCAAAGCCCGGAGAGCGATCTCCAGAGTATGCGTCCCGCTGGAACAGGTGATGCAGTGGCGTGTCCCGGCGTACTTGGCCAGCGCCTGCTCCAACTCCGGCACTTCCGGCCCCATAATGTATTGTCCGTGGGCCAGCACCGTGCGCATCCTGGCATCAATCTCCGCCTGGTATCGCCGGTATTGTTCTTTACAGTCGATGAATTCCATTATGGCTGCCGCCGAAGGATTAAAAATGGAGGCTCGCAGGGTGGCCGTCTCGATGGTTCAGCATCGGGCGGATCGGAAAGGATGGCAAAGGCGCGGGAATGTGAAAATCAAATGGCGTCGTCCAGCACTTTGGGCACGTAGGAACGATTTTTGTTGAGCACCAGCCCGACGTTAGTCTTGGATTCCGCCAGGCGGGAAGCGACACGGGTGGCCGTCTCGCGTGACGTTTTTTCCGACTCGATAACGAGCAAGACCAAGTCCATAAATCGCGACAGCCGCGGAGTAATGCTGATTTCGCTAACCGGAGGCATATCAAAAATGATGTAATCGTAGTCGCTGGCTTTCATCAGGGGCAGCAGATGGCTGAAACGCTTGGGCATCACGCGCGGCAGGCTGTCGGCGGAGGAGGTCTCCAGGGCAACGTAAAGATTGTCATGCACCTGGGCTTGGTCCCGCTTGGTGTTTTCGAGGGCGTCCTCGATGCCGCAATCCATTTTTCCCTTGTAGAAATGGTGGGCTTCACCATCCCGAACATTCATATTGACAAGCAGCACATTGCCTTCGCCGGTTTCGGAAAGGGAGGAGGCCAGTCCCGCCGCCGTTGTAGTGACTCCCGCGCCGGGGCCGCAGCTTGTCACGGCCACCAGCTTGGGCTTGTGGGTCAGATCGTTCATCTCAAAGAAAGTCATCAGGCGGTCGCGCAACGCTTCAAAGAAGGGCTGCAAGGCATGGCGCTTATCCCACGCAGCCACCCGTCCATTGGAAGGGGGCAGGTCAGATTTGTCCCCGCCGCCACTGGCCGGGGCGTCGCTGCCATTGGCAAGCAGCGGCACATTTTGAGCGCGGTTGAGAGCCGCGAATTTGCCGTTGGTCTTGGGAATAGTGAGGAAAAAAGGCGCGTTGATCCGGGATTGCACGTCCACCGGGTTCTTTAATGACTGGTCCAGAACCATCTCAATAAAGAAAGGCAAGCCAAACGCCAGAAACAGGAAGAGGGCAAAAGTGCCCGCTGTAGCTTTGAGCACGGTCTTGGCGTCGCGATAGGGAGCGGTTGGCTCTTCGATCACGCTGATGCCTGAAACTTTGCTGGCGAGGGCGTCATTCATGTGGGACTGCGCGGTCGCCATCAGCAAAAACTTGTACTTGTTTTCGGCGACGTCGTATTCGCTCTCCATCGTTCTGATTCGCGACTCCGCCACGTCAAGATTGGCGGCGTTGGTGCGGACGATGGCCAGTTGGTTGGTCAGTTCTTTGAACTTGGCCGCAAGAGCGTCCCGCTTTCTCTGTTCCTCGTAGAGCATGGTATAAGGGTCCTCCTTGGCCGCCGCCGCGGCAACCATCGTCGGGCCGGAGGCGAAGTTCGTCTTGATGGCAGTCACACTGGGGTTCTCCGCCTCGAATTTCGCGACATTGTCTTCTGCCTGCTTGCGCTGCTGCATCGCGTTTTGGACAATCTTGGTGTTCGTCGTGAATTGGCTGAGCAATGTTTGCTCTCGGATGCGGAGATTGTTGAGAATGCTGTTCAAGCTTTGATATTTGGCCAGGATATCCGCGCTGGGAGCCGCCGGCTGCGCGATGGCCATAACGTTGGTGGCATGATTGGTGGCCGAGACATTGGTCACAGTGACGGAGAGCCTCTCCTGCATGTCTTTGATGTTGGCGTCAGATTCCGCCAATTCGGTCCGCGTCTCAAACACGGCCGATTCAGTCCGGTTAAGATTTTCGGCCATGGCTTTCATGGCTTCCGGCAAGGAGGTGATGTCGAATTTGACTTTCTCCACCTCCAGCACTTGGGCGGTTTCAGTCAGACGCTCGCGGGCCAACCCGGTCTGGTAGAGCATGTCTTCGTCCGTATAACCAGGGGTCCGGTAAACGGCCGTGAATTTCTGCTGGTAAGCATCAAGCAGTTTGGCCAGGATTTGTTGAACCATTTGCGGATCAGTTGAGCTGTAGGTCAGGGTGATGGTGTCGCTGTTCTTTGGCACGTCCGGCACCAACCCGCTTCGAATGGCGGCGGCAGCGGCGGTGATGCTGTTGCTGCTGGCGGATTTGCCCAGGATTTTTTCCGGCCCCAAATTCGTGGCGACTTGCAGAGCGAGGTCTCCGCTGGTCAGGAACTCAAGCTGCGTGTTCAAAACGTTGACCCCGCGCTCGTCCGGCGTGGTGACTTGCGCGGACGTGCTGACCTTGCCGTCCCCTGCGGGAGCCGGGGCCGTGGCATCGGCGATGAAATGAATCAAAACCTTGGCTTCAGAGTTGTAGGGGAACGGCCACATCTTGAGCACGCCGTAAGCGGCAACGACCCCCGCCACAGTCAGCAGGATGATCATCCACTTGTGCCGAAAAAGGATATAATAGATATCCCGCACCGACATGGCGGCAGGAGGTGGAGAATTTTTTGGTCTTGTATTCATAAGGTCGGTACGCGCAGGCGCATACTTTTAGGATAAATGCGGATACAGGAGGCCGCCCAGCAACCGGAGCGCAGGCACGGGCAACCGGGCAAAAACCCGGTTATACCAACCCTCGGCCTTATCGGCGTCCAGGACGAACTGTTTGGTTGAAAAATCATATTTGGAATAGTCTATCCGTTCCTCGCGCGCGCCAAGTCCGAGCTTGAAGCGCCGCAGCCCTTGGTTTGACAGCGAAGTCCGCCCCAGGTTTAACGCGCCAAAACCCTGTTCCGCGCAACGCTTCATGGAGGCCCACATCAAAAGGTTGTTGGGCCGCAAATGCTGGAACGTTTCATCAGAGGCTCCAAACTTGTAGAGCGCCTGCCGTTTGTCATGCAGAAAAACAGCCGCAGCCAGCGGACGGCTTTCCAGGCGGGCCGACGCGATAAAGCCGCTCCCCAAGCTCAGCAGATGGCGCTGGATATTCAAAAAGAATCGCAAGGGTTGCGGGGGCAGCCCATGCCGCCGCCGCGTTCCGCAATGCAATTTAAAAAAGGTCCGCATGGACTCTTCTCCAGTGTCAAAATCAATTTTCACTCCGCTTTTTTCGGCTTTCCGCACTCCCCGGCGCGCCGCCCCTTCCAGGCCCTGGAACATTTTCTCCGGCCCCGCCTCCACATCAATAGTGTGAGTATAGAACGACATCGAGGCCCGGGAGCCTTCCCAGGCGGCGCTGGCGCCGCGGCATTCCAAGGTCTTCCAACGGCGTTTTCGGCCGCATTCCATCGCCCTTTGGTAAAGTTCCCCGGCGTTGCCGCCCGGGGGGCGCAGCGCAGCGCAGGCGTCCGTAAATGGGAGCGACACTCCCCTGCGGCCCGCCAGCCAACTGGACACTTCCATCACTGGCAGCAGGCTCGTAAGCTTCCCAGCTTCAAAGCGGGTGAAGTAACAAGGCCGGTGCCCGTAGGTGTCGCGCAAAACTCGCGCCCACCCGCTGCCGTGAAAAACGGTGCTTTTGGGATGCGCTCCCACCTGCGCGTCCCAGTCTGAAGACCCCAGCGGATCGACCGCCCCGGTTTCCTCGTGTGTTCCTCCAGCCAGCTGGCCGGAGGAAATTGGCACGGCCAGCGCCATCATTTAAGAACGCCCGTCTGCGGTTTTCTTCCGCTAATGCACGACTTGAGTTCCGAGGCGACCGCGTGGATTTGCTCGTTGGTCAGCTCAGGAAACATCGGCAGCGAAAGGAATTCTTCCGCGCAACGCTCCGCTGCCGGGAAGGAGCCTTCATCACAACCCAAGAAACGGTAGGCCTCCTGCAGGTGAACCGGAATGGGATAATGAATCGCGCAGGAAATTCCCTTGTCGCTGAGCGCCTGAAGAATCTGATTCCGTTCCTGCACACGGACGGCGTAAATGTGGTACACGTGCCGGTTGTGCGGCGCTTCAAAGGGCGTCACGATTTCCTCAGTGTCCGCCAAAAGCTGATCGTAAAGCAAACCGTGCGCGTGGCGCCGAACATTGTTCGCTTCCAGGTGCTTGAGCTTGATGCTCAGCACGGCGCCTTGAATGCCATCCATGCGGGCGTTCCATCCCACCCGGGAATGATAATACTTCTTGTGCTGGCCGTGATCGCGGAAGACTTGAATCCGCGCGGCCAGGTCCTTGTCGTCGGTCGTGATTCCGCCCGCTTCGCCCAACGCTCCGAGGTTTTTGCCCGGATAATAGCTGAAACAGCCCGTCACGCCCATAGTGCCGGCCTTTTTGCCTTTGTATTCCGCCCCATGCGCTTGACAAGCATCCTCGACCACCGGGATGCCGTGCTTGTTGGCAATGTCAAGGATCGGGTCCATGTCGGCGCATTGGCCGAAAAGGTGGACGGGAATAATGGCCTTGGTGCGCGGACTGATGGCCCGTTCGATCAACGCCGGGTCCATCGTGTAAGTCCGCTCATCGATATCAATAAAAGTCGGGCGCGCGCCGCAATAAGTGATGGCTTCGGCGGTGGCCATGAAGGTGCTGGGCACAGTAATGACTTCGTCGCCCGGACCAACTTCCAGGGCCAGCAGGCTCAACCAAAGCGCGTCTGTGCCGTTGCCGACGCCGATGGCATGTTTGGAGCCGCAGAATTGGGCGAATTGGTTTTCAAACGCGGCCACATAGGGGCCGCCAGCGAAGGCGCTTTTGTCAATGACTTCGCCAATGGCGGCGTCAAGCTGCTCACGGATGGGCTGATGATGGGCGTTGAGGTCTAGGAAGGGTACTTTCATGGTTACTTTTTGGATTGGTCTAACATGCGCAAAACGCGAGCGGGATTCCCGGCGACAATCGCGTCGGCCGGAACGTCGCGCGTGACAACACTGCCCGCGCCGATCACGGCCCGGGCGCCAATGGTGATGCCGCACAAAAGTGTCGCCCCGGAACCAATGGACGCCCCGCGCTGTATGCGCGTCGGCAGGCATTGCCAGTCTGCCTCTGTTTGGACTTTGCCATCGCCAGTGGTGGAGCGCGGATAAAGATCGTTGATAAAGGTCACGCCATGGCCGACGAAAACCTCATCCTCCAGCACCACGCCTTCACAAATAAAAGTGTGGCTGGATATTTTGCAGCGGGCGCCGATTTTCGCGCCTTTTTGGATTTCGACGAAGGTTCCAATCTTGGAATCATCGCCAATCTCGCATCCATAGAGATTGGTAAAGCTATAGACGCGAACGCCCTGGCCGAATTTGACGTCGGGAGTGATTTGACGGAATGGCTGCGATTCAGGTTCAACGCGAGTCATAAACGAAATGTAAAAGCCAGCCGGGACGCCTACAGAGAAACCGGCGCGCCGCCGAGGCGCAGCGACTTCGAGGAAGCTTCCAGAATTTTCACCAGTTCCAAGCCTTGCCCGCCGTGAGTCAGCGGTTTCTTCTGATGCTGGATGCAGTCCAGGAAATGCTGGCATTCGGTCTTCAACGGCTCTTCCTGCTTGATGTAAGGAGCGTAGGTGTCGCCGTAATGGTAGGCGTAATGGAACTCCGCGAAAGTGTCGTAGTGCGGCGGACGCTCGACGCGGGCGTCAAAAATTCGGATTTTCTCCTGTTGCGCCACGTCATCATAAACGATCATGCGTTTGCTGCCCACGATGGTCATTTCCCGCACCTTGCGCGGATCAAGCCAACTGCTGTGAACGATGGCCGAGCGGTCTTTGGGAAAAGTCAAACTCATGGAGGTTACATCCTCAATTCCGGGCGTCACGTGGGCGCTGCCGCGGCAGTTGACGCTGGACGGGAATTCTTCCAGGAGATGGAGAATGATGGAAATATCGTGCGGAGCCAAATCCCATGCGACATTAATATCCTTCTGATACAAGCCCAAGTTAAGCCTGCGGGCGCAGATGTAACGAATTTCACCCAAGTCGCCGCGATCCACGATTTCTTTGATTTTCCGCACCGCAGGGGAATAAAGGAATGTATGGCCGACCATTAAAACCAAGCCCTTTTCCTGGGCGATCGACACCAACTCCGCACATTGCTCCGAAGAGGCGGCCATTGGCTTTTCGATCATCGTGTGTTTGCCCGCGAGCAAGGCAGCCTTGGCCATCGGGAAATGCATCTTGACGGAAGTGGCCACCACAACCGCGTCCACACCGACGCCGTTAAGCATGTGGTCATAGTTGGTCTCCGGCTGGACATCCGGGTAAAGTGACGTCAGATGTTTGAGCCGGTCCTTGCTGATATCGCACATCGCTTTGAGATGGCAATCAGGCAGGGAACGGAAATTACGCACGAGGTTTGGACCCCAATAACCGCAGCCGACGACTCCGACTTTAATTTGTTTGGACATATTTTCTCTTTTTTGCGACTAACTAGTCCCTAGCATGGACCGTTCCAGGCAACGATCCTGGCACCTTGGCAGGTCTTGGCGTGCTCGCTGTCACTTTTCTTTCTTCAGGCCGAAATCCCAGCCGGGGACGGATTTTCATTTCCCAAATCAACTTAAAAATGGCCGGGATGGTCAGGGCGATGATCTTGACGTCGAACCAGAAGGACATCTCCCGCACATATTTCAGGTCGAGTTCAATCATTTGTCCGAATGTGGTGTTGTTCTTGCCGCTGACTTGCCACAACCCGGTTAATCCGGGCGGCGCATCGCAACGCTGTTTCTGATGATCGGAATACAGGTCGAATTCAAATGGCGTGCAGGGCCTTGGGCCAACCAGGCTCATGTCACCGAAAAGCACATTAAACAACTGGGGCAATTCGTCCACGCCAATCGCCCTCAACCAAGCCCCGCCGAAAATAAGCCGTTTATCCCCGGCGCAATCCAACTTTCGCGTCGGCTGGTTGGCGGTCATTAACTGTTTCAAATGCGCCTGATGCACTCCGGTATCGGCATCGACCTTCATGGTTCTAAACTTTAGGCACATGAACTTCCGCCGGCGGTAGCCGAGCCGCTGCTGCCGGAAAAAGGCCGGGCCAGGAGAAGCAATCTTGATGAAGGCGTAAATAATAATTCCCACCGGAATCACGAACGGAAGCGAAATCAGAACCAAAGACACGTCCAAAATCCGCTTCCATCCTGGCGGCGGCACAAAATTCCCCCGGTCCGCCTCGGTTTCAACCGGGCGCGGCCTTTCCTCAGCCGCCTGGCTCGGTGACGGCTTTAATAATTGGTTTGGATCAGACGTCTGCATATCCCAAAATCCATTTTCTGGCTGGCATCCCCGCTCAAGGGCGCTGCCAATTTCTCAAAAAACGCATCTCACTCGCTCCATGCCAAGAAGTTTTTCAACTCCTTGACTTCAAGGCCTCTAGGCAAGGCTCCGCACTTGCAGGCGGTGCCTATGCTTTGCCAACTTTTATTCGACTGCCACTATGCCCAGGTAATCGCATCTGCTTCCGAATCCTATCCCCCTGTTGAAGGGTGTGAAGATCCCGATGTCGCCAAGAACGGCAAGAGATCCGCGACGCGGCGATTCTCCAATCTTAACGACTTTCTATCCACTTCCGCTAAAGTTACGCGACCCAGAAAGTCTAGCAGGATTTGTACCCTTTGCCCCGCTGACATTGTTCTAACGACCATTCCCGACATTCCCATGAACACCCCGTCGGCAATTTGAACCTCAGAGCCAGGAACAACCCCATCCTGCACAACCATAGGCTCTTCCGACTCAAAACACTGCTTTAATTCCACTATCGCTGCTTCTGGCACAGACGGTATTTTTTGCCCAAAATGCACCAAATTGCTGATGCCCGTAATATGCTTTATATCGTCAAAACTATTCTCAAGTATGCAAAAAATAAAAACATAACAGGGAAAAAGCGGCTCTACCACCCGCACCATCCCTCTCCGCGTTGCCCTTTCAATCCGAAGGCGTGGATGGAAAATCTCCAAGCCGAGCTTTTTGTGGACGTTGGCTGCGGCAATATGTTCGTGCTTTGGCTTTGTTCGTGCGCAATACCATGCTGGTTTAAGCTCGTTCATGCGTGAGGTCGGGAATGAAATCTGATCACTTGCCCAGCTCAGTTGCCACCCTCACAGACGGCAACATGCCTTGGCCCGGATGCGATCTTCCGCAAGTCAAAACAAAATCTGGCATAGGTCACTCAAACACTCGGACGCTTATACGCTAGTTTTCAGCCTCCCTTTGGCCCCTCAATCGGCTACGGCACCATACCGTATCCCGAACCAATACACCCCAGCACCCCCCACAGTCAAGCCCTATTTTTAATCTTTTGGGTGCCTTTAATGTCATTTTTAGGCGGCAAAGCTTGGAATAAAAACTGCTGACAATCCAACAGGCATCTGATGCAAAGCAGGTTGAGAGCGGTGAATCCGGCGGCTATTGAGGCACTTGCAGCACCCGATAGAAATAATTCGAGGAGCCAGCCAGCTCCGGCAAAACCGCAGTTGTGTTGGTCGCCACAATCTGCCCGGCAAGGTTCGACCAACCGCCTGAATTCAGTGATGGACGGACTTGTACCTGGTAAGTCGCGCCACGCACCGCGCTCCATTCAACCAGAAAAGAATTCGACAAAAGCGGCATAATTTGCAGGGTTGCCGGCGCTGGCGGCAGAATTGTCAACGCGCCATCCACGAGCGTTACCTGGTAATTTGGCAGCCGACCGCCGGGATCGGCCAGCACGGGTGCGATGGAATACATCCCGCTCGGACTGCCTGGCGCAGCGGCGCAATTGAAACTGGCGGATATATTATCGCCATTTTGCAAACCGCTCAAGGTTCCGGTGAATACCGGATTCGCTATCCCGTATGCCCGTGTCGCGTTGCTGGCGGTCACGGTCAATAGTCTCGGCGAGATGGCGAGGCCCACATAATCGGTCACCACGGAATAATCCACCAAGTCAAGCGGAGTGAACAAGGCCGTCAGCACGTTGCTGCCCGCGTTAAGAACAGTCCCAGCGGGCGGTGCATAAGTGAACTGGCCAGGCAGGATGGCCGAGGCGTTTAGCTGCGCGCCGCTCAAGCCCGTCCCGTAGGTTATAACCGCCGGATTGTTCCACGTTATCGAAGGAATGTCCGAGGTGGGGCGAACCGCCGTCACGCTAATATCATCCAATCCAAAATCGCCAGCGTCATCCTCAAATCCGAATTGCAGCGCGGACATTGTGCCGGTCGCCCAAACGTTGAATTGAAGGTTCGTCCAGCCGGCATCCAGCACGTTTGTGAGGTCACAGAGTGTATGGCCGGCCCAAGACACCGAAAATTCATTCGTGGCCAGCGCATCGGCGGTATTCAACCAGAGAGAAATCACATAAGGCGCTCCAGGGGTCGTGGGAACAACTTGGCTGAGATAACCCACGTCTCCAAATTCGCCAAGTATCATTCCATATTGCCCGCCACGCACCGCGTTGGTATCTGTCGTCACGAAGTCCAAGACTGGATCGCCGGCCAATGTCCAATTGCTCGAGCCGCCCGTTTCGAATCCACCATTCTGCACCAACTGGCCAACCATAAAAAGCACCGGCACGCTTTCCGCTGATGCGAACGAATTGTTGGTTATGACGAGACTGGCGGAGTACACCCCGGCGAGCAGGTTGGTCGCCGCGGCATTGAGGCTGCAACTTAAGGAGACCGAACCAGAAGGGTTTAATACGCCGCTGGACGGGGAGACGTCGAGCCAGGGAGGATTCGACACCAAACTCCAGCTCGCCGAACTTTGGCTGGCGTTGGTCAGTTGAAACGCGATTGCGCTCATGTTAAAGGGGCCGCCGGGCCGGCCAGCGAACTCGAATCCGCCTGCGGGAGAAAGCGAGAGCGGGTCCGCAATTTGCAGAGAAAAGGCCCGCTGGTGCAAAAGCCCGTTGCTCAGGTTTGTGATCGTCATTTGCGCCGCATAATTCCCCACAGGAAGATTGTAGGCGTCTGAATTCAAATTGATCGTCACTCTGGCAGTTTGCCCTGGCTCAAGAGTCCCGCTGGACGGAGAAACCGAAAACCAAGGGGCAACGCATTGCAAACCCCAGTCCAACCCGGCCGGCCCGGCGTTCGTCAATAAATAACTCTCCCCGGCCGTGTTGAACGGGCCGCCCGCAGGCCCGAAGAAAACCGCCCCCGGCACTGGCAGCATGACCAGCGTGTCTGGCGGCGCGAGCGCGTTGATCAAATTGCTGCCGTTGGGGGTGCCCCACCCGCTGCAAAGATCATAGCCTGGCTGGGCAAAAAATGCGTCGGGACTGCCGCTGTTGGTATTGGCCCCGATGATAATGTCGTGGAAGTTTGTCAGATAATTTGATCCGGTGCCAATGGCATAAAGCGCGGGGTTTAGAAATCCAACCGGCCCGTTGCCGGACTGGGCCGCCTGCTCGTTGATCAGCGCGGCAAAGGCCGCCCACAACGGAGCGCCAGCGCTGGTTCCGCTGAATGAGGCATTCTTGCCATTGTTGGCCACCACAAATAATTTGGATGAGCACATCGCCACATCCGGCGCATTTCGCCATGTAAAAGAACCCTGGTTGGCAGCCATATTGATTCCCGCCTGCCATGCAGGAATAGGGTAATTGGTGGTGAATCCCCCTGAACTGTTGTTCCAAACATTTTCCGTCTGCCAAGCGCCTCCATTGGCAGTCACGGACAGCATAGTCCCGCCTACAAGCGTAATATACGGGTCGCCGAGCGGCGGTGCGAACTGGTCCGAATTCTCCGCGCCGAAATCGCCTGAAGCGCAAAAAAATGACTGCCCTTGCGCGGCGTATTGCTGGAAAATCTGATCCTGCACGGCGGGGTCCACCGCGAAAAAATACCACGAGCAACTAATCTGCGCGGCGAGGTCATCCGTCGCAATCCGATTTAAAAGATCATCCACCGGCGAAAACTGGTTTTCCTCGTAAATGATAATGTTCGATATCCCCGGCGCCAAAGCCATGAGCAATTCCGTGTCCGCAGCGACTTCTTCATTTTGACTGCCCGGGTTGCCGTTAAAACCATCGATCAGGACGTTTGATAGCGTGACAGCACTTAGGCCCGCTTTATTTGCGTAGGCGGTTATATCGCTTGGATAATAGCCGTCGAACTCGACGAGCGCCGCCGTCTGGCCCGCCCCCGTGAGAGCGACGCCCGGCGCATACGCTTTCCTGAGGTCCTGCGCGATGTAACCCCCGCCTGGCCCAGTGCCTCCCGATGGCTGCGCCCCTCCGCTCGGCGGTTCGGGATCAAGCTTCAAATTGGACCGCGCTCCGTAATAATTGTCTAAACCTTCTACCGCCGAGACCCGCACTCCGGCATCCACGGAAGCAGCCGCATCCGGCGCGTAAAAAGTGCGCGCTTCAGACGGATGCTGATAAAACCGAATGTTCACTCGCAAAGTCCGGCGGATATCCGCCACCGACGCGCTGACATCCAGCAGAGTTCGATTCGGATGGATGCCCATGATTTGAAAATGGTTGGATTGGGCGAAATCAATGAGCGCCTGGTAATCCTTGGCCGCCGGGCCAAATCGTTCCGCGAATTCCGCCGGCTTCAAATATTGGTGAAACTGGGGACTGGCAGGATTATAAATTTCCTGGATGAGGCTTGCCAGAGCATCCTTATTGCGCAGCGGCAGGCCGAAGACCAGATTCAGCCGCGCATCATCGGGAACAGACCCAGACGACTGCAGGAGGTTCACCGTCGCCGGCACGCGGCTTGGCAAAATCTGCCGTGATCCTGCCTGGCCTGAGGCGGCCGCGCAACATGAACAGAATAAGAGGAATCCAAAAGAAGCCGGCACCCATATTCCGGTTAAGGCCGGCGTCGAGTTGAATTGTCGCATGAAGAATTATTTCAGTTTTGGAGTGGTTCGCAAGAAAAAGAGAGGCGGAACAAAAATTGTCCCGACTCTCGAATTAAGAACTTGCTGGACTGTCGATTAGGAGCGCTTGCCGAACTTGGAGCGAATCGCAACCAAGCCCAACAGTGCGGATCCAACCATGCTCGCCGTCGTTCCGCCGTCCGGCACGAAGGGAGTGAATGAAGCCGTCGCTTGCATGGCCACCTTTTGGGGCGTAATCGACCCGGTGGTGCCGCCAAACAGCATCACTTCGGTGATATAATCCGCAGAGCCGTTAATCGGGAAATCCACGTTTTGGTCGCTGGAGGCGATCGTGGTCGGCAACGTCCATTTGCCCATCAGGGTGCTCGCAGCCTCATAAGTCGCCAAGGCGCTCAGAGTGCTTCCGCTATACATCGAGTTGGCATTGTAATAGCCGCTGATTGTAGCCGTAAGCGAATTGCCGCCGGCATCACTGGCGCCGAAGGTATAGTGTCCAGGGCTGCCCAAGTTGTAAGGGCCGCTGCTATAGACAACTTCCAAGCCGTGGGTTTGGGTGGTGTTGCCGTTGATGTTGTCGGTCAGCGTCACGTTGAACGCACCGGACTCGGCGCCGGAAGCAATATCAACGGACCAGCTCCCGACAGAGCCAACGAAAAGGGCGCCGTCGCCTGACACGCCATAGTAATTGGCCCCATGGGTCATGATCGCGCCGGTCACGTTAATTGTCGTGCTGCCGGAAATCAATTCCATGAAGGCATCGGCCTTCGCCACTGACGCACTCATCACAAGTGCTCCTGTCAGTGCCATTCCCATCATTAAGGTTTTTGTCTTCATCAATCTTTATCTTCCGTTTGGTTTTTTATCACACGCTTTGTCGCTCTACCTGAGCGAACCGTCCCTTATCGAATTGCAATCGCCGTGCCAATTATGGGACAGTTGCGAACAAAAACTGGCATATATGCATAAAGAACTGATAGTTAGAAGTTTACACTACAGAGTTCCATGCCTATTAGCGCGGCATTTGAAAATCCAGACAGCATGAAGTGTAAAGGTTTCCGACATCCAAATGCGATCTGTTCCCCCAATTTGGCGCGTAAACAGGCTATTTTAAGCCAGATGTGGTCCCTCGCGAGATTGTGTAAGCTTTTCCGACAAAAAAGGGCTGATTTTGGCCCCACACGCCTACTCGCGCGCCACTTCGTCTCCAACGTTTGCGTCTCCCTCGACGATGTCGGCCACAGTATCGATGTCATGTTGCGGCCCGCTGATGGTAACCCGGCCGATTTTGAGGCCTTGGTGGCGGACGGTCCAGTGCTGCCCCAAAGGCGGAACGTGCCCTGCCGGGAAACTAATGACAACGAAGCGCCCCGCAGTGTTGACCATCTCGACCCGGCCAATTGTTCCCAATTCCGGTGTGACGTAAGTTTTGCCCGCGGGTTTGGTTGCAGGCGGTGGCTGACGGACTGGCGGTTTGGCGTGGCGGCACCCGGTTATCAACAGCGCGCCGCAAATCAGTCCGATCTCAATTCGCATTCTCTAAGTAAATCCGCGCCGCCCCAATCGTCAAGCTGCCGTGCGAGGCAGTTCATTCATCCTTTACGATTGTCTTGCATCCTGGTCTTCGCGGCAAACAGCTTGTTTATGGATCCTTGAGGCAATAAAGTGGCATTGTGAAATTATTGGCAGCCAGAGACGCCGCAATCACGTTGGCGCTCGGCTTTTGCGCTTTCATCGTTCCCCGCGCGCGCGGCGCCCCCGCGGTTCCCCGCGAATGCGTTGTCTTGGTGCATGGCTTGGGCCGGACTTCCCTGAGTATGAAACGCGTCCAATGGACGCTCGAATCGGCGGGTTACAAAGTGGTCAATGCTTCCTACCCATCGCGGCGCTATTCGGTCGAGCGATTGAGCGAGGATTATCTGGCGAAGACTGTAGCAGCCATTCCCGCG
Source organism: Verrucomicrobiia bacterium (assembly GCA_036501625.1). GTDB lineage: Bacteria > Verrucomicrobiota > Verrucomicrobiia > Limisphaerales > Palsa-1400 > Palsa-1400. The sequence continues at coordinate 90,680 of DASXZY010000061.1, forward strand.
GCCACGCCCAAGGTGCATTTTGTCACCCACTCGCTGGGTGGAATACTGGTGCGTGAATACCTGTCTCATCACGCGATCACCAACTTGGGCCGTGTTGTGATGCTGGCCCCTCCCAATCACGGCAGCCGGCTGGCCGACACCTTGAAACGAACCGCCGCAGGCCGCTGGATCATGGGACCCGCTGGGTGCGAACTTGGCACGACGGCGCACGATGCGCCCCAACGGTTCGGCCTCGTCAATTTTCAACTGGGCATCATCGCGGGTGATCGCTCGCTGAATCCCCTTTTCTCGCGCGCCCTGCAAACGCCGAACGATGGCAAAGTGAGCGTGGAAAGCGCCAAGGCCGCCGGAATGGCCGACTTCACTGTGGTGCATTCGAGTCATACCTGGATGGCGTGCCGGGCGGAAACCCTGCGCCAAGTATTGGCGTTTTTGCGCGGGGGACATTTCGGGACAGTTCGGCTTGGCGGCGCCTGACGGCCCTCAGGCCAAAAGGCGGCTCGCTTTCCGGATCCAAGTCCGGTCCCGTTTGCGTTGGAAGCCAGGGGCATGGCGGTCGTCGTTGATGGCGCCGCGAAATTCGACTTCCGCCAAATTGCGCTGGTTCTTCGCCAGATATAATTCGCCCAGTTGCACCCGGGCTCGGGCGTAGCTATGGTCTTGAAGCACCCGCTGCCAAACGGCAATCGCGCTGTCGGTTTGACCCAGCGCCGCCTGCGCTTCAGCGTATGCCATCAAGGAGTAGCCATAGTCGTGCTTGGGATTTTCGAGGCAAACCTCGTAAAGAATCGGACATGCTTCCTCGGCCTTTTTTTGGCGCAACAGACATTGGCCCAAGTGGGCGCGCGCGTCGATGTCCTTCGGATCGCGCTCCAGCGAAGCGCGGTAGCACGACTCGGCCTGGGCCAGATTTCCCTTTTGAAAATAGATGTCGCCCAGTTCCAAATAATGGTGGGGCTTGTCAAGATTATGAATGAGCGCTTCCAATTCCTTGATGCGCCGCCGGCTGCCGGCCCCGGGAAGCTCGAAGCCGCGGGTGGCCGAGGGCGCGCTCCGATAAACCGTGAAGTAGTACCAAAGCGGCATAAATGGGGGAAAAAGGAAAATCAGGACAGCCCAAAGCCATTCGGCCTGGCGGATGGCGTCATAGAGCATCCAGAACTGGAATATGACGACCAACCCCATCCACGGATGGCTCCGCAGCCACCATAAATAATAATGCAAATCGAAACTCATTTCCGTTTGAAGCTCGGAAGCAATCAGTTTTTTAGGAACTGGGCCTTTTGATAGCAAAAAGACCTTCGCGCGTCTCGCTAAATTATTCTGCCTTGGATTTTCGACCGAGGCGGCCTTAAGCTGTGCTCCTTGAAAAAACTCTTGATGACGAGGAACGCGCTTCGCGCGGGGGCTGCGGCTTTGGCTTCCGCGCTTATGTTATCGAACGCGGAGGCAAGGGCGGAAACGATCTGGCTCGACCAATTGGATGTCCACAAAACCGAACAGGATTGGGGCGCCCCCCGCCGCAACCAGTCGGTCGATGGAAAATCGCTTAAGATTGCCGGAAAGACTTTTGAGCATGGCCTCGGCACGCACGCCAACAGCTCTCTTTGTGTCGATGTCAACGGCGCGGTTAAATTCAGCGGCAGCGCAGGCTTGGACGACGAGGAATTGACGCAATCGGCGAGCGTTGAGTTTTTTATCTTTGGCAACGGCAAAGTGATGTGGCAAAGCGGCGTGATGAAGCCCGGCAATTCGGCAAAGGCATTTGCCCTCGGTCTCCAAGGAATCAAAACCCTCATCTTAAAAGCCAGCGCTGGTGGCGAGAGCATCAACTTCGATCACGCCGACTGGGTTGACGCGCGGTTTGAATCCGACGGCCCCTCGCCAGTCACCGTCGCCGCGCCGCACGAGGAGGCCGCAATATTGACTCCGCCTGATCCTCCCCAACCGCGCATCAATGGACCTTCAATCGTGGGCGCGCGGCCCGGTCATCCGTTTTTCTATCACGTGCCCATCACGGGCGAAGAACCGGTCACCGTATCGGTGGAGAAGCTCCCGGCGGGATTGGATTTCGACGCCGCGCACGGAAACATCGTGGGCACGAGCGGCGGCGCGGGCGAATACGAAGTGACGCTGCGCGCGGCTAACGCTCGCGGCGCGGCCACCCGGACGTTGAAGATCGTCCTGGGGGACGCCATCACGCTGACCCCGCCGCTGGGCTGGAACAGTTGGAATTGTTTCGCCAATGCCGTCGATGACGAAAAAATCCGCTCCGCCGCCGATGCCATGGTCAGCAGCGGATTGATCAATCATGGCTGGACCTATATTAATATTGACGACTGTTGGGAAGGCAAACGGGACGCCAATGGTTTCATCCAATCCAACAAAAAATTTCCTGACATGAAGGCGCTGGCTGATTACGTGCATGGCAAGGGATTGAAAATTGGGATTTATTCTTCGCCTGGACCCAAGACCTGCGCCGGTTTCGAGGCAAGCTGGCAGCACGAAGAGAAGGATGCTGAACAGTACGCCGCCTGGGGATTCGATTATCTGAAGTACGACTGGTGCTCCTATTCGCGGGTCGATGACAAATCGCTCCCCGATCGCCAGCGGCTGATGAAGCCTTATCAGGTCATGGATGCCGCGCTGCGCAAACAGGATCGCGACATCGTTTTCAGCCTTTGCCAGTACGGCATGGGCAATGTGTGGGAATGGGGCGCGGAAGTGGGCGGCAATTGCTGGCGCACCACCGGCGATATTAGCGATTCGTGGGGCAGCATGTCCGGCATCGGCTTCAAGCAAAACGGCCACGAAAAATGGGCCGGCCCCGGCCACTGGAACGATCCCGACATGATGGTGCTGGGCAAAGTCGGCTGGGGGAATCCGCATCCCACACACCTGACGCCTAACGAACAATACACGCATGTGAGCCTTTGGTGCCTGTTGTCGGCGCCGCTCTTAATCGGGGCGGATATGTCGCAACTGGACCCTTTCACCTGCAATCTTCTCGCCAATGACGAAGTGCTGGCCGTCAATCAGGATGCCGCCGGGCATCAAGCCTCGCGCAAATCGAAAACCGGCGACCTGGAAGTCTGGGCCAAGGACCTCGCCGATGGCTCCAAGGCGGTCGGCCTTTTTAATCGCGGCGAAGGCGAAGCAGAGGTCACTGCCAAATGGGCAGACCTCGACTTGAACGGCTCCTGCCAAGTGCGCGATTCATGGCGGCAAAAGGATTTGGGCGCGTTTTCCGATGCCTTCACTGCCACTGTCCCGCGCCATGGCGTCTGCCTGGTGCGGATTTCACACTGATTGATCGCATGAATCCCATTATTCCCAAGCGCGGTTTCGTCGCGTTTTATCTTTTGGCGTCGATGACGGCATTTGGCCAGGCCACTGTAGTGGACCGCCCGCCGGAGTCATCCACCAACTCTTTTTACATCGCGAATCGCGCTCCGTTGGAAGCGTCGCCGTTTTCCAAATTGCCCATCGGCTCAATCACGCCGAGCGGCTGGCTGCGGCGCCAGCTTGAATTGGAACGCGATGGCATGACGGGGCATCTGGAGCAGATTTCGCCCTGGCTTGATTTCGCCAAAAGCTCGTGGGCCAATCCTGAAGGCCGCGGCAAATTCGGCTGGGAAGAATTGCCATATTGGCTCAAGGGCTATGGCGACCTTGGCTACGTGCTCAAGGATGCGGCCATCACGGCGGAGGCAAAGAAGTGGATTGCGGCGGTCCTGGCCAGTTCGCGCGAGGATGGATGGTTCGGACCGCGCGAATTGCTCACCAGCCTGGATGGCAAACCGGACCTTTGGCCGAACACAGTCATGCTCAACGTCCTCCAATCCTATTCCGAAGCCACGGGCGACCCCCGCGCGGCCGAAGTGTTGCACGGGTATTTCAAATGGGAGAACACCTTGCCCGCCAGCGCCTTCAGCGAAGGCTATTGGCCCAAGCTCCGCTTCGGCGACAACATCGAGAGCATCTTCTGGCTTTACAATCGCACAGGCGAACCTTGGCTGCTGGATTTGGCGCGCAAGATTCACTCCGGCATGGCGCACTGGGACGAAGACGTGATCAACTGGCACAACGTCAACATTTCGCAGGGCTTTCGCGCGGGAACGGTCTTCTGGATGCTTTCGGAAGACCCCCGCCACCTGGCCTCGGCGGAGCGGAATTACGATAAAGTAACTGGCATGTACGGGCAATTTCCCGGCGGTGGATTTGTCGGCGACGAGAATTCGCGTCCCGGCCACAGCGATCCGCAGGGCGGCATTGAAACCTGCGGCATTGTTGAGTTGATGCATAGTTTTGAGATGCTGACAAAAATCACCGGCCAGCCAGTATGGGCCGACCGCTGCGAGGAAATCGCTTTCAACAGTTTCCCAGCCGCCCAAACCGCTGACGAAAAAGCGCTGCATTATATTACGTGCGCGAACCAAGTTCAGCTTGACCCCGGCAACAAGAAGCCCGACATCGACAACGGCGGCACGATGTTTTCCTACAGCCCCTTCGAGGTTTATCGCTGCTGCCAGCATAATGTCTCCCATGGCTGGCCTTACTATGCCGAAGAACTCTGGCTGGCCACGCCCGACAATGGCCTCTGCGCCTCCCTCTATGCGGCCTCCCAGGTCAGCGCGAAGGCCGGGAATGGCACCGCGGTGGACATCGCGGAAGAAACAGATTACCCATTCTCGGATACGGTCAAATTTACCGTGAACCCAGCGGCGGCGTCCAAATTTCCTCTTTACTTCCGGGTGCCGCGCTGGTGCGAATCGGCGTCCGTGAGCGTCAACGGAGAATCGCTTGACGCGCAGAGCAAGCCCCTGGCTTTCATTCGCGTCGAGCGCAAGTGGCGCGGCGGGGATACGGTCATGCTGAAGCTGCCCATGAAGTTGGCCGTGCGCCGATGGAGCAAAAATGAAAATGCCGCGTCCGTCGATTACGGCCCGCTCAGTTTCTCCCTGGATATCAAAGAACGGTTTGCCAAGTACGGCGGCCGCAATCCGCAATGGCCGGAATGGGAAGTATTTCCAGATTCGCCCTGGAATTATGGATTGGTCTTTGACGCGGAAAAGCCCGCTTCTTCATTCACGGTGCTTCGGGCCGAGGGGCCGCTGGCGGGCCAGCCGTTCACGCCGGAAACCGTGCCAGTCAAATTATTGGCTACAGGCCGCCGCATTCCCAACTGGCAAATGGATGCCAATCACGTCCTCGGCCGCCTGCAAGCCTCTCCGATCAAATCAGACGAACCGGACGAGAAGATCACGCTCATTCCGATGGGGGCGGCTCGTTTGCGCCTGACCACGTTCCCGGTCATCGGCTCCGGCAGCGGCGCTCACGACTGGAAAGGTTCCACACTCAAGGCCAGCGCCTCGCATTGCTTTGAGAACGACACATTGGACGCATTGATGGACGGGTTGGAGCCGGCCAATTCCAACGATCACAGCATCCCGCGGTTCACTTGGTGGGATCATCGCGGCACCAAGGAGTGGGTGCAACTGGATTTCCCGCGGGCGAAAAAAGTGTCGTCTTCAGAGGTCTATTGGTTCGACGACACCGGCGCCGGGGAATGCCGGCTGCCGGCTTCGTATCGTTTGTTTTATCGGGACGGGTCCGAATGGCGGGAGGCCGCGCGCGCCGGCAACCCGGAGGCAACGGCGAACGGATGGAACAAGCTTTCGTTCGCGCCTGTCGAGACGGCGGCTGTGCGAATCGAGGCACAATTGAAACCCGGTTATTCCGGCGGGCTTTTGGGCTGGAGAGTCAAATAAGCCCAAACGCCGTCAATTGTAATACTTTCGAAATCCTTTCGACTCCCACACTTCCACCTTGCGGCCGGGCTGGCGCGCGATCCGCACGGCCGCGCCGGGCGTCTCGTCCATGAATTTCAATGCCTCCTCTGGCTTGAGCACGCTCATCACCTTGGTCAAGCCATCCGCCGTAAAATCATCGGGCGCGATCACCGTGACGAGGCTGTGGTCGGTCAATCCCAGGCCAGTGCGCGGGTCCACGATGTGCGAATAGCGCACGCCGTCAATTTCAAGCCGCTGGAACAGGTCGCCGGACGTGGAAATGCCCGCGTGCGACAGCATCACATAACTCGCCGGGGGAGCGTTGCTGGCATCGAGCGGCGGCAATTCGATCCTCCAGCCTCTCTTGCCGGGCGGCGCGCCGCTCACTCCGATGTCGCCGCCGCCCGAAACCAAAGCGCGGGTGATGCCGCGCCGGTCCAGCGTTTTGATCGCCTCGTTGACGGCGTAGCCCTTGGCAATGCCGCCCAAATCGAGCCGCATACTCCGAACCAATAGTTTGACAGCGTGGCGGGCGGGGTCCAATTGCATTTTGGAGCTGCCGACGGCCAGGCGCGCGCGGGCCAGGCGGGCGGGATCGGGCAATCGATGCTGCATGCGCGCGTAGCGCCAGAGATTGACATAAGGGCCAACCGTCACGTCGAAAGCGCCGTCGCTGCGCTTCGCCAGAGCCTGCGCGCGTTCCAAAACAGCCCACAGGTCTTGGCTAACAGGCACAAACCGATCCTGGCCCGACGTTTGCGAAAGGCGGCTCAATTCGCTGTCCGAATCGTAATCGGTCATGATGTCGTTGAGTTGCTTGATCCGTTGAAAAGCCGATTCCGCCGCGGCATTGCCTATCTCTTGCGATGGGGCGCAGAGGACAATGCGGAAAGGCACCCCCATTTCCGCCCGCTCAAATTCGTATCGCGTCAATGGCGGAGTGGAAGCGCACGAAGCGAGCAACAAAACTGTCAAGAAATAATAACTGCATGCCCAAGCTGTCTTGCTGGCCGCGTCAACGGCCATTTTCCCTCCATAGGAAGTAAAGCCCCGCATACACTTTTGGCTCGACCAGCAGCCCCTCCCGCTCTTTCATTCGCAGCCAATCATGCAAGCTATCCAGCGGCACTTCATGCACGGTGATGTTCTCGCGGTCAATGCCGCCACCCGCATGAACCCGCTTCAAATCGAAGGCCATCACCAATGTAATGAGTTCCGAAGCCAGGCCGGCTGAAGAGGGGCCGGTCGTCAGAATTTTAATCTGTCCGGCCGCATAACCCGCTTCTTCCAGAAGCTCGCGCTTGGCAGCGTTGGCGATGGTTTCGCCTGATGCGCCTGGCTCATCCCCCACAATGCCGGCCGGCAATTCAATCGTCCGCGAGTGGAGGGGAATCCGATATTGCTCCACGAGCAGAAGCTTCCACTCGGCGGTCACCGCCACGATGATGACGGCGCCATTGGCATTGACTCGTTCGGCGTACTCCCAGCGCCCCTCTTTAATGAGCGCCAAAAACTTGCCGGTGTGAAGGGTGCTTCGTTCCATTGATGTCATGCTGTTTTCAGTATATCCGCGCTTTGAACAATCGCCACGCCGGCGCGCTTCATTTCGGCGATCGCGTCTTTGACGTCATCGGGACGCAAGTTGACTCCGCGGCAGGCGTCTTCGATCAATGACGCGGCGAATCCGGATCGCACCGCGTCCATGGAAGTGTATTTGACGCAATAATCCGCAGCCAGGCCGCAAACAAAAACTTCGGTCACGCCGCCGGCCTTGAGCCATTCACCGAGTCCCGTGGATTTGCGATGGCCGTTGTCAAAAAAACCGCTGTAACTGTCGATCCCCAAGTCCGTCCCCTTTTGGAAGATTTTCGCGATGCGCTCCCGCTGGAGATTGGGCGCCAATTCCGCGCCTTTGGAGTTCTGCACGCAATGCAACGGCCAAAGCGTCTGCGGCAGGCCATTGAGATCAATTTGCTCATAATCCCGCCGTCCGGAATGGTTGACAGTGAAGCTGCCATGATTTCGCGGATGCCAATCCTGCGTGGCCGCGACCAGCGGAAACGCCGCCTGCAATTTATTGGCGGCTGGCACAACGGCGTCCCCGTCAGGCACCGCCAGCGCGCCTCCTGGCAGAAAATCGTTTTGAATATCGACAAGAATCAGGGCCTTCATCGCGCCAAATGAAGCTCGTAAGCAGCCAGCACATCCGAGGTAAAACAGGAAAACACCACGCGGTCAATCACAGGCAACTCCGCCAAGGCCGCCCTTGTCTCTCGAATCGCGATCCTGGCTGCTTCCGCGATCGGGTATCCATACGCGCCGCAACTAATGGCCGGAAACGCCAGCGTCTTGATTCCATTGGCGAGCGCCAGTTTAAAACATTCGCGATAGCAGGAGGCGAGCAACTCCGCTTCGCCCTCATTTCCGCCGCCCCATATCGGGCCAACCGCATGGATCACGAATTTGGCCGGCAGGCGGTAACCCTTGGTAATCCGAGCCTGGCCAGTCGGACATCCGCGAAGCTCCCGGCATTCGGCCAACAATTCTGGCCCGGCCGCGCTGTGGATCGCGCCATCAACACCACCGCCCCCCAACAAACTTGAATTGGCGGCATTGACGATCGCATCCACCGCGAGCTTCGTAATATCAGTCCTGCCCAACTCAACTCGCTCATGGATATTCATAATATTGGACGGCTCACGCAGCCCTCCATTTGACAATTCCAATAACGGCTTTCACGCCACAATTGAAGTCTGAAAGCACACTTCAATCCCGTCGGCCTAGGGAATCCGCCTCGAAAACAAAAGAAGACAAATGAATGGTGGAGCCGAGGGGAGTCGAACCCCTGACCTTCTCATTGCGAACGAGACGCTCTACCAACTGAGCTACGACCCCATCAAATTGACTATCAAGCACTTGCACTGCATTTTCCAGGCAGAAAAAAGTCCCTTTAACGACCCTTTTGCCGCCTGCACGCCGCGTAACATGCAAATATTTCCCCCTGATCGCAAGTGAAATATCACGGATTCCTTGGTTTTTGAGCGGTGGAGTTCGCACGATCGTGGTGGAGCGTCTCGCAACTCTGAGACGCTCCAGCTTTCCCTACACGGGAAGGATTCAGATGCCCCTGCACCTCCGGAGGATAGAACCCTTTTCCTGAAGGTTTGATTCAGCCAAAATTCTCGGCCAACCGCATGAAAAGCCCGAAAAAGGGTTCAATGCCACTCGTCCACTTAATTGATAATCAACGACTTGCGAAAGAGCGCAAGTAAAATTATCGACTAAACCGCCGAACGGGTAAATCAGTAACCTTCACTTTGTCTTCTTGTTTCTGAATCGTTCTTGACTCATCCTGTGATGGAATGAGCATAGCTGATAGCGAATCGTCCAGATTCGACACACGAACCGGCCAATTGATACGCCGATGTTTGCGTGTCTGCCGCTATCACGACGATCTCATTGAGGAAAATTACACTCTTGGTTCGGATCGTAATGTTCCGTTCGTTGCTTTTGCCCATCGTCCGCACGACGCTCGGTCCTCGTGCCTCGCATTCTTGCAAGAGTCTTGCACTCCGCGCGAAGACGTGGCCAGATTGCATGAACTTGGCATTCCACTCGCGTTTTTTGCTGGCACCAACTCGTGGGAAATGTGGTCGTTGCGCAGCGACGGCCCGCGACGTGTGAAGGCTGTGCCGTTGAAAGAGATCGAACAATTCTTTGACGAAAACAAGGAAGATTTCGCCCCTGGATCGGTCTTTCGCGCCAAGACTTGGGCGCGAGCCGAAGGCGCACGGCAGCTTGATTTTGTTGATACGGGACTTCTTCCCATCGTGGAGAAGCAAGCGGGCGAGAGGTTGCGGCAGCTTTTCGAAGATATGCTCGGCTACACGATGGACGCCCTAGACATGAAACCTTCGGGCTTGGCTGAAGCAGACGCACACTGGATGATGAAAGCCAACTTCTGGTTGTTGGCAGGAAAACTTCTACGCGACAAGCAGGTTCCGAAATTCACAAGGCTCGATTTGAATGACGTGCAGAATGTGTTTGACCGCGTTGCTGAACATTATGATGCCAAACGCGTCCGTGTTAATGGACGATTGATGGCGTTGCGGGGAGCAGCCGCAGTGGCAGCGAACTTTTCGTCGTTACGAAGTATCAGCACAGAGACGCTGGGCGCGCTCTATGAAGAAGCTTTGCTTTCGGCACGCACTCGCAAGTTGTTGAGTGTTCACCGCACGCCTACATATCTCGTTGATTTCATGCTGGCAAAACTCAGCCGCGGGATGGACGAAGATATTGGTATCCAGAATTGCCGGGTATTTGAGCCAGGATGTGGCCACGCGCCATTTCTAGTCGGTGCTGTGCGATTGTTGAGCGATTTATTGCCAGACAACATCGCCAGCGACCGTAATGCTCGCCGACAATTTCTTCGCAGCCACATAGGCGGCTGTGACCGCGACGCGTTCTCTTTGGAAATCGCGCGCCTATCGCTGACACTTGCCGATATTCCAAACCCAAACGGCTGGAAGCTGGATCCGGTGAAGGATATGTACGCCGGTGATTATCTCGCGGAAAAAATCGCAACGAACTCGATTATAATTTCAAACCCGCCCTTCGAGAATGTGGGAATCTCTGCCAAGGAGCGTGTCGCCGGAGACCTTCGTTATGCCCGAAGCGGGCAAGCGGGCGAGTTGTTGCGCCGAATCGTGAATCACGCTTCCCCCAATACATTGTTCGGAATTGTGGTGCCACAAACTTTGCTCGACGGAGCTTCGTTTCGTGAATTGCGGCGGAATCTTTTATCCAATGTCGAGATTCGGGAAGTGGTCACTTTCCCAGACAATGTTTTCAAGTTTGCCAAGCCTGAAACAGCCATTCTCATCGGCAGGAAACTCGGCAATGGTCAGGCCGGAATTGGGAAATTCAAATTTCGGCGCATCCAAAAATCAGATATGGATGCGTTCCGGAGCGAAAACCGCGTGCCGAGTGGTGCGTGGTTCTTGCAAAGTGACGCGCTTGCACATCCGCAGCACCGATTACTTTTGCCACCGCTTGCTGAGGTATGGGCAGCAGCAGAGAGATTACCTCAATTAGATGACATAGCCCATGTCACTATTGGTTTTTATTTTTTTGCGGAAACCGATGACGATTACCCTAAAGGCGAATCCCAAGTATCAGAAAAAAAATTACCTGACTTCTATCAAGGATTTCTACTTGCAGAAGGAACACCGGACACTCACTTGCTTCCACGGTTAGAGTGGTTAAATCAAAAATCAAAAATTGTTCGGCGCGAATGCGGTGGCATAAAAAGAGATGAACCGAGAATTTTGATGAACCACGTTCGCACTGGCGGCGGCGCATGGCGGCACAAGGCATTCATTGACACTGTGGGACGCCCTGCTACAGACGCATTTCTCCTTCTTTCTCCGCTGGAAGCAAATTGGTCATTGGAGATTCTTTGGGCGATTGCAAATGGACCATTTGCGAACGCATTCACTCTCACGAACTCGGCGACGAAACAGATAGCCGTAAGGTTATTGAAAAGAATGCGAGTTCCTGCATTAAATGAGGCTCCTTTGGATTTGAAATCAGCGGTGCAAGGTTACATTGCGGCTGCTCGGGAATTCACGGCGAAATACGGACATGAGAATGTTGCTTCAAAGAAGCGTGAAAAATCTAAGAAAACAAAAGAGGCTGGCGAAACTCCAGAATTACCGCTTGCCGAATTGGTTATTGAGAGCCCTGATGAAGAATCCATCGTGCGAGAACAATTGCGTGCTTTACATTGGCGCGTGGATGCCGAGGTGCTGAAACTCTACGCGCTGCCGGCACAGCTTGAACGTGAATTACTCGATTTTTTTGACGGCGTGCCGCGCGTGGGTGTGCCGTTTGAGCAGAAGTGTTACATCCCGTCTGCCTTCCAAGACGTGTCCCGGCTCGATGATTTTCTTCGTATCACCGACGAGTGGGAACAAACTGACGAGCGTCGTTGTCAGCTCATCGAGAAGCGAATCAAGCATGGTCGCCGTACGGTTGCTGAGGAAACAGAGTTTAAGCAGCTGCAGCAGCTTTTTGATTTACGACGGAGTTATTTGCGATGGCGCGAAACAGGAGATTCACAAAGTCCGCTATTCGACGAGAAAAAACTGAGACGGCTCAAGGAGGAGGATGGCGTGTGAGCAAGGAGCTAACGAGCCTTCCCGTGCCGTTTGCCTATCCGTCGAAGCCACATGTTCGCCAACATGGGCCGCAGGGCTATTTCCAGTACCGCCAATATCGTAACTGGCTTCGTGACGAATTCGCCTTCCGCTGTATTTATTGTCTTCGTCGGGAAACATGGCTGACGATGTCCCGCGACTACCAGATTGATCATTTTCTGCCAAAAAGCGACCACCCGAATGTTGAACGTGACTATGATAATCTAGTTTATGCCTGCTCTGAATGTAACGGCACGAAGGCCGCAAAATATCTCCCTTCTCCCGAATCGGTTGCTTATGGTGATTGCATGAGTGTGGACGGGAACGGGGAAATTCATGCGCTAAACGAACGGGGAAAAACTATCATTGAGGCTCTGCGTCTGGATGCTGGAGAACGCACCCTTCTTCGGCGGCGCATAATCGAGACAATCGCCGAGGCTCGCCTCGGTTCAAAAACGCTTAAATGGTGCCTCGGCTATCCCGACGACTTGCCAAACCTTTCCGCGGAAAAGAAACCGAAAGATAACAATCGGCGGAACGGCATACTTAAATCACATTACGAGCGAAAATCGCGCCATGAATTGCCGGAATATTACTAAACATCGTCAGATTCGTCCCGAGGAACAGCTTTACGCCATTTGTCACCACTTTAGGCCAAACGAGGGTCCGAATCCTTTCACCCGCTTTAATAATACAGAGGAAAGCAGGGACGCCAAACCTGCGGATATAAATCTGTCAATTGTAATTCCCTTTCCCGACTGCTTTCACGACCTTGGAAAAAATTGGGGGCCCAATGGGTCTCGCTGGGTCCTCTTCCGAAACTCAAGAAGTGTTTGTGAAATAAGGGTTTGTCCGCATGAGTCCAAGTGGAGGGATAATGCGTCCGAGTGCTCGAATTTGTTTGCGAACGAGACGCTCTACCAACTGAGCTACGACCCCATCAAATTGACTATCAAGCACTTGCACTGCATTTTCCAGGCAGAAAAAAGTCCCTTTCACGACCCTTTTGCCGCCTGCACGCCGCGTAACATGCAAATATTTCCCCCTGATCGCAAGTGAAATATCACGGATTCCTAGGGTTTGGGAGAGGTGATGTCCCAAGATTGAGGTCGCGCGTCTGGCAACACCGAGATGCTCCAGCTTTCTCTGGAACAGAGGGATTCAGACGCCCGCGCACTCAGTGAGCAAATGGAGTGATGTTTTTTGGAGGGATGCCAAGTTGGTTGATGGCGTCTTTCAATTCGGAAACTGTCTTTTCAAGCGCTTCAATTCGGGCATCGCGCTCTAATAACCTTTCACGCATTTCGCGCGAAGCATCCTGCGCGCCGCCTTCAGCGACTTTTACGAAGCAAAGCACCTTGCCGGTCCGCTCTCCAGCTTTCAGCTTCGCGCCGTCGAAATTATCCAAGGCGATGCCAATCGTCCGAGCGGCGCCGGTGGAGCGCATGGCCACGCCGGGCATCGATGAAAGGGCGAGGGTGTCGCCGATGTGGACGGGGCCGTTTTCGAGGGAAATCTTGACGGGGACGCGGCCGGCGAGAACCAGGGGCTTGCCGGTCAGGGGGGCGTCGGGAGAATTTCCGCGCGCGTTAATCAGAAATCCGCCGGAGCCGTCGGAGATGATGCCGAGCACGGCGGGAGCATCTTTGCTGCAACGCACTACGCTTTCAGGTTTTGTCGGGTCGGCGCTGACAACGTCGCCGGCTTCCACGTCCGGAGCCGCGGCGATGGTTTCAGCCAGGTCCGGCGATGTGCTGGCGGTGATCGTGCCTTGCGCGCGGAAGTTGCCGCTGCTGTCAACAGAAATCCTGTTACCACCCGAGCTGTTCCAAAGGTAAGCCTTGCCGCCCGTGGCATATAACGACCATGAGGGGTTGGTGTTCGTGTTGGCGCGGTCATAAAAATGAAATTCGCCGCTCGAACCGGTGGTGTAGAACGCTCCCCCCGCGCCGCTGAGCGTCAAGTTTCCGTTGGCGTCGAGAAACATGAGCCTGGCATAGCTTCCATAATAGGCGCTATACCACGCATGGTTCCCGCCGGTTGAGTACCATTGTGTGTAGTTATCAATCCCAAGCCCGTAGAACTGGGGATAAGTCAGGATTCTCCATCCCGGCGAGCTATTGGACGGGGGCGCAACACCAAGAGCAGGAAACTGGATGACATTGTTCGACGGGTTGTTGAGAATGATGCCGGAATTGGCGACGAGCGGACCCGGACTCACAATTCCGCCCGTGACTTGGAAGTTGCCGGTCAAAGTCGTGGCCGGTGTGTCGAAAATAACGACGACCAATCCGTCTTGACCGGTTGCGCTCGAATTGTTGATGGCCTGGCTGCCCGCCCCCTTGGGAGAAATGTAGTTTGGATCATTGGTATTTCCGGGTACTGCAAAATTCCCTCCGATGATAACGTCGCCATAAGAACCACCGCCCCCACCACCTCCAGCGCCTGAGTTGCCCGTGAACCCGCCGCCGCCGCCGCCATAACCGCCACCGCCACCGCCACCAGCGCCGTCGGCTCCGTAAATGTTTCTTGCCTGGCCACCGTTGCCGCCCATCAGGTTGAGGTTGGTTTCACCGATGGTGATGGCATTAGCCGAGTAGGAGTTGCCAGCATGAGCCGCGCTTGCGCCACCCGTTCCGTTGTTCCCGCCGCTGCCAGGCGTTATCCCGCCGGCTGATGCTCCAGTTTGTCCCGGATTGCCGCCAGCGCCTCCGGCTGTATTTATCGCGCCGCCGCCGCCGCCAGCCACTGCCTTCATGATATAAGCAGAGCCGGTGAAGCTAAAAAGTGAGCTTGCCTGGCCGCCTGTGCAGGTGTCTCCTCCACCTGAGCCATCATTGGCCCCCGCGCCGCCGCCGCCAAAATACCCTCCGCCCTGCCCGGTAAGGCGGCGTCAATAAATAACATTTACAAGTTCCTGTTTTGATTGGGGTAGATGACGTAATTCCATTCGCCATGAAAGCGCCCCGGTTTCAAACTGATGCTGGCCATTTGTTGGGGCGTGATTTTTCTGCCGGGCAG
>DASXZY010000062.1:0-66529 GCA_036501625.1 Verrucomicrobiia bacterium
AAGTCGAACTTCACCGCCGCCACATTGGAGGCGAGCAGCCCGCTGTTCGCCGGAATCCAAGTCACGCGGCCGGAGTTGGCGACGCCGCCAGCCCGGATTTGAGCCAGCGCGAAGGTGGCCGCCCCCAAGACTTGGAAGTTAGTTGGGTGCGCGGCTGTGGAATACGAAACCGTGTAGTACTGCCAGTCGCGGCCGTAATCGGGCCAGCCGCCGTAGGTGACAATGCTGCTGAGGTTATAACCGCCAGGCGAGCTGCCCAGCGTGTAGATGACGAAAGAGCCAAGCCCGGCGGTGGAGCCGCAGGTCGCGTAGTTGGTGACGGGGACAGGATTTCCCGTGAGCAGATAACCAATAGTGCCATCCGTCAGCACGGGCACGCCGCCGGCCCCGCTGCCGACATCGGCGAAATTGCCGGGGCCGACTGTGCTGGGCAACTTCCCGGCGATCAAGCTGCCGGAGGCAATGTTCCAAGTGGGGATAAAGGCTGTTGGATCAACACCCAGCCCGAAATTGCCATCGATTTGGGAGGCGCACGCGTAAATGATGCCATTCACCGGGGCCGGCAGAGGATTGACAATCAAGAGGGCCGAGCCGGTCGTCGTTACTCCATAGGCATTGGAAGCCACCAATTGGTAACTGCCGCCCATGTTGGTTGTCAGATCGTCGAGCGTGAGCGTTTCGTTGGTGGCGTTCAGGATATTGACCAATCCGCCGCCAATGTTGTCGTTATATTGCCATTGGAAACCCATCGGAGCCGAGCCGGCAATCGTCGCGTTGAAAACTTCCTGGCTGCCCACGACGTTGGAGGCATAACCGGGCGCGATGTCATTTATAATAACCGGCTGTTGGGGCACAGCCTCCTGCGGAACTGTCGCCGCGGTTCCAAACACTTGAATTTCATTGTAGCCTTCCCAGGCATTTTTGACTTCAGGCAGCACCTCGAAGTTGAATTCAAGCGACGTCACGTTCGTGGCCAGGTATGGGCCGACTCCCGAGGTCCAAATCACGCGGGTGGCGTTGGGTTCGGCGACGGACAGCGGCGGATTGTAGTCCACCTGGTCCAATTCAACGTAGTTGCCCGGATCGCCGGAAGTCGTGTAGGAAACGGAATACCCCTGCTCATTGCGGCCAACGTCACTCCATCCGCCGTAGGTCTGGATGCTCGTGATGTTCCATCCGTTGGCGGAGGCCGGCAGGTTGTAATAGAGATACTGGCCGCCCGAGCCTGTATAACCGAGGGTGGCCGCGAAGCTGTCGTTGCCATTGCCAACCGTGCCGAAGATGCCATCGGTCAGCGCCGAAGTTCCGGGCGAACCGCCGCCGTCCGAAACGTCACCGATGTAGGCGAACGGCCCTGCGCCAGCAAGAAGGCTGTTGGAGGGAATCGTCCAAGTCGGGGTGAATAATCCGCCAAGGGCGGCCTGGTTGGCGTCGGAGAAGATGACTCCGCTTCCATCCGCCAAGGGCGCCGGATAGACTGTGAATGTGCAGCCTTTAGTCGATGAAACGCCGAGGCTGTTGGAGGCTTGCAGAACATAGCCGGGATTGGTGGCTGAATCGCTCAATTGCAGATTCGTTAACGTCAGGACCGATATGGTCTGGCCAGGAATGGCGACCCCATCGCGGAACCACGTATAAACCAGCGACTGCGGGCTGGTGAAGGTGGCCTTGATGTTGACTGAGCTTCCCTCAACATCCGATCCGGTCGCTGGAGTAATGGACTGCGTTACGACTGGCGGCAGATTGGTGGAGGGCGTGCCAAATATTTGGATTTGCGCGTAGCCTTCCCATCCGTTTTTCGGCGTCTGGCCGGCGGCCAATGAGTAGAAGTTGAAATTGACCGATGAGGCATTTTGGGCCAGCACTCCAGAGGATGGAATGATGGACATCTTGGTGGCGATCGGAAGTCCTCCACCGAATTGGGGCTGGGGAGGAGTGGGAGGGTTAAAGGCTGTCCAAGGCAGCAAACCGCTGAAGTTCGCTGGCGCCAAGACGCTCGAATAAGACGCTTGGAATGTTTGCTCCTCACGACCGGCGTCTGACCAGCCGCCGTAGGTGACGATATTCGTAATGGTCCAACCGGCCCCGGATAGAGTGGAGGGCAGCGTATAAGTTATGGAGTACCCTATCCCGTTAGTCGTGGTGCCGCTGCCGGCCGTTGCGAAGCAAAAGCTGCCATTGTCCGGCGGCGAGATGCCCGTAAAAGTTCCGCTGGTCAAAGGCGCCAAGCCGCCGCAGCCGGAATCGGTGAAGATGCCAATGCTGCTGCTGGGCTGAAGCCCGGCGATCAAATTGCCGGGAGCGAGCGTCCAAGTGGGGTTAAAAGTGTCACCATATCCCAAGGTCTGAAAGAAGGAAGCATACTCCAGTCCGTCGGCCAGAATGATGCCGTTGGTGGCGGGCGCCAGGGCGTTTACGGTGAAGGATTGCGCGGTGCTCATGTTGGTGCCCAAACCATTGTAAGCGAGCAGGTCGTAATTGCCCGTTTGGTTGGTCGTTGTCAGGCTTTCGGCAAGGATTTCATTGGTGGCGCCCGGAATGTCGGCGCCGTTAAATTGCCACTGATATGCAATGGGCCGGCTGCCGTCGAACGAGGCGTTGAAGCCCATCTGGCTTCCGACAACATCGAACGAGCCGGAAGATGGCAAGGTGTCTCTTATGACAACCGGCGGACCCGAAATCGTCGTCAATGTGACCGGGCTGCTGATGGAAAAACCGGAGCCATTAGTCACGGCGACTTCAAATTGGACTGGGGTTCCGGGATTGATGCCAGCCGTATTGACGGCATAGGCCGAGCCGCTGGCGCCGCTGATGGGCGACCACGTTGCGCCGCCAGTGCCGTTGTCCGTGCGCCATCCATAAGTAAATGGGGCCGAGCCGACGGGATTTTCAGTCAGGGTCACGATGGCGCCTTGATAAACGGTCGTTGCCGTGGTGCCGGTGTCGGTGGCCACGGTCGGAGTCACAGCCGTGAACGCCAAGGCGGCCGCGCCGAGACGGATATTGTCGAGGTCAATGGCGAATCCGCCGGTTCCTCGGAGCAAAACGGTC
The DNA here is from genome assembly GCA_036501625.1 of Verrucomicrobiia bacterium. Lineage (GTDB taxonomy): Bacteria > Verrucomicrobiota > Verrucomicrobiia > Limisphaerales > Palsa-1400 > Palsa-1400. Next base: position 3,052 of record DASXZY010000062.1, read on the forward strand.
AAAGTGCCGCTGGCTTGGTTGCCGTTGGTAAACACAAGGCTGTAATCAACCCAGTTTCCTGGCACGACGCTCGCGTTGGTGGTATCCACTTGCATGGACGCGAGAATGGTTCCCGGTGTAAAAATGTCGTAAACCTGATTCTCGGTGACCAAAGCCAGCAAGGCGCTGCCGCCTCCGTGCCCCACCGTTCCATCGGTTGAGGCGCCGTCCTGGGCATCAAGGCCGACCGCGACGGTGAGCGTGTAAACGGTGTTGGGCAGCAGCGGGGAAAGGGGCTGCCACACGTTTTCATCTCCGCTGCCTCCCAACACCAGGTAGTTAGTGCCGTCTCCCGGCTCAATCATGGTGCCGTCGGCATTAAGAGGATAAAGCTCAACGCCGGTGGTCGTATCCACATTTTGGATGTACTCCGTCGGAAAGCCTGCCACATCCGCGGAGCCGGTGCCCCACCAATCATAGATTGGAGCCAATTGCCCGTTATTGAACACCGCGCCAGTGGCGCCGGCGGCGATGGCATTGGTCACCTGTGGAAAAACCACTTGTTCGAACGAAGGATCAGGAACCAAGACAGGCGCGGCCTTGAGGGCGCCGCAGAAGACAGTGACAAGCCCGATTAACACCGCGACTCGCGGCCAGAGAGACCGGCGGATTCGTGCATTTGGAAGGGACGCGGATGCGGGCGTGGCGTCGCTGAGTTCGATGGATTTGTTCATGATATGGTAATCGTGTGGCTGTATTTTGAGACGACAGTTTACCCCGGCGCATGGTGGCGCCGTCAAGTCTTTTGTGCCGTGTCAGACAAGAATCTCTCAAAAACGGAGGCCCGCGCATATCCCAAAAGTCGGTGAATTGGCATCACCTAAATAGGTGATGCTGCCTAATCGCCGGGCTTCTTGGGAGGCGGGGGTTGCAAGAGTTTTTCCAACTCGGTGACGCGGCGGATGAGTTCGGGCAATTGATGCAGGGCGATCATCTGGCGCTTGGCCTGGCGGTCGGGTTGGGCGGGAGAGCCGAGCCATTTGCCATTGTCGGGCACGTCGTGCATGACGCCGGATTGGGCGGCAATGGTGACTTTGTTGCCGATCTTCAGATGGCCGGTGATGCCAACCTGGCCGGCCAAAGTCGTGTAGTGGCCGATTTTGGTGCTGCCGGCGACTCCGACTTGCGCCACGACCAAACAATGCTCCCCCACGCTGACGTTGTGGGCGATCTGCACCAGGTTGTCGATCTTGGTGCCTTTGCCGATGGTCGTCGCGCCCAACGCGCCGCGGTCGATGGTGACGTTGGCGCCGATTTCGACATCGTCCTGCACGACGACGTGGCCAACCTGCTGCACCTTGAGATGCTGCTTGGAATCGAAAACGTAGCCAAAGCCGTCCGAGCCGATGACGGCGCCAGCATGGATGCGCACTCGCTGGCCAATTTGCGTTTGGCCATAGATGACGACGTTGGGAAACAGCCGCGTTTGCGCGCCAATGACGGCATTTCTCCCAATGTGGTTGCCGCCTTGCAGCACGACGCCGGGGCCGATTTTGGCTTTCTCCCCAACGACGCAGTGCGGGCCAATATGGGCCGCGGGATCAACTTGGGCGGTGGCGTCCACAACCGCCGTGGGATGCACGCCCGGAACAAAAACCCGGTCGGGAAAGAAAAGCGGCAGCACGCGGGCAAACGCAATGCGGGCGCTGGCTACGCGAATGAGCGTCTTGCTGGCTGAAGTGAATTGGCCGTCGATGAGAATGGCGGAGGCGGCGGTTTGCTCGGCTTTCTGGAAAAACGTCTCGTTCTCGGCGAAGGTCAGGTCTCCGGACTTGGCGGTGGTGGCCGGAGCGAAGCCGGTCAGCGCCAGGGACTCGTCCCCGATGACTTCTCCGTTCAATTCTTTGGCAATTTCAGCGGTTGTGAACATGCGTGCGTGTTTTTTGTATTCGGGAATCCTCCAAGTCGCCGATTGACTTGAAAAACCCGCCTCACTATAAAGGCCGGGAAGTTGACAATTCAACTCCAAGTTTGCCTGGCATAATTTTATGAGCAGAAAAATCCGTTACGGGATGATCGGGGGCGGGCGCGGCGCGTTTATCGGCGCGGTGCATCGCAGCGCGGCCGCGCTGGACTCTCAGATTGAACTGGTGTGCGGAGCGTTCAGCGCCGACGCCGAACGAGGCCGGGCTTCCGGCGCCGATTTGTTCCTGCCGCCGGAACGCTGTTACGGCTCCTTTGAGGAAATGATCCGGCGCGAGGCCGAATTGCCAACGGAACAGCGGATGGATTTTGTTTCCATCGTGACGCCGAACCACGTCCACCTGCCCGCCGCGCAAATGGCGTTGCAGCGCGGATTCCACGTTTTGAGCGACAAGCCGGCGACGTTGAATCTGGCCGAAGCCAAAAAGCTGCGGCAATGGGTCAACAAGACGAAGCTGCTCTACGGCTTGACTTACACCTACACCGGCTATCCGCTGGTCAAAGAGGCGCGGAGGCTCGTGCAATCCGGCGCGCTGGGCCAGGTGCGCAAAGTGGTCGTGGAGTATCCGCAAGGCTGGTTCAACACGCTGCTGGAGGCGACCGGCCAAAAACAGGCCGTCTGGCGGACCGACCCAAAACAATGCGGGGCCGGCGGTTGCGTTGGCGACATCGGCACGCACGCGGAAAATCTCATCCATTACATCACAGGCTCGCAAATTGAGGAATTGGCGGCCGATGCTTCCATTTTCGTCCAGGGCCGCCGTCTGGATGACGACATCAACGTGCTCATCCGGCTGGACAACGGAGCCAAGGGCGTGCTGCACGCTTCGCAAATCTCGGTGGGTGAGGAGAACAATTTGAACATCCGCGTTTGGGGAGAAGCCGGCGGGTTGGAGTGGCATCAAAAAGACCCCAACACGATGCTGGTCAAATGGCCCGACAAGCCGATGGAAGTCTATCGCACGGCCTGCGGTTATCTGGGCGCGGCGGCCAAGGCGTCCACGCGCACGCCAGCCGCGCACCCGGAGGGCTACCTGGAAGCGTTCGCGAACATATACCGGAACTTTGCCAACCACATCCGCGCGTTTCAGGAAGGCCGCGAGCCTGAGCAGGACGATCCGGCGCTGGACTATCCGCGCATTGACGACGGCGTGCGGGGGATGGCTTTTATTGACGCGGTCTTGCAGTCCTCCGCCAAGAACGCCAAGTGGACCAAGCTTAACATTTGACGTTTTATGGCCAGGACTTTGCGAGTCGGGTTGATCGGGTACAAGTTCATGGGAAAAGCCCACTCAAATGCCTGGCGCCAGATCAACCATTTTTTCCCCGAGTTGCCGGCCCGGACGGTCCTGGCCGCGATCTGCGGGCGCGATGCCGCCGCCGTTGAGCGCGCGCGCGCGGTTTTCGGCTGGGAGCGCGCGGAAACCGACTGGCGCAAAATCGTGGAGGCGCCGGACATTGATATTGTCGATATTTCCACTGGCAACGACACGCATTGCGAGATGGCGCTGGCCGCGTTGCGGGCGGGCAAAACGGTCATGTGCGAAAAGCCGCTGGCCCGCAATCTGGCTGAGGCGCGCAAGATGCTGGCGGCCGCGCGGCGGGCGGGCGGGGTGCAACTGCTCTGCCACAATTACCGGCGGATTCCAGCCGTGGCGCTGGCGCGGCAAATGATCGAGGCGGGCGAACTTGGCGGGGACATCCGCCATTTTCATGCCCGTTACGCGCAGGACTGGCTGGTCAATCCTAATTTTCCCCGCACTTGGCGCATGGACAAGCGCCTGGCCGGTTCCGGCGCGCACGGAGACATCAATGCCCATATTATTGACTTGGCCCGCTATTTGGTGGGCGAGGTGGCGGAGGTTTGCGGCATGATGAAGACGTTTATCACGGAGCGGCCATTGCCGGAGCCGGGCAGCGTCCCGCCCCGGGCCGATCCCAGCGGGCGCAAAGGCAAGGTGACGGTTGATGACGCGGTCAGTTGGCTCGGGCGTTTCGAGAATGGCGCGATGGCCACGATGGAGGCGACCCGTTTCGCGCTGGGCCGCAAGAACCACATCGCCTTTGAGATCAACGGGGACAAGGGCAGCCTGGCCTTCGATTTTGAGGACATGAACCGGCTCAAGTTTTACAATGGCGCGAGCGCGGCGGGGCGGCGCGGCTTCACGGATATTATTGTGACAGACCGCGAGGCGCATCCTTACGCGAAGCATTGGTGGCCGCCGGGGCACATCATCGGTTACGAGCACACCTTTGTGAACACCTTCGCGGATTTCATCCGGGCCGTCGTGGATGGCAAGCCCGCGCATCCCAATTTCCTCGATGGCGCGCGGTGCATGGCGGTGATGGAAGCGGTGGAGGAATCGAGCGCGGCGCGGAAATGGGCCAAGGTTCCAACCATCAAGTAGAATCGCCGCCGAGGTAGGCCGCGCGCACGCGCGGGTCCTGGCGCAGGGCGGCCGAGCTGTCGCTTAGAATAATTTGCCCCGTTTCCAGGACGCAGCCGCGGCTGGAGATTTCCAGGGCGAGATTGGCGTTTTGCTCGACGAGCAGAATGGCCAGCCCCTGCTGGCGGTTGATTTCGGCGATCTTTTCAAAAATGGTATTGACCAAGAGTGGCGCGATGCCCAGGGAAGGCTCGTCCAGCATCAGGCATTTCGGGCGGCCCATGAGCGCGCGGCCGATAGCCAGCATTTGCTGCTCGCCGCCGGAGAGAGTGCCGGCGATTTGCGCGCGGCGCTCGGCCAACCGGGGAAAAAGCCCGAAAACCAGCGCGCGCGATTCTTCGATGGCCGCCTTGTCCTTTTGCAGCCAGGCGCCCAGGCCCAGATTTTCCGCCACCGTCAAATTGGCGAAGACCATCCGGCCTTCCGGCACGTGGGAAATCCCGGCCGCGACGATTTCGTGCGGCGGGCGGTTGGCCAGGTCGCGGCCCTTGTAAATGATTTGGCCGCGAGCTTTGGCCAGGCCGGAGATGGCGCGGAGCGTGGTCGTTTTGCCCGCGCCGTTGCTGCCGATGAGCGTGACGATTTCGCCCGGGCCGACCTCGAAGGAAATTCCGTGCAGCGCGGCGATGGCGCCATAGTTCACGGCCAGATTGCGGATGGAGAGCATGGCGGCCTTCAGGCGGGGGCGCGGCCGAGATAGGCTTCGATGACCTTGGGGCTGGCGCGGACTTCCTCCGGCGTGCCGTCGGCGATTTTGACACCATAGTCAAGCACAATGATGCGGCGGCAGATGCCCATCACGACCCGCATGTCGTGCTCCACCAGCAGAATGGCGATGCGGTATTTTTGCTCGACAAACTGGATCAGTTTCATCAGCCCGGCTTTTTCGGTGGGGTTCATGCCGGCGGCCGGCTCGTCCAGCAGGAGCAGGCTGGGCCGGGTGGCGAGGGCGCGGACGATTTCCAGCCGGCGCTGATCGCCGTAAGACAGGCTTTTGGCGGGGGCGTCGCGGAATTTGCCCAATTGGAAAATGTCCAGCATTTCCATGACCTGGCCGCCGATCTCCTCTTCGGCCCGCAGAAATCCGCGTCCGCGCCAGAGGGAGTGCGCCGCCCGATGCCCCAGGCGCAGATGAAAAGCCACGCGAATGTTGTCAAACACACTGAGGGACGGAAACAAACGGATGTTCTGAAACGTGCGCGCGACGCCGCGGGCGGTAATTTGCCAGGGCTTTTGGCCCGCGATGGAACTGCCGCGATATTGGATCGCGCCTTCCGTGGGCGCATAGACTCCGGTGATGAGATTGAAGACGGTGGTCTTGCCGGCGCCGTTGGGGCCGATCAATCCGGCCAGCTCGGTTTCGCCCAGGTCGAGGTTCAACCCGGAGACGGCGGACAGCCCGCCAAAACGCAACGAGCATTGTTGCAGGCGCAGGAGCGGTTCGGCGGCGGCGCTCATGGCTGCGCGGCCGGCTTGGCTGTCCGCTTCCAGGCGAAGAGGCCCTGCGGGCGTGTCAACATGAGAATGATCAGCAGCAGCGAATAGATGATCATGCGGTATTGGTCGAAAGACCGCAGGAATTCCGGCAGCAACGTCAATAATATTGCGGCGGCAATGACCCCGGCCGTATTGCCCATGCCGCCCAAAATGACCATGACCACAATTTCAATCGAACGCATGAAATCGAATCCTTTGGGATCGATGGACAGCGTGTAATGCCCGTAAAGGCCGCCCGCCACGCCCGCGAAAAACGCGCCCACAACAAACGCGATGATTTTGTAGCGGGTGGTGTTGAGGCCCATCGCTTCGGCGGCCACTTCGTCATCGCGCACGGCCAGGAAGCCGCGCCCGTAAGTGGAATGAACCAGCGTCAAGACGGCGTAAATGCAAACCGCCGCCGCTGCCAGCACCCAAAAAATATTCGTATAAGCCGGAATGCCATTGAGGCCCAGCGCGCCGCCGAGCGAATCAATATTGCGGAAGATGACGCGAATGATTTCGCCGAAGCCGAGAGTCATGATGGCCAGGTAATCGCCCTTCAATCGAAGCGAGGGCGCCCCCACCAGAAGCCCGGCCAGCGCGGCGGCCAATCCGCCCGCGAGCAGGGCGGCCAGGAAAAAAACGGCGGTGGCAGGCGCGAGCAGGCTGGCGGGAGCCATGGCGAGGATTTTCGGCCCGGGGAACATCGTGACGGCCGCCGCGGCGTAAGCCCCAACGGCCATGAAACCGGCATGACCGAGCGAGAATTGGCCGGTGTAGCCGTTGATCAAATTCAAGCTCACGGCCAGGATGACATTGATGCCGATCTTTATCAGGATATCCATGAAATACGGGTTGATCCGGCCGGAGGCGAGCCAGAAGCCGAGGCTGGCCAGGAGGGCGGCCAGCAACAGGAGCTTGGGCCACGCCTCTAAAATCCTCTTGACTCGATTCGCCATGGATCAAACTTTTTCCACCTGGAATTTTCCGAGAAGCCCGGCCGGGCGGAACAGCAAAATCAAAATCAACACCGCGAAAGCGATGGCATCGCTGTAAGTGGAGAGACGGCTGCCTTTGACGAAGGTTTCAATCAGCCCGAGCAGCAAGCCGCCCAGCGCGGCGCCGGGAATGTTGCCGATGCCGCCCAGCACGGCCGCGACAAACGCCTTCAATCCGGGCAGCACGCCCATGTAGGGATCAATCGAGGGGTAGTTCAACCCGTACAAAATGCCTCCGGCCGCGGCCAGGGCCGAGCCAAGGCCGAACGTGAACGACACAATCAAATCCACGTTGATGCCCATCAAAGCGGCTGCCTGATGATTGAAGGCGACGGCGCGCATGGCCGTGCCGATTTTGGTGCGCATAACGATCCATTGGAGCGCGATGAGCAGCACGCCAGTCACGGCGAAGACCAGCAATTGGTTGCTGGAAATTGTCAAGCCGGCCGGGCTGGTGAAATTGCGCTCCGGGATGAGCGGCGGGAAGGGCTTGGGGTCGGCGCCAAATACCAATTGGCCCGCGTTCTCCAAAAAAAGCGAAACGCCAATGGCCGTGATCAGCACTGCCAAATTAGAGGAGCCGCGCAAGGGCCGATAGGCGAGCCGTTCGATGATGATGCCCAGCAGCGCGCACACGGCCATCGCCATCACCATGACCAGCAATCCGCCCGCCAGCGAATGGCCGGTTTCCCAGCGCCCGAAATAAAAGCCGCAAAACGCGCCGACCATGAACACATCGCTGTGGGCGAAATTGATGAAGCGCAGGATGCCATAAACCATCGTGTAACCCAAAGCGATCAGCGCGTAAACGGCGCCCACGGAAAGGCCGTTGATCAATTGCTGTAGAAACACAATCATGCCGGGGCGGAGGCGTCAATCAGGGCTGATTTTTTGGAACGAATGGAACTCCCCGCCTTTGATTTGCAGGATGACCAGCGGTTTGACGGCGTTGCGATGCTCGTTAATGGTGATGTCGCCCGTGACGCCCGCGAAATGGCGCGTCGCGGCCAGCGCGTCCCGCACTTTGGTGTTGTCGGTCGCGCCCGCGCGTTTGATGGCGTCGGCCAGGAGCGCGGCGGAATCGTAACCGAGCGCGGCCATGGCGTCGGGAGTTTGGCCGTATTTAGCCTGGAAATCGCGGACAAATTTCTGGACGGCGGGGCTGTTTTCATCCGGCGAAAAGTGCGTCGAAAAATAGTCGCCGTCCATCGCCACGCCGCCGATGGGCACCAATTGGCCGGACTGCCAGCCGTCGCCGCCGAACATCGGCGCCGTCAAGCCTAATTCATGAGCCTGCCGGGCGATCAGGCCGACTTCGGTGTAATATCCGGGCACGAACAGGGCGTCGGGATTGGCCGCCTTGATGGCCGTCAACTGCGCGCGGAAATCCTTGTCGCCGCTGGTGTATCGTTCCTCCGCGACAATCGTGCCGCCGCCCGGAAGATACGTGTCTTTAAAGCTCGCGGCCAGGCCGACGCTGTAAGGCGTGCCGGCGTCAATCAAAACGGCCATCTTCTTGGCCTTGAGCGTGTTCAGGCCGAATTGGGCCAGGGCCTTGCCCTGCTGCGCGTCGGTGAAGCAGGCGCGGAAGATGTAGTCGCCGATTTCCGTGACTTTGGGATTGGTGGATGAGGGAGAAACTTGCGGGATTTTGGCCTCCTGGCAAACCGGCGCGGCCTCCAGGGAGCGGCCGGAAGCGACTTCGCCCAACAGAGCGATCACGCCATCGCGGGAAATGAGTTTGCGGGCGATGGTCTTGGATTCGCCCTGCTTGGATTGGTCGTCCTCGGTCAACAATTGGAGTTTTCGTCCGAGGACGCCACCCTGGTCGTTAATTTCCTGGACGGCCAGTTCAGTGCCGTCGTGGGACATCTGGCCAAAGGTCGCCTCTTTGCCAGTTAGGGAGGCGAATTCGCCGATTTTGATGGGGTCGGTTCCGCCGCTGCCGGGAGTGGGATTGGATTTATTGCAGCCGGCGGCCAGGAGGAGGCCGAGAAGGAGCGAAAGCCGCGATACTGTCAAACGTTTTGTTTCCATGCGTTAATCATGCTATTTGCGTCGGGCCAGTTTGCTGTGCGAGATGCCGTAGGGAATATAGACGGCCATGCCGATGACGAACCAAACAATCAGCCGGATCCATGTTTGCTTTGGCAGGCCGGCCATCAGGCCCAGGGCCGAAAGAGCGCCGAGGGGGGCTGTGGCCCAAATCCATGGGGTTTTGAAAGGCCGCGGCAATTGCGGCTGCCGCAGGCGCAACACGAGCACTCCGACGGATACGATGACAAAAGCCAGCAGTGTGCCGATGGAGCAAAGATTGCCGGCATCGCGCACGGTAAAAATGGCGGAGAAAATCGCCACGCAAATGCCTGTGATGATGGTGCCCAGCCACGGCGTTTGAAAGCGCGGATGAACCCGGCTAATGATCGGCGGCAGAAGACCATCGCGGGCCATGCTGTAAAAAACGCGCGACTGGCCGAGCATCATGACCAGGATGACGGAGGAAAGCCCTGCAATGGCGCCGAGCTTGATGACGCGAGCCATCCAGCCGAGGCCCGCATGATCGGCGGCCAGGGCGATGGGATCGGGCACATCCAATTGCTGGTAGGGCACGATGCCGGTGGCAATGCCGGAAACCAGGATGTAAAGGACGGTGCAGACCAGCAGCGAGCCAATAATGCCAATCGGCATGTCGCGCTGCGGATTTTTCGCCTCCTGCGCGGCTGTGCTGACGGCGTCGAAGCCGATGTAGGCGAAAAAGACAAGTCCGCCGCCTGTCAATATTCCGCTCCAGCCGAAATGCCCGCTTTCGCCGGTGTTGGGGGGGATGAACGGATGCCAGTTGGCGGGATTAATGGCCTTGGTGGCGCCCACAATGAAAAGCAGAACAACGGCCACTTTGATGATGACGATCAGGCTGTTGAAGTTGGCAGATTCCTTGATGCCGACCACCAGCAAGGCCGTCACCAGGAAAACAATGATGACGGCGGGAAGATTGAAGATCGCGGTGACATGAGCCATCGTGCTGGGATCGATGCCCGCCTTTTGGATTTGATGCGTGAGCGACTCGGAGACGGTGGCCCAACCGGGACGCATGTTTAGAGCGGCGGCGGCAGTCTTGGTGACGTCGATCAACTGAGTGCCGCGAGCGGCTGCGAACTGGCCGGGAATGTTGATATTGAAATCGCGCAGGAATGAAACCACATAGCCCGACCAGCCGATGGCCACGGTAATGGCCCCGACGGCGTATTCCAGAATCAAGTCCCAGCCAATGATCCAGGCGAAGAGTTCGCCAAGGGTCGCGTAACCGTAAGTATAGGCGCTGCCAGCCATGGGAACGAGCGAGGCGAATTCGCTGTAACAAAGAGCCGCGAAAACAGAAGCAATGCCCGCCGCCACGAACGAAAGAACAACCGCCGGCCCGGCATTTTGCGCGGCCACGGTTCCAGTCAGCACGAAAATGCCAGTGCCAATAATCGCGCCAACGCCCAGGGTGGTCAGGTTGAGGGCGCCCAGCGCGCGTTTGAGGCTGTGGTCTTCCGCCGCCTCGGCCTGGAGATCGGCAATGGTTTTTCGGCGAAAAAGATTCATGGCATCATGTGTTCAAGTCATTTTTTGCTGCGCGCGGCGAGCATAAGGGAATGCCCTAACCGTAAGCAACGACGAATCCGCGGCTATTTTCCGTTTGCCCTTGCCACGCGGAGAGTGGTGCGACAAAATGGCACTTGTTCGGTTTGTATGGCGGCTAAATCCAGCTTTGTTGAGCGTGTCTTGGACCGGCTTCGGCGCATGGACACCGAAGGTCTGCAAACGGTCGTCCATCGGCTGGCGCGGGAGCGATCCTTCATGGAGACGCTCCTTAATGCCATCGAGGACGGGGTGCTGGTCGCGGACGAAAATGGCCGGATCATTTATTTCAATGAGGCCGTTACGCGGCTGCTTTATTGGGACCCGGAAACGGCTGAGGGCCGCCCGGTCGCGGAAGTGCTGCCGGAACTTCCCTGGCCAAATCTCACCGTGGCCGGACCCAACGGCGAACAGCGCGCCACCCACCATGAGATTGAGATCGCCTACCCGCGCCCCCGCTTTTTGCGCGTTTATGCGGCGCCGCTTCATGCCAAGGCCAGAAGCGGCGCCGGCATCGCGCTCATTTTGCATGATGCCACCGAGGCGCGGCAGCAGACCTTCGAGGCCATCGAGAGCGGGCGCATCCACGCTTTGACGCTCCTGGCGGCCAGTGTCGCGCACGAGATCGGCAACCCGCTCAACGCTTTGAATATTCATTTGCAATTGTTGAGCAAGGAAGTCCGCAAACTGCGCCATCCCACGGTCGATGCCTCCGCGCGCCGGTTTTCGCGCGGCGCACCCAAAGCGGGGGCAGAGGTGATGGAGATCGCGCAGAAATTGGAGCGTTATCTGGACGTGGCTAAAGGGGAGATCACGAGGCTGGATTACATCGTCAATCAATTTTTGCAGGCCATGCGGCCCTCGCTGCCGCAATTGGCGGCCGGCTCGCTGAACGACGTGGCGCGGGAAACGCTGGAATTGCTGCGGCCGGAATTGGAGAACCGCGGCCTGCGCGTCAAAGAGAAGCTGGCGCAGAGCATGCCGCTGGCGCCCCTGGACGCCGGGCAGATGAAGCAGGTGCTGTTGAACCTGATTAAAAACGCCATGCAAGCCATGACAACGGGCGGAGTGTTGACGGTGCAAACCAGCAGCGGCGGGGATTGGGTCTGGGTGGATGTCGGCGACACCGGGGGCGGCATCCCGCCGGACAAGATCAACCATATTTTCGAGCCGTTCTACACGACCAAGAAGAAAGGCACCGGCTTGGGCTTGATGAACGTCCAGCGCATTGTCAATCAACACCAGGGAAAAATCGAAGTCGAAAGCCGGGTGGGACAGGGAACGACCTTCCGCATCCGATTGCCGGCGCATGAGAAGCAGCCCAAATTGCTGCAGGCCACGCAGGGCGAAAGCCAATCAAATGAACATGGAAACGAAATCCAAACCGATGCTCCTGATCGTCGATGACGAGAAACCGACGCGCGACGGATTGAGGGCGGCGCTGGAGGATCATTACGACGTCTGGGTGGCGGAGGACGCCAAGGCGGCGTGGACGCTGCTGGAAGAGCAGAATTTCGCGGTATTATTGACAGACTTTCGCCTTCCGCAGGAGGACGGAATGAAACTGATCGTGCGGGCCAAGTCGCTGGCCCATCCGCCGATCTGCATCCTGATGACGGCCTACGGCTCGGAGGAATTGGCGGTGGACGCCATGAAGCACGGGGCCGATGATTACATCGCCAAGGGCCGCTTGCAGATCGACGAATTGGAGATGCGCATCGCGCGGGCTTTGCGGCAGCAGCATCTGGAGGTGGAAAACGTCTCGCTCCGGGAGCAATTGGAAACCAAGTTCGGCCTGAAAAATATTGTTGGGCAATCGCCGCCGATGCAGGAGGTTTTTGACATGGTGCGCCAAGTCGCTCCGGCGCGCACCACAGTCCTGCTGCTGGGCGAAAGCGGGACGGGCAAGGAATTGATCGCCAAGGCGCTCCACCAATTAAGCCCCCGGGCGCGCGGGCCGATGGTTTCGGTCCATTGCGCGGCGCTTTCGCCCACGCTGCTGGAAAGCGAGTTGTTCGGGCACGAAAAAGGGGCCTTCACCGGCGCGCACGAGAAGAGGATTGGGCGTTTCGAGCAGGCCCAGGGCGGGACGCTTTTCTTGGACGAGATCGGGGAAATCGACGCGAGCGTCCAAGTGAAGCTGCTGCGGTTTTTGGGAGAACGCACGTTCGAGAGAGTCGGCTCCAGCAAGCCGCTGACGGCGGACGTGCGCGTGATCGCGGCGACAAACAAGGATTTGCAGGAGCAGATCAAGGAGGGGAGGTTTCGCGAGGACCTCTTCTTCCGCCTGGCTGTGTTTCAGATCGTGCTGCCCCCGTTGCGCCAGCGGACGGGAGATATTCCTTTGCTGGCGGGGACGTTTTTGAAAGAATTCGCGGCGGAGAATGATAAAACTGTGAACGATTTCACCCCGGAGGCGCTCGAAGCGTTGATGAATTACACCTGGCCCGGCAACGTGCGCGAATTGCGCACTGCCATCGAACACGCGGTCGTGCTGGCGCGCGGAGAGAAGATCGGATTGCGCGACTTGCCCGCGGCCGCGCGCGGCGGGCAGGCCGGCGCGACGCCCCGTTTGCTGTCGCAACCGGCCATGACGGTGGCCGAGGCGGAGAAGCAGTTGGTCGTGCGCGCGCTCAAGGAATGCGGCGGAAACCGGACTGAAGCCGCCAAAAAACTGGGCATGAGCAGGCGCACGTTGCACCGGAAGCTGCACCTCTACCGATTGGAGGAGCTCTAAATGCCGCTGCAAGAGTGGATTCATCACTGGGAGGTTGGCGCCGGGGCCAAAGTCATGAAGGCCGCCGCCGCCATTATTGGGTTTGCGGCCCTGGCCTGTTTATTTGACGCGCTGGCCGCCCAGAGTTTTTCCAGCGAAGAGGCCATGGAGTCGGCGCAATTGGCCCGCAACCTCGCGCGCGGCAAGGGCTACACGACCGATACCCTCCGCCCGCTGGCCATCCATTTATTGCGAGAACGGGCGCCCGTCGGCCAGGCTGCCGCCGTGTTGAGCCATCCTGCGCCGGATATTTCCACGCCGCCGGCCTACCCGGTTTTGTTGGCGGGTTTGATGAAAGCGCTGCCGTTCGATTTCAATGCCCGTCAATACTGGTATTTTCCGCCGGAACGATGGATCGCCGTGTTTAACCAGTTCTTGTTCTTCGTGTCCGTGCTGCTGTTGTTTCGCATCGCGTGGAAATTGTTTGATGCCCGGGTGGCGTGGCTCTCGGCGGTGCTTTTCGCGGGGTCGGATTTGTTTTGGCGGTTCACGGCTTCGGGGCTGTCCACTTCGTGGTTGATGGTGGTCTTTTTGGCCGTCGTGCTGGGATTGGTTCATTTCCAGGAGCGGGAAACGGCCGGCCGGCCAGCCTTTGGCTCAGTCGCAATGGCCGTTTGGGCGGGCGCCTGGGTCGGCATCGGAGGGTTGAGCCGCTACGCGTTTGCCTTGATGATTATTCCGGTGCTGTTTTTCTTGGGGCGGGTTGCGCGGCCGGGGCGGCGCTGGCTTTGCCTGGCGGCTGGCGCGGCCTTTCTGGCAGTGTTGGGGCCGTGGATTGCCCGCAACGTTGCGGTCGGTGGAACACTGTTCGGCACGGCCAGTTACGCCATCCTGGAACAAACGCCGCCATTCCCAGGCGACACACTGGAGCGCTCGTTCGAGCCGGAAAGCGGATTTAAACGGATCGGCCCATTGGAGGTGGTGGACAAATTTCTGTCCAACGCCCAGGACATCTGGCTCAACGACTTGCCGCGGTTGGGCGGAAATTGGGCTTCGGCCTTTTTCCTGGTGGGGCTGCTGGTTCCCTTTCGCAATCCGGCCCTGGGGCGAATGCGGGTTTTCCTAGTCTGCTCGCTCGGGCTGCTTTTTGTGGCGCAGGCAGCCTGCCGGACTCACGTGGCCGGCGATTCGCCCCAAATAAACTCTGAAAATCTCCTTGCGTTGCTGGCGCCCTTGGTGTTTGCCTATGGCGTGGCGCTGTTTTACACATTGCTCGATCAACTTCCGCAGATCACGATGGATATGCGCGGTGCGGCCGTCGGCGGGTTTGCTTTGTTGACATGCGCCCCGTTATTGATGGCGCTCCTAATCGGCCCGGAATTGGACCGCAACACGCCCTATTCCCCGCTGGGGATTCAATCGGTCGCCCGCATGATGCGACCGCCGGAATTTATAGTCAGCGACATCCCCTCCGCCATGGCTTGGTATGGCGACCGCCAATGCGGATGGCTCCCGCTGGACGACGACCAGGAATTTTACAAATTTAACCGGCTCAAGCCGATCAAAGCGGTTTATTTGACGCAAAAAACGACCGACGCACGATTTTCCTCCCAAATGATGCTCAATCCGCGAAGTTGGGGCCGCTTCGTGGTGGACGCTTGCCAAACACATGGAGAGGTGCCATCAGGGTTTCCATTAACGAAAGCTCCGACCGGGTTTTTGCCCGGCCGGATGTTGGTAAGCGATGAGCCAAGATGGCGCATGGCGCCGCAAGGCCGATGATGAACATTCCAAAAAAACCCAAAATTTTCTTTTGACAATTTTGAGCTGTACCCTTAGAAATCTCTAATTGCTGAGAGCGTCTCCGCGCAATCGGCACGAAACAGGGACATGAATTAAAAGTTCTTATGAATAGAGTTATTGCTACTGCTGGATTGGCTACTTTGAGCGCTGGTTCCGTATTCGCGCAAATCGACGTCGGATCGGTCGCCGGGACATTAACCCCGTTGGAAACGGCCAAACCGTGGTCGATTTCCGCCTCCGTGCGCGGGTTTTACGATGACAACTATTTGACTCTGCCCAAGAATTTCCCGGCGCGAGGCGATCACCCGTTAAGCAGTTGGGGCTCGGAGGTTACTCCGGCGGGCACCTTCAATCACATGGCTGAAAACACCCTTGTCACAGCCAGCTATGTGTACGACATGCAATGGTACGACAATGGCTCCAACACCATCTTCCAGACCCACCAGTTTAATGGCCATGCGGAGCATCAGTTCAGCGATCGGTATAAACTCTCGGTGACGGACTCCTTCGTCGTCGCCCAAGAGCCCGATGTTCTTGCTTCCTCTGGCGGCGTCACCGCGGGCATTCCCAACAGCCCTGTGCGGGTTTCCGGAAGCAACATTCGCAATTCCGGCCAGGTCGATTTTTCCGCCGCGCTGACCAAGCTGTTCGATATGCATCTTGGTTACGCGAATAACTATTACCGTTACCAGCAGGACGACAAGTCCGTGGTGGGGTACCCATTCCTGCCGCCGGCTTATGCCGGGCTTCCGGTTCCCAGCTACCAAGGCTTGCTGAATCGCATGGAGCAGTTGGCCACGCTGGATTTGCGTTGGAAGGCCACTCCTGAGACCACGGGCATCCTGGGATATCAGTTTGGGGATACTCAGTACCAGACCAAGGATTACATTATTTACCCGTACGGGCCTGCGTATAATTACAATATTCCCGCCGGTGGCGTCGCCAGTTCTGGCGCGTTCAGCTTCGTCCGCAACTCGGAGTCGCAGTTTCTGTTTGTCGGGCTTGATCAAAGCGTGACGTCGCAATTGAACATCTCGGTTCGGCTCGGGGGTGAATATATTGATTATTACAATGACCGCACCAGCCGGGTGTCGCCTTACGTCGATGCCAGCCTGACTTATCAATATCTGCCCGGCGATTCCCTGCAATTCGGCGTGAAACACGTTCACAACGCAACCGACGTGGCCGGATTTATCGGGCCTACGGCGGCGCAGCCGGTGCTGGATGAAGAGTCAACGGCGATTTACATTTCCGACAGCCACAAGTTTACAGACCGGTTGACTGGGTCAGTCATGGGCCAGGCGCAAACGTCCACCTTCGTGGGCGGCGGAGCCGGTTTCAATGGCCAGTCTGAGCAGTTCTACCTGGTGCAGTTGAACTTGGCCTATCACTTTAATCCGTGGTTTATGATTGAAACGGGCTACAATTACAGCAAACTGAACACGGATTTGAACCTTCGTGCCTACACGCGTGATGTGATGTATTTGGGCTTGCGCGCGATCTATTGACCGGGCGAGAAATAAAAATATTTACGTTTGAACAAGGAAGGCTGGAACGTATCCAATGTACGATCTAGCTTTCTTTTTTTTATAATTTATGGATGCCGCAACGACAAACGAAACACCCGAGATTAAGCTGCACTTTTTGGACTATTGGCGCGTCATCCGGCTGCGCCGAAGCTTGATCCTGGTTGTTTTTCTCCTCTGCGTGATGACCAGCACGCTGCTGACCATTTGGCTGCCCAAGCAATACTCCAGCATGGTGCAAATCGAAGTCAACAAGGATGACCCCGAAGTGGCGATATCCGATGGCGGGCGTTCCACCGTTTACTCAGTTGATCCGTACTTCCTGACGACCCAGTTTAAAATTATCCAGTCCTACCGAATCCTCACCAACGTCATCGTCAATTTGAGCTTGGACGAGAAACTAGCCATCCAGAATGGGGCCAGCCGCTGGACCCTTGATGACACTTTCGATCATTTGCTCCCCAGAGTGGGCGTCGAGCAAACGCGCATGACCAGTTTGATCGAGATTTCAGTGAGAAACCAGGACAAGGACTTGGCCGCCAGCATCGCCAATGAAATTGCCGATTGCTACAAGAAGTTCCGCAAGGAGCAGTGGAAACTGAGCAAAAACCGGGGCATTGAGAAGCTGGAAGAGGACATGGCCACCACGACCAACGACCTTAATGCGGCCGAGGCGCGCTTGGATTCGTATCGCACGAATTTGCACATCTCCGAACTGTTGGAGAACAGCATGATTTCGCAGGACGTTACCTCCAAAACCTTGGAGGATTGGGCTCATCAGCGGGTTTTGGCCAAGGCTGATTTCATGGAATACAGCAATATTCTGTTTCATCTCAAGACCCTGCCGGCCAATGAATTGGGCTCGGCCCTGACGACAGCCTACCAGCACCAAACCGACAACGAATTGGCAGACTTGGCTGGCCGCCTGCAAATCGCACAAATGAAAATGGTCCAAGCCCAGCATGATTACGGCGTGGACATGCCCATTTATCAAACGGTAAAAAAGCAAATGGAGGATGCCCAAGTTTCCTATGACAACAAGGTGACCGGCATCATGGCGGGCATCAGCACTCGCGTGGACGAAGACAAGGCCTACATGAATCTGATCCAGGAGGAAGTGGATCAAATCACCAGAGATAAGAATATTGAGGCGCTGCAAGACCGCCCCTACTTTGACGCGAAAACAGAAGTGGAAGAAAAGAGGCGCAATTTTGAATATCTGCAGCATCTGTTGAGCACCCAAAAAGCCGAGGAGCAGCAACCCAACGAAAACGTGGTCGTGGTCTGCAACCCAGCCAGGAAGGCCAAAACACCGGTCAGCCCCAAAGGCGTCGTCATTATTCCTTTGGGAGTCTTTGTCGGCTTGGTTGTTGGGTTGGGCCTGGCATTCTTCATTGAGTATCTGGACACCAGCGTGAAGACCATCGACGACGTCGAGCGTTCATTGCAAGCCCCCGTGTTGGGAGTCATCCCGCAAAACGTGGGCATCATTCTGGAGGAGGGGCCGGAAAGCCCGCACGCGGAAGCTTACCGAGTGCTGCGCACCAATCTCCTGTTTTCGCGCAAAAACGAAAGCTGGAACACCATCTCCGTCCTCAGCGGCGGCGCTGGCGAAGGCAAATCCACGACCTTGTTCAATCTGGCCACCATCTTCGCGCAAAACGGCCAGCGCATTCTCGTCGTCGATTCGGACTTGCGCCGCCCGACCCTGCACAAGATTCTGCATACCAACAACACGATTGGCTTGACGGATTTTCTCCTTAAGCAGCGTTCGCTGGATGAAGTCATCCAGAAGACCAAAACGCCGACACTGGACTTCCTGCCCAGCGGCAAGCTGCCCAGCAGTTCGATGAACATCCTCGGGTCCAGCCAGATGAAGGAGACCATTCAGGAGCTCAAGCGCCGTTACGAATTCATTTTCTTTGATTCTCCTCCTTTGCTCGGTGTCAGCGACGCCTCCATTCTGGCCAGCGAAATGGACATGATTCTGCAGGTTGTGCAATATCGCCGCTATCCGCAGCCGATGACGCTGCGCGCCAAGCAAATGATCCTCAAGGTTGGCGGGAACCTGGTTGGCATCGTGCTCAACAACATCAACATGAGCCAGGACGAGAACTACTATTATTACAGTGGTTACTACGAATATTCGGCTCAGCCCAGGGAAGACAGCGCCGCGGACGCCAAGGCTGACAAAGCTGAAAAGGCTGACAAAGCCAGCAAAGCGGCAGCCGCTGTGGAAATTAAACCCAAGTTTTAAGAGCCGGTTTGCTTTCAGTTTTGATTATGAGACTGTTCCCCAAAAATGCGGCTCCTTGCGCGTCGGCTTTCGCCTGCTTGGTGTTGGCGATCACGCTGGCAGGCTGCGCCGGCACGCCCCCTCATTCACCCACAACCGGGTCTGCCTCTGGCGGATCGCCGCCAGTGATCACCAATACTGCCAATCCGCTGCAAGAGGAGCCTTTGCGGATTGGGGATGGCATCAGTGTGGAATTGGCGGGCATCCCTGAAGATTACAAGGCCGACCAGACGATTATCAAAGATGATGGCACCATCAGCCTGCCCTATATCGGCCGCATTACAGCCGCAGCCAAAACGCCGGGCCAATTGGAAAGGGACATCACCGATGCCTATGTGCCGCGCTTTTACACGCACATGAGTGTCACTGTCACGCCCATCGCCCGCTACTTCTTCGTCGGCGGGCAAGTCATGAATTCCGGTGGCGGGCGCATCCTGTACACTGGGCCAATCACCGTCATAGGCGCGATCCAGTCGGCAGGGGATTTCAACCCGTTCGCGAGGCGGACCAAGGTGCAAATCACCCGGGCCAATGGAAAGATCGAATACGTCAATTGCGTTAAGGCCCTCAAACACCCGTCACTCGATGTTCCGATCTATCCCGGCGACCGGATTTTTATTCCGCGCCGGTTTTAGCCGTGGTTCAGCTCCAACTTCTGTCCGGGCGCCAGATTGGAGCGGTTTTTAATTTGACGCGCCTTCCCATTCGGGCCGGGCGCGATCCCGGCTTGGATTTGCCGCTGGAGGACCCGGGCGTCTGGCAGCGCCATTTTAAAATTGATTGGAGCGGCGACGGCCTCGTGCTGGAAGCGGAGCCGCAGGCCCTCCTCAATCTGAATGATGCCCCGGTCGAACGCGCCGTCCTTCGCAATGGCGACATCATCACCGTGGGTGCCCTGAAAATTCGATTCAGCCTAAGCCCCATGCGCCAATCCTCGCTGGCCTGGCGCGAACGGCTGACTTGGGCGGGGTTGGGCGCACTCTGCCTCGGCCAAGTGGCGTTGGTTTACTGGCTGGTCCGCTGACTTTTTTTTCTTAATCCTAATCTCGCAATCTTAAATTTCTTAAGAGAATCAAGATTAGGATTACGACACGGAATCAATGCCGGAAATGCCGCGTGCCGGTGAACATCATCGCCATGTCGTGATCGTCCGCCGCCGCGATGACTTCCTCGTCGCGGACGGAACCGCCCGGCTGAATAGCGGCGGTGGCCCCCGCCTTGGCCGCAATGAGCAAGCCATCCGCAAAGGGAAAAAAGGCGTCGCTGCACACAGCGCTGCCCGACAGCAAGATGCCAGCCTCGCGCGCTTTTTCCACCGCCAGCCGGCAGGCGTCCAGCCGGCTCATTTGTCCCGCGCCGATGCCAAGTGTGCGGTCGCACCCGGCGAACACAATCGCATTCGACTTGACATGCTTGGCGACGCGCCAGCCGAACATCATGGCCTGCCGCTCCGATTCGGTGGGCAGCCGTTTGGCGGCCGGGCGCCAGTCGTCAGGGCCGGCTGATTCGATATCCGGTTCCTGCGCCAAGAGCAAGCCCGCTCCCGCGCTGCGCAATTCCAGGACCGGGCTGCCGTCGCTTCGCGCTGCCTTGATCAAGCGCAGATTCTTTTTCTTCTTCAGGCACGCCAGCGCCTCGGTCGTGAAATCGGGCGCGACGATGACCTCGCTGAAAATCTCCGCCACCGCCTCGGCACAGCCCAGGTCCATCGGGCAGTTGGAAGCGATGATGCCGCCGAAAGGCGCCTGGCGGTCGGTCGCGAACGCCTTTTCCCACGCTTCCAGCAGCGTAGGGGCCTGGCCGACGCCGCAGGGGTTGGTGTGCTTGAAAATGCCCACCGTAGGCGGAGCGCCGGCGAACTCAGCCGCCAGGGCCGCCGCCGCTGTCAAGTCAAGAATATTATTGTAGGACAGCTCCTTGCCGTGCAGTTGCTGGAAATGATCGTTGAACCGCCCGTAGAGCGCCGCACGCTGGTGGGAATTTTCCCCGTAACGCAATTCCTGCGCCAGCGGCGCGTCCAGGCGCAGGCGCTTGGGCCACGATTGGCCGGCGGACGGCCATCCTTCAATGGCCGCGTCCGAACCCAGCCCAAACGCTTTGGCGAGATAGACGCCAATTTGCCCGTCGTAAGACGCAGTCTGGGCGAACGCCTTCGCCGCCAGCCGGCAGCGCAAATCCGGCGTCGTATCGCCCGCCGCCAAAATCTGCCCGGCCACTTCCGCGTAATCGAGCGGGTCCATCACGACCGTTACGCTCGCATGATTCTTGGCGGCGCTGCGCAGCATCGATGGCCCGCCGATGTCGATGTTTTCGATGGCTTCGGCCAGGGTTACATTGGGTTTGGCCACGGTTTGGGCAAAAGGATAGAGGTTGACGGCGACCAGATCGATCGGCTTGATGCCATGTTTGCGCGCGGCAGCCTCGTGCGCGGGGTTGCCGCGAATATAAAGCAGGCCCCCGTGAATTTTGGGGTGCAGCGTTTTGACCCGCCCGTCGAGCATTTCGGGAAACTCGGTAAAGGCGCTGAGGTCGCTCACGATGACGCCGTGTTCGCGCAGCACTTTGGAGGTGCCGCCGGTGGAAATAATTTCGACCCCGGCCGCGGCGAGGGCTTGGGCAAAAGGTATCAAGCCTGTCTTATCAAAGACGGAGAGCAGTGCGCGTTGGATTTTGGCCATAACAACCGGGGGTTAAATTCCGCGCAACTCGCCGCGGAGTCAACCTGATTCGAGAAGGAAGAATTATTCCGGGATTTCGGCGTTGACGCCCCAGGTGCGGCTGGGTTCCGGCCCCATCTGGAACGAAAGGGTTCCGCCTTTCAGCACGGCTTTCGCAGGCAGAAACGGCGAATTCCAATCGCGCCCACTCAGCGTGGCGGATTGGATGTAAATATTTTTCTCGGAAAGATTGCCGGCGGTGACGGTGAATTTGCGCCCGTTGGACAAGCGCATGACCGCCTTGGGCAAACTCGGCCTGCCGATCACGTAATAATCGCTGGCGGGGCACACGGGATAGAATCCGAGCATCGTGAAAATATACCAGGCGGACATTTGCCCGCAGTCGTCGTTGCCGCTGAGCGAATCGGGCTTGTTGCCGTATTGTGTGCGGACGACTTCGCGCAAACGCTCGGCCGTTTTCCAAGGCTGGCCCGCGTAGCTGTAAAGATAAATAATATGATGGCTCGGCTCATTGCCATGCCAGTATTCGCCGATGCGCCCCTGCACGTCGTCCAGCCCTTTGCTGGCATCCGCCTGGTGAAAAGTGAAAAGCTGGTCCAACTTGTCCGCGAACGCCTTCCTCCCGCCGGAAAGCGCCATCAACCGGCCCACGTCCTGCGGCGCGTACCACGAATACTGCCAGCTCGTGCCTTCGGTGAAATCGTTCGTGCGCGAATCGTCATCATAAAAATGCGGGTTAAAGGGCGTGCGCCATTGGCCGTGCGAATCCTTGGGCCGCATCAATCCGATGGATGAATCGTAAAGATTGGTGAAGCTGGATGCCCGGCGCATGAAGTATTCCCAGTCCGCTTTTTTGCCCAGCGCCTTGGCCATTTGGGCGGCGCAATAATCGTCGAAGGCGTATTCCAGCGTTTTGGAGACCGACTCGTTTTCCTGGTCGAACGGCACCCAGCCCAGCCGGCTGTAGGCGGCCACGCTGTCGTAATCCGGGTTCGTGGCGGTCGCGCGGATGGCTTCGTAGGCGTGTTGAGCATCGAAGCCTTTGACCCCTTTCAAAAATCCATCCACGATGACCGGCACCGCATGATAGCCGATCATGCACCAGGTTTCATTGCCTTGCAGCGACCAGACCGGGAGGAGATGGTCCACGCTTTGGTCGAAGTGCGCCAGCAGGGATTGGATCATGTCCGAATCCCGCCGCGCCTGAATGAGCGCGAAAAGCGGATGGGTGGCGCGATACGTGTCCCACAGGGAGAAAACGGTGTAATTATGAAAACCGCGCGCGGTGTGAATGTTGGAATCCAGCCCGCGATACTCGCCATCGCTGTCATCATAAAGACTTGGCTCCAGGAAACAGTGATACATCGCGGTGTAAAAAGTCTCCTTCTGGTCCTGCGTGCCTTCGATTCGCACGCGGCCCAATTCGCGGCTCCATTTCTCCCGCGTTTGCGCGCGCACGCGGTCGAAATCCCAATCCGGGATTTCCCTGTCAAGATTTTGCAGGGCATTGGCCGCGCTGACGGCGCTGACGGCGATTTTGACTTCGATGACTTCGCCGGGGCTGGTTTTGTATTCGGCCACGAATTGGAGGTTTGTGCCGGCGGCTTCGTTGCGGCCGCGGAATCGGTAGGTGTTATATTTGACTTCCTGGCCGCCGCTGTAAATGCGATGGCTGTCGAACGGCTTCGAGTACCGGGCCGCGAAATAAAGGCAGCGTTCCTTGGCCCAGCCATTGACAAGATGAAATCCGGTTATGGTCGATTTATCTTCCACGCGCACGTGCGACCAGATGAGCGAGAAGCGGCCCGGCGCATCCACATTGCCGTTAAGGAAATGATGCAGGTCGGTCAGGATGCTGGCGTGGTCGCTGGCCGGAAAAACCATCCGCATGAGGCCGGCCCGCTCGGTCGCGGTCAACTCGACGGTCACGCCGTTGTTGAGCAGGTTGACTTTGTAATAGCCGGCCGAAGCGGTTTCCTGATCGTGCGAATAGCGGGCGCGATAGCCGGCATCGGGATTGTTGGTCGTTCCCGCGGCGAGCTTGGCCTCGCCGATTTGCGGAATGAAAAGGAAATCGCCCAAATCGGGAATGCCCGTGCCGGACAAGTGCGTCACGCTGAAACCCATGATCGAGGTATCCAAGTATTTATAACCCGCCGCGTTGTCCCAGAGGTCGTCGGCTGTATCGGGGCTGAATTGAACCATGCCGAACGGAGCGGCGGCGCCGGGATAAGTATTGCCCTGCCCCTGGGTTCCGACGAGCGGGCGGATGTAATCGGCCAGGGGCTGTTCCGCCTGCAAGTTCAACGCCAGCAACGCCGCCGTCATGGTGGCCATCAGAATGCGCATGGTGCGGGAGGTTGTACGCGCAAGCCGCCAGTTAGTCCAACAGGAAAACACGAACCGCCGGAAAACACGAACCGTCTCTTTCTTAATCTTAATCTCCTCGGAGGATTAGGATTAGAGGGAAACCCCCTTACCCCATCGCCATGGCCGCGCTGCTGATTTCCAGCAATTCCTTCGTGATGTTGGCTTGGCGGAGTTTGTTGTACTCCAGCGTCAAATCCTTGATGAATTGCTTGGCGTTGTCGGTGGCGTTTTTCATGGCGACCATGCGGGCGCTGTGTTCGCTGGCTTTGGCTTCGAGCAGAATCTGGTAAACTTGAAAATTCAAAGCGTGCGGCAGCATGGCGCTCAGCACTTGCTCCTGGCTCGGCTCAAAGAGATACTCGCTGCCAGCCGCGGGAGCCGCCGGCGCTTCCGCCTTGGCCCCAATGCCGGCGGTCACCGGCTTGATTTCAGCGATGGGCAGCAATTGCCGAAGTTCCGGCTTCTGGTTCAAGGTCGAAATGAATTGCGTGTAAAGTATATCCACCCGGCCTATTTCCCCTTTGAGAAAAAGGTCCCGCGCGAATTTGGAGATGGCGCGCGCTTCCTCGAACAGCGGCGCATCTTTGTAGGTGAACTCGGCCGCCAGCTTGCGCTTGGTGCGCGCCAAAAATAGCGAAGCCTTGCGCCCGGCGGAGATGAATTGCGTCTCCGGCGCGAAGCGCGACGCCTCGCGCATCAAATTGCTGTTAAGGCTGCCGCACAATCCCTTGTCGGTGCTGACGAGAATGACGCAACGAACCGGGTTCGGGCGCGTTTCGAGGAAGGGATGCGTGAAATCGCCGGATTCGGCCACCAAGGCGCCCAGCACTTTGTTCATCAAGTTGGCATAAGGGCGGCCCGCCAGCGCGGACTGCTGGGCTTTGCGCATCTTGGAGGCCGCCACCATCTGCATCGCCTTGGTGATTTGGGCGGTATTCTTGACCGACTTGATGCGCCGGCGGATGTCGCGTGTGCTGGGCATGAGGGCTTACCGGTAAGTTTGTTTGAACTCCGCCACGGCCGCCTTCAACTCGGCAGCCAGGGCGTCGCTGAAGGCTTTTTCCGCGCGGACTTTGTCCATCAAGGCAGTCTTGCGGTTTGTCAAATATTCAGTCAATTTGCCCTGGAAATCCTTGATCTTGTCCACCGGCACATCATCCATCATGCTGTTTTGCACGGCCCAAAGAGTGGCGGCCTGATTTTCCACCGGCATGGGGTTGTATTGCGGCTGCTTGAAAACTTCAACGATGCGCTTGCCGCGCTCCAGTTGGGCCTGGGTTTTGGCGTCGAGGTCCGAGCCGAACTGGGCGAAAGCGGCCAGTTCGCGGAATTGGGCCAAGTCCAGTTTCACGCGCCCGGCCACCTGCTTCATGGCCTTGATCTGCGCGGCGGAACCGACACGCGAGACGGAAAGGCCGACGGAAATGGCGGGCCGGATGCCCTGATAGAACAAATCCGTTTCCAGGTAAATCTGGCCGTCGGTAATGGAAATGACGTTGGTGGGAATGTAAGCCGAGACATCGCCCGCCTGCGTCTCGATGATTGGCAGGGCGGTCAGAGATCCGCCGCCGAATTTCTCGCTTACGCGCGCCGAACGTTCCAGCAAACGGCTGTGCAAATAAAACACATCGCCCGGATAAGCCTCGCGGCCGGAGGGACGCTTGAGCACCAGCGAAACCTGGCGGTAGGCCACGGCGTGCTTGGAAAGATCGTCGTAGATGATGAGCGCGTCCATGTTGTTATCCATGAACCATTCGCCCATCGCGCAGCCGGCAAAGGGGGCCAGATATTGGTTGGTGGCGGAATCAGAGGCGCTGGCGTTGACGATGATCGTGTAAGGCATGGCGCCCGCCTGCTCCAACACGGCCATGACACGCGCGACGTTCGATTGCTTCTGGCCGACCGCGACGTAAATGCAATAAAGCGGCCGGTAGCTGGCGTCTTTGGCTTGTTCGGCCGCGCGATTCTGGCGGGCTTGGCTGATAATAGTATCGATTCCGATGGTCGTCTTGCCGGTCGAGCGGTCGCCGATGATCAGTTCGCGCTGCCCGCGGCCGATGGGAATCATCGCATCGACGGCCATAATGCCCGTCTGCACCGGCTGGCTGACAGATTTGCGTTTGATGATGCCGGGGGCGATTTTTTCGACAGGATAAAAAGTATCGGTATTGATCGGGCCTTTGCCATCAACCGGCTGTCCCAGGGCGTTGACAACCCGGCCCAGCAGCGCCTTGCCGACGGGCACTTGCAGCAGCTTGCCAGTCGTGCGGACTTCCTGGCCTTCCTTGATGGAGGTGTATTCGCCCAGGATGATGGCGCCGACTTCGGTCTCTTCCAGGTTGAGGGCCAAGCCGACCACGCCGCCGCCGAAATCGAGCATTTCGTTCAACATGGCGTCGGAAAGGCCTTCGATCTTGGCCACGCCGTCGCCGATTTCGCGGACGGAGCCGACGTTTTGGCGGGTAACGCCAGTTTTCAAGCCCGAAATTTGGGCCTCAATTTCTTGCAACAATGTACTCATAGGATTTTTGTTCTTTACGCGATTTCGCGCAGGGCGGCCAGGCGTCCCTGGATGCTGCCATTATAAACATCGCCGCCCACCTGGATGCGCGTGCCGCCGATCAATTCCGGGTTTTGCTTGAACTGAAAAGCCAGGCCGGGGCCGTATTGGCGGGCCAGATCGGTTTGGATGCCGTCCCGCACCTCTGGGGGCAGCGCCTGCGCGCTCTCGATGGTGGCGGTGCGGCGGGCCAGTTCCAGGCGAATCAGCCGCTCAAAATGGCTTAGGATCGCGATGTAACCGCGCGGCTTCGCGCGGATGACTGCCGCCACCGCCTGGCGCGCGCGGGCTTCATCCAGCGCGTCCCGCACCACGCAAGTGCGGAACAATTCGCGGGCGTCGCGCCGGGCTTGTTTGGAAATTTTCATCTTGGCAGTGCGCGGCGGCGAGTGTCAGGCGGCCAATTGCCGGCGGGTTTCCTCGGCCAGGCGCCGCTCGTCGTCGGGCGTGAGCACTTTGCCGGCGACTTTGCCGGTAGTGCGCGCGACTAGCGTGACAACTTCGCGCTTGAGATCGGCCAGCATGCGCTGGTGTTCCAAGGCGGCGGCTTCGCGCGCCTTGCTGACAATCTGCTCGGCTTGGGCGATGGCCTTTTGCGTTTCCTGCTCCTGGACGCGGGCGGCGGCGGCGCGGGCTTCCTCGATCATCTTGCTGGCCTGGGCATTGGCTTTTTCCAGGACTTCGCGCTGCATGGTTTCGGTGCGGGCGAGTTCGGCCTTGATTTTGTCGGCGTTGGCCAGGCCGTCGGCGATGCGCTGGCGGCGCTCTTCAAGGACGGTGAGAATGGGCTTGTAGGCGAATTTGACCAGCAGCGCGGCCACGATGGCAAAGCTGATGCACTGCGCGATAAAATGCGGCCAGTCCAAGCCGAATGTTTCGGCGGTGTCCCTGCCGGTCCGGGCGAGATCGCTGCCGATACTCGCGAGAACAAATAAATGCGTCATAAAATTAAGTTGAAAGGCTGGCGCGGAGCCGACGCTCCGCGCCAATAATGCGATTTAGGATTTAACCATGAAGATCGCGTAGAACACGATGGCTTCCGCGAGCGCCATGCCAAGAATGGCAATGGCAATCACTTTGCCGAACGCGCCGGGATTGCGTCCCAC
The DNA here is from genome assembly GCA_036501625.1 of Verrucomicrobiia bacterium. Lineage (GTDB taxonomy): Bacteria > Verrucomicrobiota > Verrucomicrobiia > Limisphaerales > Palsa-1400 > Palsa-1400. The sequence goes on from DASXZY010000062.1 coordinate 30,617, forward strand.
CGCTTCGGAGGCCTTCATGCCCACCAATCCCACGCCGATGGCTGAACCCAGGCCGGCCAAGCCGACGTGGATGCTGCCACTCATTTCCGCCAACATAGGCGTTGTCATAATGACCTTTCTGTACTTGTTTCTGTTGTCTCCAGCGGCTCCCGCAATTGAATACGGTCCAGCCGCCGAAATCTCAAAATTTCAATGATGCGCCTTGTGGCCGTGACCCTCGTCCTCATGCACGCAAATCACTCCCGTAAACACGGCTGTCAAGAGCATAAACACAATCGCCTGCACGAACCCGACCAGCAATTCCAGCAAATAAAACGGCAGCGGCAGCAGCACGCTGAAAACGGCCTTGGCCCAAGGCGGGTCCTTGATCGTGTGCGACATCGCGTCCAGCAGGTTTTCTCCGGCGAAGACGTTTCCGTAAAGCCGAAAGCTGAGCGAAATCGGCCGAAACGCGATGGACATGACTTCGATGAACCCGACCAAAAAGAAGATCAAAATCATGAAGTACTTGAGCGCGCCCTCGCTGTCGCCTTTGGGGCCGAAGATGTGCAAGACGAAGCCCCAGATGCCATTGGATTGCAAGGCCCAGATAAACCACAAGACCATGAAAATCGCGGCCATGGCGAAGGTCATGTTCAGGTCCGCGTTGCCGCCGCGCAGCAATGGGCGGGTGACCTCGAATCCATCGGCGGTTTGCTGGCCCCAGCCGATGGAACCGACGCCCGGCAGCAGCCCGAACCAGTTGGTAAAGAAAATGAAAATGAAAATGGTGGCGAAAAACCAGAACGACTTTTTAATCAAATCCGGCCCGACGATTTCCTCCAGAAAATCGCGCAAACTTTCCACCAAAAATTCCCAAAAATTCTGCGCGCCATCGGGAACGTCCTTCATGTTGCGCGTAGCGTATTGGGCGAAGACGATGATCAGGATGGCCACTATCCAAGTGACCAGCATGGAGTTGGTGACGGGAAACGAACTGATGTGAGTAATGGACGGCGCGGCGGGCGGCAGGCCTTTCTCGGCCTTTTCCGCGTGCGCGGCAACGGCGGCGGCCGGTTCAGCGGCCTTTTGGGCCAGCAGCGGGCTTAGCGGCCAGCCCGCCAGCAACAACAGCAAAAATGTAAATCTAATCAATCGCATCGCACAAATCCGGTCATGTAAATGCACCCCTTCACCAGGCAGCAAACGGCTTTCCGGCGAAAGAGGGACGAAAATGCCTCATCGTGAAAAATTTCACAAGCGTTATTTTAAAGAATTTGTATTTTATTGAATCGCAGCCCGCAACCCGCAAATGCTCCTTTTTTTGCCTGAGCCTTGGAGGCAGATTGAACCGATGGACCGGACCGATGCGGAGCTTATTTCCGCCGCGCGCAAGGGCGACCCCGCCAGCTTTGAGCCGCTGGTGGCCAAATACCAGGGGCGCGTCTTCGCCACGGCCCGGCGTTACGCGCGGCGGGAAAGCGAAGTGGAGGACATCGTCCAGGAGGTCTTCATCAAGGCCTGGCAAAAATTGGATGGCTTTCGCGGCGAGGCTCCCTTTGAACATTGGCTGATGCGGCTGGCGGTGCGGACTTGCTACGATTTTCTGCGCGGCCATCAGCGCAATCGGGAAACGGCCTTCGCCGAATTGGCCGAATCGGAGACCAACTGGCTGGAGCGGTTCGCTGCCGGCCCGGGCAGCGCGAGCGAGGACGCGGACGCCGCGCGGCAATTGGTGGCCAAGGTGTTATCGCGCCTTTCACCGCCGGCCCGGCTGGTCATCACGATGTTGGAAATTGAGGAGAAGACCGTGAAGGAAATCGCGGCCCTGACCGGCTGGTCCGCGACGCTGGTCAAAGTGCGGGCCTTTCGCGCCCGGGCGGAAATGCGGAAGATTTTATCCCAAATGACCAGGGACAAGTATTTGTAACCCGCCGCCGGCCCAAACCGTCTGAGGTGTCATGTTATGAGCGAAGAAGTGTACGCCAAATTGCTGGCCGCCGCCCGGAAACATCCGCCCGGAGAGCAGGTTCCTTACGCTTTCGAGAAGCGCATCGTGGCCCGGCTCGAAGCCCGCCCGGCCCCCAGCGTGTGGGGATTGTGGTGCCGGCCGCTCTGGCACGCTGCCATCTCGTGTGTGGCTATTACCGTGCTGTGCGGTCTGTGGGCATATGGCAGCCGCGCGCACACCGAGCCGGCTGATAATTTCTCCCAGGATTTTGAAGCGGCTGTGTTCGCGCCGATGAATCAACAAATCGAGGACTCCTGGTGAACCCCTGGAAAGTCATCCTGGCGACGATGGTCATCTTTGCCTGCGGCGTGATCACGGGCGGCGTGCTGACTCGCGCCGCGGCGACGAAGCCCGAACCCGCCGCATCCGCGCAGCCAGCCGCCGCCGGCCGCGCAGCCGGCCCGCCGATGTTCCAAATGCAGCGGGCCAATTTCCTCAAGGTATTGAACAAGCAATTGGATTTGAGCGTCGAGCAGCGGGAGCAAATCGCCAAAATCATGAAGGCGAGCCAGGAGCGGACCCAGCCATTGTGGAACGAGATTTCTCCGCAAATGAAGGAAGAGATCAGGCGAGTGCGGGAGGAAATCCGCGCCACGCTCGCGCCGGAGCAGCGCGTGAAATTTGCCGAACTCTTGAAGCGCAATCGCAAGGAAGAAAGCGCGCCCGGCTCCGCCCGCCCCTTGCGCCCGGGAGAATCCGCGACCTCGGTGACCAACCCTCTGTAGGATTGCCATCTTAACGCGCCAAAGCGGCAGCCACCGTGTCTTTGATTTTCTTCCCTCGCAAATCTATGGCCAAAACTTTCTGGCCGGGGCCAATCAAGAAGATGGCCGGAATGCTATAAACTCCATAAGCGCCGGATACCTTGTCTTCTGACCAATCGCCCAGAAATCCTTGAGTCCAGGCAATGTTCCGTTGGCGGGCGAATTTCCGCGGATTTGACGCATCGTGGTCCAAGCTGAGGCTAATCATGGCAAAGTGATCGTTGCTGCCAAAGGCTTCATGAACGGCCTGCAAGTTCGGCGTTTCGGCGACGCAAGGGCCGCACCACGTCGCCCAGAAATCCAACAGGACATATTTGCCGCGATAATCTGAAAGCTTAAGCGATTTGCCATCCAGGTCATTTACGGTGAAATCTGGAGCGGCATCGCCCGGCTTTAGATTCACCGCGGGCTTTAGTGCAACCTCGCCAATTTCAACGGCTTTGCCGGGCGGCTCCGATGAATCCACACGCACGTGGATCACTCTCGAGTCAATCAGCGCTAAAAGCTGATCTTTGTTTTGAATGCTGCCTGATATTTTGTAATCGCCCGGTTCTACGAATTCTCCGCGAATAACTCCATCGCTGGAAACTCGAACAGGAATGTTTTTATCCGCGGCGCCGGAAGTGTCCGGCGCCGGAGCAAGCCAGGCATGGCAGGACGCAAGATCGAGGTCTATCATGCCCAACTCCAGGCCTCGGGTCAGGCGGCCGATTACGGTCCGGCCATGCCCGTTGATTTCCAGATGATTGGTTTCTCCAGGCTGCACAGAAATCGAGCGAACCGGGATATCGAGACCTGTTTGGCTATCGTGCCGCTTGAGGACGAACTTCAAGGGCGGAACATGTTCAAAGACGAAACGCCCTTCTGAGTCCGTGACTGGATTTTCGGCGGAGAAACGGACGTCCATTCCGTCGGCCAGATTAGCGCCGCGATCCGAAGTGAGTTCGAGGCGGACATTGGCCAGCGCTTGATTGTAATTTGCCAGGCGCCCTTCAATCCTTCCCCATGAATGCAAAACCATGACAGCTTGGTTTGTAATTTCGGCGCCGCGCAAAAAACCGAAGCCGCGCCCGTTGGCCGCAACAAGGAAGCAATTCGTGTCGGAGGCTGGCCAATGAAACCGCCCATTGGCGCCGGCCGGGATATCTTCGCCATACAGTTTCCGAAAATGGAGAACGGGAATTTTTCGGGAATCGCCGCGCTCCACACTGGCATGCGCGACCGGCCTCCCGTCTGGCCATTGAACGCGGATGGCCAGGCCATTGGTATCTTCACGCGCGGGCTTTGTTTCCTCGATGATCACGGAAGCGATGTAAAAAGCGCCGTCTTTCTTGCCATAAGGAATTCCGCACCCAAAGCCATCGGTGAATCCCAATTGAATGATGCCGGCGGGCTGGACGTTGAGGTAAAAGCGAATGCCGTCAAACTCGTTTGATGGCGAAAAACCGGCCGGCAAAGGCGCCAGCGCCGCGCTTTTCAAATCCCGCGTGAGCCAATCATCAATGTCATCGCTTTGGTTCTCTTTTATCCAATTCGGAACCCCGTCCCAATTGTAAAGGGGCATAACGGCCGGCTTGTCCTTCGCTTTGAATGCCGTTTCCACTGCTTGCAAAAGCTGAGCGCCAGAGGCGGCCGCGGTTTGTGCCATCGCCTTCGGCCAACCGCAAACAACCGATAATAAGACCGGGATGATCGGCAAGTTTCGTCTCATAAAATGAATTCCCTAACAAGTGATAGACATGATAAACGCCTCTTCGTCACGGAAGAACTGGGCTGCGCTTTCGACAGCGAACAAGTTGCCACAAAATAAAAGTTGAATCGCGCGGGAAACCGATTAGTAATTCACAACATTGAATAATCAGCGCGAATTTTTGTGAAACTCACGGACCTGCGAGGCATCCTGCAGTACATCCCGCGTTTTCGGGAGAAGATTTTCGTCATCAGCATCGACGGCGCGATCGTCACCAGCGAGAACTTTGCCAACATCCTGCTGGACGTGGCCGTGCTGCGCTCGCTGAGCATCAAGGTGCTGCTCGTTCATGGCGCGGCCGCGCAAATCCAGTCCCTCGCCCGCGAGCAAAATATCCAACCCTCCGATCTCGATGGCAGCGGCATTACCGACGCCGCCACGCTCAAGCTGGCGCTGACGGCGGCCAACCGGCTCACGCACGAAATCCTGGAGGGCCTCAGCGCCAGCGATCTTCGCGCGGCCTGTTGCAACGCGCTCATCGCGCATCCGATGGGCATCATTCACGGGCAGGATCATCTCTTCACCGGCAAGATCGAGCGCGTCGATACGGAGATGTTCCTGAGCCTGCTCGGCCAAGGCATCGTGCCGGTCGTGCCGCCCCTGGGATTTGACGGCGACGGCAAAACCTACCGCGTCAACTCTGATTCCGTCGCGGTCGAAGTGGCGAAGGCTCTCGGCGCGGCCAAGCTGATTTACATCACGACGATTGACGGCCTGACTTACCAGGGCCGGCTCATCCAGCAGATTTTGGTGGCCGACCTCGACGGCCTGCTGGCGCACAACAAGAGCAGCTTCGCGCCGGAAGTTTTTTCCAAGGCGCACTACGCTTCGGCCGCCTGCCAGGCCGGCGTGGCGCGCGTGCATGTCATCAATGGGCGCGTCGATGAGGCCTTGCTGGCGGAAGTGTTTTCCAACGAAGGCATCGGCACGCTCGTCTATGCCAACGAATACCAGCAAATCCGCCGCGCGCTTAAAAAGGACATCCGCGCCATCATGGTCTTGACCAAGGATTCCGTGGCCAGCGAGGAATTAGTCAAACGCACCCGCGCCGGTTTGGAGAAGACCATCAACGACTATTACATTTTTGAGACGGATAAAAATCCCGTCGCATGCGTGGCCCTCCATCAACTTGACACGGCCAAGGGCGAGCTGGCCTGCCTCTATGTCAGCCCGTCGCATGAGAACCAGGGCATCGGGCGCAAGCTCATCGCGTTCGTCGAATCCAAGGCGCGCGAATTGGGCATGACGGAGTTGATCACTCTTTCGACGCAGGCGTTCACGTATTTCCAATCCAAGGGCGGATTCGCGGAAGGCACGCCGGAAGACCTGCCGCCGGCCCGCCGCGAGAAATACGAACAGAGCGCGCGCAATTCCAAAATCCTCGTCAAGAAGCTGGGGCCTAAATGACGGGCGTCCCCGCAATTTTGCAGGATGCCGTCCGCGCCTGCCGCCGGCTTGGAACGGTTCCCACGCTCGACTTCATTGCTGTCAACATTGCCGCACAGCGCGTGTCCTGGTTCCGCCGGCTCAAGCCGGAGCGATGCAGTTGGAAAGGACGTGATTGCGCGGCAGATTTTTGCGCAAGGCGGGGAGTGAGAGGCGCGCATATCCGAGAGCGATCTGCAATTGACGAACGGCGAAGTCCTTGCGCTAAAAGATCAAGCAAGCACTTCCTTCACAACTGCATCGTCCCGGCTATGTTTCACAACCCCGCCGATTACGCGCTGGTGAAAACCTTCCGCTGTTCGACCTCCAAATTCGGCATCGGCGAAAAAGCCGGCTCAAACATGACCCCGCGCGGGCTGCACCGAGTCGCCCGGAAAATTGGCGGCGGCTGGCCGGTGGGCAGCGCTTTCAAAGGCCGGGAATTTATTGGCTACACCTGGCGCGGTTTGCCCGGCGCGCCGATCACTAATCGCATCCTGTGGCTGGAAGGAATGGAACCGGGAAGAAATCGCGGCGACGGCATCGATTCATTTCAACGCTACATCTACATCCACGGCACCGGCAACGAACCCGCCCTCGGCCGCCCCGACTCCCACGGCTGCGTCCACCTCTCCGCCAATGACCTCCTGCCATTCTACGACAATCTCCCCCAAGGGACGCTCGTTTGGCTGTCGTAGCGGAGCGCGCCAGAAGGCGGTCCATTTTAAAACATGCTCGCGAAGATGCACACGCGCCCAGAGCTTTCAATCTGGAGGTAAAAAGGGGTGTGACAGCGTCTTGACTGTTTGATGTTGGCTGACTGCTTGATAAGCTAGCCTGTCTCCGTTCAATGGGAAACAGAATTTACAACCCGAGATAGTGAGCTTTGTTGCGAATCCAGGCGACGCCGCCCTGATGGCAGATTGCCTTCCGAATCTTGGACTGCGAGACGCTCCAGCAAATCGCCAGTGGAATCTCCACGGCCCCGATTTTCGGTTAGTGTGTCGTGAGGCGAGCAAAACAGGACAAGTTTTGCAGTTAGCAAAACAGGAATAGTTCTATGCTACAGGGTGCTGAGAGTAACACGCCCCAGGCCACGGGAAAAATCGAACGCGAACACCAATTCTGGCAAGGCCGGCTTCCGCCCTATTTCGCCAGCGAAGACATCACCGAGATCGAAAACGCCAACCCCCACATCGACGCTTTGCGGCTGCATCGCAACGCCCACGAAACCCACCGCGAACTGCGCATGACTCCCCAACAAGCCTGGAGCCGGGCCCAGAAAGAAAAACGTTCGGTCCTGCGCCCCATCGTCCGATGTCCCTGGTGGCCTTATGTTTGGAGTGTTCGCACCACCATCAAGGTCGGCTCTGATGGACGTGTTCCCATCGGCCCTCAACGCTACAGCCTCGAACATTCGCCCGGCGCGAAAGTGATTCTGTGCCTCCATCCGACTGGCCATCACTCCGTCCTGGCGGCCCCACCCGGCGGGCAAGCCGTTTGGATGTGCAGTCTGATGTAGGCGATCTTTGCTTCCTTACGTCGTGTTCGTAGCCGAGACTTGTCCCGTCGTAGTTTTAACGAAGACGGAAGCTGTTCCAGCGTTAAATTCCATTGGCATCCCGCGTGCTATGGTTGGCGTCTCAAGTTCACTTTTCAGCGTGCTATGGTTGGCGTGTCAAATTCATCTACTTGTGACTTGTTATGGGGACCATATTTATTTCCAATGCTTGCCTCTGCATCCGACGCATTTTTCATCTCCACTTCCCCGACAAATTGGACACTCATGTTCAACAGATTTAATGAGCCAACTTTCTCCTTCGCGTTTCAAATGATACTGGGCCTGCGCGAAAAAACGGGCACAGGTAAAGAGAGACATATATGGATAAAGCAATTATGAATGCACCCGTGAACCGACCCAAGAAGATCCGAAAGAAGTTTGACAAGACCTTTAAGCAACACGCGGTTGAGCTCTGGCTCAGTAGCGGTAAAGCGGCCACGGAAGTGGCCGCGGAGCTGGGGATTCATGCCCAAAGGCTTGCGGCCTGGAGGAAGCGCTTCGCGCCGCCGCCCCCTCCCCCCCCTGGGGGCGGCGGCGCGAAGCGCAGCGCCGAACAATTGGAGGCCGAGAATTCCGGATTACGGCGCGAGAATGACTATCTGCGCCAACAGCGGGATATTTTAAAAAAAACTTTGGGCATCCTCTCCGAACCCCCCTCCAACGGTTTCAACGGATTGACGCGATGAAAACGGAGCATCCCATTCGCTCGCTCTGCCAAGCCTTGGAAGTTTCCTCCAGTGGCTATTACGACTGGTCCCGTCGCCAAACTGAACCCAGCCCGCGCGCTCTGGAAAATAAGCGTCTGGCCCAACAGATTGTTCAGGCTCATCAGGACAGCCGGCAAACCTGCGGCAGCCCTCGGATTCAGAAAGTGTTGGGCCAAGCCGGCCACGCTTATGGCCGCCACCGCATTGCCCGTCTAATGCGCTTGCAAGGCCTCGCCGGACGCGCCAAAGGCCGCTTCCGGGTCTGCACGACCGATAGCAACCACGACCAGCCCATTGCCCCCAATCGCCTGCCCGATCTGCCCGCGCCGCAGGCCCCCATTCAAATCTGGCTCGGGGACGTCACCTGCGTGGAGACCGCAGCAGGCTGGCTCTACCTGGCGGGCATTCTGGATGTTTACAGCCGCTGCTTGACCGGCTGGGCTATGAGTGAACACAACGACACAGCCTTGGTTTTGGCCGCCTGGGGGGATGGCTCTGACGCAGCGTCAGCCCGCAGCAGGCTTAGTCTTTCATTCCGATCGCGGCTCGCCCTACGCCAGTCAAGACTATCGCCATGCGCTCCACCGTGCCCAGGCTGTGGCCTCCATGAGCCGCAAAGGCAACTGCTACGACAACGCGACGATGGAATCCTTCTGGAGCACGCTCAAATACGAACTGATCTACCGCCGCAAGTTCAAAACCCGCACCGAAGCTCGCCAAGCCATCTTCGAGTTTATCGAAGTGTTTTACAACCGCCAACGCCTGCACAGTTCGCTTGACTATCGTTCGCCGCTTGACTTTGAAAACCAAAACAACTAACTATTAAATTACACAACTTCTGTGTCCGTTTTTTCGTGGCAAGCCCATCCACCGCCATGACCGGAAGAAGCGAATCCCCCGCGGACGAAACCAACGCGGAAAAACCCTCACCCCGCGGGTGAGCCGGAATCGGAGAGATTTGCAGACTCATGCCGCATTAAATAAAGAACTTACAGCAAATCCAAGCCTATCCAACTGCCGGATTAAGGTTAACCGTCCTGGGTCTGGGCCATCGCGATGACGGAGTTTTGGGGCAGCCTCTCATCGCTGGTGAAGCTCAATAAGAAATTCAGGGCGCGCGCTGGGCAATTCCGCTTCCGCCGCGCCGTCCCATGGCAGGCCGAAGAACAACGCTTCCGCCAAAGCAATCAACGTCAACCGGCGCAGCCATGGGCGCATGGCCGGATGGTGCCCGCCCGCCGCCCCCGCCACAAGCACAAACGCATCCGCGCCCGTCTTGTCACCGAAAAATCTTCGTTAACTTGGTTTGCTGGGCCGCAAATTGCCGCAAATTGCCTGCTTGCGCTGCGGGCGCGGTTGCGTGTATCTTGCAGCCGAAATTTGTTGGCAAACGTCAAAACCAAATTTGACATGGGCGGCCCAGGCCGTTGATGTTGAGACAGGCCCGCGTGGCGGAATTGGCAGACGCGCTAGATTCAGGTTCTAGTGAGTAACATCGTACAGGTTCAAGTCCTGTCGCGGGCACCATGTCCTGGCAGCCAGATGAATCGCGAACCAAGAGGCGTTCATGGGATTTAATATCAGGCCGGCGGCGGCGTCCGACGCCCCCCTGTGGCTCGACCTAATCCGCGCCACCCTCGGCGGCGGCTACCCCGCCCGCGAGTTATACGACGCCGCTTTCCTCGCCCCCTTGTTGGACCCCTCCACCGGCGAGGAAACCTGGGTGGCCGAATCCGGCGGGCGCCTCCTGGGCAGCGTTTCCTTTCTCAAACCGTGGGGGCAAAACCGCAATCCCGTCGCCAACCTGGGCCGCAATTTAATCCGGCCCGAAAGCGCCGCCGACGGCTCGGCCGAAGCCCTGTTGCGCACTGTCAATGAAATGTCCCGCCGCCGGGGCGAAATGGCCATCGTCCGCATCCCCGCCACGGACAACGCGCAGCAAATTCTCTTTGAAAAAATGGGTTTTGTCTGCGTTGGGTTCCAGCCCCTCAAACACATGCTCGAGCATCGGATGGGCATTCTCTTTTACGTGGCCGGGGCGGACTCCGTGCTGGTCACCCGTTTCCCGCTTTCGGAATCGCTTCCGCAGGTGGGAGAATTGGCCCTGGCCGCGCTGGCCCGCCTCCAAATCCCCAACACCGTCGTCATCCGCGATGGCGCCTGCGGCTACCCGTTGCAATCGGACTTGAAAATCCACGACGCCACTCCGGACGATTTCGAGCTCTGGCGCCAGCAATCGGACAGCGCGCTTCCGCCCCTGGAAATTTCTGGGCGGTTCAATTTCGGCTTCGGCCTCCTGCGCCTTCCCTTGCCGCGCCAGGAGAGGGCATTTTTGGGCCAGCGCGACGACCGCGTGACGGCCGGCATTATCTGCTACTTCGACGAGCAGGATCGCTGCGCGCGCATCACCGAGGCTTTCTGCGGCGACGATGTTTCCATGGGCGCCTTGCTGGCCCACGTTGTCAAAGTCGTGCAAAAAGAGGCCGGCGCCGTTTATACGGAAGTCGATATTCTCGCCTCCGCGCCGCGCCTGCTCAAGACGGCCGAACAACTGGGCTTTGTGCCTGTGGCCTACTTGCCGGCTTTCTATTGCCTCAACGGGCGCTATGCGGATGTCGTCAAAATGGTCAAGCTGAACTCGGCCTACTCGCTGGGCGAGGCCGAATTCACCTCCCACGCCAAAAGCATGGCCGAAATTATTGACAAGAATTTTGAGGATCAAAAAATGGGCCTGGGCATCATCAACCTGCTGCGCCCTCTCTCCATGTTCAGCGGCCTGGGCGACGGCGAATTGCGCAAGATCGCCCGCCTGTTTACGCAAAAGCTCTTTCGCGCAGGCGAGCAGGTCTTTCCCAAGGGCGAAAATGGCGATGAGGCTTACGTCATTCTGCGCGGCAAGGTCAATATCCTGCTGGAGGAAGGCGCGCCGCCCATCGCGCAATTGGGCGATGGCAAGATTTTTGGCGAACTGGCGTTTTTGGACGGCACGCCGCGCACGGCCTTCGCGGTCGCGAACCAGCCGAGCATCTTGCTGGTCGTGAAGCGCGCCGCCTTCTCCGATTTATTCCGGAGCGAGCCGAATTTGGGCATGATGGTCATGCGCAACCTCGCCCAAGACCTCGCCGCCAAATTGCGCGGCGTCAACGACGCCATTTCCGCCCCTCGCAAGGTGCCGGGGAAAACGGGCTAGCCGGCCCACGCCACCTGCACCATCATCTTTTTGCCGAAGCGATTCATGTAATGGAGTTGCTTGTTGGAAATCCCGTACTCATGCACCATGCGCGTGATCTTCACGTCGTAGCAGCAATACTCGGCGATCTCCATCAATTTGCCCTCCCTGAACCACCGAATGGCCTGCAAGCCCTCCCCGGTTTTTTCCACGCCCAAAGTGGCCGAGGCAATCGAATCCAGCGAAAGCCGGTGCTGCAAAATCTTCTGCAAATCGACCAGCAAATCCACCGTCGGCACCTGTTCCACGTCGAAGAACGGGTTGTGCCCCGCCAGCACTTCGTAATCAAAGCGCAGGTTGTTGAACCCGACCACCAAATCGGCCCGGCGCAACTCCTCGATCAGCGCATTGACCTCGCGTTCGTGATAAATCCGGTAACCGCCGCGCGCGGTGCTGTAAGTCACGCCGATGCTCATGCGCATATCGCGAATTCTGTCCCAGCCGCCGACCTCCTCCGCCGACTTCTGCGTTTCCAAATCAAAGTAAACAATATTTTTCATCATCGCGCTCGCGCGAAATTTTCCAGCCAGCTTTAATATCGCACCCGCCGCCCGTGGCAAGCACGAATCCGCCAAAATTTATGGAGTGACGCGAAACCTATCTGTCCCCGAAACCTTCCGATACGCCGGCCGGGACAAAACGGCCGATCTTGGACGTTGCAAGTCAGGCCGGGGGCTGGCAGCGCAACCAGTAAAACGGACGGCGATGCAAATGCATCACGGCAAAAATTAACGAAAGATTCTTGTCTCAAATCCTCATGGAACCGCGCGGTGTTCATCTGTCCCCGAAATAATGGAACGTAATCAACATCCCTCCAGGAATCTGTTCGCGGAATGCCATGTTTGAATTTAGCGCAATTTGTCCCGCCGAGGCTGAAATAGCAAGAGGCGGAAAAACCACGGCGGGAGCGACACGGAAACATGACGGGCCTGTCCAATCTTGCAACGTTATGTTTATGCTTCAACCCTTCAACGGCCGCGCCTAAACTCTCATCATGGCAGCCATATCCAAAAGCGCCTGCGTTTCGTGCGGGCAGCATATTGAGTTTCCGCCGCAATTGGCCGGAAAAGAAGTCGCCTGCCCAAATTGCGGCGCCAAAACGCGCCTGGACGGAGCGCCAAGGGCCGCATCCATGGCCGGGCCTGCCGCCGCGCCGGACATCCGCATCCCCAGGCAGCAAGATCCCTCCGAACGCGCGCCCGGCTCCTCCCCGGCCGCGCCGCTGGCCAATCGCATTATTGACAACATCGAGAAGGTCATCGTCGGCAAGCGGAATGAAATCACCATGACCCTGGTCGCGTTTCTGGCCGAAGGCCATGTGCTGCTGGAGGATGTGCCGGGCGTCGCCAAGACGATGCTCGCCCGCGCCCTCGCCCGCAGCCTCGGCTGCGATTTCAAGCGCATTCAATGCACGCCCGACCTCCTGCCAAACGACATCACCGGCAGCTCCATTTTCAATCCCAAATCGGCCGATTTCGAGTTCCGCCCCGGCCCGCTCTTCGCCCAAATCGTGCTGGCCGATGAAATCAACCGCGCCACCCCGCGCGCGCAATCCGCCCTGCTCGAAGCGATGGCCGAGCGAAAGATCACCGCCGATGGTGTCAATTATGATTTGACGCCCCCTTTCTTTCTCATCGCCACCCAAAACCCGATCGATCACGAAGGCACCTTTCCCCTGCCGGAAGCCCAATTGGACCGCTTCCTGGTGCGCCTGAGCCTCGGCTATCCGCAAACGGAATCGGAAATCGCCATGCTCCAGCGCTTGCAGCGGCGGCATCCGATTGAAGACCTCCAAGCCGTCGCCACCGCGCAGGAAGTGCTTGACTGCCAGGAGGCCGTGCGCGGCGTTCATGCGGATGAAAAAGTCAGCCGCTACATCGTGCAACTCATGCAAGCCACGCGCGAGCACGCCGATCTTTCCCTCGGCGGCAGCCCGCGCGCTTCGATGGCCCTGCTCCGCGCCGCGCAATCCTGCGCCGCCATCAACGGATTTGACTTCGTCATGCCGGACGATATCAAAGAAGTCTTCGCGCACGTGCTGGGCCACCGATTGATTATGCGGCCGGAAAGCCGCCTGCGCAAAAGAACCGTCAGCCGCGTGCTGGAGGAAGTTTTGAACACCGTGCCGGTGCCGCAGATGCCGGCCGCCGCCAAACGATGAAATGGACAGCCGGCACGATTCTCCTCCTGGCGGCGGGCTTGTTTTTCCACCTCGGCCTGCTCATCTATGCAATGTACGTGCTGCTGGGCGTGCTGCTGTTGAGCCGCGTTTTTACCCGCGCGTGGACTGCCAATATCGAGGCCCAGCGTTTCAGCGCCGATGAGGAATTGGAGATGGGCGGGACGCTCGAGGTCAAAGTGGCTGCGCGCAACACCGGCCGCCTGGCCATCCCCTGGCTGCTGCTGGAAGATGCCCTCCCGCGCGACGCCTTGACGCAAACACCCCATCGCATCAAAGCCGAGGGCGCCCGCCTGGCCGTCGCGCGCCTCAAGCCGGGCGAATCAAAAGTCTTCAGTTACCGCGTCCAATTCCTCATGCGCGGCTACTATCAAATCGGCCCGCTCTTGGCCGAGACGGGCGATGTGTTCGGATTGCACCGCCGGTTTCGCGTCATGACCGAGCCGAGTTTCGCGCAAGTGCCGCCGCGCATCGTCGCGCTGGAGGGTTACAATCTTTCCTCGCGCCGCCCAATTGGCGAAATCCGCCTGGCCCACCGGCTCTTTGAAGACCCGACCCGCGTGGCGGGCGTGCGCCCCTATCAGCACGGCGATCCGCTCCACCGCATCCACTGGCGGGCCACCGCGCGCACCGGGCAATTGCAAAGCCGCCAATACGAAAGTTCATGCGTGGCCGGCGCGACCTTTCTTCTCGACTTCCACGCCGCCGCTTTTTCCGGGCCTGCCGAGGCCGTTTCCGCCGAGCTGGCGGCAGTCGCCGTGGCGTCCCTGGCCAACGCGGTTTGCCAGATGGGCCAGCAAATTGGATTCGTCTCCAACGGGCGCGACGCGGCCGACCGCGTTCGAGCCGAAGGATGGCGCGCCGATTTTCTAACCCGCCGCGATGCCCTCACGCGCGCCAGCCGCCAGCAGGAGAACACGCGCCTGCGCCCTGTCGTGCTGGAAGCGGCCAAAGGCGAAGACCAATTGGCGAGAATTCTCGGCCAGCTCGCGCGCCTGGAGCGCACCGACGGCCTCGATTTCGCCGATACGCTCCGCGAAACCTCCAGCGACATCTCGCGCGACACCACGGTCGTCGCCATCCTGGGCGTGGTCACGCCGGAGATCGCCGCCGCGCTGGGGGACATCGCGCGGCGAGGCTGGCTGGTCACGGCCATTGTCGTCTCCATGGACATGGAGGCCGTGCCGGATTGGGCCAGGCCGCCGGATTGGGCTGAAATGCTTCTCGGGCAAGGAATCGACTTCCGTGTGATCAACAGCGAGGAAACGATCGGCCATCTCTGCGCGGAGGCGCTCATCCGATAATATGACGCCAAACCGACCGCAAAAAACGGCCGCGGATTTCATGGTCATCGGGATCAGCCCGGCCCTGATCATGGCGCTGGTGGGCAGCCTCTGCTTTTTTCTAATTGACGTTTTTTACCGCGGCCAAATGCTTGGGAGCGTGCGCTGGGTCATGTTCTGGTTCGTGCTGGCCATCGTGCTGGTTGCGCGCATCGCCATCGAAAATTCCCCCGAGTCGGCGGCGGTTTATGGCGCCTGCCTGGCGGCCTCGGTCTGGCTCTATCTGGCCAAGACGGCCCCGAACTATTGCATAGCAAGCCTCGTGCTGCTGGCCATCATCTGGTATTGCGCCCACAAACTCGTTTGGGATTGCACGCTCATCGACGAAGACGACGACTCTTCCGGCCACGGTCTTCTGCAATCGCCCCCGCCCGCGAAGTCCGAACCCAAACCGCCGGCCAGCGCGAAGCCCAAAGCGAAAGCCAAACGAAAATGGACGGCCCCAAGTTCGCCGGGATTGTCAGTCGTCTATTTTTCGCTGGCCGCGCTGCCTCTTTTTGGCATCGGGCAATCTCTCCTTCCCGCCAATGCCGCCGATCTGCGCCGGAAGGCGGTCGTCTTTGTTGTACTTTACATGAGCGCCGCCCTGGGCTTGCTGGTGACGACCAGTTTTCTGGGGCTGCGCCGTTATTTGCGGCAGCGTTACCTGCGCATGCCGGCGGCCGTCGCTCTTTCCTGGCTGAAATTGGGCGGCGGTGTGGCCTTCGTGATTCTGGCGCTGGCTCTTTTCCTTCCGCGCCCCGGAGCCAGCCAGGCTTGGACGGCCTTGCGCTATCAAATCGATTACCGATTGCGCCAGGCCAGCCGCTACGCCTCCAAAAAGAACCCGCCCGGCCAGGGAGATGGACGCGCCGGCAACACGCCCGCCGGCCAGAAAGGCGAAAGCCCCGCGGCCGGCTCCCAGCCAAACACCCAGACCGCGCCCGCGCCAGCGGGCACAGCGCCGCCCTCCGCCGCATCGCCTTCCGGCCCCGTTCCGGCCGAAGTTGAGGGCGGCCTCTACAAATTGCTGCGGACAACGCTGCTAATCGTGGCGGGTTTGATGGGCGCCTGGTGGCTGTTTCGCTGCCGCCACTTGTTGCTCGAAATCGCCCGCGCCATTGCCGCGGCGATTATGAATTTCCTGCGCGAATTGCTCGATCTCGCCCCCGCGCGCCGTCCCGCCAGGCCGTCCGAACCCGCCGCGCCGCGCTCCAGGCTGCGCCCGTTCTCGGAATACAAGAACCCCTTTTTCTCCGGCGAAGACTATCTCCGGTCTCCGGCTGAAATTATAATTTATACGTTCGAGTTCACGCAGGCCTGGGCGCGCGAGCACGGCATCGAACTGCATCCCGAGCAGACGCCCCGCGAATTTTGCCGCGACATGGCCGCGCGCTCGCCGGAATTGGCCTCCTGCTACCGCCATCTGTCTTATCTCTACGCCTATGCCGCCTACGGCAAGCGCGTGCCGCCGCATTGCGACATGGACCCGTTGAAGGAACTCTGGCGCCAATTGACCTGGGAGCACGCCAACGCCCCCGCAACCTGATCCGCCGGCGCGATTTTTGTCTATCGCCAAGGAATTCCTTTTTGTAGCGTGCACCCGGTGAAGGCAACATGGATATCAGCGCTGGCTTTGTTGATGGCAGCCGGGGCTGCTTGCGCCCAGACCACGAAAATCCGCCTCAACACCGCCGGCTTTCTCCCGGATGAGCCGAAGCAGGCGAGCATCGCGGCGCCTTGCACGAATTTCACCCTCGTGCGCGCGAGCGACGGCCAGCCCGTCTTCACCAATGCCGCCACCGGCCCGCGCCACAACCAGGACACCGCTGAGGACCTCTACACCGCCGATTTTTCCGCGTTCCGCCAATCGGGCGCGTTCCAACTGGACGTCCCCGGCCTCGGCCGCTCCGCGCCGTTCCGCATCGCCGCCGATGTTTACGACGAGCCTTTTCAAGTCGTAATGCGCGGAATGTATCTCTGGCGATGCGGCACGGCCGTCTCAGCCACCAATCACGGCATCGTCTACGCGCACGAGGCCTGTCATACGAACGACGCCTGGCTCGACATCGCCACTGGCGAACATGTCCATACGAATGCCACCAAAGGCTGGCACGACGCCGGCGATTACAACAAATACGTCATCAACGCCGGCGTGACCGTCGGCGTCATGTTGCGCGCCTGGGAGGATTTCGGCCCCGCCATCCAAACGGTCGCGCTCCACCTGCCCGACGCGCGCGCCTCCACCCCCGAATACTTGACGGAAATCAAATGGGAATTGGAATGGCTCCTCTCCATGCAAGCCGCGGACGGCTCCGTCTATGACAAAGTTTCCACCAAAAAATTCGGCGGTTTCATCGTGCCGGAAGCGGAAGCGACGCCGCGTTATCTCGCGCCCTGGGGCAGCGCGGACACCGCCCAATTCACCGCCATGATGGCCATGGCCGCCCGCGACTTCCGCCCGTTCGAGCCGGGCTTCGCCGGGCAATGCCTGGAAGCCGCCTGGAAAAGCTGCCGGTTTCTCCAGGCCCATCCCGCCGATCACCGCGCGGACATCTCGCAATTCTCCACTGGAACCTACCGCGTGCGCGACTCCGACGGGCGCCTCTGGGCCGCCGCCCAATTATGGGAAGCCACCGGCGACGCGGCGTGTTTGCAGGATTGTGAAACGCGCATCAAAGCCGCCCGCGGCGAGTTCGATCTGAATTGGGATTACGGCAACGTCAAGAATCTCGGCGAACTGGCTTACTTGTTTTCCGCGCGCGCCGGCCGGGACGAATCCCTCATCGCTGCGATGCGGACGAACCTCCTCGCCGCCGCCGACCGTCTCGTCGAGGCGCGCAATGCCCACGGTTACGCGCGGCCCGCCGGCACGGCCTACTGGTGGGGCGGCAACGGCAACGTCGCGCGCCAGGTGGTTCTCTTGCAGGCCGCGCACCGCCTCTCGCCCAAGCCGGAATACGTCACCGCCAGCCTTGATGCCCTCGGTCATCTCCTGGGGCGGAATTATTATGGGCGCTCCTTCGTCACCGGCATCGGGTTCAAGCCGCCCCTGCATCCGCACGACCGCCGCTCTGGCGCGCAGAAGTTGCCGGAGCCGTGGCCCGGCTATCTGGTGGGCGGCTCCAATCCCGGCGCCACGAACTGGGTGGACGTTCAGGCCAATTTCCGTGTCAATGAAATTGCCATCAATTGGAACTCCGCCCTGATCTACGCCCTGGCCGCCTTCGTCCGCTGACCAGGCCGGCTCAGGATGGCGACGGCTCCGCGCCCGCGCCGCTTTCATCCGCCGCGCGGTAATTGATGACCCGGACTTTTTCCAGCGTGACCAGGCCGCCCTTCAACATCTTGTCAATCACCGGCAGGAAGGCGTTGATTTTTTCCTCGCTGTCCACGATCTCAATGACCAGCGGCAGGTCGAGGGAAAGGCGCAGGATTTTGGCCGTGTGCAGGCGGCTGGATTTGCCGTAGCCCATCGGCCCGCGCAGGACCGTCGCCCCCGCGATGTGCATCTCGCGCGCCTTGAGCGTGATCGCTTCGTAGAGCGGCTTGTGTTCCCAGCGGTCGCTTTCGCCTAGAAAAATGCGCAGCAGCATCGCGTCGTGAGGCAGGTTCATGGATCAGGTTCCTTTCGTTCCTCGCAGGCTCAGAGCCGCCAGCCGTCCCAGCCACGCCGCCAGCAGGCAGAGCGTGAGCGAGAGGCCGGCATTGGCGCCCGCGTAAAGCCACTCCCCATCCAGCGCCAGATTGAGCGTTTGCAGGCTGAACGAGGAGAAAGTCGTGTATCCGCCGCAGACGCCCGTCATGAAAAACGCACGCCCCCGCCTCGGCGCCATCCAATTTCCATCCGGCGAAGTCAGCGTGTCAAAAAAAGTGATGATGAATGAGCCGGTCACATTGATGGCCAGCGTGCCCAGCGGAAAAGCCTCGCCCCACCGCCGCGCGACCGCGCCGCCCACCCAAAACCTCGCCAAGGTGCCCAAAGCCCCGCCAATCCCGACCCAAAAATAGTCCCAAAAAGAGTCAATCATAAAAATCGCGTTTCCGCGCGAATGTTTCTGGGTAGGAGTTATCAGCGCTGAGGCAACTCAGGCAGTTTCCTCACCGCACGGTGAGCGGGCAAACCCCATTGCCCAAACAATAACAATTTCATACGCCATCCCGCCCCCCCGCGCAATACAATTATTGGCTGAAAACGGGCAGTTCGCCGAAGAATTCGGCCGGAAGCAGGCGCGGCCGGCCAGGCCCGGGCAGATGCCAGGCCAAATACGGCCAGGCGCCGAATGAGCAAGCAATGATGCGGTGCGGTTCCAGCACAGCGGTTTCTCCGTGAGGGAGCAAAACAAATGTGCGCAACATTTTTCCGCTGGCGGCGTCCCACACGCGCAAGGTGTTGTCGTCGGAACCGGAGAGCAGTTGGCTCCCATCGGGCGACCACGCCACACATGTGACGCCGCCATGATGAGCATCCAGCACGACGGCCTCCAACTCAGGCGGCAAATCAAGTGGCGCGCTGAACTCAGCCGGGCCATTCCGGCAGTGCGCTGCGACCGCTTCCTCGCCGAAGTTATCCGGCAGCATTGCGTCGGCAAGATCGCAGCCAATCCACTGCGCGCTCCGCCATTTGGCTTGCGCTCCGGCCAGCCGCGCAGCGTTGCAACGCCGGAAGATCGAGCCGGAAAAGTCCGCGGTGCCAAGGCTCGCGCCGCCCAACCGGCAATCCTCGAAACGCGTTCCAACCGCATCGGCGCCGCTAAAATCCGCCTCCGACAAATCCACAAATTGATACCTGCCGCCGAAGAGCTTGGACTGTTGCAGCAGCGCCCCGCGCAAGCTTAACGGACGGTCGGCCGCCGCGCCCCGGATTTCCCAATCGTGGAGGTCCGCCCCGCGCAAGTCCACCGCAGTCGGCGCGGGCTGCGGATATCCCATTTCCACCGCGATGAGCCAAAGCTGCAGCGCCACCACCGCGCCCCGCCCGCCTTGCGCGAGGAGTTTGCTGCAATTGGCCATGCGTTCAGGGCGCGGATCAAGGGCCAGAAACTGCCCGGCAAAGTCCAATGTCTCTCGTGAGGGCATCGGAATCTGCCATAATTCCAACGAATCCTCATCCAGCGCGCGCACCAGCCGCCGGGCATGGAAGAACTCGCCGAGGGAGGAATGGGCAAAGCGAAAGTCTGCGCGAGAATCGTCCGGCCTCAGCACAAAGGTGGCGGTGCGAAAGTCTTGGTGCAATGCGTCCGGGCTGTGCCGCTGGTAAAACACCGCCACCTCCGGACGCGCGGCCAAATACCTGCCCAGCCATTTTTCCACTTTATCCCAGGGCCAGGCTCGGGAACCTTCCAGCGCCATGTCGGCCGCAATCTGCTCCATCATCTCCAGTTTGTGGGCGTCGGTGAACTGGGTTTTTCCGCTGTCGCGAGCCAT
Source organism: Verrucomicrobiia bacterium (assembly GCA_036501625.1). GTDB lineage: Bacteria > Verrucomicrobiota > Verrucomicrobiia > Limisphaerales > Palsa-1400 > Palsa-1400. Next base: position 50,971 of record DASXZY010000062.1, read on the forward strand.
CCATCGCGCGGCCAGGTTTTCGTAAAGAGTGATGCCCAGGACGCGTTCTCCGGACATCTGCCGCGCTTCAAGCTGGGCCAGTTGCGGAACGATTTGCGCGAGCAGAAAAGGCCGGCGGCTCAGTTCCTCGAGATTGTGGACCTTCTTGAAAAAAGCGATGGCCTCATCCGCGCGCGCTTCACTGGCCAGGACGTTCTTCAAGTAATCGCGCACTTGCGCGTCCGAAAACGGAAGAATCACGCAAACCTCGTAGATGTCCGGGCGCAAACCCTCCCGGTATTCACCCATCAGCAAGGCATTTTGCGTGATGACATCTTTGAAATAATGGCTCCGGCAAGAAAGAATCATGCGGCCGCGCCGGGCAGAATCGCCAGGACGCGGCGGTTCTTGTTTCCCGCGCTTATGCTCTTGGTCATCCTTTGCCGGAGGCGGCAATATCCGCCATAACTCCCGGATGAACTGCCCGGACTGCTCGCGCGTGAACTGAACCATCTTTTCGTCCAATCCGTCGAAAATGATGAGAGCGCCGCCCTTTTGCACGGCATCGACAATTTCAGGCGCGGTCAGGGCGGCGGGTCCGGCGCCTCTCCAATGATGGCGGATTACTTCGGTGAGCAATTCCTCCAACGTAGGAACTTTGCGCCGAGTATCGTCGTTATGGTAAAGGCGCAGGTCAATAAAGATGGGCAGTGGGAGGGCGCGATTCTTCTTGCGCGCATCCAGCAGCCATCGTGTGAAATGTTTGAGCGTTGTCGTCTTGCCAATGCCAAGCTCGCCGAGGACCGCAAAGACGGGCGAACCATCGTCCAGCCATTTCTTGAGTTGTTCGATGGCCGGGGCAACTTTGCCCTCGGGCAGCGATTTGGAAAGGTCGCACTTTTCCAGTTCGCCAAGACTGAAGCGCCGGCCTTCGTTTGGCACATAGCGGTCTTCGCCTGCATGAGCATCATCGGCAATGTCATCGGCAAACTGAGTCAAATCGCCATCGTCTGGGCCGCCGCAAGATGGCTGCGCCGTCTTTTCCGAAATCGCCAGTGGAACGGAAAGCCCGCGCCACTCCTCAATCGCGCGAACGATGCCTCGCAGAACAGCATCCACAAATCGCGGGCAGCTGACTCGGCTGCTCCGGACGCGCGAATAAGAGAGCTTCTCATCAGAATTCCGAACGGGCAGCTCAGCGAATTGGCGATGCTCAAAGCGTGCCAAGCGGGAAGCGTGGCTTGCCGTCAATTCCCCCAGCCGCACGGGGATGATCGGTTTCTTATCGAGGAAATGCGGCAGTTCAACGACATCAATAAATTCGCTCCCCAGCGACTCGACACTGAGTAAGAAAAGTCCGATATGCGAGCGTTCCATGTCCCGCAGGATTTTTTGCCCCCATTTCTCACCCGCTTGGATGTCCCAGTCAACGATCCACTCCAAGTCCGGCTTGTTGCGGCCCGGGGGCTGTGCGGCTTGCCACGCTCTTTTTATCATTTCCAGAAGCTCTCTCGCTTCCGCGATGTTTTCCCGGGCATAGGATACAAAGATTCGCACTGGCGTTTCCCCGGCCAGCAAACTGGGCAAATCCGTGAGCAGCCCGGTATTAGGGACAGCCTGCCGATTTACGTCCCGCGTGCTTTCGTCGGAAAACTGGGCGATCTCCTTTTCGGTGGTATCTTCGCCCTCAAACCAGCATTGGCGTCCCGCCGGAGGCGTGCGCTTGCTGGTGTCCGCCGTAAACGCCAGATGAACATCCGCCGTCTTTGCCGCCTTATTAATCGCGCCCCGCAGGACTTTGAACGCCTTCATCGCATCCGCCTGCGCCTTTCCCGGAAAAGCCGTTTTCAAACACTCAGAAATCCGAGCCTTGCCGTCGCCGCCGATCAACGGAAGAAGAGTCAGGAGCCGTTCCCGGTCGGTGGCCCCAAGTTCCTTCACCACCGGCTCCAGCCGCTGCCGCAGTTTCGCCTCCGAGACAATAACCAGACGCTTCCCGTTTTGCATGAACCGACAATCCACAAAAGCCACGAATATGTCAAGCGATATTTTACGTTTTTTACGATGTTATGCACAGAATATGCCCGTCGCGCCCAATATCGCCGGCTCATATAGTCAAAAATGAACGCCGCATTAACCCACTCCATCAACAACTTGCAAAAGAGCCACCCAAAAACCGCCCATTTTTGCAGAAAAACAGCGGTCTCGCCCAAAGAAAATGCAGCTTTCGCAAACATTTTTTCGTTTTTTTGCGGGTTGCCGGTTTACAATGTATTGGTCATCAGCCACTTGCGAGGCAATGCATCTCTCCAAAAAAATCATGTCAAAAACCTACCATAGGTTTTTTGCCTTTTGGCTTTTATGACACAATTTCCACATGGACATAAAATATTGTTCGGAAAACGATGGCCCGCACCCTCTTCCAGGGGCGGCGCTGCGGCCATGTCCACAGCCGTTCACCAAGTCCACAAAAGATTTCGGGCACACCCAGCAAAACAAGGCTGCACAAGGTTGCACAAGCCATTTGCGGGAAAAACGAAAGTTCGGGACGGTCGAACGCCGCGAGACCCACTTATTCCTCCGCCGCCCGCATGTGGTTTTGCGGCCAGGCCTTTTCAGGGCGTCGCGGCACTCCGCCCTCTCGCCGGCAAAAAGAGGCGGGCCAATCGCGGCACAACGCGGTCAATTACGGTGGATTGCGATATTTCCGAAAAAACGCCTGCCCAACGGGCCACGTCGCTTGCGGTCATCGCGGTCTCCCGCCCAGGCAGCCAAAACACGACAAAACAAGGCTCCACAAGCCGCTTTTGAGAAATAAGCCCAACCAATGAACCCCATTTTTGCACGGTCGCAGGCGCGCGCTCCAAACGTGCTGGCTTAATGTTCCATGTCTCGCCATGCTTGACCTGCTATGGACCTCCAAATCGAAGCTCCTTTGCCGAAGAAACTGGATTATCGCATTGGCATCCTCGGCAGCGGGTTCGTGGTCAATGAATGCCATCTGCCGGCTTATCGGAAAGCGGGCTTTAATCCCGCCGCCATTGCTTCCCGCGACCGGCGCAAGGCTGAGCAGACGGCCCAGCGCTTCGGCATCGCCAAAGTCCATGATTCCTACGAAGACTTGCTGGACGATCCTTCCATAGAAGTCCTCGACATCGCGGTGCCGCCGCAGGCGCAGCTCGATTTAATCCGCGGCGCGTGTGCGCGCAAAACGGTCAAGGGCATCCTGGCCCAAAAGCCGCTGGGCGTGAATTTTCTGGAGGCGGCCGAAGCGGTCAAGGCCTGCGCGAACGCGGGCATCATTCTTTCTGTCAATCAGAATATGCGCTATGACCCCTCCGTGCGCGCTGCCAAAACACTCCTGCAAAACGGCGTTCTGGGCGCGCCGGTTTTCGCCACCATCGAGATGCGCGGCATTCCGCATTGGCAGCCGTGGCAGGCGGAATTGGGTTGGGCCACCTTGCGCATCCTCTCCATCCATCACCTGGATTGTTTTCGCTACTGGTTTGGCGCGCCGGCGGGAATTAATTGCAGCTTCCGCTCCGATCCGCGCGCGGCGTTTCCGCACATGGATGGGATTTGCACGTATATTCTTGAGTACCGGAGCGGCCTGCGTTGTGTCGGCATTGACGACCCGTGGACGGGGCCGGCCCGGGAAGGATGCCCCTCGGATATTTATCTGCGCTGGCGCATCGAAGGCATGGACGGGCTGGCCATTGGCGATATCGGCTGGTGCCGCGACCCTTTCACCACTCCATCAACTATAAAATATGCCAGCAAAGGCGACCCTGGCTTCCACGAGCCGAAATGGACGCAAAGCTGGTTCCCGGACGCTTTCATCGGGACCATGGCGCAATTGCTCATCGCCTTGGAAACCGGGACGGCGCCGGCCATCACCGCGGGGGACAATTTAAAAACAATGGCCCTGGTGGATGCCGCCTACCTAAGCGCCGCGAAGAATTCCTTCGTTTGCTCCGGCGATTTTCAAGCGCCTCCACAGTTCGCGGCGGTCAAAGAAGAGCCGGCGCCTGTCCTATTTCCCTCGCGCGATCCTCTTGCGCCGGGATTCAATTTTAGCGCGCGCGCCAGGCAGGCGCTGATTCTGGCCAAGGCGGAAGCGGAGCGGCTGCACCAGGGCTTTGTTTCGCCGGAGCATGTTCTCATCGGGATAATCAAGGTTGGCAACGGCCCAGCCTTTGGCGTTCTCACCACATTAGACTTGACTCTCGACAAGGTGCGCGAGGAAGTCGAAAAAGAGGCGGGCCGCGGCGTGGAGCAAAAAGCGAGCGGCGATATTCCTTATGCGCCGCGCACTGGAAAAATGCTGGCCCTGGCCGGCGCGGAGGCCGCAACCGCGCACCGCGTTTTGGTCGGGACGGAGCACATCCTTCTGGCCTTGCTGAACGAAGGAGATGGAGCCGTCCCCATCGTGTTGAAAAATCTTGGCGTGGATGTGGAGAAGGCCCACGCCGAATTCCGGGAAGCCCTGCGGCATGTCACCGCCCAGGCGGACAAAAGAAGCGGCGCGCCCGGATTTTTCAAAAAGCTGTTTTCAAAACCGGCTCCCGCTCCGGCGCCCGCCCAACCGGATCCGAAACTCGCGATTGCCCGTAATTTCACGCCGCGCGCCCAGCAGGCCCTGGCGCTGGCCCGCAAGGTAGCCAGCGGCTTCAACCACGATTTCGTCGGCACGGAACATCTTTTGCTTGGATTGATCGCGTTGAATTCGGGCGTAGCCGTCAGCGTATTGCAGAAGCTGGGCTTGAACTTGGAAGCGGTGCGGAAGGAAGTCGAGAAGCAAGTCGGCATCGGCCCCGAACACAAAATAATCGGCAATATCTCCTACACGCCGCGCGTCAAGAAAGTCCTCGCCCTGGCGGCCAGGGAAGCCAGGAATTTGCAGCACACCTACGTCGGCACCGAACATATTTTGCTGGGCCTTTTGAGCGAAGGCGATGGCGTGGCCGCGCGCGTATTTAAAAGCCTGGACGTGAACATCGAGGAAACCCGCGCGGAAATTTTAAGAGAGTTGGACCCGAATTTCGCCGGGCAGGAAATCGTCCAGCCCACGCCCCGCGCGCGGCAGGTCTTGAAGCTCGCCCGCGAAGAGGCCGGGCGGCTTAAACACCCTTCCATCGGCCCCGCGGACATCCTGGTTGGGCTGATTGCCGCGGGCCAAGGCATCGCGTTTGACGCGTTGCGATTGGACTTGGCCGCCATGCGAGCCGAAGCCGAAAAACAATCCCCCGCCGCGGCAGAGCCGGCCGCGCCTGGAAAAATGGATTACGCCGCCGAGAGCAAAGCCGTCCTCACTGAAGCTCTCGCAGAAGCCAGAGCATTGAACCATAGCTTCATCGGCAGCGAACATATTCTGCTGGGATTGCTGCGGGCCGAAGATGGCGCTGTCAAGCTAATACTCAAGGCCCTCGGCGCCGATCCCGCGGCTATTCGGGCGGAGGTCTTGAAGGAAATCGAAAGGATCTTCGGAAAGTAAACGCTCTATCGGCGCTTTTTCTTTGAGGCGGAGAGGACTTTCTCGATGGCGGCGATGTATTCTTTGACAGAGACGCGCGCGATGGCTTGGCCGACGACTTTCAAAGGCACGTCGTCCAGCTTTTTGAAACGCACGCAAGCCGCGCCCATGTCGAGCTTCTTGCCGGCGGCCGCCCACGCCTCGCGAAACCAGGCCTTGGCGGTCTCGTTGCCATAGACGGACATGAGGTAAATCGCCATGTGGCTTTTCTGCGAACCCAGCATGGCGAGGGTCACGGGTTGCTTTGGATCGCAGTGGTATCCCGGCGGATACAAGCTATGCGGCACGACGTAGCCAATCATGCCGTAGATCATTCTTTCCTCATAGCCCGCCGGCAAATTCGCCAGGATGACATCGCGGACAGCGCCAAGGGCCGCGCGGCGGTCCGCCGGAAGGGCGCTCAGGTATTCACCCACAGTTTTGGCCGGGCTTAGCATCGCTGATTTTCTCCGGAGATGCTAGGAATGCCCGGGCTGGCCGTCAAGCATTTTAAAACTCCCAAACCACATGGGCGATGACCTCGAAATGGTCGGAGCTTTGGTTCAAACCGACCGGGATGCCGAGGCCCAATTCCACGCTGGGCCTGACCCGCCACAGGGCGCCCGGCGTCAAATACATTTCGTTCTCGGTTCCGTGATGATTCCAGGTGTTGTTGGACCAATTGAACTCCATGGTGGCGGCCGCGCGCCCAAAGAGGACAAAAAATCCGCTGCTCCAGTTTAACTCGTGCGCGCTCGGTTCGGCGTCATCGGCGTCGGCAGGCCGGCGGATCCGCTGCACGATGCCGGGGCCGAATTCCGTGAAAACCTGGCTGTTATGAAGCGCCGGAAAATCCTTGGCCACGATAATGGCCGGTTCATATTCCAGAAAGCCGTCGCCCAAATCCCGGTTCACGTTGCCTGCCGGCGCTTCCACGGCAAAACGCGGCGCGATGTGCAAGCCCGTGCCGGCGATGTCCATGAAACTGTATTGGGCGCCCAGCTCCAAATCGCCGATGCCGCGCACGGCGGGGCGATGAGCGGGAAATCGCTGCACCAGCGAGTCCCATTCCGCCTCCAACTGCAGTCGGTCAGTCAACCCATATTCCATTTCGAGCGGAACGGTCCAGTCAGCGCCGCCGGCATGATTTTGATAGACGGAACTTAATCCCACTTCCAGTTCGCCCTTTTCCTCCGGATAGACTTCATCCGTTTTGAAAAGCTCCTCAATGGGGCGCCGGTCGCGATTGGTGGAAACGATATCATCGTCGTCAGCGGCGAGCGCGTGGGAAACGGTCAACAAAATAATTGCGCCAGCGAGACCGTTGAGAATGCAAGTTGAGTTGATGGAGTGACTTTCGCTGGGGTGAATTGCTAATCCCGATAGCCGTCCGGATGCTCCTGATGCCAGCGCCAGGCGTCGGCCACGATTTGCTCCAGTTTCGGATAGCGCGGTTTCCAGCCCAATTCGTCCATCGCCTTTTGCGCGGAGGCCACCAGGCGGGGCGGATCGCCCGGCCGGCGCGGCTTCTCGACGACGGGGATGGGCCGTCCCGTGACTTTTTCGCAAACGTTGATGACTTCGCGCACGGAATAGCCGCCACCGTTGCCCAGATTGTAAAAGCCGCTCCGCTCCGGTTCGAGGGCGAGGATGTGGGCCTGGGCGAGGTCAATAATATGAATGTAATCGCGAATGCAGGTGCCGTCGGGCGTCGGGTAGTCGGCGCCGAAAATATCGCAGGAGGCCGCGCGGCCCAGCGGCACGCGGAGGACGTTCGGGATTAAATGGGTTTCGATGCGGTGGTGTTCGCCGAATTTTTCACTCGCACCGGCGGCGTTAAAATAGCGGAAGGCGACAAAAGCAAGGCCGTGAATGCGCTCGTACCATTGCAGCATTTTCTCGAACATCAACTTGGATTCGCCGTAGGGATTGATGGGACGCTGCGGCAGGTCTTCGGTCATCGGCACGCGGTCGGGCGGCCCGTAGGTCGCGCAAGTGGAGCTGAAGACAAACTTCTTGACGCCGGCAGCCACAGCGGCATCGAGGAGCCTGAGGCCGTTGCAGACATTGTTGCGAAAATACTTGGACGGATTGGTCATCGACTCGCCGACGAGGGCGTTGGCGGCGAAATGAATGACGGCCTCGGCCTTGGCGTCGCGAATGGCCTCGTGGATATTGTCGGCATCGCTCAGGCGGGCGAGAATGAAAACGGCGCGCGGGTCCACGGCCGAGCGATGGCCCTCGGAGAGATTGTCGTAAACGGTTACTTCGTGCCCCGCGTCCAGGAGTTCCTCGACGCAAACCGAGCCGATGTAGCCGGCGCCGCCTGTCACAAAAACATTCACGAGCGCAGGCTAACCCGCCAAGACGGGATGCTCAATGGGAAATTGTTTCCCGGGAATTTATCTCCTTCGTTCGCAGGCAGGATGCGAGGTGATTTGGGTTTCGGAATGGCTCCAAGGATGGGACTTCGCGGGCGCAGCGGTCTTGCGCGTGGGGGCAGCGGGGGTGGAACGGGCAGCCGGATGGCGGGTTCAGCGGCGAGGGCGGATCGCCGGGCGGAAGGACGCGCTTGCGCTGGGCTTCGCGAATGGGATCGGGAATGGGTATGGCGCTGATCAGGGCCTGCGTGTACGGATGCAAGGGATGCTCGAACACGCGGGAGGCGGGGCCGATTTCAACAATGCGGCCCAGGTACATTACCGCGATGCGGTCAGAAATATAATGGACAACGGAAAGATCGTGCGAAATGAAGATCAGCGCCAGGCCCATCTCGCGCGAAACGCGGGCCAGCAGGTTGATAATCTGCGCTTGAATGGAAACATCCAGCGCCGAAACCGGCTCGTCGGCGACGATGAGCCGCGGCTCCACGGCCACGGCGCGGGCGATGGCCAGGCGCTGGCGCTGCCCGCCGGAGAATTCATGCGGATACTTGCCCCGCGTGCGCGGCGGCAGGCCCACTTTTTGCAAAAGAGTATTGACGCGCGCGGGCAGCTCCGAGCCGGGCACGGCGCGGTGGGCTAGAATGGCTTCGGAAAGCATGTCAAATACAGTCATGCGCGGATTGAGGGTGGCGTAGGGGTCCTGGAAGATCATTTGAAAGCTGGCTCGCGCCTGGCGCAATGGCCCGCCGTCCAAATTGGCCAGCGAGCAGCCGGCAAATAAAACATCGCCTTCGGTCGGGCGGATCAACTGGAGGATAGTCCGGCCGAGAGTCGATTTGCCGCAGCCGGATTCCCCTACGAGTCCCAGAATTTCGCCCTGGCCCAATTCAAAGGAAACGCCATCGACGGCCTTGACGGAGCCGGCACTGCGTTTGACAAGAAAACCAGTCTCGACTGGGAAATGTGTTTTGAGATTTTGCACACGCAAGAGCGGCGGGGCGGACTTGGGAAGATCGTTCACAGCGGCAGATTCTCCTTTTGCACGCGCAGGCAGGCGGAATCATGGCCGGGCGCCACTTCCACCGGAATAGCCTCGGCCCGCGCGCAGGCTTCGATGGCAAACTCACAGCGCGGAGCGAACGGGCAGCCTGGCAGCGGCTGGAGCAAATCCGGCGGCGCGCCGGCGATGGTGTAAAGCTCGCGGCCTTTGACCTGGAGGGCGGGCGTGGATTTTTGCAGCGCGCGGGTGTAGGGATGCCGGGTGTTGTAAAACAAATCGGCGGTGCGGGCGCTTTCCATCACGCGGCCGGCATACATCACCATGACGCGGTCGCAAAAACCGGAAACAACGCCGAGGTCATGGCTGATGAGAAGGATGGCCATGCCCAATTCCTGGCGCATGCGTTTCATCAATTCGAGGATTTGCGCCTGCACAGTCACGTCCAGCGCCGTGGTCGGTTCATCGGCAATCAGAAGGTCCGGCTTAGTGATGAGCGCCATGGCGATCATCACGCGCTGCCGCATGCCGCCGGAGAACTCGTGCGGATACATCCGGGCGCGGGCCGAAGGATCGGGCAGGCCGACAGCAGACAGCATATCCAGAGCGCGGCGGCGGGCGGCGGCGCGGGTGATTTTTTCGTGGATGAGGAGCGGCTCCATCAATTGCGTTTCGATGCGCGAATACGGATTGAGCGAGGTCATCGGATCCTGAAAAATCATGGAAATGCGGCGGCCGCGATAGCGATTCAGTTCGCGCGGCGGAAGCGCCAGCAAATCCGCGCCGTCAAATATAGCCTGCCCGCCTTCGATGCGCGCCTGCGGCCGCGGGAGCAAGCCCATGATGGAATAGCACGTGACGGATTTGCCGGAACCGGATTCGCCCACCAGGCCGAGCGTCTCGCCGCGCTCGATTTGAAACGAGACATCCTGCACCGCGCGCGCCGTGCCCGCCCGCGTCTGGAACGACATTCGCAAATGATTGACAGTGAGCAGCGGCATGGTCATTCCTTGGAACCGCGCGTGTCGAGGGCGTCGCGCAGGCCGTCGCCCAGGAAGTTGAGCGAGAAGAGCGTCAGCGCCATGGCGGCGGCGGGATAAATCAGCATCCAGGGCGATTCTTCCATCATTTCGGCGCCTTCCTTAATCAAGACGCCCCACGAACTGTGCGGCGGCTGCACGCCCAGGCCCAGGAAGCTCAGGAACGCTTCCAGCAGCATGACTTCCGGCACGGTCAGCGTGGCATAGACGATGATGGGGCCGAGCAAGTTGGGCAGGATGTGGCGGAAGAGAATCCGGCGCCGCCGCAAGCCGAGCGCGCGCGCGGCCTCGACGAATTCCTGCTGCTTGATGGCCATGACCTGCCCGCGCACGATGCGGGCCATTGTCAACCATTGGACGGCGCCGATGGCCACAAAAAGCAAAATGATGTTTTGCCCGAAAAACACCATCAGCAGGATGACGAAAATGGTAAACGGCAGCGCGTAAAGTATATCCACGCACCGCATCAGCACCATGTCCACGTTGCCGCCCGCAAAGCCGCTGACCGCCCCGTAAGTGACGCCGATGAACAGCGACACCACTGTGGCCAGCAATCCGACCATGAGCGAAATGCGGCCGCCGTAAAGCAGCCGCGCCAGCATGTCGCGCCCCATCCGGTCGGTGCCGAGCCAGTGGACATGATTGGGCCCGACGGGGCCGAGAGCCAGATTCTGCTGTTCGTAGGAAAATCCGATAATGTGGCCGCAGATTGGCCCGGCCAAGCCGCATAGCAGCGCCAGGACCGCCACCACCACCAAGCCGAACATGGCGAGCCTGTTCTTGCGCAGCCGATGCCAGGCATCCTGCCAAAAGGAGGCGCTTTTCTCATCAAGATGAAGGTCGGGCGGAGGCATCAGTCAAAACGCAATTTGGGGTTCAGCCAGACCAGGACGATATCGGCTGCCAGGTTCATCCCGATGACGAGCACGGCGTAAAAGAGGACCGAACCCATGACCATGCAGTAATCCCGGTTAAAGGCGGCCGTGACAAAAAAGCGGCCCAGGCCGGGAATGCCAAAAACCGTTTCGACAACAAACGAACCTGTCAACAAACCAGCAATGGACGGCCCCAAAAACGACACCACCGGCAGCAGGCCGCCGCGCAGCGCGTGGCGGCACACGACGCGCGCGGCCCCGGCGCCTTTGGCCTGGGCGGTGCGGATGAAATCCTGGCGCAGCACTTCCAGCAATCCGCCGCGCGACAGCCGGGCAACGTAGGCGGCGTAATAGGCCCCCAGCGTCAAGGCCGGCAGGACGCGGTCGCGGGGGAAAAACCATCCGGCCGCATTGCACCATTCCAGATGCAGAGCGAAGGCCGAAATGAGAAGCGGCCCCATGACGAAGGTTGGCACGCACAGTCCGATCATGGCCAGCGACATGGAAAAATGGTCCCAAAACGCATTTTGTTTGAGCGCGGCGATGATGCCCGCCAGCAGCCCCAACACCAGCGCGACGGCCAGCGATTCCAGGCCCAATTCCGCCGAGACGGGAAACGATTGGGCGATAATCTCGTTGACAGTGCGGCTGGGATATTTGAAGGAAGGGCCGAGGTCTCCGCGCAGCAGGTTTTTCATTTGGCGCAGGTATTGCCGGAACAGCGGCTGGTCCAGGCCGTAGTGGGCGTTCATGCGGGCTTGGATTTCCCGGCTGGCCTGCTTTTCCGCCAGGAACGGGCCGCCGGGGGCCAGGCGCATCATGAAAAAAGTGGCCGTCGCCAGGATGAACAGGACCGGAATCGTTTCCAAAAAGCGGCGCGCGACAAATCGTATCATACGTCAATGATTTTGCGGCACGAGATAGATGGAACGGTAATCGGGCGAGTCGAGCAAATTGGGATGCCAGCCATGGACGCTCGGCTGGATGAGGCGCGGATTGGAATAAACGTAAATTGGAATAATCGGCATTTCGTCCACGAGAATGGCCTCGGCTTTTTGGTAAGAGGCGTAACGGGCGGCGGTGTCGCCGGTGCCGGAGGCCTCGGCGCAAAGATGGTCGTACTCCGCGTTGGACCAGCCGGTGTTGTTGTTGCCGCTGTCAGTTGTAAAAACATCCAGGAAGGTGCTTGGGTCCACGTAATCCGCGCCCCAGCCGCCCCGGCACATGTCGTAATGGGCGTGATTCATCGCATCCAGATAGACCTTCCATTCTTCATTGCGCAGGGTGACGTGGATGTTGAGGTTTTTGCGCCACATCTCCTGGATGGCTTCGGCGATGGCTTTGTGGCTTTGCAGGGTGTTGTAGAGCAAGCTGAGGCTGGGAAAGTTTTTCCCGTCTGGGTAACCGGCTTCGGCCAGGAGCTTGCGCGCCGCAACCGGGTCCTCCCGCAAAGCGGCCTTGCAGGTGTAGCCGGCCGTTCCCGGCGGAGTCAAACAAAACGCCGGGATTTCCCCAGCGCGCGTGACGGTTTTGGTAATGGCTGCCCGGTCGATGGACATGGCCAGGGCCTGGCGCACGCGCTTGTCGTTCAGCGGCGGATGCGTCACGTTTAGATAATAGAAGTAGGTCGTCAGAATCGGATAAATATTGATCAGGTCCGGTTTGTATTGGCGGTAAAAATCGACCTTGGTTTGGGGCGCGGTGCGGATGGTGTGAAGCTGGCCGGAGCGGAACATGCGCTCTTCCGTGTCGTAATTCTCCTCGGCATCGAAATAAATGGAATTCAGGCGGATGTGTTCGGCGTCCCAATACATCGGGTTTTTGACAACCAGGATGTGGGAATTCATGCTCCATTCCTTGAGGACAAACGGGCCGTTGCACACGAAATTCTCAGGGCGCGTCCACGGGTTGGAACGGTCGTCAATCGCGCCGTATTTCAAAATCGTGGCGATGGGGACCGGATACCATGAGTCATGCGTCATCATGGCCAGCAGGTACGGAGTGGGGCTGTGCAGCTTTACCTGGAGCGTGTGATCGTCGAGCGCTTTGAAACCGACTTGGTCGAAATTGGTGATTTTGCCCAAGTTGAAAGCTTCGGCATTCGTCACGGGATAAAGCATGTAGGAATATTGCGCGGCCATCGACGGCAACAGCATGCGATGATAGGATTGGTAAAAATCCCGGGCGGTCACCGGGCCGCCGTTGGACCAGCGCGCGTTTGGGCGAAGGTGAAACGTGTAGATCAAGCCGTCCGGCGAGATGTCCCAGCTTTGCGCGACGCCCGGGCGGGGCGAATTATCCTTGGCGCCGCCATAGACCAAGCCCTCGTACAAAGAAAGCATGACGTCGTGCTCAATCTGGCCAACAGCAATGGCCGGATCAAGATCGCCCGGCTCGCCGCCATTGCCGACGCGGTATTGCTGGATGCGATCGGCAATTTCCACGAGGGTCTGCCGCCGGCCGCAGCCGCACAAAACCAGAAGTCCCAATGATAAGGCAAGGCCCGCCAGACTTGGGGCGCGAACCCTCATTGGCTGGCGGACGAAGAATTGACGCCGATCTTTTTGAGGAATGGTTCGATGGATTCGGGGCGGCCCAGAAATTGTTCGATCGAAATGTTGACGTCGCGCGAGTTCCCTTTCTCGTAAATATCCTCGCGCAAGCGCCGGCCGGCCTGGCGGTCGAAATAACCGCCGGGCGCCTTCTCGAAAACGGTCGCCATGTCAGCCGCAATGGCATCGGCCCAGGCGTAACCATAATAACCGGCGTCGTAGCCCATCAAATGCCCAAAGTAAGCCAGCCAGGCTGTATCGGGCGGATAGGCAAAATAAGCGCCGGCCGCGATTTTATCCGCCAGCGGCTGAGCCTCGCTGGCATTGCCGGCGTGGATTTGCGTGTGCAGCGCCAAATCGGCCAAACCATAGACCAGTTGCCGGCGATAGTAAGTGGCCTCCACGGCCAGGCGCGAAGCCTTGAGTTGATCGAGTATTTCCGGCGGAATTTTTTTGGAAGGGTCGCGGTAATCGGCGGCGAAACTGTCAAGCACATTCTTATCCCATGCCCAATTCTCCAGCATCTGCGACGGGGCCTCGACAAAATCGCCGGGAACGCTGGTGCCGGAAAAGCGGCCGTATTTGGCGCGTGTCAACATGGCGTGCATGGCATGGCCGAACTCGTGGAAGAGCGTGACCACGTCCTCGTGCGGCAGAAGCGAGGGCCGGTCCGGCTGTGGCGCCGGAAAATTGCAGATGAGCGCAACCACGGGCCGCTCATAGGTTCCGTTGTCAAACAATTTGCCGTCGATAATGCCAAAGTTGGCGAAGTGGTTGTATTTGCCCTCGCGCGGAAACATATCCAGGTAAAACAGGCCCAGCGGCTCGCCGGTGGCGGAGTCGGATACGGCGTAAAGCTGCAAACTGTCCACCCACTTGGCGGGCGGCGTGACGCGCTCGAACTTGACGCCAAAAATCCTCTGGTAAATGGCGAACATTCCCTCCAGGCAGCGCTGGTAGGGAAAATAAACCTTCAAGGAATCTTCATCGACTTGGTACTTTTGCTTCTTGAGTTGATTGGAGTAGTAACGCACGTCCCACAAGTGAATGGGCGGATCGGCCTGGCCGGTCTCCTTGGCTTTGATCGCGCGGAACTCGGCAATCTCGGAGTCAAATTTCGGCTGCAAACCCGTTTTCAACCGCTCCAAAAAATCCGTCGCGCGGGCGGCCGTCTTGGCCATTTTGATTTCGATGACGTAATCGGCCCAATTGTCATAGCCGAGCTTGCGGGCGATGTCGTCGCGCAGAACGAGGATTTGCTGGAGCAGGGGAATGTTGGTTTCCTTGGCCAAGCTGTCGCGCGCGGTTTCCATTTTCAGGCGAGTTTGTTCATTGCGGGCGTTCTCCATCACCACCACATAATGCCAGGTGATGTTGGCCATGACGGTGCAGGTGCCATCGGCATTCTTAACGTCTTTTTGGTTCAGAAAATCCTCCGGCACGCCATCCAGTTCGGCCTTGGTGAAGACCAAGCGGCTCTCGGCCTTGGTTACGTTGCCCTCGAAGTCGGTCGAAAGCGCGGAAAGCTTTTTGCGGAGAGCCTCGACTTCTTTTTGCTGGTCCGGAGGAAGATCAAGGCCCGCGCGGCGATAATCGCGCATCTGGTCGGAGAGCAGCTTGGCGTCTTCGCCCTGGAGAGGGGGATGCGTATCGGCGTAGGCCTTGATGGCGCGATAAACATCCTCGCGATAATCCAAACCCACCGCCCATTCCTCGACGGTTTTGAGTTCGTTGGCGGCGGCATCGCGCACGGCGGCGTTGGTGCTGGTCTGCTTGATGAGCGAGAAGCGGTTTTCGAGATTGTCAATGATGGTATCGACATCATCCAGCGCGCGCGCCGTATTGTCGAAAGCAACCTCGGACCCCGGCAGGCTGCCAATACGTTTCAGGCGCGCCTCCGCCTGGGCCATGGCGGATTTGGCGGAGGCGCTGAGGGCCTCGGCTGAGGTTTCAAAAACCGGCACGCGAATGACCGCGTGAAAACGGGCGGCCCGCTTTTGGAACTGGGCCAGCGCATCGGCGCCTGGCGCTGAAGGAGAATCTGGGGGTGGGACAGCGCAACCCGCCAGCAAGGCGGCCAATCCAAAAACGAAGAGTTTTGAAATTCGCATTCTTCCGCCACACAGCCTAGCGGAAATCCCAAAAGAGGCAACTGGCGGATTCTGTCTCACATTCTGGCGGATGGCTGCGGCCTTTGACAAAAAGGAGCCGTCCCGGCGC
>DASXZY010000063.1:0-69586 GCA_036501625.1 Verrucomicrobiia bacterium
GACCGAAGAAGAACGCCAGGAACGCATCAATCGCATCCTCGGCGTTGACTAACCCGCCGAGGCAAAACAACCCAAAACAAGGCATCACAAGCCAATACCGCCATGAGGATTATAAACCGTCCAGAATACAAAGGCGCTCCCTCCCTCGATCGGGACGGGCGAGCGCCGCGAATCCCATTTATTCCAAAGCATCGCAAAACTCCGCCCTCCCGCTAAACTAAAAAGCGCGTGGTTGTCCCAGGCAAAACAACTCAAAACAAACCATAACAAGCCAATTTCAAGATAAAGATCATGCCTTATTTAGAACGGAGGGCGCGCCTTCCCTCGGTCGGGACGGAGGAGCGCCGCGAGTCCCCTTCATTCCGGAGAACAGGTTCCGCTCGGGCGGGGTTTAGCGTTTGCATATTCGGGCGGGTCGTGCCACCGTGCGGCGGAATCGATTTTAAGCGTCGTGAAAAAGTATAACGTCGGCATCGCTGGGTTTGGTTGGGTGGCTGGCGCTCATATCGCCGCCATTAACGCCAGTCCGCACGCCCAAGTCACCGCCATTTATTCATCGCGGCCGGTGGATGCCGATGAAGTCCGCGCCAAATATGGCCTGCCGATTTCCACCTTCACTGATTACAAATCGTTTCTCCAGCAGCCGGGATTGGATGCGGTGTCGGTTTGCAGTTATCCATACCAGCACGCGGCCCATGCCATCGCGGCGGCGGGCGCGGGGAAGCATTTGATTATTGAGAAGCCGCTGGCGCTGTCCTGGAAAGATTGCCAGGCGGTCGCGGCGGCGGTCCGAAAGGCCGGCGTCAAGACGTGTATTTGTTTCGAGTGCCGCTATGCCAGCCAATTTCTCTCCACCAAAGCCGCGCTCGATCAGGGTTTGCTGGGCGAATTGCATTATGGCGAAGTCGATTATTACCACGGCATCGGCCCATGGTACGGGCAGTTCCGATGGAATACGCGCAAGGACGCCGGCGGCAGCGCATTGTTGACAGCCGGCTGCCACGCGCTCGACGCCCTGCTGCTGTGCCTGGGCCAGGACGTGGCGGAAGTGGCCAGTTACGCCACGCGCTCCAAAAGCCCGATTTTCAAGGCCTACGAATATCCGACTTCCAGCGTGACGCTGCTCAAGTTCAAGAGCGGGCGCGTCGGAAAATGCGCGGCGATTGTCGATTGCCTCCAGCCCTATTACTTCCACACGCATCTGGTGGGAAGCGAAGGCAGTTTGCTTGACAACAAGTTTCACTCCATGAAGCTCCACACCAACCGCCACGCGTGGAGCGCGCTGGCCATGAAGATGCTCGATTCCGGCGACGTGGCCGACCATCCCTATCAAACACAATTCGACCGCTTCTTTGAGTCGATCGCGGCCGGAGTGGAAATGCCGCTGACCAGCCTGGCTGACGCGCTCAAAACGCACGAGGTCATTTTCGCCGCCGACAAATCCGCCGCTTCCGGCAAACCGGTGCGCTTGAACCCAGCGTGAAAGCCGTTCAACTCGTCTCCTTCGGCGCGCCCGGCCAAATGAAATTCGCCGAGGCGCCCGACCCCATCGCCGCAGCCGGCGAGGCCGTCGTCCGTGTGCGCGCCTGCGGGTTGAACCGCCTGGATTTATGGATGGAGGAAGGAACCCTGCCGGTGCCCGTCGAACTGCCGCGCGTGCCGGGTTCGGAGATTTCGGGGGAAGTGCTGGCCATCGGCGAAGGCGTGGCCGATTGGAAGGCGGGGGACCGGGTGGCCATCCAGTCAAATTTATTTTGCGGACGGTGCGAATTTTGCGAGCGCGGCGAGGAATCGTTGTGCCTGCGCGGGCAGCTTCTGGGCGTGGATCGCGATGGCGGATTTGCCGAGCAAGTGGCCGTGCCCGCCTCGGCCCTGGTGGCCCTGCCCGCGCAAGTTGATTTTTCCGCGTCAGCCGCGCTGACGCTTTCCGCCAGCACGGCCATGCACATGCTCACGCACCGCGCTTCCGTCCGGGAAGGCGATTGGGTCCTGGCCATCGGCGGCGCCAGCGGCGTCGGTTCGGCGGCGATTCAAATTGCCCGCCAACTCGGGGCGCGGGTCATCAGCACCGGTTCCACCGAAGCCAAGCGGCAATTCGCGCTGGGCCTGGGCGCGCATCATGTGGTTGACAGTTCCAAGCCTGGCTGGCCGGGGGACGTGCGCGCGATTACTGGCAAACGCGGGGCGGACGTGATCGTGGAGCACGTGGGCGGGGAAACGCTGGAGCAATGTTTCACCTGTTTGGCCCGCGGCGGAACGATTGTGACATGCGGCGCGACGGCAGGCCGTGAAGTGGAAATGAAACTTTGGTCCTTTTTCGTCAAGGAACAAAAGCTGGTGGGAAGTTATGGGCGCCGCCGCAAGGACATCCAAGCCGTCCTGGATTGGGCCGCGCAAGGCAGGATCAAGCCAGCCGCCACGCAAGCATTCCCTCTGGCCCGCACCGCCGATGCTTTCGCGGCCCTGCGCGCGCGCCAGGTGATGGGCAAAGTGCTCGTCGAACCGGGCCTGCCAAATTAATTGCCTGAAGAGGCGTAATTGGTGCGGCCGACAGTCGTGATCGCCCACATATTATACATCGGCCCAAGGTCTGTGAACGCCCGCAACATGCGCGCACTGTTGTCAGCAAAGACATAATCGGAGCCTTCATTATGCATGACCTGGTTCAACTCCGTCCAATCGTTGCCTTCCTGGCCGCTCAATTCCAGCAAGTCCATGTAGTATTGCGGGGAAGTCGCCTTCTTCTCTCCGAAGATGATCGTCTCGGATGGAAGGTAAATCCTGCCGTCTGGCAGGCCCTGCGGCCAGAGGCCGTTCATGAAAGTCTCAAAGTTCGCGCCGAGCGTTTGGAAGAAATAATCATTGTCACCGTTGATCATGTAGGTTCGTTGAGCATTATCGGCGAGGGCGTTGGTATCCGGGTCGCCGATAGTCTGGGGTTTGTTGATGGCATCCAGCGGGCACACCAGCATGTTGGGATTCTTGTAGTAGGGAAAAAGCATTTGCGGCCAGCGATTGGTGCCCAAGCGCGGCGGGAAAAAATCCCTGTTATCCGAAGCATACATGGTGTGGGCGTAGCCAAGCTGCTTCTCATTGTCCAGGCAAGTCATGCGCTGGCCGGCCTGCTTGGCCATGCCGAGGGAGGGCAGAAGCATGCTGGCCAGGATGGCGATGATGGCAATGACCACCAGCAATTCAATCAAAGTGAAGGCCTGGCTCTGGCTGGCCTCGCTGCTATTCACCGCGGTCGCGTCCGTCTTCATAGTGTGTTGTCAATTATTGGATTAAACTCGAATTAAATCGAATAATTCGCCGCCCATTTTGGTCATCTTTATGGAAGATGAATAAAAGAACAGTATGGCTTGTCTGCGCGGCGCTGGTTTTGGCCGGCGCCTACATGCGCTATTTTATCGACTGGCACAAACGGGCCGAAATTCAAATTTTTTGCGAAAAATCCCGGCGGGCCATTTTGCGCGGAAACGAAAATCCCAACCTGGTTTTTCATTTCGCCAAGGCCTACCCCGTGACTTCGATCGAAGTTGTGGACGCCGATGATGCCCGCACCAACAAATATCCCCACGCGCTTTGGCACATGGTCGCCGCGAAAGACCCGGTCGCGACAACCTCGTTCGCTTACGGCGCGTCCATTCCGGGAATGAAACCGGAAATCGCCACCGCTACGCCGGAGCCGTTGCAGTCGGACACGAGATATTCTCTGGTGGTTGAGACTTCCAAAAACCAACGAGGCCAGCTTGACTTCGGGGCCGCGCCATAAATGCTGTTTGATTGCCGCGCGAAGGCCTTCCGAGGTGTTCGCCGCAAATGGCTGGCTGTCTGTGAGTTATAATTCTTGATGCCGCCGTTCGCGAAGAATCCCATGATTCCGCAAAAAATCTCCTGATTTTTATGGACAGGCTGCGCGAGCCTGCCTATGATCGGCAGCAAATACGCCGATGTCATGATAAAGAAGCGCGCCGCGCAAAAACAGCGCCCCAAAGGAGCTTTTACACTAATTGAACTGCTCGTGGTGATTGCGATAATCGCCATTCTGGCGGCCATGCTGCTTCCGGCGCTCTCACACGCCCAGGAGCAAGCCCGGCAGACTCGTTGCAAATCCAATATCAAGCAACTCGAATTGGGAATTGCGATGTACTTGGACGATTTCAAGGATGTCTATCCTTCATGCGGCTCGCGCAACACCTATGGGTTTCAGCCGGACGATTGGATTTATTGGCGGGCAGGCTCCGCCACCGCGAACTATCGCGGCGTCCTGGAAACCGTCGATAAAAGCCCGGTCGTCGCCTATCTGGGCACCAGAACCACCACCAACATCTTTCGGTGCCCGTCGGATATAAGTGACAGGGACCGCATCTCCATTGTCGGCCTCGGCAACGCCAACGACCCGGGCAACCCGATTTATTGGTACAGCTACAGCATGTTGTGCATTGGACTCGACGGCAATAATGTCAACGCGGGCCTGACCAGCGTGATGGAGGATGTCGGCGCCGGCGCTCAAATGTTTCAATTCAAGAACACCGCCGTGCATCGGCCCGTCCAAACCATTTCCTTCGCGGAAGAACCGACCATGCCCGACCATCCCGGCGATGGGCCGCCCGCGATTCAGGACCCCAATTACAATCAGCCTCCCGCCACGGGCAGCATGATCGACGACGGTCGCTGGACTCCATCCAGCAGCGCCCTGACCACCCGGCATGGCGGCAACTGCGACCTCGGCTTTGTCGATGGGCACGTGGCGGTCGGCAATTGGAAATACAGCACGAACGCGCTTTACTTTACTCCAAAAAACTGAGCAGCCAGCTATTGTCAAAACGATTTAGTCCCGGAATCGCAACAATTCAACAAGCAGAGCATCAACTATGAGCAAAATTAAATCATGGCCAGTCATTGCCACCGCCGCGGTCCTGGCGTTTTCTCCCGCCGTCCGCGCGCAGATTGCCTATTTGGACAATCCGACAGCGATTGAGTACAACGGCGCCAGCACGCTCAACGGGGCATCCGTAACCGTGTCACCCGGCGCCAGCGTATTGGTGGTGATTTACGGGAGCCGAACGCAGGGAGATTCACCCAGCGCGGACCCTGGCGTTCCGGCGAGCATTCAGTGGAATGGCAACCCGATGATCAAAGCCGTTGCGCAAGGCGACCTGGGTTCGACTTGGGATGACAACGCGATTTATTACCTCATCAATCCGCCAGCGGGCGCGGGCCAGCTCACCGGCGTCCTGCCGTCAACCGTCACTCAAAACTGGTGGATGGCCTACACTCTTTCCGGTGTCAATACCAATATTGGCCTTCTGACCGGGACAGCCTCCACCACCAGCGGCACCACCATCAACAACACGGTGGCCAATGTTTCTCCCGGTGATTGGGCCGCGGTCGCCACCTCGGACAGCTCCGCCGGCGAAACGCTCGTCATCACGACCACGCCCACTGGCCCCGCGGTGCTGACCGCCACTTACGGCTCCAGCGGCAACGCGACCCAGACTATGGGCTCGGTTTCCAACCTCGCCGCTGGCGGCAACAAATTTATTTCCACCTCATCCGGCGCCGGCGGCACGACTCTGAAAATTACGCTGGCTGAGGCGATTTTCACTCCCTACGTCCCGCCGCCCCTGGCGCCTTCCTTCGTGAGCGTGACCGCCGGAAATCCCGCGCAGGTTGATCTGTCATGGACGGCCAGCGCGGGGGCATCCACCTACATTCTGGAGCGCGGCGAGACCAGCGGCGGCCCCTACACCGATGCCACCAACATCCTGTTCGGCACGAGTTTCATTGACTCGAATGTCGTCAGCGGCACGGCCTATTATTATATTGTGGCGGCGGCCAACGCTGCCGGCACGAACTTCTCCGGCGAGCAAAGCGCCACGCCGGTCGGATCGCCCTTCGCGCCGGTCCTGGGCGCGGGAGCTACCGGCGCCAACACCATCACGCTGCACTGGACGGCTTCTTTTGGCGCGACCAATTACATTATCGAGCGCTCGACGGCCAGTGGCGCGGAAACTTCATATGCGGCCACCACAAATCATATCTTTGTTGACACCGGCCTGGCCGCCGGAACGGCCTATTATTACGAGATCGAGGCCGCGGGCATCGGAGGGACCAGCGGTGTGTCAGACGAGTCCAGCGCCCTGGCGCTCGGATCAGACTGGTTTTTGTTCGACAACTTTAGCGAAGACACCGTCAACGCGGCCTTGAACGGCCAGACTGGCAGCGCGGGCCTGGGCACCGGTTGGGTCAACCTTGGCGGAGGCGCCCCCATCCTTGTCACCAACAGCAGCACCTTCGGCGGCGCCAATTACGCGCAATACACTCCCAGTTCAGCCGCCAATATCGGAGATTACGAAGCTGGGCTGGGCATTCCGGGCAACAGCACTGCCTCCACGGTGTTTCTGGAATTCAGCCTGCCCGGCATTCAGGACACCATTGGCAACGCCGGGCTTACCACGGCCTCGAACCTCGTGGCCATGAATTTTGACATTGATAACTCCAGCCCGCCCGGAGCTTTGACAGGCAGTTCCGCCACTGGCCCGAGCGCGCAGTTCAATTATGACAACTCCACGGGCGACGGCTTCTTCCGCGTCAACGGCGCCGGGACCTTTTACTATGCGACCATCTCCCCAAATAACACGCCCTACCTGCCGACTCCCGGCGATGTTTATTACTTCTGGTTCGTCCTCAACGCGACCAAGGGCACCTATCAGATTTACCTGGCTAACGGCAGCATGACCGGCACGAATTTGGACAGCGGCGGCCTCGGAGCCGCGCCGACGCTCATGTGGGGCGCCACGTCTACCACAGGCAACGGCTCCGTCATCACCTATGGATTCCGCAACGTCTCTTCGGGCGGCTCCGCCGGGCTGCCTATCAACTATATCGGCACCGGGCCGGGTTCGACGCTCGGAACCGTCGCGCAAAACGAATTTGCCAACATTTACGTCGATCCGCATTCACAGAACTTGACCAATCCCGTCACCGGACTGGCGGCTGTCGGCACTCCGGAAATCTTTACGCAGCCGCAACCGGTGCAGGTTTACGCGGGCGCGTCCGCGACATTCACAGTCTTCGCTTCGGCTGGAGTCGGTTTTCAATGGCAGAGCAACGGAGTCAACCTGGCCGATGTCGGGACTGTCTCCGGCTCGGCTGCCAGCTCGCTGACCATCAGCAACGTGACCGCCGCCGACCAGGCCAATTACACTTGCATTGTTGACAATCCGGCCAGCGCCGCCTTTGCCGCCACCACGCCGGCCTCGCTGACCGTGGTCACTCCCAACGGGTCCTACGAAACAGCCGTCGCGGCCGCGGGCGCCAGCCACTATTACGCGTTCAATGACCAGAATAGCACCCCGAGCGGCACGGCGGCCGCTTACGATTTCGCGGGCGGGGATAACGGAGTTTACGGCGCCAATGTCGCGAACGGCCCGGACGGAATCACTGGGCCAACTCTCGCGGATGGCTTTATTGGATTCTCCGCCACCAACTTCGCGGCTTCTTTCGTCAGCGCCTTTGAGCCGGATAACGTTACGATCGAGTCGGCCTGGAACCTGGAGACCAACGCGGTTACCATCACCGCTTGGATTAATCCGACCACGAGCACTGAAGCCAATTCAACTGCCATTGTGATGAATCGCGGCTCCGGGAACGACGTCGAGGGCCTCATTTTCAACACCAGCGGCCATTTCACGCTCGGCTATGAGTGGAACAATGACGCCAACACGGCCAGTTGGGACTCCGGCCTGGTGCCGCCGCCAGACCAATGGTCATTCGTCTCCCTGGTTGTCACTCCCGTCGATGCGACCATCAGCATGATGACCACCAACGGGGTGTTGTCGAGCACGCACACGTATCCGCATCCGGTGGAGCCTTTCGCCGGCACGACCATGATCGGAGATGACCCGGGCAGCGCGGTCGGCCTCCTGACCTTCAATGGGACGATTGATGAAGTGGGCATTTTCAATCAGGCGCTCAGCCAAACAGCCTTGCAAACCTTCTTCACCGATGCCTCCGGCCTGGCCAATTTTCCGGCGACCAACTCCGTCACGCTCGTGACGCCCGAGCCGGCTTATCCGGGGCAAACCGCGCAATTCTCCTCCGTCTATGGAGGCTCCGGCGCGATGACGTTCACCTGGCAGATCAACGGCGCGAATGTCTCTGACGGAGCCAGCAGCGTGGGCACGATCATCGGCTCCGCGACGCCGAATTTGATCATCTCGAATCTGGCCTCCGCCGACGCCGGCCAGTCTTTCAACGCAACCCTCGTCACCAGCAACGCCTTCGGCGTCTGGACAAGCACTGTGCCGGCCATCCTGGCCGTTTCAGCGGCCTCTCCGCCTCAATCCATTGTTACGACCGGCATGGAGGCCGGCACTGGTGATTGGAACACCGGCACAAGTTGGAGCGACGGTTTGCCGGCCTCGGCATCCGTTTTCGCGGCGCCCGGCAGCGCTTATTTCATCGCGCCGGCCACTTTGGAGCGCTCGCCCGCCACCACCAACGCGGCCTTCCCCGGCGACACGCTGGTCCTTCAAGGCGATGGAAATCTTCTTGACGGCAACGCTTCGTCGTTCGCCACGGAAACGACGACCGGCGAATTGCGCTTGAAGCAATCTGGAGCCAACACCACCAACCTCTATGGCACGATCTATACATTGGGTGGAAACATCACCTTCCCTGACTTGCAACTGGCCGGCGGGCAAATCGACAATGGCAACTCGAGCGTCGTCAACCTTTACGGCCAGATTGATGTGCTGTCCAACTCGGCCTTTTATGCCGACAGCGCCGCCGCCGCGAGCATCCGCTCGTTCGTGATCAACGCCTTGCTGACCGGCTCTGGCACTGTCACTTATAACTATTTGGGCACTCTTCCCGCCAACAACGATCTCGTCATTTCCGGCGCGAACAACACGTTCTCCGGCCAATGGAACATCGTGTCGGGCGGCCTGGTCGGAAATGCGCCCAACAGCCTGGGCACAAACTCGATCACCGTCGGCGGCAACGGAGCGCTGGAAACGACCTACGACCTCAACATTCCGAACGCAAACTTGGTCCTGAACGGCCAAATGTATCTCTACACGGATGATACGGTGTTCGGGCTGGTCATCGACGGCTTCATCGTTCCGCCGGGCGCCTACACCTTCGCCCAACTCAACGCCAGTTACCCCTCGACCTTCCCCGCCGCCTGGCCGGTGCAATTGGGATCAACAACCGGCGCCAATACCGGCGCGGGCAGCATTACTGTTTTGGCGGAGCTGCCGCCGATCTTCTCGCAACAGCCAACTTCGCTCTCGCTCTATCCGGGCCAGACCGCGCAGTTTGTCGCCATCTCCACGGTTGCGACCAATTATCAATGGTGGTTCACCAACGCAAATAACGTCGCCGTCAAACTGTCCGATGGAAACGGCATCTCGGGTTCCGCCACCGAAGTTTTGACCATCACCAATGTCTCGGACGCCAACGCCGGAACTTATGTTCTCGTGGCAGCAAATGCGGGCGGCCCGGCGGCGAGCGCCGCCGCGACATTGACGATCCTGACGACCTCTCCAGACCAGATCATTGCCACGTTGGAAATGGAGGCGGCAGGCACTGATTGGAATACCGCCGCCAGTTGGAGCGACGGCTTGGCCGCTTCGGTGTCCGTTTACGCGGAACCGGGCAGCGCCTATTACATTACTCCGGGCACGCTCGAACGCACGCCGACGGTTCCCGTTTCCGCGTTCCCCGGCAACACGCTGGTCATTCAGGGCGATGGAAATCTTATTGACGGCAACTCCGCCGCGTTCCCCCTCGAGGTAACGACCGGCGAACTGCGGTTGAAGGAGTCGGGAACCACGCTGGCCACCAACTTCGGCACGGCCTATGTCCAGGGCGGCTCCGTCACCTTCCCTGATTTGCAACTGGCCGGCGGTCAAATCGACAACGGCAACGCCAGCGAGGTCGCGCTAAACGGCGAGATCGACGTGCTGAACAATTCGTCCATTTATAGCGACAGCGCCGCGAATGGTTCGATCCGCTCGATTGAAATCAACGCTCTGCTCACCGGGAGCGGAACGCTGACCTTTGCCTACCTGTCAAGCAATTCGATCAACAACGACCTCGTTATCGCCGGGGCCGCCAACACCTTCTCCGGCCAATGGAACATCGTGCAAGGCGGGCTGCTGGGGAGCGCGCCCAATTCGCTCGGCACCAATTCCATCAACATCTCCACCAACGCCATGCTGGAGACAACTTACAATTACACCAGTACAAACGGCACGCTGACCCTGGTGGGCCAGATGTACCTCCACACCGCGGACACCTTCTTCGCGGTCACAGTGAATGGAACCAGCCTCTCGCCGGGCACTTACAGTTTTGCCCAGCTTAACAGCGCCTATCCCAGCAACTTCCCGGCGAGCTGGCCGGTGCAACTGGGTTCCTCCACTGGCGCGGGCTCCGGCAGCCTCACGGTCTTGACGGGCCCGGCCGCCGCCGCGCAAGCCGCCTCCTTCGGCGGAATCCGTTTCTCTGGAACCACGCTGACGGTTTCCGGCAGCAATGGCGCGCCCTTCGGCACATTCCACTTGTTGACAACGACCAACCTGGCGATCCCGGTGAAGAGCTGGACCGTCCTCACGAATGGATCGTATGACGCAAGCGGGAATTTCTCCCTCACCATTCCCGAAACTCCCGGCGATTCCCATCAGTTCTACTCCGTGGAATCGCCTTAGTACCGAATATTCCCAAAACGATAATGCTCGGCTGGAGCGGGGCTTCAGCCGAGCCGGGTTTTACACTATTCGTTATTAAGCGATGATGCCCTGGGCGACTTCGCCTGAAACATCTGTCAATCGAAAGTCGCGTCCCTGGCAGCGGTAGGTCAGCCGTTTGTGGTCGATGCCGCACAGGCGCAGCATGGTGGCGTGCAGGTCGTGGACGTGCATTTGCTGGCCGTCCTCGATGTACTTGTAGCCCAATTCATCCGTCTGGCCCCAGGACATGCCGGGCTTGATGCCGCCGCCGGCCATCCAAAGCGAGAAGGCGTTGATGTGGTGATCGCGCCCGCTGCCCTGCCCCATCGGCGTGCGGCCAAATTCCCCTCCCCAAATCACCAGCGTGTCCTCCAGCATCCCGCGCTGCTTGAGGTCCTTGATCAGCGCCGCTGAGGCTTGATCGACTTCCCGCGCCGAAATGGCCATTTGATTGGCGATGTCGCCGTGGTGGTCCCATGAGCGGTGGTAAAGTTGGATGAACCGGACGCCCCGCTCCGCCAGCCGGCGGGCCAGCAGGCAATTGGAAGCAAAACTTCCGTCGCCCGGATGCTGAACGCCGTAGAAGTCGAGCATGGACTTGGGTTCCTGGGAAAAATCGGCCAATTCCGGCACGGACACCTGCATGCGGAAAGCCAATTCGTATTGACTGATGCGCGTCTGGATTTCCGGGTCGAAATGGTCCTGGGCCAGAAAGCCGTTGAGGCGGTTGACCTCCTCAATTACCTGGCGCTGGGCGCTTTGGCAGACGCCTTCAGGATTGCCGACATAGTGGACGGGCGCGCCCGTGGATTGGAACTGGACGCCCTGGAATTCGCTGGGCAAAAATCCGCTGGACCACTGCCGGGCCGAAACCGGCTGCACGCCCCCGCCCCCGCCTTTCGATGTCAAAACGACAAATCCCGGCAGGCTTTCCGTCTCCGCGCCCAACCCGTAGAGCAGCCAGGAACCCATGCTGGGGCGGCCTTTGATCGATGTGCCGGCATTCATGAAGGCGTGGGCCGGATCGTGGTTGATCTGCTCGGTGTGCATGGAGCGCACGATGCATAACTCGTCCGCGATGCCGCCGATGCTGGGAAAGAGCGCCGAAATTTCCTGGCCGGATTGGCCCCACTTTTTGAATTCGCACGCCGGGGCCATGGCCTTGAGGGTGGCGCCCTGCAATTGCGCCAATTGCTGGCCTTTGGTGAACGAATCGGGAAACGGCTGGCCGTTGATTTTCTTTAGCGCCGGTTTGTAATCGAGGCTTTCCAAATGCGAGGGGCCGCCCGCCATGCAGAGATGAATGACGCGACGGGCGCGCGCAGGAAAATGGGTCGGATTGACCACCCCGCGCCATTTTTCCGAGCCAGCCGCGGCGGCGGCAGCCTTGAGCGGATTGAGCAGCGAGGCCAGGGCCAGGCCGCCCAAACCGTAGGCGCCGCGGCTGAGAAAAGTCCGGCGGTTGAGGCCTTGGGCAAAACGGTTGAACTCTGTTTTCATCGGATTCTCTTTCTCAATACACCGTAATCGTCTCGTGCAAATTCAAAATGACGCGGCACACCGCGGTCCAATCCGCCACCTTGTTCGTTCCGCCATTGGTGACGGTTTGCTCGACCAGAAAATCGCGCAAGGAATCCAACTCGCGCGCCTGAAGCGGCCGGGCCAGGGCGCGTTCCGCGGCGGATTGCAATCGATGGTCATCCGAGCCAGGCTCAGCCAGCAGGTGCTTGGCGAGCGCTTGCGCGGCCTCAACAAATGTCGGGTCGTTCAGCAGCGTCAAGGCCTGTTGCGGGGTGTTGGAGAGGTTGCGCGTGCAGGCCGTTTCCTCGCGCGATGGGGCGTCGAAATTCGCCAGGGCCGGCTGCAAAAAAGTGCGCTGCCAATGAATGTAAAGCCCGCGCCGGTATTGGAGGCCGCCAGTGTCGGCCGTGTAAGTGCGATCAGGAAATTGCAAATTGGCGTAATAACCTTCCGGCTGGTACGGATAAAAACTCGGGCCGCCCAAGTCCGAATTGAGCAGGCCGGCGATGGCGAGCGCGTTGTCACGCACAAACTCCGCGTCCAGCCGGCGGGGCGACTGGCAGGAAAGCAGGCGGTTGTTGGGATCGGTCTCGCGCAACTCCGGGCGCAGGCCGGATTGCTGGCGGTAAGCGGAAGAAAGGACGATTTGTTTGACCATATGTTTGACGTTCCACCCGCTCTCTTCGAACTCGACGGCCAGCCAGTCGAGCAATTCGGGATGCGAGGGCCATTCGCCTTGCGACCCCAAGTCATCCACCACCGCCGAAAGGCCCATGCCGAAAAATTGCTTCCAGAGCCGATTGGCGATCGTGCGCGCCGTGAGCGGATTTTCCTTGGACACGAGCCATCGGCCCAAGTCCAGGCGGGTTAGCCGGCGCCCGTTTGGATTCGGAATTTGCGGGAGGAAATGCGGCACGCCCGGCACGACGCTTTCGCCCGTTTCGTCCTGCCAATTGCCGCGGGTGAGGACGCGCATGGGGCGCGGTTCGACGGCGATGGTGACCATCGTGCTGGCGACCCCGTGGTTGCAGTCCAGCGCCTGTTGCTCCAGCTTCCGCGCGTCCGCCAATCCGCCGCTCCAATCCGTGCCAAGAAAATAAGCCTTCTCCGCGCCGCGAAGTCTGGCCGCGCCGCGCCCCAGGAAACTCGATGACAAATCGTGGCGAAGCGCCTCGTCCGCGCCGCACCGAAGCGGATCAGAAGCCGCGAAGGGCGTGACGGAAACGCGCAAACAGGCGGCTTCGTTTTTGCGGAAACGCAACACGAGGGAATCGCCTTTGCCCGCCCGCACCGGATGTTTCAGCATCCAGACGGCGCTTTGGCCGCGGGCCACGTCCGCCGCCGCGATTTTCCAGCCGGAACCGAGGCCCGGCAGCATTTGGCCATTGAAATAATGGTCCGCCTTGCGGGCGGCATCGGAGACGGAATACTCCAGCGGCTCGGAATTGGTTTGGCTGGCGCGCTTGAGGGTTGTGTCAAACAATATATCGGTTGTCTCGGCCTTGCCGCGCAAGACCCGGCCGCCATCGGCCGCGAACGGCATCAATTCCACCCGGATGGCGGCCACCCAGCCGGATTCCAGCGGCAGCGTCACTTCCGTCTCCTTTCCGCCGGCCGTGAAAACGATGGAATGATCGGCGTGGACGGTGATATTGGTATCGGACATGGCGGCGCCATTGGTGTGGATCGCCGCGGCGGACGGCAGCGGCGTGAGCCAGCCATCTTTGTGCTCGCGAACGAACGCGGCCGACTCGCGCCGCCATTCGGTGAACGCGGCCTTCTCTTTGGCATCGGTTTTGAGCCTGGCGGAGGCGCGCTCGATGCTGCCATCAATCTCTTGATTCACGCGCGCCAGATGTTCGGCGAGATAACGGTTCGTCACTTGAATTTCCGGCGGGAACGGGCTGTCGTTATCGGCCCCTTTCAATTCCGGCACGCCGCCCGGATCGCCGTAAAAGCCCCATTCCTTGATGTCGGCAAAAAAGGCTTCCATCTGGTAAAAATCCTTGGTCGAAAACGGGTCGTACTTGTGGTCGTGGCATTCGCAGCAGGCCATGGTCGAGCCGAGCCACGTTCCGGCCAAGGTGCGGACGCGGTCGGCGGCATACTTGGCCAGATATTCCTTGGGCTGCGCGCCGCCTTCGCGCGTTTTCATGTTGAGACGGTTGTAACAACTGGCAATTTTCTGCTCATCCGCCGCGCCTGCCATAAGGTCGCCCGCGATTTGTTCGATGGTGAATTGGTCGAAGGGCTTGTTGGCGTTAAATGCGTCAATCACATAATCCCGGTAGGGAAAATCGCGCTGCAACTGGTCGCCATGATACCCGACGGTGTCCGCGAATCGCACCGCATCGAGCCACGGAACAGCCATGCGCTCGCCGTAATGCGGGGACGCCAGCAGGCGGTCCACCTGGCGCTCGTAGGCGCCAGGGCTGCCATCCCGCAAAAACGCCGCGATTTCGCCGGGCGTTGGCGGCAGGCCGGTTAAATCAAGACTGACGCGGCGCAGGAGCGTGCGCTTATCGGCCACAGGCGAAGGCTTGATGCCGCGGGCTTCAAGCGCGCTCAATACGAACGCATCAATCGGATTGCGCACCCAGTCCGAATGTTTGACGCGGGGCACAGCCGGGCGAACCGGCTTGATGTAGGCCCAATGCGGCTCGTATTCGGCGCCTTGAGTGATCCAATCGCGCAGGGTCTTTTTTTCTTCGGCCGTCAGCGCCTTATGGGTGCTGGGAGGCGGCATCATCTCGTCGGCATTGGTTGATTCAATATGCTGGATGAGCAGGCTTTGCTCCGGTTTGCCGGGGACGATGGCTTTGAGGTCCAGCGCGATGTCGCGCGCGTCCAGGCGCAACTTGGCCTTGCGGCGGTTTTTGTCCGGCCCGTGGCAGAGCAGGCAATTCTCGGAAAAGATGGGGCGGATATCGCGATTAAATCGGACGGGATGACTTGCCTGGGCGCGCGCGCTTCCCGGCGCGACCGCGGCCAGGGCCAGGAGAGAAAATATCAAATGTTTGACGGACGACAACATGCTCGATTTTAGACGAGCATGATAGGCGAGACATTCGGCTTTGCCATTTTTTTCTGGAAATGACGCGAACTTCCGCGAGTTGCCGCAATTCAACAGGCTTCAGACATGAAAATCAGTGGCTTGAGGCTGAATTGCCGGACTTCATGCTAAGGGCTTTTTGCAGCGCGGCTTGTTGCTCGGGCGTGGTGGCGTAGGGCGCGAGATCGGCCAGGCCGGACGGAGGCGTGCCGGGATTGGCGGCTTGGTAGGCGTCATAAACCGGCCTCAGAGTCTTGGCCGCGCCCTGCTCCCACGCCGTCCACCCGCCGGTCGAGCCGCTCCCGTTTGCCCCAACAACAAGACGATTGTCATATGCTTCGTCCACAGGCGCTATTTGCGTCACGATCATCGGGCCGACGCCGACATTGGGCACGGCGCTGGGGGGCGCGATTTCCCAGCGTTGCAGAACCGCGTCCTCAACGGGCGATGGGAAATAAGGCTGAAGATCGGACCAGTTCTCAGGAAAGTGGCCGCCGCTGGCCGCGCCAAACTTGTCCAACGCTGGCTTCAAGGAACCGGACACAAATTCATCTTCGGCCGCGTTGCGAAGCTGGGACATGGCTCGGCGAAAATCCTCATCGGTCTTGAAATCGCTGCGAGCGGCGTTAAGCCAGTCGTTATCGGTCAGGTATTGCATCTCGGGAATTCTCGCGCCTGGCGTTTGGCTGAGCCGCGCCTTCAATTGGCTGACACGGGCAAGCCAGGATTTGGCCGCGGTGTCGGTCGGGTCGCTTTGAGCGGAGCGCAACTGGGACACTTCGCCGCGAAGGCGCGCGAGATCGGCGGTGTTGGATTGCAACCGGCCGTTTTCGGATTGCAGGATGGAGATCCGGCGGTTGGCGTCGTCCAGTTCCTTGCTTAACGAATCGTCGCGGACGGCGGCGGCCGGCGCGGTGTTTGTCCGCAACGACTGAACTTCCGCTGTGAGCGCGGAAACTCGCCGGGCCTCGTAACAGGCTGTTCCAACCGTCGCGGCAAGAGCGGCGACAACACAGAATTTTTGCATGGCAGTCATGGCAATGGCTTTCGTAAAACCGGCAGCGGAGGCCGGCAGAATGGCGGCTTTAAGCGCGGGCGGCGCGGATTGAATCGCGTGGGTGGAAATCAACACGGCCAGGCCCGCGCTTTCGGTGGCGACTCCCTGGCGGGCGATGATGTCGCGCAGGCGGTCAATCGCGCGGCTGACGCGCTTTTGCGCGGCGTCCTCGGATGTGCCGAGCGCGTGGCCGACGTCGCGCAGGGATTTGTTTTCAAAGTAACGGAGAAGAATCGCGGAGCGGTCTTCCGGCTCAAGCGCTTCCATGGCGTCATCCAGGAGCGGTTCAATGTCATTCCAGGGGCCGGGGTGAGAATTCATATCGGCGGCGGCGCGTTCGCGCGACTGGCGGCGCGACTCGCGGCGGATTACATCGACGGATGTGCGGCGCGTGACTTGGTAAAGCCACGGGGTCAATACGGTTTTAGGGGCCAGTTTGCGGGCGTTGCGCGCGAGGTCGATGAACACGGACCAGGCCACCTCCTCCGCCAATTCCGGAGAGCGCACTTGGCGCAGCGCCGCGGAATAGACCAGATCGAGATGGCGAGCCGCCAATTCCTCGAAGGCATCTTCGCGCCCGGCGCCGGCATACTGCTGCAATAATTCCCAATCGTTCATCACTGCTAGTATATCGCCGCCGCCAGGCGGAATCCGACATTTCGCGCCAGAAAGATTTTTGCAACCGCTTATTGAATTCCGCCCCAGTCTTCCTATAGTGCGCAACGCAAAGGATTTTTTTGAAATGGAAATGAGCCAAGTTGTTTCGCCGCCTGTTCCCTGGAACGTCCAGGCCGCTCGCGATTTGTACAATATCAACCGCTGGGGCGCGAAGTACTTCGACATCAATGAAGCCGGCCACGTCATCGCCATGCCGTTGCGCGAAAAAGGAGCGGTGGTCGATTTGACGGATGTCATCGAGGAGGCCAAAGGGCGGAGTTTGAAATTTCCCGTGCTGATCCGCTTCCAGGATATTCTGCGCGACAGAGTGGAGGCCATCAACCAGGCGTTCGCGGCGTCCATCGCGGAGTTCAATTACCAGAACAATTACCGCGGCGTTTTTCCAATCAAAGTCAACCAATTGCGCGAAGTGGTGGAGGAAATTCTTGACGCGGGCAAGCCGTTTCAATTCGGCCTTGAAGTCGGCAGCAAGCCGGAGCTTTTCGCTGGGCTGGCGATGCAACATCAGGCGGGCGGGCTGATTATTTGCAACGGATACAAAGACGCGCTGTTCATTCGCATGGCGCTGATGGGAATCAAATTGGGCAAGAAAGTCATCATGGTCGTGGAGAAGTTGGAGGAGTTGCGGAACATCATCGCTGTCTCGCGCCAAATGGGCGTGGAGCCGTTGTTGGGCATCCGCGTGCGGCTGATGAGCAAAGGGGCTGGCAAATGGGCGGAGAGCGGCGGTGAAAACGCCAAGTTCGGGCTTAACACGGCGGAGTTGGTCGCGGCCTGTGAGATTTTGCGCGCCGAAAAAATGGAATCGTGCTTCAAGCTGCTTCACTTCCATATCGGTTCGCAGGTGCCGGACATCGTGACGATTAAAAAGGCGGTGCAAGAGGCGGCCCGGTTTTACGCCAAGCTTTGCAAAATGGGCTTCGCCATTGAATCGCTGGATGTCGGGGGCGGATTGGGTGTGGATTACGACGGCAGCCGCTCGGCTTTCGACAGCTCGACGAATTATACTTTGCAGGAATACACGAACGATATTGTTTTTTACCTGGGCGAAGTTTGCAGCCAGGAACAGGTGCCGCATCCGCAAATCGTAAGCGAGAGCGGGCGGGCCATCGTGGCCCATCACAGTGTGCTGCTGGTGGAGACGCTGGGCACCATCGGCAAAATCCGGCCCGGGGATGCCCATCCATACGGCGAACAAGAACACCCAATCGTGCGCGACTTGCTGGACATCCGCAAAAACCTGGCCTCGCTGAGCAAATTGGAGGCGCTGCACGACGCGGGCGACCGGCGGGAAGAGGCGCAGCATAAGTTCACGCTCGGCCTGCTGGAGTTGAGCGACAAGGCGAAAATTGAAACGCTCTACTGGGAAATAGGGCGCGAAGTCGTGCAGAGTTTTCGCGGCCAATCTTATGTGCCGGAGGAAATTCGGAAATTGGAGGACAGCCTGGGGGACCAGGTGTTGTGCAATTTTTCCGTGTTCCAGTCGCTGCTGGACCATTGGGCTTTGGGCCAGCTTTTTCCGATCATGCCGGTCAGCCGCCTGAATGAAAAACCGTCGCGCGAAGGCACGCTGGTCGATATCACGTGCGATTCCGACGGCGAAGTGAAAAAATTTATTGACTTGAGCGACGTGCGCGACACGCTGCCGCTGCACGCGCCGCGGCCCAACGGCGGCGGCACAGTGGAGCCGTATTATTTGGGATTTTTTCTCATGGGCGCTTACCAGGACATCATGGGCGATCTGCATAATCTCTTCGGTCGCGTCAATGAATTGCACGTGTTCCTCGATGCCGACGAGCCGGCCGGATATTACGTCGAGGAAATCATCGAAGGCTCGACCATCGTGCAGGCGCTGACATCGGTGCAGTACGACGAGAACGAATTGAAACGGCAGATGAAGATGCAAATCGACGAGGCGATCAAGTCCGACCGCCTTAAACCGTCGGAAGGCATGAGGTTGCTGGACGACTACGAGCGCGGCCTGAAGGATTACACCTATCTGGCCATGTAACCCGGGATGGATGCCGCCAAAGCCGATTTGATGCGCGCGCTGGGGCGGCTGGTGCGGGGCCTCTCCACGCTTTTCTGGGGAATTCCTTTGGTCATGGCGGCGGACGCGCAAACGGCGCGCACCGATTGGCTGGACGGCCTGGGTGCGCTGAGTTTCGCGCCGGCGCTGGTATTGAGCGGCCTGCTCTGGCTCGGGCTGCGGCAAATGCGCTCGTTTCACCGCCAGGAGCGCGTCTGGCAGCAGTCCCTTGACCGCGCGGAAATCTTCGCCATTGTCATCACGGGGCTGGCGCCCTTCCTCTTTTGGTGGCACCGGTTTCCCTCGATGCCGTTTTATTTCTCGTGCGTCAAATTCCTGGCCGCGAGCGGATTCCTTTTTTTGATCGCGCTCAATCAGGCGCTGCGCCGGCTGGCCGCCATGCTGCCCGATGAAATGTTGCGGATGGAAACGCGCACGTTTTCCGCGCTGAACACCTGGATGCTTTCGACCGCCCTGGCCGGCTTGGCCGCGTATTTCGCATGGTCAAGTTTTCGGAGCATACCGCATCCGATCAAGCGGCTCATCCTGGACCTGCCCCGCATTGGCGAATGGCTTATCTTGTTCTTGACGTTGATGCCAACCGCCGTCACGCTCGCGCTGTTGTGGAAAATCAAGGAGGCGATTTTCACCAGCTTTTTTGAAATCGAGCGGTAAGTAAAACCTAATTTAACAACTGGTACCAATTGTCGCGCTGGTGCGCTTCGTAACCGAGTTCTTCGATAAGCCGGCGCATGTCCGCCACGCCCATCCGGTAGGTCGTGCCCGCCTGCGAGACCACATTTTCCTCGATCATGATGCTGCCGAGGTCGTTGGCGCCGTATTGCAGGGCGACTTGGCCGATTTCCAAGCCTTGCGTGACCCAGGAACTTTGCACGCTGGGGAAATTGTCCAAATAAATCCGGCTCAGGGCCTGCGTGCGAAGATATTCGTGGGCGCCAACGGTCGGAGCTTTCAATTTCGTGTGCTCGGCCTGAAACGTCCATGCGATAAACGCCGTGAAGCCTTTGCTTTTGTCCTGTTGCGCCCGCACGCGCTCCAAATGCTCGACGCGGTCTTCGATGGTTTCGACGTGCCCGAACATCATCGTGGCTGTTGAACTCAATCCGAGCCGGTGCGCGGCGTCCATGACTTCCAGCCAGTCATCGGTCATCGCTTTGAGCGGCGAAATGCGCTGGCGCACGCGGTCCACCAAGATTTCCCCGCCGCCGCCGGGAATGGAGCCAAGGCCCGCGCGCGTGAATTGCGAAATGATTTCCTCCAGCGGCAGCTTGAAGACGTCGCGAAAATGGATGAACTCGCTGGGGCTGAAACCGTGGATGTTGATCAGGGGGAATTTGTTTTTTATATGCGATAGCAAATCCAGGTACCATTGCAGGGTGAGCTTGGGATGGTGGCCGCCCTGCATCAGAATTTGCGTCCCGCCCAGAGCAAGCGTCTCCTCGATTTTACGGTCCATTTCGTCGAAGGTGATAACGTAGGAATCGGCGTCGGACTCCACGCGGTAAAAGGCGCAGAATTTGCAATAGACATTGCAGACATTGGTATAATTGACGTTGCGGTCCACGATGTAAGTGACAATCTGGTTGCCGCGGCCGCCGTGGGCGTTCGCGCGGGCAAGCTGGCGGCGCCGGTGGGCCAGCATTCCCAGTTCCTCCAGCGGCAGGCGGTAAAGGCGCACGGCCTCCTCCGGCCCGATGCGCCGGCCATCCCACACCTCCTGCAACAAGTCGTCCGTTGGCAAATCGCTATTCATCAGCCAATCCAATGTCTTGCAGGCTGATGTTGAAAGCAAGACGGTTATTCCTGGCGCGCGGGTGAGAGGCGCGGGTCGTCCAGGTCCAGGCGGTAAAGAAGCTGATTGTAGTCGTAACGCGGCGTGAGGACTGGGTTGCGGGCGAAATCGCCGCTGTGGGTTCCCTCAAAAAATAGGATGGGAGAATTCTCCGGCGTGAATTCAGGATGCAATTGCGGATTGTAAAATGAATAATTTTCGTGCGTCAAAACTTTGACGGCCGGCCCCCACGGGCCTAAGGGCGAACGCGCTTCGGCATACCAAACCTCGCCCAGGGGCGAAGGCTCGCCGCCGGCTTGCACGAAGACGGCAACCCACCGTTTTCGCCAGGCATTCCAGGCGATTGAGCCGCCGTGGGGGCGCACCTTGTCCCCTGTTTGCGCGGCCAGCAAATTTCTCGGCGGCGTCAGGCGTTCCCATGAATTGGAATCGCTCCAAGCCTCGAACGCGGCCGGGCAGCGCATCGTTGGAAACGGCGTGCAGAACAGCATCCACGCCTTGCCGGCGTCGTCCGTCCATTTAACAGAGTGGCCATCCGGGGCTGGCGGCGGGCGCTCCGAGCCGGCGCTTTCTTCCCACAAAACCCGGAGAGACTTGAAGGACTCGGCGGCATCGTCCCACACCGCCAGGCCTTGGCGATAAATGTGCAGCGGATTATGAATTTTGACATACGTGGCCACCAGATGCTCACGTCCCTGGGCGTCAGGCACAGTGGTCATGGCGGAAATCCAGGTCGGGCCTTGGCCGGCCATTTTCGCCACTCCCTTGGGGATGCCCTGTTTGTCACGAAAATAAGCCAAAGGCATCCGCAACGGCGGCTCCAGCGAGGTGAGCGGCTGCGGCGCGGTGGTCGCGCACGTACTGTCAAACACGCCCAGCGGATAGCGCGGCAAGGTGGTGTCTCCCCAAAGCCAGAAAAGCTTTCCCTGATAGGTTGCATTTTGGATGGAATCCTGCCCCAGCACGCCCGATTCCTGCCATGAGGCTTCGGCTCCGAGCTTTTGGCTTTCGCCGAACAATCCGCCACCGGTCACGCGGCCAACACGGCGCGCGATGATCGTGCGCTCGACTTCAACGCGATGGGTCTGGCCCGGTTCGGGCGTGAACCTGAATCCGGCGTAACCGAAGCCGTCCTTCTTGACAGCATAACCATCCCCTTTGATCTCGAACCAAGTTTCCCGGCCCATCAATTCCGGCAAGTCGAAGGCAATGACGCCGGCATTGTCCGTCACAAATCGAACGTCATGCAAAGTTTGCAATTCGACCATCGGCACCGGCCAGCCGCAGGATTTGTCCACGATTTCAATCCGGCATGGAGCGGATGCGGAGGCCCAGGCGGCTGTCAAAGCGAAAACCAGCATTGATGCGGCGGATTTGAAGTTCATATCGCGAAGCTCTTGGGTCGTTCGAGTTTTACCTCCGCCGAAACGGCGGGCGGCGGCGGTTTGGGCTTGGCCAGGCAGCCCCGCCAGAATCCGAGGCCGTAGAAAACATGGCAGATAAAAACGAGACCGGCCAAAATGGGAAACCAAAACCAGCGTTTCAACGGCGTGATCGCGAGCGATTGAATCAACACGGCCGCGCCATAAGCGGCCAGCGGCCAGCAGCAGATTCGCGGCAGGAACGGCAACAGCGCCAAGTACAAACAAAACAGCGGCGGAACAAAATTCGGGGCGGAACCAAGGGTTGGATGCAGCCGGAATTGCTCGGCGCGGCCGCGTCCGTAATTGAGGAGCATCCGGAGAAAAGCCCGGAAACTTGCGCGCGGCCGCCGAAAAACAAACAAGTCCGGGTCGTAAAACAGTTTCCCGCCGCGCTTCTGCAACTCGTCCATGAGCGCGTTTTCCTCGTTCGGATAGAGCTTCTCATTGAACCCGCCCAACTCCAGCATCGCGTCCCTGCGGGCCAGCAGATTGCACAGAATAAGCTCCTTTTCACTGGCCGCGCGCGCGCGGCCGGCTTTCCGATAGCGGGCGCGGCTGGTAAAAAAGGCCAGCCACGCGCCCATGGTCAGCGAGAAAGCCTGCTCAAGCCAGGGGGCCTCCGGCGGGCAGAGGCTCGGCCCGCCCGCCATTTTGACTTCGGCCGAGGCGAACCGCGCCACGCCGCGCCGCAAGCTGCCGGGCGGCGCGATCGAGTCATCGTCAAGAAAATAAATGAGGTCGCCGGCGGCGGCGCGAAGGGCCGTGTTGCGCTGCACCGAGGGCTGCTTGCCGCGCGCCAGAATGATTTCCAATTTCTCCGGAGGATAATCCAGTTGCAGCGCGCCCGCGACGGCCCGCACATCCTCCATATCCGGCCGGGCGGCGATGATGACAGTGACAGTAGGCAGGCTCTCGTTCACTATTTGTCGCGTTGCAAAAGGTATTCAGCCAGCGCGGCCAGGGCCGGGGCTTTGCCTTTGAAACTCTTCAAGGCGGCGAACGCGCGGCGGGTCAATCGCGCGGCGATGAGGCGAGATTTTTCCATGCCGACAATGGAGGGATAAGTGGCCTTCTCGGCAGCGGTATCCTTGCCGGCCGTCTTGCCCAATTGCTCGCTGGTCTGGGTTACGTCAAGAATATCGTCGATGATTTGAAAGGCCAGGCCGACATTGTAACCGAAGCTGGTCACGGCGTGCAATTGGGCGGCGGAGGCATTGGCGCTCATCGCGCCCAAGCGGACGGAGCAGCAGAGCAAAGCGGAAGTTTTTCGCTCGTGAATGTATTTAAGCTGGGTGGCGGAAAGTTTGCGGCCTTCGCCTTCAAGGTCGGCGACCTGGCCGGCGATGAGCTGGCGGGAGCCGGACGCCTCAGCCAATTCGCCGATAATGACGCGGTGCGGATAGCGCGGCCAACCCCGGCAGCGGGCGGCCAGCGCGAAAGCTTCTGTCAACAAGGCATCGCCCGCAAGAATGGCGATGCCCTCGCCAAAAACCTTGTGGCTGGTCGGCTTTCCGCGGCGCAAATCGTCGTCGTCCATCGCGGGCAAGTCATCGTGGATGAGAGAATAGGTGTGGATGCATTCCAGCGCGCAGGCCAGCGGCATGGCTTCTTCGACCGAGCCTCCGCAGGCTTCCGCCGCCGCGAGGCAGAGCGCGGGGCGCAGCCGTTTTCCGCCGGCGAAAATGGAATAGCGCATCGCTTTGTGGATGGTGGGCGGTTTGGCGCCGGCGGGCGGAAGCCATTGGCGCAAGGCCCGGTCCACCGCCGCTGTGCGCTGGGCCAGATAGCGTTGCAAATCAAAAGCCCGGACATGGGGATTGCGCCCTGTGTTCAATGACATGCTATCTTCTAGTTGCCAGAGCCAGCGGGAGAATGGCAAGAATTCTTTTAGGCGGGATCTTCCCGGCGGAAGGCGATGAGGCTGAGCGGCGGCAAGGTGAACGAGGCGGAGACGGGCTGGTGGTGGGTTTTATAATCCTCGGTTTGAACGCCGCCGAAATTGCCCTGGTTGCTGCCGCCGTAAAAACCGGAGTCCGTGTTGCAAATCTCGCGCCAGAATCCAGCTTGCGGGAGGCCGACGCGGTAATTGTGCCGCAAGATCGAGGTCAGGTTCAAAATAACGACGACCTGGCGGCTGCTGTCCTGATTTC
Organism: Verrucomicrobiia bacterium; assembly: GCA_036501625.1. GTDB lineage: Bacteria > Verrucomicrobiota > Verrucomicrobiia > Limisphaerales > Palsa-1400 > Palsa-1400. Next base: position 24,464 of record DASXZY010000063.1, read on the forward strand.
TCCGCATGAATGAGAGGACGCTGCTGTCAGTGTCGCTGCAATCGATCCAGGAAAAGCCGTTGTGGTCATAATCCGATTCCCACAGGGCAGGCTCGCTTTGGTAAAAATGGTTGAGATCGCGCACCAGGCGCTGGACGCCGCGATGGTAGGGGCCATGTTCCAAGAGCCACCAATCCACGCTGGCATTGGCGTTCCATTCGCCGCTCTGGCCAATTTCGCCGCCCATCATCAGCAATTGTTTGCCGGGGAAGAACCATTGGTAAGCCAGCAAAATGCGCAGATTGGCGAACCGCTGCCATTCGTCGCCAGGCATTTTGGCCGCCAGCGAGCCTTTGCCGTGAACGCATTCATCGTGCGAGAGAGGCAGGACGAAATTCTCGTTGTAATGATAGAGCATGGCGAAGGTCAGCTCGTTCTGATGATATTTCCGGTAAATGGCGTCGCGGGCGAAATAGCAGAGGGTGTCGTGCATCCAGCCCATGTTCCATTTGAAATTGAACCCCAGCCCGCCGAGGTAGGGCGGCCGCGTGACCAGCGGCCAGGCGGTCGATTCCTCCGCCACGGTCATGACGCCCGGATGCTCCACATGCACGACGTGGTTGAAATGCTTGATGAATTCCACCGCGGCCAGGTTTTCGCGCCCGCCGAACTGGTTGGGAATCCATTCGCCTTCCTTGCGCGAATAATCCAGGTAAAGCATCGAAGCGACGGCGTCCACGCGCAATCCGTCAATATGAAAAAGATCGCACCAGAAAAGGGCATTGGCGGCCAGGAAATTGCGGACTTCATGCCGGCCGAAGTTGAAGATGAGCGTGCCCCAATCCTGATGGGCGCCCTGGCGCGGATCGGCGTGTTCGTAGAGGGCGGTGCCATCGAAACGGGCCAGCGCCCATTCGTCACGCGGGAAATGGGCGGGCACCCAATCCATCACGACCCCGATCCCGGCCTGGTGAAGATGGTTGACCAGGAATTGAAAATCGTCCGGTGTGCCATAGCGGCTGGTCGGCGCGTAAAAGCCCGTCACTTGGTAGCCCCACGAGGGATAATAAGCATGCTCGGCCACGGGCATGAACTCCACGTGGGTGAAACCCATGTTTTGCAGGTAGGCGGCCAGAGGCTCCGCCAATTCGCGGTAGCTCAACGACTCAGATTTGGTCTTCTTCATCCATGAGCCCAGATGCACTTCGTAAACGCTCAGGGGCCGGCGAAGCAGATCCTGGCCGCGCCGCTTTTCCATCCAGTTCTGGTCGTCCCATTTGAATTTGCGGTTGTTCCAGACGATGGAGGAATTCTTGGGCGGCGTTTCAAAAAAGAATCCGTAAGGATCGGTCTTCAATTGCAAACCGGCGCCGGAGGATTTGACTTCATATTTGTACAAAGCCCCTTCCCGCAGGCCGGGCACAAAAATTTCCCACACGCCCGAAGCGCCCAGCGAGCGCATCGCATGGCGGCGGCCATCCCAATCGTTGAAATCGCCCACCACGCTGACCCGCTGGGCCGTCGGAGCCCAGACGGCAAAGCTGACGCCCTCGACGCCGTCGATGACGCGCAGTTGGGCGCCGAGCTTGTCGTAAATGCGGCGCTCATTGCCTTGGGCAAAGAGAAAAAGGTCTGTTTCGCCGAGGGTTGGCAGAAAGGAATAAGGGTCGCGGGTTTTCACCGTCGAGCCGTCATCCAGCGTGATAATGAGATCGTAAGCATAGACCTCCTTGCTCTGCTGGGTGACGCCCTCAAAAAGGCCGGGATGAATCCGCTTGAGGCGCAGGCGGGGCTTATCGTGCTCGTGAACGGGAGCGACTTCGATGGCTGCGGCGCGCGGATGAAGCGCGCGGACGACCACCCCCGCCCCGCCGCCCAAGGCGTGCATGCCCAAAAGCGAATGGGGCGAACTATGCTTGACGCCTACAAGGTTGTCCGCTTCCTCTTTAGTCAGGATCATGTCATCAACTATGGCGGAACGTAATCCGCGCCTTGCCTAAATCATAGGGGGACATCTCCACATTGACTTTGTCGCCGACACTGATACGGATGAAATTCTTGCGCATCTTGCCGGAGATGTGCGCCAGCACCTCGTGACCGTTGGGCAGCGCCACTCTAAACATTGTGCCCGGCAGCACCTGCGTCACTGTGCCCTCTAATTCAATTGGTTCCTCTTTGGCCATGATCCTTTGGTTCGCCGGTTAAGCCGGGCGATACGGAACAATCGAATCAATGCGGTAACGCTTTTTGGCATCATTGACGGGCACCTCGACCTCTTCCTGGGGTTTATGGTTCAGGAGCGCCTGGGCCACGGGTGTCAAATAACTGATGATGCCTTTGTCCGGGTCGGAGTCCCAGGCCCCGGCGATAATAAAATGCTCGGCATTCTGCGCGTCGAGGTCTGTGACTGTGACGGTCGTGCCGATGCTGACGACATCGGTGCGGGGATTGCTAAAATCCGTGCCGCGGGCGCGCACCAATTGCGACTCCAGCTCGCCTTTGCGGCGCATGAGGATTTTTTGCATTTCCTTGGCGGCTTTGTATTCGTGATTCTCGCGCAAGTCGCCATAACTGCGGGCGACGGCGATTTCCTTGGAGTTGGCGGGAATGGATTTCTGCACCAGCTCGGCGTATTCGTCCTTGCGCCGCTCCAGGCTGGGCCAGGAAACGAGAAACGAGGCGTCCTGTTTTGTCTGCTCGCCAGAGATCATCGTTTGGACGGCCGGATACGTTTTGACGATGCGCGCCAGCAGGGAGCGCTTGTCCATGTCGTCAAAGCACGGAGACAATTGCAGGGCGCGGGTCAAATCCTTAATGACTTCCAGGTCCGCCGAGCCAATCAGCTCGACTAGGAGCGTTTGATCATCAAGAATAAAATCGCGCAGCTTGTTGGAGCGCTTCTCATTGAATTGGTCCCGTTCCATGGCCGTGAGCATGGCGCGAAAGACTTCCGGCCCAAGGATGTCGGCGTAGGAATCAGAGCGTTCGCGGGCCAGCCAGAGAAGCAAATCGCTGCTGGCCTGGTGCTGGCTGATAAGGCGGGCGAGCAATTCCTTGAGGGCGTCGGCCTTGCCGCCGGCGATGACCGCGTGGGTCACTTCCGCAGCCAGCTTGGCGGAAACGTGATTGAGGGCGGAGAGAAGGGCGTCGCCCCAGCGCTCCGGGGTGTTTTCCTTGAAGGATTGCAAGGCGCGCCGGTGCTTGGCGGCTGGCATTTGTTCGAGGGTGGGTCCCACCCTGCCAATTTCCTGCTGCCAGATCAGGGCGGCGGAGACTTCCCCCTCGGCCGGCTCGCCGCCAGCGTAATGACGGAATTCGTCGCGGACGAAAATGGCTTCCAGCGCGATGGCCGGCTGAGTGCGTTGATGGGTCGTGATTTCTCCGTTCAAGGTCGCGTTGACTTCCTTGGCGGTGCCGGGGCCGTCGCTCAAATCGGAATAGCTTTTGAGGATTTCGTGGGCGACGGTGGTGCGGGCCTTGAGGCCCTTGGCGGCGCGAAATTCGCTCATGAGCCGGTTTTGCAGGGAGATTTCCTTGGCCTGGTAAATAATCGGGTCGGATTTCTTGGCTGGCACCTGGAAATGGCCGTCTTTCTTCAATTCACGCTTGGCGGCTTCCCACCATTTTTTCCAGTCGTCCTTGATGACGTCGGGCACGAGCACATGGTGGATTTGATCCAGGGTGGCGCGATTGCCGAAACTCTGCAGGACCAATTTGATCAAATCGAGATGATGAAGCGCGGCCATCTGGCGCAAGGATTCCAGGCCGGACACTTTGCGCGCGTAAATGTGGTCGGCGGAAATCGGCTTGAGTGATTCCGCGGCGAAAACGAGGTCCATGGCATGGCTCGGCTTCCCCTGAAAGTCAATGACACAACGTCCAAAAACGGGGTCCATGGATGCAATTTTCCCGAAACCCCAACTGCGATGATAGCAATAGCCGCTCTCCGTCAATGTGGCCAAAGCCTCGACTTGTTGGCGCGACAGCTTCCCAGCCGCCGCAAGTTTTTCAAATTCTTCTTTCATCAATATTCTCGCGTCCTTCTGCCTTCCCTTCATTATTAGACTGTGACTGGTAAAAAACCAAGAGAAATTGCCATGCAGGTCCTGCGGCAGCGGAGCCGCTCTTCGGATTACGTGGAAAAACTGCTGGAGCGCGCCCTGGCAACGGACGCACTTTCGCCTCCCGACAGGGCGTTATGCCAGGAATTGGTTTACGGCACGGTACGATGGCAACGCGCTTTGGAATGGCTGATTGCGCGCAAAACCGGCGGCCGCACGCAAAACGCCTCATTGCAGGCCCTGCTCTATTTGGGACTTTACCAGCTTTTCTGGCTGGAACGCATCCCGGACCACGCCACCGTCCATGAAACGGTTGAACTGGCCAAGCACCTCGGCTTCGGCCCGAAAGCCGGGTTTGTCAATGCCCTCCTGCGCGGATACATCCGGGAACGCGAACAAACGCGCTCCTTGCTGGAAGCCTTGAAGGAGTCCGACCCGGCAGCCGGCTATTCACATCCCGGGTGGCTGGTCGAGCGCTGGCAGGCTCGCTGGGGCAATGCTCAAACAGCGCAATTGCTGGCTTGGAACAACCGGCCTCCGCCTACTTGGGCCAGGCCGAATACTTTGAAAGCGGACCCCGCGCAACTGGCCGCAAGATGGCGCGCGGAGGGCGTGCAGTTTGAGGAGCGTTCGTACGAATGGGCCGCGCCGCTTCCGGTTTTCGAGCTTCGCGAGCATCCGCCGCTGGCCTCGATGGGAAGTTTCCAGGATGGCTGGTTTTACGTGCAAGACCCCAGCACGCTCCTGGCGGGGCGGTTGCTCGCGCCGCAGCCGGGCGAAACCATTCTCGACTTGTGCGCGGCGCCGGGCGGCAAGGCGACTCATCTGGCGCAAATGATGGAGAATCGCGGGCGCGTCGCGGCGCGTGACGCGCAACCGGGACGGATTGAGCGCCTGGAAGAAAACTGCCGCCGCCTTGGCGCGACGTGCGTTGAAATTCCGGGAGGGCGGGGCGTGTTCGACCGAATTTTAGTTGACGCACCTTGCTCGAATACGGGCGTCCTGCGGCGGCGTGTCGATGCGCGCTGGCGGGTTCAGCCGTCGGAGATTGCACGATTGAGCCAGGGGCAGTTGGCGTTGATGGCGCGGGCCGCGACGGAATTGAAGGCGGGCGGCCTCCTTGTTTACAGCACATGCAGTTTGGAACCGGAGGAAAATGAGGGCGTGGCGCGGGAATTCCTGGGCAAGCATCCTGATTTCCAATTGGAAAGGGAGCGACGCCTGCTCCCGTTTATCGACGCGGTCGATGGCGCCTACGCGGCCGTTTTCCGCCGCCATGCGTGACCCGAACCCCTGGCGGCGCCAAGGACGCCAGAGGCCGGTTTGAATTGCGCCTACGGCAAAATGTGCGTTGAAGCGATGATCAAGCACACTGGCTTGGTTCCAATGTTTTGCGGCGCGTAGCTCGTCTCAAATGTCTGCGCGCCATCCACCGGGCACGATGGCAAACTGCCGCCGGCCGTGCGGCCCAGGTAAGGCTGGAGATCGCTTCCTTGCGGCGTGCTGCTGTCCAGCGCGCGCTGCTCGAACGCCCATTGCTGCTTGGCGTTGTCAATACAACGAAGGTTATTGATGCATGAGGTGGCCTGCGCCTTTTCCCGCGAGGTGACGAAGTTTGGAATCGCGATGGCCGCCAGAAGCCCGATGATGGCCACCACGATCATGATTTCGACCAGCGTGAAACCGCCGCTGTCCTTGAGTTTATGTTTCATATAACTGCATTCCTTTCCGGCGCGGTGTGAACGAGGCGAAAGGCGGGTTATAGTATGACAATTTGTTCACGAATTGCCTTTGGCCAACGGCGCCGTCAAGTAATAAACACACGCATTTCTGTTTGGTTGCGGATGGCGCGGCTCTCCCGCAAACTGGCCCGCTGTGAAAGAATCATCGAGCATCCTCGTGACCGGCGGGGCGGGTTTTATCGGGTCTCATTTGGTGGAGCGCCTGCTCGCGGACGGCCACGAGGTTACCGTCATTGATGATCTTTCCACGGGCCGGCTGCGGAACCTCGCCGCCGTGCAGCCGCATCCGAAATTGAAAGTCCTGATTTCGACCGTTTCCCAGTGCGCCAAGATGCGGGAAATTGTGGCCCAATCGGCCTGCGTTTACCATCTGGCAGCGGCGGTAGGTGTCGAACTGGTGATGACTTCCGGCTTGCGGACAATCCAAACCAACTTGCGCGAAACGGAGGCGATCCTGGAAGCGGCCAGCGCGGCTGGGACACCGATGTTGTTGACATCGACCTCCGAAGTTTACGGCAAGAGCCAGCAGGAAGCATTTTCCGAGGAGGACGATCTGCTGATTGGGCCGCCGCACTTGAGCCGGTGGAGCTACGCCTGCTCCAAACTCATGGATGAATTTCTGGCCCTCGCTTACGCCAAGGAACGCAACACCCCGGTGGTGATCGCGCGGCTTTTCAACACGGTCGGGCCCCGGCAGACCGGCCAGTACGGCATGGTGCTGCCGCGGTTTATTCAGGCGGCACGAAGCGGCCAGCCGCTGCGCGTTTTCGGGGATGGCCGCCAGACGCGCTGCTTTTGCGCCGTGCAGGACACGGTCGAGGCACTGGTGCGATTGCAGAACTGTCCCGCCGCGCGGGGAAACATTTTCAATGTCGGATCGACTGAGGAAATTCCCATTGGGCGGCTGGCGGAAATGGTCATTGCGCATCTGCAATCACCCTCAGCCATCGAGTTCGTTCCATACGAGAAAGCTTGCCCGCCGGGATTTCAAGATATGTTGCGGCGCAAACCTGTCGTGGCCAAGCTGGCACGGTTCACAGGCTTTCAACCGACGACGACGCTGGAGGGGATCATCCGGCAGACGGCGGCGTGCGTGGAATAAAAAAAGGCGCCCTTGCGGGCGCCTTTTGTGTAAAGACTAACTGCGAGCGAACCCGCTTATGGGAAAATCAGGCGAACATCGCCGATGGGGGCATTGTAGGCGGCCTGAGCAGTGTCGAAATTCCCGCCGTCTTCCCCGTTCTTCAACCAGTTAACGCGAAGGCTGCCGGATGTCACTTGCTGAGCGCTGCCATCACCAAGGAGAACGTTGCCCGCGCCAGCGATATTTCCAGCGGAGTGCAACTTCGCCGACCAACCCAACGGGCTGCCGGCTGTGTTGGCCGGGAGGGCCGGGGTCGCAGGAGTGGCATTGGCGAGAGTGCCGTTTGTATTCACAACGGCATCGCAACCCATTCCACCATTGGCAGCCGCGCCAGCGCTGCCGATTCCGGGAGACAGGCCATAGTTGCCGTCCTGGGACGAGCCAGGAGTCGCAACATTGCCACCAACGCAACCGAGGTTGCGATCGCCACCCAGAAGGGATTGCGGATAGGTGTCGCTCGCGCCCGCGCCGACCCAGTAGGAAAGGTTGGCGTTATTGAACGTGCCGGTGGTCGCCATGTTGGCAGGGGCCACGCCGGTCAAGGTCGCGATTCCAGTCAGGGTGGTGCAATAGAAGTTGGAGCCGGCATAGCGGTCGTCAGAAGGACAAACAACCACTTTGGGGGACTGGCCCATTTCGTTCTGCATGAGGCAATAGTTATAGTAAACGTACTCCCCAGCAGTAGTGAAGGAACCGCTCAGATATTCGTTCCAGCCGCCCAAAGCGACCGTCTGGGTGGCCGGAAAACGGTCGCCGTTGTCGTTGGACCAGATGCGGTAGGCAGTGCCGATCTGTTTCAGATTGTTAATGCATGAAATGCGCTGGGCTTTTTGCTTGGCGCGCGCCAAGGCGGGCAAAAGCATGCTAGCCAGAATGGCTATGATCGCGATGACGACCAACAACTCAATTAGAGTGAAGGCTCCGATTTTTCTATTCCGTAATTGTTTCATATTACTTAGTTGTTTAATTTGCGTTAAAGCAACCACCGGACAAGCTAAAATTGTTCTCTGTGTTGCTCCATTTGCACTTTCTTTAGCAAGGACAGTGCCACTTCTCGCAAATGTGCGAATCCCCGGCATTTTAGCCACTTTACCCCTTATTTTGCCCCTGCAACTCCCATCTGCGTGAATTTTTCACGCAAAAAGCGTGGAAAAAACACGCGAAATTTGCGTGATTTACGCGCTTTAGGCGTTAAATCTGAACATCATGACGTCCCCGTCCGCGACTTTGTATTCCTTGCCCTCCATTCTATATAGGCCGCGCTCACGCGCGACCGCCACAGACCCGCACCGCACCAAATCGTCATACGCCACCGTTTCGGCTTTGATGAAACCTCTTTGAAAGTCGCTATGGATGACTCCGGCGGCTTCAGGCGCCGTGTCGCCGGCATGGATGGTCCAAGCCCGGACCTCCTTTTCGCCGGCCGTGAAATAGGTCCGCAACCCCAGCAGATGATATGTACTGCGGATCAAGGAACCGACGCCGGACTCTTCCACACCCAACTCCTTCAAAAAGGCCGCCGCCTCTTCGGGCGAAAGGTCAACCAGATCGCTTTCGATCTGCGCGGAAATGACCACCGTCTCGCAGGCATGGTGAGTTTGGGCGTAATCCCGAACCTTGCTCACAAAAGGATTTGTCGCGGCGCTGGCCAAGTCTTCTTCTTTAACGTTAGCGGCGAAAATGGTCGGTTTGTCGGTCAGCAGGAAGAAGGATTTGGCTATGACCCTTTCCTCCGGGGTCAATTCCAGCGTTACTCCCAATTTGCCCGAATCCAAGTGCTTCTCGAACTTTTGCAGGACTTCCGCTTCCGTGACAGCCGTTTTCTCGCCCCTTTTGACATCTTTGGCGCTTTTCTCCAGCCGTTTGCGCACCGCATCCAAATCTGCCAAGAGCAGTTCGGTAAAGACGGTTTCAATGTCCCGCACCGGGTCGATACTTCCGGCGACATGGTGAATATCGGCGTTCTCGAAACATCGCACCACTTGGACAATGGCATCGACCTCCCGGACATGGCTCAGAAACTTGTTGCCCAACCCCTCCCCCTGCGAGGCGCCCTTGACCAACCCGGCAATATCGACAAACTCAATCGCCCCCGGGATAATGACGCTGGTCTTGGCGATGCCCGCCAGAATCGCCAGGCGCGAATCCGGCACAGTCACGATGCCGACATTGGGGTCAATGGTGCAAAAGGGGTAGTTTGCCGCGGCGGCCTTGCGGGTGCGCGTCAAAGCATTAAAAAGGGTGCTCTTGCCCACATTGGGCAAGCCGACGATTCCCGCTTTCAGCACTTAAAGTCTCTCCGTGAAATGTTCAAAATTAGCCAGTTCGTTAAGTTGGTAGCGCGTACGGGAATCGCACCCGTCTTTCAGCCTTGAGAGGGCCGTGTCCTAACTGATAGACGAACGCGCCAGCCAGACTGCGCAAAGAATAGGATGCCACGCGATAACTGTCAATCCGGCGATGCCTCGGCCGTCTCTGGCGTGTTGCCGCAGGCAGGCACACGATTGTCACATCGATTTATCCTGGGCGCCGTTGTCTTGCGGCGGCGCCGTTGTTTAATCTAATGGCATGAGAAGACGCATTCAGATCGCGCACCAAAGCGATATGATGGAGATCATTCCGATCACTTGGAACGAGAGTGGCGGGCTTACGTCCACAATTGGCGGTCCAAGGACCGGTACTGAATGGCTTCGGAAATGTGGTCGGCGCCGATATTTTCCGCGCAGGCCAAATCGGCGATGGTGCGCGCCACTTTCAGGATGCGGTCGTAAGCGCGCGCGCTCAAATTGAGATCGGACATGGCCATGCGGAGCAGTTCCTTGGTGAACTCGTCGAGCGCGCAATAGCTTTTCAACTGGCGCGGCCCCATTCGCGCGTTGCAGGTGATGGAACGCTTTTTGGCGAATCGTTCCTGCTGGCGTTTGCGGGCCGCGATCACGCGTTCCCGGATGGCGGCGGAGTCCTCCCCGGATCGTTCGCTGCTGATTTCGCGAAACTCCACCGGCGGCACTTCGACGTGGATATCGATTCGGTCCAGCAACGGGCCGGAAATGCGGCCCAAATACTTTTGAATATCGCGCGGCGAACTGCGGGATTCGGCCGGCATTTTTCCATCCGGCGTCGGATTCATGGCGGCCACCAGCATGAATTCCGCCGGAAAAATCATCGTGCCGGCCGCGCGTGAAATGATGACGTGCCCTTCCTCCAGCGGCTGGCGCATCGTCTCCAGGACTCCGCGTTTGAATTCGGGCAACTCATCAAGAAACAAAACGCCGTGGTGCGCCAGCGAGATTTCTCCGGGCGTAGGATTGGAATTGCCGCCCAACAAACCGGCGTCGCTGGCCGTGTGATGCGGGCATCGAAACGGGCGGCGTGTCACCAGCGCCTGCCCCGGCTTGAGCAGCCCGAGGACGCTGTGGATTTTGGTCGTTTCAAGGGCTTCCTCCAGTGTCAGCGGCGGCAGGATCGTGGTCAGCCGCTTGGCCAGCATCGATTTTCCCGTGCCCGGAGGGCCGATCAGCAAAACGTTATGGCCGCCTGCGGCGGCGACTTCCAGCGCCCGCTTGACAGATTCCTGCCCTTTGACTTCCGCCATGTCGTTCTCATCGCTGTACGACTGGTCGAAGATGTGGTTCAAATCAACCTGAGTGGGCGTGAGGGAAATCTCGCCCTGGAGATAACCGGCGGCTTCGCGCAAATTCTCGACGGCGATGACGGTCAGGCCGCTGACGACCGCGGCTTCGGCGGCGTTTTCCGGCGCGACGAGCAGCCCGGCCTTGCCATCGGCCCGGGCGCGCCAAGCTACCGGCAGCACGCCCTTGACGGGACGAATCGCCCCCGTCAACGCCAGTTCGCCCACCATCATAAAGGTGTCGAGCTTGTCCGATTCGAGCTGGTCGCTGGCGGCGAGCATGCCGATGGCGATGGGGAGATCGAAGCTGGGGCCTTCCTTGCGGACGTCGGCCGGCGCGAGATTGATGGTCGTGCGGCCCATAGGCAACTGAAAGCCGGAATTGCTCATGGCCGTGGTGACGCGGTCCTTTGATTCCTTCACGGCGGCATCCGGCAATCCGACAATGACGACGACCGAGTCCCCCCAACCGGCATTCACCTCCACTTCAACTGAAAAAGCTTCGACGCCATTGACGGCGGCGGAAAAAACCCTTGCTAACATTGACGAATATTGATGGAACGGCCGCGCAAGGGCAATGCGGTTTTGGAGGTTTTTGAAGGATTCAGGAAAACTTCGGCATTCCAGAGAATGCGCCGCACGTCCGCCTGCACTTGCGTCTCGAACCACTCCAATGGCCAGCGGAGCGGCGCATTTTTCTGGACTCTTGAGGCCTGGCGCCGAATGGGGTATTTACAATGTGATGAAGATTATCGGTGTGTGCGGGCAACCTGCATCAGGCAAAGATACGGCGGCTGAGTTCTTCGTTTCCAAAGGGTTCATGCACATCTCCCTCGGTGACGCGTTGAGGCGGGAGATGCGCAAACAGGGTTTGCCTGTTGACAGGGCCAGCATGAGTATTTTTGCTGCTGATGCCAAGAAGGCGCGGGGCGCGGGCTATTTGGCCAAACTCGCCATCAGCATGATTTCCGGAAACGCCATTATTTCCGGCATTCGCGGCTCCGCGGAGGTCGATCTTCTTCGCCAGCAATTCGGGCCAGATTTCCTCCTCATCGCTGTTGATGCGCCTCTCGAATTACGTTACGGCCGAGCAACGAAACGCAATCGACCGGGGGACAATATTTCCTTCGAACAGTTTCGAATGATTGAAAATCATGAACGCTCTGCCGCATCGGGCGCTCAGGAAGTGGACAAGGTAATCGCGCTGGCCGATCACACTCTCGATAATAGCGGGTCGATTGAGATGCTTATGACCAAGCTCGAGGCTTTGTGTGGGTGAAATTACAACGATGAAACAAAGCTCTTGGCTAGTTTCCATCATCGCTCGCGCATTCATCGAAACGGTTGCACGGGCTGCGGCTCCAATGGCCTTGGCCGATAGAGCACAACGACATTGCCGACCCTGGTGATGAGGCGGCTGCCGGACCTTTCTGCGAGCTGTGGGGCGAGTTCTTTCTTTTGCTCCTTGAACTCGTCAAACTTCACCTTGACCAGTTCCTGGTGTTTGAGCGCTTCATCCAGCGCAGCCAGGAACTTCGGACTCAGACCCTCCTTGCCGACTTTCAGCGTCGCTTTGAGCCGTTGAGCCTGGGCTTTGAAATCACGTATTTGAGCATTGGTCAGACTATCCATGCCGCCAAACTGCCTGAATCTGGCCCAACCATCCATAAAGAATTGGGGTGGAACTCGATTTTCATTCGAGATCAATCACACGCTCTGCCCGCCGGCGGGAACAGGGAAGCCAGCCTTTGCTAACAGCGGGTAATGAAGTTGACAACCAGCTCCTGCCGCGCCAGTGTCGTTTTCAGAACATTATGGCGGAATATAAGAACCTTTCTGTCCGGGTTTCTCGCGCGGCTTTTTTCATTTTTTGCCTGGTGTCCGGGCTGAGGGCGTCGGGCATCGACATTCACGATACGCGGATGCTGTCCGATCCGGCGGTGAGCCAGGACCACATTGCCTTTGCTTACGCGAACGATCTTTGGGTGGCGAATCTCGATGGAAGCGGTGTGCGCCGGCTGACTTCGCATCCGGGAATCCAATCCGGCCCGCATTTCTCGCCTGATGGCAAATGGATCGCGTTTTCTGGGCAGTATGACGGCAATACCGATGTTTACGTTGTATCTTCCGACGGCGGCGAACCCAAGCGGCTCACCTGGCATCCGATGGATGACATTGCGCTCGGTTTTACGCAGGACGGCGGGTCGGTCTTGTATTCGTCACCAGCCCAATCTTATACACGCAGGTATGTGCAATTGTTCACGGTGCCGCGCGACGGCGGCGAGCCAAGCCGGCTGCCGATTCCGCACGCGTGGAAGGCGTCCTATTCGCCTGACGGCACGAAGATCGTGTATTGCCCGCTGTCGGAGAGGTTCAAGCAGTGGAAACATTATCGCGGCGGGGCGGTTTCGGAGTTGATCATTTTCAATACGAAGGACAATTCGATCGAACACGTCCCGCAGCCGGCCGGGAGATGCAACGACGCCGATCCGGTCTGGATGGACGGCAAAATTTATTTCCGCTCGGATAGGAACGGAGAATTCAATCTTTTCTCCTTTGATCCATCCACGAAGGAAATCAGCCAATTGACCGAACACAAGGATTTCCCGATTTTGTCCCTCGGCGGCGGAGCTGGGCGCATCATTTATGAACAAGCCGGCTACATTTTCTTGTACGATGTGAAAGCCCGCCACGCCGAGCGGCTCAAGATTGGCATCGCAACTGACCTGACGGAGACGCGCCCTCGTTTTGCCAATGGCGCGAAATGGATTCGCCATGCCTGGGTGTCGCCGACGGGCGCGCGGGCCGTTTTCGAATTCAGGGGCGAAATCATCACGGTTCCCAAGGAAAAAGGCGACGACCGCAACTTGAGCTTGTCGCCAGCGGCCAATGACTGCTGGCCCGCGTGGTCGCCGGACGGCAAATGGATCTCGTGGTTCTCCGATGAGTCGGGCGAATACGCGCTGCATATCGCGCCCCAGGACGGGCATGGCGAGACTCGCAAGATCGCGCTGCATGGCGCGGGCTTTTACGAGGACCCGCATTGGTCGCCCGACAGCCGCAAGATCAGTTTCACCGACAACGCCCGCGCGCTCTTTATTCTCGATGTGGCGTCGGGCCAGGCGGAGAAGGCGGCCGCCCAGGCCCTTTACGCGCCGCGAAATGATTTGGATACCGCTTGGTCGCCCGATTCCAAATGGCTGGCCTACACCCAAAATTCGCCCACCTACACGCACCGGCTGGCCCTTTATTCGCTAGATAAAAAGCGCGCTTTCGAGGTCACGGATGGGTTGAGCGATGTCAGCAGTCCTGTGTTTGATCCGAGCGGGAAGTATCTCTACTTTTTCGCGTCCACAGACGCCGGGCCGCAAAACGACTGGTTTTCGATGTGGGGCGAGGACGTGAAGATCTCCCAAGGCATCTATATGGCGGTGCTGCCGAAGAATGTTCCTTCTCCATTGGCTCCGGAGAGCGATGAAGAAAAACCGGCGGCGGATTCGGAGAAAAAAACCAAGGATGACAAGAAGGAGAGCGAAGACACCAAGACGAATGCTCTCACGGTCATTGATATGGACGGCTTCGCTGATCGAATCCAAGCGTTGCCAGTGCCCGCCGCCCAGTATGGCGCCCTGCAAGTCGCCAAGACTGGCCAGGTCTATTATCTCAAAATGGACGCCGCGTCCAATCCCAACGAACCGACCTGCACTTTGGAACATTTCGACTTGGAGAAACGCAAGGCCAGCACGATTCTTGACAAAGTGGACCACTATCTGATTTCAGCCGATGGCAAGCAAGCGCTGATGAACGTGAAGGAGGAGTGGTCGATTTGCGAATTGGGCGACAAGCTTGATCTTTCCAAAAACAAGCTGGCGGTGGACAAGGTGGAGGTGAAGATCGACCCGCGGGCGGAATGGAAGGAGATGTTCCTCGACGCATGGCGCATCAATCGGGATTATTTTTACGACCCCGCCATGCACGGGGCGGATTGGAAGGCGATCCAGTCCAAATACGAGGCTTTTCTGCCCGACTTAGCGGACCGCCAGGACTTGAACCGGGTCATGCAGTGGATGTGCAGCGAACTGGTCGTGGGCCATTCGTTCCTGGGCGGAGGAGATTTTCCGGACGAACCTGACATCATCCCCGGCGGGTTGCTGGGGGCCGACTACAAAATTGAGAACAATCGGTATCGCTTTGCCAAAGTCTTCGGCGGATTGAATTGGAACCCGGACTTGAAGTCGCCGCTGACGGAACCTGGTGTCGATGTGAAGGCGGGCGAATATCTGCTGGCCGTCAATGGCAAGGAACTGAGGCCGCCGGAGAATCTTTACAGCCGGTTTGAGCGGACGGCGGGGCGGATCGTAGAATTGACGGTGGGGCCGAACGCGGCCATGAGCGGCTCGCGCACGGTCAAAGTCGTGCCGATCAAGGATGAGCAGGCACTGCGCAACCGGGATTGGATCGAGGGCAACTTGAAAAAAGTGACGGAAGCCACCGGCGGCAAAGTGGCCTATGTCTATGTTCCCAACACGGCGGAACTGGGCCACGAATACTTCAAGCGCTATTTTTTCCCTCAGTCCGACCGCCAGGCGATCATCGTGGATGAGCGCTTCAACGGCGGCGGGCAGATTGCCGATTATTACCTGGACATACTGCGGCGGCCTTTCATCAGTTACTGGGCCATGCGCTACGGCGCGGACGCCAAAGCGCCGCAGGCCTCCATCCAAGGCCCAAAAATAATGCTGATTGACGAGACGGCCGGCTCCGGCGGCGACCTGCTGCCATGGATGTTCAGGAAATTTGCCATCGGCACGCTCGTCGGCAAGCGAACATGGGGCGGCCTGGTGGGAATTCTCGGTTTTCCTCCGCTCATGGATGGCGGTTCCGTAACCGCGCCGAACATCGGCATTTGGACGCCGGACGCCGGATGGGCGGTCGAGAACGAAGGCGTGCCGCCAGACGTGGACGTGGAACAGACACCCGCGGACGTCATCGCCGGGCACGATCCGCAGCTTGAAAAAGCGATTGAACTCGCCAAGTCGCAACTGGCCGCGCAACCGCCGCCCCAGGTCAAGCGCCCGCCATTCCCAGTGCGCGTGCCGAAACCAAATTAGCGTCTTGAATAATCGTCCGCGCTGGGTGATTCTGTGGGTGGTTGTATGAAAAATTCTTTTTTCCACGTTGCGCCTGGCGCGCGGCGCTGGCTGCTGCAGGCGGCGGCGTTGCTGCTGGGCTGCTTTTTCCTTGCTCCCATTATGAATGCTCAACCTGACCCGGCCGCGGCTCCGCCCAAAATCGAAACCGCCACGTTCGGCGGGGGCTGCTTCTGGTGCGCCGAGGCCGTTTTCCAGCGCATCCCCGGCGTCAAGTCGGTCACCTCCGGTTTCGCCGGCGGCACGACGGCCAGTCCCAGTTACGAGGACGTTTGCACCGGCACGACCGGCCATGCCGAGGTCATTCAGCTCAAGTTCGACCCGGCGGTCATTTCCTACAACAAATTGCTGGAGATTTTTTTCGAAGCGCACGACCCGACCACGCTCAACCGCCAGGGCAACGACGTCGGCACCCAGTACCGCTCCATTATTCTTTACACTGACACCGCGCAAAAGGAGGCGGCGGAAAAATCCAAGGCCGAGGCCGCTTCGCATTTTTCCAAGCCAATCGTCACGGAAATTGTTCCGCTGAAAGCGTTTTATTCGGCGGAGGAACACCACCAGAATTACTACAACCTCCATTCCAATGAAGGTTACTGCGCGTTTGTCATCGGGCCAAAATTGCGCAAACTCATCGCCAAAGGGGTCATCCCGCAGGAGAAATAACCTTCCTAATGCGGCGGCAATATCCGTTTCATCTCATCGAACCAAAGTGGCAGCGTTACTGGGAAACCGAGGCCGTTTTCCGCGCCTGGAACCCCGGTGATGTCATCCCGGCGAATCACCCGTTTGCCCGGCGGCACGGCCTGAGCGGCGCGGTCCCCGCGGATCGGCTTCCGCCCAAATACTATATTCTGGATATGTTTCCGTACCCATCCGGCGCGGGCCTGCACGTGGGCCATCCGGAGGGTTACACCGCGACCGATATCCTTGCGCGTTATCACCGCGCCCTTGGGCGCAACGTTTTGCATCCGATGGGCTGGGACGCCTTTGGCTTGCCGGCCGAGCAGTATGCCATTCGCACCGGGCAGCATCCGCGCAAAACGACAGAGGCCAACATCACGGTATTCCGGCGGCAGATCAAATCCCTCGGTTTCAGTTACGATTGGAGCCGAGAGATCGACACAACCGACCCGCGTTATTTCAAATGGACGCAATGGATTTTCCTCAAGCTTTACAATTCCTGGTTCAATCCGGCTTCGGGCAACGCTGAACCAATCGAAACGCTCCCTTGCCCCGCCGAAAACGCCGATGCTTTCCGCGACAGCAAACGCCTGGCTTATGTCAGCCACGCGCCGGTTTGGTGGTGCGAGGAATTGGGGACCGTGCTGGCCAACGAAGAAGTCATCGATGGCAAAAGCGAGGTTGGCGGCTTCCCCGTCACGCGCCGGCCGATGCGGCAATGGATGCTGCGCATCACCGCCTACGCCGAGCGCCTGCTGGCCGGATTGGAAAAGATCGACTGGAGCGAGTCGCTCAAGGAAATGCAGCGCAATTGGATTGGCCGCAGCGAAGGGGCGGAGGTGCAATTCTCCCTGGCCGGCGGCGGGCAGGCGATCACCGTTTTCACAACGCGGCCGGACACACTGTTCGGCGCCACTTACATGGTCCTGGCGCCCGAACACGCCTTGGTCGAGTCTATTACGACCCCGGAGCAGCACGCTGCCATCGTGGCCTACAAAGCGGAGGTTTCCCGCAAGAGCGATCTGGAACGGACGGAACTGGCGCATGACAAAACAGGCGTTTTCACCGGCGCGTTCGCGATCAATCCTGTCAATAATGAGAAAATACCGATTTGGATCGCCGATTACGTCCTGGCCACTTACGGAACAGGCGCGATCATGGCGGTGCCGGGCCATGACACGCGCGATTTGGAGTTCGCGCGCCAATTCGATCTCCCTGTGCGCGTGGTCGTGCAGGCCCCGGCGGGCGATGAATCCATCGGCTTTCTCGGCGACGGCGTGAGCGCCGATTCCGACTTCCTGACCGGCCTCCCAACGCCCGAAGCGAAGAAGAAAATAACCGCATGGCTGGAAGAAAAAGGACTGGGCCGCAAGACGGTTAATTACAAATTGCGCGACTGGCTTTTCAGCAGGCAGCGCTATTGGGGGGAGCCGTTCCCAATCGTGTGGCAGCCGGGGCCGGACGGGCAATTCCGCCATCAGCCCTTGCCGGAATCCGCCCTGCCGTTGCAGCCGCCGCCGTTGACCGATTTCAAACCGACCTCCACCGGCGAGCCGCCCCTGGCGCGGGCCGTCGAGTGGGTCGAATTGCCGGGCGGGGCCAGGCGCGAAACCAATACCATGCCGCAGTGGGCCGGAAGCTGCTGGTATTACCTGCGCTTCACCGACGCCCGCAACGACCACGAATTCTGCGGGCCTGCCGCGGAAAAGTATTGGATGGGCACGGAGCCTTCGGGGCAAAGTACGCGGCCCGGCGTTGACTTGTATGTCGGAGGCACAGAGCACGCCGTATTGCACCTGCTCTACTCCCGTTTTTGGCACAACGTCCTTTACGATTTGGGCTGCGTCTCCACCCCGGAACCATTTTTCAAATTGATCAATCAGGGCATCATTCTGGGCGATGACGGGCAAAAAATGTCCAAGGCGCGCGGCAACGTGGTCAACCCGGATGACATCCTGGGCGAGTACGGCGCAGACGCTTTTCGGCTTTACGAAATGTTCATGGGGCCGCTGGAAATGGTCAAACCGTGGAGCACCAAAGGCGTGGAAGGGGTCTATCGGTTTTTGGGCCGGGTCTGGCGCTTATTCATCGACGAGGAGAGCGAAACGAAATTCGAGCAATCGCAAGCCGCCGGGGGCGCGGAAAATCCGGCCGCCCTGGCAGATATCAAAGTAAGCGCGGTCATTAAGGACGTTCCAGCCACACCCGCGCAATTGAAAACGCTTCACGCGTGCATCAAGAAAGTGACTGAGGACATGGATGGCTTCCGTTTCAACACCGCCATTTCCGCCCTGATGATTTTTGTCAACGACGCCATCGCGTGGGAAACCCGGCCAGCGGGGGTCATGTCGGATTTTCTCAAACTGCTGCAGCCGTTCGCGCCGCATCTGGCTGAGGAACTGCGCGCCAAAATCTCGGATGCGCCGACTCTCGCCTGGGAGCCGTGGCCCCGGTTCGATCCGGCCGTGTTGGCAGAAGACAAGGTCGAAATCCCGGTGCAGGTCAATGGCAAGTTGCGCGACAAGATCGTGGTGGCGGCTGGGGTGTCCCCGGAGGAAATCCAGGCGGCGGCCCTTGCTTCAGAGAAGGTGCAACAATTCATAGGCGGCAATCAGGTTAAGAAGATTGTGGTTGTGCCGAAAAGACTTGTGAATATCGTCGTCTGATTTCTATTTTTGAAATCCGGCGAAGATTATATATAGTGGGGCAGTGAAATACCTGACAAGAGAGGAACAGTTTGTGCTTTGTCTTACAATTGCGCTCGTGCTGGCGGGCTGGGCCGTGAAAGTTTATCGAACGGCTCATCCGTCCGCCCCGGCAATTTGGAAGCAAAAATAATGCGACCCGTGAATCCAGAAGATGAGATACGAAAAATAGTGGCGGAGGACCCTCGTTTTCCCTCCGACGCCTATGTCTTTGTGCAAGAGGCTCTTCACCATACCCAGCGCGCCCTGGGCCGCACCAAGCCGGGCCAAATGCACGTCGGCGGCAAGGAATGGCTCGAAGGCATCCGCCTCTACGCCCTCAAGTCCTTCGGCCCGATGGTTCCCACCATGCTTAATGAGTGGAACATTCATTCTTGCGAAGATTTTGGCGACATCGTTTTCAACATGATCGCGCATCAGGTCGTCAGCAAGACCGAGGCCGACAGCCGGGAAGATTTCAAAGGCGGTTACACATTCGACGACGCCTTCCGCAAACCGTATCTGCCCTCAAAGGCCAGGACGGTTGAGCCAAAGAAAGACGAGGCCAAACTGGGCGTCGGGAACTAATACACGCACAAAACACACACCACAACATGAGCGAGCCATTGAGCGAGAATCCGCCCGAGGATTCCTTTTTCGACTTCGCGTGCCCGTACTGCGGCGAGGTCAACTCCTTTCCCTCCGCTGTCGCGCGCACGCTGCAGGAATGCGCCTCTTGCGGCGAAATGATAGTCGTGCCGGAACCGGGCGCCGAAACGGCCGGCAAGGTGCCGCTGCCCATGAGGACGCCGCGGCTGATCATTCGCCGGTTCCAATCTGAAGACACCAACCGGCTTATCAATCTAGCCCGCGAGGACGACATGGGCGGCCTGCCCGTGACCGAAGCAAACGTGGACGAATTCATCGAGGTGCAGCGTGGGGCCGCGTTCACGCGAGGCGAGGCGGGCGCTTTCCTTGCAATCGAGGTGGCAGAGACACATGAACTGGCCGGCTACCTGTTAATTTATTTTACGGAGCCTGCCCACAGCAACGCCGGCTTCAAGCTCGCGATCACTCCCGCGCGCCGCCGCCAAGGCTTCGGTTTCGAGGCCGCGCGCGCGATGATTGACTTCGCCTTCGACGGCCTTTGCGCGCACCGCGTCACCGTTTCCTGTCCCAGCCGGGACCAAGCCGCGCGTGCTTTGCTGGAGAAACTGAAGTTGCGCCTAGAGGGCGAGTTTATAAAATCCTGGTTCGATGGGAACGAATGGAGCGATGTCCGTTGGTACGCCCTCCTGAAAGAAGAGCGCTCCAGCTCGGGGGTTTAGTCTCTACAATCCCAGTTTCCGTTTGATTTCCTCGCCCAGAGGCGGCGGCGGAGGGCTGTCCAATGTAACTTTGCGCAGGTCGTTCGTCACGCCGGCGCTGGCCGTGAACGATGTTTGCTCGATGTCGCTCCACGAATGCACGCCGGAGGGAACGCGGCGCTCGATGAAAAGATCGCGCGGAGGCATGTTGCTGAAGAAGAAGCGTCCTTGCGCGTCGGTGGTAAAAGTCTGTTGAAAGTAAAAGCAAGGCTCGCCGCGGGACCATCCGTTCATGGACATCGTCACCGCCACCACTTCGCCCGGCGCGGGCGCTCCATTGTTGCGGATCAGCGTGCCGGTGATGCTGGCCCACGGTTTGAGGCGCAGTTCCAAATGATCGCCCCCTTGGCGAACGTCCTCCTCGGCCCAGCCTGCGGGATGGGAAACGAAAATCGTCCGGCCATCCGTGCGGGGCTGGAAGGAAAAATCGCCCCGCGCGCCTGTCCGTTGAAAGATGCGTCCTGTTTTATCTTCAGGGCCGTTGGGGCCGATGCCATCGGTGTCAAACTTAAATGTATCGTGGCCGGCGGCATAGATGACGGTGGCGCCGCTGGCCGGTTCGCCATTGGGCAGCAGGACCGCGCCGTTCGGCCCCGTGCCATGCTTGAGGCGCACGAGCAGATTCCTGGTTGTGGCAGCAACCGGCTCGCTTTGATACGGCTCATATCCGTCCGCTTCGACGCGAAAGATCGGCTTGCTTGAGAGCGCGACATATTCCAGGGAGAAAAGGCCGTTGGTGACCGCGGTTTTGCCCCGGTAATTCCAGAAGGGCAATTCATTCCAGGGGACGGTTTTCGTGGCAAAGGGCTTGAGCAATTGCTGGATCACCGTCTTGGGCAGGGTGGGCGCGCGCGGCGGCTGATAGCCGGGCGTAACTTCAAAACGCGCGAGCAGTTTTCCGGTTTCATCATCCACAACCTGGCCGTCAAGAATAATGGCAGGCAGGCCGGACACCTCCACACCCTCAAGCGGGCGGCCGCGCGGCAAGTCCTGCGGAGGGAGCTGGCCATTGCCGCTGGAATAACCGGGACTGCTGTAATCAACATCGCCACTCTCAATCTCGATCGTCAGATCGTCTTTGTCCCTTTCCAGGAGGCCTGCCAGGGCGCTAACATTCCAAATGTCACGGCTTCGATTGGCAGCGGCCAGGCGCCAATGGTTCACCTGGACCCACACGCTGAGGGACCCGGCAAAAAGGCCGTCAAACCTAAACTCCCCGTTCTTCCCGACGCCAGCCGATTGCGAATCCCATGCATCGTCATATCCCAATTGCACCGTCATTCCGCTTGGCAGCGGCCCGCCGTGGCGGGTTTTGATTTTTCCCGCCAGATGCAGAGCCGGTTTGGCATTCAAGCCGCCCAGCTCGTTGGTCGTGCCGTCCGCCCCGGTCTGGACGGTTTTGATGGCCAGCGCGGCGTGGTTGGTGAACGACGGAATGATGCCATAAAGAGACCAACTGGTGGACGCGGGCAAGTGCGCGAACTCAAATGTGCCATCGGCACCGGCAGCCGTCTCGAAATGGCCGGCAAAGATTTCGGAACTCCGATCCTTGCCAGAGATGCCGATGCGCACCCCGGCCAGCGGCTCGCCGTCTTGCAAAACACGCCCGCGCACGGCCGCTCCCGGGTCGAGTTTGATCGTTTGCACGATATTGGTGACAGAAAGCCATTCCATGTGCGGAGCGAATCCGGGCGCGTTGATTCGCGTTTGGATTTCCGTGAAGCGCGCGTCCCGGCCGAAGATAAATTCGCCGTTGGCATCGGTCAGCACGCGGCCGGGCCAGCCCTCCTGTTCCCAGCCCCAGCCCCGGCCTTGCGCCATGCCCACCCCGTCGCGTTCCACCCAAACTTTCGGCATCGGCTGGCCGTCCGGCCCAATGACGCGGCCATGAACCGCAAATTTTGGCGCGGGATGCGGGGCGGCATCGGCAGCCTGGAGGCGAGCCTGCCCGCGGAAGAACGGCGCGAGCAAAACACATCCCCAAAGACGGCCAAGACCTGACGCGCGCATAGAACGGATGTTATACAACGCGCGGCTTTATGAAACATGATTGTTTTGCGCTTGCCTGCCGGCGCGGAGCGGAACATGTTCGCCGATGATGCAGGTGCTGAATTTGAGCGGCAAATCAATCGTCGTCATTGGCGGCACTACAGGGCTGGGCTTCTCGGCGGCACAGTGTTTCGTCCGCGCCGGCGCTCGCGTGGTGGTGGTGGGGCGCGATCCCAAAAATGTGACGGCCGCGCGGAAAAGCCTTGGCCGCGCCGCCCGCGCTCTGGCATCGGACGCCACGGCCCCCGCCACAGCCATCCAAGCCATCGAATTGGCGGTCGCGGCTTTCGGGCGCTTGGACGGGCTTTATCACGTCGCTGGCGGCAGCGGACGCCCCTGGGGCGACGGCCCCTTGCACGAAATGACCGACGACGGCTGGCATAAGACCCTCGAATGGAACCTGACTTCTGTCATGTATTCCAACCGGGCCGCCCTCTGGCAATTTTTGCGCCAAGGCGGCGGCGGCACGATTCTCAACCTGGGCAGCGTTCTATCCGATTCTCCTTCGCCGCGATACTTTTCCACGCATGCCTACGCGGCGGCCAAAGCGGCCATCGCCGGCCTGAGCAAATCAGTCGCGGCCCGTTACGCCGGCGATGGCATCCGTTGCAATGTGATTGAGCCGGCGGTCATGGACACGCCGATGGCCAAGCGGGCCATTTCCAACAGGCAAATCATGCGCGCTGTCCGGGCCAGGCAGCCTTTGGACGGTGGCCGGGCCGGGAAGCCGTCAGACCTGGATGGCGCGGCGGCTTATTTTATGAGCGACGCGTCCAAATTTACCACCGGCCAAGTGCTGGCGGTGGACGGAGGCTGGGGCCTGGCATGAGCGCGCCTTCCATCGAGTACTTGACCAAATGCCGCGCGCTGGTTGAGGCCATCGCCGCGCAGGAAAAGACCATTGGCCAGGCGGCGGACTGGTTTGCGCGGACGATTCTGGCCGGGCGCATGGTGCATGTGTTCGGCTCCGGCCATTCGCGCATCATGGTCGAGGAGATGTGGCCCCGCTACGGCTCGTTTCCCGGGTTCAACCCCATCGTCGAGCTGTCGCTTTCCTTCCACAATCTGGTCGTCGGCGCCAACGGGCAGCGGCAGGCGATGTTCCTGGAAAATGTGAGCGGACTGGCCGAGCGCATCCTGCGCAACTTCGCTCTCGCGCCGGAGGATTCCGCCATGGTCATATCCTCCAGTGGTTGCAATATCGTGCCGGTGGAAATGGCCGAAGAATTCCAAAAACGCGGCGTGCGCGTGGCGGCCATCCTCAGCCGCGCCCACGCGGAGGCCAGCGCCAGCAAACGGGCCGACGGCAAAAAACTGGCGGACTTCGCCGACCTCATTCTTGATACCGGCGCTCCGGCCGGCGATGCCCTCGTGCGCGTGCTGGGATTGGACCTGCCCGTGGCGCCCGCATCCACCGTCGGCGGCTGTTTGCTGGTCAACGCCATCAAGGCCGAAGTCGCGGCCCGGCTGGCCGCCGCCGGACATCCTCCATTGGTATTGACAGCCCCGGCCCTCATCGGCGCGGCGCGCTCGGCCGAAATTTTTGAGGCCGCTTACGACGAACACGCCCGGCGGCTGGCCAAACTTTACGCGGGGCCGCCGGCAGCGCCCAAGCCAATATGAAAGAACGCCCCCTCCGCACGACCGTCATCGGCAGCTACCCTTTCCCCGGCTGGCTGGAATTCGCGTGCGCCCATTTGGACCAATTCGGCGAGGCCGACCGGGCCGAGTTGCGCGACGATGCGGTCATCGCCGCCATCCACGACCAGACGGCGGCTGGCCTGGACGTCATTACCGACGGCGAACAAACGCGGCTCGATTTCAACCTCTCGTTTTACGGCCATCTGGACGGCTTATCCCTCGAAGCGTCGCCGCCGCGCCGATTCGGGCCGCCCGCGCACGATCAGCGCGGCAAGCATCGGGTGGCCGGCCCGCTGGGCAGCGCGCGCGGCTTGGGCGTGGTTGAGGAATTCAAACGACTCGCCTGCCTCGCGCCGGCCGGCCCCGCGCTCAAAGCCAGCGTGCCAGGCCCCTACACCTTAAGCGGGCGGCTGGAGCCGAACGAAAATTACCCCGACCGCTTCGCCCTGGCCGAGGCGCTCATTCCAGTCGTGCGGCGCGAATTGTCCGATTTGGTGGCGGCCGGCTGCCGTGAAATTACCGTCGATGAGCCGTCGATGAGTTGTTACGCGCACCGGGAAGACCCAGCACGGCTGGTTGATATTTTCAACCGCACGGCCGCGCCCGCCATCGGCAAATGCCGGCTCTCGACGCATCTTTGTTTTGGCAATTACAAGGGGCGCGCCGTCGGCCCCCGGACGTACCGGCCGATGTTTCCGGCATTCCTCGAATTCATGGTGGATGAAATCCACGTCGAGATGGCCAGCCGCGAGTTCTCGGAATTGGAGATTGTGGGAGAAATCGCGGCGCGGCGGGACGTGGCGGTGGGTATTATTGACGTCAAAAGCTATTACATTGAAACACCGCAAGATGTGGCGGAGCGGGTGCGGCGCTGCCTCAAATTCGCGCCCGCCGAACGGCTCTCCTTCGCGCCGGATTGCGGCCTGAGCCAGACCGCGCGATGGGCGGCGGCGCGGAAATTGAAGAATATGGTTGAGGGAGTGAAGATCGTCCGCCGCGAATTGGGACTCGCGTGAGACAGCCCCACGCCAAAGACGAGGTGTTTCTGGCCGGCGTTCGCCGCGTGCTGGAGACAGGCCGCGCGGCGATTTGGTGGCTGGGCCAGAGCGGGTTTCTCGCCGCGGACAAAGGCCGGGCGCTGGCATGCGATCCTTATCTCTCTGACTCGCTCACACGCAAGTACTCGAATACAGACAAGCCGCACGTTCGCATGACAGAACGGGTGGTGGAACCCGCGGCCCTCGGCGCGCTGGGAGTCATCGACGCCATCACCTGCACCCATCAGCACACCGATCATCTCGATGCTGAAACGCTGTTGCCTTTGCTGGCCGCCAATCCGCAAGCGCGCCTGATTCTGCCGTCCGCCATCGCGGACTTCGCGGCCGAACGCCTCGGCGCGGCGGCGGCGGGCCGGTTTGTCACGTTGGACGACGGCCAATCCGCGGAGGCTGGCGGCGCCGTCTTCCATGGCATCGCCGCCGCGCACAACTCCGTTGAGCGCGACCCGCAGGGGCGATGCCGGTTCCTTGGCTGCATTGTGGAATGGGGCGGACGGACGTTTTACCACAGTGGCGACACGATCATGCATGGCGGCCTCGTTCCGTCGCTGCAAAAGTTTCGAATTGACGTTGCCTTTTTGCCCATCAACGGCGACCGCCCGGAGCGGGGCGTGGCCGGAAATCTCAACGGCCTGGAAGCAGCCCGCCTGGCACACGACATCGGCGCGCGCCTTGCCATTCCCTGTCACTACGATTTATTCGAGTTCAACACCGCTTCGCCGGATGAGTTCGCCGCAGAATGCCGCGCGCTGGGCCAGCCCTTCCATGTGCTCCAGAATGGCGAGTCTTATGTTTTCAACCGTTGATCTTCACAATCCGGTCGGATGATCCAAAAACGTCCACGGCACGCCGAACGTTTTCGCGAGGTCCGCGGCCAAAGCTCTGACTCCAAAAGTCTCCGTCGCGTAATGGCCGCCGTAGAAAACATTCAATCCCAAATCCTCCGCCAGCGCGCAAGTCCAGTGCGGGCCTTCCCCCGTGATGAAGGTATCCACATTTTCCTGGGCCGCGATTTTCAGGCTGCTGCCCGCGCCGCCGGTCACGACCCCAATCCGCCCGCACCTTCCGCTGCCGCCCGGCAGCAGGTGCGGCGCGCGGCCCAGGACGGCCGCCAGCTTATCCCCCAATTCGAGCCGCGAAATGCTGGCGCGCGTTTGCCAGCCTATGGGCCGGCCTTTTTCCGTGAAAAACGGCTTGAGCTTTTTGAATCCCAAGGCCGCGCACAATTGGGCGTTGTTGCCCAAACGCGGATGGGCGTCCAGCGGCAGATGCGAGCTGTAAACGGCTACATTATGGTTGACCAACAGCCCGATCAGTTCGCGCCGTTTCCCTGTCCAGGGCGCGGAGGGACTCCAGAATAATCCGTGATGAACGATCATCAAATCGGCCCCGGCATCAATGGCCAGCTTGACCGTGGCCAGGGAGGCATCGACGCAAGCGGCGATCCGCGCAACGTGGCCTGAGTTCTCCACCTGCAGCCCGTTGAATGCGCCGTCCCAATCCGTAAAAGCATCGGGCTGAAGAAGTTTTTGGCAGCGGGCCACGATGTCCGCCAGTTTCGCCTTTGGCATGGGAGCATCAGAGCAAAAAGCGGGCGGGCGCGCGAGCGAATTCATTCTCGTAGAATCAGGCGGGCCGTTGTAGCCTGCGATTGACGATTATGGCGCAACAACAAAAAACGGAAG
The DNA here is from genome assembly GCA_036501625.1 of Verrucomicrobiia bacterium. Lineage (GTDB taxonomy): Bacteria > Verrucomicrobiota > Verrucomicrobiia > Limisphaerales > Palsa-1400 > Palsa-1400. The sequence goes on from DASXZY010000063.1 coordinate 51,339, forward strand.
TCAACCGTGTGCAGGCGCTGCTCATGGAAATGTTCGGCCTCAGCGCGGGGGTGTCCTGGCTGGCCTGCCTGGTGACGATTGTCGCAGTGCTCGCGGCTGTGTTTTGGTTTTTTCATTCCGCGCCGCCGACGACCCTCAGCATAACCAGCGGGCCTAAAGGCAGCAGCTTCGAATCCACCGCAATCAAATATCAGGCGATCCTGGCAAAGGAGGGCGTCACCTTGCAGATCATTCCGTCCGCCGGCTCGGATGAAAATCTGCGCCGGCTGCAAGACCCTTCCAGCGGCGTGGATATTGGTTTTGTGCAAGGCGGGATTACCAATGACCCCGAGAGCGCCAAGGCGAGCCGGGTCGTTTCGCTGGGCAGCATTTCCTACCAGCCGATGATGATCTTTTATCGCGGATCGACGCTCAACGTGCTCTCGGAGCTTAAGGGCAAACGCCTGGTCATCGGCCCGCCCGGCAGCGGCGACCGTTCCCTCGCCCTAACGCTGCTGGAGACCAACGGCATTTCCAGCAACTCCGCCACCTTCGTCGATTTGGACTCCGAAGCCGCCGCGGAGGCCCTGCGCGGCGGCCGGGTCGATGCGATTTTTCTGATGGGCGATTCCGCTTCATCGCAAGTCATGCGCTCGCTCCTGATCAGCCGGGATATTCATCTTTACGATGTCATCCAGGCCGACGCTTATATCCGCCGGTTCACTTATTTGAGCAAACTGGACCTGCCGCGAGGCTCAATCGATTTTGGCCAGGACGTTCCCGATCATGATGTGCAACTCATCGCCCCGACGGTGGAATTGCTGGCGCGGCCGAGCCTCCACCCGGCCTTGACGGACCTGCTGCTGGAGACGGCCAAGCATGTCAATGGCAAGGCCAGCCTGCTGCGGCGCCAGGACGAGTTCCCGGCCCCGATGGAGCATGGGTTTCCCATCAGCGGCGACGCGGCCCGATTCTACAAATCCGGCAAGCGATTCTTTTACCGCTACCTGCCCTTCTGGCTGGCCAGCCTTGTCAACCGCATCGTCGTGGCTTTCGTGCCCATGATCGTTGTGCTGGTGCCGGCGTTGCGCCTGATCCCGGCGCTTTTTCGCTGGCGCATGCGCACCCGCATCTTCCACTGGTACCGCTCCCTGCTGGCGCTGGAGAAAGACGTGCAAACAACAGCCGTGAAAACCGAGCCGGAAAAATTGCTCGGACGCCTGGATGAAATCGAAATCGCCGTCAACAAGATGAAAGTGCCCGCCTCGTTCGCCGAGCAATTTTATGGACTGCGGGGGCACATCGGCTTCGTGCGCGACCGCATCCTGCACGACGGCAAAACAACATGAGCGACGCTCCAACTTACTCCGTGGCCTGGGCCGCAACTTTGCCCCGGCTTGAAGCGAACTGGGACGACCCGGCCTGGCAGGCGGCGGAAACAGCCGGGTTGGCAAATTTTCGCCCGGAAGGCAGCGACCATCGCCCGGCCGCCAGTCTGAGGCTCCTTCACGACGGGCAGGCGCTGCGCGGCATCTACCTGGTTCGCGACCGTTACGTCCGCTCCATTCGAACAAATTATTTTGACGAGGTGTGGAACGACAGTTGCGTCGAAATTTTTTTGCAGCCGCGCCCAGAGTCCGGTTATTTCAACTTGGAGATGAACGCGGGCGGCGCGCATCTCTGCAACTACATCGAAGACCCTGAACGCGTGCCGGGCGGATTCAAGAAATCCACGCGCCTGCCGCCGGAAATCGGCCTGCGGATCAAAGTGCGCTCTTCCCTGCCCAAAATCGTGGACCCGGAAATCGCTGAGCCGGTGGAGTGGCAGTTGAATTTCTTCGCGCCGCTGGACGTGTTCGAGCATTACTGCGGCCCCCTGGGAGGATTGCGCGGCCAGCGCTGGCGCGGAAACTTTTACAAATGCGGGGACGAAGGCTCGCACCCGCACTGGGGTTCGTGGGCGCCGGTGGATGTTTTTAATTTCCATCTCCCGCGCTGTTTTGGCACGCTTTGTTTTCTATGACACCAGGCGTGAAAATATTCTCGACAGAATTGGGCTTGCTCGCGGAAACCGGGCGGGGCTATTTCGCGCTGCCGGCTTCCTTCGGCCTTGACGATCTGTTTGCCGATGCCAATCCAGCGGCGCGCCTGGAAGCGGCCCTGGCCGGAGCGCGGGCGGTTGAAGGAGTCCCGGCGGCATTGCGCCCTCTTGTGCAATCGCAGGAAATCTGGGCGGCGGGCGTAACATATTATCGCAGCCGAACCGCGCGGATGGAGGAATCGCAGGCGGCGGGCGGAGGCAGTTTCTATGACAAGGTTTATGAGGCGGAACGACCGGAGCTTTTTTTCAAGTCATCGCCGCACCGAGTGGCCGCGCCGGGCGCCCACGTGCGCATTCGCACCGATTCGCGCTGGAACGTGCCCGAACCGGAATTGACCCTGGCCATCAACTCCGCGGGGAAGATTTTCGGCTATACTCTCGGCAACGACATGTCTTCGCGCGATATCGAAGGCGAGAACCCGCTCTACCTGCCGCAAGCCAAGGTTTATGACCAGTCCGCCGCGGTGGGGCCTTGCCTGGTCGTGAGCGCGCAATTACCGCCCCCGGAGGCGGTTATCGGCGTGGATGTCCGGCGGGATGGCCAGTCCGTTTTTTCGGGCGAAACCACCCTCGGCCAAATCAAGCGCCCGCTGCCGTCGCTGGCGGAATGGCTCTTTCGCGACAATTCCTTTCCGCGCGGTTGTTATCTCATGACGGGCACCGGCGTCGTGCCGCCGGATTCGTTCACGCTGCGCCGCGGCGATGAAATCCGCATCAGCCTCGCTCCCGTCGGCGTTCTCGTGAATATCGTTGCTTGACAACCAACCAATTCCTCTATGCGGCTTTCGATGATTGTCAATCCGTTCAATGAACGAAATCTCCAATTGGCGGCCCAGGTCGGCGTCACGGATATTGTGCTTGCGTATCCCGGGGCAGGTCTGAAGCCGCTGCTTGAGGCCAAACAGATGACGGAAGCGGCGGGCTTGCGGCTGACACATTTGGAGCGGAAAATTCCGCATCTGAAGTTCGTTCATAATTTGCCGGGGCGCGACGCGCAGATCGAAGATTTCAAAACGCTCATCCGCAACATGGCGGAAGCCGGGATGGAGGTGCTGTGCTACAACTGGATGCCGGACGAAGACTGGCAGCGAACCAGTTGCGAGGCGGCCGAGCGCGGCGGGGCGCGCGTGACGGAATTTAACCTCGCGCACATTGGCCGGAATGTGACCGATGCCGACGGCCGCCCGCCCACGCCGACGCCCGCGGCCAAGTTATGGGAGAACCTGGAATATTTTCTCAATCAAGTCCTCCCCGTTGCTGAAGACGCCGGCCTCCGCCTCGCGCTGCACCCCGACGATCCGCCGCTGCCTGAATTGCTGGGCCAGCCGCGCATCATCATTTCCAACGAGGCATTCCGCCGCGTCGTCGAGCTGGCGCCGAGTCCCTACAACGGCCTCTGTTATTGCGTTGGTTCGCTGCATCCGGCTGGCGTCGATGTGATTGCGGGCATCCGCTCGCTGGCCGACAAAATTTTCTTCGTTCACGCGCGCAACGTGCGCGGCCACGCCGCCCATTTTGTCGAGACCTGGCATGACAATGGCGAGATCAACATGCCCGCAGTCATCCGCGCGCTCAAGGCCGCCGGCTACCGCGGCACGGTGCGCCCGGACCACACTCCCTCCATGGCCGGCGAATCCAACGCCACGCCCGGTTACGAAATGCTGGGACGCCTTTTCGCCGCCGGCTACCTTCGCGGATTGATGCAGGCTGTTTGACACGGTGTCAGGCGCGCGGGTGGGCTTTCTGGTAGGTTTGCTTCAACCGCTCCGTGGTAATGTGCGTGTAAACTTGCGTGGTGGAAAGATGCGCGTGGCCCAGCAATTCCTGGACGCCGCGCAAATCGGCGCCCGCATCCAAAATGTGCGTGGCGAAGCTATGGCGGAGTTTGTGCGGGGTCAGATTCGGGTCCAGGCCGGCCGCGCGCAAATATCGCTTTAATCGCAATTGCACCGTGCGCGGAGTAAGCGCCCGGAGATTTTTCGCGCCCGCCCAAAAAACAGGCTGATCGGCGGACGGCGATTGGCCGGCATTCTTCCAATAGGCGGCGATGGCATCCATGGCGGGTTCGCCCATGGGAACCATGCGCTCTTTCTTGCCTTTGCCGCGCACGCGCGCCATTTGCTCGGGGAAATCCAAGTCGCCCGCGCGAAGCTGGCACAACTCGCTTACGCGCAGGCCGCAGGAATACGTGATTTCCAAAATCGCCGCATCCCTAAAATAAATGGCGGCGTCAAATCTCTTTCTCTTGGAAGCGGCCGTCATCTCCTCGGCGGGGGCGCGCGCGAGCGCCTCGAATTGTTTGTAGGTCAAGAAGATTGGATTGCGCTTTTCCAATTTCGGCAGCGCGAGATTCCTGGCGGGCGAGGAATCCACCACGCCTTCCCGGATGAGAAACCGGTAGAGCGAGCGCAACGCGGCGAATCGAAGCTTGATGCCCGCGCGGCTCAATTTGCCCCGCCCCAGGAAACGCAGAAAGTAACGGAAATCATCCCGCCGCAACGCCGCCCAATCCGGCGCCGCCCCCCGCTCTTTTTTCACCCAGGCGCCAAACTGCGCCAGCGCCTGCCGGTAATTGCGCTCCGTGTAAACCGAACCGCCCCGCGCGGCCAGGCTCTGCAAAAACTTGATTCCCCACGGGCCAATGACAGCCTCCAGTTTTTCTTCGCGTTCGGACATCCCTTGTGTTGCACAATGCGCCTGGAGGCGGAACGCGTCAAAATCAATTTGCCTTGAGCTTTGGGCATTTTCTTCGTATGTTCCGCTTATGGTAACTTCAAATCCATTGCTCAAACGCGCGGAGAGTTTCAGCGGCACATCGCAGGCCGTCATGAATCTCGAAGGAACAGTCAATAAAACAGGCATCCTCTTGCTGATTTGCGGAGCCACCGCCACCTGCGCGTGGTACACTCCTGCGCTTCAAGGGCCGATCCTTTTCGCGCCGCTGCTGGGGGCCCTGATATTCTCTTTGATCGGCATTTTCAAGCCGGCCACGTCGCCATACGTGGCGCCGTGCTACGCGGCCCTGGAAGGCTTGGTGCTGGGCGCCATCTCGCAAATGCTCAACGCCCGCTACCAGGGCATCGTGGCCAGCGCCGTGTTGCTAACCTTCTCCGTCCTGGCGCTCTTTCTCTTTCTTTACGCGACCCGCATTGTCCGCGTCACCAACGGCATGAGAGTCGCCATCATCGCGGCGACGGGGGCGATTTTGCTTGTTTACCTGGTTGATATCGTCCTGCATTTGTTCGGCATCTCGGTTCCTTTTCTTAACAGCAACGGCGGGCTGGGCATTGCCATCAGCCTCGTAATTTGCGGCGTGGCGGCCTTCAATTTCTTTTTGGATTTCGATGCCATCGAACGCTACATCCGATCAGGCTCGCCCAAGTACATGGAATGGTACGCGGGCATGGCTCTGATGATCACGCTGGTCTGGCTCTATTTGGAAATCCTGCGCCTGTTGAGCAAGCTCCAGAGCCGGCGATAAAACGGTTCCGTCCCGCCGCCGGTTCGCATGAAGTCCTTTCGCATTGAAGCGGCGGCCATTCAAAATTGGAGTTGCCACGGCTGCACCGCCTGCTGCCGCGGGATGATGATGATCGAACTGTCCGACGAGGAGGCGCGGCGCATCCAGGGACAAAATTGGACCGAGGCGGAAGGGGTCGATCCGGCCGCCATGCTGGTGGAACATCGGGGGCGCTTTCGGCTGGGGCATCAAAGCGATGGGGCGTGCGTTTTTCTTGACTCCGCTGGGCGATGCCGGATTCACTCCCGTTTTGGCGAAGCGGCCAAGCCGCGCGCCTGCCGGCTGTTCCCGCTGGCGCTGCATCCGGCGGGAACGAAACTCGCGGTGGGCGTTCGATTCAGCTGCCCCACTGCCGCAGCCAATCTCGGCCCGCCGCTGTCACAACAACTCCCCGCCCTGCGCGAATTGGCGGAGCTGATCGTGCCGGATAACTTCGCGGAATACCCGGCGCCGCCGGTCCTTCGCGAAGCGCGGCTGGACTGGCCGGACTTCATGCGGTTCATCGCGTGGCTGGACAAATCCATGGCCGCGAACAAGCAGCCCGTCTCGCTCAAATTGCGGCGGACTCTGCATTGGCTGGGAGCGGTCGAAAAGGCGGGGTTCGACCAAATCGCCGGGCGCGAGGCCGATGAAATCCTGGGCGCCCTCGTGCAAAACGCCGCGGCCGAATGCCCCTCCGCCCCCGTGCCGGCGGAGACTCCAACTTCCCTCGAACGCCTGCTCTTTCGGACATTAGTATTTACTTATGCGCGCCGGGACACGATGCAAGATTTGTCCGCGGGCGGAAGCCATCGCGGGCGGATGTTGTGGTCGATGCTCAAATGGGCCAGAGGCAAGGGCCGCGTGCCCGGCCTGATTCCCGGCCTGAAACCGGTGGAATTCGCGTCCCTCGAAAAATCCCGCGGGCCGCTTTCGCCAGAAGCCGAGGCGGCGCTAACGCGGTTTTTCCGCGTGAAAATTCAGAGCCTGCATTTTTGCGGGCGCGCGTTTTATGGAATGCCTTTGATCGAAGGCTTCCAAAATCTGGCGCTGCTATTTCCAGTCTTGATCTGGCTGGCGCGATGGCACGCGGCCGCCGAGGACCGCGCGAGCCTCTCGGAAAAGGACATCGAGCACGCGATGAGCCTGGCGGACCATCATCACGGTTACTCGCCGATTCTCGGGGGCGCATGGCCGCGCCGGCGCGCGCGTCTTTTGGCGCAGCGGAATGGAATCGCCCGGCTGTGCGAAGCGTGCGGCTGAAACGCTTATTGACACGGGCAGGGAATATCGGCGTAGTTCTCCTCATCCAAAGAACGGAGGAACGCGGCCAGCGGCGCGATGGCGGCGGCGTCCAGCGAAATGCCGCTTAATCGCGGGCCGGCATTGCGGATGGTTCCGGCGCGGGCCTGGGCCGATTCGGTCAAATAGAAGTTTAGCGCGTCTTCGATAGTGTTCATTTGCCCTGTATGCAGATAAGGCTCGGAACTGACCAAGTCCCGCACGCCGGCGTTTTGAACAACGCGATGAGACGGGGCGGCGCCAATGCGGGCGCGATCGTGCCGAGGGAGAGCGCGAAAAATTGCTGGCTGGCATTCGCGTTTCCCGCGTTGGTGAAACTGAAACGGCCCCTGGGCGTCGTCGTCGCGCCTGCGCGCCGCCAACCGCAGCGAACAAGCAGGCGCCGATGCACACGAACACGGGGCGTCCTCGTTGAATTGCTTAATCAGGAAGTTGGACGTCCAAGTGTTGTTCCCCGGATTATAGACCGCCATTTGCCCGCAGCTGTTAACTCCGTCGGGCATCACCAGGACGCTGCCCGTGCTCAACAAGATGCCGGCGCTGTCAACGAAACCCTCGGTATTGGAACCGTCTTTTCGCACCGAGTTGGTTTTATTGATGATGCCCGCTGGAATGGGAACAACCGTCCAGGCGTTGGCGATGGGGTCGTAAATCTCCGCGTTGGTCGTGCCGGTGCCGTACTCGGCGCCCGCGACAAAAACCCGGCCGTCTTGCAGCACCTCGCTTGCGAAGTAGAGGCGGGAATAGTGCATTGGGGCCAGGGTGGTCCATTGCCCATTCGTATAACCGCCTGTTGAGTCGGGCGTTAACTTATACCAGTTCTTGCTTTTCGCGCCGCTGCCGCCGCCCTCGGCCATCACGGTGCCATCGCTCAGCAACAGCATGGTGCCGGTGGTTTCCGGAGGCTGCTGGGACAAGGTTGCCCAGCCAGCGGGGGCCGCGCCTGCCGCCAGGGGCAGTCCGCAAGAAACCGCGAGCAAAATCCCCGCCCATATCCGAAAAGTTAAGCCAATCTTGCGCATACGTCTCGGCGCCCATGGCGCCACTCTATTAAGAAGAAACGCGGATGGATGATTACAGATTATTTTTAGTCATTGGCCCCGATGAATTCCCGATGAAGCCGCGCGTAAACGCCGCCGTCCCTCAGCAAACTTTGGTGCGTCCCCCGCTCCACAATGCGCCCCCGGTCCAGCACCAAAACCAGGTCCGACTTCCGAATGGTGCTCAACCGGTGCGCCACCACGAAAGACGTGCGTCCGCGCAGCAATATCTCCAAGGCCCTTTGCAGGCGGGTTTCGGTGACGGTGTCGATGGCGCTGGTGGCCTCGTCCAGCAGCACGATGCGCGGATCGGCCAGCATGGCCCGGGCGAAACAGACCAACTGCCGCTGGCCCAGCGAAAGCGCCGCGCTTTGCTGGCCGACCTGATGATGCAACCCGCCCGACAGGGCCTCAATCATGTCCAGGCAATCGAGCTTTTCAAGCGTCCGGCGCGCCTCTTCCTCCGTGGCTTCCGGGCGGGCGAAGCGGATGTTGTCCAGCACCGAGCCAGAGAAGAGGAAATTGTTTTGCTGGACGCTGCCCATCTGGCCGTGAAGAGAATCGCCGGTGACGCCCAGCAAATCATGTGAGTCAATAATAATTTTTCCGCGCGCTGGCAGGTAAAGTTTTTGCAGGAGGGCGGCGACGGTCGTTTTGCCGCTGCCGGTATGGCCCACCAAGGCGACGATCTGGCCGGGTTCGGCTGTGAAAGAAATATCCGTCAACACAGGCCGGCCGGGCTGGTACTCGAAATGGACAGATTGGAACTCCACCCGGCCGCGCACGGGCGGCAATGGGACGGCGGCGGGCGAGTCCTGCCAATCCGGAGGCTGGTCGAGCAGGCGATAGAGGCGCTCCCCGCCGGCCATGGCCGTGAGGGCTTGATTGTAACGGTCGCCCAGGACTTGCACCGGCTCGAAAAACAGATTGGCCAGGAAGAAAAACATGACCAGGTCGCCCACTTCCATGTGCGCCCAGCCGTGCCATTGGAGCGCGCCGTATCCGCCCAGCAGCGCCATCACGCCGAGGAACAACTGGCTTTTCATTTGCAGCAGCGGCACAAACACGGCCGAGGCGCGCGCCACGCCAAGGTTGTTGCTGCCATGCACGGCCACCAATTTGCGAAAGAAACCGGCGTTGGTCTCATGCCGGACGAATGCTTGCGTGACCCGGATGCCGCCGACCGATTCCGCGAGCGTCGAGGCCAGCCGGCTCCAGGATTGCTGGAGCCTGCGCAGGCGCGCGGCCATGACGCGCCGGTATTGCTCGTTGATGACCCAGATAATCGGCGCCAGCAAAAGCATAATGGCGAAAAGCTTCCAGTTATACCACGCCATCAGCGCCGCTGACACGGCCATCTGCATTCCCTGCACCGCGAAGACAAACGCCACGTCCTGCACGCCGACCCGGATGCTGTCAATATCAGAGGTCAGCCGGCTGATGATGCGGCCGAATTTGGTTTGATTGAAAAAGGACATCGGCAGGGAGGCCAATTTCTGGAAAAGGTCCCGGCGCATGTCATGCACGACCGCTTCGCCCAATTCCAAGGCGAACCGCTGCCGGAAATGGAGGGTGACAATCATAAAGATTGTCAGGGCCAAATAGCCCGCGGCGTGCCATTGGATGCCGCGCCAGTCCCGGCCGGCAATGGGGCCGTTGATGGTCTCGCCGATCATCCAGGCCATGGCGGGCAATTGCGCGCCGCGCAGGAATGTCAAGATGAAGAGCCAGTTGCGCCGCGCCCGGTAAGGCCCCGTATAAAGGAAAATGCGCCGCACGAGCGACCATTTCAATGGCGCCTGGCGGTCTTCCGCGTCGTCCTGCTCCTGGTAATAGGTTATCGCCTCGCGTTCGTCATCAGAGATGGCGGGCGGGCTGGGCGGCGGCGCGGAGGGCGGTGAAACAGCCGCGCTCATGCGGCATCCCCATTGGCCTGGCCGAGGTCCATTAATTGCAACAGGGCCGTCTGATGATAAACGCCGGGGCGATGGGCCAATTCGTCATGCGTGCCGCTTTGCACCAGCCGCCCGTTGTCCATGACCAGTATAATATCCGCCCGGCGCAACAAACTCAGCCGGCTGGAAACTACAAAAGTCGTGCGGCTGGCCATGGCCGCGCGCAAAGCCGTCGCGATTTCATGCTCGGTCTTGGAATCAACGGAGGCGGTGGGGTCGTCCAAAATCAGGATGGGCGGTTCGAGCAGCAATGCCCGCGCGAGGGCCAGCCGCTGCCGCTGCCCTCCGGAGAGGTCCACGCCGGATTCACCCAGGACCGTCGCATAGCCATGCGGCAGCGCCGTGATGAATTCGTGCGCGCAAGCCATCTTGGCGGCGGCCTCGATGCGTTCCTGCGAGGCGTGCGGGTGGCCAAAAGCGATGTTGGAGCTGACGGTGTTGGAGAAGAGAAAGCTCTCCTGATACACGATGCCAATCTGCCGCCGGAAGGCGTCCAGGTCCAACTCGCGCAAATCGCGGCCGTCGGCCAGCACGCGGCCGAGTTGCGGGTCGTAAAAACGGGGAATCAAACTCAAGACTGTGCTTTTGCCTGAACCGGTCATTCCGAACAGCCCGACGACCTGCCCCGGGCGGGCCTCAAAGGAAATCTCGCGCAGCACCGGTTGCTCTGGCGCGTAGCCAAAACTGACTTGCTCAAAGGCAATGCGCCCGGTGAGCCTTTTGGGGATGATCGCGTGCGGCCGGCTTTCGACGCCCAGCGGCATGTCAAGCACTTCAAATACGCGGCGAGCCGCGGCCAGGCTTTGCTGGACGGAGTTGGCGATGGTGGAGATGTTGGCCACCTGCCCGTTGAATTGCTGCAACAGCCCGGCGAACACGACCAGGCCGGAACCAAGCTGGATTTGCCCCTGGAGAAACAGCCACCCGCCGAAGGCGAACAGAATGACCAGGCTGACTTGCGAGAGGAATTGGGTGACAGGCGTGAAGATGGAAAGGTCGTTGAAAATCATCCGTTGCTGCGAAGAAACTTTGTCGTTGGCCTCCGCGAAGCGGCGGATTTGCGGGCGCTCGGCCGCGAATCCTTTGATGGTCTGCATGCCTTTGACGCTCTCGGTGAAAAGCTGCACGAGTTCGTCCGACAATTCACGATTGCGCAAGTAGCCCGGGCGAAGGCGCTTGGAATAATAATTGGTCACCCACCACAGCGGAACAGCCACCCAGAGGCAGGCCAGCGTCAATCGCGGATGAATGTGCCACATGAAAAGGCCGTAGGCGCCAAGCGTCAGGATCATGTTCAATCCCTGCAACAACACGCCATCGACGAACAGGCGCGTGTTTTGGACGTCGCCGGTGACGCGGTTGAAAATGGAACTTGAGCCATGCACGTCAAAAAAATGGAAACTCAGGCGTTGCAGGCGGGCGTAGAGCTTGTCGCGCAAGTCGGGCACGATTTCCGCCTGGGTCAGCCGCGCGGTGGCCAGGTTGTAATAGTAAGTGAGAATGGCGCGCAATACGGCCTGTGCCACGATGGCCCCTGCCAGCGCCGTCACGACCGCCAAGGCGCTCCAGGAGGTTGGCGGAGTCCAGCCGAAAGGGAAATTTGGCGCGCGTTGCGAAGGGTCGAGTGCGTGCCGGATGACATCGATGACCACCCCCAGCAATTGCAAGCCGAGCAACCCCAGCAGCAAAAGCACGAGCGACAGCAAAACGCTCAATATGAAATCGGCCCGATACTTCCAGGCCAGGGCAATAAGGCGCCGAACGAGTTCCCCGGTGGGGTACTCGCGGCTGGAGGCGATGTTAAGTGTTGGAGCCGGCATGAGCACAGCGGCCAAAGAAACCGCCCGCAATCAAAATCACGGCGCTTGGCGGAAAGTCAAAGGGAAAAATAACCACAGCAATTTGGCGGGCGCCGGGCCGCGGACACGCCGGGGCGGGCGGCGATTTCATCAGAAATGCCATGTTTTGGCTTGTTCGACCTTGTTTTCGCGTGTTTTGGCTCGAACGCACAAGCCACCCTCATTTTCGGCTTCGGGAGAGAGGAGCGCCGCGACTCCCTGATATAAGCGGGGCTTGCGGCGCCCGCCCGTCCCGATGCAAGCTCCGAAAAGCGCCTTGTTCCGCCTTGTTTTTCCTTGAATTGCCTCGATTTTAGTTTGTTTCATTAAATTCCTCTGAAAAATCCCGCCAAAATGCCCAAAGAACACGCGCCGAAGCGCGACATGGCCAACACAATACCATATTTTGATGGTAATGCAATATGAATTCGAAATGGACTGAGCCGCCAAGAACCTTCGGCCATGGCACGCCGTTCGGCGAAATTTGTAAAAATAAACACTTGTCAATTGGCCGTACGCTGTTATTTTGTGCGGCCTTGTTGGTATGAAAGACAAAATACATCCTAAATATATGGATGCGGAAATTCGTTGCGCCTGCGGCAATACATTTAAAACCCGCTCCACCAAACCGACCATCCTGGTTGGCATCTGCAACGCCTGCCATCCGTTTTACACCGGCACGCAAAAGTTCGTCGATACCGCCGGGCGCGTGGATAAATTCCAGCAGCGCATGATTAAGACGCAAGCCGCCCAGGCTGACGCCGCCGCGCGCAAGAAAAAGAAGAAATAGCCCGCTTTTCCGCCACCCGCCCGCCGAAGCTGCCGCTTTGGCGGGCGGGTTGCTTTTTTGGCCAGCCATGAATCTCCGGCCTTACATTGAAAAATTCGCGCGCCGCCTCGCGGAAATTGAGGCCGCCATGAGCGATCCCAAGCTCTTTGACAACCCGGCCAAATTCCAGGAGATGTCCCGCGAATATTCCTGGCTCAAGAGCCTGACAGACGCGGGCGCAAGTTTCCTCAAAGCGCAGGACGACTTGGCGGAGCATGAGGCCTTTCTCAAAACCGAGCCGTCCGAGAGCGAAATGGCGGAATTGACCCGGCAGGAAATCGCGGGCTTGCAGGTGGAATCGCGGCGGCTGGGCAAGGAGGTGCAAATCGGCCTGGCGCCGCCCGACCCCGCCGATTCGCGCAATACGATCATCGAAATCCGCGCCGGAGCGGGCGGGTCTGAATCCGCCTTGTTCGCCGCCGATTTGCATCGCATGTACACCCGCTACTCCGACGGCCGGGGCTGGAAGATCGAGGACATGGACAGCAGCCCTTCCGATTTAGGCGGCTTCAAGGAGGTCATTTTTGGCGTGACGGGGACGGACGTTTATAAACGGCTCAAATACGAAAGCGGCGTTCACCGCGTCCAGCGCGTGCCCGCGACCGAGGCGCAGGGCCGCATCCACACCAGCACCGCCACCGTCGCCGTGCTGCCGGAGGCGCAGGAAGTCGATCTGGCCCTCAAGCCGGAAGAACTGGAGATCAACGTCTGCCGCGCGTCCGGCAAAGGCGGCCAGGGAGTCAATACGACCGATTCCGCCGTGCAGATCATTCACAAGCCCACCGGCATGATTGTGCGCTGCGCCGATGAGCGTTCGCAGCAGAAGAACAAAGTAAAGGCGCTGACGGTCCTGCGTTCGCGGCTGCTGGAGCTTAAGATCGCCGAAGAAGACGCCAAATATGCCGCCTATCGCAAGGCGCAGATCGGCACCGGCGAGCGCAACGAACGCATCCGCACCTACAATTTTCCGCAAAACCGCGTGACCGATCACCGCATCGAGCTGACCCTTTACAACCTGCCGCGATTCATCGAGGGCGAGTTGGATTGCATCATCGAACCGCTGATGGCGGATGATTTGGAGCGCCGGCTGGCGGCTTTAAAATTATGAGCGAAACATTTCCCCAGGCGCTGATTTTTGATTGCGACGGCACATTGGCCGATTCGATGCCGCTGCATTGGCAGGCCTGGCAAACGGTGACGGAGCGGTACGGGCTGGAATTTTCCGAGGCTCGCTTTTACGAATTGGGCGGCGTGCCTTCGCGCGATATTCTCAAGATGTTGAGCATGGAACAAAACCGCCCGCTCGACCACCTCGCGGCCTCGCGGGAGAAAGAGGCGGCCTACATACCGCTTTTGTCGGGGGTGCGCGCGATTGAGCCAGTCGCCAAAATCGTGCGGGAGAACGCGGGCAAATTGCCGATGGCGGTGGCCTCCGGCGGGATGCAGGACCACATCAACGAAGTATTGGCGCACATTGGGTTGCGCGAATTTTTCCAGGCGGTGGTCACAAGCGAACAGGTGACGCGCCAGAAGCCGGCCCCGGACATTTTTCTGGAAGCGGCGCGCAGGCTGGGTGTCGCCCCGCGCCTGTGCCGGGCCTACGAAGACACCGACCTCGGCCTGCGAGCCATCCGCGCCGCCGGCATGGAAGCAGTGGATGTGCGGCCGTTGAGAGCATTGCATCTGGCGGTTAAAGGGTGATCGATCTTCGCAAGGATGGTGCGACAGACGGGGCATGATCCAGCGCTGGACGGCCCGCAAAAAAGAGCGTTTTGGGACTCGCCATTTAAACCGCCAGTTGTATGCTGCCTGTCAAGTCACATTGAACGCCGTCGAAATTTATGCGTTGTTTCCATCATGCGGAGCGCGAGGCTGACGGCACGTGCAAGTCATGCGGCAAAGGCGTGTGCTCCGAGTGCGCGGTTGACCTCGACAGAGGCCTGGCGTGCCGCGGCCGCTGCGAGGCAAACGCGCGGGCAATCATTGATCTTGTTGAGCGCAATATCCAGAATTCCGGCGTCACGGCGCGCCTGATCCAGCAAAACGGAAGCGTGCGTTCGGGCGCCGGGATTTTTCACATCGCGATGGGGATATTGTTCTTAGTTTGGGGACTCAGCGACACACGGCTGGCGCTTCTTCTCGTAATGGGGGCGGGCTTCATTGCCTACGGCATTTATTGGTTGTTATTGGCTCGCAAACTGAAAAAAGAAAGACAGAAATCGCAGGCGCCTGGGGCGTGACTTTGCGCTGGCGGTTCGGCGCTATGGCTGTCAAACATTGCCAAACGGGTCAAATAAATAGCCTTGATGGGACGGCGAGCGGTGGCATCCTGCAGCATGACATCCAAGCCATTCTCGCTGGCGGTCAAGGCCGTCATTGTTGACGCGCAGGGGCGATGTCTTCTCGTCCGCCGCTCCCGCGAGAATCGAGCCTTCACCGGGGCGTGGGAGTGGCCGGGGGGCAAAGTGGATGCCGGCGAGACCTTCGACGCCGCCGTCATCCGCGAAACGCGCGAGGAAACTTCGTTGACAGTGGAAATCACCGGGCTGGCCGGCGCCACGCAATTCGAGATGCCGAATGTTCATGTCATTTTGCTGTGCATGGAAGCGCGGATCACCGGCGGGGAAGTGAAACTGAGCGATGAGCATGACGCATCAGCCTGGGTTCCCCTGGACGAATTAGGCAGCCAGGAACTTCCGCCTCCGATTCGCGATTTCATGCTGGATTACGCGCGAAGGAAAAAGTGAAAGGAATAGCAGCTTATGCCAGTCAATATAAACGAGGAAATTCCCCGGCAAATCAAGGCTTACCGAGCTCAGTTCTCGCGCTACAAGACTTACGCCAAGGCGTTTGATCGCGTGCTGAAACGGGCGTGCGCCGCTTCCATCCCCACGGCGGTCGTGCAAACGCGGCCCAAGAGCATTTCGAGTTTTGCCGAGAAGGCGGCGCGCAAGTTCGAGACAGCCAAGAATCCCATCCAGGATTTCAAAGACCTTTGCGGCGCGCGGGTCGTCGTGCAAACGCTTTCGGACGTGTTTGCCGTCCGGCAATTCATTGGGGCGAATTTTGAAGTGGTCGAAAACGAGGACATCAGCCTTCGCTTGGGCGACGATCAGTTCGGTTATCGCGACCGGCATTACATTGTGCGGCTCAAACCGGATTTGGCAGCCAAGATTGGCTTCCATTGCGCCGAGATCAGCGAGATTGGCAACCGCAGGGCTGAGGTGCAGATTCGCACATGGGTGCAGCACGCGTGGGCGGATACCCTTCATGACCGCACCTACAAGCCGGCTTTGAAACTGTCGTCGGAAGCGTCGCGCACGACCGCTTTGCTGGCGGCCTTGATGGAAGATGGCGACCGGCAATTCGACAGGCTGACCTCGGAACTGGACAATCGCGCTGTCAACTACGCGGCGTACGCCGGCAAAGAGAAGGTGCAAAAGGAACTGGAGACGCAGCGAACCATTTACGCGAATGAACCGGACAAGCGAAACAAGCCGGCTCTGGGGCTGCAAATCGCGCGGCTTTTGGGCGCCCTCGGCGAGCACGATAAGGCCATCCGATTGCTGGAAAAGCATCCCCATGAACGGCCGCCGCTCGGTGAAAAGATTGAGCTGGAATTGGGGACGGCTTATTGCCGGGCAAATCGCGCGAAACCGACGTCGGACGAATATCGTCATGGATGCGAGCTTATCAAACGTGTGGTGGAGCGGCTTGAACATCAGGACCCGGAGTCCGTTTCCAACTTGCGGGAATTGAATGCCCTTCGCGCGCGCGCCGATTTCCGGGCCGGCTGGAGCCTGGAGCCGTATGATGATCGCACCAGCGAGGCGCGCGGGCATTTTCGCAAAGCCTTCGAGTGCGAGCCGGGCAATCCGTATTTTCTGGCCGAGGTGCTTGGGTTTGAACTTCGCTGTTCGCCGGGTTCGGAAATCGTCGCGAGCATGAAAACGGTCATTCAAAGCGCTGTCAATGTGTGCGCCGGCCACGCGGCGGATAAAATCGAGCTTCCGCGTTCCAGTTTCATGGCCGGCCGCATGCGCCTGCTGCTCGGCGACAATGAGAATGCCCTCAATGACTATTTGCTGGGGGCGGCCAAATGTTTGGACGGCCAAGGCTGCGATGGCTGCGAGCTGGTGGATGCTGAAATTGCGTGGCTCTATCGCGTCAATTACGGGAAGCCGCTGCCGGAGGAATTCGAGCAGGCAAAAAATCTCTTATTATTGACAAAAAAGGCGCATGACTGCGCGTGCGGCGGGCCGGCCCCAGCCGGGCTTCCTTCCGTGCGCGCGAAAATCAACCGCCCCGTGCTGATCGCGGCCGGTGGCGCGGCCAGCCTGGACCCGGTTATGCGCGCCATCGCCCGGGCGCCGCTGGCGGAGGCATTGCGAAGCTTCAAGGGGACGGTGATTTCCGGCGGCACGACGGCGGGCATTCCGGGCCTGATGGGCGAGATCGCGGCGAAGTTAAAGCGCGGCAAGGCCAAGACGTTTCGGCTGGTCGGTTATCATCCGGAGCAGCCCCCGAAGGGCGCCGAGGAGGATGACCGCTATGACGAAATCATCACGGCCGGCCGGCTCAAATTCTCCGCCGAACAAATTCTGGCGAATTGGGTGGATGTGCTCGGCGCCGGCATCGAGCCAAAAGCCGTCCGGCTCATCGGCATCGGCGGCGGCAGCATCAGCGCGGTGGAATATCGCGTCGCCCTGGTGCTGGGCGCGACGGTGGCGGTGGTCGCGGATTCCGGCGGGGCGGCCGACGCGCTGTTGCGGGACCCGCTGTGGAAGGATTTTCCCAATTTGCTGCCGCTGCCCCGGGATGCGGCTTCCATTCGCGCGTTCATTGTGGATCCGGAATCGAAACTGCCGAAGGCAAAGGTTGAGAAAATGGCCCGCGCCCTGCATGAGCGTTACGTGGCCAGCAACAAGCACAAAATCCCAAAGAATCTTCAAGCGTGGAAGGAATTGGATGCAACCTATGTCAATGCGAATTTCAAACAGGCCGCTTACGCGATTAGAATTCTGGAGGGAGCGGGATTCAAGGTTCGCGAGGCGAAGGGCAAGCCGAAGGCGAAGATTGTCTTCACGAAACACGAGATCGAGATCATGGCGGAGCTGGAGCATGGCCGGTGGAACGTGGAACGGCTCCAGGACGGCTGGCGCCCCGGCCCGGCCAAGAACGAACAAAAGCGCATCAACCAATATATCGCAGCCTGGACAGACAAGCTCCGGCTGCCAGACGACATCAAGAAATACGACCGGGATGCGGTAGCATTATTCCCCGCCATCCTCGCGGAAGCCGGATTGGAAGTGTTCCGCCGATAATCTGTGTCCGCGGGCGCCACAGCAATGCGGCGCGAGATTATCTCAGCGACGAAATGATTTCCTTCATCTCGGGGAAGGTGTTGGCGAAGAGGAATAAAGTCACGGCGTAGAAACAGAAGGTGATTGTCATCGCGGCGGCGGCGATGAGGCGGTTCTGGTTGTAGGCGTTGAAACCTTCCCGGCCGAGGCGTTTCTTGAGGAAAATCGCATAGTAATGCGCCGCGGCAACGCCAATCGCCTGAGCCAAACCGAAGGCGGCGTAATGCCATCCCGCGCCATGCCAAATCCCGATGAGCAGAAAAGTCGCCAGGATCGCCAGCGCCACGGCGTGGCTGGCATTTTTCGGTCCCGAAATCCGCACGAGCGCCTTCGAGAGCGGCG
>DASXZY010000064.1:0-5341 GCA_036501625.1 Verrucomicrobiia bacterium
TTGTCGAAGCCGGCCAAACGCATGTCCTGGGGCACGCGGATGCCCAGGCGGCTGAAGTTTTGCGAGACTTGGGCGGCAATGTGGTCGCTGGCGCAGAGCAGGGCGTCAAATTGCTGCGATTGCCCAAAGGAGCGGACAAATTTGATGTCCGTCGGTTCGCCCACAAAGACAAATGGATTGGGGATGGCCAGCCCGTGTGCGAGGATGGCCATTCTTGCGCCGGCGATGCGAGCATCCACCGTAGAGGCTGTCAATGGGCGCATCACGTAAGCCAGGCGCCGCGCGCCCAATTTGATCAGATGATCGGCCAGCAGGTAGCCGCCGGCAAAATTATCAATGCCAACCACATCGTACCCGCTTCGGCTTGGAAACGGCCCAATATCGTGATCCAGTAAAACGACGGGAATGCCGGCTTGCTTTAGACGGTCAGTGATGCGCAAGTTGGCGTCTTCACAATCGGCTTGATGTTCAAAGGGAACGAAAAAGACACCCCCGATCTTCCGTTCCACATATCGAGCGCACAATGCCTCGGCTTCCTCCAAAGTGCCATTTGATTCAGAAAACGACGAAACGCTGGCTCCCCACAAGAACGCACAATCGTTCATGCGAGCCAGACTGGCCAAATCGCCACACAGGTGTTCGAAAATCTCCGTATGAACCATCTTCGGAACAATCAAGCCCAGTTCCGGGTTAGGTTGTGCCGCTGAACGGGATTCCGTCTCTGACCGAACGTAAGTGCCAGGCCCCCTTCGAGGCTCAATGAGGCCCTTATCCTGGAGATCTTTCAAGGCGCGTCCGATGGTCGGACGTGAAACGCCAAACCTCTTGACGAAGGATGCTTCGCTGGGCAAACGGCCCGCTTGACGATATTTCCCCGCGATGATTTCCGACGCGATTTGGGCCGAAACCACGCTGTGTTTAGGCGGCCGGCTCATTGATTGCAGCAAGAATACATGACGGAGTTTACGCATGACATAACGTTTGCAATATGTCAATGGAATGTATTTTTTTTGACAAACACAGGCTCCCAAAGGCGGCGCAACTCTTGGATAAGTCGGCAACATTAAAATCTTGTCTTTTGCCAAACTCCGACCACACTTGCGGAATCCATATGAATTTGCCCGACAGGCAATACGCCGGGATTCGATGCGATATCGATGGAGGCGCCAAGGTTCGTTCGCGTGCGACTCCGAAGATTACATTTATGCTCTTGGGCGCGGCCTTCGCCGCGGCTTTGGGGGGATTTCTCTTTGGCTTCGACACGATCGTTATTTCCGGATGCCAGGATCAGCTCAAAATGCTGTTTCACTTGTCGGTGTTCGAACAAGGATTCATGACTGCATCCGCCTTGATCGGCGCCTCAATTGGAGCGTTGGCGGCGGCCAAGCCGGCTGACAAGCATGGGCGCCGGGATTGTCTTCGAGTGGCCGCCGCGTTTTATTTCATATGTGCTCTCGGTTGCGGTTTATCAGGGAACTTTTGGCCATTTGTGGCCTTCCGGCTGGTCGGCGGTTTGGCGGTGGGCGCCACGACGGTGCTTTGCCCAATGTATCTGGCGGAAATATCGCCGGCGGAATGGCGCGGGCGTTTGGTCGCTTTTTTCCAGTTCAATGTCGTGCTGGGATGCCTGATGGCTGTGGTGTCAAACTATTTGTTCGGCCGCCTCGAGTTGGGCGCGACCGAATGGCGGTGGAAACTTGGAATTCAGGCGCTTCCCGCGCTGACCTTCTTCGTCCTGCTTTTTTTGGTTCCTCGCAGTCCTCGGTGGCTGGTTATGAAAGGGGCTTATGACGAGGCCGCGGCAGTGCTGCTCGCCACCGGCGCGATGGATGTGGATGAGCAAATAGCTACAATCCAAAGATCTGTCCGAGACAGCATCAAAGGAGCCTCCGTGCCGTTCTTTGTTCAGGCCAATTTTAAGCCAATCTTTCTGGCTTGCACGGTTGGCTTTTTCAACCAATTCGACGGCATCAATGCATTGTGGTATTACCTTAATCCGATTTTTTCAATGGCTGGATTCACTAAACTCTCGGGTGATTTGCAGTCCGTGCTTCTCGGTGCAGTCAATTTGATTGCTACTATCGTGGGGATGGCCGCTATTGATCGGGTGGGCCGCAAGCCTCTTTTGCTGTGGGGCGCAATTGGAACGGCGGCGTGGATGGGGCTTCTCGCATGGATATTCAACGGCCCGCGGCATCACGATTGGCTCATTTGGCTGCTGGCCGGCTTTGTGATTTGCCACGCCTTCGGCCAGGGAGCGGTGGTTTGGGTTTACATCAGCGAGGTGTTTCCAAATGCCGTCCGCAGCAAAGGCCAGACCGCCGCAAGTTTTACGGTCTGGTTTTCGGCAATCGTGATTTCCTGGGCTTTCCCCATGGTCGCCAAAGAAGCGGGGCAGCCAAACGCGGGCCTGCCATTTGCGTTCTTTGCTGTGATGATGGTGGTTCAGACGATCGTCGTTTGGTTCTTTTTTCCGGAAACGAAGTCGGTTTCTTTGGAGGAGATGCAGCGGCGGCTCGCGAGTTGACCTCTGGAGAATTCTCAACGCGCCAAAGCCCGCACGATTTTGCCATTTGCGGCAAGAATTACCTTTCCGTCGCGAACCAACTGCGCGGATCCCGGGCCGGTTTTAACATCGTAAATGCGGCCCAGGAGCGGGATGTTCTTTAGGGTGATGGACTTGGTTTGGGCGCCGTTGAGAACGATGCGCCCTGAGTCGTCAACGTCAACGATACTTTCCAGCCCAACCAAGCAGAGCAGGGCGCCCCAGGTATAGTGCGCGTCGTGATTTTGGGAGCCATCCGTGCTGAGGTAATTTTCCCCACAGACCCTTTTGCTGAGCCAATTTGTCATAAAAAGCGCCACATTTCGATCCGCGTATTCAGTGATCTGCGCCGGCGATGCGTATTCTTCGATTCCTGGCCAAACAATGTAATTTGGAGGACCCCAGATATCACCGCGCCAGTACTCCTGCTGGTGATAGTCAGGGTCGTCGTATGCGAGGGTCGGCAAGAGGTATTGGCCCCAGAATTTTTGCGGGTTCGTCAGAAGCCGCAAAACATCGCGCACGCGGCTTTTTGACGGGACTTCGGCTGACAACGGGTAAAAGTTCATTGGCGTCATGCGCGTCAGAAACTCGCCGCGTTGAAATGGCGCCCTTGTGTGTTTCACTGAGAAGCCCAGGCGAGATCCGCCGTTGGCGTGAGAGTATTCCACCGTGATCGGAACCGCCTTGCCTTGAGACAAACTGACGGAGGCATTTTCAGACTGGTCTGGGTGAAGCTGGCCGTCAATAACCGGGCTTCCGTTGACGAGGACCCTGACTCGCCCCTCAGCAGCGGCAATAAAATCGTAGATTCCTGATGCCGGCGGCGTGAGTGTCGCGCTCCATTGCGCGCTCCAATTTGTGGCCGCAACGCCGGTGACCGGGGATTTTCCGTGCCAATCGAAATTCAGATTCGTTTCATGACTTGAGGCTGCCCGCACGCGCATGTTTCGATCATTGAAGTAGCTGCCCTCGAAACCCGGGCCAAATGCGGATTGATCCAAGGGGACTTCGAAGCCCGCGTCGTTCCAGAACTTGCTGCAATAGCAGTTTAGGTTGTCATTCCAGAGCCGGGCGTTGATGTTTCGGTTCATCGCCTCCTGCTCGCCGCGAAACCCCGCCGCATCGTGCGCATGGCCAAGCGCACCGGCAATCAGGGCAAGGTAGTGGGTGTCCATCGACCACATTGAGGACAAGTCGATGGCGTAGGCATCCATCGTTGTGCCTTTCATGCTTGCCCCGGCGTAGTGCAGGTTGTCGTCCCAACCGGTCTCGTACTGCGCGGCTTGAAAATCCTTCGTGGCGCTGCCCCATTCCAGCAAGCCGTCATCCTTGGCGTCGCGGCTCTTTTGCCACCAGTAGTGCCACGCTACCAATTTGGGATAGATTTCCGCCAGGAATTCCAAATCATTCGGATAGCGTTGGTGGATTTTCCACACGCATAGCGAAGCAACTGGCGGCTGCGATCGATCGCCGCTTTCAGTGCCGTTCCAATGAGCGAAATTTGGCACCAGCCCCTCTGGAGACTGATAGGAAAGGATGGCCCGCACGGTATTTCGCGCCACAGTTGGATCATCGATCGCTCCAAGATTGGCCGTAAAAAAACTGTCCCAACAAAAGTAAGGGCATCCGTTCGGCTGGGAGGACCATCCACGGCTGACGGAATAGGCGAGTGCGTGGTTGTCGCTGGAGTAGATTCGGCTGTTGTTGATATTGTCCTCGATCGCGCCAACAAAATCCCCGAAGTCGCCTGAAGCCTTTGGCCTGTTATCCTCGTACCTATTGCGGGCTTTGTCAAGAAGGCCATCAATCGAGTCGAAGTCGGGCAGGGAATTCAACCCGGCTATAAAACGGACGGATCTATCAGGCTCGATATTAATAGTCACAGTCGATGGACTCGTTGACTCGGGTGCTGGAGATGTTCGCAGTCTCCATTCGATCTGGCCGCCGTCCGGCCGCGCGATGCCATTCGCTCCGTCGCGTGTTGGCGTAAAAGCCGAGGTCCAGCCCGGCCATCCGCTTGAAAGCCGCATTTCAAGTGTTGTGGGTTTGTCCGCAGAAAGCCGCCCAACAACGTCATCGGCAATCCGGCCCCACTCAAAGGAAACGTTCACGTCTTTATGGGCGAAGCGATAGGCGTGATAGCTGTCATCGGGCGCGGCAGTGCCTGCGACATAGGGGCCTCCGGTGTCCAGAACAAATGCCGCACTGTCGTTGACCACCCAGGCGATGCCGCACGGAGCTTCGCGGAGAATATTGCCAATCAGCACCTTCGATGGCGCTTTGGCGGCCGGTTCGGCACTGCTCTCAATTGAAAACAGCGAGATAAATCCACAGACTAACGCGGAACATAGCGAGGCGATTTGGGATGGGAAATGCATGGGTTTGAGTCTTTTCTTCTTGCGTTAGCATTCTTGCGATTTTTTCGTGCCAAGGCGTTCTGTTCAGCTGACAAAAGATGCAGCCGAGTTAAGCCGTGGCCAGTGGCCTGGCGTGGACGTTCGGAGACACGCTCCGCAGGTTTCGCGGACAATCAACCGCGGCGTCAAAACCAGGGTCCGGGGCGGCAAGGCGGGATTCTTGATGCGTTCGCGCAACGCGTTAAAGGCCGTGACCGCGATTTCATGGCAGGGTTGTTCGACGGTGGTGAGCGGAATGGTCAGAAGGCTGGCAAACCGCACATTGTCGAAGCCGGCCAAACGCATGTCCTGGGGCACGCGGATGCCCAGGCGGCTGAAGTTTTGCGAGACTTGGGCGGCAATGTGGTCGCTGGCGCAGAGCAGGGCGTCAAATTGC
>DASXZY010000065.1:0-6272 GCA_036501625.1 Verrucomicrobiia bacterium
CTCAAAAGGGTGGGCGATTTGTTCATAGAAGCACTGAAAGGCCAGCAGGCGGCCGGCCACTTGGGCGAGGCTGGAGAAGTCATTGGGGGTGAGGACCTTTCTTTGGATCACGGAGAAATAAATCTCCACTTGGTTGAGCCAACTGGTGTGGACGGGCAAATGAACCAGGATCAGGTTGGGATAATCACCTTGGAGCCGCCGTACGGAAGCGGCTCCACGATGGCGCCGTGGGATGCAGGCGAAGCCGGGCTTGAATGCTGGTCTTTTCATCGGCCGAAATAATGTAATCATCGGCGCCCAACGCCTGGCCGTCCCAGAGTCCTTGATAGAGATCCTACACGCGCTCGGCCTTGACTTGAAAATCCGGATCGCGAGGAAAAATCCAACTGCGGCGCTGCCAAGTCCGGATGGCGTCCTCATCCAGCCAGCGCCAGATAGTTCGGCCACTGATGCTGGCCACCAGCCCCCGGCGGGCGACTTCCCGGACCAAGTCCCGACCGCTGTAGCGGGACAGAGGCAGGCCGTTTTGATGGGGCAGTTCGCACGCTAGGGCTTTGACCCGCATGACCAGTTCAGGGGGAAAAAACGGGCAGCCGCCCGGGACGGGGAAGATTTTCCAAACCGTCCAGGCGTTCCTCAAAGAAGCGTTTGCGCCACTTGCTGATAATTTGCCGGGGAAGCGAAATCCGGTCGGCGATTTGGTCATTTCGCAGACCCTGCGCGGCCAGGAGGATGGCCTTGGCTCGCACAACCATAAAATACGGTGACGTATATTTTCGGGCCACATCTTCGAGGGCGCTCTTTTCGCGCCCCGTCAGAACAATGGGGAATGGGCTATGTCCCGGCATGGCGTATGCAATCAAACATACGTCAAGCTTGCCGCGTCTCAATCAAAAACGCAATTTACATACGTCATATTATTTATGCCATTGTGTACTAAGCCGCCAAATCACGGCATATCCGTGTTGCTGACGAAGGCAATCTTCTTGCTGTCCGGTGACCAGGAGGGGACATTGATCGTGCCCTGGCCGCCATAGACGTAAGCGATGACCTTTGCTTCGCCGCCCGCGGCTGGCATCAGGCGCAGATAAATGCGCTTGTAGTAGGGATGGTCTTTCGGATCGATATCCTTGGGAAAGCTCACGAACACAATCCACTGGCCGTCGGGGGAAATGTGCGGGAACCAATTGTTATACTCATCATGGGTCACTTGCTCCTGCTCCGTGCCGCCGGGTTTCATCCGCCAAATCTGCATCAATCCGCCGCGGCTGGAATTGAAGTAAATATATTTTCCATCCGGCGTGTATTCCGGGCCATCGTTCAGCCCCGGCGCATCGGTCAGGCGGACTTCCTCGCCGCTGCCGTCGGAGGCAATCTTGTAAATGTCAAACTTCCCGCCGCGCCCGCCCGTATAAACCAGGAATTTCCCATCCGGCGACCAGCCGTGCAAATAGGACGGCGACAGCTTGGTGATCTGCTTGGGTATTCCCCCTGTGACGGGCAGCGTCAGAACGGTGGATTGAGGGCCGTGATAGACGCTTTGGTCGCTGATGCCCAACCACTGGCCGTCGAAGGACAAAACGTGGTCATTGTTGTTCTGCCGGGCCAGGCCGGTGTTCAATCGGGACTCCGTTTTTTTGGCCAGGTCGAAGCGAATCAAACGGCCCCATCCGTTGTCCCGCCCGCTCACATTGTAGATCAACGCGGCCCCGTCATGCGTCCAGTTGGGGGCCTCGAACGGCTGGCGCGAACGGTGGATGGCTTCCAGCCGCCCGCTTTGCACGTCAAGAATTTCCAGGACGCTGCCAATGAAATCCCGGTAAGGCGTGAAATTATCTGGCGCCGGAATGACGACTCGCACGTCGCGAAACACCGCCTTTTCCACCACGTTGCTGGCGTGGGAGCAAATGAACATGCCCGCCAGAACTTCCTGCCCCAGGTCAAGATTGGCCAATTCGATCGAGACCAGCGGCTCTCCATAATGTGCGCCGGAGAAAATGAACGTATTCCCTTTCCGCTCAAATTGGAGCACGTCCGGATTCTTGATCGGCAGCGTCACTTGCTCCGTGACCGCGCCCTTCGCGCGCCGGAACTGGAGCGAGGCCAAGTCCACGCCATGCCGGGCGCAGTCCGCGTAAGGAGCGTCCGCTTCAAGATTGGGACGAACCATCCATCCGATTTTGCGATGGTCCACCACCCCCGGCCCCAGAAACTCCGTTCGCGCGCGGAGCAGAAAATCCCCTTTGAGCTTTTTCCAAACGAAATGAAATTCATCGCGGCCCAGCCACATGTTCGAGCCGGCCCCGGCCAGGGTGTATTGCTGACTGGCGGCGTCGTAAGCGGCCGAGCCGGCCAGCTTCGGCGAGCCGACGTCCGTTTGGCCGGTGAATTCGCCCGCTGGATTTTCCTGTGAAATAGCAGTCATGGCTGGGATGAATGCGAAAAGCGCGAGAAGCATTCGGATGTTAGAAATGGAACGCATGGCCCCAAGGTGGCGGAGCCAAACCCGCAAATCAAGCCGGCTTCCGGCGCGGGCGAAAAGTCATTCCTTCCACGAAGGCGACATCGCGCGAAGCTTGGCCGCGGCCTTGGGGAATGTTTCCAGGACATAATCGATGTCCTCATCGGTGTTGTCCGGCCCGGGCGATAGAATGATTGCGGCTTGCGCCAGGGCCGGGCTGAGGCCGATGGCTTCCAGCACATGCGAAGCGCGCAACGATTTGGCCACGCAAGCCGACCCGCTCGCCACGGCGATCCCGCGCGTGTCCAGCAGCAAAAGCTGGCCTTCGCCCTCGGCGCCTTCGGCGGAAATATTCAAATTGACAGGGCTGCGGCGCGGGCCGGGCGCGGGTCCGTTGAGCGTCAGGCGCGGCACGCTCGCGCGCAAGCCTTCCCACAACCGCGTTTGCAGTCGCGCGCAATGCGCGGCCCGCCGCGGCATCTCGCGCCGCGCGATTTCCGCCGCCACGCCCGCGCCCACAATGCCAGCCAGATTCTCCACGCCGGCGCGCAGCCCGCCTTCCTGGCCGCCGCCATGCAGCAGCGGCGCCAGGCGCGCGCGGCGATGGCGGTACAAAATCCCAACACCCTTCGGCCCAAAAAAACGGTGCGGCGAAAATGAAAGCAGGTCCGCGCCCAAATCCCGCGCGTCCACCGGCAGCCATCCCGCCGCCGCTTCGGCATCGACGTAAAGCGGAATGCCCTTTTCGTGAGCGATGGCGGCAATCTCGCGGATCGGCTCAATGACGCCTATCTCGTGATTCACCAAGTGAACGGCGATCAGAATGGTTTTATCGTTGACGGCCGCGCGGACGCTCGCCGAATCGACGAACCCCTCGCCATCGACCGCCACGCGCTCGCAGGTGAAGCCCTCCTTTTCCAGAAACGCCGCCGAGTTGAGCACGGATGGGTGCTCAATGGCGCTAACCACGATGTGGCGGCCCCGGCGCTGCTGCGCCAGGCACCCGCCTTTGACGGCCAGATTGGCGGATTCCGTGCCGTCGGATGTAAAGATGATTTCTTCCGGCGATTCCGCGTTTATGAAACGGGCCACGCGGGCGCGGGCGGCCTCGAGCGCGTCGCGCGCGCGCAATCCGTGCTGGTGCGGCGACGAAGGATTGCCAAACGCCCCCGCGAGAAACGGCTGCATCGCTTCGAGCGCCTCCGGCAACAGCGGAGTGGCGGACTGGTGGTCGAGATAAACGTGCCGCATGGCGCCGGAAGGGTCAGCGATGCGCCCTGGGGTGAGTCAAATCGATTGCTTCCTGCTGCTGGATCAAATCGGCCAGCGTCGTGCGCGTGAGGGCCTCCTTGACTCCGTCCTGCGCCCGTTCGAACAGCCCGCACAACGCGCAGCCGCCCGCGTGTTCGCAATCAGGCCGGTCCATTTTGCAGCGTTGAAAGACGATCCGGCCCTCCACGGCTTCGATGATTTCCAGCACCGGAATCTGGGCCGGATTCTTGGCCAGCGCGAAACCTCCGCCCGCGCCGCGGATGGAGCGGACCAGGCCGGCTTTGACGAGGCTTTGAAAAATCTTGGCCAGGAAACTTTTGGGGATGCTTTCCTGGCGGCTGACCTCGTCGATCATGGTGCGCTGGCCTGGCCGGAGCCGGGCCAGGTGCATCAATCCCATGACCCCATATTCGCCTGCGCGCGTGATTTGCATTGCACCAAAATGGCCTAAATCGGACTCAAAATGTCCTAAAACGCGGCCAAAGTCAACGTTGTCCAACCGCCGCCGCAAGGGCCGCGAAAGTTCGGGCAAAAATCTCCGCTTGCCAGCGGGCACTCCTTGTGAAAAATTTCACGAAGTTATGTCGCACGTTAAATTGCACATTCCGGGGCCGGTTGAAGTCAGCGCCAAAACGTTCAGCGCGTTTTGTTCGCCCATGATCGGCCATCGCGGCCAGGGATTCAAAGACCTTTACGCCAAAATCCAACCTCAGTTGCAACAATTGCTCTCCACCAGGCAATTGGTCTATCTCAGCACTTCCTCCGCTTGGGGCGTGATGGAAGGCGCCGTGCGCAACCTGGTGCGCAAACGCGTGCTCAATTGCATGTGCGGCGCTTTCTCCGACAAGTGGCTTGATGTCTCTAAACGCTGCCGCAAGGAAGCGGAGGCCCTCCAAGTCCCATGGGGTTCGCCGATCCGCCCGGAAGAGGTCGAGGCCAAACTGGCCACCGGCAGTTTTGACGCCATCACGCTCATCCACAATGAGACTTCCACCGGCGTGATGAGCCCGCTCTCCGAAATCGCGGCCCTCAAGAAAAAATTCCCGGAGGTGATGTTCATTGTTGATGCGGTCAGTTCCATGAGCGCTGTCAAGATGGAATTCGACGCGCTGGGCATTGACGTCTTGCTGGCGGGGACGCAGAAGGCCTTCGCCATGCCGCCCGGGCTGGCGGTGTTTGTCTGCTCGCCCGCGGCGCTGGCCAGGGCGGCTGGAACAACGGATCGGGGTTATTATTTTGACTTCGTTGAGTTCCAGAAAAACGCGGAGCAAAGCATGACGCCGAGCACGCCCAGCATCGGCCACGTTTACGCGCTGGCCTCCAAGCTGGACGATTTTTTCGCCGAAGGCTTGGAGGCGCGATATGCCCGCCACCAAAAGCTGGCTGGCCTGACCCGCGCCTGGGCCGCGCGCCATGGGTTCGCGTTGTATCCCGAACCCGGCTTCACCTCCGTCACGCTCACCTGCATCAGCAACGGAGCCAGGCCCGGCGGACGCGTGGTGGACGTTGCCAAACTGCAAAAGCTGGTCAAGGAAGCCGGATTTCTAATTGACGGAGGTTACGGAAAAATCAAAGGCACAACCTTCCGCATCTCCAACATGGGCGACGAAACGGAGGAGACGATGGGCCAGCTTTACGCGGCGCTGGACGAGGCGATGAAGAAGCTGTGAGCGGGGCGGCACGATGATCGCGTGAAGAAGGAGTTTGTGTTTCAAATCGAACCGGAAATGGCGGCTCAGGGAAAAAACCTTGACCAACTTCTGGCCATGATTCGCGGCCTGATCCGCTGCCGATTTGGCGATGGAGACAACCGATTGGCTTGGCCGATTCGCCTTCAGGGGGCAAGTCACGGCGAAATAGCCAGCCGCTCTTCATTCACATCCGCCTGCGCGAGCAATCCCTGCTCCTTGTAAACCTTCAGCATGAAATGCGTCGCGGTGGAAATGACGCCGTGGATGGTCGCCAGCTTTTCCGTAACGAACGTCGCCACCTGGCGCAGGTTGGCCCCCTCGACGACCACCAGCAAATCGTAGCCGCCGGACATCAGGTAACATGACCGAACCTCGGCGTACTTGGCGATGCGTTCGGCCAGGCGGTCGAATCCTCCTCCGCGCTCCGGCGTGATCTTGACTTCGATGACCGCGCGCACTGTGTCCAGGCCAATTTTTTCCTCATTCAAAACGGCGCGATAGCCCAGAATGACCTGGCTTTCCTCGAAGGCCTTGATTTTGGCGGCCACTTCCTGTTCTGGCATATTGAGCATCCCGGCCAATTGGGCCGGCCTTAGCGCCCCATTCTCCTGCAACAACTTTAAGATCGGATCCATGCTGCAGTCTCGCATCAGGGCGCCGGATTGTCAGGGCAATTATTGCCCCAATTGGCCGGATGCCTAATAATACTAGTATCTACTTGCATAGGTTGGCGTACTTACTTTCCGGGGTTTTGGGGAAAACTTTCACTTTGGTCCATTCAAACGGTGCGGCGGTCTGATTGTAGGCCGCAATGAAGTCATCGATTCTGGCCCGCAACTCCGCCACGC
>DASXZY010000066.1:0-7602 GCA_036501625.1 Verrucomicrobiia bacterium
AACACCGGGCCGGCCCGCGGAGTGGTGCCCTTCTTGCAGGAGGCGCTGGCCTTGCTGCCGGAAGGGACGTGGCTTCGCACGGTGCGGGCCGACAGCGGTTTCTTTGAGGGAGCCTTCCTGGATTTTTTGGAGGAGCGGGGCCTGCTGTATGTGGTGGTGGCGCGTTTGACTTCGACCCTCAAACGAAAGTGCGCCGGGATCAAGGAATGGATTCCCCTTGACGAGCATCATGCCGCCGGCGAGTTCACCCTCAAATTATTGGGCTGGTCGAAGGAACGGCGCTTTGTCGTAGTCCGCGAGCGCATTCGGGAAAGCAAGGCGGCGGTGGGGCGCAAGCTCATCGATGTGCCGGGCTACACCTTTCGGGTCTGGGTGACCAACCGGAGCGAAGGCGCGCTGGAGTTGTGGCGGGATTACAACGGGCGGGCCTGCGTGGAGCAAAGGATCGAAGAATTAAAACACGATCTGGCCGCCAGCGGGTTCTGCTTGCACCCATTCTATGCCACCGAGTCGGTCTTCCTGGCCGTCTTGTTTACCTTCAACTTGCTGAGTCTCTATCAGCACCAGACCACGCCCAGCGCGCCGTATCGGCAGCCAGGGACCTTGCGCACGTCGGTCTTCCTGTGCGGGGCCGTGTTGGGCGTCATGGGCCGCGACCTGGTGGTCAAACTCTCGGCGGCGTGGGGAGGATTGAACAAACATAAACCGCTGGTGGCAGCCACGTTGGATTGGTTGAAAAGCGCTTCGCCGAAGTTGGTTCCACCCGAGGACCAACTCGCCATCGGAGGCGCTATGATTTGATCCAAGGGGCGCGATCGCCCAAAAATTATCGCTCTACTTCGGAGTTCGGGATTAATGGTTCCACAGCCCCCGGATCGCGCTTATCACCCAAACGCCCGGCGATGTTATGGCGCACCTGCGGATTCGAGCTGTCAAGCCTGGCGATAAGAGAATCAACGCGGTTATCCAGGAAATCCGCCACGACCCCGGCGATCAGCAACGATAGGAAACAGCCGCCCATCACGCGGAGCAGGACGCGGAACCTTTTGCGATGGCGCAGAACCATTTGATCGTGATGCGGGCGCAGCAGCTCCATCACTTCATGGTGGTTTCCCTCAGACGCGAAATCCATTGGGGAGGATCCCCGATTTGTTCGAGCCGCAGCATTGGCGCCGTGTTCAAGGAGCAACTGGACCACCGCCGCATGGCCTTTTGACGCCGCGCAATGCAATGGGGTTTCGCCTGGCGCGTTCTTGATGTCAACTTTGGCATTGGCGGCCAACAGTGTTTTCACAGTGGCGGCATCTCCGATGAGCGCCGCCGCATGAAGCGCGGAGACCTTTAGATTATCGCCCTGATTCACGGCAGCGCCGCCGGCCAAAAGCAACTTCGCTGTTTCCGAGCCGCCTGCGGCGCAAGCCGCGTAGATGAGAGGCGTTTTTCCGGTGTCGTCCGCGGCGCTGACATCGGCGTCCTTGGACAGCAGGAATTCCAGAGCGTCCAGGCCGTGTGTAAACGCGGCAAGATGCAAGGGCGTTAAACGGCTCTTCGTCCGGTGGCGCAGCAAGCCGGAATCATCCTCCACGGCCCTTTTTAGCAGGGCAATGTCACCGTTTCTAATGAGGTCAAATATATCAATTTTGCCGCTTGGAGTCATTTTGACAGCAGGCAATCAGCCCGTTCTACGAGGGGGAAGTCGAGACAATTCTGTTGCCGGGCAAAATAGGCGCGCGCACTCGGGCAAAGGCAAAATAAACCCTTGCGC
Source organism: Verrucomicrobiia bacterium (assembly GCA_036501625.1). Classification (GTDB taxonomy): domain Bacteria; phylum Verrucomicrobiota; class Verrucomicrobiia; order Limisphaerales; family Palsa-1400; genus Palsa-1400. Next base: position 1,766 of record DASXZY010000066.1, read on the forward strand.
GGGATTGGGGCGCCGCCTTATCGTCGGCCACACTAGATCGAACCTGTTATGGCTGAGAACTGTTTTCATCCCAGCATCGAGGGGGCGCAACACGGAGCAAAGTCTCTCGGCGCGTTTCTTGATTATGCCAAGGCCTCCGGCGCTTTCGGCGCGCAACCGTCCAATTACATGCTCCAGGACGGCGCCAAATTCAAGAAACCGGCCGAAATCAAAGACGCCTTCGCCTCGCGCGGGATGACCTTCGACGGCATCTCAGCCCATTGCCCATTTTGGGTGCATACGACGGCTTGGACCGGAAGCCCGACGGTGCGCCCGTTCCTGCCGCCGGAGGTTGCGGACAAATCAGCCGCCGAGATTGAAAAGTGGAGTGAATCGTATGTGTTGAAGTTTTTGGACCTGGCCGCCGCGTTGGGGATTAAAATTATTCCGATGTTTTGGGGCGTGGCCTTTGGCTGGGAACTGGCCACCGGCTATCCGTGGGGATTTTGGAAAGGCGGGGATTACGACCTTCTGAAGGAAGGCCGGGAGCGGTTTGTCAAAAAGACGGCCAAAATCCGCGCTCACGCCGGCAAACTGGGCCTTTTCCTGGCCCACGAAATCCATCCCGGCACGGCCGCCATGTGCGCCGATGATTTTAACATGCTGGTGGATGCCTGCGATGGCGACAAGTGCCTGGCCGTCAATGCCGACCCATCGCATTGCTGGGAAGGCGAGAGCTGGGAAACCCGCTTTTTAAAGGTGGCCCCGCGCGTCTATGCCTGCCACGTCAAGAACTACACCATCCGCCCCGGCCTGCCGTTGCGCGTGATGGAAGGCGGCTGGCAGAAACGGGCCATGCAGTTTGTCGATATTCCTTCCGGAGATTTGAACATGACCCGTTATGTCGAAATGCTTATCCACATCGGCTACCCGAAACGGTATTGCGCGGTGATGAAGACCAAAACAGCCCCGTTGATTGTGGAGGCTGAGAGCGCCTATCGCGACTTGGACAAGACCAGCGCGAACGGCATCGCGTATGTGCGCGACAGCCTATGCTTCCCCATCGCGGCCGGCTCGTTCGAGGAAGGGATGGGGGCGTAGGGGAATCCCTCACAAGAATAAATGTTGCGAACTTTGAGCCGTCAACTAACATACCGTATTGTGAGATTCGGTGCTTTGGTGAAAACAGCCTTGCTGGCAGCGATCATTAGTGTGATGTGCGCCGGATGCGGCGGCTTCGCGGCCACCCCTGCTATTTCACCCTTGATGTTTCTCATGCCGGGTCTCGGCCAGGCCAAGCCGGCCTCGCCCCCCAGTCCGCCTTCGATGCAAATGGCATCGAAAAGCCCATCTTCGACTCAGGTTGTGTCGAATCGGGATTTGTCCCAAGCAAACTAAAAATTATGCGATTTCCACTCGCGTTGACGGCGAAATTCGCCGCCTATATCGTCAAACACAAGCTGTTGCGAACGCCCAAGTTTGCGTTGGTCCTGCAACTGGAGCCGCTCCACACCTGCAATTTGACCTGCACCGGCTGCGGGCGCATCCGGGAATACTCCACCAACCTCAAGGACATGATGGCGCTGGAGGATTGCCTCGGCTCGGCCATTGAGTGCGGAGCACCCATGGTTTCGATCTGCGGCGGCGAACCGTTGATTTACCCAAAGATTGAGGAATTGACAGCCGGGTTGCTTAAGCAGGGCCGTTTCGTTTACGTCTGCACCAACGGCATGTTCATGCGCAAAAAGATGCGCGATTACCTCGCCAGCACTTACAGCGCGAAGTCCGAGCCGCTCCTGGCTGACTTGCTCAAGCAGAATTTGATTTCTGAAAAGGACGCCGAAACCATCCGCAAAGGCAAATCCGATGGCCGCCCGGTCATCGCGCCCTCAAAGTGGATGTATTGGAACGTCCACATCGACGGCCTGGAATACACGCATGACTTGATCGTCGAGAGGGAAGGCGTTTTCAAGGAATGCGTCGAGGCGATCAAAATGGCGAAAGCCTTGGGCTACCAGGTGGCGACCAACACGACCGTTTACAAGGAAACGGATGTCAAAGAAATCGAGGACATGTTCGAGTATTTCTCCTCACTCGAGGTGGACGCGCACACGATCACGCCGGGATACGAATATGACGCCGCCAAGAAAGACATGGTGGCGCGCTTGGGCAAGCATCCGGAAGACTTCTTTTTGACGCGGAAGATGACGCGGGAAAAATTCAAGGACATGGAGAAATGGGGCGACCGCTTCACAATTATCGGCACCCGCGTTTACCAGGAATTCCTAGCCGGCAAGCGCGAATTGACTTGCACGGCCTGGGCCATTCCCACCCGCAACGTCCGCGGCTGGAAAGCGCCCTGTTACCTGATGACAGACGGCCATTATGCCGGTTACCATGAGATGCTGGAGAAGGTCGATTGGGACAAGTACGGCGTGGTCAATGGCGTGGCGCGCGATGCCCGCTGTGAGAATTGCATGGTGCATTGCGGTTACGATCCCAGCGGCGCGCTCAGCCCCAAACTGAGCGATAGCTGGAAGAACATGGCTTACAATTTCAGCGCCAAGCCCAAGCCTTATTACGAGGGCCGCAACGTCAAGGCATTCAACGGATTTTCCATCGGCAAAGGCCATTTGGCCGAAGCCAAGGCGGCCATCAACGGCCCGGCGGGCGGTTGCGGTTCCGGCGATACGGCCCAGCGGGACGAATTGCTGGCCAAGATCGCCAATATCAAGAAGCCTTGAGGCGAGGCGGTTTGAGCGCCCTGTCGTTACAATTATGAGCAAGACTCTTTTTCTTTCGCCCCCCAGTTTTGACGGATTCGATGGCGGAGCCGGTTCGCGGTATCAGGCCCGCCGCGAGGTTACGTCGTTCTGGTATCCGACCTGGCTGGCGCAACCGGCCGCGCTGGTGCCCGGCAGCCGGCTTCTGGATTGCCCGCCGCACGACATTGGTGTCAAACAATGTTTGGAAATCGCAAAAGATTACGATCACGTCATCATCAATACATCCACTCCTTCGCTGAAAAATGACAGCAAGGTCGCGGAAGCGATAAAACAGCAAAAGCCCGCCACCAAGGTCGGTTTTGTCGGCGCGCACGCGGCGGTGCTGCCGGCGGAAACGCTCAAGGCATCCTGGGCCATTGATTGGGTCGGCCGCAAGGAATTCGATTTCACCTGCAAAGAAGTGGCTGAAGACCGGCCGTTGGCGCAGATCGACGGGCTTTCGTATCGCAACACGGAAGGCAAGATCATCCACAATCGCGAGCGCGAAATGATCGCCAACATGGACGTGCTTCCGTGGGTGGTCGATTCCTACAAACGCGATTTGCAGATCGAGAAGTATTTCATCGGCTACCTGCTGCATCCGTATCTGAGCCTTTACACGGGGCGCGGCTGCCCAGCCCAATGCACGTTCTGCCTCTGGCCCCAAACCATTGGCGGGCACAAATACCGCGTGCGTTCGCCGGAGAATGTCGCGGGCGAAATGGCCTACGCCAAGAAGCTGTTCCCGCAGGTGCGCGAGTTTTTCTTTGATGACGACACGTTCACGGCCAATTTGCCGCGCGCGCGGGAAATCGCCAAAAAGCTGGCGCCGCTGGGCCTGACCTGGTCGTGCAACAGCCGCGCGAACCTTGATTACGACACCATCAGCTCGTTTAAGGATTCCGGCCTGCGCCTGTTTTTGGTCGGCTACGAAAGCGGGAACCAGGAAATTCTCAATCGCATCAAGAAGGGCATCCAATTGGACGAAGCGATGCGCTTCACCAAGGCTTGCCACAAAGCCGGCGTGGTCATTCACGGCACGTTCATCCTCGGCCTGCCGGTGGAAACGCGGGAAACCATCGAGCAAACGATTCGTTACGCGATGGATTTGGACGTGTTCAGCATTCAGGTTTCGCTGGCGGCCCCGTATCCCGGCACGGAGTTGTTCGATATGGCCCGCCAAAACGGCTGGTTCGCCAAAAAGGACAAAACGGACATCGTCCATGACGACGGCTTCCAGCAAAGCTCGCTGGAATATCCGGGCCTGAACAAGGATGAAATTTTTGAGGCGGTGGACCGCTTTTACCGCGCCTATTATCTGCGGCCCAAGCCGATTTTGCGGATTATCAAAACGATGCTGGAGGATAAGGATGTGTGCGTCCGCCGATGCCGCGAGGGCTACGAATTTTTCAAGAGCCTGCGCCAGCGGAAGGCCGACTTGGCCGCCTCCCGCGCCCTGCAATCCGCCGCGACCCCGGCGTAAGTGCTCGAATGGATGGGCTGATCCCATGGCCTTTGAATCCCTGACCGACAGCCGCATTCAAGGATTATTGCGGATGCCTAAACGGGTAGCGAACCCCACGAGCCGGACTGTGGCAGATGCGAACCATGACCGCCGCGACTATGTTGTGGAGAGCTCTGATGGCACAGAACGATTTAAACTTTTTGTGCGCCAGAACAAGACGCTAACCGATGATTTCTCCTGCGGGCTACAATGGTTTCCAGCGGGCGGCGACAGCCTGATCCTGGTGCGATACAATGGGTCAAGCCACGAACATCCGAACAGGCTGGAGGGAACAAAGATGAGCTTTGTCTGCCATATCCACCAGGCCACGGAGCGGTATTTGCAAGCTAACTTGAAGCCGGAGGGTTTTGCGGAGGCAGAGACAGCGAAGTATCGGACATGTGAAGGAGCGTTGCATCAACTTGTCGCTGATTGCAAAATCAGCGGATTCGAAACCCAGGCCGATCATCCGGAATTGTTTCAATGAGCTTCGATGTCAATCTATTGAAAGAGCGGCTCTGCAAAACACTTTGTGGCGAAGTGCAAATTCGTCAGACCCGCCAAGGGTTTCTGCAAATTCGCACACCCTTCACGTTTACCGATGGAGACACATTCCAGGTCTACTTGCAGGAAACGTCTGGCGGCGGAGTAAGATTGACCGATTTCGGCCACACATTGATGCATCTGAGCTATGAAAACGACCTGGCCAAGCTGCGTGAGGGTGCTCGTGGCAGGCTGTTCGAACAAGTTCTCGCAACTGCGGGAATGCGCGAGGAAAATGGCCAGTTCGTATTCGATGCCAATCTGGAAAACTTGGGAACGGGCGTTCTGCAATTCGGTCAAGGGCTGACACGCATCTACGATCTGACATTTCTGAACCGGGCGCGCGTTGCCAGCACGTTCTATGAAGACTTGAAAGAGCGCCTTTACAGTCTGCTCGCCCCCGAAAAAATTCAAACGGATTATGTGCTGGCTGGCCAGAGGGATGCCGAGAGCTATCCAATTGATTTCCGAATCGAAGGCCGCCGCGGGCCGCTGTTCCTGTTTGGCATCGCTGGCCGAGACAAAGCCAGGTTGACGACCATCGTGCTTGAGCATTGGTTGCGGGCGAATATTGACTTTGATTCTCTTCTGATTTTTCAAGACCAACAAGAGATTCCTCGCCGCGATTTAGCCCGGCTATCAAACGTCGGAGGCGAAATGGTCGCGTCGCTAGACGCTTCGGAAGATTTTCAGCGCAAGATCGTCAAACTGGCTAATAATTGACATTCAAAAAGTCATTCCTCTATTCGGCTCAAACAATACTCTCGCCGGCGAGTGCAGCGTTGGAAGTCTTGCCCAAATACTCAGTAAGTACAGCCTCGAATGCCCTTGTTGCATCTACAGCACCGGTCGTCGCGTGGCCAGCCTCATGCAATAAGGTTGCAGCATAGCTGATAAGCGATGACCCTTAATCCGGCAGTTGGATAGGCTTGGATTTGCTGTAAGTTCTTTATTTAATGCGGCATGAGTCTGCAAATCTCTCCGATTCCGGCTCACCCGCGGGGTGAGGGTTTTTCCGCGTTGGTTTTGTCCGCGGGGGATTCGCT
>DASXZY010000067.1:0-5062 GCA_036501625.1 Verrucomicrobiia bacterium
CCCTCCCCAGTGGCCTCCATTTAGCATACCCACGGTCTTGTCGACGCAGTCCCAATCTATCCCCATTGTCTGTCCGCAAGGGCATTGCCCTGTCGGGGGGCCATAATGACCTTGACCTGCTGCTCGACCGCTCGGCATAAGAGCGTGTTTGGAAAATGGATTCATATAGGTTTGGCGAGGCGGCGAACCATGATGCGAATCATGCAAATCCGCAGCATCGCTTCGCTATGATCGATGCGGACCTCGTAGTCGCGGCACAGTCGCCGCGATTTGAAGAACCAGCCGAAGGTTCGTTCGGCGTTCCATCGCTTGGGAAGAACTTTAAAGCCTTTTGACTTGATCGCAACATCGCACGATTTCCAGCTTCAGTTTGCCGGAAGGGCGAAGCTCTTTGACCCATCGCACCAACGCGCCCAAGTAGCCGCCGTCGGCCCAGATGATTTGCAGCCGTCCAAACATCTTCAAGGGCTTGGCGGCGTCTCGGTCTTGCACGGCGGCTGGCGTGATCATAATGGCCAGCACCAAGCCCAAGACGTCCACCGCCACATGGCGTTTGCGTCCTTTGATCTTTTTGCCCGCGTCGTAGCCGCGATCTTCGGCTTGGTCGGGCGTTTTGACCGATTGGCTGTCAATGATGGCCGCCGTCGGAGCCACGTTGCGCCCTTCGGTGTAGCGCAACCAATTGCGCAACGTGTCGTGGATAAAGGTCCAAATCCAGTCCTGGCTCCACCGGCGAAAGTAGCCATAGACAGTTTGCCAAGGGCCAAAGTCTTTGGGCAGAAGCCGCCACGCGCAGCCCGCTCGAACCACGTAAAAGATGGCATTGACCAGCGCGCGGCGGTCGTTGCGGAGAGGGGCGTCGCGTCGTTGAAGGTGACGTTGACGGTCACGCCTGTTGCCGGTGACGTAGTTGTGCCCACAACCGTCAATATGCCACTTCTGGTGTAAGCGGTCAATTCGTCCAAGGAATTGTGTCCAGCATTCCTTGCACCCGCGCCCGCGATTCTTTACCTTCCCTCCACGAATGAAAAATGGTCACACGAAAAGGGGGAGGCGTCTTAATGGCTCGAAAAGCCCGGCCGCGGTAGAAATTCCGGCCATGCCGCCGGACACCAGCCTGATTACGCTTGAGAACGGGTTGGTCGTGATCATCCGCGAAGACCATAGCGCGCCGGTCGTTTCCGCCCAAGCCTGGTGCCGGGCCGGCAGCGTGACGGAGGGCAAATGGCTCGGAGCAGGGCTTTCCCACGTGCTGGAACACATGCTTTTCAAGGGTACCACCACCCGCCCTGGCAGCCGCATCGACCAGGAGGTTCAGTCGGCCGGAGGCTACATGAACGCTTTCACCTCCTTCGACCGCACCGTTTATCATATCAACGTGCCCAATACGGGCGCCAAGACTGCCATCGACATCCTCTGCGACATCATGCAGAACGCCACCTTGCCGCCGGACGAATTGCACAAGGAATTGGACGTGATCCGCCGCGAAATGGATATGAACCAGGACGATCCGGGCCGGCGCGCCGGGCGGCGGCTCTTCGAGACAGCCTACACGAAAAGCCCTTATCGGTTCACCATCATCGGCTATCCCGATATTTTCAACACGCTCAATCCGGAGGATATTCTCGGTTACTACCGCGAGTGCTATGTCCCCAATAACACCTTCTTTGTGGTGACGGGCGACATCCAAGCAAAGCAGGTGGCGGAACAAATCCGCCAGGCCTATGCGCAGACCAAGGCCAAGGCGCTGCCGCCGATGGTGCTTCCCCACGAACCACGCCAGACGGCCCCGCGGGAAATCATCGAGGAGGCGCCCATTGAATTGGGGTATTTGCATTATGCCTGGCATGTTCCCGGCCTGCGAGATCCCGACATGCCGGCGCTGGATGTGCTGGCCTCCCTGCTGGGCAGCGGCCGCAGTTCCCGGCTCTTTCGGCAAGTGCGCGAGAAAAAGAACCTGGCCATTTCCGCCGATGCCTGGACTTACAGCCCAGGTGAAGAAGGTCTCTTTGGCATGAGCGCGGTCATGGCAGCGGAAAAATTTGAAGCGGCCCGCGCCGCCATGCTGGAGGAAATCGAAATCGTCTGCCGGCGGAACGTGCCCCAGGCCGAATTGGCCAAAGTCATCAAGCAGTTTTCCGCCGCGACCCTCGCCTCCCGCAAAACGATGCAAGGCCAGGCCCAGGACCTTGGCGCCAGTTGGGTGGCGGCCAGCGACCTCAACTTTTCCGAGCGCTATCTGGCCGCGGCCCGGCGCGTCACTCCGGCGGATTTGCGGCGCGTGGCCTGCCAATACTTGACGTCATCCAACCGCACGCTTTACGCGCTGTTGCCCGGCGGCGCGGTGCCCAAGGTGGTCGAAACCGCGCGCGCGTCCGTCGAATCAGCCGTGCAAAAATTCACATTCCCGAACGGCCTGCGCCTGCTGGTCAAAGAGGACAACCGGCTGCCGTTTGTCGAGATGCGCGCGGTCTTTCAAGCCGGCGTGCTGGTCGAAACCGCGGATAACAATGGCCTGACGCAGCTCGCTTCCAAAATGCTCCTCCAAGGCACTCGCAAACGCGGCGCCGAGCAAATCGCCATCGGCATCGAGTCGGTCGGCGGCAGCATCGAAACTTTCGGCGGCAACAACAGTTTCGGTTTGACAGCAGAAGTGATGAGCGGCGATTTCAAAACGGGCCTCGACATTTTTGCCGATGTTCTCCTCAATCCGAGTTTTCCCAAGGAAGCCTTCACGCGGGAGCGGGGCATCCAGTTGGAATTGATTCAGTCACAGCGGGATCACCTGCTCCAAAGCTGCAACCAGGCCATGCGCAAAACGCTCTTCGGCCCGGCAGGTTACGGATTGGACCCGCTGGGAACGGAAACGAGCGTCACCGCTCTGCGACCTGCCGACGCCGCGAAATTTTACGCGCGGATGGCTGTGCCGGGCAATTGCGTGCTGGCCGTTTTTGGCGACGTTTCAGCGAATGAGGTGAAAAAAGCCATCCAGCAATCGTTCGGACGATGGAAAAAAGGCCAGCCTATGCCGGCGCCTAATTTCTCGACGCCGGAGCTAAAGGAAATCAAACGTGTCGTCGAAACCCGCGACAAAAAGCAAGCCGTAATGATTCTGGGCTATCCCGGTTTGACGATCATGGACCCGGACCGTTACCCGCTGGAGCTTTTGCAGGAAGGATGCAGCGATTTGGGTTCGCGCCTTTTCCTGCGCGTGCGCGAAAAGCTCGGCCTGGCTTATTATGTCGGCGCCCAGAATTTTCTCGGATTGGTTCCCGGCTATTTCGCGTTTTACGTCGGCACGGCGCCCGAAAAACTGGCGGAGGTCGAGCGCGAACTTTTGCAGGAAGCCGCATTGCTGCGCACGGAGGGATTGACGGCCGAGGAATTGGATCGATGCAAAGCCAAGGTCATAGGCCAGCGAAAAATCGCCCGGCAAGACCTCGGCGGCCTGGCCATGACGATGGCATTGGACGAATTGTACGGCCTCGGTTACGGTCATCTTGACACAGAAGACGCCCTTTACGAGGCGGTCACGCTGGAGCAGATCAAAGCGGTGGCCGGGAAGTATTTGAAGCCCGCCAGCGCCGTCATCTCCGTCATCCGCCCGCCAGAGTGAGCAGAGCCGCTGGTTGGCGGCGCCCCGCACTGCGCGCTTGGCTTGATTTCAGAGTACGGATTCGATCTGGCTATTCTGCATTCGGATTGATCGCCTACACCAACCAATTGACGAACGTCACTTATTACGGCTATGACGCCGTGAGGCGGAAGATCGCGGAAACCAACGCGCTCCTGAAGGTGACCCAATATGGCTACAATCCGGATGGCGACCTTACCAGCCTGACGGATGCGAAGACGAACACGACTCAATGGACGTATGACTTGTACGGGCGGGTGACCAACAAGGTCGATGCCACAACGAATACGATCTTAGAATATCAGTATGACGCGGACAACCGGTTGACCAATCGATGGAGTCTGGCAATGAGCAACACGGCTTACGCCTACGACAATGTCGGCAACTTGACCAGCGTGGCCTACGCGGGAGTTTCGGCCTTTACGAATCATTCGCTTTCGTTTTCCTACGACAATATCAATGAATTAACGAGCATGTCCGACGGGGTCGGCACGACAACCTACACTTACACGCAGGCGGGCCAATTGGCCTCCGAAGCGGGCCCGTGGGCCAGCGACAAGGTCAGTTACACCTATTACGACCGTTTGCGGACCGGCTTGGATTTGCAGCAGCCTGCCGCCTCGGATTGGGTGCAAAGTTACGGGTTCGATCTGGCCGCTCGCATGAAGAGCGTCACGTCGCCCGCCGGCACTTTTAATTACACGTATAGTGCGGGTCTTGGAGGGGTGAGCGCCGCGAGCGCCTTAATTCAGGAGCTCTCTTTGCCCACCGGCGCCGCCATCACCAACGCCTTTGACTTCAACGCCCGAATGACCATGACCTCGCTGGTCAACCACGGAAGCAATATGGACTTGTATTTTTACACTTACAATGCCGGAAACCAAAGGCTGTCGGTCCAACGGACAGGCGAAAACACCGCCTACTACACGTACGACGCCATTAATCAAGTCACCTCCGATAATGCGGCCGAGTGGAACACCTCTTGGCGCGCGAATGAGCTGCTTCAGTACATTTATGACGCGGCGGGGAATCTCACTTACCGTACGAATGACGCTCTGATTCAGAATTTCCAAGTTAATTCATTAAATGAGTTGACCTCCAATACAAATGGCGGCACTTTGACCGTGATGGGCACGACCACGTCTCAAGCGACCAATCTTACCGTCAACGGCAGCAACGCATGGCTTTATGGCGACGCGACGTTTGCCGCCCCGGGATTATCTTTGACAACGACCTACGCCGCCACCGCCTCGGACAGCCTTGGCCGGCGCGCCACCAACACCGTGACGGTAAGGCGGCGTCAATAAATAACATTTACAAGTTCCTGTTTTGATTGGGGTAGATGACGTAATTCCATTCGCCATGAAAGCGCCCCGGTTTCAAACTGATGCTGGCCATTTGTTGGGGCGTGATTTTTCTGCCGGGCAG
>DASXZY010000068.1:0-10187 GCA_036501625.1 Verrucomicrobiia bacterium
CGACCGCAGCTTGAATTTATGGATGGTTTTGAAATCCAATGAATCACGATCCATATTTGCAATGCAAGTAATACGTGCCTGAAAACTGAAGCGCGCAAAAGATTGGGAAAATCATCAAGAGAAGAGTCAAGAGCTTTGGCAATAAAGGCAGCCACGGACACGCGACGAAGCGCCAAATGCACAAGCAATTAACCGCGAGCATTATGATGTCGCCTGGCAATTGAACGTAACCGACCCCCGTCGGGGCGTAAAAGCTGGCCGCAATTGGAAAGCCGATCAGGATCGACAAAAAGCTCGCCAGCACTCTCCGCCACGACCGGCGCTGTTGAATGCCAGCAGCTTGGCCGGTGGAGTTAGATTCCTGCCGAGCCTTCACTGAAACCGATCAGCGTCCGCGGTGAGTCCGGCGCGCCCCTCACTTCTGCTCTCCGCACCCGCCTTTGGCGAAGGCGGCTTTGGCGGCTTCGGCCATTTGCTCGGGCGTGTAATCGTGCTTGTGGGTTGCGATGGACCAGGAATGGCCGTATGGGTCTTCCAGCACCGTGTAACGGTCGCCCCAAAACATGTCCGTCACCGGCATGATCGCTTTGCAGCCTGCCTTGACCGCCCGGTCAGCCCACGCATCCACGTCATCGACGTAAAGGCTCAAAGTGACGCTTGCGCCCCCGCGGCTTTTGGGCGTCATGCAATGCGGCGGAAATTCCCCCGCGAGCATCATCACGGAGTCGCCAATCGTCATGCGCCCGTGCATCAAGCCTTTGCCATCCGGCATGGTTTGCCGCATAAGTTCCTGCGCGCCAAAGGCTTTTTTATAAAAATCCATCGCCTCCGGTCCTGAAACAATGATGTGAGGAGTCAGAGTGTGAAAACCATCTGGAATTGGTTTGGTCATAAATGTATTCTCCGTTTAAGAATGCTGGCGCCGGCTTTCGCCCGGCTGCAATGATAACGCCCGCGACTCTGGCAAAATGCCCCGCGTTTGTCAACTTCTTTTCCTGCGCTTCGCCTGCTAAAATAAAAGTCGTCCACGGGCATTCTCATTTAAATAAACCGCCATATTTTCAAATAAGAGGATGCCGCTCCCCGGATGCCATCAGAATGTTGAGACGACCACGTCCGCCATCGATGCAAAATGCCCGGCTATTGACTTCGCGCAAAGTATAAGCCACCTTCCCGCATTTGAAATTTTGACGGTTGACGTGGATATTTATATTCTTGAATGGGAAAATCTCTAATCATAGCCGAAAAACCTTCGGTCGCCGCTGATATTGCCAAGGCGCTGGGCGGGTTCGCCAAGGCGCCGGACCATTTTGAAAGCGACCGGTATGTTCTGTCGTCGGCCGTTGGCCATTTGCTGGAGCTTTGCCTGCCCGAAGGCGCGGAGGTCAAACGCGGCAAATGGAGTTTTGCCAATTTGCCCGTCATCCCGGATCATTTTGATCTCCAGCCCATCGAAAAATCAGCAGGGCGGCTCAAGGAATTGATGCGGCTGCTCAAACGCAAGGACGTTGACCGCCTTATCAATGCGTGCGACGCCGGGCGGGAGGGGGAGTTGATTTTCCGTTACATCGTCCAGCACGCCAAGGCCAAACAACCCATTCAACGGCTCTGGCTGCAATCCATGACTCCGGCCTCCATCCGCCAGGGATTCGCCGCTTTGCGCGAGGATGCCACCATGCTCCCGCTGGCTGATGCGGCCGTGTGCCGGTCGGAATCGGACTGGCTCGTCGGCATCAACGGCACGCGGGCCATGACCGCGTTCAACTCCAAGACCGGCGGATTCCATCTGACGACGGTCGGCCGCGTGCAGACGCCGACCCTGGCCATCGTGGTCGAGCGCGAGGAGAAGATTCGCAAATTCGTGCCGCGGGATTATTGCGAGTTGCACGCAACTTTCGCCGCGCAGGCCGGCGAATATGCCGGGCGCTGGTTCGATGAAAAATTTTCCCGCGACAAAAAAGAGCCTGACCCTGATCTCAAGCCGGAACGCATCTGGAGCCGCCAGCAGGCCGAGGCCATCCAGAAAAAGTGCTTGAACCAGCCCGGCATCGTGGCTGAGGAAAGCAAGCCAGCCACGCAGCTTTCGCCGCTGCTCTTTGATTTGACAACTTTGCAGCGCGAGGCCAACGGGCGCTTCGGCTTCTCAGCCAAGAACACGCTGGGGCTGGCCCAGGCGTTATACGAGCGCCACAAAGTCCTGACCTACCCGCGAACCGATTCGCGACGGCTTCCGGAGGATTATCTCGGCACTGTCAAAGAGACTTTGGGCATGTTCGGCACGACCCCCTACGCGCAGTTCGCCAATGAAATTCTGCGCAAGGAATGGGTGCGCCCAAACAAGCGCATTTTCAACAACGAGGGAATTTCCGATCACTTCGCCATCATCCCGACCTCCCAGGCGCCCAAAAACCTGAGCGAGCCGGAAGCCAAATTATATGACATGGTGGCCCGGCGTTTTCTGGCCATTTTTTATCCGGCGGCGGAATTCCTGGTCACCACGCGCATCACGCGGGTGCTGGAAGAGCCGTTCAAGACCGAAGGCAAGGTCATGATCCAGCCAGGCTGGCTGGCGATTTACGGCCGCGAAGCGGTGGGAGACGACCAGGCCCCGCGCCTGGCGGCCGTTCAGCCGGGCGAGCGAGTCAATACGACGAAGATCGATCTTATCGCCACCCACACCAAACCGCCCGCGCGCTACACTGAAGCGACGCTCCTCTCCGCCATGGAAAACGCGGGCAAATTGGTGGAAGACGAGGAATTGCGCCAAGCCATGAGCGAAAAGGGCCTCGGCACTCCGGCCACGCGCGCCTCCATCATTGAAGGATTGATTTACGAAAAATACCTTCTGCGCGAAAACCGCGAATTGCAGCCTACGGCCAAGGCCTTTTCCCTGATTACGCTGCTGCGCGGGCTGAATATTCCTGAGTTGTCCTCGCCGGAATTGACGGCCGATTGGGAGTTCAAGCTCAAGCAAATGGAGCGCGGCCAACTGGGCCGGCCGGAATTCATGCGCCAAATCGAGGACATGACCCGGCAAATTGTGGCCAAGGCCAAGGGGCACGAAAGCGACACCGTTCCCGGAGATTTTGGGGAATTGAAGGCGCCATGTCCGAAATGCGGCGGCGTCATCCGCGAGAATTACAAGAAATTCCAATGCCAGCAGTGCGATTTCGCCCTGTGGAAAATCGTGGCCAGCCGCCAATTGGAAATTCCCGAAGTGGAGGAATTAATCACCAAGCGCGTGGTCGGCCCGTTGCAGGGATTTCGCAGCAAGATGGGCAAGCCGTTCGCGGCCATCATCAAGCTGAACGCCGAGTTGAAGCCGGAATTCGATTTCGGCCAGCAAAATGGCGAAGGCCAGGCGGCCGCGCCGGTCGATTTCACCGGGCAGGAGCCAATGGGCCGTTGTCCGGTCTGCGGTTCGGGCGTTTACGAGAGCGGCATGAATTATATATGCGAGAAAGCCGCGCGCCGCGAAGGCTGCGCTTTCCGCATGGGCAAAATCATCTGCCAGCGCCCGATCGAAAAAGAGCAGGTGCAAAAGATATTGTCCTCGGGCAGGACGGATTTGCTGGACAAGTTCATTTCCAAGAAGGGCCGCCCGTTCAAGGCGTTCCTGGTTCTGGGCGCGGATAAAAAAGTCGGCTGGGAATTCGAGCCGCGAGCCAAAAAAGCCCCCGGCGCCGCCAAAACGAAGGAACCCGCGCCCAAACTGGACTTGACGCAAGCCAAGCCAGTCGCCACATGCCCCGTCTGCGGCGGCCGTGTGCTGGAGGCTGCGGATCAATATATCTGCGAAAAATCGCAGGCGGAAAAGCGGCCCTGCAAATTCAAAATGGCCAAGGTCATTTTGCAGCAGCCGATCAGCCTGGAGCAGCTTCAGAAGCTCTGCGAGACAGGCCGCACCGATTTGCTGCCCAATTTCATCTCGAAAGCCCAGCGCCCCTTTGCCGCCTTCCTGGTCCTCGGCGACAACCAAAAAGTCACCTTCGAATTCCCGTCCAATTAGCGCTCCACTTTGGGTTCGGCCCAGATGGCCCAGGAGTTGTGGTTGTGGCCTTCGCCGCCTTCTGTCAATAACTCAAGCTTGCGGACGCCTGTGATGTCCGCCTTCACGCCGGCGCGCTGGCCGGGGCGCAGAATGCCGGAGCGAAAAAGCTCCCGGCCATCGCCGCGCACGGTGAAAATGGCGGAGCCTTGGCTGGTCGCGCCGTCGCGCAGGCCGATGATGGCCGTGAAGGTTTTCCATTTGCCGGCCAGCGGAAATACGTAGCGCGCGTTCGAATGGGCGTAAAGGCCCTTGTCAAAGAATTGCCCGCCGAGCAGCAGAAAGACGCCGTTCTGAATATCGTCATCGAACCAATAATGGTTGCGCGCGACTTTCCCCCAGCCGACCTTGGCGCTGCTCCATTTGGCATCGGAAAGAAACGCGCTCCCTCCTGGCACGGTGGCCAGATCGAATGGCGCCGGCGGATCAAGCACCTCGCGGAGCAAATGAAGTTTGCGCGCGGCTTCCGGCGCGGGCGCTTCGGCTGCCAGGAATTTTCGCGCGTCTTGCCGGTGGCGCATGACGGCTGTTTCGGCGCGATCCACCATCCATTCGCCGTTCAACGCGGCGGGATCAGGCGCGCCGGCAGCGTCGTATGACAGCGGAAATTCTTCACGCTGGGCGGCCCCGTTTACCTGCAGCCGGGAAATGACGAGATGGAAATTGTGAAATTTGCCCGTTGAAATATCCGTCAAATCTAAAGTAAAAGCGCCCTTGTCCAGCACGCACGGATAGGTGCGCGCCCAATGGTCGTCGATCCGTTCGCTCACCGGCCAAACAGATGCGATGACCGCGTAAGGCTGAATGGCGCCGGTCACGCGGCCTTGGATTCTGATCGCGCCATTGGCCGCGGAAAACCGGAGAGACTCGAAATCGCTTTCAGTGTCATCCCAGCGGTTCTGGTTGCATTGGGTTATCAGCGGCTGCGAGAGAAGTTGGAGGGCCGATCCGCGGGACAAATAGGCGGGCTGCGTTCCCCCCCATAATTCTTCCCGGTAATTAAGATTGCCGCCTCCCATGAGCGATTCTCCAAGGCGCCGTTCGTCCGGCCCGCCGTCATCGTGCGGGAGGCCGAGCGCGTGGCCGAGTTCGTGCGCGACCCCGCCGAGATACATGGTATTGAATTTCGCCACCGTGGCCTTGAAGCGGGGGTAGTAATGCTCGGTGAAAACCATCGTTTGATTCGTCTCCCGCAACAGCAGCGGGTCGAGCAACTCGCAATCGGCTGCGTGGCACAGCCCGCCGCCCTGCGACCCGCCGCCGTAATACGGAGCGTCAAATATATAACGGCCATCATTCGTTTTCCGGGAAAGCCCGTAAAGCGCCAGCACGCACTCCCGCTCCATGTCCAGCGTCCCGCTCAGAGCGAGGCGGATTTCCGCCGCCGTTTGGCCGCCGGAATCATAATGATACTGGCTGGCCGGCAACTTGCCCCGCACCAGGCGCACCACCAGTTTTCCATCCTTGCGTTCCAGCGGCAGTCCAGGCGTTTTGATGCCGAAACGGAGAAGGCCATCGCGGTAAAAGTCGCTTACGTCGGTCACGATTCGGTCCACCCGCGCCTCGTAGTTGGACAAAGGCTCCCCGTCTTTGGGGACAAAATAGACCACCCGCAAAAGATTCGTCGCGCGCGGCTGGCCTTCGTGGCTGGCAGCAATAATCCGCTCGGCCGCCTGCATCATCGCGCGGCCATCCGGATCATCTGGAATCGCCCCCGCTGCCAAGACGCCAGCCGCCAAAACCAAAGCCGCTAACACGCGCGAATTCATATAGTTAGATGTTAAACAAGCAACCCGTGATTGCAATCGCCATCCATTGTCGATGGCGCTTGCCGCGCGTCATTGCCGCCAATTGCCGTTGTGTTCGGCAGGCTGGATGCTGGGCTGGCGGCAGGACGCGCCGACTCCATGTTTGGGGCCGCCGAATGGCGATTGTGACTCGATCTTCATCGTCAGGAGGCGGTTTCGAACTTTTATAAATCATTCAATATAAATCATTTCCGAGAACGGCTCTCAAAAAATCGGGCGTTTTGGCAGAAAAACAGGGGTTCCGCGCGAAAAAAATGCAGCTTTCGCAAGCGCTTTTCCACTTTTTGACGGATTCGCGCGATGCAACACATTATCCTGCAATAACATCCGCAACATCCGGGCTTATCAAAAAAATATGCCGAAAAACCTACGATAGGTTTTAGGGTATTTGGCGTTTCTGTCACAATTCTCGAATGAACATGGCAAAGTGTTCGGAATTTGAAGGCGCGCGCGCACTCCTTTGGAGGGGGCGAGCGCCGCGAGTCCCATTATTTCAGGGCCTCGCAGCCAAAAGGAATGGAGATGGCTTGTGTGCCCACACCAAAACTCATTAAAACAAGGTCGAACAAGCCGCTTCCAGGAAAAAACCCTTATCGGACGGTCAAACGCCTGGAGACCCGCTTATTCCCCAGGGCCACCGCGATTCACCTCCCCGCAACCGCAAAGGATTGGAGGCAACTCAAGCCCGGACGCGCCCAATTGCGGCCAATTACGGTGGATTGCGTTATTTTCCAAAAAAAATTTCAGCCAATGAACCGCAAATCAAGACTTTGCCTTCCATCCTGGCGTGAGCCGCCCGCTTGGCGCTTGGTTTTTCAAGCCGGTTCCCCATAATGACCACGATGAGCAAGCGTTTTTACATCACCACCGCCATCGATTATGTCAATGGCGCGCCCCACGTGGGCCACGCCTACGAAAAAGTCGTTGCCGATGTCATTGCCCGCGCCCGCCGCGCGCTGGGCGAGGAGGTTTTTTTCCTGACTGGCCTCGATGAGCACGGCCAAAAAGTCCAGCAAGCCGCGCTGGCAGAAGGCAAAAGCCCCCAGGCTTATTGCGATGAACTGGCCGCCGGCTGGCAGGAACTCGCCGCCCGGCTCGGTTTGTCCAACAATGATTTTGTCCGCACCACCCAGCCGCGCCACAAGGAGTTCGTGCAGGCCGCGCTCTCCAAATTGCACGCCCAAGGCCAATTTTACAAAGCCACCTACAGCGGCTTTTATTCCACTGGCGCGGAAGCTTTCTTGACAGACAAAGACCGCCTGCCCGGCGGCAATTTTGATCCATCCTGGGGCAACGTGATCGAATTGAAGGAGGAAAATTATTTCTTCAAACTGCGCGAGCACCAGGATTGGCTCATCGCCTACATCGAAGCCAATCCCAGCTTCGTCGCCCCGGATTACCGCCGCAACGAAGTCCTCGGCTTTCTCAAAAAGGAAGTCCTGCAAGACCTTTGCATCTCCCGGCCGGTCGAACGGCTGAATTGGGGCATCCCCGTCCCGTTCGATCCCGGCTACGTGACCTTCGTGTGGTTCGACGCGCTTGTCAATTATATCAGCATCCCGTTCGCGCACGGCGACCCGCTCATCCGGCAGGCGCTGGGGGCGGGAAGCGGCGCGGACTTTGAAGCCTGGCCGGCTGATTTGCACGTCATTGGCAAAGACATCGTCAAATTTCACGCCATCTATTGGCCGATCATGCTCAAGGCCATCGGGCTGCCGCTGCCCCGGCAGATTTTGGTTCACGGCTGGTGGCAAAAGGAGGGCGAAAAACTCAGCAAGAGCACCGGCAACGTCATCGACCCCATCGCCGTCATTGACGAATGGGGCCTGGACGCCTTCCGCTATTTTCTGGTGCGCGAATTGGACATCGGCCCCGACGGCAATTGGACCGGCGCCGGATTTCGCGGCCGTTACCAATCCGAATTGGCCAACGGCTTGGGCAACCTTGTCAACCGTTCGCTGACGATGATCCAGCGCTACCGCCAGGGGCGCGTGCCCGGCGGTGTCAATCAATTGGCTGCCGAAACCGCCGGAGCCTGGGAGCGCGTCGTGGCGGCCTATCGATCCAACTCGCTGCAAGAAGCCCTGCAACAATGCGGCGCATTGATCACGCGCGCCAACCAATACATCGATCAAACCAGCCCATTTAAAATCGCCAAAGACCCCGCCCGCGCCGGCGATCTGGACAACATCCTCGTGACACTGGCCGAAGTCTGCCAGGCCTTGGGCGTTCTGCTGTGGCCGGTCATTCCCTCCGCCGCGGAAAAGCTCCAAGGCCAGCTTGGCCTTGCCAAAGTCAATACTAATTTAATGCAGATTCCTCCGCCGCTTTCCTCGTGCCATGCGATTGGCGAGATATTCCCCCTCTTCCCGCGCAAAGACATGAAATGACGGCAAAAGGAAAAGAGAGCGCGCGCAAGAAGAAGAAAGTGGTGCCTCTTTATGCCTCGGCTCGAATGTTTTTTCACGGACAGACCGACGTTTCGGCGGCTGGAGGTCATGGGAGTTGAACCCTTTGGGGTATCCCCACACCTGTCCCCACAGCGGGGATACCCTCGGATTGAGAATCACCCTTGATTCGCAATGGTTTTATCGTGCTTCACCGCGGATAAAAACGACCGCCCGCGAGGCATTTTCGCACGACGCGAATCCAAAACATGCTTGACATAAAACAATGGTACGTTAGTATGTACACGGATTGAAATGTGTGTTCTAGTTTTCTTTCGAGCGCCGGTCATCCCGATGTCCGGCCTTCGAGAGAATGTCAGACATCGCATTCTCACCCGCCGGTGGTCGAGCCGGAGGACATTATCAATCATTCACCTTCACCTTTATTAGCATGAAAACCTACACCATCGCCATTCCGTCCTACAAGTCGGTCATCCAAGCGAGAAGCGAGAAAGAAGCGTTAGAGCAGTTTGGGAAAATTACGACGCTGCAGTAAACGAATTCGGTTTTTGCGACAACCCCATTATCAAGGTGTCCCGCAAAAAGCGCGGCATGTTATCAGAATAACCGAGCGGCTCAATTCAGCCGCTCACGAATAACATCATGCAACAGATACGCAACACCAGATACCTGCGGAGAACGCTTTCGGAAGGAAAGCGCGAGTTTAGGCTCATCCTTCAGGGTGGCCTTTTCTCGCGCAAGACGATTCGGCTTTTGGCCGACGGCCGCTTTCACGCAGTCGCCCAACCTCGCGCCCACGAAATAGCCGAGAATAATCAAGGTCTGCCATTCCAATGTTGGTGTCGCATCCAAAAGCTTTTGCACTTCTTCCGGCGTGAACACTTCGCGCTCCGAGGATTCGGCTTTGGGCGATCGTATCGCGGACACCGGATTTTTCAATATCGTACCAAACGCTTCCGCGCGGCGAAAAGCCGTGTTCAGCGTTTTCAAATCAATGATTGCGGTCTTGGGCGCCGCGCCGCCCTCCAATCGCCATGTCAGGAAATCTTCCACGTCCTTTGGCGTCACCGCTGTGACGGGCTTCTTGGCTTTGCCATTGAGTGTTTTCACGAACAGTTTGACTGTATTGCCGTAGCGCTCAAGCGTGGCCGGTGCATTGCGAGCGGCAATGCCCTTGAGCCAATCGGCAAGATAATCCTCCACGGACGGCGCAAGGAGCGTGTCGCCGTTCACCTTCTCCGACACGTCGTTCAAAACCTTGCGCAGTTGCGTGGTGGTGAGCGAACCCGCTTGTGCCTTCCGTTCCACCGCCTCCAATTCAAGGGCGATTTGAAGCGCCTGTGCGCGGTCAGTGGTCTTCGTTGACCGCTTCATCTGGCGGCCGTCGCGGCCAGCAAAGCAGGCGCTCCAGTATTGCGATTTCGGATGTTTGGTGAGACTCGCCACAACGAGGTAGGAATAAAAGTAAGAATAAAAAGCTCAAGAACAATTGTTCAATAAGTTGCAAATGCTTGCAATTCAATACTCTGAAATCGGTGAAGCGAGACGAGGGCTCGATTCCCTTCACCCGCTCCATTGATACAGAGGCACTTACGAAGTATGTAGCCAGAATGTAGCCCAAATCCGGCTTTTGCCGCCGTTCGCCGCCCTTGGC
This sequence comes from Verrucomicrobiia bacterium, assembly GCA_036501625.1. GTDB lineage: Bacteria > Verrucomicrobiota > Verrucomicrobiia > Limisphaerales > Palsa-1400 > Palsa-1400. The sequence goes on from DASXZY010000068.1 coordinate 9,919, forward strand.
CCGCGTTGCAAGTGGCCAGCGGTTACAACACCAATTCTGCGAGCGAAACCACCCGGACGCAACGGAAAAAAGAGCGATTGATTGGGGGTCGTGACGGGGCAAGCAATCGCCTGCGCCGTGCGGCGCTGGAGCACAGAGGCAACCTGACTCGCACCCGACGCCCCCGCCTGCAACTGGCACGCCGAAAGCTGCGCTCCCGCCTCCGATTGCACAGAGAACAACACCCTAAATGCCAAAACGAAAACCCCAAGACTCCGTTCGCGGCAGAG
>DASXZY010000069.1:0-103935 GCA_036501625.1 Verrucomicrobiia bacterium
TGTTTTGGACCGAAGCGGGAGCCACCGCCGTGCTCCATCTGCGCTGCGCGTTGCTCTCGGCGGGCGGTTGGAATCATCTGTGGAGTCAGCCGCTGCCCCGCGCTGCCTAAAGCTTATGTAACTTTTTTGCAACGCACCCGCCGGAGACTGGTGTCGCCTTTTTGAATTGAGGCTTGATTTGTGGCGTCTCATCATGGCTTGCTGTTGCAATAGGACATGAACAATAGAAATGATTTGCAGGATTCGAACCGGCGCGAGTTCCTTAAAAACGCGTCGTTCGCCACGGCCATGGCCATCATGGGCGGGGTCGAGTTGCGCGCCAGTGAAACGCCCGGCGCCGCGCCCGCCGCTCCCGACCCCGCGCTGACCAAAATTCCAGCCACGCCGCCCATTAACATCGCCGTCATCGGCTTGGGCGAATGGGGCCGCGAAATCCTCGTGCAATTGGGCAAGATCAACACCGACCCCAAACGCGAGAAACAGAACAATTTCCCCGTCGTCGCCATTTGCGATAACTATAAGAATGCCTTTCGCCGCGCCGCTCAACACGCGCCCGACGCGAAGCAATACGAGGATTACACTCAACTGCTGGCCGATCCGAAAGTCCAGGGCGTCATCATCGCCACGCCCACCGGAACGCACAAAGCGATCGCCCTGGCCGCCATCGCCGCTGGCAAGCACGTTTATTGCGAAGCCCCGCTGGCCAACACCGTCGAGGACGCCCGCGAGATCGCTAAAGCCGCGCGCCCGCTGGTCAAGACCCTTTTCCAGGCTGGCTTGCAGCAGCGGTCGCATCCGCAGATCGAATTTCTCCTGCCGTTCATCCGCTCCGGCGCGCTGGGCGTCAATATCATGGTGCGCGCGCAGTGGCACAAAAACACGAGCTGGCATACGGCCGCCGCCTCCGCGGAACGAGACGCAGCCATCAATTGGCGGCTTGTCCAGGCCACCAGCACCGGCCTGCTGGGTGAAGAAGGCATTCACCAAATCGATTCCGTTTGCAATTTCCTGAAAGGCCGCCCCCGGGCCGTCACCGGCTGGAGTTCAACCATCCGCTCCTACGATGACCATCGCAGCGTGCCGGACACGGTGCAGGCGGTTTTTGAGTACCCGCACGGCGTCAATTTTTTCCACGACCTGACCATCTGCAATTCCTACGAAAACGCGTACGAAGTCTATCTGGGCGACGAATCCGCCATGATGATGCGCGACTTCAAAGCCTGGCTTTTCAAGGAATCCAACGCCGCGCTGGGCGGCTGGGAAGTTTACGCGCGCCACGACCAATTTTACGGCGCGACTGGCATCGCGCTGGTGGCCGGCGCCTCCAAACAAACCACCCTGGCCGGCAGCGCCGAGTCGTTCAACCCCTACGACCAGATACCCCTTTATTACGCGCTGGACTGTTTTACCGACCGGGCCGGCCGCCTCACGGCCGAAGTGGCCAGCCAGACGGAAATTTACGGAGAGACACTGGACCTCAACACCCTGGCCGAGTATTTGAAAACCGTCCCAGCCCTCAACGCGAAGCCCATCGCCACATGGCAGGATGGCTTGGACGCCACGATCATCGCGATTAAAGCCAACGAAGCCGCCCTCCATAAACAAAAAATAGTTCTCGAGAAAGAATTTTTCGAAATATGAGAAGATTTCCCTATTGTGCCGCGATCCTGGCGCTCAGCCTGGCCTGCCTCGTTCCGGGGCGCGCCCAGACGCGTTTCAACACCCAGCCCGTCGGCAATTCCGTCAAAGTGGAGGGCACTTCCAGCCTGCACGATTGGGAGATGGAAGGCTTGGCCATTGGCGGGCATCTTGAACTTGGCGGCGGCGTTTCATTTGACAAGAGCCAGGCGGCCCCAACCGGTTTGCAAGGCGACAAAGTCCCCGCGAAGGCCAGCGCCCTCATCCCGGTCGGCACGATCCACAGCAAGGCCGATCACCTGCCCGGCACCATGGATGACCTGATGCAAAAGGCCATGAAGGCCAGCGATTACCGCCTGATAGAATTCACATTGACAGACATGACCTTCAAAGCCCCGCACGAGCCAGGCAAACCCTTCAACCTGGACACCAAAGGGGAATTGACCATCGCGGGCAAGACCAACGCCGTCAGCTTTCCCATCACCATCGAACCTCTGGACGGCGGCAAGATCAGAATCGTCGGCGGCACGACCGTCAAGATGACGGACTACGGAGTGGACCCGCCCGCGCCCAACTTCGGCCTCGGCATGATGAAAGTCGGCCCCGACGTGACCATCAAGTTCGACTGGACGCTGAAAGAAAAGAAGCCGTAGCGGTCAGGCGGAAAGTTTCATCCGGGCCGCCACCTGCGCCACATCTTTGTCGCCGCGGCCGGACAGGTTGACGATCACCAATTGCTCCTTGGACATTTGCGGCGCGCGCTCGATGACGGCGGCGACGGCGTGGGAGGATTCCAGCGCGGGAATGATGCCTTCCAGCCGGGCCATTTTGTTGAACGCGGCCAATGCTTGATCGTCGGTGGCGTAGCCGTATTCGACGCGGCCCAAGTCCCGCAGCCAGGCATGTTCGGGACCGACGGCGGCATAGTCCAGCCCAGCCGAAACGCTGTGAGTCAACTGAATTTGGCCGTTTTCATCCTGCAAAATATACGAGCGCGTCCCTTGCAGCACTCCCAGCGAGCCGCCTTGAAAACGGGCCGCGTGCCGTTCGGGGATGATCCCCTCCCCGCCCGCTTCAATCCCCAGCATCCGCACCGAGGCGTCTTCCAGAAACGGAAAGAAAAGGCCGATCGCGTTGGAACCGCCGCCGACGCAGGCGATCAGCAAATCGGGCAGGCGCTCCTCTTGTTCGAGAATCTGGCGCCGGGCTTCGTCCCCGATCACGCGCTGAAAGTTGCGCACCATGACCGGATATGGATGCGCCCCATAAGCGGTCCCCAAAATATAATGAGTGTGGCGGACATTCGTCACCCAGTCGCGCATGGCTTCGTTGACGGCCTCCTTCAACGTCATTTGGCCGGCCATCACCGGGACAACTTCCGCGCCCAGCATCTTCATGCGGAACACGTTTAGCTCTTGGCGGCGGCAATCCACCTCGCCCATATATATAACGCACTTAAGGCCAAACATGGCCGACACGGTGGCCGTCGCGACGCCGTGCTGGCCGGCCCCGGTTTCGGCAATGATGCGAGTTTTGCCCATGCGCCGCGCCAAAAGAATCTGCCCGAGGGCATTGTTGATTTTATGGGCGCCGGTATGGAGAAGATCTTCGCGCTTGAGGTAAATGCGGGGGCCGCCCAGTTCGCGCGTCAGCCTTTCCGCGAAATAAAGGGGCGTCGGCCGCCCGGCGAATTGGCGCAGGTAATACGAAAGCTCCTCTTGAAACGCCGGGTCCTTTTGCGCGCGGAAATACGCCTCCTCCAATTGCTGGAGCGGGTGCATAAGCGTCTCCGGCACGAACCGTCCGCCGTAAGGGCCGAAACGGCCGTGCGCATCAGGCACCGATGCGGCTGGCGTTGCATTCACACGGGCATTGTCCGCCACGGGAGGCCGGAGCGCAAGAGTTTGCGGCCAGTTTTTGGTGGTTTCGGTCGGATGGCGTGATACGGTGGCCGCACAACAATGCTGCGCCGCGATTACATAGTCCAGGCGATTGAGGAGTGCATGCAGGCGCTTCTGAGAATCCGGCGTCTGCGGCAAGAAGGGCGATGGGAGGCCGCGCAGGAGGCCGCCGATGCCGAGTTCGAGAAACTCGTCTCGACCGGCGCGCAAGCAGCAGCCCAACTCTCGGAAACGGAACTCCTGGCCCGTTTGGCCAAAGACCAGCCCACGTATGTCGTCCGCAACCGGATGTTCGTGATGATCTCCTTGTTGCAGGAAGCCGGGGAAATCGCCCTGGGCCAAGGCAGGGCCTCCGATGCTCCAGTGATCTTCCTCAAGGCCTTGAACCTTTTGCTGCAAGTATCCACAGAGGAAGAGCTTGGCGAACATCCGGCTTATGTGCCCCGCGCGGAGGCGCTGGTGCTTCTCCTAGACGAAACCGCGCTCCCCGTTTCCACTCTGGTTTTGCTGATGCGCCATTACGAAAGTACCGGCCAATATGGCAAGGCCGAAGACATTTTGTTCTCATTGTTGGACGCAACCAGAAACGACCCGGCAATTCTTGCCCTCGGAACTGCGTTTTATTCGCGCATTTTGCGTGAAAATGACGAAACACTCGCAGCGGCCCAGCTTCCGCGCGGCGAGGCGCGAGAGGGATTCCAAGAATTGGAACGTCGAAAAAATACCTAATCCATTACATCAGAGTATTATACAGGTTGCCCCTACCCAAGTATAATGGACAACCTCGCCTCGTCGCGCTCAAACTTGGCACGCTAGCTGCTGAACGCTTCCCGTTCCTGGAAGTCGTGGATGAACCTAAGACTCGGCACCGATCGATTACTGGCCGAGGCCTTCAGAAATAGAGTTTAAGTAATCAACTAATTAGTTCAACACGATGAACACCAAAACGATTATACGCGAGATCCGCCGGATTGCCAGTGCCGCGTTATTTCTTTTCGGTTCCATGGCAGCATTCGGCGCTAGTTTGACGCTGGCATGGAATCCCAATACGACCCAGCCGGTTGCGGGATATTCCGTGTATAGCGGCACGTCCAGCGGCCACTACACTGCCATCGCGAACGCGAAAACCAAGACCACCTATAATTTGACAGGATTGCTAACGGGCCGGACGTATTATCTTGCGATTCGCTCCTATGATTCCAACGGCGTCCCAGGAGCTTCCTCGCCGGAGATCGTTGCCTCAGTAGATAGCGTTCCGGTTATAGTGGGACAACCCATCTCCCAGTCCGCGGCAGACGGCTCCATCGTCGTCCTTTCCGCCAACGCCACGTCCAGTTTCTCCTTCTCCTACCAATGGATGTTGAACGGAGTGGCCATTGATGGCGCGACCAATGCCCAATTGGCGTTGACCGGGGTTGGCCAGCAGTCGGCCGGCAGCTACACAGTGATTGCGTCCAATTCTGCCGGGACAACCGCCAGCCAGGCCGCCGTGCTCAACGTAGCCGGCGTCGGCGGTTCAGCCTTCCCTCTTGGCCCGCCGCCCACCCCCGGACTTTACGAGGGCCTTTACTACCAACTCGACGCCAACGGCAACGCCATGATCGTTCCGGGCACCTCGGGCTGGATAAAACTCACTCTGAATCCCGGCGGTTCCTATAGTTGCCGGGTGGTGCCTGCTTCCGGGGCCTCCTACAGCTTCACTGGCAGAACGAACAGCAATGGCGACGCTGTTTATTCGATTTCCCAAGGCCTCGGCCTTGATACTTTAAACATGGTCATTCATTTGGCCTCGGCCTCCGTCAACGGCCAGATCACCGGAGTCGTTTCCAATACGAGCCTCCTCACCTCCTGGGTTTCGATGCTGAGCGCCGTCCTGACGACCAACTCAGTCGCGGTGGCCGCCAATTACACCTTCCTCAGCCCGGTGCCGCCCGGCGCCATACCCACCAATGTGACTTGGAGCGTGGGAATTTCCACCAATGGCGGCGACCTCATCGCCGGAACCCTGGGCGACGGCGCGGTCTTTTGGCAATCAGAATTTATCGGCGTCAATAACAGCACGCCCGTTTATTGCTTTCCCTATGGCGCTTCCGGCGGGCTTCTGGCCGGCTGGATTGGCATAGCCAACGGCGTTCCAGTTGGCAATTTGACCTGGATTCGGCCGTCCGGATTGCCCCTCTTGGGCGGTTTTGCCGGCATCATCGGTTTGGGCGGCGGCGGCCCCCTCAATTTCATGCAACTGCTTCCGTAACCAGGTTCGTTTGCAGCCAGTTTTCGACGGCGTCAATGACCTCGTCGGGGGTGGAAGTTCCTGCCGTCAGGCCCACCGTGGCCGCGTCGGCAAACCATTCGATCCGCAAGTCATCAACGCCTTGCACGTGATGAACACGGCCGCAAAACCGGCGGCAGGTGGCCGCCAGTTCGCGCGTGTTGTTGCTGTGCGCTCCGCCCACCACGATAACGACGCCGGATTGCCGAGCCACATCCATCGCGGAGGATTGACGTTGCTTGGTCGGCAGGCAGACGGTATCCACATGCCGGACTTCTGACCGCGGAAACTGTTCCCGAATCAGTCCCACCAAACGGCGGACTTTCTCCGTCGGCTGCGTGGTTTGCGCGGCCACGCCAAAGCGGGAGCGTTCCGCCAATTGGCGCACGTCTTGTTCGGAAAGGACGATGTCAAATTCGGACAGGTCTTCCGTCAACCCGCGCACTTCGACGTGTCCGCGCTGGCCGATAATGACGGGATGAAATCCTTCGCGCGCCAGTTTGCGCACCGTCTCGTGGGCGAAATGAACCAGCGGGCACGTCGCTTCCAGCACGTGCAAACCGTGCGCCCGCGCCCGTTGCATCGCCTTCTCCGAGGCTCCATGGGCCGTAATCATGACGGCGGGCGTGCGAACGGCGCCCAAATCTTCCGCGATGCCAACGCCGCGCGCGCGCAGATCCTCAAGGACAGTCTCATTGTGAACCAGCTCGCCCAAAATGGTCAGCGGCTGGCGGCGGGATTCCTCCAGCGCGAGCGCGATGGCGTCGCGCACGCCAAAGCACATGCCAAGGTGGGCGGCGCGGATGATTCGGACGGCGGTTGTTGCACTTTGCATTACAAAGTATGACTCTGCGGATGGATTTGCGTTCATTTTTTCCGATAATTCAGATTATTTCGTTTCCTTGGCCTGCTGCACGATCTGTTCGAGCAAGTCGATATATTGCGCGAACGCGCGGCGGCCGGAGGCGGTCAGCGAACACGTTGTCAATGGCCGCTGGCGCTGGAAAGATTTGGTCACGGACACGAAGCCGGCCTCCTGCAAGGTCTTAATGTGCATGCTCAAATTGCCATCGGTCATCTTGAGCGTGTCGCGCAACTCGGTGAAGGAAAGCTCGGTCGAACCCGCCAGGAGCGACATGATGGGCAGCCGTCCCTTTTCGTGAATGACACGGTCGAGCTGGAAAAATGGCTTTGGGTTCACGTCTCATTCCCGGGCTTTTCGGTGAAAAACAGGTAGAGGCCGTAGGCCGCGTGCGCGCCGCCAAAAAAGATGCCCATGGCCGCGCTGGCGTCCATCCACGAATCCGGCGCTGCCAATGCCCAGCCGCATCCCGCCACAATGAACGCCCAGCCAAACAGCTTGAACCCGCGCGGCATAAAAAACCCCGCTGAATGCAGAGCGCAACCGTAGAGGCCCATCCACACCGGCGGCAGCAGCCACGCGCTGTTGGGCTTGATCCGCAGGCAGACCAACCCCGCCGCCAGCCCGCAAAAAAGGGCCGGCCACAGCGCCTGCACGACCCGGCGCGTCGGCGGCGACCAAAACGGCTCGGCATCCTTGAGCGCCTGCCGCCGCACCAGCAGCAATGCCTCCGTCAAACAGACGATCGCCACTGCCATCCAATAAACCGCGAACGCCCCGCCCGATTGCACCTTAACCCCGACCGCCACCCCGGAGGCCGCCAGCCCTGTCAATCCAATCGCTCCCATCACCGGCGCGAGGGCGCGGCGGTAAACCGACCCGCGCTCCATCAAAGTGCGAATGACCTGCAAATTCTGAGCTGCCCAATCCGTTTGCATGACGCACTTTGCCCGGCAAAGCCCCATTTGTCAATGCGGAGGATTCATGGGCGTTGCATCCGTCCCGTGGAGTCCATCCACATGAGCCATGTCATTTCCCGGTAGAAGGCGGTTTGGCTCGCATAGGAAAATGGGGCGGCGCCGTCCTGGGTCATTTGATATGCGCCGCAGTTGAGCATCGCCGCGGGCGCGCGGCCGGACAAATCTCGCACCAGAAGCGCAAGATTGGCGGATGCGTCTTTGCCGCGCCGGCTGCCGAGGCATTGGAAAAGCAGGAATGCATCGGGCCTGGATGCGATGGCATGGCAGCGCACGGCCGCCCCGCGCGCGATGATCTCCAGCAGCAGATGTCCATTCCTTTCTTCCCGCGTCACATCTTCTTTGATCACCTTGGGAACGCTTATCCCGCGTTGTCGAACCATCACTACTTTTTCCACCTCTTCCCGTTTGAATTCCGCCATCGGCGCCCGCCCGGCGGCGATCAGCCAAATGTCATTCCACGCCAGCGGATAAACTCGCCCCAGCAAATTGTCAATCATGAGCGCATCCGGCGCGAACTCCAGCCGGGCAAGCTGCCTGGGCTGCGGCAATGGCGCCAGGCTCTTCTCCTCCACGACTTCGCTTGACACCCCCTGCGCCGCCAAGGCCGCTTGAAGGGCCGATGCCTGGCCCGGCTCAAAGCCGTTGCCCAGCACACCGCAAGCGTCCTTGCCCATAATGGCCGCATCCAGCGCCGCCAGCCCCGGCACATGATGAAACGCGTTCCTGAGCTGCTCAACCGAAGGCGGCTCCTGGCCCGTTTGCATGACAGCGCAACTCACGCCGCGAGCTTAATCGTTCACCACGCGATTTTCACGAAGACTTTTCTTGCGCCATATAAAATAAATGACTGGATACAACAACAACTCCAGCACTCCGGACGTTACCACCCCGCCGATCATCGGGGCCGCGATGCGCTTCATGACATCCGCCCCGCTTTGCGTCGCGGGCGACCACATGATAGGCAGCAATCCAAACAGGATGGCGCAAATGGTCATCACTTTAGGCCGAACGCGATGGACCGCGCCTTCGATGACAGCCGCCCGCAAATCATCCGGGGAGTTCATGCGGCCTTCCCCGCGAAATTTCTCCCAGGCGTGGTCAAGATAAAGAAGCATGACGACCCCCGTCTCCGCATCCAGGCCGGCCAGCGCGATCAACCCCACCGCCACCGCCATGCTCAAATTGTAGCCGAGCAGCCACAGCGCCCAGAACGCGCCCACGAGCGAAAACGGAACCGCCAGCAGAACAATGACCGTCTTCACCGCCGATTTTGTGTTCAAATAAATGAGCATGAAGATAATGAGCAGCGTAAACGGCAGCACGACTTTCAGCCGCTGCTCGGCGCTTTTGAGATACTCAAATTGGCCCGCCCACTGGATGTAGCATCCGGGCGGAAATTTCACCGTCTGATTGATGCGCTTGGACGCGGCATCGACGTAGCCTTGAATGTCCCCGCCAGTCACATCGACAAAAACGAATCCCACCAACTGGCCATTCTCCGTGCGAATCGAGGGCGGGCCGGTTTTGAAGCTGATGTCTGCCAGCATCGAAATCGGAACCTGGGCCGCCCCCGGCAGCGGCACAAGCACGCGCTTGAGGGCTCTCAGGTCTTGGCGGAAATCGCGCGCGTAACGGACGTTGATAGGATACCGCTCACGCCCTTCGACGGTCATCGCGACGGTCTTCCCGCCGATGGCGGTCTCCACGATATTATTGACATCGCCGGCCGTCAATCCGTAACGCGCGGCCGTCTCGCGATTCGGCGTGAAATCCAGATAGTATCCTCCCTCTGAGCGCTCCGCGAACACGCTGCGCGTGTTGGGAAAATCCGTAAGCGCGTGTTCGATTTGCACTCCGGTGTTTTGAATCGCATTCAAATCAGGCCCAAAGACTTTGATGCCGAGCGCCGAGCGGAATCCGGTCGTCAGCATTTCTGTGCGCGTTTGGATTGGCATCCAGAAAATGTTCGCCATGCCGGGCGTTTTCACGGCCTCGTTCATTTCGGCCAGGAGTTTTTCCCACGTCATGCCGGGCCGCCATTGCGCGGGCGGCTTTAGTTTGACAACCGTCTCGATCATCGAAAGCGGAGCCGGATCGGTCGGCGTTTCGGCCTGGCCGGCCTTGCCGAAAACGGTTTCCACTTCCGGAAACTTCCGCAGCATCCGGTCCTGGATTTGCAAAACCTTGGCCGCCTCCTCAATGGAAATGCCCGGCACGGCCGTCGGCATGTAAAGAATGTCGCCCTCGTTCAACGGCGGCATAAATTCGGTCCCCAGCTTCATGACCGGATAAACCGTCGCGGCCATGATGAGCAGCGCGGCAAAGAGAGTCAGCCAGCGGAATCGCAGTACAAAGTATACAAATGGCTGGTAGGCCCAGATCAGAAAACGGTTCATCGGATTTTTTTGCTCCGGCGTGATTTTTCCGCGAATGCAAAACAGCATCAGCACCGGCACGAGCGTCACTCCCAGCAGCGCCGCGAAGAACATGGAAAATGTTTTCGTGAAGGCCAGCGGTTTGAACAGCCGCCCTTCCTGCGCCACCAGCGAAAACACCGGAACGAAACTCACCGTGATTACCAACAGCGCGAAGAACAGCGGCCGTCCCACGCTCCGGGCGGCTGCGATGATGACTTCGATTCGCTCGGCATTGGCCGGTTCGCGCCCGCGCTCATCCCGAAAACGCTCCAAAAATTTGTGCGCGTTCTCGACCATAATGATGGCTGAATCGACCATCGCGCCGATGGCGATGGCAATGCCGCCGAGGGACATGATGTTCGATGTCAAATGCAGGCCGAACATCGGCAGAAACGAGAGCAGGATCGCCATTGGCAGCGTGATGATGGCCACCAGGGCCGAGCGAACATGCCAGAGAAATATCAGGCACACGAGCGCCACCACAATGCACTCTTCGATCAGCTTTTCGCGCAGCGTCGAGATGGCGCGTTTGATCAATTCGCTGCGGTCGTATGTTGGGACGATTTCAACGCCTTCCGGCACCGACGATTTAACTTCAGCGAGTTTCTTCTTGATGCCGTCGATCACATTGAGCGCGTTCTCGCCATAACGCATGACCACGATGCCGCCGGCCACTTCGCCCTCCCCGTTTAATTCCGCCAATCCCCGCCGCAAATCCGCCCCAAGATGCACTGTGCCGACATTCTTGATGCACACGGGCGTCCCCTGCTCCGTTTTCAGCGGGATATTTTCCAGGTCCGCGACGTTCGTGATGTAGCCGCGCCCGCGCACGTAATATTCGGTCGAAGCCGTCTCGAAAATCTTCCCGCCCGCGTCGCCGTTGGAGGCGCGGATTTTATCGGCGACCTCATTGACGGAAATTCCGTAAGCGAGCAGCTTGTTGGGGTCGAGATCAACCTGGTATTCTTTGACAAAGCCGCCCACCGACGCCACTTCGGCCACGCCCGGAACCGATTCCAGCGCGTAACGCAAATGCCAGTCCTGGAACGAGCGCAAGTCCGCCAGATTATTCCGCCCGCTCCGGTCCACCAGCGCGTATTCATACACCCACCCCACGCCCGTCGCGTCCGGGCCGATCGCGGGATTCGCGTCCTCCGGCAGGCTGCCGCGCACGGAATTCAGATACTCAATCACCCGGGACCTCGCCCAATAAATATCCGTGCCATCCTCGAAAATGACGTACACGAACGATTTGCCGAACATCGATTCGCCCCGCACGAATTTCACCTTCGGCGCCGCGATGAATTTGACGGAAATCGGATACGTGACCTGGTCTTCCACCAGGTCCGGCGATCGGCCTTCCCAATCCGTGTAAACAATCACCTGCACGTCGCTCAGGTCGGGGATGGCGTCCAGGGGCGTCCTCATCAATGCCCAAATCCCGGCCGCCGCGCCGCACACGGCCAGCAGAATGACCAGAAAAATATTGCGTGCGCTAGCCTCGATAATGCGCTCGATTAGGAAAACGGGTTTCATCACCATTGTTTCAGCGCGCCCTGCACTTGGGCTTCGGCGTCAATCAAAAAATTCGCGCTGGCCGCGACGCGCTCATTCTCTTTTAAGCCGGATTTCACTTCGAAGAATTCGCCGTCCTGCCTGCCCGTCTCGATGGAGCGCGGCTCCAGCCGGCCTTCGCCCTTGTCCACGAAAACGATGTTGCGCAGCCCCGTCGGCAGCACCGCGCTCACCGGCACTGCCAATCCTTCGCCCAGATTCCCCGTCACGTTCACGTCAACATACATTCCGGGCCGCAGTTTGAGATTGGGATTCTCCACGTCGATGCGCACGCGCGCCGTCCGCGTGGCGTCGTTGATAAATGGGTCGATGGCGGAAATTTTTCCCTCAAACGCCTCCCCGGAAATCGTGACCGCCGCCGGCAAGCCCTTCTTTAGCAGCGGCAGGTCATCTTGATAGAATTGCGCCCAGACCCACACACTCGAAAGATCAACCAGCTCCGCCACACGATCGCCAGCCGCGACCGCGCTCCCCTGCTCGGGGCCGATGTTTTCCACAATCCCGCGAAACGGCGAGCGAAGCGTCAAGTATTCTTCCGGCTTGAGGCTCTTTTCCAGCGCGTCGATTTGTTCGCCCGTGACATTCCACAAACGCAGCCGCTCCCGAGCGGCGTCCACAAGGTCGTCGGAGCTGTTCAATCCCTTTGGCATGCGAAGAGCGTTCACGAATTCCTTCTCGGCCGTGAACAATTCCGGGCTGTAAATCTCCATCAAAGGCGCGTTGCTATCGACAAGTTCGCCCGGCGAAAACACAAACAGCTTCTCGATGTAACCCGCCACGCGCGGGACATAATTCCACCGCCGCTGCCGGTCTGCCGCCACGGCGCCAAAAGCTCGAATCGCGAAATGAAACTGCCGCTTTTCCACCACCGCCCAAGTGACGCCAATCTGCTGCTGGCGCTCCACCGGCACCGTAAATTCCGACGGCGCTTCCGGCGTTGGCGCGGCGGCGGATTTCTTTTTGACTGGCACCAAATCCATGCCGCAGATGGGACATTTGCCCTTCGGGTCTTGCGATCTCACCGAGGGATGCATCGTGCAGGTGTAGTAATCGACGTCCGCCGGTTTGGACCCGGCCGCGCCAGTCTCCCGCTTCCGTTCCGCCGGCGCCGCGGATTTCGATGGCGCCTCCGGCATGGCCGCGGCCGCCTTCTTCTTGACGGCTGCCAGGTTCATGCCGCAGATGGGGCATTTTGCCTTCGGGTCCTGCAATTTTACCGAGGGATGCATGGTGCAGGTGTAATAATCCACGTCCGCCGGTTTGGGATCGGCGGCGCCGCCGCGAAAAGCGAGCAGGAAAAGCCCCGCCGCAATGGCGGTCCACAAAATTGATTTATGGATGTTCATGGTGATGTCCGTCCGTCGAATTGTTGGTGAGATCAACGCCGATCAATGTTTCCAATTCCGCCACCGCCGTTTGGTAATGCGCGAGGTGATCCCAATACATTGATTCGGCGTCCTGGGCCATTTGTTGCGCGGCCAGGATTTCCAAAAAGCCGCCCTTGTTGGATTCATAACCGGCGCGCTGGGCCTGAACGCTCTCCCTCGCCAGCGGCAGCAGCTTGTCCCGATAAAGCTCCGTGTGATGGTGGAACGTCTCGACTCTGTGAAATTGATCCTCCACCAAGCCGAGCGTTTCGCTTCGCGCCGCTTCAAATTCATGCCGCGCGCTCTCCAGCATTTTTTCATTTTCCACGATCGCGCCGCGATACTTGGCCCTGTTAAACCATGGCAGGTCGATTGAAAATCCGGCGTCCAGTTCGCTGACCGCCTGCGCGCCTCCGTTGTAACGATCCGCCTCTACGCGAAAGCTTGGTTCTGGAATCCATCCCCGGCGCGCGGCCTTCAATCGGGCCTCGGCCGCATCCGCCTTTCGTGACGCCATGGCCAGTTCAGGCCGGTTCGCCAGCGCGAGTCCCTCCAGATTCGGCAATGACAAATCGACCGGCTCAAACGCCAACTCCGCCGGCCGGGCCAGCGGCGAATCGGGCCGCCGGTTCATCAACACATTCAATTCCGTGCGCGCCTCGGAGATTTCGCGCTGAAAGTCATATTGCGCTTCATCAAGCCTGGCCAACTCCGTCTCGGCGCTCAATACATCCGCCTGGGAACGGTTTCCCGCCGCCAGTTTGGCCCGGCTGATTTCCGCGAATTGCCGCAGCAAATCCGCGCTCCGGCGATTCAATTCGAGTTGCTTGTAGGAATTGGCTAAACGAAAGAAAGCCGTGCGCGTCCGGCCCGCGGCATCCAGTTGCTTGCGCCGAAACTGCTCGAACGCGCCCGCCGCTTCCGCCGCGGCAGCGTCGCCTTGCAATCGGTTTCGCCCGGAAATGGGCAACTGCTGCTCGGCCATCAGCTTCTCGTCGGTAAACGAATTGGCCGGCACGCCGACAAAACGCGCCAGGCGCTGGTCGTAACCCATCCGGGGATCGGCCCACGCTCGAGCTTGCGGGATGCGCGACCGCGCCGCCTCCCAGTTGGCCCGCGCAGCTTTGAGCGAGGGATTGTTGGACAGCGCTTCCCTAATGAGGCTGTCAAGAGAAACCGGCGTTTCGCCTCGCGCGCTTCCGATTCCCGCCAGCATGGCCGCGCCCGCCAGGCAGACTAAAATTGCAGTTTTCATTTTGGCACATAATTCTTTGAATCCTAAAACGTTCGCCCCAAATGGGCACACCACGGGTGTCGAACGCGAATCAGATTATGTAGCTGCAATGGCGCTGGTAGAGGGGCGGGGCTGCGGCGGGAAAAGAAAAGGAAAGCGAGGAAATGGGCCGCTGGACGAGGGGCGGCCGGGGGGGAAATGGCGCGGCCACCACGGCTGCCAGCACCTGCAAATCATTTTGGGAAACACCGCGGGCGGGAACTGCCGGAGCCGGATGCCGCGAGTCCGGGGCGCCAGTGCAGCACGGGTCGCCCTTGCAACAATTGCAATGGCCGCAACACTTTTGGACGCTGGCTGCCTGCCCGCTCGGCAGGAACGCCGCCTGCGATACAATCAGCGCCGCGCTAAACAAAATGGCCAGCAAGCCTTTCACTAGATGCGAACATAATCCGCCCGGGGCTCCTGTCAATTGCGAATAAATCGTTTTGCACAAAACGGCGGTTTAAGCATACTGCGTTATGGTTGCTTGCGCCAGGAACTCCTTGCAACATTGGCGGCGAGTTCTATTGACACGAGCGCCCGGCCGCGCTCAAATTTTTGTGAACGTTATTTTTTCTGAGTTGCCGAAATGCCCGCAAGGCTCATAAAATGTCTTTTGAACGAACTGACGTTGAATTAGTCAGTATTATACAACCTCGGCAGGTTCAAGCCGCTGGAGCGGAGTTATACGAATGATTAAAGTTGAAAATTTAAGCAAAATGTTCGGCCCGAAGGTGGCCGTCAACGGCATCTCCTTCACGGTGGAACGCGGCGAAGTGCTCGGCTTTCTCGGCCCCAACGGCGCCGGCAAGTCCACCACCATGCGCATGATTACTGGCTTCATTCCGCCGTCCGAGGGCCGCGTCTCCGTCGGCGGATTTGACATGGTTGATGATCCCATCCCCGCGAAGCGCCTGATCGGCTACCTCCCGGAAAATGCGCCCGCTTACACCGATATGACCGTCGAGGGCTTTTTGGGGTTCGTGGCGGAATTGCGCGGGTTGCACGGCGAGGCCAAGGCCAAAGCCATCAACAACGTCATCGAAATGTGCTTCCTGGAATCCGTGCGCTACCAGAGCGTCGATACTCTTTCCAAAGGCTTCCGGCACCGCACCTGTTTCGCGCAATCCATTCTGCACGACCCCGATGTGCTGGTTCTGGACGAGCCGACCGACGGCTTGGACCCCAACCAAAAGCATGAAGTCCGCGGTTTGATCCGCCGCATGGGCGAGCGCAAGGCCATCATTTTTTCGACGCACATCCTGGAGGAAGTCGAGGCGGTTTGCTCCCGCGCGATTATTATTGATCGCGGCCAGATCGTCGCCAACGGCACGCCGCAGGAATTGAAGCAGAAGTCCGACGTGGCCGGGGCCGTTCTCCTGGTCGTGCGCGGCGCATCCGGCGCGCAGGTCGCCGAGCGGCTCAATGGCATCGCCAGCGCCCGGCGCGCGGCCATTGTCAAAGAGGAAAACGGCAAAGTCTGGGCGCGAATTTACCCCAAAGGCGAAAGCCAAAACGGCGATCTGGCCCGCGGCGTCCTGGCGGCCGCCTCCGCCTGGCAAGTCGAGGAATTGCACACCGAGGAGGGCCGATTGGACGAAGTCTTCCGCAGCATCACCCTGCCCGAAACCGCGAATAAAAAATGAATTCTCTCAGCAATATCAAAGCCATTACCAAACGGGAACTGGCTGGCTACTTCTCGTCGCCAGTCGCGTACGTGTTCATCGTCATCTTTCTTTTGTTGATGGGCTTTTTCACCTTCATGGCCGGCGGCTTCTTCGAGCGCGGGCAGGCCACGCTGGACGGCTCCTTTTTCATGTGGCATCCCTGGCTTTACCTGTTCCTAGTGCCGGCCGTGGGCATGCGCCTCTGGGCGGAGGAGCGCCGCGTCGGCACGCTTGAGCTTCTCTTGACGCTTCCCATCACCGCTTGGCAGGCCATTGTCGGAAAATTCCTGGCCTCCTGGCTTTTTCTCCTGCTGGCGCTGGTGCTGACTTTCCCAGTCGTCATTACGGTCAATTACCTCGGTTCGCCTGACAATGGCGTCATTTTCGCCGGTTATGTCGGCAGTTTTCTCATGGCCGGCGCCTATCTGGCCATCAGTTGCATGACCTCGGCCATGACCCGCAATCAGGTCGTCAGCTTCATTCTCTCGGTCGTGATCTGCCTGTTCCTGGTGCTGTGCGGCTTCCCGCCCGTGACCAGCCTGCTCACCCGCATGGATTGGCCCTGGCTGGTCAACACGGTCGCGGCCTTCAGCGTCATTACCCATTTTGAATACTTCACCAAAGGCGTGCTGGACTCGCGGGACGTGATTTTCTTCTTGTCCGTCATCGGGTTCTCGCTCTTCACGACGGGCGTCATCATCCGCAGCCATCGCGCCGGCTAATCCCCTTTTTGAGACATCAGCCATGAAACAGAAAAATATCGAAACGATTCTCTACTCGACGGCTGGCGTGGTGGTCATGTTTGTGGTCCTTCTCGCCTTCTACGTCGTAACCAGCGCCCTTAAAGACCGCATCGACCTGACCGCCGAAAAAGCCTTCACGCTCTCGCCCGGCACCAAGAAAATCCTCAACAAGGTCGATTCCCGCGTGACCATCCGCTTCTATTGCACGCAAGCCGGCAACGCCATGCCCCCGGCGCTGCGCACCTACGCCACGCATGTTGAAGATTTGCTCGCTGAATACCAGCAGGCCAGCCACGGCAAAATTGTCGTCCAAAAATTCGATCCCCAGCCCGATTCCGACGCCGAAGATTCCGCCCGGCTCGACGGCGTGGACGGCCAGGGCACCGGGCCTTTTGGCGGCGACAAAGTCTATCTGGGCCTCGCCGTGATTATGCTGGATCAGAAAGTGCCTGTCCCGTGGCTGCCTCCCGAACGCGAACGCCTGCTCGAATACGACATTTCCCGCGCCATCGCCCGCGTCATCAACCCCACCCCGCCTCTCATTGGAGTGATGAGCGCCCTGCCCATCTTTGGCTCGGAGCCTAACCCGATGATGCAGCGCATGGGCCAATCCGCCGCCGAGCCTTACACGTTCATCAGCGAATTGAAAAAGGACTTCACCGTCCGCGAAGTTCCCATGACCGCCACCAAGATCGATGACGACATCGGCGTCCTGCTGGTGGACCATCCGCGCGAAATCACCGACGCGGCGCAATACGCCATCGATCAATTCGTGCTGCGCGGCGGCAAATTGCTCGCGTTCGTGGACCCCCACGCCTACTTCGATCAAAAGCACGATCAAATGGCCCAGGTGCTCGGCGAAAGCTCCGGCCAATCCTCCCTGGATAAATTGTTCAAAGCCTGGGGCCTGGACATGGACCAAAACAAAGTCCTGGCTGACATGACCTTTGCCGGCCACAACCCGCAAAACGATTCCCCCATGCCGTCCGTGCTGCTGGTCACCAAGGATGGCGTGAACAAAGACGACGTCGTCACCAGCCAGATTGACAATCTGGTGCTGCCCTTCGCCGGCGCCTTCACGGGGAAACCGGCCGATGGCTTGAAAGAGACCGTGCTGATCCATTCTTCCCCGCAATCGGAATTGATCGATGGCGTCACGGCCGCCATCGCGGGCGAACAAATCGTCAAGGATTTCAAGCCGTCCGGCGTCGATTACGCGATGGCCGTCCAGTTGACAGGAAAGTTTAAGACCGCTTTCCCCGACGGCCCGCCCAAGCCGGCCAAGGATGAGAAAGACCAAGCCGCCGAACCGCCGGCCAGCCAATCCAAGACTCCGCAGTTGAAGGAATCCAAAACCGACGGCGTCGTCATCCTGGTGGCTGATTCGGACATGTTAAGTGATCAAGTGGCCGTGCAGGTGCAGAATTTCATGGGCTACCGCCTGGTGCGCCCCATGAATGGCAACCTGAACCTGGTGGAAAGCTTCGTCGAGCAATTGGCGGGCGATAGCGATTTGATCAGCCTGCGCAGCCGCGCCAGCCTGAACCGCCCGTTTACGCGGTTGAAAGAAATGGAGGCCAAAGCCGGGCGCGAGTACGAGAACAAACTCAAAGACCTTGAAACGCAGAAATCTGAAACCGAGCGCAAGATCAGCGAACTGCAGGCCGCCAAATCCGGAGCGGACCAGAAGTTCATTCTCTCGCCCGAACAGCAAAAGGAACTGGCTAATTACGAAGAAACCGTGGCTAAGGCCAACAAGGATTTGAAGGAAACGCGCAAGCAACTCCGCAAGGAAACCGACGCGCTCGAATTTTGGACCAAAGTCATGAACATCGGCGCGATGCCCATCCTGGTGGCCGCCACGGGCATTGTTCTGGCCGTCTATAAACGCAAACGCACAGCCGCAAAATGAATCGCAAACAATTGATCCTCCTTGTCGTGGCCCTGGTCATCATCGGCGGGGCGTGCCTGGTTTTGCTCCAGCACAATCAGAAATCCTGGACTGAACCGGAAGCCCAGATTGGCCAGAAACTTTTCAAGAATTACCAGGTCAACGACGTCGCCTCCATCAACATCAAGGGCGACGCCGATTTGACGCTCAACCGCAAGGACGGCGGCTGGCAGGTCGAGCAGCGCGGCGGCTATCCGGCCAACATGTCGCAAATCCGCGAACTGCTCCTCAAGTTGGGCGATTTAAAGGTCGCTCAATCCGATCCCATTGGCGCGTCGCAATTGCCCCGCATGCATCTGGCCGAGCCGGGCAAAGGCCCCGATTCCGCCGTCCTGCTGGAACTCAAGGATGCGCAGGGCAAGGCGATTGAGTCGCTCCTCCTCGGCAAAAAACACACGCACGAGGGCGGCCAGGCCCAGCGCGCGCCCTTCGGCGGCGACGAAGGCTTCGCGGACGGCCGCTACGTCATGCTGTCCAGCGACCCAAAAACAGTATTGACGATCTCCGACGCCCTCAACAACGTCGATCCCAAGCCCGCCGAGTGGCTTGACAAGGACTTTTTCAAGGTGGAGAAGTTGCAATCGGTTTCTTTTGTCTCCACCAATTCAACCAATTCCTGGAAAGTCTCGCGCGCCGCCGAAACCGCGCCGTGGGTTCTGGCGGACATCAAGCCCGGAGAAGTGTTTGACACCAATAAGGTTTCCTCGCTCAACAGTTCGTTGAGCTATCCCAGCTTTGTTGATGTCGCGCCCGATCAGGCGCCGGACAAAACCGGGCTGGACAAGCCGCTGACGGTCACCATCGAAACCTTCGACCATTTCACCTACACGCTCAAGGTCGGCCACAAAACGCCGGAGAATAATTACAACTTAAACGTCGCCGTCACAGCCGACATCCCAACCGCCCGAGTGGCCGGCAAGGATGAGAAGCCGGATGACAAAGCAAAGATGGACAAAGTCTTCGAGGACAATGCCAAGGTTCAGCAAGACAAACTCAATAAGGACAAGGCGCTGGCGAAGTGGACTTATCTGGTCAACAATTGGCTGGTGGACCCGTTCATCCGCGACCGCTCGCAATTGATGGTGGATAAAGATGCCGGGAAGAAGGAAGCCGCGCCCGGAGCGGAAACCACCACTGAACCTGAGCCGCCCAATCTGACGCCGGAATTACCGAAGTGATTTGCCCTTGGCGTCCAGGTTCCGCGCCAAATCCTCCGGGGACACGGAACTCTCCACGCCGTTGGCGGGAACATCCATTTTAGCCACCCACAGCAAACCGTTCAGCGCGGTTTTGCGAAAATTGTCGTTGGCCCAATTCTTGTGATAGTGCGCGCCAGTTAAGCCAAATCCGCGCCCGCCGTCCGGCCGCTCAAAAGCCCAGCACATCACCTGATGATCTCCAGCCGCCACTGATGCGCGGACAGCCGGGTTGCCTGAATGCGGGCCGTCCGGCCGGCTCATCGTGCTGTCCGGCGCGACCGCCGCAAGTATGGGCGTGACTCCCGCCATGTCCGGCGCGAAACGCAAATGGAAATACCATTCGTCGCGGATTTGAAACGGCTTGACGCCGCGCGTGATCGGGTGGTCGGGCAATTCGTCAAAATTGGCCAGCCACGTCGGATTGACGGACCAATCGACTTCATACGCCGCCCCCAGCCATTTCAGGAACTCCGCTTCGCCCTTCTCCTTTGTGACTTCAACCGCCCAATGAATGCAGGCGAGGCCAACGCCCTTGCTCATCAGCGGCTCCAATTGGGCCAGGTGATCGTCCTGCAAAACAGCGTGGCCCGGCCCGCCATCCATCGAGAGCACGATGGCGTCCGCGCCTTCCAAAACGCTCGCGTCCGCCGGCCAGCCGTTGGAATAAACGGCAGTCGTGAGGCCGGGAACACCGTCAAGACACTTTTGCAGAAGCAGGCAGCCGGCGCGATATTCGTGCTCGCCCGGCCCGTGGCTGGGCTTGCCGGAAATGAAGACGATCTTTTTGCCGGCCGGCTCCTCTTTGATGCGCAGGTCCTTAAATTGAACCGTCATCGGATCGCCGTGATGCAATTGCAGCGCGATGACCCCGGACTTGGCGGCCTGGCTGCTTTGCTCGTCCACCACGTCAATCATTTCTTTGCCGTTGATGAACTGCTGGAGGTGATTCCCCTTGGCGATGATGACGTAATCGTTCCATTCGCCGTGGTGAATCTCATTTTCCAAATCAACCGCGCTGCCCAGCGAGCCGGTCACTTCCTTTCGCCCGTCTTCGTGGATGAGAATTTTCTGCCCGCGGCTGGCCAGGATGCCGCGCATCTTCTCCTCATACAGCCCGCCCGTGTAACTCCGCCCGGCCTCCATGTCCGCCTGGTAGCCGGCCACCACCCAATAGGATGGCTTGACGATCTTGCTGCGGAATTGCACGCCCGAATTGGCGAAGCCCGTGTTGTTGTTGGCTTCAATGCGGAAGGAGCAGCGCATCTCGAAGTTCGAGGGCTGGCCGTTCGTCCAAATCAGGAATGTGTTTTCCTTGGCCGGTTTCTCCGCCGTGGTTTGCCCGGTGATGGCGCCGTCGCGCACCGACCAAAGATCGGGGCTGCCGTCCCATCCGGTCAGGTCCTTGCCGTTGAACATGCTCGTGAAGCCTTCTTCGGCCGCCGGGCAAAAAGCCGGCGCCATCAGCGCCAGCATGCAGAATGTTGTCAGTGCTTTTTTCATAGTGTGTTCCGTAAAAGGTGCAGGCCCTTGACCGCGATTTCGTCCCGCGTCGGCTCGATCCGCCTCCATATGGCGGCCGCGCGCGCGATGACTTTCACATCCGTCGTGAACGACTCGATCACGACGTCCTTGTCGTACCCGATTGCCTTCAGCGCGGCGGCGATGCCCGCCCAATCAATGTGGTCGCCGCCCGGTGTCCCGCGGTCGCTGCCGCAGGCGTGGAAATGCCCCAGAAGTTTGCCCGCTTTGCGAATGGCGGCGGGCTGGTTTTTTTCCTCGATGTTCATGTGAAATGTGTCAAGATGAAGGAGCAGATGCGGGCTGCCGACGTCCGCCGCCATGTTCAGAGCCTGATCGCAGGTGTTGATGAAATCGGTCTCGAATCGGTTAAGCGGCTCCAGGCATACCTTCTTCCCCTTTCCGCCCGCGTAGGCGCACAGGATTTTGAGGTTTTTCACAACGGTGCGCCATTGTTGTTTGTATTCCTTGGCGGGCACCGCGTCGGCGCGGCCGACGGCAGAATAAACCGGCCCAATCAGCGAAGGGCAATCGAGCACGGTCATCTGGTCGATCAAAGCCATCATGTATTTGAGGCCCGTCTGTTGCTGGCGGGTCGTGCCGCGCAAATCCCGGTCCGGCCCCATGCAAGCGCACATCGAGCCGCAGGCGATCCCGCTTTTGTCCAGCGCGGCCCGCACCTTGCGCGGGTCAATGTGTTCAGGCGCCTCGATGGCCAGCTCGACTGTGTCAAATCCCCAGCCCTTGAATTTGGAAAACAGCTTCGCGCTCTGCGTGACGAACGGCGAAGTAAACAAAAAAGTATTTATGCCAAGTCTCATGGTGGCGGCCAGCCTACATGGCCGCCCCGCCGACATCAAACGTATTTCCAGCGGCGGGCTTTCATCTCGAATCGCGGCAGGCTTCCCGCCGGCGCCAGGGCCACTGCCACCCGCAAATTGAACGTTCCATGAAGCGCTCTTTGCACGCGCCCAGCCAGCGCCTCCGCTTCGCAGCCGGCGGCCGGCTCAATGCGCAGGCTCAACTCCACGAGGTCGCGCGAGCGGTCCACCTCCACTTGATATTCGGCAATTTCCGCGAAGCCCCGCAGCACGTCCTCGACCGCGGCCGGATAAACGTTGACGCCGCGCACGACGACCATTTCATCCGCGCGCCCCAGCAACCCGCCCGGCAGCGCCGTTCCCTGCCATCCGCATGGGCACGCGAATCCCGCCCGCGCGAGGTCCCCGGTGCGATACCGCAGCAGCGGCGAGCCGGTTCGGCCCAGAACCGTCAAGACCAATTCGCCCATCTCCCCCGCCCGCGCGGGCTTGCCATCGGTGTCAATAATTTCCGCCAGGTAGGCCCGGTCCAGAATGTGCAGCGCGCCGCCCTTGCCAGGGCATTCGTGCGAGACTGGGCCGGTTTCAGTCATGCCATGATGGTCGAAAATTCTGGCTCCCGGCCAAAGTCCTTCCAGGCGCCGCCGCGTAGCCGGCACGCTGCCGCCCGGTTCGCCCGCCACGATAATCGTCCGCACCGCGCCCGCCGCGAGATGGATCTGTTCGCGCCCGGCCGCTTCCGCCAGATGCGCCGCGTAACTGGGAGTGCAGCACAGCGCCGTGGCTCGGTTTTCGAGGATGGCCCGCAGCCGCCCGTGCGTGCTCAATCCGCCGCCGGGAATGCACAGGCAGTTCATCTGTTGCGCCGCGTCGAACGCCAGCCAAAACCCGATGAACGGACCGAAGGAAAAGGCAAAGTAAACGCGGTCGCCGCCGCCCACTCCCGCCGCGCGGTAAATCTCCCGCCAGCTTTGCACCATCCAGTTCCAGCTTTCCGGCGTATCCAGCCAGCGCAACGGCGTGCAGGTGGTGCCGCTGGTCTGGTGATAGCGCGTATATTGGACGGGCGCAAAAGTCAGATTGGAGCCAAACGGCGGATGCGTGAGCTGGTCTTCTGTCAATTCTGTTTTTGTCGTGAATGGAAACCGCGCTGAAAAATCTTCCAGGCTTGCGATGGCAGGATCAATTCCGGCCAATTTCTTTCGGTAGAATGCGTTGCCCGGCAGGATGGCGCCGAGCAACTGGCGCAATCGCGCGAGTTGAAAGTCCGCCAGCGCCTTATCTCCGGTCATTGCAGGGCCGTTTTGCCCGTCGCGACGGCGGCTTGCGCCGGCGGAGCGTGCGCTTTCGCAGGCGGCGGTTTAAAGAAGGTCACCAGGCAGCCGCCCGCCGCAGCCAGGACGATGCCCAAATAAAACTGCCATTTGACCGCGCCCAATCCGCCCTCGGGCGGATTCAGATACATGGCCACAATCGCGTTGACGATCGGCGCGCCGGCAAAAACAATCGACATCACGACGCCCGGCTTTCCTCCCGCGCCGAAGGCCAGCAACACGCAAAAGGCGCCCGCCGCGCCGACGATGCCGGCCAGGAGCGACCATCCCATTCCGCCCGCCGGAAAAGTCCACGTCGATTTGCGCGCCACCAACATGAGCAGCGGCGCCAGCACGGCCGTCAAAAAATAAGCCAGTCCGACAAAAAGGAACGCCTTGAAAAGCCCATTGGACTTGTCGTTCATCCCCACTTGGCCGCTGTGCAGGAAAATTCCATAAAGCCCCCATGAAACGACAGTCATCAACGCGAATGTAATCCAACTCATGGAAATTATTTTATCCGGCAGCGCCCAGATTGCAACCATGATTCGATGGTGATAAATTGTTCCTGTCTTATGTCATGTTTTCGATTCGCCCTTGGCTGCGCGGCAGTTTTTGCAATTTTAATCGGCCCGTCGCGCGTGCTGGCCCAGCGTCCGTTAGGCGTTGATGTCTCAAGTTACCAGGGAAACTCGATCAATTGGGCCGATGTAAAGAACGCTGGCTATTCCTTCGCCTGGGCCAAGGCCGCGGAAGGCACGCTGACCGATGGCTTTGTTGGACCCGATGCCGATTTCATTGTAAACGAGCTGCACGCCAAGGCAGCCGGCGTGCCGATCGGCGCATATTATTTTGCCCATCCCGAAACGGACACCGGCACGGCCGGGGCCGACACGGAGGCGGCCTTTTTCTGGAGCGTGGCCGGCAAATACATCACCAACGGCGGCGCTTATCTCATGCCGATGCTCGATTACGAAACCCCTCCCAAAAGCAGCCTGGTTGCCTCCGAGCAATGGGTCAATGAATGGTGCCAGGACATTGTCAAATATGCCGCCGCCTCCAACGGCGTCACCGTCAAACCTGTAGTGTACACTTACATCTCCTTCGCGTCCGCCTACATCGGCCCGACCAACACCCAGTGGCCGCTCTGGATGGCCAGCCCCAATGGCGCCAATCCGCAATCCGGCGATCCCAACGCCACCAACCCGTGGGGCTCCTGGTCGATCTGGCAGTATGGCCAGGCTGCGGTGCCGGGCATCTCTGGCGCCAACGACGTGGATGTCTTCGACGGCACGGCGGCGCAGTTCGCTGCCAATCTGATCATCGGCAATACAAATCCAACCGCCTCGCCCAGCATGTCGATTTATTGGGACCCCCAAGCCAAAAACGCCTCGCCCGGCAGCGGCGGCTCTCAAACGTGGCAGCTCTACTCGAACAATTGGTGGTGGAGCGGGCACGGCGACGTCGCGGAATCGATCAGCGGCAATGCCGCGATTTTCGCTGGAACGGCCGGCACGGTCACTTTGGGCGCCGACGTTGGCGCGAACAGCCTCACCTTCAATACGCCAGGTTATATCATTGCCGGAAGCCACACTCTCAACTTGCGCGGAACGACTCCCGTCATTTCCGTTCCGCCCGGGCTCCCGACTTATATTGAATGCGTGCTGGCCGGTTCCGGCTATGAACTAACGGGCGGCGGCGTGGCCGTATTGACCAATCCCGGCAACGCCAGCGGCAGTTCTTCCAGCGCCGAATACGTGAACGGCCCCAACACGACTCTCGTCGTCGATACTGATCACGATACCGGCAACGGTGGCGTCACGTTAAATCTCGAAAATGGCGGCATCTATCAGAACAACGACACGGCCGGCGGCGATTCGTTTTTGCTGCCCGGCTCGGCCATCGCGCTGCTGGCCGGGGGCGGCATCTTTGACAATCCCAACGCTAATTTGACCATGGCCAATTTCATCACCGGCCCCGGCAGCCTGGCCATTATCGGAACGAGCTACACGTTGACGCTGACGGATACCGGCAACAATTACACCGGCGGCACCGCCATTCAATCCGGCGAATTGAAGGCCAGCGCGGCCGGCACGTTAGGTTCTCCGTCCGGCCCGTTGACGGCCAGCGGCGGCATCCTGGACCTTGGCGGCGCCACCCACACGGCCGGAGCGGTGACAATCTCCGGCGGCACGATCCAAGACGGCAACCTCATCGGCTCTTCCTACACCGGCACGAGCGGGACAGTCAGTGCGAATCTCGCAGGGGCGGCCGCGTTGACTCACACCACCACCGGCACGCTGACGCTCACCGGGCGCAACACTTACAGCGGCTTCACGACCGTCAGTTCCGGCATCCTGGCGTTAGGCAGCGACGGGTCGATCAGCAATTCGCCAAAAATCAGCCTCGCCGCCGGTGCGACATTCGATGTTTCCGCCATCAATTCATTTTATTTGAGCAGCAACACGACTCTGAGCGCCAGCGGGGCCGCGATCAAGGGAGGCGCCACGGTCAACCTCGGTTCCCAGCCGATCATCCTGTCCTTTGGCGGCTCGCAACCAGCCCTGGCCATTTCAAGCGGCGCGCTGATGCTTAACAGCAACGCGTTCACCGTCAACGGCCCTGCGCTGCCCGGCGGCGCGTACACTATAATTCAGCAGGCCAGCGGCAGCATCGCGGGTTCCGGCCCCTTCAGCGTCAGTGGAACGGCCGTCAGCAATGCGGTCGCCATTTCCGTGCAAGGCGGAAGCGTTGTTCTGAGAATCCTCACGCCAGCCACACTCAACGGCGCCACATTTGCGAGCAACAACGTCTTCCAAATCAACTTCGCGGGCGTGCCAGGATTCTCTTATCTCATTCAAGCAACGACGAACCTCTCCCAACCCGCCTCCTGGGCCGATATCAGCGTCAACGTGGCCGGCGCCAACGGCAATTTCACCTTCACGGATACGAATGCCGCCAACTATCCCGACCGCTATTACCGGGCGGTCACACAGTAGAACCCATCTAAATGGTCACGAAATTGTCACACGGCACGACCGGCTTTGGCTTGCCACCGTCCGCCAGTCTGGCAAACAATCGGCCATGAGATTTACGCGAAAGCTGTTTATTCTGCTGGGGCTGGCGCTGGCGTGCCAATACACCATGGCCGCTGGCAGGGCCTCCCACGTCGTCCTGGTCGTTTGGGACGGCATGAGGCCGGATTTTGTCACGCCCGAAACCGCGCCGGCTTTGAGCCAGCTCGCCAAAGACGGCGTCACCTTTCTCCATCATCATCCGGTTTATCTTAGTTTGACAGAAGTGAACGGCACCGCGCTGGCGACGGGAGTTTATCCCGGCCAAAGCGGCATCCTCGGCAATAATGATTACCGGCCCGCCATCGATCCCGACAAGCCCATTGAGTCCGACTCGCTGGCGGCCATCCGCAAAGGCGACCTCGTCCTGCCCCAGCATTTCATCGCTTGCCCAACGGTGGCGGAAATTCTGCACGCAGCCACCATGCGCACCGCCATCACCGGCAGCAAGCCCGTCGCGTTGCTGCACGACCGCGCGCCCCGCCCGGATGAAGATCCGAACGCCAACGTTTTCGCCGGTGAAACGTTGCCCGCGAACCTCAAGGACAAACTCGATGAAGCGCTGGGCAACTTTCCGGCGCCGGAAGGAAATAAAATCAAAATCGACCAATGGACGACCGCCGCGCTGACAGGCCAGTTGTGGAAGGACGGCGTGCCGGCTTACTCGCTCTTGTGGATGGCGGAACCGGATTACTCCCAGCACAAATACGCCCCCGGCTCTCCCGAAGCCCTCAAGGCCATCAAGAATAATGACAGCGACCTGGCCCGCCTGCTGCAAGTGCTCAAGGAAAAAAATGCGTTTGACTCGACTGATGTGATCATCGTGTCCGACCACGGATTCTCCACCGTCTTCGAAGCAGTCGATGTGGCGGCCACGCTCAACGAACATGGCATCCACGCTTATCGCAAAGCGCCGGACAACGGTCTGAGCGATGGCGACACGATCGTCGTCGGCAACGCGGGCGCCGCCTTCTGCTACGTCAAGAATCAGAATAAGCAGGTCATCGAACAAGCCGTTCACGCTTTGCAGGCGCAGTCTTACGCGGGCGTGATTTTCAGCCGCATTCCCGTCGAGGGCGCCTTCCCGCTCTCGGCCGCGCATCTCGATGCTCCCGCCGCGCCCGACGTGGTGGTGGTTATGCGCTGGAAGCCCGACCTGAACCAATTCGGCGCTCCGGGGCTGATCTGTTCCGACAGCCACACGTATTCGCCCGGGCACGGCACGCACGGCACCCTTTCCATGACGGATATGCACAATATCGGGTTCGCCGCCGGGCCGGATTTCGCGCGCGGCATGATCGATTCCCTGCCCACTGGAAATATCGACATCGCGCCGACCATCCTCTGGCTTTTAAACGTCGCGCCGAAGGAAAAAATGTCCGGCCGTGTCTTGACGGAAGCGCTGACCGTGGCCGGGCCGCCCGTGGAATCCTTCGAGCCGCATCACGAGGAAGCGTCGTTCAAGGGCGATGGCTTCACGTGGCGCCAATACCTGGATTGGTCTTCCGTCAACGGCGTTTGTTATCTTGACCAAGGCAATGGCCGGCAGGAAAAATGAGCGCCGATGCGATCTGACAGCCTGCTGAAACACCTTGCGATCTGCGCGGTGATTTCATTGGTATTTTACGTGACCGTGTTCGCGTGGATTGAACACCGGCGCACTTTCAAAGGCCCGTGGGTGGCGGATTTTCGCGCGGACGCCGCCGGCGCGCCTTCGATTATCATCCGTCAAACAAATATGGCCGTTTCGGAAACGCTCGTCTTTCCAGGCCAAACCGCCAAGACGCGCAACGCCACCAACACGATTATTTTTGACGGCACGCCGCCGGATTTGCCCTTCGGAGAATTGCTCTACCAGGACCCAACCTTCCTGCCGGGGACGGTCACCTTGCGCGTGTTCGGGCATCAAGTGGAATTTTTCCCGCGCGCCTTCACCGTCGATAAAAAGGAGCGCCCCTGGCAGCCCGGCGGAGTCATTGAAGTGCGTTAACCAATCAGCCGGTTGCGCCGGGACGATTTGTCACCGCGGCCGACGAGCATGTTGACCCACGTGCCCGCGTCCTGCGTGCCGGAGTCAAAGGGGTCGAGCATGTGCAGCGAACATCCGCCTTCCGCGCCGATGATCTCCCAGTCAATATAATACGCGCCGCGCTCGTCCTTGAGCAGGCGCATGGCTTGCGAGCGCACGGCCGCGCGCGTGTTGCTGGGCGGATGCGACATCGAGTGCGCGAGTTCTTTGTGCGTAATCTCCCATGCCGGCGGCGTGCGGGCCAGCGCCAGGCCCAGGCTGCGCGCAGGGTCGATCTGATGAAATTCCAAGTCCTGCGATTTCAGCCACGGATGGCTCCACGGAATATTTTCCTGCTCGCAGAATTGCCGCAGCAGCCAGCGCTTGGTGATCCAATCCACTTTGCCCACCAACTCCTCCGGATCCGACGCCAGCGACTTTAATGTGTCCTGCCAGATGGCCAGCAGCGCATCGGTCTCCTCGTCGCGCCCGGCGAATGCGGCCTGGGCCGCCCGCTGATATTCGAACAACAAATCCACCGCCTCGACGACGCGCCCATCGGCCAGCGGCACGCGCCATGGGCCATCCGGCTGATGGGACAACCCGCGAAAGGCCGCCACCGCGTCTGCCAGGACAATCTTCGGCAGGCTATTGGCCTCGAGCAAATCAAGCACCAGCGAAGTCGTGCCTGTCTTCAACAGGAGGCTTGCGGGCAAAACGTTGGTGTCGCCGTGGAGAAGGTGCAGGCGGCGGTACTTGCGGGCGTCGGCCAGCGGTTCGTCACGGGTGTTGATGATGGCGCGGTTGAACTGCACCCACTCGAAAAGATCGTTGTTGATGAAATCCGCGCGCTGGCTGATTTGATAAATGCTGTCCACTCCGGGCCGGCTCGATTCGCCGCGGGCCTCGGCCGCCATCGTCGCGCCCACGCGCCCGGAGCTTACGTAAAGCATCCGCAAAGTCAAAAAGGCCAGCAGCGAATGGACGTTGGCATCGGTCAGCGGCGCGGAGCGGCGCATGAGATAGTTCTCGTGGCAGCCGAAAGTCGCGCCGGAATAATGGTCGATGTTGTTGCGGATGAAACTGACTTCGCGGTCCAAATGCAGCGCGCGCGCGGCCTGCAAAAGAATCGCGTCGCCCGCCTGGTCGTAGCGCAGGATGTCCAACAGGCTCATGCATTCGGGCGTGCAATACTCCAGGTGGCCCATGTCGATATAGCAGCGCCCGCCGTTGAAGAGAAAACCGCCATTGCCCGCCGGCTCGTCCCAGTCGCGCTGATGGACGTCAATCAGGCCAAGGCGCTGATCCCGAAAAATCCAGTCCCGCACGCGCGTAATCGGCCCGGCCGTGCCGGGGAATTCGCTGGCAAGGCATCCATACTCAGTCTCCAGGCCAACGATGCGATTCATATTTCGTGGCTCCCTTCGCGATATTCTTCATTGCAACCCAAGCTCCGCCGCCGTGCGGGCCTGGTAGCGGGCCGGGCGCGCGCCTTCGCGGGCCAGCCAGCCGATTTCAATCTCCTTGCCTTTCGCGGCTTCGCGCCAGCCGGCCATGCGCGCGGCTTCATCCGGCAGCCCGTCGGCAAACGATTTGTTTTCCGAAAGGCGCCACCATGCTTGCAATATGAGGCCCGCCGCCTCGGCCGGTTTTGTGGCCGGTTTGATCATTTCGCCCAGCCATTTCTTGGCGCCCGCTTCGGCCTCAGCGTCGGCGGCCGCGACGATGACGCCGCCGTGCTGCGTTTGAAAAGATCCGTCAAAATGCAGCCGGAAGAACAAGTCTTTCTCCGCGGCCGGCCCCAATTCCGCCAGTGCCAGCTCCACCAGAAACGGCGCGCTGTAAATTTGCTCGAAATTGGTCTTCAATTGCGGCCCCAGCCCGAAGCCTACCAAACGCCGCAAACTCACATCCTCCGGCGCGCGCGTAAACGCCTCCATGTGGGCGGCGTCGATGGCCGCCTGGCGAATTTTCTCGATGTCCGCCGGGTGGCCAAGGCCGGCCAGCGCGTGGCGGTCGAATAGCTCGAATACTTTCGATTGCCCGCCGCCCACTCCCAGCAGCAGAATGCCCTCATCCAGGCTGGCCGCGAGGACGGGCGTGCCGGATTTGAGCTGCTCGCGAACGTATTCGCGGCGGTTGGCCACGGCCTCCAGCCATCTGTATGGCTCTTCAGTCATGCAAAAATTCCTTTTGCCGCGCGTCGCCGATCGTCTCAACGCCCGAGGCTCTGAGCACTTTGATCGTCGCGTAGGTTTCCGTGTCGGGATTGATGCCGCCGGTGGCCGAGTCAAATTCCGACGCCGTGGAAAGCAAACGCGACGCGAAGCGCACGGCCTCCCGCAAATCCATGCGCGAAGGCTTGGGCTGGCCGTATCGCTCTTGAAAACTGAGGATGCTGCGAATCGTGCCCGACCCGGAACCGGATGCGGCGTAGCCGACGGCCTGGAATTGCGCCCCGAGCGGATCGTAAAAATAAATGCGCGGCTCCGGCGGCGCCGCCCCATGGTCCACGCCCGCGAACAGCGGCACGACGATCCCAATCCCCTGCATCGTCATGGGCAAATTCTCGCGCAGCAAGCGCGCCAGCGCCCTCACGCGCGCGGGCAGGCTCAGTGGCTGAAGCTGGCTGCGCCGGTAATATTCAAAGGAGGTTTGCAGCACGCGGGCCATTTCAAAAGCCGTGGCAGGCACACCCGCGATGGCCAGCAGCGACGTCGAATCGATCTCGATGATTTTTTCAACACGATCCGTCACGATGACATTGCCTGCCGTGGCGCGCCGGTCGCCAGCCATCAAGACGCCTTCGGAGCAATGAAAGCCAAAAACCGTGGTGGCTTGCGTTTGGATTGGCGCGCCATTTGCCGCCGCCGCAGACGCTCCCGGCGCAAAGCGGCGCTCCGCCAGCAGCGAAAGGAAATCGCCAGCGATCGGTTGTGATTGGCTCATTGGCCGGTCCGCTGCCGGTAACGCCTGGCTTGGTCAGGATCGACCTTGCGCATGCGTTTGAGTAATTCCTCCGTGCTGGGTTTATCGACTTTGGGGGCGCTTGGCCCTTCACCGCCGCCCCCGCCGCTGGGAGCGATGGGCCTGTGTTTTTGAGCTTGGTCTGGCATACAAAATTTAATTTAAACCATCCGGCCCGATTTCAACGCCACAACATGACACGCAACCCGCAAAATTTCAAGCGAAAGGCCTGCGGAAATAGAGCCGCCCCGCCGAAAATCGTAATTTTTTAACTATTTCAACCGCAAGCACTTGCAAAAATGGCGTCTTAAAAAAGAGGCTGTTTTGCAGAAAAACAGGGGTTCCGCCAAATAAAAATGCAGCTTTCGCAAACGCTTTTCCGTTTTTTTGAGATTTTTCGAGTCGCAAGCCGTTGAATCAAAACAATATCCAACGGATGCATCCCTTCCAAAAAAATCATGCCCAAAAACCGCCCGTAGGTTTTTTGTTTTTTGGCGTTTCTGTCACAATTTCCGCATGAACATAAAATATTGTTCGAAAAACAACCGGGGGCGGGTGCCACGAGCCTCCACGTATTCTGGAGCATCGCGGCGTCTATCACAGCCAATCACAGCAAAACAAGGCTGCACAAGCCATTTTCCAAAAAAACGCCCTGCCCGGCAGTCGCGCTGCCCCGCGTCCACTTCGTCCACCCAGTCCACGCGGCTTCGCGCCAGAACGCGCTCAATTACGGTGGATTGCGCTATTCTTTCAGGAGAAAAATTGGCCGGAAAAAGGGCTTTACAAGCTAATTGTTCAAACCTAAACTTCTCCTTTAAAGAATATTGATCGAATAGAATATGGAAAAAGGAAAGACGATATCGGGGTTCCGCTTGCACGAGCGCGACACAGGGTCTGCTGACGTGCAAGTGGCCCTTTTGACCGAACGCATCAACCATCTCACCGAGCATTTGCAAAAAAATGTCAAAGACCACAGCTCCCGCCGCGGTCTCCTAGTGATGGTTGGTCAGCGCCGCCGCCTGCTGGATTATCTCCATCATACGGACTTGACGCGCTACCAATCGGTCACCAAGCGGCTCAAGCTGCGCCACTAAACACTTTTTCTCTTCTGGGATGCCCCTTGCCTGAATCGGCACCGGCCCCGATCAATGCACTCTGCTTGGAAACGCGACCGGGCCGAGGCGGAAGACGAATCTCGCGATGAACAATGTTCCGCTGACTTGGGGTGATTTCAATCAGCGCCCGGCATCCGGCGAGCCGCCAAATCGGGCGTTGATTGAAGTTTCTTCAAGTCGGCGGGTTAAAAGATACCTATGTCAGAAAAAGCTACAGCCCTCGTCGGGGGCAACGAAATTATCATCGAAACCGGCAAATTGGCCAAACAAGCCGATGGCGCCGTCACCGTCCGGCTTGGCGAAACCGTCGTTCTGGTCGCCGCCGTCGGGGCCAGCAAGGCCAAGGCCGGGCAGGAATTCTTCCCGCTTACGGTCGATTACCGGGAAAAGGCCGCCGCCGCCGGCAAGTTTCCGGGAGGCTATTTCAAACGTGAAGGCCGCCCCACCGAAAAGGAAATCCTCACCAGCCGTTTGACCGACCGCCCCATCCGCCCGCTCTTTCCCAAAGGCTGGTTCAACGAAGTCCAGGTGCAAAGCCTGTTGATGAGCGCCGATGGCGAAAACGATTCGGACATTCTTTCCATTGTCGGCGCTTCCGCCGCCCTGACCGTCAGCGATATTCCGTGGGACGGCCCCCTGGGCGCCTTGCGCATCGGACGCGTTAACGGCCAATTTGTTGCCAATCCCACCCACAGCCAGATGCGCGAGAGCGACCTGGACCTGATTTACGTCGGCAACACGTCGGATGTGGTCATGTTTGAAGGCGCGGCCAAGGAAATTTCCGAAGCCGACTTCATGGCCGCCCTCAAATTCGGCCACGATTGCTGCCAGCCGCTCATTCAGGCGCAAAAGGATTTGGCCTCACGCGGCGGCAAGGCCAAACGCCAAATTACGGTCAGTGTCGTGCCGGACGAAGTCCTGGCCGACGCCAAACAAATGGCGGGCGAGCGCATGGTGCCCGCTTTGCTCACGCATAAAAAACTTGAGCGCGAAGTGGCGGTCAAAACCTTGACCGACGAGATCGGCGCCAAGCTGGTCGAAAAATACGGCGCGGAAAAAGTGACCGAGAATGTTCTCAAGGAAGCTTTCTACTATATCCAAAAGGAAACCGTCCGCGGCCTCATTATGAACCACAGCAAACGGCTGGATGGCCGCGGCTTTGAGGACGTCCGGCCCATCTCGTGCGAAGTAGGCATGCTGCCGCGCGCGCACGGTTCGTCGCTGTTTACCCGCGGTGAAACGCAAGCCATGGCCCTGGTCACGCTCGGCACAAACGAAGACGCGCAGGAATTTGATTCCTACACCGGCGGCGAAACGCAAAAAAAGTTCATCCTCCACTACAGCTTCCCCAATTATTCCGTCGGCGAAACCGGCCGCATTTCCGGTCCGGGCCGCCGCGAAATCGGCCACGGCGCGCTCGCGGAGCGTTCCATCGAGCCGATGCTGCCCCTGGATACCTATCCTTACGCGGTCCGCGTCACCAGCGAGATTCTCGAATCCAACGGCTCCTCCTCCATGGCGACCGTTTGCGGCGGCACGCTGGCCTTGATGGATGCCGGAGTGCCCATCATCCGCCCGGTCGCCGGCATCAGCATTGGCATTTGCACGACCCACGATGACCTGGACAAAATCAGCGCCCACAAATTGCTGACCGACATCATCGGCTGGGAGGATTCCTTCTGCGACATGGATTGCAAAATCGCGGGCACGGAAAAGGGCATCACCGGCTTTCAACTCGATCTTAAGTTGCGCGGATTGCCGCACAGCATCATGGCCGAAGCCTTGGAAAAGGCCCGCACCGCCCGGCTCTCCATCCTCAACACTATGGCCGCCACGCTGGCAGAGCCGCGCAAGGAAATGAGCAAGTACGCGCCGCGCATCGTGCAGGTCAAGATCAACCCGGAGAAAATCGGCGCCCTCATCGGCCCCGGCGGCAAGAACATCAAGCGCCTCGTCGAGGAATCCGGCTGCGAAATCAACATCGACGACGACGGCACGGTCAATATTTACTCGGTCTCGGCCGAAGGCATGAAGATCGCGCGCGACGCCATCGAGGGCATGACGGCCGAGGCGGAGATCGGCAAGGTTTATCGCGGAAAAGTTGTCACGATCAAGGAATTTGGGGCTTTCGTGGAATTTCTCCCCGGCAGGGACGGCCTCGTTCACATCAGCGAACTGGCCAATTTCCGTGTCAAACAAACAGAGGACATCGTCAAGATGGGCGATGAAATCTGGGTCAAGTGTCTCGGAGTGGATGAAAAAGGCCGCGTCCGCCTCTCGCGCAAAGCCGCCATGGAAGACCGCGAGAAGGAGATGGGGCCGAAGAAGCAGGATTCCCGCCCTCAGCAGGCTGAATCAGATTAGGTTTCCCCGGGAGAAGCGGGCGCCGCAAGCCTCGTTTCTCCCCAGCACCTGTAAACTATACAGCCTGTTCGCCCTGCCGCACGATGTCGCGCGCGTGTTCAACCACCGCCGCGTCCCGTGCCAGGTCGCCAAACCGCAACGGAGGCGCCCCGCTTTGCTGCCGGCCGAGCAACTCGCCCGGCCCGCGAAACTGCAAGTCCGCCTCGGCGATGAGAAAGCCGTCGCTGGTTTCCTCCATGATCTTGAGCCGCTGGCGGGCCTCTTCGGTCTTCCCGGCCGAGATCAGGATGCACCACGAGTCATCCGCGCCGCGGCCCACCCGCCCGCGCAATTGATGAAGCTGCGCGAGGCCGAATTGCTCGGCGTTCTCGACGACCATCACAGTCGCGTTAGGCACATCGAGGCCTACCTCCACGATCGAGGTCGCCAGCAGCGCCTGCACCCGATTGGCGGCGAAGTCGGCCATGACGCGTTCCTTCTCCGGCGCCGGCAGGCGCCCGTGCAGCAACGCGGCGCGCGCGGGGGCGAGGGCTTTTTCCAAGGCGTGAAATTCTTTTGACACCGCCTTGATGCCCGCGGCCGTATCCTCCTCTTCGAGGCGCGAATAGACAACATAAGCCTGGCGGCCTTTGGCCAGTTCGCCGGCGGCGAAGCGCCACACTTTGGGCAGGCTGGCCGGCTCGCGCACGAAGGTCTTGATCCGGCCCCGCCCGGGCGGAATTTGGTCAATCACAGAAATGTCGAGATCGCCGTAGAGGGTCAGGCCGAGAGTCCGCGGAATCGGGGTGGCGGTCATGACCAGCAAGTGCGGATAAGCGCCCTTGCGCACGAAGCGCTCGCGCTGGGCCACACCGAATTTGTGCTGTTCGTCAATTATAACAAATCCCAGCTTCTCCGGAGCGAATCCTTCTTCCAGCAGCGCGTGCGTGCCGATGTAAAAGCGCGGCGTCCCTGGTCCGAGCGGCGCGAGGGACACCCGCTCGCGCCCGCCCGCGCGCACCTCGACGGCGATGCCGAACGCTCCGAACCAGCGCCGGAAGTTTTGCCCGTGTTGCTCGGCCAGGATTTCCGTGGGGGCCATCAGCGCGGCGCTGGCCCCGCTCTCCAGCGCCATCAGCGCGGCGCAGGCGGCCACTATCGTCTTGCCGGAGCCGACGTCCCCTTGGAGCAGCCTCCGCATCGGGGCCGGCCCGGCCATGTCATGGCGGATGGCGCGCAAGACTTTGGCCTGCGCTTGCGTCAAGTCGAAACCAAGCGAATCCAGGAATGGCTTGATCAGCCGGTTGTCACCCGCGCACGGCAGCGCCCGCGCTTTCTTCTCCAAGTTCCGACGCCGCGTTCGGATGGCCGTTTGCAATTCGATGAATTCATCCAGGGCCAAGCGGTGCCGGGCGATGTCCGCGTCGGCCGGCTCTTCGGGGAAGTGCAACATGCGCGCGGCCTGCGCGCGGGTCGGCGCGGGCACAATCGTTCCGTTGACAGTAATCCGCCGCCCGGCCACCCGCAACTCCGGGCGCGGCTCCGTCATGGCCGGCTCGAACTCCTCCAGCACGCGCCACATCAGCGAGCGGAGCCACCGCTGCGGCAGCCCTTCCGTCAGCGGGTAAATGGGCGCGATGCGATTGAGATGCACGGAGGTCTCGATTCGCTGGATGACTTCCGTTTCGGGATGGTCCATCGTGCGCGGCCGCAGCGAGGACGGCTTGCCAAAGATGACTGCCTCATCGCCGGTCTTGAAGTATTTCTCCATGAACGGAAGATTCCACCAGCGGCAATGCAAACGGCCCGAACCGTCGTCAAGAATAAGTTCAAAAACCGAGCGCCCGCCGCGCAGCCGGCGCAGCCCCGTGGCGGCGACTTTGCCGCAGACCAGCGCGGGATGATCAAGCTTGAGCGCGCCGATGGATTGGAAATGGCGGCGGTCTTCGTAACGGCGCGGGCGGTGAAGCAGCAGGTCGCCGACGGTGTGAAGCTCCAGGCGTTGCAACTGCGCGGAGCGTTCACCGCCAACTCCGGGCAATTGGTCCAGCCGGGTTTGCAACGGACTCATATTCAAAGCGCAAGCTAATTGCTGCGCGCGCAAGGCTAAAGACTAAAATAAGCCCGCCGCGATGATTTAGCCTTTAGCCCGCAACGTTGAGCCGTTACTGTGGGGCATGGCTGAATCAATGCCCGATCCTCTTTGGAAGGAATATAGCGTGGTCTTCGAGAAATTCGACGACTTGACGCTGGCTCGCTGGCTGGCGCAAACGCTGGGCCAGTTGCACGGCCGGGTCTGGCGCTTCTCGCATCCGCTGGTGGGCGCTTACCGCCTGGCGGCCGAGGTCGGGGAAAGCCGGCAAGTCTGGCACAAACGGCTGGCCAGCGTGCCGGCCGGCTTCGTTGAATCGGCCTGTTGCCGCGCGCCCATGCTGCCGCTGTTCAGCCGGGACGTTTTGCAACGCGGTTTGATCTGCCAGCATTGCTCTGAAACATTGACTCCGTTCGAGGATCTGCCCGCGGACCTCCAGCCGGAAGTCAAACGCTGGGCCGATGAATACGCCCCCGTCCACGCCGTCGCGCACTGGGAAGACCGCCAGCGCCAAAGCGTGCCGGATTATGACCAGGCCTTCGATGACGCGGCCGAAGAAGCGGAGAAATTGCTGGCCGCGGTTGGCAGCCAGTTGATGCCCAAGTTCCTGGACCATTTTCCCGCCATCATTTGGGAGGACCAGGACGAATGCCTGGAAGTCAGGCCGGAAGACATTGTCTTTTGATTGGCTATGAGGCGGCTTTTCCGATGGGCCTTCCGGCTCGCGCTGGCGCTGGTCGTCCTGGCCATCGTTTGCGCCGCCGCCGCGATCTTACTGGCAGATACGCTGGCCCGGGAACTCCTCATCCGCCGGCTGCGCGCCGCCACGGGCATGGAGGCAAAAGTCGCGGAGGTTCATATCGGCATCCTTTCGCCCACTATGTCCATCGAGGGACTGAAGCTCTACAACTCAGCCGATTTTGGAGGCTCTCTTTGCCTGGACATGCCCGAAGTGCATCTTGAATACGATCCGTCCGCTCTTCGCTCCCGGAAGCTTCATTTGACATTGCTGAGGTTCGACCTGAAGGAACTGTCGATCATGCAGGACAAGCAAGGCCGGAAAAACTTCGAGGCGCCGCGGAGAAACGGCCAGCCTTCCACCCAGCGCAGGACTTCGCCGGGCGCCCGCTGGAAGTTCGTGAGCATCGACGTGCTCAATGCAAGCCTGGGCAAGTTTCGCATGACCAGCCAGGCTTCCGGCCGCGGTGAAGAAATCGATTTCAGCGTCAAGAATCAAATCCTGCGCAACGTCAAAAGCTGGGACGATTTGGCGCCCCTCGGCCTCTCGGCGCTTTCGCGCGGCCAAGCCTCATCCACCGGAGAAAGCAGCGTGGACTTAAGCGCAATGGTTGACAGCCTGCTCAAGGCGCCATAGCGGTCAAGAAATTCCTCGCCTCGCGGGGCGGAAAGGCCAATTCTGCGGCGTGCCAAAATGGCTGAAAATGTTCGTCGCGATTCTGCTCCTGCCGGTTTGCCTGGCCACGGTCCAGGCGCTCTGGTTCGTCGTCTCGCAGGCCCGGACGGCCGACCGGTTCTGGCCGCCGTTCTTGGCCGGAGTGGCGTGCTGGATTGTCGTCTTTCTCCTGCTGCCCAAGCCAATGTGGATTTACGTGGTCGGCCATGAATGCACCCATGCGGTATGGACATGGTTCTTCGGCGGGCGTGTCAAACGATTTAAGGCGGCCTCTTCGGGCGGCCATGTCGTGACCACCAAGAGCAATTTCATAATCACGCTCGCGCCCTATTTCTTCCCCTTTTACGCGGCGCTCGTCGTGGTGGTTTATATCATCGGCGATTTGCTCGGCAACTGGCGGCCGTATTTGCCGTGGTTCCATTTGCTGCTCGGCGCCGCCTATGCCTTCCATCTCACGCTGACCTGGCAAATCCTGCAAACCCGGCAAACGGACATCACCAGCCAGGGCTATCTGTTTTCCGCTGTCGTCATTTTCCTGGGCAACGCGCTGGTATTATTGGCGGCCGTGCCTCTCTTGACAGGACACGAATTATATTATGCCGTGCGGTGCTGGTTCGATTGCAACCACTCCATGTTCCTGCGTGTCACGCGTTTGTTGTGAGGCTCTTCGCATTGACTACCCCGGCCCAGCCTTTACAATCGCAGCGGATATTAAACACTAAATTTTATGCCCAGCACGACCTCCGCGCCTTCTGTCAATATCACATCCGTCCTGCAAGAAAATCGCGTTTTCCCACCCCCCAAGGGCTTCGCCAAAAAGGCTCGCGTCAAATCCATGGCCGAATACAAAAAACTCTACAACGAATCAGTGCGCCAGCCGAAAAAGTTCTGGGCGCGCCAGGCCAAAGAGGAACTCGTTTGGTTTAAGCCGTGGAAATCCGTGTTGGAATGGAAGCTGCCCTATGCCAAATGGTTCGCCGGCGGGCGCCTCAATGTCAGTTATAATTGCCTCGACCGGCATCTCAACACCGCAGCGGCCAATCAGGCGGCGCTCATCTGGGAAGGCGAGCCGGCCGGCCCCGGCACGCCCGCCGAGCAGCGCACCTACACTTATAAACAGCTCCATCGCGAGGTTTGCCTCTTTGCCAACGTGCTCAAGCGCAACGGTGTCAAAAAAGGCGACCGCGTTATCATTTATCTGCCGATGACCCCGGAAGCGGCCATCGCCATGCTCGCCTGCAC
The DNA here is from genome assembly GCA_036501625.1 of Verrucomicrobiia bacterium. GTDB lineage: Bacteria > Verrucomicrobiota > Verrucomicrobiia > Limisphaerales > Palsa-1400 > Palsa-1400. The sequence goes on from DASXZY010000069.1 coordinate 39,750, forward strand.
CCGCATCGGCGCGGTTCACTCCGTCATCTTCGGCGGCTTCAGCGCGCAATCGGTGGCGGACCGTATTTTTGATTCCCAGGCCAAATTGGTGGTCACCGCCGATGGCGGCTTCCGCCGCGGCAGCGTGGTGCCGTTGAAAAAGAACGTCGATGCCGCTCTTCAACTCAAGGACCCGGCGGGAAACCTGCTGGCCAAGACTATCCAGAAAGTCGTCGTCCTGCGCCGCACCGGCCAGGAAATTTACATCCACGAGGGGCGCGACGTTTGGTGGCATCGCGAATTGGATTATGTGGACGCCAATTGCCCCGCGGAAGCGATGGACAGCGAAGCCCCCCTGTTTATTCTTTACACCAGCGGCTCCACGGGCAAGCCCAAGGGCATCCTGCACACGACCGCCGGCTACCTGCTCCACGCCAAGATGACCTGCCAGTACGTTTTCGATCTTCGGCCTGAGGATGTCTATTGGTGTACCGCCGACGTGGGCTGGGTTACGGGCCACAGCTACGTGGTCTATGGCCCGCTGGCCTGCGGCGCCACCAGTCTCATGTACGAAGGCGCGCCAAATTATCCGGAGCCGGATCGTTTCTGGCGCATTGTCGCCAAGTATGGCGTGACGATTCTTTACACCGCGCCCACCGCCATCCGCGCCTTTATGAAATGGGGCCGCGAATGGCCGGACAAACACGATCTCAGTTCCTTGCGGCTGCTGGGCAGCGTCGGCGAACCGATCAATCCGGAAGCGTGGATGTGGTATCACGATGTCATCGGCCACAAACGCTGCCCGATTGTTGACACTTGGTGGCAAACGGAAACTGGCGGCATCATGATCACTCCCCTTCCCGGCGCGACTCCCGCCAAGCCCGGCACAGCCACGCTTCCGTTTTTTGGCGTCGTGCCCGAAGTGGTCGATAACGACGGCGCGACCGTTCCCAAAAATACTGGAGGCAAACTGGTGCTGCGCCAGCCCTGGCCGGGAATGCTGCGCGGCATTTGGGGCGACCCGGAGCGCTACGTCCAAACCTACTGGAGCGAAGTCAAAGGCAGCTACTTCACCGGCGACGGCTGCCGCCGCGACAAGGACGGATATTTTTGGATCGTAGGCCGCATCGACGACGTTCTCAACGTCGCAGGCCATCGCATCGGCACGGCGGAAGTGGAGAGCGCGCTGGTCAGCCATCCGAAAGTCGCGGAGGCCGCCGTGGTCGGCCGGCCCGATGAGCTTAAAGGCCAGGCGCTGGCCGCGTTTGTCACGCTGAAATCCGGCGTGCCGGCCGACAGCGGCCTGCGTGAGGAATTGCGTTTGCACGTCGCCCGCGAAATCGGGCCGGTGGCCAAGCCGGATGACATTCGATTCGCCGAGGCGCTGCCCAAAACACGTTCCGGCAAGATCATGCGCCGGCTGCTCAAGCAAGTCGCTGCCGGCGGGCAAATCACTGGTGACACCACGACGCTGGAGGACTTCAGCGTCTTGACAAAACTAAGTTCGGCGGAGGAATAGCGCCCGCGCGTGAAGGACATTCGCCAGATTCTGCGGGAAGTTCCCCTGATCGACGGCCATAACGATCTCCCGTGGAAATTCCGCAATTTGGGAAAGACCCACGCGGATCCCCTCGCCCTGGCCTGCGACACTTCGCAATTGACTCCGCCGCTGGCCACGGATTTGACGCGCCTGCGCGTCGGCGGAGTCGGCGGACAATTTTGGGCCGCTTACGTTCCCTACGCCCTGCACGGCCCGGAGGCGGCTTTCGTGCTGATGGAACAGCTTGATCTCATCCGCCGTTTCATCGCGCGGCATCCCGCCGGCTTGGAACTGGCGCTGACTGCGGACGATGTGGTCCGCATCCATGCGGGCGGCAAGACCGCGTCGATGATCGGAGTCGAGGGCGGCCACGGGATCAACAATTCACTGGCCATCCTCCGAGCAAGCCATGCCCTGGGCGCGCGCTATATGACGCTGACCCACGTCAAAAATAATGATTGGGCCGATGCCGGCACCGATGCTCCGCTGCATCGCGGCTTGACGCCGTTCGGCGAAGAGGTCGTGCGCGAAATGAACCGCCTGGGAATGATGGTGGATCTCTCCCACGTTTCCGACGATACGATGCGGGCCGCGCTCAAAGCCAGCCGGGCTCCCGTGATTTGTTCGCACTCCGGAGCGCGCGCTTTGTGCCGACATGCGCGCAACGTGCCGGATGACCTTCTCAAAGCGGTGGCGGGAGCGGGCGGAATCGTGATGGTCCCATTTCTGCCGGCTTATTTGACAGAAGAGGACCGCCTGAGCGACGAAGCCGCCACGAAGGAAAACCCGCGCCCGGCTCCCATCAAATCAACGCTTAAGGACGCGGCCAATCACATCGATCACATACGGGAAACGGCGGGCATTGATCACGCCGGAATCGGCTCCGATTTTGAGGGGTTTCAAGGCACACCCGCGGGCCTGGAGGACGTGACGTGCTATCCCGCGTTGCTGGAGGAATTGCGCGGGCGCGGTTACAGCGAGAGCGATCTCAAAAAGGTGGCCGGCGAAAATATTCTGCGAGTCATGCGCGCCGTTGAAGACGCCGCCGCTCGTTAGTGTTTACAGCCGATAGACCCGCCTGGCGTTTTCCCAAAGCAGCTTGCGTTCGACTGTTTTGCTGGGGGCGAGTTGGCGCACGGATTGAATGGTCATCCAGCCAATGCAGGCGGCGCCGCGGCCGGCCGAATCCGAGCAGTCGCTGCCGAAGATCAACTTGTCTTGGTGGCGGCGGAAAAAGTCTCGCGTAAAATCGGGATCGCGTGTCAAAGCATTGTGGCCCGAACCGGCGGAAAGGTCGGCGTAGAAATTGGGGTAGTCGCTCAAATAGCGGACGGTCCAGCCGCCGGGCGCGACCTTGCCGCGCGGATACAAATTTCCCGCCGCGTCTTGGCAAGCGCCATCGATGTGCGCCCAGACCGTCTGAGCGTGCCCGATAAAAACGGTGCGTGGATGAGCCTCGAACATTTTGTGGAGGCGGTCGTAGCCATAATTGTAACGCCCATATTGGACGTGCAAAAGAATCGGCACTCGATAATCAGCCGCCAGCTCGTAGAGCGTTTGCATTTGCGGACAATCGCATTCCACACCGAACTTTTGCTCGCCGATGCAAACCGCGCCGAGCTTGAGATGCTTTTCGATAACCGCGGCGGCGTCCTCCAAATCCGGCGCTTCGCCCGCGGCGAAATCGAACTCGCCAGGGTGCGACTTCGCGATGGCCGCGCACGACTCGTTGCCCAAACAAGTGCCTTCCAATCCGTTTGAAAATCCGTCATGCGTGGAAGGCCGGACAACCGGCGAACCAGCGGGCATCAAGACCGTTTGGGTGATGCCCATCTTGCGCTGGTGGCTAATCAACTCCGCGTCGCTCCGGGCCGGGCCGATTTGCCTCCATTGCTTGTCTCGTTTGCCTCCGTAATTGGTATGCTGATGAATGTCAATAATCGGTTCAGGCGCGGGAGCGGTGGCGCAGGATGCGAGCAAAGCGGAACTTGCCGCCGCCACGGCAGAAGCGCCGCAAAATTGGCGCCGGGACATTGTTTGTTCATTGCCCATAAGCGAAGACACCGAGCCAATGTCCGGCCTGATTGCGCGAGCCGCCAGCAAAATCCGGCTCGTTTCAATGCCCCGCCAGCCAAGTCTGCCGAAGGTTGCCTATGGTCTCGCTTTGCCCAGGATTCTTTTGCAAGAACGCGTCGAGGGCCTGTCCGGCTTGGTCGAATTGGCCCTGCCCCGCCAGGAGGCGCGTCAAGCCGGTGATCGCTTCGACGCTGCCGGGATAAATGCTGAGGGCGGTCTGGTAAGCCTGCCCCGCCTCCACGGGATACGCGCTATTCGCCAGCAGATTGCCCTCGGAATTAGCGTCGTGCGAATAGGACCGCAGGACCGGGTCTGAAGTCTCGCCCGCGGCCTGGAGGTTTTGCGCCTCGCTCTGCCAATAATTGACAGCCTGGCTGGCCATGTCTTCCGTCATCGGGTCCTCGGCGCGCAATTCAAAGACAGGCCCCAGCGGCGCCGCGCCGGCATAGCTGGATTGCAAAGGAAAAGACTCCTCCATGGCGAACGAAAGATCGGGATTCTTTTGCAACAGTGTTTGCATGACCAGATTATTGATGGACATCACGGCAACCTGCCCGCTCACGCCCGTGTGGCCGTCGGTGATGGCGATGTCTTCGCCTGGCAACACCTGTTTCGGCTCATCGGGAAACTGCCGGTCATGCTGAAGGCGAGCGGTTGCGTCCGTCACATATTTGTTGAAAGCGGCCTGCTCGTCCTCCTCCGTCGGAACGTTGAGACCGCTCCCGTAAAGGGCTGTCAAATAGGCCAGATAGTTGGAATCGGCGAGGGCATTTTGCGTCAGCGTAAGATGCTCTTCTCCCTCGGTCGTTTCATTCATCATCGTGCAAATGAAACAGCCCGGATCCGTGCCGCCGACATAAACCATCCCCGGCTTCAACGCATTCAGAATCCCGTTGCCGTAGTCGAGAAACTGCTGGGCCGGCCACATGTGCGCCTGTTCAGCGGCCCCATAGGCTTCCAGAATGGCCCGCCAATACTTGCGCAGGTCGGTTGCGTCCGGGCCATCCAAGTCCGAGCGCAGGCTTCTGAAGAGGCGCAAGGTTTCGTCCCAATCGCCCGCGTCCATCGCGTCGAAAAACCGTCCGGCGTCAGGCAAAGTCTTGATTTTGTAATGCTCAGCCAGCCGATCGACAAGCGCGCGGCGGCGGGCGCCGAATTTTTTTAATCTGGCCGCGACGATTTCCTGCGCCGTTCGCGTGCCATTCGTGTCGCGCTCCTGGGTCGCAGCCAATCGCTCCACCGTCGCATGCCAATCATCTGAGTTCGCGCGCCGCGAGGACGCCGCCGGGCCAGGCGCCTGTTTTACTTTTGTTGAAGGCATCAGCATTGCCACGAGCAGGATCAAGACACATCCCGCCATCAGCCAAATCCAATTCGTCGTCTTCATGATTCCGCATAGTGGACACCGTCCGCGAAGAATTTGTATAAGGCGAGAAAATCTAGCGGCCATCCTTGCGGGCAAAGGAGGGAATAGGCAGACTTCAAATCTACATGCGCGAAACGTTGAAAGCATGGCGCGAGTCCATTGAAGCGCCGTTCCTGGAAATTATCTCTGGAGAGCGCCGCGGAAAACTGGCAGCGCTGATCCGTTCTATTTTCTTCGCGCTCTCCAAAGTTTACCAATTTCTCCTCCAGATACGCCGCTTTTGCATCGACGCGCGCCTGATGCGGGACACGACCCTGGGGATTCAGGTCATCGCCATCGGAAACCTGACTCTGGGCGGGACGGGCAAGACGCCGGTCGTGGAAAAATTCGCGCGCGAATTGCAAAGGCAGGGCCGCAAAGTGGCCATCCTCACGCGCGGTTACCGCTCCCGCCCGCAACCGCTGGCCGAAGCGCTTTTGAACAAGCTGCTCTTCCGCGAAGACATCACGCCGCCGCGGGTGGTGTCGGATGGCAAGAATCTGTTGCTGGATTCCGACGCGGCGGGTGACGAACCGTTCATGCTGGCGTCAAACCTAAAGGATGTCGTGGTGCTGGTGGACAAAAATCGCGTCAAGGGCGGCCGGTATGCCATCGAACACTTCGGCTGCGACACGCTTCTGCTGGACGACGGCTTCCAGTACTGGCGCCTGGCCGGCCGCCGGCAGGACGTCGTGCTGGTGGATTGCCAGCAGCCATTCGGCAACGAGCATCTTTTCCCGCGCGGAACTTTGCGTGAGTCGCCGACGCAACTCTCGCGCGCCAACGTCATTTTCATCACCAAGAGTGATGGCAACACGGAGGCGTTGCGCGAACGCCTCGCGCGCTACAATCCGCAGGCCGGGATCATCGAGTGCATTCACGCGCCGCTTTACTTCGAGGACGTTTTCACAGGCGAGCAAAAGGGCCTCGATTTTGTGCGCGACCTGCGCGTGGCCAGTTTGAGCGGCATCGCGCAGCCGGAGAGTTTTGACCAGAGTCTCATCAAATTGTGCCGCGAACTGGTCTATTCCAAGCGCTTCGCCGATCATCACCGTTTCACCCAGCAGGAAATTCTCAACGCGATCAACCGCAGCAAAAAGCGCCAGGCTCAGGTCATTATCACCACGCAAAAGGACGCCGTGCGGTTCCCCAAATTGGACCGGCGCGACCTGCCCATTTATTTCATGCGCGTCGAAATCAAAATTCTCAGCGGCGCCCAGGACTTCGACGACTGCGTGCGCAAAATCTGCCTGCGCTAACATGCCCGCGCCAGTCGAACATATCCTGGTGCGCGGCGTCAATTGGCTGGGCGATGCGGTCATGACCACGCCGGCTCTGATGCGCTTGCGCGAGGCGCATCCCGATTCGCGCATTACCATTCTCTCGCCGGAAAAACTGGCGGGGCTGTGGGAGGGGCAGCCTTTTCTGGACGAAGTATTGACATTCACCGGAACCGAGGGCGTTTGGCGAATCAGCCGGCGGCTGCGCGAGGGAAAATTCACCGCGGGTTTAATTTTTCCCAATTCCTTTCGCTCCGCGCTGGAGTTATGGCTGGCGGGCATTCCGAAGCGCGTTGGCCTCGCGCGCGCCGGGCGCTCACTCCTGTTGACACATCCAGCGCCTGCCCTGTCCGGCTCAGTGGACATGCGCAAACGGCCGGTTGCGGAAATCCGGCGTCGCATTGAAACGAACGCCAATCCGCCGAGCTATCCCGCCGAGGCCCATCATGCTCACCGTTATTTGCGGCTCGCGGCCGCGCTCGGAGCATCCCCCGAACCGATGCCGCCGCGCATTGAAATAAGCGAGCGAGCGATGGAAGAGGCGCGGCAAAAATTCGGCATGGCCTCGGGCCGGCCTTGGTTTGGCCTTAATCCGGGAGCGCAATACGGACCAGCCAAACGCTGGCCGGTGGAACGATTCGCGGCCGCGGCCCGGAGTCTGAGCGAGAAAACGCACTGCCGCTGGGTGATTTTTGGCGGCGCGGACGATCGTGCTTTTGCCGAAACTATAGCCAACGCCCTAGCTGGCGGCGCGAGCGAAAGCCCATTGAACCTGGCGGGCAAAACCAATTTGCGCGAGTTGGCGGCAGCGTTGAAGATTTGCGATTTGGTATTGACCAACGACAGCGGGCCAATGCACTTGGCGGCCGCGGTGGGCGCGCCTGTCACGGCCATCTTTGGCAGCACATCGCCGGAACTGACCGGTCCGATCTTTTCCTCCCGCGCGCGAGTGGTCCGTTGTGACGCGCCCTGCGCCCCGTGTTTTCGCCGCGAATGTCCGATCGATTTGCGCTGCCTGCGCGGCATCGAGACCGAACAGGTGGTATCCGCCGCGCTGGCTTGCCTGGCAGGCCGCTAAGGCCAGTCGTCCGTGCGAAATGGCACGGCGGGCAGGCCGGCTCCGTTGTAAAGCGCGGCCAGAGGATTGGCTTGCCAGGCGTAGCGCGCGGCCACGGGACTGGGCACATCCGGCGACGACACCACGACCGTATCTCCCTCAATTCTCGCGTCAGCCCAATGCCAGGCATGGTCTGCGCCGGCTATGGAAAACTCACCCAGCTTTTCACCTTCGACAGCCAATCCGCCATCGGTGTGCGAGAAATGAATTTTCAATTCGCCGCGCGAATGCTCAAGGGACGCAAACGTTGGCCCTTCATAAACAACCTTCCGGCCATAACCCTCGCCCAACGCGCACAGCGCCAGCCGCTCCCCGACGATCTTCTTGTCCTGCGGGTGAATGTTATCAGCCTCTCCAGTATCGACGGTGACGGCCAAGCCGCAATTCTTGACGTGTCGGGCCGTCAATGCCTGCTGTTCGCGCAGCGCGGTCCAGCCGTCCGGGGCCGATTCGCCGCGGCGTGCCATGAAGGCAGGCAAGCTCACGATGTAAAAAGGAAAATCCCCCTGGCCGAAAAGCTTCCGCCAATCGCCTATCATGCCCGCCAGCAGCTTTTCATACGACGCGGCGCGCTGGAAGTTTGCTTCGCCCTGATACCAAATCGCGCCTTTGATGGCCAGCGGCGCGACCGGTTCAATCATGCCCATGAACAAGACGGCAGGCATGGTCGGATAATTCTCAAAATCCAGCGGCAGGGCGCGCGGCGGCTGGACGTCAAAACTAAGTTTGCCCTTCCATTTCCCCGCCAGCGGAACGGTCGCATGATCTCCCAGTTCGATGCTCAACCCTTCTGGTTTGGCCGCAAATCCGTCCTGTGGTTTCATTTTGAAAACCCGGACGGCCACCATATTCTTGCCCGGTTTAAGAACGTTTTCCGGGATGTCATAAGCGCGGGGATGCTCCGCCCACGAACTGGCGCCGACCCAATGTCCGTTGATATAGGCGGTGTCCATTTTATAAATGGCACCGAGCAAAATCGTGGCCTTGCCTGCAGGCAACGGATCGGGCAGAACGATTTCCTTGCGGAACCAGCAAACGCACGGCGCGGACGCCAATTCCTGAAAACCGCCGGGAACCGCGACCGTTTTCCAATCCGAATCATTCAGTCTCGGCGCGGCCCAAGTGCTGCCTTGCATCCCAATGTCGTAATCTTCCAGCCAATGCATCAGGAAGCTGCCGTAGGCCGGGCCGCCCTTGTCGCGAAGGCGCTCGATTTCATTTAGCCGCGAATCAAAACCGCCCATCCGGCGCAGGGTGGACGGATTCATCCAACTCTCCACGGGAGTCCCGCCCACGCAATCCTCGATCAAACCGACCGGCACCCGGATGTCCTCCTGCAGCCGGCAGCCAAAATAATATGCCACCGCCGAAAACCCGCCTCCGGCGTATTTGCCGATGGAATCAGGCGAACAAATCTCCCATGAGCCTTTCGGAGCGCGCGCGGCGGAATACGAAACTTGCTGATCCACTTTGTAGAGGCGAATTTCCGGGTGGTGGGCCGATTTGATTTCTTCCGCGCCGTTTCGCGTCCTCCCCAGGCCAAGTTCCATGTTTGACTGGCCCCCGCACAACCAAACATCTCCCACTAAAACTTCGCGCAATTCAATGTGTTCGTCAGGCCCCCTGATGACCACGGTGTAAGGCCCGCCGGGCGAGGGAGGATCAATTTCCGCCTGCCAGCGGCCATCCGGGCCTGCGACGGCTTTGGCCATGTGCCCCGCCATTTCGACTTTGATTGCGTCGCCTGGCTTCGACCATCCCCAAATCGCATTCGGCTTTCCGCGCTGAAGAACCATATTGTCGCTGAACATGGGGCTGACGAGAGGCAACTCCGCGCCCGGCGCCACCAGCGGCGCGAACGCGAGGGCGAGCATGATGAGCCATTTCGCGCGCACGGCTTTTCTATTTGATTCGCTTGAGCACTTCGCCGGTAAGCACTTCGTAGGCGGCCGCCGCGGCGCTGTATTTGTCATAATGAATGATCGGTTTGCCGAAGCTTGGCGCCTCGGCCAGGCGCGTCGCGCGCGGGATGACAGTATCGAGAACCTGCGGGCCAAAATGCTCGCGCACTTCCCCCAGCACTTGGGCGGAAAGGCGCGTGCGGGCGTCGAACATGGTCATGACCACGCCGAGCAGTTGCAGGCGCGGATTGATGCCCGTATCGCGCACCTGGTTGAGGACTTTATGGCTCATGGAAATGCCTTCCAGCGCGTAGTATTCGCACTGCAAAGGAATGAGCAAATAATCCGAGGCGGCGAAGGCGTTCAGCGTCAGAATCCCCAGCGACGGCGGGCAGTCAATCACAATAAAATCGTGCCGGGCGGCTTCCACGATCGGCCGCAGCAGCCCCGCCAGCCGATGGAGATGGTTCTCCGAACGGGCCATTTCCACTTCCGCCCCGCACAGATCGACTTCGCTGGGGATGATCTCCAGGCGTTCAAAAGCGGTTGGCCGGATTTTCTCCACGAGCGTGCCATCGCCGAGTAAAGGACGGTAAGAACTGGCCCCTTCGATTTTATCCAAGCCCACGCCACTGGTGGCGTTGGCTTGCGGATCGAGGTCCAAGAGCAAAGTTCGCCGGCCCAGTTGGGCCATGCAAGCGGACAGATTGACAGCGGTGGTCGTTTTTCCCACTCCGCCTTTTTGATTGGCCACGGATATGACTTTGGTTGGCACGAGCCGATTAAATCCGATATTCGTTCATTGGCAAAGATTATTGCGCCATCCAAAAAACTGGATTTCAGCGGCAACATGGAGCAAATTATTTATATGAAGTTCATTCTGACAACGCATAATGTGACGTTAACCAAAGCTATCGAAGACCATATCCTTTCCCGGGTGGATAAACTGGAGCATTTGGACCGTTATTGCACCAGCGCCCGCGTCAGCCTGGAACATGACCATCTCAAACGCCCGGAAAAGCAGTTCACCTGCGCCATCCGCCTAGCCGTGCCGGGACCGGACCTTTACGCCGTGGATTGCAAGGAAGACCTCTACGCGGCCATTGATGTGGTGACCAAAAAGATCGAGCAGCAATTGCGGAAGCGGCATAATAAATTCAAGGCGCGCAAACATGCGGCCGGCGCCCGCGGCAAAGAGGAACAAAGCGAGGCGGAGCTTTAAGGTTGGGCCGCTTTTGTGAAGGCTATTCCCCCTCATGCTTTTGCGCGCGCGCATTGTATGCCCGATTTCCTCGCCGCCTGTTGAAAACGGGGCAGTTCTCCTCTCCGAAAATCGGATTATAAGCGCTGGCGCCTGGCCCGATGTCGGGCCGCGCGCTTCCGAACCGGCGGTGGATTTGGGCGCGGTTATTCTGATGCCGGGCCTCATCAACGCGCACTGCCATCTCGACTACACCAACATGACGGGACTCCCGCCCCAAAAGAAGTTCCCGGATTGGATCAAGGGACTGATCGCGATAAAGGCAGGCGCCAGCTACACCGATTATGCCGAGGCGTGGATTCGCGGCGCCAAAATGCTGGCCTCCACCGGCACAACCTCGGTGGCCGATGTGGAAGCCGTGCCCGAATTGCTGCCGGAAGTCTGCTCCTCGACGCCAGTGCGCGTGTTTTCGTTCCTGGAGATGACGGGCATCAAGAGCCGGCGCCGGCCTGCGGACATCCTGCGCGAAGCAGCCGCTAAAGTTAAAAGCATCACGTCCGCGAAAGCGGCCGCCGGCCTTTCTCCGCACGCCCTTTATTCGACCACACCCGAGCTGTTGCGGCAGTCGGCGGCGCTGGCGCGCCGGCGGCACTGGCGGGTGACAATGCATTTGGCGGAATCGCGAGAGGAACACGAAATGTACACCAGCCGGAGCGGCCCAATGTTTGATTGGCTCCGGCGCCAGCGTGACATGTCAGACTGCGAAGGCCCTTCGCCGGTGCAGCAAGCCAGCCGCTACGGCCTGCTTGGCCAGAATTTCCTGGCCATTCACGCCAACTATCTTGACGACGCCGACGTCGTGGCCCTGGCCAAGTCCGGCTCCAGCGTCGTGCATTGCCCGCGCAGTCACGCTTATTTCAAGCACGCGCCGTTTCCATATCAAAAGCTGTGCGCGGCCGGCGTCAACATCTGCCTGGGCACCGACAGCCTCGCCAGCGTTTTGCCAAACCGGCGCGCGAAGCCAGAGTTGAATATGTTCCCAGAAATGCGGACTTTTGCCGCCGCGAATCCCGGCGCGACTCCCGATACCATCGTCCATATGGCCACTGCTCACGGGGCGCGGGCGCTGGGCTGGGAAGACCAGATCGGCGGACTGTTCCCCAACGGCTTCGCCGATTTGATTGCCATTCCGTTCGACGGCAAGCTGGAGGATGTGTGGGATGCGATTGTGCATCATCCCGGCCGCGTTGCCTCCACCATGATCGATGGAAATTGGATTTGAGAAAATCTGTTGAAAAATCTCCGCATCTCGCTCTTAATCGCAACATGACGCGACGAACCTTTGTCAAAACCGCTGCCACAGCGGCTGCCGCTATGAATGTATTTGACGTTTCTGCCGCCGGGGTTTCCTGGCCCATCGGCTGTTTTAACCGGCCCTGGATGCAAAAATTCGGCGCGTCCGTTGTGCCCCCTTCCGTGCCGCAACCGGCCAATTGGGGCTTGGACATCGCGCTGGCAGGGATCAAGGAAGCGGGTTACGCGACGATGGGCCTGCTGACCGCCATGCCGGAGGAGCCTTTTCTGGCCGCCGAGTCGAAGGAACGTTACCTGCCTGAGCTGGCCAAGCGCGTCGCCGATGCGGGTTTGACTGCCTCCATGGGCGCGCTGCGGATCAATTTTGACGCGTCCCAGGACGCGATTGTCAAACAAGTGCGCAAGCAGATCGACCACGCCCAATTTCTAAAAGTGGAATGGCTGCTGACGTTTGGCTTCGACAAAAAAGCGGACGGCCAAAAGTTTTACCACGCCATGGCCGATGCCGCGGATTACGCCCAGGAACGAAGCGTCAAGCTGGTTCTTAAACCGCACGGCGGCGGCAGCGGCGCCTCGGAGGAAATTCTTCGCTGCCTCAAGGAAGTCAACCGTCCCAATTTCAAAATCTGGTACGACGCGGGCAATATTATCTACTACACCGCCAAGGACCCGGTGGAAGAATTGAAACCCGTCGCCCAATACGTCACCGGTTTTTGCGCCAAGGATTGCGGGGAAAAAGAGGGCAACGTCATGATCCAATTCGGCGAGGGCAAAGTGGATTTTCTGGGAGTTTATCGGGAGTTGAAGAAAGCGGGGTTCAGCGGGCCGAGTTATGTCGAATGTGCCGGGGGCAAGACGCTTGCCGAAGTCACCGCCGGCGCCAGGGCCAACCGGTTGTTCCTCGAAAACATCATGACTTCGCTTTGAACTCAGAATTCCCAATGAATCCGCGCGCCCAGCACTGAGATGGGGCCGCGCGCGCGGTTGAAGGCGGGATCAATGATGAATTGGCAATCGGCCGTGAAATGCAAAGCCTTCCACACTTGAACGTTGTAGTAAGTTTCCATTGCTTTTTCCAAGCCGTAGTTGAGCGCGCCGTCACCGGCCAGAATGCCCAGGCCGCCATCCGCAAGGAATTGCTGGTGGATGCGCGAGGCGGCGCTAATAACGCCAGCCAGGCCGAATGAGTCATTAGGACGGTCCCACATATCTCCATTGAGGCTGACGCCCATGGATGCGGAATCGTCCACGTCACTGTAAGCCCAGGCTTGCGCATGGCCGTCGCTCCATCCCACGCGGGAGAACAGGCCGACATTCTTGAAAACTTCCTGTTCGATGTTAAGGCAGAATCCGTATTTGCAACGATAGGCCTGCATGGCCATGATATCCGCCGGATGCGGGCCATCGACGGCTTCAGCGTAACTGCCCATGTGGGCGCGATTGAGGTAAGCCAAAAAACGAACCGCCCCGGGATGTCCGCCCAGATGGAAATCCCGCTCCAATTCCGTGACCATTCCCCACGCCTTCAAATAGGCCTGGTCGATGCCCAGCCCATTGGCCTCGCGCGGCATTTGGAAGAAGCCGTAGCGCAACGCCCATTGGGGCCAATATAATTCGCCCGCCAGCCCAGTCATGTAGCCCAGGCTGTTGGCCGGATAATCCCAGGCCTCATTGCCAACGAAGGCCCAGTTCATGAATTGTTTCGACGGGTCGGACGCATACGCATTGTTGTCAAAAATGTCCAATAAGCTGATTTCCCCAAGCGTCACAACCAGGCGCGTTTCGTCCTGGCGGCTGGCCAGGTGCAGGAGGTCGTCCGGCACGTCCCGCGCCGCGCCGCCGAGGTTGATCGTTTGGCGGATGAAGGCGCGCGCGAGGCTGATGTCGCCGATAGGCGCGCCCCGTTTGTAGGCTGCGGCGTTGGGAAAGGCCTCGATCCCGAACGTCTTGCTCAGGCCGAATCCCTGCCAGGACAACACGTCAAGATGGAATTCCGCTCCACGCCACAAACGCAAGCCGCCAAAGAGGTCCGCGGAAATGGTTTCCGCCGATTCGAAGCGATTGTTCAAGCTGTTGGGACCTGAGTACTGCGCCGGGAAGGAGGGGTGCAACTGGCCGATGTCCGTATTGGCCGCGTGGAAATTCCACCATGGCAGCGCGACGGGAGCGTTGGAGCCGGCGTCCTGCCCGGCGGACGCGAATGCAAGAAAAGCGGCGGCGGTTGTCAATATAAGGAGCCTCATCGTTATCACGGGCGCAATGCTTGTAAGTCAAACATTGGCCGAATGGGAGTTAAAATTGAACAGACAAATGGAATTGGCCTGCTATGGTATAGAACAAGATGCATAAACGGCTGATCCGCATATTTGCCATAAGCGCCCTGGCCTGGATGGCCGTCCTGGGCTGCTCCAAAAATGATATCGACACCGCCAAAATCCGGCAGGCCTTCCAATCCGTCTCCGGCCCCGCGAAGGATTACCTGGACCAGGGTCTGTCGGCGATTGACCAGACTAATTACATTGCCGCGGTCCATCCTTTGAAGAAGATGGCCTATACCCTCAAGCTGGATAACAACCAGCGGCTCATTTTGGAGGACACCATTGCCAAAGTCGAAGCCAAGGCGGCGAAGCAAAAAAAATGAGGCTCGCCTCCGCCTTTTATTCACTGGCCAAACCGATGAGCAAGCCTATATTGAGGGCAGACAATGAGGTGCCCATTTGAAAAGGCTTAAAGGAGGCTTCACGTTGATCGAATTGCTGGTGGTGATTGCCATCATCTCGATTTTGGCGAGCATGTTGCTGCCGGCATTGGGCAAAGCAAAAGAGAAAGCGCTCTCGATTGCCTGTGTTAATAATCTTCGCCAGCTCGGCATGGCCATGCAAATGTATGGCGACGATAGTGAAGACCGGCTTCCAACCTCTTACGCTTCGATTGGCAATCCGAACGAGGGCGGCTGGAATAACCCGACAAACATGCCTTGGACAAAATCCCTTTCTCCCTACTACGCCAATGCGACCAATGTTCTGCGGTGTCCCGGCTTCAGCGGGTTTTATAATCGTTCCGGTTACAATTATTTCATGGGGTCCATCGCTTTTGCCTACACACTGGATGGCTGGACGCCCAGCAGCGTGAATATGCGCAGCATCATGCTCCCATCATTTTATGTGCTGTCCGGGGATTGCAATTTCCCCACCTCTCCCACCAATGCCGATCTCAACGACAACGACACCAACCTGCTTTTCAGCCTCCCCTCCCCCACCCATAACAACCGCGTCAACGTTCTTTTCGCCGATTGGCATGTCAAGAATTACAAGAATTTCAATCCCGCCGACATGACCTTCAGCGCCAGCCTGGCCTCCGTCAACTGGTAACGGCCGGTCTTTCTATTCTGGTTTTTCGCTCGCGGTCAGGGCCAGGAAGACATCTTCGAGCGCGCCGTGGGAACCGGCTTGCAGGCGCAATTGATCGCGCGTCCCAATGGCCACCAGGCGGCCGCGAAACATGATGCCTATTCGGTCTGCCATTTCTTCGGCGATTCCCAATTGATGGGTGGAAAGGAAAATCGTGGCGCCGTTGCGCGTGCGTTCCTTCAGCACGTCTTTGACCACGCGCGCATGTTGCGGGTCCAGGCCGACCATCGGCTCGTCGATGACAAGCACCTCCGGATCGTGCAGCAAAGCCGAGACGATGGCCACGCGTTGCCGGGTGCCGTGCGAAAGGCCCTCGATGGGCCTGCTGATGAACGGCTCCAAATGAAAACGGTCAACCAGCGCGCGGCTGGCCTCTTCAATCCGGCTCTCGCTCATTTGGAAAACGTGACCCGTGAAGCGCAGGAATTCCCACGGTGTCAATTTATCGTAAAGAAAAGGAAAGTCCGGCACATAGGCCAGCCGGCGGCGGGCTTCCAGCGGATCGCCTTGCACATCAAAACCAGCCACGCGCGCGGTCCCGGCCGTCGGCCTGAGCAATCCCGCCAGCACGCGAATCAAAGTGGTTTTTCCGGCCGCATTGGGACCGAGGACGGCGAAAAACTCGCCGCGCTCGACCTTGAGACTCAGGTCATCGACCGCCACCAGATCGCCGAATTTCTTGGTCAGATGTTGCAGTTCGATCATGCCTAAAAGTGCTCGAAGATGTCATTGCGCAACATGATCTTATCCGGCAAATCCACGCGCAGAATTTCACCCACCTGGCTCGTATAAACGACAATGTGCCGGCCCAGCAAGACCGTTTCCAGCCGATAGGCCCGCGCTTTGGTGTGGCCGAATTGTATCCAGTCCTCGTGCGCTTCCCATTTCACAGCGCCGGCCACGCGAGTGAGTGAATCCTTCGAGGGCGCCAGTCCGGCCACCCCAAGCAAGCCTAGGGCTGCCGTCCCGCCGAAGTCAGCCCAGAGCGCGTCCGGATTGCTCAAGTCGGAAAAGCTCAACGTCTTTTGCCAGCTTCCGCCCGCGCCCTCCACTTTTACCACCACTCTCTCGGCGGCCGCGGAAGCAAACACGTCCCAGATGAGAGGCCGCTGGCTAACCCGGATATGAAAGGCCTGCCACGTGTGATTGGTGGACAAGTCCAGGTTGGCTTCGAATCCCAGGCGATTTGTGTGGGACAGGGTCGCGTTGCCGCCGAAGTTTAGCGAGTATCCGGTGACCTGTTCGCTCAATCCATCGGGCGCGTAATCGTTGTCCAGAATTTTATTGGAGGCCAGCGGCGAATTGCCCACCGTGGCCGACCAATGGCAACTGCCGGTTCGCTTGTCATGGTCATAAATATCGAGCGAGGAAAGGTCCGGCGCGGTCAGAATTTTTTCCCAAACCACCTTCGGCGGAAGCGCGCTGCCCGTATGCGCGCCTGTCTGGGAACGCCAGAGCAAGTAGTTCATCGAGAGCCAGAAACAGACGATGGCGAAAAAGAAAATCCGGGAGCGCATGGCGGTCACGGCAAGGCCAGGCTCTGCCCGACGCGCAGCCGGCGCGGGTCCACGCGCGGATTGGCCGCCAGAACGGCGCTGGCCTTGACGCCGTATTCCACGGCAATCGAACTGATCGTTTCGCGTTGCTTGACGACATGAAGCCGGGGATGAGACGAAGCGGCGGGGGCGTCGGAAAGCGGCGCTGGCTTTCTGGCCTCGGAATGGTTCGCGGCGGGCGCGTGCTGCCAGGCGGCCAATTGATCCTTTAGCGCCAGGTTTTCCGCTGTCAACCGATCCACCTCGCGCTGAAGGTTGCGGGCCGCGGGCGGCGCAAATTCCGAGTTGGCCAGCTCCTGTTTGCAACCCCGGATGCGGTCTTTGACCAATTGGGCATCGTCGGAGTCGCGCAAACAATTGAGATGCTGTTCGTAATGATAAATAGCCGCCGCGTAATCATTGAGCTTGTCATAAAGACAGCCCAACTCAAAATGGGCCGCGGACGACTGCGGATTGGTTTCCAGGGCCTTTTCAAACTCCTCCACCGCGCCCTTGTAATCCTGGCTGTTAACCAGCGCGATGCCCCGCTGGAAATGCGGGTCCTTTTGCTCATCCCCATGCTTGTCATCCGGCGCGCATGCGCCCAGGCAGACCGCCAGCGCGAGCACCCCCGCGACATTGCCCATGACCCGCAACAGCAACATGCCGTTAATCTAATTCCCTTCGCCCCAAGTTCAATGAGCAATTTCGGGCGGCCGTTCGCTTGAATGTCCCTTGAAATGGGCACGTGGAGCGGCGTTCGTTGGGGGCAAATCCGCACTGGCACCGAGCGCCGACATGAACTACGGTTCAGCGGGATGAAATTGACCATTCGCTTGCCGTATCACACGCGCTTCGGCCAGATGATTTTTCTTTGCGGCGATCACCCCTGGTTTGGCGACGCGCGGCCATTGCATTTTGTAGAGGGAGAATTGTGGGAAGTGATGCTGGACCTTCCCGACACCGGGCGCCCCGAAAAGCCGGTCAGCTATTACTTTCTTGTGCTTGATGAGGATGGCTCCGCACGTGAGGATTTTGGCGGCGGCCGAAGCTTGAACTTATCCGCGCTCCCGCCCGGCCACACGATTATTGTCGATTCTTGGACTGACTTCGGCGCGGTCGAGAATGTCTTTTCCACCGAGCCGTTCACGCATGTTTTGCTGTGGCGCCCGCATGAGAACGCCAACGCGGCCCCCGCCAACGCCACCCATGAATTCCACGTCAAGGCGCCGTTGCTGGGCCAGGGCCAAACAATATGCCTCTTGGGAAGCGCTCCCGCGTTGGGCGGATGGAATACATCCGCGCCAGTCCTGCTTCAGCGCGACTCCGGGAATGGAGACTTTAGTGCGCGGGTGGATTTGTCGGCCGGCCCATTTCCTGTTTTTTACAAGTACGGCGTTTACGACGTTGAGAAAAACGCGTTTGTCCGATACGAGGATGGCGCCAACCGCGCGGCTCCCGGCGGCCAGATCATCATGCACGACGGGAGCGCGCGGCTCCCATCGGCGCCTTGGCGCGGCGCGGGCGTGGCTGTTCCGGTTTTCAGCCTGCGCAGCGAACGCAGTTTTGGCGCCGGTGAATTTTTGGATTTGCCCCTGCTGGCGGATTGGGCGCGCCAGGCTGGATTGAAACTGATTCAAATCCTGCCTGTCAACGATACCAGCGCCACGCATTCGTGGAGGGATTCTTATCCGTACGCAGCCATTTCCGTTTATGCGTTGCATCCGCTTTACCTGAATCTGGACGCGCTGGCCGGCCCGGAACATGCACCTCTGCTCGCCAGCCTTGCCTCCGAGCGCCGGAGGCTCAACGCCCTGCCGGCGCTGGATTATGAGGCGGTGATGAAGGCCAAGCTTGAGTTCGCGCGAACAATTTTTACAAAGCAACGAAAGAAGACGTTCGCCAGCCCGGAATACCACGACTTTTTCAGCCACAACGAACATTGGCTCGCTCCTTACGCCGCCTTTTGCTATTTGCGCGATAAGTTTGACACGGCCGATTTCAATCACTGGCCTGAACATCGCTCGTTTGACGCGAAGGAAATCCGCGCCCTGGCGAAACGCGACACCACCGCGCGCCACGAGATGGATTTCCATGCCTTCCTGCAATTTCATCTTCATACCCAACTGCGCGCCGCTGCCGGCCATCTGCATGAACGGGGCCTGATTTTGAAAGGCGACATGGCCATTGGCGTTCATCCCCATGGCGCGGATGTTTGGCAGCAGCCAGAGCTTTTTCACACCGACATGCAGGCGGGCGCACCGCCGGACGCCTTCGCCGCCAAAGGCCAGAATTGGGGCTTCCCGACCTACCAATGGCCGCGTATGAAACAGGATGGTTTTGCGTGGTGGAAAAAGCGCCTCTCGCAGATGAGCTGCTATTTTGATGCTTTTAGGATTGACCATATTCTCGGCTTCTTCCGCATCTGGAGCATTCCGCGCGGCGCGGTCGAGGGCATTCTCGGCTATTTCGTGCCGGCCATCCCGTTGCGAGAGGAGGAATTCGCCGCGCGCGACATCGCGTTTGACCGCGAACGATTCACGCGCCCTTTCGTCACAGATGATGTGCTGCGCGAGATTTTCGGAGACCGCGCCGAAGCAGTGAAAAAGGAATTTGTGAACGCAGGCGCCGACGGAATGTATTCACTCAAACCGGCCTTCGCGGCGCAACGAGACGTGGAACGGCATTTCGCGTCGATGGATGCCGCGAATCGCGACAAAACTCTCAAGGAAGGATTGTTTGATCTCATCAGCAATGTGCTGCTCATCGAGGCTCCGGGCGGGGGGTATCATTTTCGGCTGGGCATGGAACACACGCCGTCGTTTCGCCGGTTGGACCCGGACACCCAGCGGCGGCTGATGGATTTGTCCGTGGATTATTTCTACCGCCGGCAAGAAGATGGCTGGCGGCGCGAGGCGCTGGAAAAATTGCCCGCGCTCAAACGCGCCACGAATATGCTGATCTGCGGGGAGGATTTGGGAATGGTTCCGGCCTGCGTCCCGGCAGTCATGCGGGACCTCGGCCTCTTGAGCCTGGAGATTCAGCGGATGCCCAAGGCGTTGAACGCCCATTTTTCGCGCCCGGCGGATGCTCCTTACCTAAGCGTAGTCACGCCCGCGACGCACGACATGAGCACCATTCGCGGCTGGTGGCAGGAGGATCGAAACGTCACCCAGGATTTTTTCAATCAGGAACTGGGCCAGTCCGGCCCCGCGCCAGCGGAGTGCGAGGTGTGGATCAATCAGGAAATCGTCCGGCAACATTTGGATTCGCCCGCCATGTGGAGCATCTTTCAATTGCAGGACTTGTTGGGGATGGACGAAGCCCTGCGGAATCCCGATCCCGCGTCGGAACGCATCAATGTCCCGGCCATCGTCCATTATTATTGGCGCTATCGGATGCACTTGACTTTGGAAGCGCTTGCCGCCGAGAAGCCGTTCACGGAATTAGTTGAAAATATGGTCCGGCAAAGCGGGCGTTAGCGGTTGCCAAAAAGAAAATATTTTGGCAACCATGGGGAATGAGCAAACTCAAACCCAATAATTTTCCAAGATTGCACAATGCCTTGTGGCCGGGCCTGGTCGGCAAAGGCGCGCCCGGCGCCGAACCGTGCATCAGCCTCGACGACATGCTCGACTTGACCGCCAAAGCCGAAGTCAACGGGACCAAGTTCGACGGTGTGGACATTTTTCTTTTTGACCCGCATATCAGCATCGACATCGACAAGGACGGGTTGAAGAAAGTGGCCGACAAAATTCAAAAGCGCGGGCTGGCCATCGGTTCCGTCGTGGCGCCGGTTTGGCCGCCGACCGGCGGCGGGTCGGCCATGGGGGGAGCGGAAGAGCGAAAGAAATTTGTAGGCCAAGTGGAAAAGGCCTGCCGCATCGCGCGCTCCCTGCGGGAGTTGGGTGCGCGCCCGCACGGAGTCGTTCGCATTGATTCGGCCTGTGGCGTGACGGATTGGGAGAGGGACGCCGCGAAAAACACCAAAGCCATCGCCGCCACTTTCCGCGAAGCTGCAAAAGCAGCCAAGGCCAACGGCGAACGTCTCGCGGCGGAAGGGGAAATCTGCTGGGGCGGCATGCATAGCTGGAAATACATGACGCAATTGCTGGAGGAAACCGGCCAGCCGAAAACTGTCGGCTTCCAGGCGGACATGGCGCACACGCTGCTTTACACACTGGGATATAACGCGCCGGAACATCGCATTGTCCCCAAGGATTTTCATTGGGAGCCGGAACAATTCCACCAGGCGATGAAGAAAATGACCAAGGCGCTGCGGCCCTGGATAATTGACTTTCACGTCGCGCAAAACGACGCCACCGTCAAAGGCTCCGGCTCGCACGATAAAACCGGCCGCCATTGCCTGGCCACCGATCCAAATGGAAAGTTGAACATCGCGCGGGATGCCGGTTACTGGTTGCGCGGCGAGGACGGCAAAGTCAATAAGAAGCTAAAACACATCTGCTGGGACGGCTGCATGTTCCCGAACGACGTGATGATGAAGCCCGAAACATGGAACAACATTCTGGCTTCCATGATCCAGGTGCGGGAGAACCACGGCTGGCACGAGTAACGATTACGCCGGCAGCGTGAAGTGGAAAGTCGCGCCCTGGCCGGGCTGCGCTTCGGCCCAGATGCGCCCGCCATGGCGGATAATAATGCGCTGGACGATGGACAATCCGACGCCAGTGCCTTCAAATTCCTCCGCGCTGTGGAGCCGTTGAAACACGCCAAAAAGACGGCGCGCGAACTGCATGTCAAAGCCCGCGCCATTGTCGCGCACGAAATAGCGCAACTCCTTGTCCTCGGCACGACCGTTGATTTCCACGAGAGCGGCTTCGCGCCGGCGGGTAAATTTGAAGGCGTTGGAGAGCAGGTTCACCATGACCTGCCGCAGCAACGAGGGGTCTCCCTGGCAATCGGGCAGCGAACCCAGGCGAAATTCCACCTTCCGCTCCGGGGCTTCCCGTTGCAACTCGTCCGCGATCGCGCGGGCCAATTCAGCGAGGTTGACCAGTTGCTTGGCCAGCGGCTGCCGGCTCAGGCGCGAGAAACGCAGCAAGTCATCCGTCATTCGTGCCATCTGCCGCACTTCACTCGTCACCACTCCCAGCAGCCGCAAGGCTTCGGCGGGCATTTGGTCGCCAAATCTTTGGTTGATGATGTTGGCAAATCCGTCGATGTGGCGCAAGGGAGCACGCAAGTCGTGCGAAATGGAATAGGAAAAGGCCTCCAATTCGCGGTTGGCCACTTCCAGTTCGGCGGTGCGTTCGCGCACGCGCAATTCGAGCGCGGCGTTGTTAAGCCGCAACTGCCGCACGGCTAGCGCCCGTTCGAGCACGGGCAAAACCACGCTAAGCTTGAATGGTTTGAGCACGTAATCCAGCGCGCCTGACTTCATTGCCTCCACCGCTGTCGCGATGGTGCCTTCGCCGGTCATAATGACCCCTGTTAAATGCGGGTCTTTTCGCCGCGCCGCTTGCAGGAGCGCGATTCCATCCATCTCCGGCATCATCAAATCCGTCAAGAGCAAGTGGTAGCGGCCCTCCTCCACGGCGGCCAGCGCGGCGGACGGAACGCAAAAACCCTCAGTGTGGTAGCCGTGCCGTTGCAAAGTGTCGCATAGCGCCTTGGTGTGCGCGGCTTCGTCGTCCACGATCAGGATTTTGGCCGGAGGATTGCCGGTTGTGGCTGTCTCCTTTTGCTGGGGCAAAGAATCGTTCATATTGCATCTTTATCGTCACGAGGCTGGCGGGGGCACGGATGAGGTCTGGTTCAGCGCCTTGCGCAAATCGCGCAGCCTTGGGGGTTTGCTCAATACCTGGTCCACGTGCGCCGGCTGATCTCCTTCGGCCAGCAACCGCTCTCCCCACCCTGTCAGCATGATGACCGGGGTTGAGGGGGATATCCCCTTGATTGCGCTGGCTACTTGTCTTCCGTCCACGTTGGGCATGCCGAGGTCGGTAAAGACGGCGTCGAACGCTTCCCGACCCGCGCAGGCCGCGCGGAAGGTGTCGATGCCCTCTTGCCCGCCCTGGGCGCAAACGACCACATGGCCGTCGCTTTCCAGGACTTCGCGCAAGGAACGAATCAATACAGGATCGTCATCCACCAGAAGGAGGCGCTGGCGCGGGGGAACACTGACTTCGGGCGCGGCCTGGCCTGGTTGCGCGGCCTGGGTGGCGCATGGGAAGAAAAGCCGGAAGGTCGCGCCGCGTCCGGGAATGCTCTCGATTTCGATGTCGCCGCCGTGCCGCCGGACGATGCCATAGACCATTGCCAGACCGAGGCCCGTCCCCCGTTCGCCTTTGGTTGTGTAAAAAGGCTCCAGGCAGCGGCGGCGCGTTTCCTCATCCATGCCGATCCCGGTGTCGCTGACTTCGGCCACGATGCATCGGCGGTCGGTTTGGTCCGGGGCAAGCCGCGTGCGCACGGTCAGAATGCCGCCGTCCGGCATGGCATCGACGGCGTTGAATACCAAGTTGAGCAACGCTTCGCGAATCTCGCTCTCGACGCACGGGAACATGGGCAGATCGGGCGCCAGTTCCGCGGCCAGGCGGATCATTGAGCCGCGCTGCTGCGGCATATCGCTCCAGCGCGCGCGGGATAGATCGATGACTTGCCGCGCCAGAACGTTGATCTGAGCCGGGATAAGCGCAAGCTGCGCTTCGCGCGGACGGTAAAACTCCCTCATCCGCGCGACAGTGTGGGCGACATCTTCAATGGAACGTTGAATGGTTTCCAAGTACTCGCGGGCGCGAGGGCTCAGATTAGGTTCGGATTCCAGCAGCGATTCGCTGTAAAGCGAAACGGGAGCGATGGCGTTATTGATGTCGTGCGCAATGCCGCTGGCCATCTGGCCCAGGGCGCGGAGGCGCTCCTGCTGCATGACGGTTTGCTGGGACTGGCGCAATTCCTCAAAGGCCTTTTGCAATGCGGTGTAAAGCTGGGCTTGATGGGCCGCCAGCGCCACGTGCTGGCTCAACTGCTTGATGAACTCACAGTCAGGGCTGTCGAACCCTTCCACCTCGCGCCGGGCGGCGATCATCACGCCAAAAATCTGGCTCTCTACCTGCAACGGAGCGAATACGACAGCTCGCAATCCGCCGGCGGCCAGCCGTTGCGGAAAAGGAAACGCGGCCTGGGAAACGTCTGGCTCATAGACCAGGTCGCCGCGCAGGCAGCGAGACAATCCGTTCTCATCAATTTCAAGGTTGGCGTTTTCGGCTAGGGCCATCGAGAAAGCCAGCGTTTCGCTCCGGGCGCCGACGTTGGTGACAGTCAGAGTATGCGCGCCGACGTCATACATGCACGCGCATGCGAAATCGACCGGCAGTTGCTCTTCCAGGCGGCGGATGACGATCTGGAAGATGCTGTGCAAGTCCTGCCGCTCGGCAATGGCGCGCGTGATTTGATCCAGCAGCTTCAGCCGCTCCAATTGCGTCTGGAGCTTCTGCTCGGCCTGTTTGATGGCGGTGACATTCTTCGATGATCCGAAAGTTCCAATGACGCTTCCGTCCTTGTCCCGCCACGGCATCTTGGTGCTCATGTACCAGGCGGCGGCGCCGCTCTGAAGCGTGATCCGCTCGACTTTGCCGATGATCGGCGTGCCGGTGCGGATGATCTCCTCTTCCTCATCATGGACGAATCGCGTGGATTCCTCGTCGAAGAAATCGGCATCGGACTTTCCGTCCAGGAACTTGGCGAATCTTTCGAGGTTGGACAAATGTTCGGGAAAATTCGGCGGGCTTCCCGCGGGCTGGGCGTCGCGGTGGCGCTCCTTGCAGAGATTGAAGGCGTTTTCCAATTTCGAGCGGCTCACCCGCACATAGCGGGATTGCCGATCCTTGAAGTAGATGGAGTCTGGCAAATTATCCAGCAGCGTGTTCAGCAGGTCTCGCTCGTGATTCAGAGCTTCGTTTTGCTCGTGGATTTGCTGGAGCATCAGGTTGAAGGCATCGGTCAGCAGGCCCATTTCCTGGCGGCCTTGCGGGGCCGCGCGCACGGTGTAATCGCGCCGCTCCGCGACGAACCGGGCTGTCTCCGCCAGCTCCAGGATTGGCTGGGAAATGGAACGCTGCAGCCGCGTGGACAGCATCAACGACGCCAGCACGCAAGCAATCAGCACGGGAATTCCGAACTCCATCGATCCGAATAGCCGGTCATAAACGCCTTGGAGGCTGGCCCGAAGATAAATCGCGCCAATGACCTTTCGATCCAGCGTGACGGGCCGCACGACGACCAGCGAATTCGGCTCAAAGTAGTTCCGGGCCGCGGGCGCGTGAACTGGAAAGGAAACTTTGACCCCTGGCCGCGTGTATTCGACAAAGACGTCTCCCTGGGCGCTGTAAAGGCAGCCCGCGACAATCTCCGGTTCCGCCGACAGGGCCTGCAAGCTCGTGCGCGCGAGGTCAGAATCCAGGAATCTGAGGTTCGCCTGCGAAAGGCTGGCCAGCACGTCGGCCAGAACGGTTGTGTCGTGAACGAGAGTGCGGCGAAAATCGACTATTTGGTAAATGACCAAAGCCGCGAAACCCGGCGCCAGCACGGCGAAACAGGTCATTCCGACGACCAGGTTCAACTTTCGCTTGATGGGCAGTTGGCGCAGCCAGTTCATGTCATTGTCCGCCTCCGCCAGTGTCAATGATTTTTCCCAGGTTGAGCAACTGCGCGCTAATTTTGAGGTGGCTGCGCAGGGCGGCGGCGGGATTGATTTCAAATCGCACCTTATTGCCTTCCAGGTAGAAGTTAATGATGCCTCCGCTGCGGGCAAAACCGCGCGTCTCGCTGACGGTCAGGATTGGCTGCGCGCGCAGCTTGCCCAGGATAGCGTCCATGTTCTTTTCCTCTGAACGGCTCATAAAAAGCAATTGGCAGCCTTTGCAGTCCGCCAGGCGCTTCCAACGCCGCACGATGATCGGATGCTGCCCCACCGTTTCGCTCCGCACGGCTTGGTCGAGGGCCGCGCCAAAAGGGTCCTCGCCCAAGATGCCGATGCAAAAGGGCATTTCGTCTTTGGTGAATGCGCCGGGCGGCCAGGTAACAAAATGCAGAAAGTTGACCAGGAACGCGGCCTTGATTTGATACTCGCGGGATTCCGCCTCAGCTGGGCGCGGCGCGGCCGCCCACAAAAGCAAATAAATCAACCAAGCCTGGACCCATCCGCGGCGCGCGAGTGTCACATGCAATCTCCGGCTTACCACAGATAAGTCACCTTTCCAAATACGGCCCGAGCGATCTCCTCGCGCGCGGGACTGGGAAAGCCAGCTTCCGGGTGATGGTCATGCAGGAGATTCTGCCCGACGATGGAAAGCTCGAGCCGCTTGGTGGCGTGCCAGCCGATGCGCGCGTCCATTTCGCCGTAACTGGGCACGGTTCCAGGAGTGCTGCCGGAATTATTATGGACTGTATCAATCCAGCGCCCGGCCACGTCCAGCTCGAATCCATGCGGCAAATCCATGGAGGAGCGAAGCATGGCTTGCTGTTGGGGATCAGCCGTTTCATTGAGGCCCTTGTTCGAGTCCGCCGCGTCGTTTCGGATGAAGATGTCCTCTTTGAGCAGGTCGTAGCCAGCGTGCAAACGCCACCAGCTTTGAACCTGATAATTGCCGCTGAACTCAAACCCGTACGTGTGGGCTTGGAGATTGTTCTGGTAATAAGTCGTAATGAGCGAAGGTTCGTTGGTGGCGATCATGGCTCCCGTGCTGCGCAAGTGGTCATAATCATTGTAGAACGCCGAGAGCGAGCCGGAGATTTTGGGGGTGATTTGCGCGCGATACCCCAACTCGTAAGCCAGAACACTTTCCGAACGGAACTCAGGATTGCCAACCAGCCGGAAGAGGTAGGGATAGCCGGGAGCTGGCTGATAGAGGTCCTCGTCGAAGCGGGACGGCGTGCGCACGGCTTTTGAAATGGCCATCCAAACCATTTGGTTTGTAGCCACGTTCCATTGAAGGCGGCCGCTCGGTTCGTCCTCGAAGCCGGAGAAGAAATTGTGCTCGAGTTTGCTGCCCAGCGTGAAAGACAGCCTGTCGCACAGCATGATCTCATCCTGGACAAACGCGCTGTACAAACTCTGGTCCAGCGTGGCCGGCAGAAAAGTCACGACCGGCGCGTTCCCCACCATGTCGTGCATAAACCGGTAGCCCAGCCCCCAAACAAAATGCTGCCGCGACCCCCAGTCAAAACGATCCTGGAAATCCACATCGTAAGTGTCCAAGTCTTCGGTCAAAATGCCGCCGGGGATCGCCGGTGACGCCGGGTAGTACGGATCGAAGGCCGGCAGCGCGGGCGCCCCCGAAAACGGCGCGGCCAGATGGGTGCGGTCGTAGTACAATTGCAAACTTAGGTCGTTGTCTTCCGAGAACGTGTGCGTCCAGCGCGCAAGAAGATTGCCTCCGCCGGTGGTTCCTTCGGCGCCGCTGGCGACATCAGTATCCCCTTCAAAAAAATCACCTTGGACGGTCAAATGGTTCTGGGCCGACGCATCGGAATCGATGCGGAATCCGCCCTGGCCCCGGTTCCACGAATCGCTGGCGCTGGCGCCGTTGGAAAACACCTCGGCCGTTTGGTCAAAGTATTTCGCGTAAACACGATAGTACACATTGGATGCCAGCGTGCCGCCGTAGCGCACGCCCGCGAAATCCTGCGTGCCCGTTCCGCCGCCGGATTCAAGATACAGCCCCTGCGTTTGCTCCGCGCTCTTGGAAGTGATGTTGATGACGCCATTGACGGCATTGGCGCCCCACAACGTGCCGCCCGGACCGCTGATGACCTCGATGCGGTCAATGTCCGCCAGCAAATAATCCTGCATGTTCCAAATGACCCCGGAAAAGAGCGGCGTATAGACGCTGCGCCCATCCATCAACACGAGCAGCTTATTGCCGGCCGCCGAGTTGAAACCGCGCGCGCTGATGTCCCAACTGGAGGAAGTCACTTGAGCGACGTCCAAGTTATCCGCCAGTCGCAGGATATCGGGAAGGAGCGTCGCGCCGGACCGCCGGATGTCCTCCGCCGTAATGACCTGGATGGCGGCCGGGGCTTCGCCATAAGGTTCCGGCGCTTTGGAGACCGAAGTGACATCCAGGTCCATCAATTGGGCCAGGCTAAGCTGCTTGTAAGGGGCCGAGGCTGCGTCATTGGCGGCAGCGGGCGGTTGGTTGGAGGAAAAGGGTTGGGCGTCCAGATTCAAAACTGCCGCTGAAATCAGCGATGCGGCAATCATGATCCGGCCAGAGGTGCTTGTTAGGCCAATCATGTGCGATCCAAGTAATATAAGGCAAACGATCCAGCTAACGCGTCCCGTTTGCCCTCAGGCTTTGCCATCAGCCGCCGGTCCCTGTCACGTTGTTGGCAGCGACCCTAAACCACGCTCCTGGTTCTGGCAAAGTAAATGTAACGAATTCGCATCGGCCAAAAACCCGCCGCACTTTAACATTGAGTCCGGGGCCGCCTTTGCTTTTCAATCACCGCATCGCATTATGAAAAATCTCAACATCGGACTGATCGGCTGCGGTTTCATGGGCCGCACCCACTCCAACGCCTTCAGCAAGGTCAACCATTTCTTTGACCTCGACTACAAACCTGTCCTCAAAGCCGTTTGCGCGCGCAACAAGGACACCGCCCGAGCCTTCGCGGCCAAATGGGATTTCGAATCGTTCGAGACCGATTGGCGCAAAATGGTCGAGCGCGAGGACATCGATCTGATTGACATCGCCAGCCCGAACGACACCCACGCCGAGATCGCCCTCGCGGCCGCCAAGGCGGGCAAGATGATCATGTGCGAAAAGCCGCTCTCGATGGACGGGCCGCAAGGCAAGATCATGGCCGCGGCCATTGAGAAGGCCAAGGTGCCGAACATGGTCTGGTACAATTACCGGCGGGTGCCCGCTGTCACGCTGGCCAAGCAATTGATCGACGAAGGCCGGCTCGGGCGCATCTTCCATTATCGCGCGAAGTTCCTGCAAGATTGGACCATCAGCCCCGAGTTGCCGCAGGGCGGCGCGGGGCTTTGGCGGCTGGATGTCAAAGTCGCCGGCAGTGGTGTGACGGGAGACTTGCTGGCCCATTGCATTGACACCGCCCTCTGGCTCAACGGG
The DNA here is from genome assembly GCA_036501625.1 of Verrucomicrobiia bacterium. Classification (GTDB taxonomy): domain Bacteria; phylum Verrucomicrobiota; class Verrucomicrobiia; order Limisphaerales; family Palsa-1400; genus Palsa-1400. The sequence continues at coordinate 68,609 of DASXZY010000069.1, forward strand.
CGGATTGACCGTGTCAACGCCATGACGGAGACGTTCATCAAAGAGCGCAAGCACAACCTGACGGGCAAGGTGCAATCCGTGGGAATCGACGATGCCTGCGCCTTCCTGGCCCGCTTTGAGAACGGTTCTCTGGCCACGTTTGAATCAACTCGTTATGCGCGGGGACACAAGGCGCTCTACACGTTCGAGATTAACGGCGAACATGCCTCCATCGCGTGGGACCTGCATGATCTGCATCGGTTGCAGTATTTCGATCATCGCGATGAGGGGCGCGTGCGGGGATGGCGTTCCGTGCATGTGACCGACGGCGACCAGCCCTACATGAAGAACTGGTGGGTGCCAGGACTGCAAATCGGCTACGAGCACACCTTCATCCATCAAGTCGCGGATTTTCTGGAAGGATTGAGCAAGGGCCGTCCCGCCAGCCCGACGTTTAGAGATGCGCTGGAAACGCAATACGTCTGCGACGCCGTGCTGAAATCAGCGCGAACGCAAAAGTGGGAAAAAGTGCCGCGAAAGTAAGCGGCCTACCGATGCCCGCCGCCGTGGCCGCCAAAGCCGCCGCCGTGGCCGCCAAAGCCGCCCCCATGGCCGCCAAAGCCGCCTCCATGGCCGGCGAAGCCTCCGCCGCCATGAAATCCACGGCCGCCCCAACCCCAGCCGCCAATGATAACCGGGCCGCCATAGTAGTAAGGCCATCCATCGTAATAGGGATAACTGTAATCATAAGCCGGATAATCCGGGCCGATCACGGCGGGCGGCGGAGTTGACGGCGCCACGCCATCCTGCGGAGACGGTTGCGGGGCCATCGGGCTGGGCGGAGGCGCCGGCTGCTGTTGCGGCATTGGCGGCTGCGGCTGGTAGTACGGCTGCATGGCCATTTGCCGCTCTTGCAACTGGCCGTCGCGCTGGATCATGGTCTTGGTAATATCCTGCGGCAGGCCCAACGTCTGCAAATAAATGATATTGTCAGCCGTCAGATGATACGGCAGGGATGTGTTATTGATAAAGTTGAGGATCACGTCCTTGTCGATTCCTCCCTTATACATTTTTAAGACTTCCCCAACGCCAAAAGACAAGGATGGCGCGCGCGAAGGAGCGTTGGTGGCCGCAACAGTCGCGGTCGTGTTGGTGGTGGAGTTATCCTGGGCGTTGGCGGAGGGGCAAAAGGCGGCGAAGCAAATTCCGGCCGCAGCCGCCACCCGAAAAACCGGCGAACAAATTTTCATTTTCTCTATTCCTTTGATCCAGCGATGCCGGACCGCCCCTAACCTGCATCGCAAATCGCTTCTGAGCAAGCCCTTTCTGGCCGGCAGCAACGTTCCCTCTCGACATCATTGCGGCGCGCCACCATAATCGGGGCGCCATGCAACATTCGCCTGCATTTTTAAAAGTGGTCAATGAAGTCCGTCCTCGCATCCGCGAAGTCACGGTGGAGCAGGCGCGCCAGCGAATGGCCGCCAACCCCCAGTTGGTTTTGATTGACGTGCGGGAGGATGGCGAGTGGACGGCCGGCCATGCCTCCGAGGCCATTCACTTGGGCAAAGGCATTTTGGAACGCGACATCGAAAGAACCGTTCCTGATCCCGATACCGAATGCATTCTCTACTGCGGCGGCGGGTACCGTTCAGCGCTCTCGGCCGAAGTGGCTCAGCGCATGGGCTATAAAAACGTCGCCTCTCTCATTGGCGGTTACAGAGCCATGACGGCGGCGAATTGGCCGCTCACGGCCTGAAATCCACGGCGCGAACGCCAATCTGAAACGTTTCGCGGCGAGAGTTGTCTATTACTTTTTTAGAGGAACAATGGCAAACAACAAAAGTAAAAGCGAACGGAAGATCATCATCTTTTCGATCATCGGTCTTTTGGTCGTGGCAGGCGGAGTGGCCAGCCGATTCAACAAAGGAACGCCTCCCATTGCCGTCGCCGCCGAGAAAGTCACACGGCGCAATATTACCGAAACGGTGGTCGCCAACGGCAAAATCGAGCCGGTGCTGCAAGTCAACATGAGTCCCGAGGTCTCCGGCGAAATCATCGTCCTGAACGTTAAGGAAGGGCAAAACGTCAACAAAGGAGATTTGCTCTTTAAAATCAAGCCGGACAATTACGTTGCGGCGCGCGATTCGGCGAAGGCTAATTACAACTCCTCCGTGGCCAACCGCGAAACGGCCAAGGCCAACCTGGCCAAAGCCGATTTGGAGTTCAAACGCAACCAGGCCCTGTTCAAGGACAACCTGATTTCCGAATCGGACTTCCTGACGGCCAAGACCACCGACGACGTGGCCAAATCCACCCTTGATGGCGCCGCCGAGCAAATCAGCATTGCCAAAGCGCAATTGGATTCCGCCGAAGCCGACCTCTCCAAAACCACGGTTTACTCGCCCTTGACCGGCACAGTCAGCAAATTGAATTCCGAACTGGGCGAACGGGTCGTCGGCACGGCGCAAATGGCGGGCACAGAGATCATGACGGTGGCGGACCTTCACAACATGGAGGCGCGAGTGGATATTGGCGAGATCGACGTCCCCCTGATCAAGCTGGCGCAAAAGGCCAGCCTCGAAGTCGATTCGTTCAAAGACCAAAAGTTCAATGGCGTGGTGACGTTGATCGCCGACTCGGCAAATAACAACGACACCAGTTCCGCCGCCGCCACTGCCGCCTCGACGACGAGCACGGAGGCGACCAAGTTCCAAGTGCGAATTCTCCTTTCGGAGAAGGAGCGCTTTCTGCCGGGCATGTCGGTGACGGCCAACATTGAAACCCGCTACCGCTCCAACGTGCTGACGGTGCCCATTCAAAGCGTGACGACCCGCATTCCAACCAACGGCCTCCCCGGCGCCGCGACCAACGCGGTGGGAACCAACACGATGGCAACCAACTCAGCCTCCACGAATTCCGCGGCCAAAAAGGCGGACGAGCCGCCCAAGCCGATTGAGGTTGTCTTTGTGGTGGATGGCGATCACGTCAAAGAAGTGCCTGTCAAACGCGGAATCAGCGATGACAACTACGTCGAAATTGTTGACGGATTAAAGGAAGGGCAGCAAGTGGTTTCCGGCGGCTACAAGGCGATCAATCGCGATCTGGAGGACGGCAAGAAAGTTGAAGTCAATGCCGCGGCCGCAGGCCAGGACAAGGACAAGGAGAAGAAAAGCTACTAACCAGGAGCGCGCGCCGTGAGCCTAATCCGACTCCAGAAAGTCTCCCGGCTCTATGAAATGGGAGGAGAAACGATCCACGCCCTGCGTGAGATTTCCCTTGAGGTCGAGCGCGGGGAATACGTGGCCATCATGGGGCCGTCCGGCTCGGGAAAGTCCACCTTGATGAACCTGCTGGGCTGCCTGGATACCTGCACTTCCGGCGACTACGAGTTGAACGGCACCAACGTCAGTGAGTTGAACGACAACCGGCTGGCGGAAATCCGCAATCGTGAAATCGGCTTCGTTTTCCAAACGTTCAACCTCCTGCCGCGCGCCAACGCCTTGCGCAATGTCGAATTGCCCCTGATTTACGCCGGCATCCCTGCCGGGGACCGCAAGCGCATCGCCATCGAGGCCCTGACAAGCGTCGGCCTGGGCGACCGCATGCAGCACAAGCCCAACGAAATGTCCGGCGGCCAGCGCCAGCGCGTCGCCATTGCCCGCGCCCTCGTCAATTCGCCCTCGATCATTTTGGCGGATGAGCCGACGGGCAACCTGGACTCCAAAACCGGCGACGAAATCATGGTTCTGTTGCGCCATCTTTCCGACAAGGGAAACACCATTTTCGTCGTCACTCACGAGGAAGACATCGCGCGCCATGCCCGCCGCATCATTCGCATCCGCGACGGGCTGATCGCGGACGATTCCGAAAACAAAAACGGGACGCCGTGAGAATCCTTCTCGAATTCAAGGAGAGCCTGCTCATTGCCTGGGACGCCGTGCGCGCCAACAAAATGCGCTCGGTGCTGACGACCCTGGGCATCATCATCGGCATTGTGACGGTGACCTCCATGGCGACGGCCGTCGACGCATTGAACCGCGCGTTCCATGACAGCATTTCCGTCCTTGGGGCGGACGTTCTATTTGTCAGCAAGATGGATTGGCAGATTAATTCAGAGGCGCAATGGATCGCGGAGAATCATCGCCCGGATGTCACCCTGGAACAGGTGCATAGGGTGGAAAAACAAATGCTGATGGCCAGCGCGATCGCGCCCGCCGTCGGCTCTCAGCGGCCCGTGTCCTACAAAAACCGCCGGGCCGGCCGCGTGCAAATCATCGGCACGACCGACCAGTTTTTGACCACCAGCGGCTTCAACATCGCCGTGGGCCGGTTCATGACGGCATCCGAAGTCGAGGGAGGGCGCCCGGTTTGCGTGATCGGCAACGACGTGGCGACCAATCTCTTTCAATCGGAATCGCCGTTGCATAAGAAAATTAAAATCGCCGAGCGGCAATTGGAAGTCATCGGCGTGCTGGAAAAGCGCGGGAGTTTCTTGGGCATGGAAAGCTTTGACAACGAGGTGATTCTGCCGGTGTCGCAGTTTGTCTTCAGTTATTGGCGGCATCCTACTTTTGAAATCCAGGTCAAGGTTCGCAACATCGAACACCTGGACGATGCCAAGGAGGAGTTGCGCGGCCTCGTGCGCAAAATTCGGCACGTCCTTCCAGCCGACCCCGATAACTTCGCCATCAACCAGCAGGAGCAATTCATCGCCACGTTTGACAAGGTCACGGGAACCATCGCGGCGGTCGGGTTGCTGATCACCGGCATGTCGCTGTTCGTGGGCGGGATCGGCATCATGAACATTATGTTTGTCTCGGTGGCGGAGCGGACGCGCGAGATCGGCGTGCGCAAGGCCATCGGCGCCAAGAGGCGCACCATCCTCCTGCAATTTCTCATAGAAGCGGCCTCCATCTGCATGTTGGGCGGCCTGGCCGGATTGGGCATCACCTACGCGCTGACGCTGCTGGTGGCGGGCGCCTTCCCTTACTTTCCCATAAAGATGTCCATGCCGGTCATGGGCCTGGCTCTCTTGATGTCCATTCTGACTGGGGTCATCTCCGGTTTCCTGCCGGCCTGGCGCGCCGCCCGCATGAATCCGGTCGATGCCTTGCGCAACGAGTAACGGATGCCGCCATGAAATTACTGAGCACCCTGCGCGCGGAGTTAAAGGACAGCTTCATCATGGCTTTGACTGCCATTGTCGCGCACAAACTCCGCTCCGCCCTCACGCTGCTCGGCATCCTCGTTGGCGTGTTCTCGATCATCGTCGTGATGACCTCCATGCGGGCCATGCAGCAAAAAATCGAGTCCGACCTCAATCAACTGGGCGGCCAAACCTTCGTCATCCAGACTTGGTCGCAACTCCATTTTGAAGGCAACGGCAGCGAGCAAAGTTACTGGCGGCGCAAGAGAATCGGCCTCGATCAAGCCAAGGAATTCGCCCGCCGCGCCACCCTGCCCCTCAGCGTCGGCGTGGAGGACGGCGGGGCGGTCAATGGGGAGATCATTTCGCGCTACGCCAAAAGCCAGCCCAGCGTGGCCATTTCCGGCGAGACACCCGGCAGTTTTCCGGCGCAGAACTGGGTCGTCGCGCAGGGCCGCGGTTTGCTCGATTCCGATTTGGACAGCTTGCGCGATGTGTGCGTGCTCGGCTCCGCGCTGGCCGATGATTTGTTTCCCTTCGGTTCGCCGCTGGGAGAAAAGATTTCCGTCAACGGCATTAAATATACCGTGGTGGGCGTTCTTGAAGCCAAGGGCAGCATGCAAGGAGGCCGCGAAGATCAATTCGCCATCATTCCCATTACGACCTGCGTCACGCGTTACGAGGACAAACGCTGGCTCAACTTGAGCATTCTCGTGCAGGCGCGCGGCCCGGCCGAGTACGACGCCACTGTCGATCAGGCGCGCGGGATCATGCGCCAACTGCGCAAAGACCCGCCAGGCAAACCGGACGACTTCGAGATTTTTTCCAACGATTCGCTCATCGAACAAATGAAATCCTTCACTTACAATATCCGCATGGGCATCAGCCTGGTCAGTTCGATTGCCCTGTTGGCGGCCGGCATCGGCATCATGAACATCATGCTCGTCTCCGTAACGGAACGGACGCGCGAGATCGGCATCCGCCGCGCCATCGGCGCCAAGAAGCGGACGATCATGGCGCAGTTCATTCTGGAAGCGGTTGTGCTGTGTGAAGTCGGAGGCATCGTCGGCGTGGCGCTGGGCGTAGCCGGCGGCGATATACTCGCCTTGCTCATGCACTTGCCTAAAGTCCTGCCGATCGACTGGGTGCTGATCGGTTTGGGAATTTGCTCGCTGGTCGGAATTATTTTTGGCACATACCCCGCCTATAAAGCGGCCCATTTGGACCCGATTGAATCCTTGCGCTATGAGTGACAGCGATCTCTAGCTTTTTATGTTTCCCCGCATGACAACCTTTGCCATTTCCGCCGCGCTGGCCGCGGCTTTGCTCGCGGGCGGCCCGGACGCTTCCGCCCAAAACACAACGCCTCCGCCCGGGACCAATTGGGTCGTCAGCAGCGACGACCTGATCCTGATCGCGCTGTCAAACAACCTGAGCATCCGGATCAGCCAGATTCAGCCGCAAGTGGACCGGTTTAGCCTGGATGGACTTTACGGCGCTTACCAACCGGCCTTCACGGCAAGCGCGACCCATACCTACGACGCTTTTCCCCCCGGCATTTTCACCCAGGCGGGATTGGTCTATCCGTCCACCACCGAACAAATCAACTCCTACACCCCGGGGTTAAGCGGTTTTGCTCCCTGGGGCCTTTCTTACAGCTTCAACGGTCCGTTCCAGGAGCAAAACGTGTCCGGCGCGCCCGACCTTTACAACAGTTCGCCCAGCGTCACGCTAAGCCAGCCTTTGCTCAAGAATCTTTGGATTGACAACACGCGCTATCAAATCTCCCTGGCCAAAACGACTCTCAAGGTCGATCAATTGGCGCTGATGACCCAGATCATGACAGTGGTCAACAATATCAAATTGGCCTACTACACCCTCATTTTGGACCGCGAGTTGGTTGCGGTGCAGGAAATGGCCGTCAAGCTGGCGGAGGAAACCGCGCATCAGGATGAGCAAAAGGTGAAGGCTGGCGCCGAAGCGCCGTTGGGCGCCAAACAATCCGAATCCCAAGCTGCCTCCGCCCGCACAGACCTCTTCACCGCCCGCGCCACTCTGAGAACCCAGGAGCTGGTCATGTGGAGCCTCCTGGCTTTTCCGCGCCGCGATTGGACTGGCGTCACGCTGACGCCTGCCGAGCAATTGATCGCCGTGCCGGAGAATCCCGACGTCAGGGAATGCTGGCATACCGCCTTTGAGAAAAGACCCGACATGCTTCAGGCAAAGTTAAGGGCGCAGGCCCAGCATGTGCTCCTCAAGCTGGACTTCAACCAGTTGCTGCCGGAGGTCGATTTGGTGGGCAGTTATGGCCGCAATGCAACCGAGCTTACGGTTGAACATAACCTGGAAACCATCCGCCGCGGCACCTTCCCAACTTATTCCTACGGAGTCACCATGACCGTGCCTTTGGGCAACAGCGGGGCCCGCGACCGGTACAAAGCCGACAAGGCCAACCTGCAAGTGTTCGAATTGCAAATCAAGCAGGTCGAGCAAAGCATCATTCCCGCGGTCATGAATGACATCTCCAAGATCAAGACCGACTTCCTGAAGGTCGGGTCTTCCCGCGAGGCGCGGATGTATGCCGAAGAGGCCCTGGAAGGGGAACAGGTCAAATTGCAGCGCGGCAGCAGCACCAGTTTCTTCGTGCTGCAGGACCAGCAGACGCTGACGTCCCGGCGCTCGGATGAGATTCAAGCGCTGGCCAGTTATAATATTGATCTTGACCAACTCGCCTTCGACGAAGGAATCATCCTCGACCGCAACCACATTAACTTGCGGCTGCGGTAGAATTTTTGCTGTTTTCCTGGCGCGGTTGCGCCATTTTCTTAAGTCGCGCGCTATGCGGCTCATCGGTCATTTGAAAAATGAGGATTCGGCCAGGACCTTTTCCGGTTATCTGGCTGCCCTGGACATTCGCAATCTCGTCGAGCTTGATGGCGAAGGCTGGGCCGTCTGGATTCATTCGGAAGACCAAATCGCAGCCGGGCAGCAGGCTCTGGCGTCTTATTCGCAAAATCCGTCCGACACAAAATACCGGGCTGCCTCCGAGGCGGCGGAAAACATCGAACGCCAGCGGCTCCGCAAAGAGGCCAAAGCAGCCAAACGCATCCACGACCGGGACAGAATCTGGGCCAAATCCAACATGGCGCCGCTGACGCTCTCGCTCATTGGCGTGTGCGTCTTGGTGACGCTGATCATCGGCTTTTCGCCGACTTTCTTTGACTACCGCTGGCTGGCCATTGACGACCCGACCACGCCGGCGGGTTACGGAATTCTTGGGCAGGTTCGCGCGGGCCAGGTGTGGCGTTTGATCACGCCGATTTTTGTTCACATGTCCCCTCTCCATTTGATCTTCAACATGTTTTGCCTGCGCGATTTCGGCTCGATGATTGAACTGCGCAAGGGAACGCCGAAGCTGGCGCAAATGGTTCTGGTGCTGGCCGTGGTGTCGGACCTTGGCCAGTATTTTTGGGACGGCCCTGCATTCGGCGGCATGTCGGGTGTCATTTATGGGCTTTTCGGTTACATCTGGCTCCGCGGCCAATGCGAACCCGGCTCCGGCTTGGGCATGTCCACGACAACAGTTTGGATCCTGATGGGCTGGTACGTCGGATGCCTGACGGGCCTGCTTGGACCGGTCGCCAACGCGGCGCACTCGTGCGGCCTGGCGGCTGGCGCGTTGTGGGGCGCGGCGCCGATGGCGCGGAGATTTTTTGGTTAGCATTGCGCCCCGCTTTCGCGCACTCTGGCCGCATGAACGAACAGCTTCGCACAGAGACCGATTCCATGGGCGCGATGCAGGTGCCGGCCGGCGCCTATTACGGCGCGCAGACAGCCCGGGCCGTCGAGAATTTCCCCATCAGCGATTTGCGTTTTCCCCGCCGTTTCATCCGCGCTTTGGGCCTCATCAAGAAACACGGAGCGCTCACGAACGAGGAATTGGGCGGACTTAAACCGGATATGGCCGCCGCCATCGCGAAGGCGGCCCAAGAGGTCGTCGATGGCAAATGGGACAGCCAGTTCGTGGTCGATATTTTTCAGACCGGCTCCGGCACTTCCACCAACATGAACGCCAACGAGGTCATCGCCAATCGCGCCATCGAATTGCTCGGCGGCCAGCGCGGCGGGAAGCTCATTCATCCCAACGACCACGTCAATCGCGGCCAATCCAGCAACGACGCCATCCCCGCCGCCATTCATCTGGCCGCGCTGGAAGGCATCGAGAGCAGCCTGCTCCCGGCCCTGGCGGAATTGGCCGGAGCGCTGGAAAGCAAAGCCGCCGAATTCCACGACGTTCTCAAGATCGGCCGCACTCATCTGCAGGACGCCACGCCTATCCGGCTCGGCCAGGAATTTGGCGGTTACGCCAGCCAGGTCCGGCACGGGGTGGAACGCCTCCGCGCGGCGGAAAAAAATCTCGGCGAACTGGCTCTGGGCGGCACGGCCGTCGGCACCGGCATCAACACCCACCCGGAATTCGCCAGGCGCGCCATCGCGCGCATCGCGGCCGAGACCAAATTGGACATTCGTGAAGCTGTCAATCATTTCGAGGCGCAGGGCGGGCGCGACGCCCTGGTCGAAACTTCCGGCGCGCTGAAGACCGTCGCGGTCAGCCTGATAAAAATCGCCAATGACATCCGCTTTCTCGGCTCCGGACCGCGGCTGGGTTTGTGCGAATTGCGCCTGCCCGCCACCCAGCCTGGCTCCTCCATCATGCCGGCCAAGGTCAATCCGGTCATGTGCGAAATGCTGTTGCAAGTGTGCGCGCAGGTTCTGGGCAGCGACACAACGATCACCTTCAGCGGCAGCTTCGGCAACTTCGAGCTGAACGTGATGATGCCGGTCATGGCCCACAATTTGTTGCAGTCGATCGAACTGCTGGCCAAGGGATGCCAGGTCTTCGCGCGCCGCTGCGTGGCGGGCCTGGAAGCGGACCGCGATAAATGCAAGGCGAACCTCGAATTGAGCCTGTCCAATTGCACCATTCTGGCGCCGGTCATCGGCTACGACAAAGCCGCCAAAATCGCCAAGGTGGCCTGCGAATCCAACCGCACCATCCGCCAAGTCGCGCTGGAAATGTCCGGGCTGGATCCCGCGAAATTGGAAGAACTGCTCGATCCCGCCAAACAGACGTGAGGTTTCATGCCGTTGACACAGAGCTTGCTTTTTCCAGATCCGCGCCCGCTGGTCGAGCGGCTCGGCCGGGAATTCTTCCGCCAATTGCCGGAGCGGCCGGGCGTCTATTTGATGCGCGGCGCGCGGGACGCGGTGCTCTACGTCGGCAAAGCCAAGAATCTGCGCAGACGGCTGTGCAGTTATCGCGTGGCCAATCCCGACCGGATGCCGCGCCGGCATTTGCGCCTGCTTCGCGCCGTCGAGCGGATTGAGTTGCAGGAGTGCGCGGACGAATTGGCGGCGCTGGCGCGGGAAAGCGAATTGCTGCGGGCGCTCAAGCCCAAATTCAACCGCGCCGGAACCTGGCCGTCGAAGCCGCGCTTTCTGGTGTGGCGGGCGGACGAAACGCGATTTGAGTTGACAGTCACGGAGACACCCGCCGCTGACGGAATACAACTTGGGCCGCTCGGAAGCGGGGCAATTTATTTGCGCGTCATCCTGGTGCGCTTGCTTTGGTTTGCTATTCACCCTGAACGCGGCGTCGCCGGCATGCCGGCGGGATGGGCCAGCGGCCGGCTGGAAAACCCGGCCGTGCTTTATCGCGCAGTCGATGACCACGAGACGCGGCTGGCGGTCGAAGGGCTTTTTGCCGGCGGGACGGAGGCGTTCTGCCAATGGGTGCGCGGCCGCATGAACGCCAGCCTTCATCCCTTCGAGAAAACGGCGGTGGAAGCGGACCTTGAAGCGGTCGCGGAATATTTTCCCGTTTGAATTATGCGTTCTTTGTATCTTGCGGCGGTTCTGGCCATTTGCACGGCGGCTGCCGCGGAACCGCCGGGCGGTTATCAATTTGACAGGACGATTTCCCGGCAGGTGTTGGAAAACTATTTGTCCCATTCCATTACGATGGAGGGCCTGCTCAACGGCCGCGGCGATTTGAACGACAACATCCGCATGCTCACCAACACGGGCGCCAAATACATCGGGCGCGCCCTCTGCCTGTGGAATGCCGAGAACGATTATTCCAACAATGTCGAGCGCGCCAGGGCGGCCATCCCAAAAGCGCTGGCGGCCGATCCGGAAATGATCCTTGAAGCCTGCGTGTTCGAGACGGTCAGCCCGCGCGTCAATCAGATTTCGATTCCGGGCTGGGTTTTCACGGCCTTTGGGCTGCCGGCGGAGCAGCGGAATTTCCGCTACGAGGACATGATTTACCCCGAAGGCCAGCGCCGGCCGATGGGCCGCAACGCGCAAGTGCCGGATGAAAGCCGCCTGGAAACGCAACTTTGGTTTTACGACCAGGCCGCCACTTACATCGGACTGGGCTGCCAGGCAATACACTTCGGCCAGGTCGAGATCATGAACAAGAACGATCCCGGCAACGCTCATTGGGAGCATTTGCTTAACCTGGTGCGCGCTTGCGCGGCGGAACACAGCCCCCGCCATTTCGTCCTGTGCAACGGGCACGTTCCCTCCGGCGGCCTCATGCGCGAGGGCCGCCCGCTTCTGGATTTCAACGCCTTTCCGCTGCGTGTCATGGAACAGCCGGACGAGCCGGGCAAAGCGATTCTCAAGGCTGGCTTCTCCGATTCCATCTATGGGCGGAGCAAGGGCGGGCGCACCTTCAGCGGCTGGACTTGCGAGCACCTGCCCTACCTGGTGGAGCTGGACAACTGGGGCGTGAGCCGGCATCCGGGCGAGGCCAAAGCCGGCGGCATCTGGATTTGGGGTTACGATGAGATTACATGGTTCGCGCACCAGCCCAAAGCCCATCGCGCCGAGTGGCTGCGCTACGCCTGGAATTGGGTGCGCACGACGGATACCAACGGCTTCCTCGAAATGCCCGGCAGCCGCACGGAGTCTTCGCCGATCGATCATCAGCGGTGGTACTACGCCAACAACCCCAGCCCCGCCGTCCCCGCCGGGCTGGGTGACGAGGAAGCCATCCGCGCGATTTGGGCCGGTCATTGGCCAACCACCCGATAGAACCGGGACGGGAACCCAAACGCGTTAGTGTCAAATAAATTGACAGCGCCGTTTGACGCCGTGTTGGTCGAGAACGGAATCCAATCGACGAGGTTCGACGTCACTTGTACAACATAATTACTCCCCGGCAGGCCGGAGAACGCGAATTGGAACACCCCATTGCCTGAGAAGCCGGGCGCGCCCAAGGCCAGCCCCGGCAGCACGGTGAACTGTGCGCTGGCGGCGGCGCTGTTGTTGAAACCGGCTTCCCACGCGCTGGCGGTGAGAGTGAGGCTGTTGGTCAACAGCAGCGGCGCGGAATAAAGAAACGAATTGGTTGCCGGCAGTGTGCCGTCCAGCGTGTAATAAACCGCCGCGCCGGCGAAGGGCGGCCGCAACGCCACCGTCACGGATGGCAGGAACGCGCCGCCGCCGGGCGTGATGGCGGGCGGCGGCAAGGCGGGCGTTCCGGGCAGGCTGTTGATCCAGTCCGTGAAAACCTGGACGGCATTGGTGTCAACTAAATTTCGTGCCAGCGGCGGCATTTGCACGGTTCCATTGAGGCTGCTCATCCTCACCAGCAGCGTGGAACGCCAGACATCCTGGTCCTTGACGATGCACGCGCCGTCGATTCCCAACGTAAGTTGGGCCGGATAATTGGTGATGTTTTGCAGCGGCAGCGGCGTGTCGTAACGCGCGTCAAACGTGATGCCCGTGCCGCCCGGTTGGTGGCATTGCGCGCAATTGGCGTCCAGATAAGAGCGGCACCGCTGCTGCAGCGAGGCGTTCAGGTTGGTCAGCGCGGCAAGTTGGTCCATGTTGCCGATGGTCCCTTCGTTGATGGCGGGATTAAAGAGGCCGAGCCGGTTCAACGTTCGAATCTGGTTGTCGGTCACGCCTGTGCTGGGATAAGTGAGATTGCCGTTGAGCTGCCGCGCATTGATGCCCAGAACGAAACCGGCCGCGGGCGTATGGCAAGTCAAACAATCGGCCGGGCTTGGATAATACCAGGTTTGGTTGGTGACGCCCGTTGCGTTGGTGACAAGAATATTTTCAGCGAGGCTGGACATGAGCAAATCGGCGTCACTGTTGTCCGGGCGCCATTTGTAGGTCACGCCGTAGACCCCGCCGTTTATGTCGCGCACAAGCAGCCTCGTTTCCAGCCGCCGCAATGGGACGGCGGGATTAGTCGTGTTGACCGCGAGATCAAAATGCTTGACGAAGACCGTCCCCGCCGGAAATGTCCACGAGTTCGTTCGCGCGAACCCGATTTGCTGGTCCGGCGTGATCAAGCCGCCCGGATTGGGCAAAGCCATGTAGCGGCTTTTCTGCGCGCCGTCGGACCACAACGGCGTGTTGGGCGCGTAGGGAATCAGGCCGCCGGCCGGAGCGCGTCCGGCAGTGTCGCTAAAAGCGCCGGTCTGCGAAAGCAAGGGAGGAATCGTTCCTGGCAGAACGGCGGGGATGACGCTGGGCATGTTCAAAAAGCCCGGAGTGATTCCATTCGTCGTGAGGCCGTACGGCAATCCACTTCCAGGTGTGATGGTGATCTGCACCGGCGCGGACGTGGCGCACAATCCGCTGCCATCGGTGGCAACCGCCGTCAGCGTGTAACCGGGCGCGGATAAGGCCGAAACCACATAGTAATACGCCGTGCCGTTGGCCAATCCGGTGTCAGTGTAGCTCGTGCCTGGCTGATTGGTCACCGGCGTGTAAGGGCCGCCGTTCATCATCGCACGCTGGAGGATATAATTCGTCGCGCCAGGGCTGGCGCTCCACGAGAGGCTGACTTGGCCATTGCCCGGAAACGCGCTCAGGCTGGGCGGCGCGAAAACCGGACCGGGCGCGCTCGCGGGGCCGACGGTGATGCGGCCTGAACCGCCGGGCAGGAAGTTGCGGGGAAAATTGCCGCTCAATTCCGCGCAGGAATGCGCACCGGAGCCAAGCGGGGCTCCTTCGATGGTGACGGCTGAAAAAACGCAATTCTGGTGAAGGTTCATCAGGCCGCCGTTGACGAGCGTCAGCGTCCCGGCCGTCGCAAAATCATAATTGACTTCAAACAGCGCCGGGCCGATGGGCGAAGACGCGCCCGGCATGGCCGCCAAGTAACCCGTGTAATTCGGATCGACAATGACGCTGCTATTCGTTCCGAGGGCGCCGGCGGCCGCGCCTTGCAGCCAGCCGCATTGCACGATCCATTGTCCCGAAAATGTGTTGCCCGCGCCGGAAACAATCTGGGGAATGTTCGTGAAGCAATTCATGATGACCATGCTGCCCGATCCGCTCAGAGAGCCGGCGAGGTCGATGGCGCGGTCATTGGCAGCCAGGCCGCCGCCGCCGCCGTTTGCTGCTTGCGCCGAATTGCAGCACAGGCCGTTAATTTGAATGCTGCCCGTAATCGTCGCGACCGACGGATTGGCCGAGCTGTCGCCATTGTTCAAAAAGCCGCCGTTCAAAACCAGCCCTGGCTGGCCGTTGGCGGCGGGAAAGTTAATTGTGTCGGGCGGAACGCCTTTGGCGCGCAACTCCGTGTTGGTGTTTAGCGTCAACATGCTGCCCGGAAAAGTGACCGTGCCGGAAACGGCGGGCGAACGGATGCGCGTATTGTTCAGGTTGTTGCCGATGCCAACTCCGTTGTAGACCGCGGCATACGATTGGCCGGCGGCGGGCGCGACGGCCATCCCGGCGCCGTTGGTTTTCCAAATGGCAGCGGTCCAATCGGCGCCTTGCGCTTCAACCGCGGTCGTGGTCATGGGGATGGCGGGCGTGGCGCTGGCCTGGGTGGAATTGGCGGATTGGCCGCCGGCGTTGACATTGAAGCCGGTGGCCGTCAGCGAATAAAGCGGGGCGTCCGGGCTTTCGCCAATCGTGCCCAGCAGAGCGCCGTTCGCGTAAAAGGCCACCTCGCTGACTGGATTATTGGGGGCATCGGCGAGGGCATCGAGGCTCACGCTGGCAGCAGCCATATAAATCCCGCCGGCGGCCGGATTGGTGAGGATGATGGTCGGCGGCGGGTTGGTGTAAGGGTAAAGCTGCGATTGCGGGATGACGGCCCGCGGCGTGGAAGGGCTGCTCCAGGCGAGGGATACCTGCGCGCCGTTGTCATTCTGGTAATAGTAATCCAATTCCACATTGTAAAGCTGCTGCGCCCGCAAGCTGATGGTGTTGCTCTCGGCCGTGGCGGATTGATTGGCCCAGTCATTGATGAGCAATTTTCCGTTGATGAAAAGGCGGACGCCGTCGTCCGCGGTGGTGATGAACGTGTACGGTTCGCTGAATTGCGGCTGCACGGAGCCGGTCCAGCGCACGGCATAATTGGTTTTGCCGACGCTCGGGGCCGGGCCGGCCGCGCCGAAATTGAAATTGATGATGGCATCGGTGCGCGTGAGCGAAGGCAATTGGGAGAAGGCAATGTTCGTAAAAGCGGCGCTGGTTATGTTGGACCAATATCGGCCGAGCAATCCCGCGCCGTTCCCGATGCTGGAGCTGTTGATGAACGAGGCGCTGGCCACGGCGCTGTTAAACGCCCCCAACTGGGCGGCGATGGCATTGAGCGCGACGGTGTTAGTCAGCGTAATTGGGCCGGTATAGAGAGTTGAACTGGTGGTCGGCGCCGCGCCGTTGAGCGTGTAATAAATGGCGACGCCATTAGTGGGGTCTGTCAGAGTCACCGCAACGGAATTGGTGTAAAGGCCGCCATTGGGCGAAATGACTGGCGGCGGCAGGATGACGCTCACCCCGTAAACCGCCAGCGTGAGTTCCGCGCCGACATAGACCTTGCCATTCACGACCACCGGCACGGTGTATTTGCCCGCGCCTCCGGGAGCGTCGCGGTTGAGATTCATGCTGCTGTTGTATAACTCCTGCGAAAGATTGGTGGCATTGAAGGCGTGCAGGATGGCGGGGCCGCTGCTGGCGGGAGCGCCGTTATTGTAAGCATCCTCCTGGACGGCCCAGGCAATGGCGTTGCTCGCGCCATTGGCCGAGATGACGGTCGTGTAACCCGTTCCGCCAAATGAGACCGAGGACTTTGAGACGGGCGACGTTGTCATCACGCCGTTGGTAATTCCAAAGGCTTTCATGACGTCGCCGTTGCATTGGAAATAAATCCAATGGTTGAAGTAGGCGGGCACGCCCCAGATGCCAGCCATCACGCCGATGTCCGTCTGGACAATATTATTCGCCGAGGGACTGAAGTGTCCCATGTTGTCGCGGTCCACCAGATAAATCGTCCCTTCCTTGCCGGCGCCGGCCATCAGATGCGGATGAGCCGCGCTGCCGACGGCGTCTGGAAGCAGAATTGGCCCGCCCGAACCAAGGTCTTCATCGTTGACAGCCATGGACTCCTGGTTCGACGGCGAGAAATAATCCGCCACCACCAGCTTGTTGGTGGTGGAGAGTTTGACAAAGGTGTCGCCGTAATCCCCGCCGTTGGTATTGGCGCTGAAACTGCCGTTGGCGGTGGCGAGATAGAGATTGCTGTTGGCATCGGCGCACAGGCCGTCGCCGCCCATCCAAATCGCGCCCTCGCCGGCGTTGACGCCGAACGCGGCGGCGGTCGCATTGGGTGTGCTGGCAAAAGCATAGTTGGCCAGCGGCTGGAGATTGGCGGCGTTGAAGCCGATGACCCAGCCGTGGTAAGGATCGGTGTCGCCGTAGCTGCCGTAAGCGGCGAAAAGCGTGCCGTTCACCAGTGTCATGGCTGGGCGGTTCATCTGCTGGTTGGGAACGAAATTGACGGTGCCGTTTAAGCTGTCCACGCCGCGGCCCGGCACGGATGCGGCCACGATCACCGGGCTGTAGGAGCGTTCGGCGCCGTCGGTGATGTCGATGGCGTGGATGCGATGGAGGCAATTGGTGGTGTTGGGCACGGTGGCGGAAAAAACATCGACGTAGAGCGTGCCGGAAATGGGGTCGATGACCGGGGTTCCAGTGATGCCGATGAGCGGGTTCAAAACGTTGTGATGATAGCGCACGCCGAAATTCGTGCTGATGGCCGAGGTGCCAAAATTGGTCTGCCAAAGCAATCCGCCATTTGCGCCCTGGTTGCTGTCCGCGTCGAACGCGTAGATGCTGTTGTTCTCAGTGAACGCGTAAATGACGTTATGCGTCCCCTGCCCCGGAATGGCGACATTGGCGACATAGAGCGGCTCGGCATACATCTCGGCATCGACGGTGTAACTGAACAATTTGGAGAATTGATTGACGTTGACGTTGGCGGGGGTCAGGACGGTTTCGTTGGTGTTGGCGCCGTCGCGGGCGTTGTCGTAGTGGAAGGTGACCCAGTTGACGGCCAGGAGGCCCGAAGGCCAAAGGGCCGCCAGGATAAAGGCGGCGGCCAGGAATTGTCTGATATTGGAACGGAAAAACCTCGGGCGCATGACATTGAAACTAGAACGGAGCGGCATAAATGTAAAGTTGCGCGAACTTAATTACGCAATCCACCGTAATTGACCGTGTTCTGGCGGAGCGCGTGGACTGCGTGGACGAAATGGACATGGGGCGGCGCGACCGGTGGGCCGGGCCGTTTTTTCGAAGAATGGCTTGTGGAACCTTGTTTTGCGTTGTTTTGGCATGAATCGGCTTGATCGCACGAGCCTGCCCATTCGGTTTGGCCTGCGGAAAGGAGGAACGCCGCTTCGGAAAGAAATAATGGGGCTTGCAGCGGTTGCCCCTCCCGGTGAGAGAGGGCGCGCCTGCGGTTTTTGAACAATATTTTATGTTCACGTGCGAATTTTGTCACAAACGCCAAGAACACAAAAACCTACGGTAGTGTTTTTGGCATGATTTTTAGAACTAAAATGATGATGTGGATGTCATTGTGGGATAAAGGCTTGCATTTCTTAAATCCACGAAAAATCGGAAAAGCGCGTGCGAAAGCTGCTTTTTTTCCCGCTGCACTCCCGATTTTTCTGCAAAACGGGTATGCTTTTTTTGTGATGCTTTTTCAAGTTATTATGGTTGTGCATGTTATACATATACACCGGAGGCTTTTTTTGGAACGAGAGGTTATACCCGCGGCATTTTTGACGATTGGTTCTTTGTCAGCGGAAACTTCAATTAAAGGTGATCAATGAAATCCTCCAATGTCAAGCCGGCCTGTTCCCACGATTCCCTTAAGCGTTCCGGGCTTGAGGGGTTTGTGTTGCGGCACGACGGCGGTCCGGTGACCGCTGCGCATAATGAGATGGGAGCCAGCCTGGCGAAGCTGCACAAATCCACGGCGCTTTAAAGCGCGAACTGCTTCCGCGCCGCTGACATCGCGCGGGATTTTCAAAGCACGGCCAGAATTGGGTCCCGACAGAAGTGCAGGCGCACGCTCCTAAGGCGCCGGCCAATCTCAAAATAACCTGCGACAGCGTCAGCAATCATAACGTCCAATTCCCCGAAGGAATCGCCTTGCGTGGTGATCCCGCCTCCGCCAGGAGCATCCCAGCGCGCCACATAACCACCGGTCACCTCGCACGGCTCAACCTCAAAGACAATTTCAGCATCCGCATTCACGTCCAGAAAATACTCGCGCAGGAAACAGGCGTCAATATGCGAACGAGTATTCGGATGTCCGGTGAAACCGGCAAAAAGGCGTGACATAGATTCAATAGAAGATTATAGCTTGAAAACGATGCTGTTCGCGGATGCTGGTGATATGCTTGGCGGGCTGGCAATACCAGCAATGCTCTTTTTGTTGCTGATGGCTGCTCATCGCCGGCCTTTTGCTTCTTCGCCGAAACAAGCGGAAAACAAACACCGGATCCTGATCGAGAAATCTGGCGGAGATTCGCGCGGCATCGAATTTCTCTTCACAAATGCGTTTCGCGGCGGCAGAATGCCGTCTCAGCTTGGTCTGAATATACATGCTTTAATTGACTATGATGAATCGTCTTGCTCAAATTGGAATCGCTGCCTTCGCCCTGTTCTCCACGGCGGCGCTGGCCTCGGAACTTAAATACACCATCACCCCCGACTTCTTTGAAGCGAATCCTGGGGGCAAGCCCATCGGACCGTGCCACGGCGGGACGGTCATTGACGCGGCCGGAAATATTTACATCACCACCAATACCAAGCGGGGCGTTCTCGTGTTTTCGCCTGAAGGGAAGTTTATCCGCGCTTTTGGGCCGCCGCGCATTCACGGACTGCAACTGAGCACGGAGGATGGTGTCGAATACATCTACGGAGCGCGCCCCGACGATCACGAAGTCCTCAAGCTAAAACTCGACGGCACGATTGAGTGGACGATTCACTATCCCACGGATGCGGGCATTTATACGAACGCGGACGGATTCAAGCCGTGCGCCGTCACGGTCGGGCCGGATGGCTCGATTTTTGTGGCGGACGGCTACGGGGCCAACTACGTGCTGAAATTCGACCGCGACCGGAAGTTCATCAAAGCCTTCGGCGGAAAAGGCGAGGCGGAGGGCAAATTCAACACCTGCCACGGCATCGCGCTGGACACCCGGCAGGGCAAGCCACTCCTCTTCATCTGCGACCGCAACAACAACCGCGTCGAGTATTGGGACCTGGACGGCAACTTTATCAAGACTATCCGCAGCGATCTTCGGATGCCGGCGGCCGTTTCTATTCGCGGCGAATACGCGGTGATTCCCGAATTGCAAGGGCGGGTCACGGTGCTTGACAAGGATGGCAACATTGCCGCGCAAGCGGGCGATAATCCCAATCCAAAGCAACGGGCCAATTTCGGCCTGCCACCGGACCAGTGGACGGTCGGCATCTGCAATTCACCGCACGGAGCCACGATGGACAAAGACGGCAATCTCATCGTGACGGAGTGGAGCCAATTCGGCCATCTCCATAAATTCTCGAAATCGGAATAGGCGCGGGCCAAATCAACTTGATGATTACAGCGCGCCGCCGTCAATGAGCCATGCTCAGGCGGTAGAGGAACGCGCCGGGTGAACATGACAGGCTTACTTGGTTGGCGCCGTTGACGATGGCCGCGGAGTTGGTCACCGAGTGCCAGCCGCCGAGGGCGCCCCCGCAATTCTCCTGCAAGACCGCGCCGGTGGCGCTGGCCGGCCAATTGATGACGACTCCGCCGGCCGAAGCCGCAATGGCCAAAACGGCAGGGGCGTTCCATGTCTCGATTGGCCCGGCGGCGTAACCTCCCTGAGCGGCGACCAATTTGCTGCCGTCCGCTGACGAAGCGACGGAATTCCAGTATCCGTCCCCTGCCCCCGCCAGCGTCCACGTCGCGCCGAAATCCGTCGATCGCCAGATCGGGCCGGTGCCGTAACTGGTCACGCCCGCGGCCACCAGTTTGGAGCCGTCCATTGAGCAGGCGGTGGACATCCATTCCACGGCGGGCAGATTATTGGGCGTCCAATTGGCGCCGCCGTCGCTTGAGCGGACGCTGAGGCCATCGGCGGAGACCGCGTTCATGAACTTGCCATTGGCCGAACATGCCACCGACCACCAATAAGCGGGAGACACGTTGACGGGCGACCAGTTCGCGCCGGCATTGGTGGAAAGATAGACAAGACCGGGATTGCTGTCGTAGTCGGAATTGGCGGCCGCGAGCAGGATTTGGCCATTGGCGGAACACGCGATGCCCTTCCAATTTTCTTGAGGCGATCCGCTTTGCGCCCAGGCCGCCCCGGAGTCGAATGAAGTATATATGGAGCCGTGCCACACCGTAGCGGCCAAAATCGAACCGTCCGCGGAGGACGCGGCGGACATCCAGCCCACGTTGGCCTCCCAGTTGGCAATGGACGCGCTTGCGGCCACCCATGTCTGGCCTGAGTTGGTCGAGGTATAAATTGGGCCTTGGTTCCAGTTTGGGTCCGCGTAGGCTACGGCCACGAGTTTCGTGCCGTCCGCCGAGGAGGCGATGCCATTCCAGAATTCCGCGGGGGCCTCCGCGGGCTTCCACGTCTGGCCGGAATCCGGCGAGACGTAAAGAGCGCCCGGCGTGAAGCCGGACCCCATGTATTGCGCGGCGGCGATTTTCGTGCCATCCGCGGAAGAGGCGACGCCGCCCCACATTTCGCTTAAAGCGCCGGTCTGCGTCCATGTTTGGGAAAAGGCGGTTTGGGACGCGATTAGAAATCCAACCAAGGCCAGGAATCGATTGTGCATTTTCATACCTCCGACAGGGTGACACTATAAAAGAGGAAGCGGATGCGCGCATATGGGGCCATTGCCCCGTTTGAAATGTCGGATTTCCTCCGGCGGCGGGTCTTTAGTAATAGAGAACGATGACTGACAGCCAAAAATTGCTCGCGGATTATGCCGAATGCGGCTCGGAAGCCGCGTTTCGGGAACTGGCCGAGCGCTATCTTGACCTGGTCTATTCCACCGCGGTGCGATTGGCCGATGGCGACACGCACCGGGCGGAGGACGTGGCCCAAACGGTCTTCATCGACTTGGCCCGGCTGGCCAAAGCCAAGAGGCTAACAAGTGAAGTCAGGCTGGGCGGCTGGCTGCACCGGCACACGTGTTTTGTAGCCGCCAAAACCATGCGGGGCGAGCGCCGCCGCCAATTCCGCGAAAGACAGGCCGTCGAAATGAACGCATTGCCAGACCACTCGCAGTCCCGCCTGGCCGAGGCCGCGCCGATTCTCGATGAGGCGATCAATCAACTCGGCGAGGCGGACCGCGCGGCGGTCTTGCTTCGATTTTACGAGCGGCTGGACTTTCGTGCCATCGGCGCCGCGCTCGGAAGCAACGAGGATGCCGCCCAAAAACGGGTGACTCGCGCACTGGAAAAACTCCACGGACTGCTGAAACAACGCGGCGTGGCCTTGTCGGTCACAGCCTTGGGAGCGGCGCTGGCGGGCGAAGCCGTCACGGCCGCCCCGGCGGGATTGGCGGCGAGCATCGCGGGAGCGGCCGTGTCCGGCGCCGGAAACTCATTCGCCCTTTTGAAACTTATGGCTTCCATAAAACTCAAAACCAGCGCCGCTGTGGCAGCGGTCATCGCGGCCAGCGTGCTCGCGCCGCGGCTGATGCAACAGCACGCGCAAGGCGTTCTGGACGCGCAGCGCGAAACACGGCAGAGGCAGTCCAATCAAATCGCACAATTGTCCGCCGATAACCAGCGCCTGGCCAGCCTTGCCGCCAGCGCGGAAGATTCCCGCGGGCCGTCCAACAGCCAATTCCGGGAGTTGCTGAGACTTCGGGGCCAAGTGGGGCTGCTCAAAAGCCGCGTTCAGCAAATGACAGCGCCAACGCCCCGCCTGGCGCCGCTTTCTCCCCAGGACCAGATTGCCTCGCTGTCAAACATGTACACCGCCCGCGTGGCTTCCTTCAAGCAATGGCTCGACGCGAATCCGTCCCAAAAAATCCCGGAACTCGCGCGGCTGGACAACGAAAGCTGGCTCAACGCCGTCGATGGCCCGGAACTCGTTACGGACGAGGATTTCGACCGCGCCGCGCGCCTCCTGCGGGCAACGCGCAAGGCCAGGTGCTCGACCGGTTATTCGGCGCGCTGAGAAAATACGGCAAGGCCAATAACGGTGAGTTTCCGGCGGCCCTCGCGCAACTTCAGCCCTATCTCGCGCAGCCCATTGATGATGAAATTTTGCGCGGTTACGAAATCGTGCCCGCCAGCAGCCTGGCGCCCGAATTGCAGCCGGGTGGCGATTGGGCGATCACCCAAATCGCTCCGATGGACCCAAATCTCGACAGCCGCACCGCGATTGGTTTGACCAAAATTGTCAACGCCGGTGAAAATATCACCAACCGCTGGGGTGTGTTCCATTGAATGTTCTGCCTATGAAAAAATTTGCCATCATCGCACTTCTGGCCGGCGTGGGGGCCTGCCTGGTCATTCATCATCGAAGCCAAATCGGGCTGCGCGCCGGAGAGGCCGCGCTGCAAGAACAGAACAGCCAACTCGCCGCGTTGCGCGCGGAGCGCGACCGCCTGGCGCAACCGAGCGGCGCGCCGGCCCGCGACCAAGCGGCCGAATTGGCGAAATTGCGGGATGAAGCCAAGGTGCTGCGGAAACAGACAAACGATCTGGCCGAGGCCGCAGCCAAAAAACAGGATTCGCCGCCGCCGCGGAGCACGTCCAATCCGGCCCGCACGCCGGAGTATTACGAACAGTTGCACCGACTGAGCAATGGCAGGAATTGGGAGGCGCGCGACCTGGGGCGGGCCTTTGGCGAGTACGCGGAGGAGCATGAAAACCAGTCCGCTTCAAGCCTCGGCCAGCTTGCGTCTTACTTGGCTAAGAATAACGCCGCGCTATCCGGGAGCAACCAGTATGAGATTATCTTCCACGGTTCGCTTGACCAATTGAAGGGGCTGCCGCGGGGGTCCATCGCCGTTGTGCGTGACGCACAGCCGTGGCCGGGGCCGGACGGGAAGATGCGGCGGGTCTATGGTTTCCCAGACGGCCATTCACAAATTATTCTTGACAACTTGCAGCCGTGGATTTCCGAGCATGTTATCTCGGAAAACCAGAACTAGAACACTTTAACTTGACAGTGCTTTGGGAGCATCGGTGGCCTTTTGCTTGAAGACCAGCTTGCCGTCTTCCACGGCGGCTGTGACCGGCTCGTTGGGCAGGAGGGTTCCTTTGAGAATTTCCTCCGCCAGCGGGTCTTCCAGATAGCGTTCCACCGCCCGGCGCATCGGCCGCGCTCCGTAAGTAGGATCGTAGCCTTTTTCCACCAGGAAGTCCTTGGCCACGGAATCGAGAGTCAAGTGCAATTGCTTGGATTTGAGCCGGCCGAGCACTTTGGAAACTTCCAGCTCCAGAATCTCGAGCAAATCCGGCTTGGTCAGCGAACGGAAGACGATGATGTCGTCGAGCCGGTTCATGAACTCGGGCCGGAACGCCTTTTTGGCTTCGTCCAGGATTTTCTCCTTCATCCTGTCGTAGCTGTGCTCGTCATTGATGGGAGAGAAACCCATCGTGGTCTGGCGGCGAATCAATTCCGCGCCGACGTTGGAAGTCATCAGCACGATGGTGTTGCGGAAATTGATCACGCGGCCGACGTTGTCGGTCAATTTGCCCTCCTCCAAAATCTGCAGGAGCATGTTCATCACGTCGGGGTGCGCCTTTTCGATCTCGTCGAAGAGCACCACCGAATAGGGGCGGCGGCGGACTTGCTCGGTCAATTGGCCGCCTTCTTCAAATCCCACGTATCCCGGCGGAGAGCCGACCATGCGGGAGGCGTTGTGGCGCTCCATGTATTCGCTCATGTCCAATTGGATGAGCGCCTTGGGATCGCCGAACAAAATTTCCGCCAGCGTCTTGGCCAGGAGCGTTTTGCCGACGCCGGTGGGGCCGAGCAGCGCGAACGTTCCGATGGGCCGTTTCGGGTCCTTCAAATCCGCGCGCGAGCGGCGCAGCGCCTTGGAGAGAGCGGCGACCGCCTCTTTCTGGCCGATGATCAGCCGGGACATTTCCTGCTCCAGCGAGAGGAGCCGGGCGGCTTCGCCTTCTTCCATGCGCTTGAGCGGGATGCCAGTCCATTTGGAAACCACCTGCAAAATATCTTCCTCGCCGACGGTCACGCGCTTCTCCTCGCGGCTGGCGCGCCAGGCGGCCAGGACGGCGTCGAGTTTTTCCTTGGCGTGTTTTTCCTTGTCGCGCATGGCGGCCGCGCCTTCAAAATCCTGGTCTTTGATCGCGCGCTCTTTTTGCGTCTTGATCTTCTCGATCTCGGCTTCCAAATCTTTGACTTCCGGCGGGCGGGTCATGGTGCCGATGCGCGCGCGCGAACCAGCTTCGTCCATCACGTCGATCGCCTTATCCGGCAAAAACCGGTCGGTGATGTAGCGATCGGACATCTTCACAGCCGATTCGATGGCCTGATCGGTGATCTCGGCTTTGTGATGCTCCTCGTATTTGGGCCGCAATCCTTTGAGGATTAAAATGGCTTCGTCCGGCGATGGCGCTTCGACTTTGACCGTCTGAAAGCGGCGTTCAAGCGCGGCGTCTTTCTCGATGTATTTGCGGTATTCGTTGAGCGTGGTCGCGCCAATGCACTGCATCTCGCCGCGGCTCAAGGCGGGCTTGATGATGTTGGAGGCATCCATCGTCCCCTCGGCAGAACCGGCGCCGACGATGGTGTGCAGTTCGTCAATAAAAAGAATAATGTTCCTGGCGCGGCGGATTTCATCCATGACCGCCTTGATGCGCTCCTCAAATTGGCCGCGGTATTTGGTGCCGGCCACCATGAGGGCGAGGTCGAGGGTGATGACGCGTTTTTCACGAAGAATTTCCGGCACGTTGCCGCGAGCGATTTCCTGGGCCAATCCTTCCACGATGGCCGTTTTGCCGACGCCAGCCTCGCCCAGCAGGACGGGGTTGTTTTTGGTGCGGCGGCACAAAATCTGAATGACACGCTCAATTTCATTTTGGCGCCCGATGACTGGGTCCATGTCTCCCTTGCGGGCGATTTCAGTCAGGTCCCGCCCGAACGCCTTGAGCGCGGGCGTCTTGATTTCGCCCTTCTTCTCCGGCTGCCGTTCCGGGGCGGCTTCGGCTCCGCCGGCCTGCGCCTCTTCAGCGCTGGCAAATTGCGGGTCCAACTCCTTCAAAATCTCCTGGCGGGTCTGTTCAATGTCCACGTCCAGATTCTTGAGCACCCGCGCGGCCACGCCGTCGCCTTCGCGCAGAAGGCCGAGCAAAATGTGCTCGGTCCCGACGTAGGTGTGGTTCAAATTCTTGGCTTCCTTGGCCGCAAGGGCGAGAACTTTCTTGACGCGCGGAGTATAAGGAATACTGCCGATCATCTTTTGATCGGGGCCGGTGCCGACTTGTTTCTCCACTTCCATCCGCACCGTTTCCAAGTCCAGGCCCAGCTTCTGCAACACATTGACGGCCACGCCCTGGCCCAACTTAATCAAGCCAAGCAGAAGGTGCTCGGTGCCGACGAAATTGTGATTGAAGCGATCGGCCTCTTTGCGAGCCAGCGCCAGCACTTGCTGGGCGCGCGGCGTGAAATTCTGCATTGATTCTTCGCTCATATGTCAATCTTGTTTGGGCTAATTTCGTTTGTCGGCGGCAGCTCCGCTGCCCGGCGTCTTGGGATTAGGGCGGCTGACGTGGCGCAGGCGCTCGCGCAGCATATCGGCTCGCAGCAGGTCGCGTTCTTCGGCGGCGAGTTTCTCGGTGAATTGTTTTTGCAAATGCGCTGGCTGCGTGACGACGAACAATTCGTCGATCAACGCCCGCTCCGAGGCGGGAAACTCGCCCAAATCGACTCCCAATCTCATCAGCGACAATAAATTCATCGTTTCTTTGGAGGCGATGCTGTGAGCATTGGCCAAAATGCCATAAGCCCGCCCCACGTGATTATACACAATCTTGGGCTTTTTTTCCACCAGCACGCTGCGGGCATTTTCCTCGTGCTCAATGATTTGGAGCAGCACCTTGTTGAGGCGCTCCACGATGTCTGTCTCGAACTCGCCCAGGGTCATTTGGTTGGAAACTTGGAAGACGTTCCCCAGCGCCTCGGTGCCTTCGCCGTAAAGGCCGCGCACGGCAAGCCCCAATTTGTTGACGGAGGAAATGATTTGCGTGATTTGCTCGGCCAGCACCAAGCCCGGCAAATGCAGCATGGCGCTAACGCGGATGCCGGTGCCAAGGTTGGTCGGACAGGCGGTCAAATAGCCCAGTTCGGGGCTGAAAGCGTAGTCGAGCCTGCGTTCCAATTCGCTATCGACTTGATCGATGGCCATCCACGCCTGGCGCAATTGCAGGCCGGGCCGCAAAGCTTGCATGCGCAAATGGTCTTCCTCGTTGATCATCACGCAGAGCGATTCCTCTTTGTTGAGGACCAGGCCGCTGCCGGAACTTTTGGCGGCGTGCTCGCGGCTGATGAGGTGGCGCTCGACCAGGATTTGTTTGTCCAGCGGGCCGAGATTGTCCATCGTCTCAGAAAAGGCGCCAGTCAATTGCGGCAGGCTCTCCACGGCCGGGCGGATGATGTCCAAAGCTTTGACCCGCTCCGTTTTCTTGGCCCAGCCCGGAAAGGCCAGTCCCCGCAAATTGCGCGCCAGCCTGACCCGGCTGGACATCACGATCCGGTCATGGGGACCGGTGCGCCGGGCCGTTTCCACGGGCGGGCTGAGAAATTCGTGAATGTTCATGATGTCATTTGGCAGTCGCGTGTTCGATCTGCTCCTTGGTGGACTTGATTTCGTCGCGCAAACTGGCGGCCTGCTCGAAATCTTCGGCCGTGACGGCCCGGTCGAGCTTTTTTTGCAAATGTTTCAGGCGCTCGGCCAAATCCCGGCCTTGGCGCAAGACCGCCGGCACCTTGCCAACGTGCTTGGTGCCTTTGTGCATGGACTTGAGGAGGCTTTCCAGTCCCTCGGCAAAAGTCGTGTAGCATTGGGCGCAGCCAAGGCGGCCGGCTTTCTTGAAATCAGCCTGCGTAAAGCCACAGCCGGGGCACCGGATGTCTGCCCCGCTGGCGGATTGGGCGATTTCCTGCGAGGCTCCCAAGCCCAAGAGCAAGTCCGCCAAGGAAAAGCTGGCGGGATCGTTGACCCCCTTTTGCTTGGCGCAATCTTCGCACAAGTCCACCTTCTGCATCTTGTCGTCCACAATCTGCGTCAAGTGAACCTTCGCGGGGTTCTGTTTGCACAACATACAGACCATAACTTCTACTCTAAAAGTAACATAAATTCTCCAAAAGGAGAATGATTTTCACTTTTTCGTTTGTATCCTACGCCACTTTATATCGGTTCGCCAGAAACTTGGGTTAACTCCCGATACTGGGCCACCAACTTCTGCGTAACAGGCCCCGGTTTGCCCGTTCCAATGACGCGCCCGTCAATTTTCACTACCGCGATAATTTCCGCGCCGGTGCCTGTCAAAAAACACTCCTCCGCGTTGAAAAGGTCATAGCGGGTCAGGCTCGGCTCGCTCACTTCCAGGCCATTTTGCCGCGCCAGTTCCATGACCGCCCCGCGGGTGATCCCGTGCAGGGCGCCCGCTGAAAGCGGCGGGGTCAGCAAGTGGCCCTTGTTAATTATGAAGATGTTATCGCCGGTGCATTCGGCCACGTATCCTTCGGCATTGAGCATGATCGCCTCTTCACAACCGCCGTTGAGCGCCTCAATCTTGGCCAGGACGTTGTTCAGGTAATTAAGCGATTTGATGGCGGGGTTCAACGCGCTGTGCAGATTCCGAGTCGTCGGCACGGTGATCAATTCCAAGCCGCGCTGGTAAAGTTCGGGCGGGTAAAGCTGGATTTTCCCGGCAATAATGATGACGGCCGGCTTGACGCATTTGTGCGGATTCAATCCCAGCGTCCCCACTCCGCGCGTGACAACCAGGCGGATGTAACCGTCCTTCAGCTTGTTGCGCCGGCAAGTCTCCACGACCGCGCGCGAGACCTGCTCAGGTGTCATGGGAATTTTCAGCAGGATGGCCTTGGCGGAGTAAAACAGCCGTTCGACGTGCTCAGCCAGCTTGAAAATGCGCCCGTGGTAAGCGCGAATTCCCTCGAAAATGCCATCGCCGTAGAGCAACCCGTGGTCAAACACAGAAATTTTGGCATCCTTCTGGCTATAGTATTTGCCGTCGATATAAATCTTCATCGCTTTAATCGCGCGCAAGGTACGTCCCTGCCCCATTGGATGAAAGCTAAATCAGGCGATTATTTGACCCGGCGTTCCGCCAGAAAACGCATCACACTGTCGCGCGGCACCCGGTAGCGCGTGGCGCCGCCGATGTCCTCCAATATGCCATCGGCCAAGAGGTGGTAGATATGGTCCGGATCGCATTGCCACATGCGAGCCAATTCCGGGACTCTGAAGGAAATTTTCGTCTCTGGGGCGATCTCGGCCAGGAAGGGCGCCAGTTCGGCCGCGGGAGGGCGGCGCCGCTGCACGGCCACAACCGAGGCCGTCGCCACGCGAAGGAAAAGGCGGTCGCCGCGATAAGAGAGGTCGAAGGCCAGCGGCAGGCGCCCGGCCTGGACATCGTGATAAATGCGGCGTTCCGTGCAATCCAAGAGGGTGGAGGCCTGCCAGACGGAACTGAAAGGCCGGCATTTGGCCAGGCTTTGATTGCGGATTTTAGCAGTATGTTCTCTTCTTCTCATGCAACTGTAACTGTTTTTACACAAATTTGTGGTAATTGCAATATTTATTTCACACTTTTTTGTGGGACGTGTAAGATATACGACATGCCTCATAAAAGTGGATTGGTAGATCAACGAGAAATGGACATCGGCCGCCGCATCCAGCAGGTGCGCGAACACATCAACTGGCCCCAGCCGGCTTTCGCGGCCGAATTGGATATTTCCCGCGACCGCTTGGCCAGCATCGAATATGGCCGAACTCCCTTGCGCTACCCCGTCGGCTACCGGCTATGCGGCCAATTCAGCATCAACCCGGAATGGCTGGCCAACGGCAAAGGCGAGATGAAATCCGACCTGGTCATTCCCGACTTGCCGATGCCCGAAGGGCTGCCGATTAAGTCGATGTTCAGCAAAATTTACGATCAAGCCATCAGCGGCAAGCCGATCGTCGTCAAAAAGCCCCGCCGGGCCTCGACCGTGGAAGAGGAGTTGGTGGTTAATTTTGACGCGACCACATATATCGTCCGGGGCATTACCGATTTGCTGGCCAAGGAACGGTTCCGCAACGCGCTGGAAAAGCAGGAGTTCGCGCTGGAAGTGGTCAGCCACGCGCGCGACCTGGCCTTGCGATTGCGGCGCGATAAAACCAGCGAGCGAGCCTTGGCCGTCTCCAACCGCCGCAGCGACACGGCCAAAGTGGCGGAACTGGCGACCATCCCCGCGCGCAACGCCAAAATGGTGGTGGTCCTGCGCGAAGGCATCCGCCGTCTCGAACAGGAGATCAACAGCCTGGACGCCGCTATGAAGGCTCTCAACCCGGTCGCCATCGACCCGGCCCGCCTGCCGCGCCCGGAGGCGTTGGAAGTCGTGCGGTTGGAAGGCGCCATGGATAAGATCGGCCAGCAAATCGAAGAAGCCGAACGGAAGGTTAAAGCGCTGCTGGCCAAGCGCCCGCCTGTAATGGTTGCCTAACGCGGACCAGCGTTTTCACGGCGCGATTCCCGGCGGACATGGCTTTAAACAGGCCGGGCAAATCGTCCAGCGAGGCTTCGCCGTCCACGAAATCGGCGGCCCGCACCCCGGCAAAACGCGCACGCGCCACACGGGGCGGAATTGGCCGCCACGACCCGCTGACCGGGCTGCCACCGAGCGGCGCCCACGCCGACTTTGCAAATTGTGCCGGCGAATTCGTATCCGAAAACGGAGGGCGGAATGACCATGCGCGCGTGATAGCCGCGCGTGAAGACCTTGAGGTCGGCGCCGCAGGTCAGGGCCGCTTCGATCTTGACGCGCACTTCGCCCGGCCGCAAGGGAGGCGGCCCGATGGATTGGACCCGGACATCCTCGCGGCCGTGCAGGACAGCGGCCTTCACGCCAGCAGCTTCGTCACCAGCTCGCCTTCCACATCTGTCAAACGAAAATCGCGCCCTTGGAAGTGATATGTCAGCTTGGTGTGGTCGAAGCCGAGCAGCCTCAGAATGGTCGCGTGGAGATCATGCACCGGCACCGGGTCCTCGGTGATGTTGAAACCGAACTCGTCCGTTTTGCCGAGGGTGAGGCCGGGTTTGACGCCGCCCCCAGCCAGCCACATGGTGAAAGCCTGCGGATGATGGTCGCGGCCCAGGCTGCGCCCAGCTTCCTTGTTGGTTTCGACCATGGGTGTGCGGCCAAATTCGCCGCCCCAAATGACCAAAGTATCTTCCAACATGCCGCGCTGCTTAAGGTCTTTGATGAGCGCGGCGCAAGGCTGATCGGTCAGGCCGCATTCCTTTTTGATGCCGCCGGTCACGTCAGAATGATGGTCCCAGGCTTCGTGAAAAAGCTGGACGAACCGCACGCCGCGTTCCACCAGGCGCCGGGCCAGCAGGCAGTTGTTGGCAAACGAACTCGCGCCCGGAACGGCCCCGTACATCTCCAATGTCTCTTTGGATTCCTTGGCCAAATCCATCAGTTCCGGCGCGCTGCTCTGCATCCGGTAGGCCATCTCAAAGGAGTTGATGCGCGTGGCAATTTCCGGGTCGCCCATCGTTCCGAGCCGCTCCTGGTTCAATTGTTCGAGCGCGTCCAGCGACCGCCGTTGCATGGCGGGAGTGACTCCGGGGGGATTGCTCAAATACAGTATTGGATCGCCGCTGCGCCGGAATGGCACGCCCTGATAAACCGTCGGCAAAAAGCCCGCGCCCCAATTGCCGGAACCGCCGCTGGTGCCGCCGGCTGAACTCAGCACAACGAAAGCCGGCAGGTCCTTGGATTCGCTGCCCAAACCGTAACTGACCCACGCGCCCATGCTGGGACGGCCGAAGATGGTTGACCCGGTGTTCATGAAAATCTGAGCCGGGGCGTGATTGAAGGCCGGCGTGTTCATCGAGTTGATGATCGCGATGTCATCCACGACATTGGCCAGGTGCGGAAGGGTTTCGGAGAGTTCCGCGCCGCTTTGGCCGTGGCGCGAGAAATTAAAGCGCGAGGCGAAAAGCGCGGCGTCCGGCTTGATGAAGGCGTAGCGCTGGTTCTTGACGATTGCTTTCGGGATCGGCTGGCCGTCGTATTTCTTGAGGCCGGGGCAATGATTGAACAAATCCAACTGGCTGGGGCCGCCAGCCTGAAAAAGGTAGATGACCCGCTTGGCCCGCGCAGGAAATTGCGGGGGATGCGGCGCCAACGGATTGGCGGGCGCGCCGAAAACCTTGCTCTCCGACAGGAGCGAAGCCAGGGCCATCCCGCCAAGGCCGATGCCGCATTGGCGGAAGAAATAGCGCCGGGTTATAAATTTGCGGCGTTCATTCCAATGATGTTCGGCTTGATTCACGTTTCACTCCTTTGTAATCGTTTCGTCCATATTGAGCAATACCCGCGAGACCATCGTCCACGCGGCTACTTTCACCAGATTGACGTCTTCCGGCGGGTTTTTTTCATCCGCTGAGGCGACCTTGACGGCGCGGACGGTTCGGTTTTCAAAGAAATCGTTTTCGTCATGGAGAAGGGAGGAAATGGCGGCCATTTCCTTCGCTCCCGGCTTGCGTCCGGTGCATAGCTCAAAGGCGTAATCAATCCGCGACTGATCATCCTTGCCTCCATGCTCCCAAACCCGCATGGCCATCGCCTGGGCGGCTTCCATGAACACGGGGTCGTTCAGCGTGGTCAGGGCTTGCAGCGGGGTGTCGGAACGGACGCGGCGCGGGCATGGCGATTCGCCCGTGGGCGCGTCAAAAACCTGCAAGGAGGGATACGGCACGGAGCGTTTGACAAAGGTGTACATCGCGCGGCGGTAGCGATCGCGCGGCTTGGTTTCCCAGCGCATGGGCGCGCCGTAACCGAGCGAGAGCACGCCGTCGGGAATCGGCGGATAAACGGGCGGACCGCCGATTTTGTCCTCCAGCAACCCGCCCGCAGTGAGGGCGATGTCGCGAATGCTTTCCGCATCGACGCGCACGCGCGGGCCTCGGGCCAGCAATTCATTGTAGGGATCGCGCTCCTCCATCGGCGCGCTCACGGCGGACGACTGCTGGTAGGCGGCGGATTCGGCGATGATCGTTTGAATATGTTTGACATCCCAGCCGGAATCCATGAACTCGCAGGCCAGCCAGTCCAGCAAACCAGGGTGCGAAGGCGCATCGCCCTGCGTGCCGAAATCCTCCGAAGTGGCCACTAGTCCGCGCCCGAAAAATTCCTGCCAAATCCGGTTGACCATGACCCGGGCCACGGTCGGGTTCTTTTTATCGGCCATCCACCGCGCCAGCGTCAGGCGGTTGAGGGGCGCACCCTTGGGCAGCGCGGGCAGAATGGAGGGAACTCCCGGCGAAACCAAGGCGCCTGGAGATTGCCAGTCGCCCCGAATGAAAATGTGGGTTTCGCGGGGATCATCGCGCGCGGCCAGCACGAGCGTATCCGGAGCCGGGGGCCATTCGCTTTGTTCATCGTCGATTTTCTTGCTGGCCTCGGCCATGCGGGCATCGGTCAGGCGGTAAAAGCTGAATAGTTCCCGCTCTTGGGCCGGAGTCCGCCGCTCCCGCGGCATGGCCAGCAGTTCGCGCGCGTAAGCGCTGAGCGGGTCTGCCCGCAACGGATGCGGCGAGGTCGTGGCGGAAATGCGAAAACGCCCCAGCGTATGCTGCGACCCATAACTATGATTGATGGTGAACTTCAAGACCGTGCCGCCGTCGAAGCCCGCAGGCTCTTTCGTCTCGAAAACGGCCTGGCGGCTGCGATTCCGTCGGCCCGGCAGATCGTCCACCGCCCAGCCGGCCTTGTTGGTCAGGATGCCGTCGATGGCCCCCGCGACCGCAAATCCGGGCTGGGAAAAATCGGCGGTGGCATTTTGCAGGGGGACGGGTTGCCCTTTTGTGTTGGTTGATTCGGGCGCGGCCGTGACGCTGAATTCTGTCAATACGAAGTTTCCGTTGTTGGCGCGGCCCGGGCCGCAGGCAGGCAGATTCGCGTCCGCCAGCGCCTCCAGGCGAAATCCAGTGATGCCTTTCAGGCTTGTTTTAGCGGTGACGGTGTATTGGGAAACATCCGGGTTGGAACCTGTCGCAAGCAGCGAATTGTCGTCCAGCTTGGTAAATTTGGTGCCGACGCTCGCGTAGTAAGCCTCCGGTTCCAGCGCCGTCCAATGGCCCGCCAGGGATTTCATATCCTGCTCCCACGCCTCCATTTTTTGCGGAAGGTCGCTGTATTGGGCTGCAAGCTGGTCTTCAATTTTGGTGATGTCGCGCTGAATGGAGGCTTGTTTGGCCTGCGCCTCTTTGCCCGGCACCGCCATCTCCGGCTCGTCGTCATTGTTAAGGAATGCGAAAAGCTGGTAATATTCCTTTTGCGAAATGGGATCGTATTTGTGGTTGTGGCACTGGCAGCAATTGAGCGTCAAGCCGAGGAAGGCCTTGCCCAAAACATCCATGCGTTCGATGATGCCTTCGTTGCGAAACTGTTCGGGGTCGATGCCCCCCTCCTCGTTGAGCATTGAATTGCGCAGAAAGCCGGTCGCAACTTTGTCGGCCAGGGTGGAGTCCGGCAACAGGTCGCCCGCCAATTGGTCGATCACGAATTGGTCGTAGGGCATGTTGTTATTGTAGGCATTGATCACCCAATCCCGGTACGGCCAGATCGGGCGGGCCAAATCTTTTTCGTAACCGTTGGAGTCCGCGTAGCGCGCCACATCCAGCCAATGGCGGGCCCAGAATTCGCCATAATGCGGCGAGGCCAGGAGGCGTTTTACTTGCTTGTCGAAGGCATCCGGAGAACTGTCCGCCGCGAAGTCGTTGATTTCCTTAATTGTTGGCGGAAGGCCGGTCAGGTCCAGGCTGAGGCGGCGCAAGAGGGTGGCGCGGCTGGCTCGCGGCGAAGGCCGCAATTTCTCGCCTTCGAGCTTGGCCAGCACAAAATCGTCAATTGGATTGCGCGCCCAATGTTTGTCTTTAACCGTTGGCACCGGCGGGCGCGCGGGCGCTTTGAAGGCCCAATGATGGCGCGGATCAATCGCTTTGACCGACGCGCTTTCCGGCCAGGACGCGCCCTGGTCAATCCACGCGCGCAGCAGCCCGATTTGCTCTTTGGTCAGCGGATCGCGTTTTTGAGGCATCATCATGTCCGGAACGGCGCCGGAAACGAATTGAATCATGCGGCTTTCCGCGCTTTTGCCTGGGATGATTTCCCGCCCGCGCAGGCCGCCTTCCATGGCGATCTGTTTGTTGTCCCAGCGCAATTGGCCTTCATGTTTGCGCGGACCGTGGCACTCGTAACAATTTTGGGAGAGGATCGGCTGGACATCGTGAACGAAATCCACCGCTCGCGAAGCCGGCGGCGGCAATTCAGCCGCGCCCGCCGCCGCGCAAAAAGCAGCCATAACCGCCAGGAAAATAATTTTCCCGGCGCGCTTTCTCCATGTCATCAAAGCTGCAAATGCCATTTCGATAAAAATATGAGACGATTTCCAGCGCAGTATTATTCGCCCAGAGTCAAAGCGCAAGCATCGGCGGGGGGGGTGTGATTAAAAATGCCGGTCAAAAAGGCAAAGATTTTTAGCGCTTTTTTCTAAAGTTTGCTCTAATTGGATTGGTTCATGAACAATGAACTGCCAAAGAACTCCAAATCGGAACGGTCATTGGACGAGCGTT
>DASXZY010000070.1:0-8294 GCA_036501625.1 Verrucomicrobiia bacterium
AAGACAAAGAGCGCGCCCCCTTTGGGGTCTTCGCCCAACTGGGTTTGGGCGGCGGCCCACAGGCCGTTGAAAGAAAGGCGCAAATCGCAAGGCGCGGCGGCCAGAAACACTTTGAGTTGCGCGTGAAAACTCAGCATGGCCGTGCGACGTTGCAGGCTCGGAGCAGCTGCGCGGCCAGCGGGATTTGCGCCGCGGACACCAACCGCAACCGGGCCGCGCCCATTTCAATCACCAACTCCGACGGCGGGGCGGGCGAGTCCAACTCCACCTGGACAAAAGCCGGAGATGCCTTGGCTCGATCACACCGCGCCCGCCAGGCGCAAAAGGTGGTGTAATGAACACCCTGCTGCCGTGCAAAATCTGCGGCAGACAACCCGCTACGGTCAAACGCCGCCAGAAGCTGCGCACGCCGGGCAGCATCGGTGCGAGGTGCGCGGCGCGCCCGAGAAACTTTGTTTTGCCTCACGCCCGCGTTTGTAGCACGCCCCCGCCAAAGGTGAATAGGGGGACGCAACTTAACCGCTTACCTTTCACTTCTTCCCCTTCCGGATCGAACGTCAGTCATGGATGCGACTGTGCCAGCAGTTTCCGCCTTTGCCGGTTTGCCCACAATCAATTTCCGTCGCGCCAGGGCCGTTGGCCTATATTTCCATAGACAGGACAGTGTGTTCGCGGCAAGTTCAGATTGTGAATAAGCTGTGAATAACTTTTCGCGCCAAAAATTCTGATTGGACAGCTTTTGTCCAACCAGTTTTGGCATATTGGGCGCGTGATATTGGATATTGATAGAAGGAGGACTGAAAAATGCCGAATTTGCCGCCAATAATGATGGTTAAGTATTCACTGGCCCCGTTGATCGAGGATGGACGCGACTGTCTGGTTTGCCACGACGTGGAAGGCATGGAATGGGCGGCGCTGGAATGGGTGGAATTCTATTACGCCGGCTCGCCGTGGCAGCGGATTATCCGCGAATCGGATGACATTTTTGCGCTCGTGGAGAATGAAATCTTGAAGTGGCCGCCGCTCGAACGCATCACGGCGGCAGGGTTTCGGGTTCGGCTCAATGCGGACCGCCGGGCCAGGCGGCTCACCGTTCGATCATCCATGTCGGCTTTGGGCAACCGAGATGGAGCGGGGCTGGTGATTGAAAAGTGGCTGGTGAAACGGGGTTTTATGGAGATTGTAGAGAGTGACCGGAAGTCTGTGGAATAGTCTGGAAACTTTGTCCACGCAAGCGGCGCTTTTGATGGAGTGGCAACAGGAGCTTGCGGACGATTTCGAGGCGGCGCGCGCCTTTCTTCGCCCAACCCAGGAACAGATCGAGTCCTACCCTTGCACTCATTTAATCCCTTGCGGTTGCCGGCATCGCGTGATTTTTGAATCTGAGGAGGATATTTCCGCCGTCTGTGAGTGCGATGATGCCGTGTGTGACCGAATTTCGCTCCGAACAAGCGATTTGATTGTCTATGCGCTGGATGGCGGAATGCTCGCGGCGGCCATTCGGGGAGCTTTTCGTTTCAATGAATTGGAAAACGTGGGTTTTGAAGAACTGCGGTCCCGGGTGGTGGGCAGTTGGGGCGTGCGCCGCTCGCCCGTTTTCTTCAACGTGCCGATCAGCGAAAGCGGTTTGCAGAAAGAGATTGATCGGCTGTGCGCGGCGGTTTCCAATCCTTTTGTGTTGCTGACGCCTACGGCGCGGTTTTGCACGCCGATGGTGCAGCGGGCATTGCAGCGGCAAGGCTGCGCGCAAATGAGCCTGGAAGGCGTTGTTTCCCTAACGGCTCCTGGTGTGCTTGGATTGATTCCTGCCGCCAAAGCAACGGTGGACGTGTTCTTTGGCGATTTCGGAAAGCAAGTCGGGCGGGGGAAACCTTTGGAACTGGCCATTGCGCGAGTGGAAGAGAAGCTTAAAGCCATCGCCAAGGAATTGGCCTTGCCTAAAGCCGAAGCGGTCTCGCCGGAGGCCGCCGTTGGAGCTTTTGCCATCGTCCAAAAGCTGGATGACGGCCACCGGTTGAAAAAGGCCACTTTGATGAAAGTCTTCCGCCTCTATTGCATCGAGGGAATGTCTTCCAGACAAATTGCCAGCCAATGCGGCTGCTCAAAGACGATGGTAATGAAACGCCTCAAGTTTCTGGAAGAAAAGCTGGGAATGCCGCCGGCCAAACTCCGCGCGTATTCCACTCAATTCGAGCGGATGGAGGATGAACTGACGGACTCCCGCGCCCGGCGAATTGATCGGTGGAAACTTGCCCACGAAGGCGAACCGGAAGACGAAAACGGCTAACTTGGGACTTCGCTGCCTTAAGTTCCGTTTCGGTAGCTGCAAAGTGTAAAAAGTGACCGAATGGGTGACCAGGTCACTTTTTTGTTTCTCTTTCATCCTCAACGGTTTGCATTTCGGCTGTCTGCCCCCAAGGTGACCACTTTCCCCGCAGATAGAGCCTCGTCACACGAAGTGACCGGCCGAAAGAAAAAAATGAAGACACAAATACCTACGTCGATAGAGAAGTTCGTCACCCAACAAAGGATGTATCAGAACTGCTTGCGCCTCTTCAAGCAGATGGGCGCGCCTCGGTTGGTTATTACACGGTTGGAGCGAGACAAGGCCTGGAACGCCTGCCGGTTCTTTCTGACACACGCTTTTCCCAACGTCTTGCCGCACAACGCTGGGAACAAACCCCAAGCGCGGCGCGCGCGGCCACAGGCTGGCAGTGAGCGCGCGAAACAAACCGCCAGCAAGAAAGGAAAGCAAAACACATGACCATTAAAGCACTGGTACTGAGCGACCGCGCCGACGAATATACCGGCAAGCGGGGCTTGGTGAAACAGCAAATCATCACCGTGATGGACCAAAGCGACACTGGCGAACGGCTGGCGCAACCCATCGAATACGCCATGAGCGAGGACGAAAAGGGCACCCATGCCGGCAAGCTGCAAGACAAGGTCATCAACCTGGGCATCAGGGAATTGACGACCTTCGGCAACAAGCTGCGGGCGCGAGGGCGCATCGTGGGCGTGGTCGCCAAATAAACCAAAGACCTTCGCCGGTTGTCCGGCGAAGGCCAACTTCCCCGGCCGTTTGTTTCCGGCGTGTCATCTACGCCAGAGCGGCTGGGAGCAACCGAAAGGAAAAATGCAGACAGTCAGAAATAAAATCAAGAGGGGGCTGGCCATCGCGGCGGCCACCTTGGTCGGGGCGGCTTCGGCCCTCGCGCAAAGCGGGCCGACGTTCGCCGATCCATCCGCCATCACCACGACGGCCACGACCGTGTTTACGGCGGTGGCGGCGTTGATGGTGGG
Organism: Verrucomicrobiia bacterium; assembly: GCA_036501625.1. Taxonomy (GTDB): domain Bacteria; phylum Verrucomicrobiota; class Verrucomicrobiia; order Limisphaerales; family Palsa-1400; genus Palsa-1400. The sequence continues at coordinate 3,304 of DASXZY010000070.1, forward strand.
CATCGTCGGGTTCTGGGTGGTCTTGAAGATCGTCAAGAAGATCTCCGGCAAATAGTCCAAAGGCCCGCGCGGCCAATAACTGCGCGGGCCGCTCCACCAATGAGCGCATTACTCTCTTTTATGGCCGGAGCCATCCTTTGCTTCATGCTGATGTGGACCTTCAAGTATTGACCTATGAAACGCATCCGAACACTGTCCGGTCAAGGTCTGGCCAAAGCGCTGGGCCTTTGCTTCTTATTGATTCTTGGGGCGTCGTGTTACGCGCAGGGCACTCTGACCATTTACAACATGAGCGCCTGCCCGATTGTTCCTTCATTTACCCGGAGCGGGCTGTGTCCCATGTCCGAGAACATCAATTGGAACGGCCCGCTTATTCCCGCGGGTTCAAGCGCCACCATGACCTGGCCGGTCGGCTTTAACAATGCCTACCTGGGAATGTTCAGCGGCTCCGGAAACCTTTTTGTCTACCAGGGGGCTAACAACCCGACCTATTCGGTTGAGTTCATTCCCGGCGGATGCGCCGCCAACTACTCGGCCGAAATGGGCGTCAATGGTGTTAACGCCATTAGCTGTTACATTTACAACGTGTCTGGTGGATGCGGCGGGAGCCTGCCCGCGCCTCCTCCGCCGCCACAGTTCACCAATTCGGGCTGTGTCACTCTCCATAACAACACTTCCAATCCGCAGTATTATCAGTTCCAGGCCACCGGCGGTTCCGGCACGCAAAACTTCTCCGGTTGCAGCGGGGGCATCAGCGTCAATGGCGATCAAGGGTCCAGCGCCGACGGGGATGGCAATGAATGGCTGGCCGTCTATCCCGGTGAAACATTGCGGGTTTGCTGCACCATCAATGACGGAACCAACAATGCGCCTCGGACTCTTTGCGCCCTGCAAGCTCCTGGCGGCCTGTTGCCATGCAGCATCGGCGGTTTGCAGTTGCAAGGGGCCGGGCCGCGCTGCGTCGATTTGTGCAATGACGGCCTGGAAATCTCCGGCAATGGCGCTCCCACCGTATGCGATTCAATGGCCCAGAGCAGCACGCCCAACAATACGACCGGCAATGTGTCCACTCCTCCGATTACTGGGGCGACTCCGCCGCCATCGGGCACCAATGGCATCATCTGGCCCGCCGGACCGACCAATGGCGGCCTCATGCTGGACATCACGGGCCGGACAGGCTTCGCCGCGCTAAACCAAGATTTGATTGGAGTGGGGACCATCGTGGCCAATGGCGTTTATGGCCTGGAACAACAGAACGCACTGAACGCCTCGGGCATTGAGCAGGCCATTCATTCCAACGCGGCCAATGTGGTCATTTCCAATTTGGTCGTCTCGAATCTGTTTGGTTCCAACGGCCTGGGTAATGTGGGCGTCACCAACTTGCCGACGAATTTTCCCGACGCGGCGGCCATTGGGCTGCTGGGGGTGATTGCCTCCAACACGGCCCGCACTAATGGATTTGACACAAATTTGGAAGCCTCGGCGACGGCCATCGCGTCGAACACCGCCGCGCCTCTGACCTACACCAATTTGAACACTGAGGCTTATTCCACCAATCCGGCGAGTGTGGTCGCTTATGCCAGCAACACTTTGGCGGGGCCGGCGAACCAGTCGTTATTGGGCTATTCCCAAAGCGCGTCCACAGCGGCAGAAGCGGTGACGGTGGGCGGATCGCCCGGCAGTTTGCTGACCATCAGTTTCGATCTGCCGGTGGTAGGAAGCTACTCCATCGATTGCAACCCGATGGACAACGCCGACGTGGCGGACTTCGCGGGTTGGTTGCGCGGAGCCATGCAATGGCTGGTGGGCTTGGGGTTCGTGGGCTTGGTGATGCGCGATGGTATGAAGGCAACCCAGAGCGCGTTGCAAGCGCCGCAAGGACAGTTTCCCAAGCTGATGGTCTTGGGCAACAGCATCGGCTGGCCGCTGGCGGCGGTCTATGTCGTGGCCTTGGTGGCGGCGATGGTGGCGGTGCCGTTCGCCGTGGTGACTTGGTTTTCGGTCGGACAAACAGGCCAGATGTGGTGGCAGCAAGTGGCCATCAATCCATTCTCCGGCGACGGCGTGGGCCGGTCGGTCGCTTTGGCCCTGTGGCTGGCTGATCAGTTCATGCCGATGAGCTACATCGTTTCCAGCGCCCTCTATTACATCGGATTCCGTTTCGCTCTGAGCGGCGTGGTGACGGTGGCGGCCACTATCGTGAGGGCTTTGATGGCATGAAAAAGGCGCTTCTCATATTATTGACAGTAACGGCTTCGGCTGTCATGGCCCAAACAGAGTCGGCGGGCATTCCCTGGACGCCCGTCAATTTGACGGGCAATTCCATCTCCGTGGCCGTGGTGGACAGTTACGGCAACGTGAGCGGTTCCTTCGTCGTTGGCGTTGGGCAGGGCGGCACGTTGTGGCTGCCCGTGCTTGCTGGGGGCGGTTTGCAGTTGGGCGGCCAGTTGCTTTCTCTGGATGGTTCGGGCACCAACGCCAATTACACGGTCTTCACCGGCGGGACCAACGGCACCGTGATGACCCTGATTAACAATGCCCCGCCCGTTTCGCCGGACGGCTGGCCTTCTGTGAATTGGGAGTGGTTTTGGGCCGGGTTTGGCATGTTCGCTTCGTTCTTCGGCTTCACCTGGGCCCTGCGCTTCACCAAACAAATTGGAAGGGCCAATCCTGAACCATGAGCCTCTATTTCGTATGCGGGAAGGTGGGGGCTGGCAAATCGTATCGCGGCGTCGTTTCGATGGTCGATCAACTCTTGCATGACGACCGCCTCATCGTCACCAATCTGCCGGTGAATTTGGCCGCGTTGTCCGAATTCTTGGTCCGGCGCTATCCCACTCACAATGTATGCCTGATCGATCATCTCCGGCCCGCGTTGCCGGGCGAAGAGGCGGACGCCGATGGGATGGTCTTTGAGCCGTCGCGCATTCGGATTTTGCAGGAGGATGAACTGGCGGAGTTCTATCGCGTCCGGCATCAGGCGGCGGAGAAAGCTCTGCGCATCGAGCGTGAGAAGGGCAACCGCAATCCAGTCTGCCTGGACTTCTCCCAATGGCTGAAGGGCGGGAAGTTCTCCGGCAAAGGCGTCATCTACCACTTGGACGAACTCCAGTTGTTTTACAACGTGCGCAAGTTCGCCGATGCGCCGGACGAATTTCCCTTTTACCTCTCGCAGCATCGCAAGCTCGGCGACGACATCTACGTTTACACGCAGCAACCGCAAAACGTGGACAAGATGTTCCGGTCGTTCACCCAGGAGTTCATTTACGTCGTCAACATCGGCAAGAAGAGGGTTGGTCCCTTCGCTGCTCCGAAAATATTCCGATTTGCCGCCTACCCGGAGCCGTTTACCGGCCAAGTAGGGCAGATTTGCCAGTATTCGGGTTACTTCCGCATGGATTACGAATTGGCGGCCACCTACAACACGGCGGCGGGCATCGGCATTGAGGCCGCCAAAGCGGATGTAGGTTCAAAGGTCAAAGGCTTGCATTGGCGCTGGCTCCTGCTGCTGCCGGTGTTGCTCACAGTGTCGGTGTTTGGGTTTCGTGGCCTGGGCGGCGTGTGGGTGCGCTCCGTATTGCCCGCCAGCAAGAAGCCGGCGGCGGTTTCTGGCGTGCGACCGGTCGGGAATGCGACTGCACCGCAAGCCGCAGCGCCCACAGCGGCGATTCCCGCGCTCTTGCAAGGAGTGGCCGTTGAAAACGGACTGCCAAACACGGGAGGCAACAATGTTATTATTGACAGCGACGTGTTTATGATCGGCTGGATCACCGAAGGCAGCAAGATGAGAGTGGCCCTGTCGGATGGCCGTTGGGTCGGACTGGAAGACGGCCTCATGCGCGTAACCCAAACCTACTGCGTCGTCAAAGGCCGCGTCTATCGAATGCGTTCCCTGGATGAGCGCCTGCGCGATGAGGAACGGGCCGCGCAACATTCAAGCTCATCATGGCGAAAGAACCCCGGCGAATATCGAACGTGGGAACGATAAACCATGCACCCTGAAAAGGAAAAATTCTTGAATCTCAAAGCCGTTCCAGCCCGCTTGACGGTTGAGGAGGCGGCTTGGTACTTGGGCTTCGCGGCTCATGACATTCCTGTCTTGGTGGCCAATGGATTTCTCAAGCCGCTCGGCCATCCCGGCGACAACGCCGTCAAGTTTTTCGCCCTGGCCTCTCTGGAACCCCTGCGCTCGGATGTCAAATGGCTGTCCAGAGCCACCGATGCCATGCTGGATCATTGGCGCAAGAAGAACGCACGGAAAACCGAAGTGGAATCGAGTTCGCCGGTTCTTGCCTGATACGCCGCATCATCCTTCCGCCTGATTTTCCAGCACTCTACCATGTTTATACTTGACTACTGGCTATTGGTATTGACTGCATTCCAGAGGCTATTGCCGGCGGGATTTCGCCATGCGGAAAAGTGCCAGCAAAAATGCCAGCAAATGCCGTAGTAAAGGAGTAAAACCGGGTAATGAAAAATTACGGAAATTTACCCTTGATAAATGACGCAAGTGCGTTATTATCAACATGTCAGCGATGACCTAGACACTTGATTTCGAGTGGCTTGTGGAAGGAGGGATGCGGTCGTTTCCGCCTCACGCCCCCCGGAATCGCGGCGACTGCGGCTCTCCGATGCCGTCGGCACCGTGGCCCAGCAGGACCGCCTCACGCCCCCCGGAATCGCGGCGACTGCGGCAAAACGAGGCGACCGACCAACAGCTTGTCCAGGTCCGCCTCACGCCCCCCGGAATCGCGGCGACTGCGGCCCGGTATCTTTGTGATGCCCACCGCACGCTCGATCCGCCTCACGCCCCCCGGAATCGCGGCGACTGCGGCATGGCGGGGCCGCGCCAGACCGCACCTGCCGAATTCCGCCTCACGCCCCCCGGAATCGCGGCGACTGCGGCATAGACGGTATTCCCGTTGTCATCCTGGCACGTGACCGCCTCACGCCCCCCGGAATCGCGGCGACTGCGGCCGGGGTTGGTGATG
>DASXZY010000071.1:0-183237 GCA_036501625.1 Verrucomicrobiia bacterium
ACCGCCTCAAGCTCGCCGGCGCCTGGTGGACCGAACGCAACCTGCAAAGCATGCTCCAACTGCGCGTGGCCCGCGCCAATCATTGGTGGGACGCCTACTGGCAATCCATCGCCAATTGACCGGCACTTTTAATCACACCCCGGCGGCGGCCATCCCTTGACTCTCCCGCAAACTTTCGGCAAGATCACAAAGGAACGAGTCAAGATCGCCATCAATGAAGGCATCCCATTCGCAATCAGGATGGCTGATGGCGAAAAATATGAAATTACCGACCGCACTCAGATCGCCCTTGGCAACACATTTGTCGTCGTCGTGGACCGCAAAGACCTGGCTCATGTCTTGCCGCTGCTTACAATGACCGGCATCACCTATCTTCACCCCGCCAAAAAGGGCAAATGAAGCCGTTCGCGCGAAAGCGCCTTGCTGTTGCGCGCGGGCATTTATAATCTGCCGCCATGAGAGATATTTGGCCGCTGGATCCGAAAATTGCTTTTCTGAATCATGGGTCTTTTGGCAGTTGCCCGCTTCCAGTGCTGGAGTTTCAACGCGCGTTGCGCGACCGCATGGAACGGCAGCCTATCCAATTCCTGGTGCGCGATTTGGAACCGATGCTTGATTCCGCCCGGGCCGCGATGGCTGATTTCGCGGGCGCGCGGACGCAGGACATTGTTTTTGTTCCCAACGCCACCAGCGGCGTCAACACGGTTCTGCGCTCGCTGCCTTACATGCCGGGGGTGGAATGGCTGGTTACGGACCATGAATACAATGCCTGCCGCAACGCGCTTGAATTCGCCGCCGCGCGCGCGGGCGCGAAAGTTGTGGTGGCGCGGATGCCGTTTCCATTTCAATCCGCGGAGCAAATGATGGAAGCCATTCTGGGATGCGTCACGCAGCGCACCCGCCTGGCTCTGATTGACCACGTAACCAGCCAGACGGGTGTCATCCTGCCCATTGAGCGGCTAATCCCGGAACTGGCCGCGCGCGGAGTGGACACGCTGGTTGATGGCGCGCACGGGCCGGGGATGGTTCCGCTGCACCTTGATAAACTGGGCGCCGCCTATTACACCGGCAACTGCCACAAATGGCTGTGCGCACCAAAAACGGCCGGGTTTCTGCACGTCCGCGCCGACCGTCAACAACTGATTCATCCGCTCTCGATCAGCCACGGATTGACTTCACCGCGCAAGGACCGGACGCGTTTTCTGATTGAATTTGGCTGGACGGGCACGCTCGACCCCACGGCCTGCCTGAGCGTGCCGGAGTCGCTCCGCTGCCTGGCGAATCTAGTTCCAGGCGGTTGGCAGGAAATCATGGCGCGCAATCACGCCCTGGCGGTGGAAGGAAGAGACATTTTATGCCAAGCGTTGGAAATCGCGCCGCCCTGCCCCGCCGAATACATCGGCTCAATGGCTTCTGTGCAGTTGCCGGACTCGCGTGAGGACGAGCGGGCCGGGCCGCCGCTTTATATCGACCCGTTGCAGGACCGGTTGCTGGAGCGGCACGGCATCGAAGTGCCGGTCATCCCGTGGCCAACGTTTCCGAAACGGCTGCTGCGGATTTCCTCGCAGTTATACAATAGCGCCGCGCAATGGAAATTGCTGGCGGGCGCGCTCACGGAATTGCCGCGCCATTGACCGGCGGCTGGCCGGTGTTAGCTTGTGCCGCTGTGATCGCATTGATTGATTATGATTCGGGCAATTTGCGCAGCGCGCAGAAGGCGCTGCTCAAAGTCGGCGCCGACGTGCGCGTGGCGCGCCGGCCCGAGGAAATCAACGGCGCGCGCGCGATGGTGCTGCCAGGCGTTGGCGCGTTCGACGATTGCATGCAGGCGATGCGCAAGCAGGAATTGCTCGAAGCCGTGCGGGAGTTCATCAAAACAGGCCGCCCGTTTCTTGGCATTTGCGTGGGCTATCAGGCGCTCTTTGAGAAAAGCGAGGAGTTTAACAGTTGCGCCGCGGGGCTGAAGGTCTTTTCCGGCAAGGTCGTGCGATTCTCGGGCAAAACTGGTGTCAAAGTGCCGCAGATCGGCTGGAACCAACTCAATGTCATCCAGCCCGATTGCCCAATTTTCGCGGGAATCCCTTCAGGCAGTTTTGTTTATTTCGTCCACAGCTATTTTCCAAAGCCTTCGGATCCTTCCGTCGTCGCCACGGAGACTACTTACGGCGAACCGTTCGCATCAGCCGTCTGGCGCGGCAACGTTTATGCCACGCAATTCCACCCGGAAAAAAGCCAGGAGGTGGGATTGCGGTTGCTCAAGAATTTTGTCGCGCTGGCTTAGCCGGAACGATGCAGTTGGGAAGGAAGCGCTTGCTTGATCTTTTAGCGCAAGGACTTCGTCGTTCCCGCTTCACATCGCTCTCGGATATGCGCGCTCCTCACTCCTCGCCTTGCCCAAAAATCTGCCGCGCAATCACTTCCTTCCCCATTGCATCATCCCGGCCTAATTTTTCCGCGCCAGCGATCTCAGCGCGGCCAGATTCTCCACGTCCTCGTGCAGGTCTTCGGACTTATGGGTTTCCAGGCAGCCGGGCGTCTTTTTAAACCGCGCGTCGTTGACGATGTAGCGAAACGCCTCCAAACCAATCTGGCCTTTTCCGATGTGATCGTGGCGGTCCACGCGCGAGTTGAGACCGGGCTTGGAATCGTTCAGATGAAAGGCGGCAATCTGCTTGCACCCCAGCAATTTGTCCAATTGGGCGATGGCGCCGTCCCACCCGGCCGGGGTGCGAATGTCATAACCAGAGGCGAACAAATGGCATGTGTCAATACAAAGAGCCAGCCGCTCCGGATTTTTCACGCGGTCGTAAATGGCCGCCAAATGCTCCAGTTTGTGGCCCAGGCAGCTTCCCTGCCCGGCGGTGTTTTCCAAGGCGATGCGCACCTTCGATTGTTTGGTGGCGCTCGTCACTTCGTCCAATCCGGCCGCGATCTGCCCCAGGCCGGCCTCTTCGCCCGCGCCTAAATGCGCGCCGGGATGCAGCACCAGGAACGGCAGTCCCAGCGCGCCGGCATACGTGATTTCCTCGATGAGCGACCGCACTGATTTTTCCCGATTAGGCGATGGCGGCGCGCCCAGATTGATCAAATATCCGGTGTGGCCAAAGACTTCCGCCAGCTTCAGCCGTTTCCACTCACCGGCGAAACGCCGGGCTTCCTCCGGCGCCGGCAGCCGGCCGGACCATTGCATGTTATTCTTGACGAATATTTGGCAAACATCCGCTTCGATTTTTTCGGCGCGTTCGAGCGCCTTGTAAAATCCGCCGGCGGTTGAGCAATGAGCGCCAAAGAGCATGGAATCCTAAAGTTTCTCCGGGGTTTGCAGCAGCGCCGCGACACGAGAGAGGAGCCGCCCCGCCGCCCCGCCGTCCAGCACGCGATGATCGAAGCTCAAGGTCAAATTCGCTTCAATTACGGGCACGAATTGATTTCTTTGGGCATCCCACGACGGCACTTTCCGGCCCGCGCCCAGGCCCAGCACGAGGGTTTGTTCCGGCAGCGGAATGGGCGTGGCCCATGTCAAACCGAACGTTCCGAAGTTCGTGACGGTGGCGATGGAGCCGCCGGTGGCGTCTGGCGGCAGGCGGCGTTCGCGCGCCAATTCGACCAGTTCGTTGTAGCGCTCTCCCAGCGTCGAGAGCGGCCGCACATCGACGTCCCGCAGCACCGGCACGAGAACGCCGTCCTCGGCTTCCACCGCGAAGCCGACGTCGATGGAAGGCGGATGAACGATCTTGTTGCCGACCAGCCGGCCGGCCGGGGCGCTGTTCTCGGCCAGGGCCAGGCCAAGAGCGCGCAAGGCGTAAAGCGCGGGGCCGATCTTCGACTGGCTGGCTTTGCGGTGTGCCAGCATCGGCTCCAGCGAGCACGGCAGCGCAACCGTCGCCAGCGGGCGCGTCCAGCTTCGCCGCATGGCGTCGGCCACGGCCACGCGCATGCTGGAGGCGTTGGACAATTTGTTGGTGTCAAGATGAGCGAGAAAATTTTCAAAGTCCTGGATGGTGACCCGCCCCGCCGCGCCGCTGCCAGACAAGCCGGCCAGATCGGCCGCGTGCAGGCCCAATTCGTTCATGCGCGCTTTCATGCGCGGCGACATGTAACTGGCCCCCGCCGCGTGGGCCGGCACAGGCAATCCCCGCACCATCGGCTGCACGGCCGGGCGGGTTTCGATGCCGATGCTTTCGCCGCTTTGAATTGGCGCGGGCGCGGCCTCCTCCTGCTTTTCGCCATCCAAGCCCAGGCGTTGCGCTTCCTGGGGCGATAATTCGATGTAGCCCAGCACCGCCCCCACCGGATAGCTCTCGGACAATTTGGCCGTAATATTGACAACTTTGCCGCCGCAGGGCGCGGCCACATTCATGGTGGCCTTGTTGGTTTCCACTTCGATGACATCCTGGTAGGCAGCCACGACCTCGCCGGGCTTGACCAAATAATTGACGATGGTCGCCTCGGCGATGGATTCGCCCAATTGCGGCATGATGATCGGCAGTTGGTTCATGTTACATTTCCAGCAAATTGCGCGCGGCCGCGCAGACGCTCTGCGCCGTCGGGCGATGCACCAGCCACAGATGCGGATGGAAGGGAATGGGAGTGTCCTTGGCGTTGAGGCGCTGCGGCGGGGCGTCCAGCAGCCCAAAACCTTCCGCCGCCACGCGCGCGACAACTTCCGCCGTCACGCCACCCCACGGGAAAGATTCTCCGACGCAAAGCAGGCGCCCCGTGCGGGCGACCGAAGCCATGACGGTATCCGTGTCCAATGGTTTAATCGTGCGCAAATCCACCACCTCGATTTCGGAGCCTTCGGCCGCCAATTCCTCGGCCGCTGCCAGCGCGTCCTGCACCATCGCGCTGTAAGCCACGATGGTCAGATCGCGTCCGGGCCTTGCGATGCGGGCCTTGCCGACGGCGAGGGCTTCGGAGGGAAGCGCGGGCGCTTTGAGATGGGAATAAAGCCGTTTGTGCTCGCAGAAGATGACCGGGTCATCAATTGCAACCGCCTCCAGCAACATGCTGTAGGCATCCTCGACCGTGGCGGGCGTCATCACAATCAATCCCGGATAATGCGCGTAAAGAGACTCCATGCTCTGACTGTGAAACGGCCCCGCACCGGAGGTGCCGCCGGAGGGCAGCCTAATGGTGATCGGACACGGCACCTGCGTGCGCCAGAAAAGTGTGGCCGCCTGGTTGATAATTTGATTCAACCCCGGCGTGGAAAAATCCGCGTATTGCATCTCGATGATCGGGCGCATCCCCTCGATGGCCGCGCCGATGGCCGCGCCCACGATCGCGTCTTCGCTGATTGGCGCATCGATGACCCGCCCCGGGAATTCCTGGGCCAGGTTCTTGGTTGCCTTGAACGCGCCGCCGAACGCCCCAACATCCTGGCCGTAAATGAAAACGCGCTCGTCATCGGCCAGGGCTTTGGCCTGCGCGGCGCGAATGGCTTCCAAATAGGTAACGCTCATGGCTGTGGCGCCGGCGGGAGGGTTTCGAAGACCTCTGTCAAATGTTTGGACGAAAGCGCGCTCCAATTTTCCTTGTAAGGATCGGGCGGCGGCTCGCGTTGCGCGGTGGCGACGGCTTCATCAACTTCCTGAGCGACCTGGCGGCGGAGCGCGGCGATGGCTTCGGCATCAGCCCACCCTTCGCGCAGCAGGCGCTCTTCGGCGACTTTGAGGCAATCGCGCCCCAGCGGAGATTTCTTAAGCTGCGCGTCAATGTAGGTGGGATCGTCATGCTCGCCGTGCCCGCACAGGCGGAGCATGCGCGCGACCACGAATTGCGGCCCCCCGCCCGCGCGCGCGGCGCCCACCGCATCAGCCAGGACGCGCAGACAAGCCTCCAAATCCGTGCCATCCACTTGGCGCGGCGTGACGCCGTAGCCGGCCGCCTTTTGCGTCAAGTCTTCGCAGGCGAACTGGCGCTCGTTTGGGGTGGAATAAGCGTAACGATTGTTGGCCACCACCAGCACCAAAGGAAGCCGTTCGACAGCCGCCTGGTTGAGGGCCTCGTGAAAGGCGCCGGTCGAGGTCGCCCCATCGCCAATAGAGGCAGCGCCCACGGAGCCTTCCATCTTTTTCATCCGCCGGGCCATCAAGGCGCCGTTGACGACCGAAATCATTGCTCCCAAATGGCTGATCATGGGCAAAAGCCCTTCGCGCGGCCGCCCGCGATGCACATTGCCATCGCGCCCGCGCATCGGGCCGAGGGCCGAGCCGAGGTAGGTGCGCACGGCATCAAGCGCTGGCTCGCCAAAGGCCAGGCGCCCGGCGCCATCGCGGATGAGCGGGGAGAAAATGTCCCCTTTGCGCAAGGCCAGGGCCGTCGAGACGCTCAACGCCTCCTGGCCGCGGCCAAGAAAAACTCCGCCCTGAATTTTCCCCGCCCGGTAGAGGCCGGCCATTTTCTCATCCAGCACCCTGGACAGAAGCATGAAGCGAAAGGCCTCCAGATACCGCGCTGAAAAGGAAGGGGCGGCGTCCTGCGCTTCGCGGCTTTCCAAAGTTTGCAGCATGGAGAACAGATTAAGCGGGTTCCCCGCGCGGGCGCAAACCGATTCTTCGCGTCTGCAACAGACCATGCTTCTGCATGCGCTTTCGCGGCAGGTGCGCCAGCATAGCGTGTCCAAAACCGAATTACTCTTACTCAAATGAAAACATTCTTGTCGTGCGCAATGCGGCCGAGATCAGCATGGATGCTGGCGGCCATCCTGGCTTGCACTATCGTTGATGTTCAGGGCGGAGTCTTGGTGACGACGCTTTATTCATTTGGCAATTATACCAACGGCGTCGAAACAACGCTTTTCACATTCAACGGTTCGGTCTATGACAGCCCTTACCAGGGCGGCCCCGAACGGCGGCATGATAGAAGTGACACCTGGCGTGTTCTATGGAACATGCACCAAAGGCGGCGCCAACGATAATGGAGGCACCCTCTTTTCCATTTCGAGCAATGGAGACTTTCATATCGTCTGCCAAATGCCTGGCACGGGAACGCTTCCCGGCTCCGGGCTTCTGGCCGCCTCTCCGCTGACGCTCGGCTCGAACGGGAATTTTTATGCTTCATCCTTGTACGGCAGCACAAATGGCAGCACGGGGGACGGCACGATTTTCACCGTCACGCCGCAGGGAGACTTTTCTTATCTCCACATATTCGATTATCCCGGAGACGCGGGGCCAACGGATCCCCTCCTGCTCGCCGCCGATGGCAACTTCTACGGCACCGCGTCGTTTGGCGGCAGCAATAATCTTGGGACCGTGTTTAAAATCACCCCCGCCGGGCAATTCACGAGCCTTTATTCCTTCACCGGCCCGACTCGTTCGCAGGATTTTGAGTTTGCGCGGCTGACTCAATCGACGGAGGGCAATATCTACGGCGTTACGGAGAACGGCGGCCTTGGGGCCGGCTCAATCTTCAAGATCACGACCGGCGGGCTGGTTTATGTCATGTATGATTTTCCAACGAACGTTGGCTTTGGGCCGTTCGGTTCACTGGTCGCCCCGGTGTTTTTTATGGGACGACTTATCAAGGAGGCTTCGGCGGATTAGGCTCGTTTTTCCGAATGAACGCGCAGCCAACTGGCCCGCCGGTGTTTGTCTCAGAAACTTCGAATGCGGGCAACGTCGACTTGACATGGACGAGTGATCCGGGAGCGGCCTATCAATTGCAATCCACCCCATCGCTCGATCCGGCAAGCTGGGCGGACTTGGGCATTCCTGTGACAGCGACGAATCTCACCACGAGCGCCGCTGATTCCATGCAAGCGGGGCAGCGCTTTTATCGCGTGCAACTAGTCCAGCCGACTCCTTAATCCACGATTGACGTGTTGGGGCGGGAACAAAAGGAGAATGGCGGGAGTTCAAAAGGAGAAAGCTGTTGGGAGTGGAGGAATCGCCCCTTGGTCGAGGATTTGAGGAGGCCGGAGCGTAGCGAAGGCCGACGAAAATCCTCGACCAAGGGGCGGCGGGTTGTTTCACTCTGGATTGTGAAAAAAACAATTGGCTGGGCGCCTCTCCAAACCGTTTCTCCAACATATCCTCCAACAGTTCAACGACGGGCAAATCGACGGCCTCGACGCCTGTCGTCACCTTCGGATCAGCCAGGCGCATCTTTACAGGCTGCGCACTCGCTGGATCCAAGACCGTTCTGAGTTCAGCGCCCGGCTTTCCGGAGGCGACCACTGGCCCGATTGGCCGCCGGAAGCCACCCAATTTCTGAAGGATTTTATACCGCTACAAAAACCACCCAACTTTCAACTGGCGGCCGATGAACTGGCCACCCGCTTCGGTTTCAAGCGCCATCGCCAATCGGTCGCCGCTTTTGTCCGGGCGCATTTCCCCCGTCTCGTCGGCCAGCCGGAACCGCGCCCCAAAGCCCGCCGCCGATGGGAACGCTCGCGCCTGAGCGAACTCTGGCAGCACGATTCCTCCATCCATCAGTGGTGGCCAGCCCCGGGCAAACAAACGCTGCTCTTAACGGTCGATGATCATTCACGAAAGCTTTTGGGAGCGGTCTTCGTTCCCACCGACACGACGTGGAATCACTTCGAGCATTTTCGGCGTCTCTTTCTCCAGCACTGCCTGCCTCTGGTGGTCTATGCCGATGGCCGGAGCCTTTTTGGCCATGATTCCATGTCCGATGATCGCGATCCTTGTTCGGAGTTCCAACGCGCTTTCTCCGCCATCGGGGTGACCCATCTGGTGGCTCCCAGCCCGCAGGCCAAAGGCAAAATAGAACGCCGCTTTGGAACGCTTCAGCAGCGCTTGGTGGCCTTGCTGGCTTACGAACAGGTGCGCGATTACCCGGCCGCTCAAGTTATCTTGGAGCGCGAAGTCGTCCGCCAAAACGCGACCGTCTGCCGAACCACCGGCTCCAGCCCCAATGCGGCTTGGGACAAGGCCCTGGAAGAAAAACGCACCGCCACGCGACCTTGCCCGCCCCGCACCCTGCTGGACCTCCATCTGGCGCTCCATTTGCGCAGACGGGTCAACGCCGATTTCCAAATCGACTTTTTAGGCCGCAGTTGGGCCATTGCGCCTACCCAGCGCGCTGCGGTGACTCTGATCCATCACCCCTCGCGTCAATTCTGGGCCGTGGCCCAGCCGCCACTTCCGCCGGAAAACAACTGGCCTGAAATTCTGGCAAATTACTCTCTTTGAAACTTTCTCCTTTTGAACTCGCGCAGAATTCTCCTTTTGAACTCCCGCCGACATAATCCACGATTGACGTTGCGCGGCTGGGTGGCCTATGCTAGAACGCATCAAGAGTTTTGGACGACGCATACAATTTATGAAAATGAAACTGTCGAAATCGCTGCTTGCTCTCGGCCTGCTGATGCTGGTTCCCAACCTGGCCTCCGCTCACATAATTTTCGGAAGCCCTCACGGGTTTCAGGATGGCGTGCTTCATCCATTGACGGGCATGGACCATTTGCTGGCCATGGTGGCCGTCGGCCTTTGGGCGGCACAGCATCGCGGGCGGGCGCTTTGGCTTATTCCATTGACCTTTGTCAGCGTCATGCTGCTGGGCGGAATTTTGGGCGTGGCCGGAGTGTATCTGCCGGGAGCGGAATGGGCCATCGCCCTCTCTGTTTTGGCGCTGGGCGCTTTGGTGGCCACGACGACGCGGTTTACGCCGAGCCTGAGCATGGTGATCGTGGGCGTCTTCGCTCTTTTTCACGGATACGCGCACGGCCATGAAATGCCAGCCGCTGCCAGCGCGATTCCGTTCAGCCTCGGGTTCATTCTGGCCACCGCCCTGTTGCATGGGCTGGGCATGGCCGCCGGCCTTGGTTTGCAAAAAGAGCCGCGCATGTTGCGATGGGCCGGAGCGGCCATCGCGGCGTCCTCGATTTGCTTCTTCTTGCGCTAAGAGCGGAAGGGCCGGCCGCTCGTTACAGCTTTGATCTTCCGGCCGCTTTGGCCGAGGCCCAACGAACCTTGGCTTTGGCGGCAAGCTTGGCCCTTGTCGCCGCGCTCACTTTGCGTTTTGGCTGGCCCGCTTTTTCCCGCGCGCCTGCCCGGCTGCCGCCTGATTCTCCCATAATGGAGGTGATTTTCGCTTCCAGGGATTCGATTTTTTCTCTAAGAGCAACGGCGCGGCGCAATTGTTTAACGCTCAGTTCGGGAAGATTTGTCATATCGTTTTAACACGATGCGCGCCGCCGTGCGTTTTGTCAAGCGTGCGCGGCTGTTTTTGTCCCACTATTTATTAGGACAGAGAGGCGGAGTCCTCTTTCTTTTCTTTTTGTCCGCGCGTGATACGCTGCTTTCATGGAAATAAAGGACTCGTGGAAATGGCTGGCCCCGATGGCCTGTATTGCTTTTTTTGGCTGCGGCACGAAGGAACCGCAAACGGCCTCCGTTCCGCCGGCCGGCAGTTCGGCCCAATCCGTCTGGCGCGATGAACTGCCCAACGGGATGCGCGTGGTCATTGTCCGCAATCCGCTCGCGCCGGTTGTCACGACGATGATCAATTACCAGGTTGGCTCGGATGAAGCCCCGCCTGGTTTTCCCGGCATGGCCCACGCCACCGAACACATGATGTTCCGCGGCAGCCCCGGCCTGAGCGCCGAACAATTGGCCAACATCAGCGCCGGCATGGGCGGCGACAACAACGCCGACACGCAGCAAATGGCGACCCAGTATTTTTTCACCGCGCCGGTCGAAGACCTTGATCTTGCCCTGCACGTCGAATCGATCCGCCTGCGCGGCATCGACGACACGGAACCCTCGTGGGACCAGGAGCGCGGGGCGATTGAACAGGAAGTGGCCTCTGATCTTTCGAATCCGGATTATGTTTTTTACACCAATTTGCTCGCGCAATTCTTCCAAGGGACGCCCTACGCCTGGGACGCGCTCGGTTCGCGACCGTCATTTGACAAAACGACCGGAGCCATGCTCAAGCAATTCCATGACACTTGGTACGTGCCCAACAATGCCGTGCTGGTCATATGCGGCGACGTGCAGCCAGCCAGAACTTTGGCGGAAGTGCGGAAACTTTTCGCCGGCATCCCGCGCGGCCAGCTTCCCGAACGGCCATCCTTCACCTTTCAGCCCGTCACGCCTAAGACCATCCGGCTGGACACCGACCAGCCCAGCGGCATGGCGGTCATTGCTTTTCGCGTGCCGGGGAGCGACAGCCCGGACTTTGGGGCCATGCAAGTATTGTCCGACGCGCTCAGCAGCCAGCGCGGCCGGCTTTACAGCCTGGTGCCGGAGGGCAAGGCGCTCTCGGCCAGCTTTTCCTACGATTCTCTGACCCGCGCCGGATTGGGCTACGCCGCGGCCCAATTTCCCGCCGGGGCGGACGCGGACAATCTGGTTTCACAAATGTCCGCCATTCTCGGCGATGCTTTGAAGAACGGCCTCCCTCCGGATTTGGTGGAAGCAGCCAAACGGCGCGAAGTCGCCAGCCTGGAGTTCCAGAAGAATTCCGTGGCTGGCTTGGCCATGGCGTGGTCGCAAGCCGTCGCCATCGAGGGCCGCCAATCGCCGGAAGATGACGTGGAGGCCATTCGCAAAGTGACAGTGAACGATGTCAACCGCGTCGCGCGCGAATACTTGGACAACGATCATGCGATCACGTCTATTCTTTCGCCCCGTCCTTCCGACAAGCCGGTCTCGGAAAAAGGCTTCGGCGGAAAGGAGTCTTTCGCGCCCGCCACGACCAAGCCCGTGCCGCTTCCCGAATGGGCGGCAAAGGCCATCAAACGGCTGGACCTGCCCCGCTCTACTTTGCACCCAGTGGTGAACATTTTGCCCAACGGCTTGAAGCTGATCGTCCAGCCGGAATCCGTCAGCGACAGTGTGAGCGTGTATGGCCGGATTAAGAACATCGCGGACGTCGAAACAGACAAAGGGAAGGAAGGGGTGGACATGATGCTGGGCCAGCTTTTCTCATTTGGCACCAAGACGCTGGGGCGCGTCGCCTTTCAGGAGGCGCTGGACAACATCGCGGCCGATGAATCGGCGGGCACGGATTTTTCATTGCAAGTATTGTCAGAGAATTTTGAGCGCGGGGTGGAACTGCTGGCCGGCAACGAACTCTCGCCCGCGCTGCCGGAGAAGGCCTTTTCCATCCTGCAACCGACTTTGGCGGCGGAAATCTCGGGGCAATTGGAAAGCCCCAGCTACTTGCAGGAACGCGCCGTCGCCAAAGGATTGTTTCCCGCCGCGGACCCGGCCCAGCGCCAGGCCACGCCGGAATCCATCAAGAGTCTGACGATCGCGGACGTCACTCATTATTATGACACGGTCTTCCGCCCGGACCTGGCCACGATTGTCGTCACCGGCAACGTCACGCCCGCGCGCGCGAGGCAGGTCATCGAAAAGTATTTTGGCGGCTGGCGCGCCACCGGTTCGCAACCCCCCACGCTTTGGCCCGCCGTCCCGCCCAACGATGCCTGGACGACGACCGTGCCCGACTCCAGCCGCGTGCAGGATGACATTGACCTGAACGAGACGGTCGGGCTAACGCTAAGCAATCCCGACCGTTACGCGCTGGAATTGGGCAACCACGTTTTGGGCGGCGGGCTGGATTCGTCGCGACTCTATCGCGATTTGCGGACGGAGTCCGGCCTGGTCTATTTCGTGGATTCGTCGTTTCAATTTGGCCAGACCCGTTCGATTTACAAAGTGAGTTACGGCTGCGATCCGCCCAAGGCCGGCAAAGCGCGCGCGATCATCGCCAGCAATTTGAAAGCCATGCAGGAACATGACGTGACGCCCGAGGAATTGCGCCAAGCCAAGGGATTGCTGCTGCGGAACATGACGCTGGCGGAAGCCAGCGTCGAGCGCATCGCCCAGGAATGGCTCTACCTCTGCACGCATGGCGAACCGCTGGATGAGCAGATGCGCGCGGCGCGCCGCTACATGGAGTTGACCGCGCCGGAGGTCCGGGCCGCCTTCGCCAAATGGATTCGCATCGACGGGCTGGGCCAGGTGGCGCTGGGGCCGGCGCCGCAATAGGGCCGTTAATGGGACGCCGCGACCGCTGAAAACAAGTGGGACTCGCGGCGCTTACCCGTCCCGATGACCGAGTGAAATCTTTCTTGGAACCCGCCGCCGCAGCGGGTTAGATTCCTTGCGTGGTCATAGATTTCGTCAAAATGAACGGCGCGGGGAATGATTTCATCTTTATTGACAATCGTTCCTGCCAGATTCACTTGAAGCCGCCGCAGATTGTCCGACTGTGCGACCGCCACAAGGGCATCGGCGCCGATGGCGTGATCCTTCTGGAACCGTGCCAGTCCGGCAAGGCCGATTGGGCCTGGGACTTTTACAATAGCGACGGCAGCAACGCGGAAATGTGCGGCAACGGCGCGCGCTGCTTTGCCCGCTTCGTGCGGAGGTTGACCGGCGCGAACGGTTCGCTTTCTTTTGAAACCCGCGCCGGTGTGATCACGGCCCGTTTCCGCGGCGATGCGGTCACTGTCAATTTGACGCCGCCCCAGGATTTGCGCATGCGCCAGCCCATTGCATTGAGCAGCGGCGCGGCTGAGATCCATTCGGTCAACACTGGCGTGCCGCACGCGGTCCTTTTCGTGCAGGACGCGGACAAGGCGATGGTCCTGCCGCTGGGCGCGGAGATTCGGAATCATCCGCACTTCGCGCCGCGCGGCACGAACGTCAATTTCGTGCAAGAGTTGGGGCCTGGGCACATCCGCGTTCGCACCTACGAACGTGGCGTCGAAGGGGAGACGCTGGCTTGCGGCACCGGGGTCACGGCATCCTCTTTAATCACGGCGGAACTGCGCGGATTCCCTTCGCCGATTCGCGTCCAGGTTCAAAGCGGCGACGCGCTGGAGGTCAGCTTTGAGCGCGCCAACGGCCAATTTTCCAACCCCGGCCTGACCGGCCCGGCTGAGTTTGTGTTCGAGGGAAGGATCGAAGTGTAATGGAGCGCGTTTCAAGCCCGTACGCGATCCTGCGGAATAAGGACTTTTTATTTTACTTGCTGGGCCGCTTCGTCGCGTCCTTCGGCCAGCAAATGTTGACAGTAGCGGTGGGCTGGGAAATTTATGACCGGACGCATTCCTCGCTGCTGCTGGGACTGGTGGGCCTGACGGCTTTCATCCCGATGGTGCTGACGACCCTGCCCGCCGGGCACATGGCCGACACGCGCGAACGCAAACGCATCATCATTTACATGCAGGGCGTGCTGGCCTGCACCTCGCTCGGCCTTGCATATATTTCCTGGAAACAGGAGCCGGTCATCTGGATGTACATTTGCCTGTTGATGGCGGGCGTGGCGCGAACTTTTTTGTGGTCCGCCAGCGCCTCGTTCCTTCCGCAATTGGTCGCCCGCCAGGAATTTCCGCTGGCCGTGACGTGGTCTTCCAGCACCTTTCAATTCTCGGCCGTGGCCGGCCCGGCTGCCGGCGGAGCATTGATCGCCTTAAGCCACAACGCGGCCGTCCTGGTTTATCTGCTGACCTCGCTGTCCGGCATCGTTTGTTTGTCACTGATATGCCTGGTGCGCGCCCACAGCAAACCGGCGCCCAAGGAGCCATTTTCCCGGGACACGCTCCTGGGAGGGTTCCGCTTCGTCTTCAGGCACCGGATTATTCTGGCCGCGATCACGCTCGATTTGTTCGCCGTTCTTTTTGGCGGGGCCACGGCCCTGCTGCCCGTTTACGCGAAGGACATTCTGCGCGTCGGGCCGCGCGGATTGGGCCTTTTGCAGGCAGCCCTGCCGGTCGGCTCGATGCTGTGCGCGATGATCATGGCGCACCGGCCGCCGATGCAGAAAGCCGGGCGCTCGCTCATCTGGGCCGTGACGATTTTTGGGCTGGCGACGGTCGGCTTTGGTTATTCGAAGGTGTTCTGGCTGTCGTTGCTGATGCTTTTCATCTGCGGCTTTGTGGATAACGTCAGCGTCATCGTCCGCCACACGCTGGTGCAGCTTTTGACGCCGGACTCGATGCGCGGCCGCGTCTCCTCCGTCAACAACCTTTTCATCGGAACCTCCAACGAACTGGGCGGATTCGAGTCCGGCCTGGCCGCCAATTATTTCGGCCCGGTCTTTTCAGTCGTTTCCGGCGGGATCGCGACGATCCTGGTAGTGGGCGCGGTGGCCTGGATTTGGCCGGAGATTCCGCGCTTCGGCCGGCTGGTCCAACCCGCGGATGAAACCGAACCGGGAGCCGTCGATGTTCCCCGCGAGGCCGAACAGGGGAAAAGCCCCGCGCTCTAACGATTGCAACTTCCGGGCGCTTTGTCCGCGGCCGCTTGTCAATGGCGGATGAACTGGTATCCTGATGGCCGCGCGGGTCGCTCCCGTAGCTCAAATGGATAGAGCTACCGCCTCCTAAGCGGTAGATCCCGGTTCAATTCCGGGCGGGGGCGCCACCCTGGCGCCGCGAAAATTTGCCGCGCCAAAATTGTCTTGCCGTTGCGGGCGGGTCGGACATCATCTTTGCGAACCTTGAAACATAAATACGCTTGTTCCCATGGCACGAATTTTTAATAATATTGTTGAAACGGTTGGCCGCACTCCCCTGGTCCGCCTTAATCGCGTCACAGCCGGCCTAAACGCCACCATTCTGCTGAAGTGCGAATTTTTTAATCCGCTGGGCAGTGTCAAAGACCGCATCGGCATGGCCATGATCGAAGATGCCGAACGGCGCGGCGTGCTCAAGAAGGACACCGTCATCATCGAGCCGACGAGCGGCAATACGGGCATCGCGCTGGCGTTCGTCGCGGCGGCCAAGGGTTATAAATTGATCTTGACGATGCCCGACACAATGTCCGTGGAGCGGCGGACGCTGCTGGCCATGCTGGGCGCAAGGGTGGTGCTCACGCCCGGCTCGGAAGGAATGAAGGGTTCCATCGCCAAGGCGGAACAATTGGCGCGCGAGACTCCCAATGCCTGGATTCCCCAGCAGTTCGAAAACCCGGCCAACCCGGAAATCCATCGCAGAACAACGGCGGAGGAAATTTGGCAGGACACCGATGGCAAGGTGGACATTTTGGTGTCGGCCGTCGGCACCGGCGGAACGATCACCGGATGCGTTGAGGTCATCAAGGCCCGCAAGGCGTCCTTCCAGGCCATCGCGGCGGAGCCGAAGGATTCGCCCGTCATCTCGCAGTGCCTGGCCGGCCAGCCGTTGAAACCCGGCCCGCACAAAATCCAAGGCACCGGCGCCGGATTCATTCCGAAGAACCTGCATCTTAAAGACAGCAAAGGCCATCCGCAGATCGTGGAGTGCGTGCAAGTGACCAATGACGAATCATTCGCGATGGCGCGGCGGCTGGCCAAGGAGGAGGGATTGCTGGTGGGGATTTCGACCGGGGCCAACGTGGTGGCGGCCATCCAGGTGGCCCAGCGGCCGGAGAATAAGGGCAAAATGATTGTCACGGTGGCGTGCTCGACGGGAGAACGCTATTTGAGCACGCCTCTGGCGGCGGAAGCGCGGGCCGAAGTGGGAGCCTAAAAAAAGTATTTGCAATAATATCGTTATGGCATAAATTTGACGCGTTGAAGGTCTGACCGAGTGTTTGAGCCAGTGGCTTCCCTGGCACAACGGTCCTCCAAAATTCTAAGTTCTGAACGACATTGATTTTTCGGGGCAGTTCAGGCAAGGCCCGCAACACGTTTGCTTTACAAAATCATTTTATGAGTACAGCGCCCAGCGCCACACCCGCCGACTACGGAGCGGGCTATCTTGAAATCTCTGAAAAGGGATTTGGTTTTCTCCGCACCCGCGAGAACAATTACCATCCCAAGCCGACTGATATTTTTGTCACGCCCGACACCATCAAGCGGAGTTTCCTGCGCGAAGGCTGCCTGGTGGCCGGCGAGACCCAGCCGCCCCATCGCGGCAACAGCCCCCAGCTTAAAGCGGTGGACAAAGTCAACGACCTCCCTTTTGCCGATTACACCAAGGCGGTCCGCTTTGAGAACCTGACCACCATTGATCCGATCGAAAAGATCAACTTGGAAACGTCGCCAGATTTGCTGGAGACCCGCATCATTGATCTGGTCACGCCCATCGGCAAAGGCACGCGCGGATTGATCGTGGCCCCGCCGCGCACGGGCAAGACGACCATTCTCAAGCAAATCGCCAATGCCGTCACGGCCAATCATCCTGAGGTTTACGTGATGGTGCTGCTGATCGATGAACGGCCCGAGGAAGTGACCGATTTTCAACGCTCCGTCAAAGCCGAAGTGGTCGCTTCCTCCAATGACCAGGATTTGGAAACGCACGTCCGGCTTTCCCGTTTTATGATCGAGCGCTGCCGCCGCATGGTGGAAAGCGGCCGGGACGTTTTCGTTTTGCTGGACTCCATCACCCGCGTGGCCCGCGCCTACAACAGCGTGCATGGAGGCAGCGGACGCACCATGACGGGAGGCGTGGATGCCCGCGCGCTGGAAATTCCGCGCAAGATGTTCGCCTCGGCCCGCAAGATCGAAGAAGGCGGCTCGCTGACGATCATCGCCACGGCGCTGGTGGACACCGGTTCGCGCATGGATGAATTGATTTTCCAGGAGTTCAAAGGCACGGGCAACATGGAATTGATCCTGGACCGCAAACTGGCCGAGCGCCGCCTCTTCCCCTCCATCGACATTCCCAAGAGCGGCACGCGCAAGGAGGAGAAACTCTTTCCGCCCAAGAATATGGAGTCCGTCCGCAAATTGCGCCGCATGATGGTGGACCTCAATCCCGTCGAGGCCATGGAGACATTGCAAGCCGCGTTGAAGAAGCAGAAGACCAACGACGAGTTGCTGGCGAAGATTACTTAGGTTGGGGCCGATGGTCGTTTTGGGGTTCGGGTCTTAATCCTAATCTTAATCTTCTTAGGTTCGCCTTGGATTAGGATTGAGATCATGGGTAGGATTAGAACTTCGAGTGAAAGACAAAGGCGCAAAATCTCTTCATTCCCGCCCGCCGCTGGAGCGGATGCTGCGGATTCATCAGATACTCCAAGCCGGCTCTTTTCCCAATGCCGGCCATCTCGCGAATGAGTTGGAGGTCAGCACAAAATCCATCCATCGCGATTTGGATTTTATGCGCGACAGGCTGGAGCTGCCGCTGGCTTACAATGCCGCGCGCCGCGGTTTTCATTACACCCAGGAAGTCGGCAATTTTCCCACGCTGCAAATCACCGAGGGGGAAATGTTCGCGCTGCTGGTGGCGGAAAAGGCGCTGCAACAATATCGGGGCACAACCTTCGAACGCCCGCTCGTGAGCGCCTTCAAAAAAATGGCGGCGGCGCTGCCCGACACCGTCTCGCTCAACCTGGCTGAATGGGAACAGACGATCTCCTTTCGCACGCGGGCGGAGCCAATTCTGAACC
The DNA here is from genome assembly GCA_036501625.1 of Verrucomicrobiia bacterium. Lineage (GTDB taxonomy): Bacteria > Verrucomicrobiota > Verrucomicrobiia > Limisphaerales > Palsa-1400 > Palsa-1400. Next base: position 18,300 of record DASXZY010000071.1, read on the forward strand.
TGGCCATCTTTGACGTTTTGTCGAGAGCGACCGGGCGGCGCCAACAATTGCAGTTGACGTATCGCAAGCCCGGCCAGCGCGCGACCGAGTCGCGCGTGGTCGATCCCTATCATCTGGCGAACATCAATGGCGAATGGTTTCTCTTCGCGTGGTGCCATCTGCGGCAGGATATTCGAACGTTCGTGCCCGCGCGCATCCAGGCCGCCGCGGCGACTGGCAAGACGTTCGAGCGCCCGCAAAAATTCTCCCTGGAAAAACGGCTGCGCGACAGCTTCGGCGTGCAATCCGGCCAGGGTCATTTCAAGGTCGTCCTCCAATTCAACGAGTTGGTGGCAGACTATATACGGGAGAAGAAATGGCATGAATCTCAGGCGTTGCGCGAATTGAAGGACGGCGGCCTGGAGTTGCGCATGACTCTTTCAAGCTTGGCCGAAGTGGAGCGCTGGGTGCTGGGCTGGGCCGGCAACGCGCGCGTTCTCCAACCGCCTGAATTGGCCGCCAGCGTCGCCAAAGCCGCCCGCCAGATTTTGGAGAATTCTTCCGTGCAACTCGCCAGCCCCGCTTGACATCGCGGCATGTCATGCGAAGGATTGCCTCATGGCCAAGAGGATATCGAACTTTGGCAAAAACGCGTGGCATTATTCTTGACTCATCGGCATTGGAGCAGGCCAATCTCAGGAAAGGCGGCGCGGCAAACGCCGGGGTGCATCAAAACTCAGAATTGTGCCGCCGCCTGGGATGACCAAGCCGCCAACTGTCAAGGAGATAGCGTGATGGCGCCGGCGTTGGTGCGGGTTAGGAAATAGCCGCCGCCGGTTGCCGTATCTTGCAGGATGGCGGCGTAGCCGTAGGTGGTGCCGCGGCCGATGCCGTTGCCGAAAGTAATTCTCAGCAAACCGGCCGCCGGATAGAATATTCCTGTCAACGAATTTGTCGGCGGACTTGAAGCCTTGGCCACGACGCGGTTGGTGATGGAAACCGCAAACATCGGCGCGAAGGAGCCGTTGGAAATCGCCAGCATGGCGGCGGGAAGATAATCAAGGGGCGGAGTGATCCAGGCGGAACCGGTGATTGACAGGGCGTTCGTAAATCCATTCGTGTAAATGCCGGAGCGCGCGCGGGGCTTAATCCACGTCAAATTCGTTCCCGCCGCGCCTTTTCCAAGGCTAAGCCATCCCCAGAGCAACCCGGCGCTGCCGTAGAGATTCTCGTCGCAGACGGGCACGCCGAGCGCGTTTTCCGGAACGATTTGGCTGAAAGTTGAACCGTCCGCCAGCGCGCCGCTCAACGTGACGCTGCCGAGATGGTTGGTGAGCAACATGTAACCGTCGCCCGGCGGAATCTTGCCGATGGCATTCGTGCTGGGATCGAGCAGGACGGTGTATTCAGCAGAAGGCGATGGGATTGATTTGCCGGCCTGAAGCGCGGAAACCCACGGGCCGCCATTGGTCCCAGAAACGCTGCCAGTGATTTCCCCGGCGGCCAAATCGAGATTCATTTCAACCGAGACCGGGCCGCCGCGGGCTGTCGTGCGGTTGACAGTTTTGCTGGCGAAACCGGACACGTTGAACGTGCCGCTGAGGCCGTAAGCCGCGCCGCCCAGGAGCAGCGTGCCGGTGTAGGTTCCGTTGGAACGAACGATTAGGCTCCTCACCATCCCGGCGGTTTGTTCCGTCACTTCATTGGTGAGGCTGAAAAGGCCGTTGAACGTCCCGGCCGCGCCGATGAAAGGATTGGGGATGAAATTGGCCGTGATGGACAAGTTGGATTCCATGATGAAATGGAGCGTGCTGCCGCCGCTGGTGAAGCCGGTGGATGAAGTCCAGTTGGAAAATACGTAATGGTTCGACGGCATGGCGATGAGCGTGTAGCCCTCGCCGACATTCAACATGGCCTTATTGGTTGGGCGCGCGCCGGGGAAGGCCGCGGAACCGCCGATGGAGCCGGCGCCGTTGGTCATGAGCGCGAATGGCACGGGCACGGCCACGAAAAACTCGCGCGTCACGAGAGTGGATTCGTTGCTCACGGTGTCCATGCTCTGCACCGTAAAAAAGTTTGTGCCCGGCAGAATGCTGGCATTGGTGACCGACCATTTGCTCGTTGTTCCGTTGCTGGTGACCACCGCCGTGCCAAAGGTGGCCAAGGGCGAAAGATTAATCCCGGCGTTGACGTTTGTAATCCAAAAGTTGACCAAAGCCACATCGCCCTGGGCGGAGGTCGTGCCCGTCACGACAAGCTGGTTGGTGCGCGTCCCAGCCGCAGGGGTTGTGAACGCGATGACGGGCGGAGTCACGTTGAGAACCGCGCTGGCGGAAGCGGCGCCGAAGGCATTTGTTACCAGGACCGTGTAAAGGCCGGCATTGGCCAATTGCTCCGGGCCGACAGTCAGGGTGGTGTTGGTTTCGCCGGGAATGTCGCTGACAACGTTGGTGCCATCGAATTGCCATTGATAACTGAGCGGCTGGCTGCCGCTGGCCGTCACGGAAAATCTCGCCGTGCCGCCCTTCACCCATTTTTGATTTTGGGGCGGAATGACGATGAAAGGCGGCAGGTCAGTCAATTCATAAACGATTCCGCTGTTGTTCGTGCCGCCCGTGGATGTTGTGCCAAAAAAATTGCCATCGGGAGTCTCGATGACGCCGGAGTCGGGCAGCGCGCCGCCGGGTCCGCCGCTGAAGGAAAATAGAGTCGCAAGCGAGCCCCTGGAGTTCATGTGAAAGATGGTGCCCATGCCGAAAACGCCGCCCTCTTCGGTCGTTCCGAACAGAACGCCATGATCGCCGATGAACAACGGAGAATTTGGGATCGCGCCGTTGGTGAGAGCGAAGGTGGACAGTGTTTGCACATTGCCACTCGGAGACATTTCAAAAATAGTTCCGGCGAAATTGCTGCCTCCATTGGCGGCGGGGCCAAAGAAAGTGCCATTAGCACTTTCCACCAATGCGCCGGGGAACACGCCGCTCTCGCCCGTGAAGGAGGCCAGAGTGGTCAGCGCGCCGCTGTAAGTCATTTCAAAGGCCGTGCCGATTCCATTGGAAGCGCCATTCTGAGTCGTGCCAAAAAGTTCGCCGTTGGGGCCTTGCACCAAACCCGAGGCCGGATTCGCGCCGCCGCCGCCGCCATCGAATGAAAAGACATTGGACAATATGCCCGCGGCGCTAACCCTGAAAACCGTGCCAAAATTATTGGAGCCGCCGTTGAAAGTGACGCCATAATGCCATCCATTGGTGCCCAGCAGCAACGGGCCGTTGGGCTTTGAGCCGTTGGTCCCCCTGAAAAACGCGAGTGTTTGGAACGATCCGTCGCGGTTGAGGCGGAAAACCGTGCCATTGGTCCCGATTCCGCCGCTGGAGGTTGTTCCGTAAAAATTGCCAAGGTGATCCGGCGCCAAAGGGCCCAGCGGGGCGGAGCCATTGGCGCCTGTAAACCAGATGACTGTCAACAATCCGTTGGTGGCGACTTCGTAAATGCCGCCGGCGCGTTGCGGGCCGCCCGTCGAAGTGACGCCGAAAAGATTGCCATTGCTGCCCAGAACCAATCCGCCGGACGGCGTCCAGCCGCCCGGAAACGAATCGAGGACGATGAGCCTTCCCTGAGGAGGGCCGGCGGGGCGGGCGGGCGCGGCCAGGGTGAGGCCGAACATGGCGAAAATTGCGAGAAAAACGGGCGGCAGGCGGTGGCGCATATTACGAATGGGCGATGGGCGGCGCGCCGCGGTAAACGCAGCGCGCGGTGCAGGTTTCCGCCACGACGATTTCCGTCAGCAGCGGCAGGCTCGGTTTAAGACGGCCCCAAATCCACAGGGCGATGTTTTCGCTGGTGGGATTTTCGAGGCCGGCAATTTCGTTCAAATAAAAATGGTCCAGCTTTTCCCAGATGGGCCGAAAGGCTTCGCCCATTTCCGCGTAATCCATGACCCAGCCGAGCTTCGGGTCGCATGGGCCTTCGATGGCGACCTCCACCTTGAAGCTGTGGCCGTGCAGGCGGCGGCATTTGTGAGATTCCGGCAGCCGCGGCAGCAAATGGGCCGCCTCAAATTGAAATGTCTTCCGCAACTCCATGAGTTACTCTTTTTCCCAATCCACCCACGTCACCAAATCGCCCAAGGGCGGCCGGCCGTCATGATGCCAGCCCAGCGGAGGCTGCTGCATCCGGCCCAGCGGACAAATCCGCTTCGCGCCCCAGCGCGCCAGGCGCCGGGCCATCTCGGGCCATTGCGCGGGCGGGCAGCCAAGGCCGACGGTGGATGTTTTGTCGCTGACCGATTCAGCCCCTTGCAACGCCTGCTCCAATCCTGGGGCTAATTTGACATATATGAACCGGTTTTGACAGGAAATTTGAAAATGCGGATCGTTTTCCAAAATGACCGTCCAAGCCGTCGATTCGTGGCTGGTCCACATTTTCGTATCGGGAGAATGCGCGGCGCGCACTTCGTAAATGGCCCGCCGGGCCGCGATGGCCCCCGCGTCGCCCGCGGACAGCGCCCCGCGCGGATGGGTCTTCTCCAGCGCCTCCAGTTTTTCCGCCAGCAGAACAGCGAATTCCTCCCCCGCCCCGCCGCCGCTTTCCTCCACGTAAATAACATGCGGCGAGAGGCAGCCGCGCTGGTTCCAGGCCGTTATGTCCGCCGCCGCGCGTTCGGCCATGCCCCGCGCGTCCTCCAGAGCTTCGCCTGTGATATAGGCAAAGCTGACTTTCGAACCGCGGCCGATGAATCGCGCCCGGAGCGGCGTTTTCGCACGAATGGCGGCGAGAGTTTCATCGCTGCCAGTGGCGGCGACGCAATCGGATTCCGCCAGCAACGCCGCTTCCAATTTCTCCGCGCCGCCCTTCCATGCGGCAACTTCCAGGCAGGCGCCCAATTTGCGGTCCGCTTCATAGATCGAATGCGCGAACATCCTCGGCACGAAAGCCTGGCCGGAGGCGCATTTGACGAATTGGGCCGAGCGAAGGAGCAGTCCGAGCGTCATCTCCATCAAGGCCGGAATGGGAACGTTGCCGGGGGCGAAGTGCGCCAGCAATACCGGCCCCATTGCCATGACTGAGCGTTTGGAAAAGCCATCGCTTTCGGAGGGTGAAAAGCCATCCAGCCGCCGCTCGCCGCCCAATTCCTGGCGCAGCAACGATTCCAGGTTCTGCGTTGTAAGTTGGCCGAAAAACTGGTCCAACCCCGCCGCCAGCACCTTTTCCGAAAAGCCGGTTTCCAGCGGACTTTGCTGGAGCGCTTCCTGGCGAAATGGGAAATCGGGCGAAAGCCAGTCATGCCCCAGCCGGTCCAAAATGCGGACGAGGCTCTCGGTCGTCCGGCCTTCGAGGAATTGCCCGCGGTTGCGCTTGAGGGTTTGGCAGGCTTCCGTCACGAGGCCGGCTGTCAATTCGGCTTCGGGCGGCAAATCGGCCAGGAAATAATTGGGCAAATTCATGCGTCACCCCGTCGAGAGAAGGGAACATCCGCGCGGCTCGGCTGCGGCCGCCCGTCCAAGCAACTCGAAACCGCCGACGCGCCGGACCGCCAAATCCTCCGTTTGCACTGCCATGACGGAACCGATATTTGCCAGATCGAAGACGCGAAGCAATCCTGTTTCGCCTTCGCCGGCCTGCGCGCCGGTTTCCGGGGAGATGACGCAAGCGCGCGCCCACGGCGGAAAATGAAACACGCCGGCCATGTCATCGTAAGCCTGGGAGCTTAATTCGCACATGCCGTACTCGGCCAGAACGCGCGCGGAAGGCAGGCTAAGGAATTTGAAAAGCAGCCGCCGCAATTGCTCCCTGGTCAGCGCGCGGGTGCGGCCTTTGTATCCGCCGGTTTCCATGACGCTCGAACCTTTGGGCAGCGTCAGGCGGTCGCCCGTCGATTGCAGGAGATCGAGCAACTGGACGAAAGTGAACGCCGTTCCCAGGATGCCGAGGGGCGTTTTTTGATCAACGGCTTGGGACAACGCGGAGAGAGTTTGCGGAACATCAAGGCTCCAGGAGCCATCCGCTTCAACACGCCCCGTGAACTGGGAATCTTCAAAATGACGGCGCACGGTCGCGAACATGTGAACCAGCGAGGAATGCGGCGCGATTTCCGGCGTAAGAAACAGGAGCTTCATGCCCGCGGGCCGCGCGTCAAAAAAATGGCGCTGAAACCAGAGCATCACGGAGTCCTCATAAACGGCCAGCGATTCGGCATTGTGAAAATGCCGGCTTGGCACGTGGCCTATTGTGCCGCTGGAATGGAACACGCGCACGCGCTCCGCAACGGGAATGCTGGAAACCTCTTGCTCTTTGAACGCGCCGGTGGGCATTGCTGGAATATCGCGCCAATGCCGGACCGACTCCACTTTGGCCCCGCGCGCAGCGCATAACGCCTTGTAGATGGGCACGTGTTCGCGTTGAAACGAGAAGATCGCCAGCGCCAGGCGATTGAATTCCTCCTCTTCGGCCGCCGGATTTTCGGGCGCAAGGCTATGGCTCATGTAGGCGCGCAATTGGGAGGATAATGATGACAGCGGCACAGTCATTTAAGATACGCTGGATTGGCCCGGTCCGTAAAGTCCGGGTTCGGGTTCGCGGACACTTCGGCATGCGAAGTGTCAGTTTTCATGCGAGCGTGGCACTTTATCACAGTTATCAGGCAAAAAGAGGCAGGACGGCCATGTTTGCCGAAAAATGCCGTTATCTACCTTGTTTCGACTTGTTTTTCCGTGAATTGCTTTAATCCGTGTTTGTTTTCTAAAAAAATTTTGAAAAATCCTCCAAAACGCCGAAAAGAACACGCGCCGGAACGCGACACAGCCTGACAATACCCTCTTTTAGTGGTAATGCAAGCAATATGATTTTGAGGAAACGCCAGAAATTGAGCCTGTCTGAAAATCTCAAACACAGTGGCTTGACATGCTACGCCGCCCGGCCCGCACAATACGGGAATGATCGATCATGACCGGCTGTTCAAGGAGTTGTTGACCCAGTTTTTCGTGGATTTCGTGGAGCTTTTTCTGCCCGATTTATCCAGTTACTTTGACAAATCAGCGCCCTTGGTCTTTCTGGACAAAGAGATATTCACAGACGTAACGCGTGGCGAGCGGCATGAGGCCGATTTAATCGTCCGCGCCCGTTTTCGCGAGCAGGAGTCGTTCTTTCTGGTTCACCTTGAACATCAAGCCCAGGCGCAGAAAGAATTCGGCCGCCGCATGTTCAGGTATTTCGCCCGGCTTCACGAGAAACACGACCTGCCGATTTACCCGATCGTGCTGTTCTCGCATGATTCCCGTGTGCCGGAACCGGATCATTACGAGGTCAGATTTCCTGACATGGCGGTGATGAAATTCGATTACCGGGTCATTCAACTGGGACTGATGAAGTGGCGAGACTACATGCGGCGACCGAATCCGGTCGCCAGCGCACTGATGGCCAAAATGGGGATGACGGCGGAAGAGCGACCGCGGGTCAAGCTGGAGTGCTTGCGGCTGCTGGCGACCTTGAAACTCGATCCCGCCAAGATGCGTCTGATCTCCGGCTTTGTGGACAGTTACCTTCGGTTGACGGCGCGAGAGTTGTTGATTTTCCGGCAGGAGGCTGATACTTTAGAGCCGAAAGAAAAAGTTACCATGATGGAGCTAACCACAAGCTGGAAAGAAGAAGGAATCGCCGAGGGTTTGGAACGTGGCTTGGAACGCGGACGCCAAGAGGGGCGCCAGGAGGGGCGGCAAGAAGGACGCCAGGAGGCAAGCCAGCAGGTTGTCTTGCGTTTGATGCGGCACCATTGGGGGGAATTGCCCGCGAATCTGGTGGCGCAATTGACGGTTTTGTCTTTCGACGATGCCCAAAATCTGGCCGAGGCGCTGGGGGATTTCACCTCGCTGGCCGACGTCGAAAAATGGCTGGCGGACAACAAAACGCCGCCGAAACCCTGACTTTCTCGGTTCCTAAATCCGCCATCCGGCTCCGACCATGCTTAAGCACGGCATCCTCAATCCGGCCTTGGCCTCCCTGCTCTGCCGATTTCGCCATACCAATTGGCTGGTAATCGCGGACCGCGGATTCCCGTTTTGGCCGCAATTGGACACAGTCGATGTGAGCCTTACCGACGACATTCCCACAGTGCGCCAGGTTTTGGCGGCGTTGCGTGGCGGTTGGGACATCGGCGCGGCGCTGATGGCCAGGGAATTTAAGCGCGAGAATGGCGTCGAGGTGCAACGGGAATACGCGGAGTTGCTGCCAGAGGCGCGTATTGAATTTCTGGCCCACTCTGAATTCAAAAAGCGCGTGCCGGGCGCCATCGGCCTTATTCGCACCGGGGATACGACCCAGTACGGAAATATTTTGCTTCAATCGGGTTAAGCGATTTTTAAGCCAACGCCGGCTCGGCCAACTCCCGCGGGGCCAGAGGCGCGCCGTCCGGGCCTTCAGGGTATTCAAAAACCCGGCCTTCAAAATTGCGAATGACCACCCGGTCCTTGTTGCGGCTCAAAATGTAATCGGGATTGACCGGCACTTTGCCCCCGCCGCCGGGAGCGTCAATTACATATTGGGGCATCGCGTAACCGGTGGTGTGGCCGCGCAAGTTTTCCATGATTTCCAGCCCCTTGCGCACGCTAGAGCGCAAATGGGCCGAACCGGAAATCAAATCGCATTGATAAAGGTAGTAGGGCCTCACGCGGCACATCAACAGCTTTTGCACCAGCGCCCGCATGACGGCCGGGTCGTCGTTAACTTGACGCAACAGCACAGCCTGATTGCCGAGGGGAATGCCCGCATCGGCCAAGCGTTCCAGGGCGGCGCGAGCTTCGGTTGTCAACTCGCGCGGGTGGTTGGAATGAATGCTGATAAAGAGCGGATGATGCCGGCGCAGCGTGGCGCACAATTCCGGAGTAATGCGCTGCGGCAGGAAGATCGGGATGCGCGTGCCGATGCGCAGGAATTCCACATGCGGAATCGCGCGCAGCCGCCCGAGGAGAAAATCCAGTTTCTCATCGCTCAACAACAGCGGATCGCCTCCGCTCAGAAGAACGTCGCGGATTTCCGGATGCTGGCGGACGTATTCGATCTGGCGCTCAAATTCCGGGTGAAAATCATAGCCAGCCGCGTTGCTGACCATGCGCGAGCGAGTGCAATAGCGGCAATAGGCCGCGCAGCGGTCCGTCACCAGAAAAAGCACACGGTCGGGATAGCGGTGAACGAGGCCCGGCACCGGCGAATGGGAATCCTCGCCGCATGGGTCGTTCATCTCCCACGGCGCCGTGTAGGTTTCCTCCACGCGCGGCACAACCTGCCGGCGAATTGGGCAATTTTCGTCGCCCGCGTCAATGAGGGAAAAAAAGTAGGGCGTGACGGCCATGGCCAGTTTGTGATTGGCCAGGATTGTGCCCTCGAATTCTTCCGGAGTGAGCGTGGGCAGGAACCGCTGCAATTTGTCCAAAGACGTAATGCGGTTCTTAAGCTGCCACCGCCAATCGTTCCAGTCGGATTCGGAAACATCGCTCCAGAATCCGCGGCCAGCTGAACGAAATTGTTTAAGGGAATTGAAAAGAGCGGAGTCGGGTTCTTCCGTCTCCGCCTGCCCGTCAAGTATGCGACTTTGCATTTTCATGCACTATAAGAGTGATCGAAAATGTGTCAAGGGCGGGCGAGGTGGGGTTTGACGCCCATTGCAGAACATGGCGAGTTGACACGGCGCGCCTGAACGCGGAAACTCGCGCGGTGATCAGGCACACTCTTAAATGGGCGCGAGGCGCGCGCATGGCCGCCATGTTGCTGGCCGCGGCCTGCGGCGCCGCGACGGCCTTCGCCGCCTCGGAAGCGGACGTTCTCCTGGATGCGCATACCAAGGCGTTTGTCCGTGTTGATCAAGACCGCGCCTGGTTCCGGGAAAACACCAGCAGCGAAGAAACGAATTCCTCGTTCTGGATGGAAGCCGAGCAAATCGAAATGGAACTCGACGCCTGCGAACGGACGCATAGCGCGAGCCAGCGCGACCTTTGCGAGAAATTGTTCAACGGCTTCATCGCCGAACACGGCGCCGACTGGCGCACAAACGATTTTAACGACGACCTCATGTGGATGGTCATCGCCTCAGCGCGCGGGTATCTTCTGACCGGCAAGGAGCAGCTTCGCGACGTGGCAAAATCCAACTTCGACGTTTGCTTCGCGCGGTCATGGTCGTCCGACATGGGCGGAGGGTTGTGGTGGAAAACGGACAACCGCTCCAAGAACGCCTGCGTCAACGGGCCGGGCGCGATCGCGGCAGCGCTGTTGAGCCGGGCCTGCGAGGAACCGGCTTATCTGGCCAAAGCGACGAACATTTTTCTTTGGGAGCGCGCGAACCTGTTTGAACCCAAGAGCGGCCATATCTTTGACAATATGCGGAGCAACGGGCGCGTCAGTTTCAAATCCTTCTCCTACAATCAGGGCACTTTTATCGGCGCCGCCAACCTGCTGGGTTACACGAACGAAGCCATGCTGGCCGCGACTTACACGATGAACCATCTCTGCCGCGACGGCCTGCTCCCCGGCTACGGCGAGACCGGCGACGCCAGCGGTTTCAATGGAATTTGCGCGCGCTGGCTGGCCCGCTTTATGTATGACAATCACGAGGAGCCGGTTTTCGAGGCGTGGCTGCGCAAGAATGCCGAAGCCGCCTGGAATGTGCGGCGCGCGTCCGACAATATCTCGTGGAATCTTTGGAGCGAACCAACGCCTGAAGGCAAACGCTACTCGTGGGGCTGCAGCAGTTCGGTGGTCATTCAGCAGGCGCTTCGACCGGCAGACACAAGCCGATAACCATGATGATCGCCATTGTGAAAAACATTTTTGGGCGCAGTTTGCTTGGCGCGGTGATGGCTGCCGCCATGCTGTCGACAATTGCCGCGGTGGCGGCGCCGGATTTAACGCCGTTCCAGCCGCCGAATTGGTCCGGCAAAATTGTGGTCGCGCCGGCGCCCAACCTGACAAATTATACCGGCAGTTTATATTCGACCAATTCGCTCTACCTGGCGTGGGCTGTTCAGAACACCGGCTCGTCCGAAAATGCCCAGTTCGATGTGGAGGTCCTGGTGGATGGCCAATTTTCGCAGGAATGGCAGGCTGGGCCTCTGCCGCAATTTGCCTACGTGTTTGTCACTAATTATTTCCTCGGCGCCCTCAGCGCCGGAAGCCACACGGTCGCGGTCATCGCGGACGTGGGACAAAACGTCTCGGGCGACATCCGAACAAACAGCGCCTATACTAATACCATTGCGGTGAATCCCGTTTTGCTGCCGGCTCCAGCGGCCTACACTCCGGCCAACGGAAGTGTGGGGCAGATTACCGTTCCGTGGTTCAGTTGGGCTCCGGTGACAAGCGCAACGTCCTATCGAATCCTGATCGCGACCAAAGGCGCGGATTTGCCTGCCAGTCCTACGGCCACGAGCGGCGGATCGAGCGTGGTCATCAACGCGACAACGCTGACGCCGAATTTCTCTCCCACCATCCAGTTGAATTCCAACGCCACCTACTTTTGGGAAGTCCACGCCCAGATCGACTCGCAGGACAACGCCACTTGGAGCGGCATCCAACGATTTTCCACCGGTTCTGGCGGCAGCGGAATTACCATTATTCCCACCTTCGATAGTTCCATTACGAGCGATCCCCAGGCGGCCGCTATCGAAGCGACGATCAAAGCGGCCATTTCCACATATCACCAGGACTTCTCCGATCCGATTACGGCCAGATTCGAGTTCCTGGAAATGGCCGACGGGCTTGGAGATAATTCGGCCGGCCTGGCGTACATACCGTATTCGGATTATCTCGACGCCCTGGCCAGTCATGCCACGACTCCCGATGATGCAACCGCGCTGGCCAATCTGCCGCCGGGCGACATCAATCCTGTCAACGGCAACCAATACGTGAACCTCAAATATCCTTTGCTCAGGGCCTTGGGCTACAGCATCGGCGGGCAGGCAGAGGACGCCTCGATTTATTTGAACACGTCCATCATGAACCTTTCGTCATTCGAGACGGATTCCAATCAGTTTTCACTCTTTGCAACCGTTTCACATGAGATGGATGAAGCCCTGGGTTTTGGTTCGCTCCTCAATGGCCTGGCCAACGGCGCAGCGGTCCCGACCGGGCCAATTCAGCCCGAGGACCTTTTCCGCTATGCTCCGAACGGCGCCCGAAGTTTCACCACAGCCGCCGGCGCGACTGCCTACTTTTCGCTGGATGGATCTACACATCTGGCCCAGTTCAATCAATTCGACGGCGGGGATTTTGGTGATTGGTACAGTTATAACGCCACAGTTACGCCGGCGGTGCAGGACGCGTTTCTCCAAAACGGCGTCAACCCGGTCTTGAACGTGGAGTTGCGCGGATTGGACGCCATCGGTTTTACCCGGGTTATGCCGGCGACGAAGGTCGTGGTGGCGCAATTGTCCGGGATGGCGTTCATCGGGGGCAGTTTCCAATTCGTGCTGAACGGACTCGTTGGGAGCAATTATGTCGTGCAGATTTCGAGCAATCTTCTGACATGGGCGCCGCTTTCCACCAACACGGTCCCCAGCAGCGGCGCCGTCACGATCACCAACACTCCCGGCGCCCAAAGCCGGCGGTTCTACCGGGCTATCTTGCATTGAAGTAGAATTCGCGGGTAAATTTGTAATTGATAGCCGGCCCTCCGTGCGGCATCATTTCAACCAGATTAGCCCTGAGCAACAATGCAGGCTGAAACTTTAAATTGCCCGATGTGCGGCGCGGCGGCGGCCACGGATGCCACCCATTGCGAACATTGCGGCGCGCGCCTGGCCACGGTGGCGTGCCCTTCGTGTTTCGGGATGATGTTCGTCGGCCAGCAATTTTGCCCCCATTGCGGCGCGAAGGCGGACCGGCAGGATGCCCCCGAATCTGAGAAGCCGCAACCCTGCCCGCGCTGCGAAACGCCGATGGAATCAGTCGTTCTCGGCGGAAGCAGGGTGCGCGAATGCCCCAAGTGCGAAGGCATCTGGACGGACGCGGACACGCTGCGGCAAATTTGCGTTGACAAGGAGAAACAAGCGGCCATGCTGGGGATGCCGGCGTCCGCGCTGCCGAGTGAAGCACAGCTCGAGGAGCATATTCACTATCTGCAGTGCCCTGTTTGCGGGGATATGATGAACCGGGTCAACTTCTCCAATTTTTCCGGCGTGATCGTCGATGTCTGCCGGACCCATGGGACGTGGTTCGACCGCGATGAACTCCGGCGCATCGTGGAATTCATCCGCTCCGGCGGCGTGGATCGGGCGCGCGCCCGTGAAATCGCCAATCTGGAGGCTGACCGCAGGCTGGCTGGCCTGGAACATATCGGGGCCATAACGACACCCATGCCCGGCATCGAGGACCAAGTTGCCCAGAACGCGCTCTCCATGGTGGCGCGATTTTTTATTGATTTGCTTGTCAGGTAATCTCCAGGAGGTCCTGGATGTCCTCCCAGGCGATTGCCTCCGCCAAGGATTCTTCGCCGCCGATAAGGCCCCGCGTCAAGGCGCGTTTGCGCGTTTGCAGGCTCAGGATTTTTTCCTCAACCGTCCCGCGTGTGATCAACTTGTAGCTCGTTACGACTTTCTTTTGGCCGAGGCGGTGCGCGCGATCCGTTGCCTGCGCTTCAACAGCCGGATTCCACCAGGGATCGAAATGAATGACCGTGTCGGCCCCGGCTAGGTTCAGCCCAACGCCGCCCGCCTTGAGGCTGATGAGAAAGACCGGCACGGCCGCGTCACGCTGAAAATGATTGACAACCCGGGCGCGATCCATGGTCGAGCCGTCCAGGTAACAATGGGCGATGTTTTGGGCCGACAACTCTTCGCGCAAGAGCGAGAGCATCGAGGTGAATTGGCTGAACACAAGCGCGCGATGGCCGCCATCAAGCACTTCTTCCAGCAACTCGCGGAACAATTCCACTTTGCCCGAAACGGACTCCGGCTCGCCGGCCTTGAGCAGGCGCAGGTCGCAGCAAATCTGCCGCAGGCGCAACAACGCTGTCAACACGACCATGCGGCTGGCGCCAGCGCCGCGAGTATTGACGGACGCGAGAACTTCGCGCCGGCCGGCTTCAAGCACCTGCTGGTAAACGGCGCGCTGCTCCGTGTTTAGCTCGCAGAAACTGACTTGCTCGATTTTCTCCGGCAGATCGGCGGCGACCTCGCGCTTGAGGCGGCGCAAAACGAACGGGCGCAAACGCCGGGCCAGCCGCGCCTGCGCCTGGGCATCGCGGGCGCGCATGATCGGCAGTTCGCATCGGTCGCGGAAATCCTCCGCCGACCCAAGGTAGCCGGGCATGAGAAAATCGAAGATCGACCACAGGTCGAGCACAGAATTCTCCACGGGCGTTCCTGTCAAGACCAGTTTGTGGGCGCCGCGGATGGATTTGACGGCCTGGGCGTTTTGCGTCTGGCGGTTTTTGATGTGTTGCGCTTCGTCCAGCACGACGGTGTCGAAGGCCAGGCCGCGGTAATGCTCGGCGTCGCGCCGGAGCAAGGCGTAGCTGGTGATGACCAAATCGTGCGATGCGATGTCCGCGAACTTGCCGTGCCGATCCGCTCCTTGCAGGGCCAGCACGCGGAGGGTGGGCGTAAATTTTTGCGCTTCCGCCTCCCAGTTAAACACCAGCGAAGACGGGCAGACGACCAGCGACGGAACGCCGCTTTGTTTGGCGGCGCGCAAATGGGCCAGGACTTGCGCCGTCTTGCCCAGGCCCATTTCATCCGCAAGGATGCCGCCAAAATTGTGGCCGCGCAGGAAATGGAGCCAGGCCGCGCCCTTTTTCTGGTAAGGCCGCAGCACTTCCTCCAAATCGCCCAGCGCGGGCGGCGGCTGTTCCTGGGCTTGCGGCCAGTTCGCGGGCGCCTGGATTTTCCAGCCGCTTTGTCCGCCCAAGGTGTCCCGCAAAAAAGCGGCCTGGGAATTGTCAATACGATAACCGGCGGCGTGCTGGCGCGGGGCGCAATCGACGAGGACCTCCTGCAATTCCTCGACCGCGCCGGTGTCAAGAATCGCGAATTTGCCGTTTTTAAGCCGGGTGTGGCTTTGGCCGGAGAGCAGCAGGCGTTGAATATCGGACTGCGAGAGCGGCTCGCCGCCGGGTGTATCGTAGCTGACGCGCAAATCGAACCATTGTTCGCCGGAGGATGTGATTTGAAAGCGCGGCTGGACGCGTTCCAGTTTTTCGGCGCTGCGCGTGAGCCTTTCTTCGAGGGTGACGGCCCATTCCTTCTCCAGGCTTGGAAAATCGCGCGCGAAAAAATTGAGGACCGGGTTTTGGCCGTTGAGTTGATAGCGTCCCTCGGCGTCCGGGCCAATGAACCCAGCGCGAACAAGGCGCGCCACGGCGGCCTGTTCCACCGCGAAATTTCGCACGGCGTAGCGGGTGGGCAATTGCGGGTCTGGCATCCACGGCGTCTCTGGCGGCAGCGAGGCGGCAGCGCGTTCGCCGTAAAAACATTCCAACGTGCCTCGCAATCCGGCCAAACCGCCGGCCAGATGCAATTTGAACCTGGGCGCCGCCATTTCCATTTCGAAATCATCCAGCGAAAAATCCGCTTCCACGCTCCCCTGCTCCGCGAGTCTGGGCCAATCCAAATTCAAAAAGCGCGGCACCTCCGCGCGCGGGATGCGGGCCGCGCCAGCCGCCAAATTCGCCCATTCCGCCCCCAATCCAAGCGGCTGCAAGGTTGTGCCGGTGAAAATCCAGGGCGGTGTGCCCGCGACCAATCGGCCGGGGATCGAACCGGCGAGGGAGAGGACAATTTCGCCGTTGGTTTCCAGATGCGCGCGCACGGGCAAGGCCGGCGGCGTCTTGAGGATTTGCACCGCTTGCGATTTGCCCAGCGTGACGCGCGGATGCTCTGCCAGCCTTGGCAGAATCCCGGCCAGCGCGCCCGTCTCCAGCAGCACCATGGACGGTTTGCCGCCGTGATTGATTTCCTCCAGCGCGTCCAGCAACGCGGCATCCGGCGCGTCAAGCACAAAGGGAACGTCCAGCGGCATCGCGTCCAGCGGCACCCGGCCCTTGCGCCATTTGCCTTCGATGTAAAGCATCACTTTGCCACGGGTCGCGGCCTCCGCGAAGTTCGGCGGCAGGATGAGGAAAAGTTCGAGCGGCTCCCCGGCTGGGCCGCGCATCAGCCCCGGCGTTTTGGGCAGAGGCGGCTTGGGCGTGTCTTTGGGAGCGGGCGCGAGCGCGGGATTTTTGAGAAAATGCAGGCCCGCCGCGACGGAATGGGCGCAGATTAATCCGCGCTGGCGGGAGTCGCGGCAGGTGCAAAGGTTGTCGGCGTCCGACGCGCCGCGGATGACCAGGCCGGCACGATAGGTCGTTGAGCCTTCCTGCACGGCGCCGCGCAATTCCGGAGGCTGCCACTGGGACGATGAGACACGGCCCGCCGCCACAAGCGAGCGCGCCTGTTTGACGGCCTCCCAACCGGCGAGCTTTGCCAACAATATTTCCGATAGCTGAAGGTCTCCCATGAGTCTCAACAGCAAAATACACAATCGGAGCGCATTTGCACGCGCGGCGGCGCGGGAATTTTTTGCTCCTTGAGTGGGAAGGCGCGAGACTCTACGCTTGCCGGCACATGAATAATTCCGCTCGTGCTCGTCTTTTTATCATGATGGCGCTGGAGTTCGTTATTTGGGGTGCGTGGCTGCCTCTGATCTTCAACTATCTGCCCACGCTGCATTTTACAACGTTCCAAATCATCGCGATTTTGAACGCCTTTCCGGTGGCGGCGCTGGTGGCGATGTTTTTCAGCAACCAATTCGCGGATCGGAATTTCGCGGCGGAAAAATTCCTGGGCTTCAGCCAATTGATCGGCGGGTTGTGCATGGCCGGGCTGGCGTTCACTTACAGTTTCTGGACGTTCTTCACGCTCATGCTCATCCATTGCCTGCTGTATGTGCCGACGCTTTCCATTGTAAATTCGATTGTCTTCGCCAATTTGAAAGACTCGAAGGACTTCGGGCTGATTCGCATGGGCGGAACGATTGGATGGGTGCTTGCGGCGTGGCCGCTTTTTTTCATTTTGACTGATGCGGCCAGCATCCGCTGGACTTACATGATCTCCGGCATTGCTTCGCTCGCGCTGGCGGGGTTGAGCCTGTTCCTGCCGCACACGCCGCCAAAAAAAGCGGAGGGAACAAAGGACAAACTCGCGTGGGTCGAGGCGCTCCGGCTGCTCAAGCACCCATTCGTCCTGGTGCTGTGGCTGGTCACGCTGGTGGATGCCTACGTGCTCAACGTGTTTTTCAACTGGGCGGGCCTTTTCCTGGGCAGTCCGCAAGTCGGCCTGCCGCCCAAGTGGATCATGCCCGTCATGAGCATTGGCCAGGTGGCGGAAATTTTGACCATGGCCGTGCTGGGCTGGACGCTCAAAAGGTTGGGATGGAGGTGGACGATGATCCTGGGCATCAGCGGGCATGTGGTTCGCTTCCTGGTCTTCGCGCTGTTTCCGCAACAGACGTGGCTCATCATTTTGGTGTTCGCGCTGCATGGCATCTGCTACGCCTTTTTCTTCGCGGCCGTCTATATTTTCGTGGATGACTTTTTCCCGAAGGACGTGCGCTCCAGCGCGCAAGGCATTTTCAATGTGATGATTCTGGGGCTGGGCGTCATCGCCGCCAACACGCTGTGCCCGCTGATGATGGAACACTTCACTGTCAATGAAGCCGTGGATTTCAAGAGCCTGTTTCTGATCGCGGCCGGCGTCTCGCTGGCGGCGGCGCTTTCGCTCGCGTTCTTCTTTCATCCGCCCGCCATGAAACAACAGCCGGCCCAATCGTGAAAAAGTTTTCCACCCTGGCCGAGCGGCTCGACACGTTCCTGCGCAAACAGCCCGTCATGGGCCGCGGCGTTTATATCGCGCGCGGCGCGGTCGTGGTGGGCGACGTCACGCTCGGCGAAGGCTCCAGCGTGTGGTATAACGCCGTGCTGCGCGGGGACATCAACCGCATCGCCGTCGGCGCGGGCAGCAACATCCAGGACAACGCCGTGCTGCATCTGGCCGATGATTACCCGTGCATCATCGGCGATTACGTGACAGTGGGGCATTCCGCCATTGTCCACGCGTGCGTGATTGGCGACGAATGTTTGATCGGCATGGGCGCCGTGATCCTGGACGGCGTGGAACTGGGCGCGCAATGTTTGGTCGGGGCCAGGGCACTGATCACGCAGCATTGCAAAATCCCGCCCGGCTCGCTCGTGCTGGGCGCGCCGGCCAAAGTGGTGCGGCCCTTGACGCCGGAAGAGCGCGGCGGATTGAAAAGCTGGGCTGACAAATACACTGCCAACGCGGCCTACTGCCTGGAGCATGGGATCAACCCCGGCGCGCCGCTGTCAAGTTAAGGCAGCACGTGCCCGGCAATGCTGCATGTGGGCTTTTCACCGACCGAGCCAGTCGTGTAAACGCCGCCAGCAGGGCAAACCGGCGCTTTCGCGTTATCCCCATGGCCGAGATACGGCAGCAAATCTTCCATCGTCGGCGTGTCGGATTGCTGTTTGTGTTTTTCCAAGGCCCATTGCTGCTTGGCGGCATCGATCATGCGAAGATTATTGATGCAAACATTTTGCTGCGAAGTGGCACGGGCTTTGACGAAGTTGGGAATGGCGACCGCGGCCATAATGCCAACCCCCGCCACCGCCGGAAGAACCAGCATCTGCACGCCCTGGCTGCCGCCATTGGCGATTCCCTCCCAGCCTTCAGGGCCATTGACGTTGACGCCGAATGAGCCGCCGTTGGTGCGGCCCTGGAACAATTGATTGAGTTTGTTCACGGCTCCCGAATCGAAGTTCGCCTTGGCAAGGCTCGTTTGCTGGATTTGCGTTAATGTCTCCGTGAGCGCGGGCGTGACCAGGCTGAAACTATTGGCGCTTTCAGGTATGCCCTGCGAGAGGCGCTTGAACGCATCGGTGGATTTGAAGCCCTTCTTCTGGCCGGATTTCACGGCGACCATCTCCCGGATGATGCTGTCGGAACTTGCGATCAAAAGGTAATCGTCCACGCGCGCGATGGTGGGATGCAGTTCAATCGGCAGCGGCAAAGGCACGGGGACGGTGCGCATTTTCAATCCCTTTTCATCCGTTTTGATCAGCAGTTTGCCGATGATCGGATTCTCGTTGAGGATTTGGTCCACGCGGTCGAAAATAAGATCGGACTTGACCTTGAAGATGAGGCAGAGGGCGGGATTGGGAATCTCCAGCGATTGCAGGCCCAGCGGCAAGGTGACGGTCTTTTGCTGGTCGAGAGTCAGGATGGCGCCATACTCGCCGCCGAGCGACTTGCAGGCCGCGTCCAAATCCAGGCCGGTCGCCTGCTGGAATTTTTGAGGAAGTTCATCCAAGGCGGAGTTGACCTCCGGGTTGTCAACCGAGCGCGCCAAAGCCACGCCGTTGGTCCACAATAAGGGCAGCTCGAAATCCATGCTGCTGGCCAGCGCGGTGGTTTCCGGCAGCATATCAAGCACTTTGAGCGGATGCGGCGATTGCCCGAAGAGCGACCAGACAAAGCCCTGGTTCTGGCCGGGATAGTGATGGACGATGAACTTGTTGTAATACAAGCCCGGTTCGCGCGCGATGGAACTCATGCCCACGCCGCTGACCTCGGTAATGCCGCTGTGTTTGACAAGGCTGTCCAGCACTGTGAAAATCTTGCCGATGGCGTCGCGCCCCGTGCCAGGGATGTTCGGCAGGGAAGAAACAATATTGCTGATGGAATCGACGCCGTTGGACAGGCTGCCCAGGAATTGCTCGGTGCTCAGATAGAGATAGAGATTGCCACCCGGGTCCAGCTTGGAAGTGACTTCCGCAAAGCTGTTCTTCTCCGCCGAAACGATGGCCGGCTTGGAGGGCGCGGCGGACTGGCCGCCCGATGCAGGGGCCGGTTCTTCATTCCTTTTGCAACCCGCGAAGCAAACCGCCATCGCCGCCAGCACTGCCGCCAATTTTCCAAAATCATTGCGCGCATTCATAATGTGTTCCTTTCGTAGCGCTAGGGAACTCGATTTCCATCCGGGACGCCACAATAATATCAAGCCTGTTTTGTAATTGACCCTGGGCCGCCTGATTTCAGTTCGGCAATCATGGCCGCCAGTTCCCGGCCGTAGCGGACGTAGCTGTCAAAGACCACGTTCTCATCCGCCTTGACCGAGGCGTCGTGGAATACAACGGCCACGTGCGGCTCAATGGAAATGGCGCCGTCGTAACCGCGGGCGAAGGCGTCGCGCAAAATGTCGCGCACCCGGCCCTGCCCCTGGCCGGGATAATTGTAATCGCAATCGTTTTTGGCCGGCACGTAGGTGGCGTCCTTGACGTGTATGTGAACGACGTGATCGCGGATATGCTCCCAAAATTCCCAGGCGTCCTGCCGCGGCCACGGCTTGAGCTGGCTGCGGTCGGGATTGAAGACAGGATTGCCGGTGTCAAACACCCATTTCAAGCCGGGGCATTTTTCGAGCAACTGCAAACCGTGACGCCAGCTCATGCCGCCGTAGTTCATGCAATTTTCATGCACAGGCTGAAGGCCGGAATCGAGAAACATCCGCGCCACTTCGGCGATGCGCCGGAAAACTTCGGGGGGAGTGGTGTCATCGTCATCGGCCGGCTTGTAGCTCATGATGCGGACGAATTTCGTGCCCAGCCGTTTCATACGGGGGATGCAGCGCCGGACTTCGTCGGTGGTGATTTGGAACGGATCGCTAATTTTCTTGGACCAATTGGCAATGGCGGAGCCAAAACAATAGACGCGCAGGCCCGCTTCCTGCAACCGCCGGGCGGCCAGGTCAAAGGCCGGTTCCGGGATGTCGTGGAAATTGCCCTTGGGAAATCCGGGCACTTCAACCGCGCGCATCTCGACGTAATTCCAGCCGAGTTCGCGCGTGGCTTTGATTTGCGCATCCAGCCCGATGCCAGCTTCATCCGCAATGCCGGTCAGAATCATAAACAATTTAGCGCGTAAACGATTTTGTGAAATCTTCGGTGGAAATTTGCACGACTTTCTTCTCCGTTTTGGAGGCCGCGATCAGTTCCTTGAGCTTTTGCTCGTAGGCGGCGGCGTCGAGCGGCAGTTCAATGGTCTGGTTAAGCAGGCCGGAATAAAGCAGCACGTTGGCCAGCTCGATGGAATGGATGCCCTCCTCGCCGGGAGCGGTCAGCGGGACGCCGTCGAGAATGGCGTCAATAAAATTTTGCGTGAGCATGGCGTGCTGGGCCGGCTCGGATGCGAAGGGAATGTCGATATTCCAGACGGCGGGCTTTTGGAAACCGAGCTTGGCGGTCCGGCTTTGCTCGAACATCGAAACCTCGTTGCGGACGAAGAGGAGGCGGTCGTTTTCCAGCAGGAGCTTGCCCATTTCACCGATAATTTCCAGGCGGTTCGAGCCGGGAGCCTCGCCGGTGTTGGAGACAAAAACGCCGGTGGCGGCGTTCGGGAATTCCAGATAGGCCGTCACGCTGTCCTCGACCTCGATATGATGGAAGCGGCCCAGTTGCACAAAAGAACGGACGCGCGCGGGCATGCCCAGAAGCCATTGGAGCATGTCCAGTTGATGGAGGCACTGATTGATGAGGACGCCGCCGCCCTCGCCTTTCCAAGTGGCCCGCCAGCCGCCACTGGCATAGTAAGCCTCGGTGCGAAACCATTCGGTGATGATCCAGGAAAAGCGGACAATCTGGCCGAGGCCGCCGCTGGAAATGAGTTTTTTAATTTTGGCGTAGCGGGATTCGGCGCGCATTTGGAACATTCCGGCGAAGACCTGCTTCGGATGCGCGCGGCGCACCGCGATCAGCCGTTCAGCATCAGCTTTGTGGGCGGAGATCGGCTTTTCGACCATCACGTGCAACCCGGCTTCGAGAGCGGCGATGCCGAGGGTCGTGTGCTGGTAATGCGGCGTGGCAATGATCACGGCATCGACCGCGCTGGAATGGATAAGGTCCGCGCCCTCCTGGAAAACCTTCAAGCCGCGCTTTTTGAAGGAGGCGAGCTTGTCAACAAAAGCGTCCGAAACGGCTGTGAGTTCGCAACGTTTGATTTTGCCGGCCAGGAGATAATCCGCGTGATGGCTCCCGATATTGCCCATGCCGATAATGCCGAGTCGAACCGTGTTCATAATTATTGCGGACATAATTCAATTTTAAGACCATGTTTTTCCCCGAACTCTACGAACATGGGAAAAAGAAGCAATTCCAACACCTTTGAAACGATTTTCGAATCCACGGAGATGGTGAAATGCGGCGGTACACGTCTATGAACCCCTTGACAATCCATTCGCCTTCGTCCGTGGCGGCCGCCTTCGCAAATAACTCCGCATGCGCTTGGAGCGCGCGTAGAAATTCCTCGCTGGTCATATTCGAGTTTGGCACTGCCGCAAAATTTTAGCGATCGCCACCAAAGGTGCCGCCCTTGGCACGAGCCGTCAATCCATTTGCCCGTCCGACCTCACTTGAAAAACATTTTCGCGTTAGCGCGATCTCCTTAATCCCGATGCCGGGCGGGTTGGGGCAGATCGGATGGCGGCGGGACTGAGTATTTGTCTGTCAATACTTGGCCATCGCTGGGAGCAAGCGGGCGGCGTTTTAAATATTCCCAAAAAACCCAGAGTGACGCGACTACGGCCAAGCCAACCGGCAGAACCCAAAATACATACATAAAAACCTCCAATTCAACGTGCCACCAAGTTTCGTTTTGTCCAATGGCAGACGAAAAGTGACAGCGGTTGCGGCGGAAAATTTCGTTTACTGCAACAAAGCCCCTTGTCATCGCACGGAGGATGAGGCACAGTGGGACGCATTAGAACATGAGGAACCTCTATCGAATCTGGAAAATCTGGATTTCCTTGGCGGTCATTTCGTTCATGTTCGCGCCCCTGCTCCAAGGCCAGGATAATGACTCTCTCAAGAAGGAAGTCGAGGAATTGCGGCAGCAAAACACCTCCCTGCAACAGCAATTGCAGCAGCAGCGCGAGATGATCGATCAACTTTCCCGCAAGTTCTCCGGGCTCCAAAAGACCAACGACCAGCAGGCCGGAAGCATTCGCGACCTCCAGGAATCCGCGGGCAACGCTCCGCCTCCGCTGGAGAAACAAAACCAATTTTCCCTCGGCAAAGTGGTCTTGTCCGGCGAGGGCGCGGCCGGGTTTTTCGAATCCGAGCGGAACGGGGAATTTCCCAATGCGGCCTTTCGCGTGGATGAGGTCCGGCTCTTTTTGGACGCGCCAATTTGGAACGATGTTTATTTTTTCGGGCAAATCGATTTGCAGACGCACGAGGAGGGCGATTACGGCGTTTTTTTGAGCGAGCTTTATCTGCAATGGGAGAATTTGACAAAAAATTGGGGCCAGGATGGCGTGTTGAACGCCCGCATCGGGCAGTTTTACACTCCGTTCGGCGAGGAATACCAGCGCAGGTTCGCCATCGACAACCCGCTTATCTCCCATTCGTTGAGCGACTTGTGGGGGCTGAATCCAGGATTGGAACTTTATGGGGCCTTCAAGCATCTCAACTATGCGGTCGCTGTGCAAAACGGCGGCCTCTCTGTGTTGAACGACGGCACGGCGGATAAATTGTTGGCCGGGCGCATCGGTTACGACGTTGCCCCTTGGCTGAGCCTGAGCGTCAACGGGATGCGCACGGGCCAATTAAGCGTGAATAGAGATTTCTTATCGACAAGCTGGTTCGGCAGTGGATTCTTCCAATCCATCGGCTCGACCAACGCGACGGATTTTCAGGTAAACCTCGCGGAGT
Organism: Verrucomicrobiia bacterium; assembly: GCA_036501625.1. GTDB lineage: Bacteria > Verrucomicrobiota > Verrucomicrobiia > Limisphaerales > Palsa-1400 > Palsa-1400. The sequence goes on from DASXZY010000071.1 coordinate 42,022, forward strand.
TCGATGCCGATGCAAAATGGAAGGGCGGCGATATCCATGCCGCGGGCGGTTGGGCGGGTTATTGGGACAACGATGTCATGGGCGACAATCATCGCGACATTTATTATTATTACGTGGAGGCCCTTCAACATGCCACGCCCAAGCTCTACGGCGTGGCGCGCTGGAGCCAAATTCGGGCGCCCAAGGGCTACCCCATCATGGGAGGCACCACTCAATTTTTCCTGCCAACAACCGATGTATGGCGCATGAGCCTGGGTCTCGGCTACCAATTCACCGAGCGCCTGGTGTTGAAAGTTGAATATATGTTTGAAGGGGGCGAACTTGTTTCGGGCAGCAGCCGGAATCACGAAAACATGTTTGCCGCCGAAGCCGCGTTTAAGTTTTAGCGAATGAAGTCTCTCTTATTTCTAGCCGCGTGTTTGATTGCGGCTGATGCATCGCTGGCCGGAACCGTTTCTGGAACGGTTCGCGCGCAGGGAAAGGAAGGAACCGGCAGCGGCGAGGATGGCGGCTCCTATTCCAGCAAAAAATTCAAATTCGCGGAGCGGGTGGATTACGACCAGCTTCGCCCCTTTGTCGTGTATATCCAAGGCGAGGTGCCGGGGGCGAAATTGGAGCATCCCCTCGCCTATGTGCATCAGAAGGACGCCGAATTCGTGCCGCACATCCTGCCCATCATGGCAGGCACAACGGTGCAATGGCCGAACGATGACCCAATTTTTCACAATGTTTATTCCAGGTCAGATACCGCCACTTTTGATTTGGGCCTCTACAAAAAGGGCGACAAGCCGCAGGACGTGACCTTCACCAAACCCGGCGAAGTGGATGTCTTTTGCTCCATTCACGCGCGGATGAGCTGCATCATATTGGTTCTGGAAAATCCGTATTTCGTCACGATAACCGGACATGGCAAATTCAGCATCCCGGATGTTCCGGCTGGCAAATACACACTGGTGGCTTGGCAGGAACGCCTGCCCAAAGCGATGAAAGAAATTGTCGTGCCTGAAAATGGTGATGTGACGGATATTCAATTTGTCCTCGGACCGAAGAGCGCGCCGCAACATTGAATTCATGGGAGAGCGCCACAAACTGCGTTTGAGATTCCAGGGCAAGGTGCTCATTCCCGTCGTGACGGTCATGGCGCTGTTTCTCGGCGCGACGCTGTGGGTGGGAAATAATCGCATTCAACGCCAGCTCCAGAGCAGCAACAACCAATCATTGACGGACGCCCAAGCGCTGTTCACCAACGCCTTCGAGAGCCGGGCTGATTACCTGATGCGTCAATTCGGCCCCAAAACCGAGGAGGCCAGCTTCGGCTACATGGTCAAAAAGCTCGAGCGCTCCTCGGCCGGGGATACCGACACGGCTGTCAAAACGATTGTCGCGGGCTTCGGGGACATTATGGCTTCCACGCCCGTCGAAGGGACCGAAGTGCTGCTGTTTACGGATCCCTCCGGGCAATTGCTGGCCCAGACCAACCGCGCACCTGGGCTGACTTCCGCGCAGTTTCTGGCCGCCTGCTCCAACGTGGTGCAGAGCGCCATCAAGGCCGGCCAGCCCGATGTCTGCCGGGTCGAGGCTGGCGGATGGCTGTTTGATGCGACGGCTGTGCCCGCCTACGACTCGATCGACAAAAGCCTGCTGGGCGTCTTGCTGGCGGGCGTTGATCTGGGCAACAGCGCCGCGCGGACGCTCAGTCCCAACGGCCAAATAGCGCTCATCGCCGGGGATAAAATTGCGGCCACGACGCTGCCTGAGGCCGGGGCTGGAGCCACGCTTGCAACGCTTTTGAACGAATACCGGCAATTGGCGAGATCGCGGTCGCGCGATTTTGGGCTGGTCGTCCAGGGAGAACATTACGCGGCGCTGGCGGGGAGCCTGCCTGGTTTCGCGGGGCCGGGCGCGGCCGGTTATTTGCTGCTCTCTTCCTACGAACAGCAATGGCTGAGTTTTCGCCAGGCTCAGCGCGGCCTTGTCCTCTTCAGCCTGATCAGCCTGGCTGTGAGCACGATCGTTGTCTGGCTCGTTGTGCGCCGGGTGACGGAGCCGGTGCGCCAATTGCGCGACAGCGCGGAGGCCATTGGGCGCGGCGATTTTTCAAGGCGCGTGCCCATCCAATCGAACGATGAACTGGGCGAACTGGCGTCGGTGTTCAACCAAACGACGGAGAACCTCCAGAAATCCACGACCCAACTGGAGAAAACGGTGGAAATCCTCCGCGCGACGCAGGCCCAATTGATGCATAGCGAAAAGCTTTCGGCCGTCGGGGAATTTGTGGCAGGCGTCGCGCACGAATTGAACAACCCGCTCACGTCGCTCATCGGCTTCTCCGAACTCGTGCAGATGAGCGATGTGGACGACGAGACACGCTCTTCGCTCAAGCGCATCAACACCAGCGCGGAACGCTGCCATAAGATTGTGCAAAGCCTGCTCAGTTTCGCCCGCCAGCATCCGCCCGAGCGCAAGCTGACTTCGCTCAATGCGCTGGTGGACTCGGTCGTGGAAATACTTATTTACGAATTGCGCACCAGCAACATTCAAGTGGTCAAGGAACTGGCCTCCAACCTGCCTCGGCTGCTGGCGGACCCGCATCAGTTGCAGCAGGTTTTTCTGAACATTGTCAACAACGCGCGACAGGCCATCGAGGCCTGCCGGCCCAAGGGCAGCATCCGCATCACCACTCGCGCGCTTGGGCAAAGGGCGCAAATCCGCTTTCAGGACGACGGCCCCGGCATTTCCGAGGAAAACCTGGCCAAAATCTTCAACCCATTTTTCACGACCAAGCCCGTAGGCAAGGGCACGGGGCTGGGCTTGAGCCTTTCCTATGGCATCATCCAGGAGCACGGCGGGTCCATTACAGCCGAAAGCCAGCCGGGGCATGGCACTACGTTCATCATCGAACTGCCCATCACGACTTCTGGCGAGGGCGCCGGCCAGGAACCGGCCGAAGCCGCCCCGCTCATTCAGGGCCAGGGCCAGAAAATTCTGGTCGTCGATGACGAGGAGGATATTATAGGTTTGACAGTCAGGATTCTGGAGCATCTGGGATACCGCGTGCAAACCGCGTCAGACGGCGAAGCCGCCCTGCGCCAGCTTGCCAAAGAGCGCTTTGACCTGGTCATTTCGGATTGGAAGATGCCGGGGCTGGGCGGCGAGGAGCTTTACGAGCGGCTCCTTAAGGCCGACCCAGCGAGCGCCAAGCGGATAATGTTCATGACTGGCGATATTCTAAGTGACAAGATGCAAAAATACTTGAGCGCGCACGGCAAGCTCTGCATTGCGAAGCCTTTCTCGGTCGCCCAGCTTCAGCGCGTCATCGGCGAAATGCTTCAGTCGGGACCGGTCAAAAACTGACTGTCTTATCCGCGCTTCTCGATCAAGAAGAGGAATTCCTTGTTGGGTGTTTGGGCTTCATTGACCCACTCGCGGGTCCATCGCATTCCGGCCATGACGTTTCTGCGGTAATCCGTCGCGATGGCTTCCACCAGGCGCCCGGACGCGCGGATGACCTCGTGCAATTGCTCGGCGGTGGCGCGCCCGCTGGAGCTGTAAGAAAGAATGATGTGGCGCGCGCGGACAGACTTGAGCAGGCGCTCAATGGCCTCCACAGCCACGAAACGACCCGATTCGTTTTTCCGAAATTCCTCAAAAACCGAGCCAGCCACGGTGTCGGCGGTGTCGGCCCGCCGCCTGGCTTTGCCAAAGAGCGCGGGTTTGTCAAATAGGCATACTGAAGTCCACAGATGGTAATACGCCGCGTAACGCACGCGGGAAGGCGGCATTTTTTCGTTGTTTGAGCCGTAGGGCGGGTCGAAATAGGCCAGGCCGCAACGGACTTTTGGAAGCAGGTCAAATATATCCGATTGATATACGGCATGGCGGCGGCGGGCGGAGACGAGGCGGGGCACTTCGAGGCGCAGACGCCGGTAAGAGCGCGGCGACCAATCGCGCAGGTAGGATGCGAAATGTCCGAGCGTGCTGTCCACGCTGTCAAGCGCACGCATCAGGCTTGTCAGCAGCACGGCCTTTTCAACGGGCGAAAGCGCGAGGCGCTCGATTTCCTCGCGCATGGCGTCGAGCCGCCGCGTGTTGTGTTTTTGCCAGGGCTTTTTGAGGCGGTCGCGCCCGGCCGAGGAACCGCCATCGGCCTCGCCACCGTAATGTTCGGTGAACCAGCCATCGCGCCCAGGCAAGGCGTTGAGATGATCGACCAGCGGCTGATAATGGCTGGCCGGATGACGATTGAGCAGATAACAGGTCGCGAACGTTTTCGACCACGCGGAAATATCATTGGCCAGCACGCGGAAGCCAGATTGGGCCAGGGCCTGGGAGACGCGCGTCGTGCCGGCGAAACCATCCAGGACAGTGTCCGGATTGGCGCGGCGGATCAAGCGCAGGATGCCCGGCAGCAGTTTGAGCTTGGAGCCGGCGTATTTGACACCTTCAGTCTCCGGCGCATCTGCCGTCTTGCTCATCCCTGATCCTAATTCGAATCTTAATCGTTTCAGAGGATTAAGATTAAGATTAGGATCAAAGAAAATGAAAGCAGTTCGTTTGATAGAAATCGGCAAGCCGCTCCAACCGGAAAATCTGCCCGTGCCCGTTCCCGGCCCGGACGGCGTGCTGATTCGCGTGCGCGCGGCGGGAATTTGCCATTCTGACGCGCATTACCGCGCGGGGGTCTCCACGGTCAGCCCGCTGCCTATGACTCTTGGCCACGAGATCGCCGGCGTGGCGGAGGAAATCGGCGCGAACGTCAAACATATTGCGCGGGGCGCGCGGGTTTGCGTGCATTACATGGCCACGTGCGGACATTGCGCCTCTTGTTTCGGCGGGCACGAGCAATTCTGCGCGGCGGGCCAAATGATCGGCAAGCACCGCAACGGCGGCTACGCGGAATTCGTTTGCGTGCCGGCGCGCAGCGTGTTCGCGCTGCCGGAGGAAGTCCCGTTCTCGCAGGGTGCGGTCATGATGTGTTCCTCGGCGACTTCGCTGCACGCGTTGCGCAAGGCGCGCCTCCAGGCCGGAGAGACCGTCGCGGTTTTTGGCTTTGGCGGGCTGGGCTTTTCCGCGGTGCAACTGGCGCTGGCGCTGGGCGCGGGACGCGTGTTCGCGGTGGATTTGCATGCGGGAAAATTGGCAATCGCAGCCGGTCTGGGCGCCATTCCCATCAACGCCGGCCAGGGCGATCCGGTCGAACAAATTCTGGCGGCAACGCACGGAATCGGCGCGGATGTGGCGCTGGAGCTTATCGGAAAACCCGCCACGATGGATGCGGCGGTGCGCTGTTTGGGGAGATTTGGGCGGGCGGCGCTGGCCGGGCTGACACGGCAATCGTTCGCGGTCGCGCCCTACGAAAATGTCATCAACAAGGAAGCGGAAATCATTGGCGTCTCGGACCATTTGGCATCGGAGATTCCCCTGCTCCTCGCTCTGGCATCAGCGGGAAAGCTGCGGATTCCCACTGATGTTACCCGCGCCATCGCGCTGGACGCCGGTTTGATTAACGGCGCCCTCGACAGCCTGGACCGCGCCACCGAAACCATTCGCACGATCATCGAGCCGTAGTCGTACGCCGAACGGCGTATTGGCTCCAGTGGCCCGCTCGCCCCCCATGAATCCAAGGCGGCCAGGGCTGCCAGGAAATCATTGCGGAAAGAGACGCGTCATTGTGGAATGATCGAGATGCCAGAAAAAACCAAACCACGAAGCAAGGACCGCCTCTCGGCCGCTTTAATCCTGGTGAAGGCAAAACCAACTTCGAAACCGGCCTCATCCTGGGCATTTCCGCCGCGACCGTGAAGAAGCACCTCGAACATGTTTACGAAAAGCCGGGAGTGGAGGGACGAACCCGGCGACATTGCGCGCGCTGGAGGCGCTGTCGAGAAAGTGATGGGGGAAGCGCCTGATGGAAAATTGGGGCCATCGCGTGTTTACTGGCGTCACGACGATGAAGCAGATGACATCTTTCGCGGAGACCGGGCCGCCGGAGCTGGAGCCGCCTGCCGCGAGGGCAAGCAAAACGAACTTGCGCCGGTTGAGCGAAACATTAAACCGCCGCACGCTGGAACTGGCCGCCGCCAAGGTGCAATTGCAATGGAGAATCACGCGGCGCAAAAGCGCGGAAGCGGCGCTCCGAGAAAGCGGCGCGCGTTACGCCAAATTGCTGAAGGCCTCGGTGCGTTTGCAGGAAAGCTTGAGGCGCTCGGCGCACCAATTGCTGGCCGCGCAAGAGAACGAACGCGCCACAATCAGCCGCGAACTGCACGATGATGTCGCCCAAACACTGCTGGGCATCAATGTCCGGCTGCTTTCGCTGAAACAGGAAGCCGGGAGCAACCCCAAGGATTTCCCAGACAAAATTGCCAGCACCCAGCGCCTGGTGGCCAGCTCCGCCCGCTTAATGCGCCTGGCCGCCCGCCAATTTCGAGTCAAATGAAACGCCGCATCCACCTGGGTTCCCTGGCCGGATTGCCGACACCACGCTCGCACAGCCGGCAGCCGGCCGCGGCTCAATTAAAGGGTTTCATAGAAATTCTCAGCCAGCGCACAGTCGAGCTGGCCGCCTCGAACCTCGCGCTGAGTTTTGAGATGGCCCAGCACAAAGCAGCCGAGGATGCGCTTCGGCAAAACGAGCGCCATTACATCCGTCTGCTGGAAAAATCGGCGCGCCTGCAGGAGCAATTGCGGCGGCTGTCGCGGCAAGTTCTTTCGGCCCAGGAGAAAAAACGCAATCAAATCGGGCGAAAACTGCACGAAGCCGTCGCGCGATCGCTAACGGAAATCCATGCCCGGCTTTCGGAATTGAAGACAGAAGCCGTATGGGACACGCCGGAATTCGGCCTCAGCATCGCGCGCACGCAGCGGCTGGTCGGGAAATCGGTGCGCCTGGTGCATCAATTTGCTCGCGACCTCCGCCCCGCCGTGCTGGACGATCTCGGATTGGTTGCCGCGCTCTCCTCGTGCTTGAAGGAGTTCGCGGCGCGAACGGGGTTGCGCGTTCAGTTGACAACATTTGAGGGCGCGGAACAGTTGGATGCGGCGGAGCGGACGGCGCTCTATCGCGTCGTCCAGGAATCCCTGGCCAACGCGGCCCGCCACGCCAAAGCCAGCCGGGTGGAAGTCAGCCTCCGCAAATTGCCCGGCGCCATTGCCATGAGAATCAAGGATGACGGGCGGTCGTTCGAGGTCGAATCGGCCATGCGCCTGCAAGGGAGCGCGCGCCTCGGATTGCTCGGCATGAGGGAGCGCGTCGAAATGATCGGCGGCGCTTTGCGCATTGAATCGGCGCCAGGGCGCGGGACAACGGTGCTGGTGGAAATTCCATTCACGCAATTTAAAAACTGAAAGTTCAGGCTTGACACGCCCGGGGAGAATTTCTTACTTTTTCCCGCGAAGACCACAAAGGGCTTTTATGGGGAAAGGGAAAAATGGAATTGTCGGGTTTGCGTGACTTCGGAAAACACCTAATGGCAGGCGCGGAATCGCCATGCTTTTATATGAGTGTGAATTACCGGGGAAATTTGAGCGCCTCAATTCCACACCGTCCAGGGAACAAGGACCGGGCCGGCATCATCGCCTTCAGGCCCGTTCCATCAACATCAGAATGCACATGGGAAAAATTACTGTACTGCTCGCGGAAGACCACGCCATCGTCCGCGAAGGGTTTCGCAAAATATTAGAACTCGAAAACGACCTCGAAGTCGCAGGGGAAGCGCAAGACGGCCGCCAGGCGGTGGCGCTGGCGGCCAAGCTCGCTCCTGCCGTCGTTTTGATGGACATCGGGATGCCGATGCTCAACGGATTGGAAGCCACGCGCCAGGTTCTTAAGTCGCTTCCCTCCACCAAAGTGCTCATCCTCTCCGCCCACAGCGACGACGCATACGTGGAGAACGCGATCGACGCCGGCGCGATGGGATTCCTGCTCAAACAAACGTCCGCGCACGAGGTGTGCCGGGCCATCCGGGAAGTCCACGCGGGCAAAATGTTTTTCAGCGCGACGATCTCCCGGCGTTTCGACCGGCTGCATGCGCCATCCCAGCCACGCCGCTGCGGATTTAAAAGGAAGGCGGAACTGACTTCACGAGAAAGAGAAGTGTTGCAGCTCATTGCCGAAGGCAAGGCCAACAAGGAAACGGCGGCGGAGCTTGGAGTGGGCGTCAAGACTATTGAAAAGCATCGCGAACACTTGATGCAGAAACTGGACATTCATGACACGGCCAGCCTGACGCGCTACGCCATCAGCACGGGCATCATCGAGAGCAGCGTGCAGCAGGCCGACGCGCCGCGAATGCATCTCGCCGACGTTAAGTGACGGGGGAAAAGACCGAATGGCGCGTCCCGATTTTTTTTGATAGCGTAATTTCGCCTTGAATTCGATTGACTCTTTAAGGATGGAGCGTCCGGCCTCTTCAGCCCGGGATTCAGGGCAATCTTTCTACGGCGCGGACGCCTCCCGCGAACTGGCGCGGAGGTTGTCGGAACAGACTTTCCGGAGGGTGTTTGAGACAGCCAGGGAAGGCATTGTGATTTTGGAAGCGGAAACCGGATGCGTGGCCGGCGTCAATTCCTTTTTCGCGGAGATGGTGGGGCCGGAACGGAGCGAATTGCTGGGCAGGCCAATCTGGGAGCTTGGCCCGTTGCGAGACATCATCTCCAACAAGACCGCGTTCGAGCGGCTCCTGCAGCCGGACGGCGGCGGCGCCCAATTATCTCTTGAACGAACAAACAACCGGCCGCTTGGCGGCCGAATTTATCAACCATATGTATCAACTCAACGACCGCGGCGCCGTCCAATGCAGCGTCCACGACATCACCGAAACCAAGCAGGCCGAGGAAGGCATCCGTGCCGCCAATGCCGAACTGGAACAGCGCATCCGGGAACAAAACGCGGAACTTCAGGCCGCCAATGAGGAATTGCACGCTGTCAGTTATTCCCTTTCGAACGACTTGCGCGCGCCTTTGCGCCACGTCCTGGGCTTCATGCAGTTGCTGCAAGACGACGCCGGCCCGGCCCTCTCGGAAAAAAGCCTGCATTACTTGACAGCCATCGCGCAATCGGCGGAACGGATGGGCGGATTGATCGACGGCCTGGTTTCCTACGCCAGCCTGAACATGGCGGAGGTGCGGCCCGCGGAAATCGAGCTGGACCAACTCGTGCTCGCGGTTCTCGATGATGTCAAAGACCAAGCGGCCGACCGCAATATTAATTGGCAAATTCACTCGCTGCCCGCCGTGCGCGGCGACCGCACTCTCCTGCGCCTGGTGCTGTTCCAATTGATTTCCAACGCGGTCAAATTCACCAGCGGGCGCGCGGCGGCGACAATTGAAATCGGCTGCCTGCCGAGTGGCGGCGGCGAGACCGTGATTTTTATACGCGACAATGGCGCGGGCTTTGACCCGCAATACGCCGGAAAGCTGTTCGGCGTTTTTCAACGGCTGCACAACGGGGGTGAATTTGAAGGCTCTGGCATGGGATTGGTCAACGTGCAGCGCATCATCCAGCGGCACGGCGGGCGGACCTGGGCCGAAGGGACCGTCAACCAGGGCGCGACCATTTACTTTTCCATCCCAAACCAAACGCAGCCGGGCTGTGAAAATCTCAACCATTGACAGCCAACATGAAACCATCTCTCCGCATCCTGCACCTGGAGGACGACCCGGGCGATGCCGCGCTGGTGCAGTCCGTCCTGGAAGCTGAGGGCTTGGGTTGCGCGGCGGCCGTGGCCGGCACGCGCGATGAATTCGCGGCGGCGCTGGAGCGCGGCGGATTCGATTTGATCCTGTCGGACTTTTCGCTGCCGGGATTCGACGGCATGGCCGCTTTAAAAATCGCGCGAGCCAGTTGTCCGTCCGTGCCTTTTATATTTGTTTCTGGGACGCTGGGGGAGGAGCGCGCCATCGAGTCGCTCAAGAGCGGCGCGGCCGATTACGTGTTAAAGGACCGCTTGGGGCGGCTGGCGCCGGCCGTGCGGCGGGCCATGCGGGAAATCGAGAAGGAGGCCGAACGCACGCGGCTGGAGGCGCAGTTTATAGAGGCGCAAAAAATGGAAGTGATGGGCCTGCTGGCCGGCGGAGTGGCGAACGACTTCAACAATATCCTGGCCGTTATCATGGGTTACAGCTACCTCACCCTGCGCAAATTCGGCGGCAACGAGGAAATTCGGAGCCATCTGGAAACGATTCGTTCCACCGCCGAGCGCGCGACGGGCCTGACCCGGCAATTGCTGGTTTTCAGCCGAGGACATACCGTCCAGCCGGCCGTGCTGGACCTCAACACGGTCGCGCAGGAATTGGAACCGATGCTGAGCCGGCTCCTGGATGCGAACATCGCATTGAAATTCGATCTCACGCCGGAAATCGGCAGCGTCAAAGCGGATTCCGGTTACATCGGGCAAGTGTTGATGAACCTGGTCATCAATGCCCGCGACGCCATGCCCGATGGAGGGGAAATCCGCATCGCCACCGGCGGCGCGGCCTTGGACGAGAATTACGCGCGCGCGCATCCGCGCGTCATTCCAGGCGAATACGTCACCCTCAGCGTCAGCGACACGGGCATCGGGATGTCCGAAGAAACGAAGGCGCGCGTTTTCGAGGCGTTTTTCACGACCAAGCCCAAAGGCGGAGGCACAGGGCTGGGGCTGGCCACATGCCAGACCATCGTTCAGCAATCCGGGGGGCACATCGAAGTGGAAAGCGAGCCGGGCCGCGGCTCGACTTTTCGAGTTTATTTCCCGCACGTGGCGCAGGCGCCCGCGGCAGACGGCCCCGCCGAACCGAGCGGGCCGCTCCCGCAAGGCTCAGAAACCGTGCTGCTGGTGGAAGAAGACCCCGGCGTGCGCCACTTGGCTTGCGACGTCCTGCAAAACCAGGGCTATGGCGTTCTCCAGGCGAGCAACGGCCTCGAAGGATTGCGAGTGGCGCGAGAACTCAAAGGCAAACCCATCGGCCTGGTCATTACCGATGTCATCATGTCGCAAATGGGCGGAAAAGTCATGGCGGAGTGGCTGCAAACGGTTCATCCCAATATGAAAGTATTGTTTACTTCAAGCGGCGGCGAGGACGCCCCCAGTCATCGCGAACTGCTTTTGGCCGGCAAGGAGTTCCTGACCAAGCCCTACAAACCGGCCGCGCTCGTGCGCAAGGTGCGCGCGCTTCTGGATTCGGCGCCCAGCGCGGCGCCCGCGTAATCCAGGATGAACAAACCTGCCAAACTCGTCCGCGTCGTGCTGGCCGATGACCACGCGCTGGTGCGCGCGGGCATCCGCGCCCTGCTGCAAAGGCTGTCCGCCGTGGAAGTCGTCGGCGAAGCTTGCGACGGGCGCGAGGTGATCGGCCTGCTGGCCACCCAGCGGCCCGACGCCGTGTTGATGGACATCACCATGCCCGGCCTCAACGGCCTGGAGGCGGCCACGCGCATCACGGAGGAATTTCCGGAAGTGCGAGTGATCATTCTTTCGGGACACCACGACGAGGAGCATTATTGGCGCGCGCTCAAAGCGGGCGCGGCCGGATACCTGTTGAAGATGGCGGCGGAAGCTGAATTGGAATCCGCCCTCCGGCGCGTCATGGCCGGAGAAATTTATCTCAGCCGGGAAATCTCCGCCAAACTTGCGAAAAAGTTTCCCCTGCAAAAAATCGCGGCCGGCTCGAAGACTCCCGTCGAACAATTGACAGGCCGCCAGCGCGAAATTCTCCAGTTATCGCCGAAGGCCAGAATACCAAAGGCATCGCCGACATCCTTAAAGTCAGTCCCAAGACGGTCGAATATCACCGCACCAAACTGATGGGCAGCTTGAACATCTACGACGTCGCGGGCTTGGTGCGGTTCGCGCTGCGCGCGGGGCTGATTAGCTGTTAACCTTCCATGCGACTGCCGCCAACGAATCCAAGTTCAATGGCCGCCGCCGCAGGAATGCCCTCCCCCGCAGAAGTGAGAGGTCGAGCACGAATGAGAATGGGACGCCCCGCCCGCATCGCCATGAGCGTGCCCTCCGCCATCGTGCCCGTGATGGCGCCCATCCGATGGCTTCCCCGGGTCCGCATCTGCCGAATAAAATCCGCACCGGCGTCTGAGGCCGCCTCTGGCGAGGATGTCCTGTCCCTCTCTTTCTTCCGCTTCCAAAAGGCGAACATATAGCCGAATGTTCCACAAAAAGGGCCCGCGGCAAGCCGGCAAATCGCCTTTTACAGCCCGCCCAGCCACATTTGACTTGCGAATCGGAATTATTTGTGACACGCTGGCTCCGGCCTGGGCGATCCAGGCGCCGGCACTCGGGTGAGCGGCCGGATTCCTTCTGTTTTTTCACAACAACGCATTCGGAGAACGATTATGAAAAACTGCCAATTGCCAGCATACTTGACCGCCGCCGGGCTTGCCCTGGCGCTGAGCACGGCCTGCATGGCCCAGGACAATCAGTCCCCCAAACCGGACACGAAATCCAATGTTGACACCGCGCAAATGATGGCGGCCATGGCGGAACTGGCCAAGCCGGGCGAAAACCACAAGCTTCTCGAAACCACGACAGGCTCTTGGACCTACAAAATGAAATGGTGGACTGCCCCGGATGGTCCTCCAATGGAGGTCAGCGGAACCAGCACGACCAAATCCCTGATGGATGGGCGCTATTTCGTGAGCGAGCATGCCAGCAAGATGCCGATGCCCGGCCCGGATGGCAAAATGATGGACATGGACTTCAAGGGCATGTCCACCGAAGGTTATGACAACGTCAAGAAAAAATTCGTGGCCTCATGGATCGATAATATGGGCACCGGCATCATGCTGATGGAGGGAACTTACGACGCAGCTTCAAAAAAATTGACTTACCTGGGAGAGGAGGAACCCATGCCCGGCATGAAAATGAAGGTCCGCCAGACTATCATCTTCACGGATAAGGATCATCGCGTCATGGAGTATTATGAACTGCGCGGCACCGGGGAAGTGAAGGTCATGGCCATCGAATACAACCGCACTAATTAGCTCATGGCCGCCGTTACCGCGGGCTTGCGCAAGCAGGGCCGATGGTGTTCAATTCAGGCCGCATGAGCGATACACATCCGTTCACCACGACCGCGTTTGACATCCCCGGCTATCGCGCGGTGAAGGCTTTTGGAGTTGTGCGCGGCATTATTGTCCGCTCACGGTCGGTCGTCGGCAATTTCGGCGCGAGCATTCAGAGTTTGTTCGGCGGAAATATCACCATCTATACCGAATTGTGCGAACAAGCGCGCGACGACGCCTTCCGCGACATGATCACTCACGCCAACCAACTCGGCGCTAACGCGGTCATTGGCGTCCGCTACGATGCGACGGAAATTGCTCCGGGAATCACGGAAGTTTTGTGCTACGGCACGGCCGTGCAAGTTGAACCGGCCCATTGAGGCGCCGCAGGAAATCACATTATGGCAGGACATAGCAAGTGGGCCAAAGTCAAGCATTTCAAAGGCGCGATAGATGCCAAGCGGGCCAAAATTTTCGCCAAATTAAGCAAGGAAATCGCGATTGCCGCCAAGCTGGCCGGGAGCGATCCGGGCATGAATCCGCGCCTGCGGATGGTGCTGCTGAAGTGCCGCGCCGCCAACATGCCCAACGATAACATCGAGCGTGCCATCAAACGCGGCGCCGGCGGCGATAATTCCATCAATTACGAGGATTTGACCTACGAAGTCTATGGCCCGCACGGTGTGGCCATGCTCGTCGAACTGAGCACCGACAACCGGAACCGGACAGCCTCGGAAATCCGCAGCCTGTTGACCAAGAACGGCGGCGCCATCGCGACGGCCGGCTCGGTCAGCCGTTTGTTCCAGCGCAAGGGGCAGATTATTGTGGCGCGGGAATCGGCCCAGGAAGACGCGTTGATGGAAGCGGCGCTGGAAGCCGGAGCGGAGGATTTCAAAACCGACGATGCCGGCTACGAAGTCGTGACGGAGCCGGTGCAATTCGAATCGGTGCATAAGGCCATTGAAAGCAAGGGAATCAAACCGGCTGCGGCAGAAGTGACGTGGCTGCCGGTGCTGACCGTGCCATTGCAGGACTCCAAATCGGCGGACGAAACCAATAAACTGATTGACATCCTGGAGGAGCATGACGATGTCAAAGAAGTTTATACCAACGCGGAATTTCCCGGCTGAGGCCCCTCCCCTGCCCTCCGCAACATTCGCCCGGCAGCCAATGAAGGCGCGGCATCATTGCAAATTGGCCATTGAACATTTATCATCGAGTGAGTCCTGAAACCTGAACGATTGTGGACGCGCCGGACTCACCAATAAAAACGCAACACGACCCCGCCGTGGGCAAAACGATTTTCGCGCGGGCGTTGCGGGCGGGAGCGGGCTTGATTTGCCGCCATCCCCGATTGTTCGTATGGCCGCAATTGGCCCTGTTCGCCGCCTGCGTTTTCTACACCGTGTTCTTCCTCAAGTTCGACATGAACCAGGACAACATGGTCGGCTCGGAGGAGAAGGAGCACCGGGCCTATTTGCAGTTCCGAAAAGAGTTTCCGGGCGAAGACGAATTGGCGGTGGTGGTGGAAAGCGAGGACATGGATCGCAACCGGCAATTCGTGGAGCGGCTGGCGGCGCGCCTGGCGCCAGAAACCAATTTGTTCACAGACATTTTTTACAAAGGCGACCTGCCCTCACTCGGCTCCAAGGCGCTTCTGTTTGTGCCAGATGCGGACCTGAAAAAAATGCAGGAAAAGCTGGAGCAGTTCCGGCCGTTCATTGAGCAATTCACCCACGCGAGCAATTTTGATTCCTTCTTTGGCCTGATTAACCGGCAGATTAGAACGGCCAAGGAGGAAGAGAACGCGACGAACAACGCTCTCATGGGCGCGCTGCCAGCCCTTCAACGCATTGTCGATGAGGCTGCGGACAGCCTGAGCCGGCCCGGCACTCCCGTTTCGCCGGGCGTCACCGCCTTATTTGGGGCGGGAGGGGAAGCGCAGCAGCGCATGTACATCACCTTCGCCAATGGCCGGATTTATTTGGTGACAGCGCGGCCCCGCGACAGCGACACCATCCCGGAAGCCATCCAGCGCATGCGCGAATTGATGCGCGAAACGGAAATCGAAGTGCCCGGATTGAACGTTGGCCTGACCGGTTCGCCCGTGCTGGATTATGACCAGATGTTGCAGTCCAAAAGCGATATGACTCTAGCGACCATTGTCTCGCTGGTGCTTTGCTCGCTGATCTTCATTTACGCTTATCGCGAAGCGCGCCGCCCGCTTAAGGCGATGCTTTGCCTTGTTGTCGGGCTGGGTTACAGCATGGCGTTTGCCACCTTGGCCGTCGGGCATTTGAACATTTTAACGGTCAATTTCGCGCCCATTTTGATCGGGCTGGCCATTGATTTCGGCATTCATTTCATTACGCGCTTCGAGGAGGAAATCCGCCGCCACAGAACGCCGGAACAAGCGGTGGAGACGGCGATGATTTTCACCGGCCAGGGCATCATCACAGGCGCGCTGACGACCTCGGCCGCCTTCCTGGCCATGGGCATGACGCATTTCAAAGGAATTCAGGAAATGGGCATCATTGCGGGCGGCGGGCTGGCGCTGTGTCTGTTCCCGATGATGACCATGCTTCCGGCCCTGTTGCTGCGTGGAAAGCGGGACGCATTGGAACACGCCGTCGGCCTCGCCGCGGAGGGCCGGGCGCGCTTGGAAGGGATGTGGCTCAAACGGCCCGGCCTGGTCGTCGGCGGCACGGTGGCCTTGTGCGCGGTGGCGGCCACGCAATTCCACAAAGTTTTCTTCGATTACAACTTGCTCAACATGCAGAGCAAAGGATTGCCAGCCGTGGTTTACGAAAAGAAGCTCTTGTTCTCCGGGGCTTTGACCTTTTCCACGGATGACATCACCAACCTGCCCGCCCTTGTCAAAAAGCTGGATGGAAAGCAGGATCAGGTCTCCGCATTCATCGATGAACACCTGGATTTGCAGGGCAAAACATTGCTGGACTCCTATCAAGGCACGAATTCCGATTCGGACGAACTGGAATCGGCGCTGGTAAAAAATCTCAATCGAATCATCACCGGCCCCTTGGTTTATACTCCCATGCGCTTTAGCTCGGTTGCGTTGCGTCCCGAGACGGCCCAACTTCTCAAGACCCAGCCGAAAGGCCAGGAATTGATTCGGCTCAACCAAATGCTCCTCCAGGACGCCTACCCGCATGAACTCACGCCCCGCTCCGGCCAATCCATTCTTTACGCCGCCATCGTCGCCGACACCTTGCAGCAAGCCGCCGACTTCGAGCGTGAGGTGACCAACCTGCCCGCCGTGGCCAGTGTTGATGGCAGCGACCGCGGAGACGCCATGTTCGCCTTGCTGACCAAAGACCCGACAGCCGATTTGGCCATGGTGCGGCACATCAAAAGCGAGGTTTCCGATTTCCATTTTGCGCCGGTGGATACCAATGCGGTGGCGCTGCACGAGTTAAGCCTTACGCTGTACGGAACGATTGGCTACCTACTGAATGCCGTGGCGGACCCTTCGGTGCAAGCACGCCCCCAACTGAAGGCAGAACTGCAGGGGCTGGCCGATTCCATCAGCGATTTGCGAGTCAAAATGTTAAGCGCAGACCTCGGCGTGCCGGAACGCCTCCAAGGTTACCAGGAGGCGCTTTTCCGGGACATCCGCCAGACATTTGAGGCGATCCAAACCCAGGACGCGAGCAGCCCGTTGCGGCCGCAAGACCTTCCGACGGCCCTGCGCTCGCGTTTCGTTGGAAAAACGGGCAAGTTCATGGTGCAGGTTTTCCCCAAGGACGATGTCTGGCAGCACGAAAACCAGAAGGAGTTCATCTCGGAATTGCAAAAGGGTCTCGACGGCCAGTCGGACCGCGTTACAGGCATGCCGCTGGAACTCTATGAATACACGACACTGCTCAAAGTCAGTTACCAGCAGGCAGCGCTCTACGCCTTGATCGTGATCGCGTTCATGGTTTATCTGCACTTCCGCTCGGTGGCGTGCGTCATTCTTTCGCTGCTGCCGGTGGCGGTTGGTTCGGCTTGGGGCTTGGGGTTGATGGGGCTGGCGGGCGTGCCGTTTAATCCGGCCAACATTATGACGCTGCCGCTGGTGATTGGCATTGGGGTGACCAATGGCATCCACATTCTCAACCGCGTCGCGGAGGAGGAGCATGCAAGCATTTTGGGCAAGAGCACGGGCAAGGCTGTGCTTGTATCGGGATTGACTGCGCTGACCGGATTCGGCAGTTTGATGCTCGCCAAACATCAAGGCATACAGAGTTTGGGGTTGGTGATGTCCGCTGGAATTGGAGCCTGCCTGGTCGCGGGACTGACCTTTCTGCCGGCTTTAATTAGCATCCTGGTCCGTAACGGCTGGAGCGTCTCTCCAAAACGACTTGGCGGCGGCCAAGACAAAACCAAGCCGCCACCAAGTACGGAGGAACCGAGGTAAAAACCTCAATTTGACTCCAAAAATAGCAAAGAAAATGGCCAAAGTCAACGAATATCGTCAAAAGGCACCGGGAAAACCCCGAAAAAACCGTCAACTTGATTCCATTATCGTTAATGGCTGATTCTCGACAATTGTTCCGCATCCTCGCCGGCCTAGGCACCGTACTATTCGCTTTTTCCACGCGGGCCGGCACGGATGATGAGCTTTTGACAGGCCCGGCGTTCGCAAAATTCCATTTGACGCTCACTTCTGGCTGCCGGGAAGAAGCGGCAGGGCCCTTTTATTACAACCAAAACGCGGAGGCACAAACCCAATGGGCCATCCCGCCCTTCTTTTGCCGAACGCTCACGCCGGAAGCGGATTGGAGCGAATGGGATTTTTTGTATCCGCTGGCGGATTACCGGCGCTTTGGCAAAGAGCATCGGCTGCAACTGTTGCAGTTTCTGAGCTTTTCCGGCGGCGAATCCTTCGAGGAAAATGCCGCGCATCGCAGCACTTTTTTTCCATTCTATTTCCGCCAGCGGTCGAAGGACACCAACCTCAATTACACCGCCGTGTTCCCCTTCGGCGGGCATCTGGAAAACCGGCTTTTTCGCGACGACATCAAGTTCATTCTTTTCCCAATCTACTCGGAGACGCGGAAAAAGGATGTGGTGACAGACAATTATGTTTATCCCATGTTCGACCGGCGCCGCGGCAATGGCTTGGCGGGATGGCAGGCCTGGCCGGTGGCCGGGCACAACCGCAAGACGCCGACTCTCGCCACTAATTCGATGCAGGAAACTGAAACTGTGGGCGGCTTTGACAAATGGTTCGCGGCCTGGCCGTTTTATTTCAAGACGCGCGACGGCTTGGGCACGACCAACCCCGCGTCCAGCCTGACCATCGTGCCATTTTACAGCCAGGCACGCGCCCCATTGCGCGACCAAACCTCCTACGGTTTTCCATTCGGATTCAATTCCATCCACGACCGCGAGCAGGGTTATGAGGAGCATGATCTTCTCTGGCCGCTTTTTGTCCAGGCGCACGGGAGTAAAACCGTCCACCGCTGGTTTCCCTTTTACAGCCGAGCGGAGCATGACGGCTTGGAAAGCATCTTTTACGGGTTTATAATTTACAAATACAACCGCCTCCAATCCCCTCCCCTGGACCGCCGCCGCACCCGCATTCTTTACTTCCTCTATTCCGACACGGTGGAACGGAACACGCAATCGCACGATTTCAAACGCCGCGTGGATGTCTGGCCGTTTTACAGCTACCATCGCGAACTCGACGGCAAACGGCGCACGCAAGTCCTGGCTGTTTTGGAGCCGTTTCTGCCCAACAACCGGACCATCGTCCGCGAGTACTCTCAGGTTTGGTCGTTTTGGCGCGCGGAGAAAAATCCGCAAACGGGCGCCACCAGCCAGTCGCTCCTGTGGAATCTTTACCGGCACGAACGCGTTGGAAAATCGAAAAAAGCCTCGCTCTTGTTCGGCCTTTTTCAGTATCAATCTAGCCCGGAAGGCGGCCACTGGCGCATTTTTTACCACAACTTTGGCCGCCAGCCGGAGCGGGCCGAGGCCGCCCATTGACATGTTTAAAAATATCGGCGAAATACTGGTTCTGTTCTGGCAAACGCTGCTGGTTCTTCCGCAATGGTGGCGGCAGCGGCGCAAGATTTTTGACCAGCTTTCGTTTATCGGCGTGACCAGCCTATTCATGGTGTGCGTGCTCTCCCTTTTCATCGGCGGCGTGCTGGCGTTGCAGACCGGCCCTGTACTCGTAGAGCGCGGCGTCAGCTCGGTTTTGGGCGGCATGATCGGCCTTTCCATGTGCAAGGAACTGGCCCCGGTCATGATTGCCATCCTGGTGGCCGGGCGCATCGGCTCCGCCATGTCCGCCGAGATCGGCTCGATGAAGGTTTACGAAGAGATCGACGCCCTCCGCACCATGAACATTGACCCCGTGCGCTACCTGGTGATGCCCCGCATGGTCGCCATCGCGATTTCGCTGCCGATCCTGGTTCTTTTTTCCATTCCGGTCGGCTGGTTCGGCGGCGCGGTCGTGTGCAATTTCAACATGAAGATCGCGGTCGGTTTTGACAGCTATTTTGACAATCTGCGCGACGTGGTGGGGCCAAGCGACGTCTTCAACGGCCTGTTCAAATCTTTTATATTTGCCCTGGCCATCGGCATCATTTCCTGCCATCAGGGGCTGATCACTCGCGGCGGGCCGCGCGGCATCGGGCGCAGCGTGACCAAAGCCGTTGTCAATTCCATCGTGCTGATCCTCATCCTGGATTATTTCCTGACACGTTTTCTGATCTACTTCCAAAAATGACCGCCAGCCCGGAAACACAAAGCGTCGCGGTTGAAGTCCGCGACTTGCGCAAAAGCTTCGGCAAGGTCGAAGTGCTCAAGGGCCTTTCCTTTAAGGTCGGACGCGGCGAGCGCTTTGTCATCATGGGGCCGAGCGGCAGCGGCAAGAGCGTCCTGCTCAAGCAAATCATCGGCTTGATGAAACCGGATGCGGGCGAAATCCTCATCGAAGGAGAATCGGCCCAGAATCCCGCCGTGCAGGCCAAGTACCGCATGGCCATGGTCTTTCAATCGGCCGCCTTGCTGACTTCGCTGACTGTCGGCGAAAATGTCGGCCTTTATTTGACTGAACATCAGGCCAAATCACCCGCGGAGATCGACGCGACCGTCGCGCGCGCGCTGGAAACCGTCGGACTCAAGGGTCTCCAAGACCGCGCTCCGTCGGACCTTTCCGGCGGCATGCAAAAGCGGGTGGCGATCGCCCGCGCGCTGGTCATCGAACCGCAATTGGTGCTCTTCGACGAGCCGACTTCCGAATTGGACCCGCTCATGGCCGTGACCATCGGGGAGGAAATTCTCAGGTTAAACGAACGCACCGGCTCGACGTCCATTATCGTCACCCATGACCGGGAATTGGCCTTCGCCACTGGCCATCACATTGCCATGATCCACGATGGGCGCATCCTCTTCCTGGGCACGCCGCAGGAAGTGCAGCGCCACCCGGATCCCATCATCCAAAAATTTATCACCGCGGAACTCGCACCGCCACGACCTCATTGATATTATGAAAGAATCCACAGAAGGCAGACTGGGCCTGTTTTTCGCCTTGGCCGTTGTTTTGGCGCTGGTCATTTTGGAAACCGTCGGGAGCATTGGCTTCCTCCACCGGGGGCTGCATGTCCGCGCGCTGTTTAAGAATGTGCAGGACTTGCGCGTCGGAGACCCTGTCAAGATGGCCGGCGTCCGCGTCGGGCGCGTCGAACGAGTCACGCTGTCCAATCCTTACGTCGAAGTTCAAATGAGCATCACCAGCGGCATCGATGTTAAGACGGACAGCAAAGCGAATATCAGTTTTACCGGGTTGATGGCCCAGAATTACGTCGGCTTGGACTTCGGCACCGTGGGCGCGCCTGCGGCAGCGGACGGGGCGACGCTCCAAACCTCCGAGCAGCCCGATTTGGGACAAATGTTTGCCAAGCTCGACGCGGTCGCGACGGGAGTCGAAAATCTTACGCGAACGTTTAGCGGCGAGAAGCTGGATACGTTCCTTGGGCCATTGACCGATTTCATCAAGGACAACCGGACCAACATCACCGCCAGTGTCAGCAACATGAAAACAATTTCCGACCGCATCATCCAGGGCCAAGGCACAGTTGGCAAATTGATCAACGACGACACATTGTATGCTTCCGCGCAGGGCGTCATGAGCAACCTGCAGACCCTGCCGGACGAAGTCAAAGGCGTCTCCGCGGACGCGCACACGCTCATCACCAACGCCAACCAGACCATCACCGACGCCCGCGAAGGCCGCGGCACGCTCGGAAAGCTGATGACGGAGGAAGTGCTCTACGACGAGGCCAAACAAACGATGACCAATCTTGAATCCATCACCCGCAAGATTGACAAGGGGCAAGGCTCCGTCGGCCAATTGATCAACGACGACACGTTCCTCAAAGGCGCCAAGCTGTCGTTGCAAAAGATCGACAAGGCCACTGAAAGTTTGGAAGACACCGGGCCTTTGAGCATCCTGGGCACGATGGTCAGCAGCCTGTTCTAGCGCGCGGCGTGCAAGACCCAGGCTGAACGGTGGGCCGTGAATCCGATTTTGGGATAGTACCCTTCCGCTTTCGGCGCGGCCAGCAGGATGATCGTCGCCTTGCTCCCCAGGCGCGAACGAGTCAAACGAATCAACTCACTCCCAATGCCATTTTTCTGGTAGGCTTTATCCACCGCCAGGTCTGACACGTAGCAGCAATATTCAAAATCAGTCACAGAACGCGCGACACCGACCAACTTCGCCCCATCCCAGGCCGTGCAAAGCAAATCGGCGTGCCGAAGCATGGCTGCGATGCAGGCGGAGTCATCGACCGGCCGGCGCTCCGCCAGCATCGAGCGGCGCAAGACATCAATGAACTCCGCCTCACTGAGGGCGCGGTCATATTCATAACGAATCGCCGCGCTCGCGATTTTCGGTGGCCGTTGGTCATTTCGCATGTATGGATTTTAAGCGACAAGGTTAAAGAATCCCAAGGCTAAACACCGCCAGCCGCAGCGCCCTCGATAAGATGCTCATGGGATTGCTATTCCCTTTTTCCAGTATTGCGCAATGTTGCAATGCGTATGACCACCGTGCGATGTGAAAACGCTGACTCTCAAGATTCCCGAAACTTTGCCGCGCGGAGTGGAGGCAGAGGCACGACGCCGGGGATCGCCCAAATCTGTCCTCGTTCGCGAATGTGTCGAGGCCATGATGCGCCGCCAGAAGCGGCGAAGCCCTCCGTCCTGTTTGGAACTGGTTGCTGACCTGGCAGGCTCTCAGCCAGGTCCGCGCGATGCCTCAACCAAACGCCGTCATCTTGAAGAAGCGGTTTTGGCCGACCATGGACGGGAACGAAAAAAACGTTCCCTGGCCGACGCGTGCAGGTCTGCATGACAGAACAACTGCCGCGCGGCCGAGTCGTGACAACCGATTCGCATTTTCGGATTTATCTCCGAAACGGGCGCCAGATCATCCCAGTGCTTATGGCGGAGTGATGCCATTCGGCCTTTTTGAAACCTTCCAGGGGACTTTCTTGCCTGCCGCGCCCGGCTGCGACTGGCAATAATTTCCGTTGTAGGGGATGCCCTTACAGGCTTCCCCGTGGCCCGGCTCTTTTTGCCGGGTGGCACGTCTGCTGCTAATCAGGGAGGAAAATTTGGCTTGTGATTAGCGCTCTATTTACAGATTCGGATTATGTGTCGGCGAAGAAGATGCTGGATGTCAGCCTTCTGCGCCACCAAGCGATTGCCAGCAACCTGGCCAACGTCGAGACGCCCAACTACAAGCGCATGGATGTCTCCGCGTCCTTCGAGGAGCAATTGCGCCAGGCCGTCGCCAGCGGCAACACATCGGAAATCTCCAGCCTGCAGCCTTCCTTGGCGGTGGACGCCAATTCTGTGACCGGGCGGTCCGACGGAAATACGGTCCAATTGGAAACGGAGATGCTCAAGCTGAACGAAAACACGGTAGAGAACACGCTGGAAACGCAATTGGTCAGCAGCGACCTGGCCAGGCTCCGCATGGCCATTACAGGCAAAGGCTGATTAATTCTCACCCCATTTTATGATCAACATCCTTACCGGCATCGACAGCAGCGCATCCGCCTTGGACGCCGAGCGCATCCGCATGGATGTCATCGCTGGCAACATCGCCAACGCCAACGTCACGCGCGGCGCGGATGGCAAGCCTTACCAGCGGCAGGAAGTTGTATTTGAGTCGGTTTTGCGCGCGCAACAGGATGCAGACGCCCCCGGCGCCGGCGGAGAATCAGTGCGCATCGCCCGCGTGCAAAAGGACGGCCGTCCGCCCCGGATGATTTACAATCCCAGCCACCCGGACGCCAACGCGCAAGGCATGGTGGCGATGCCCAATATCAATATCCACGAGGAGATGGTCGATATGATCGCCTCCTCGCGCTCGTATGAAGCCAATCTGGCGGTCGTCAAGAACGCCCGCACGATGGCCATGCAGGCGCTATCCATCGGCAAGCACGCCTGACGCCGCGACCCGTAAATGGATTCACTTTCCGCATTGAAAATGGTGATGCCCCCGCAGGCCGGGGGGCTTTCAGCCAAAGCCATCCAGGACGCGGCCAGGGGCAATTCCATTTCGCCAGCCGAGTTGCAGCAACTCGGTTCCGCAAATTCAGACGCGCCCGTGCAAACGGCCACGGCCGCAGGCGGAGCCAATTTCGAGAACATGCTGGGCGGCTTTGTCAACGACGTCGCCCAACAACAGGCGGCAGCGCACAGCACCGTCAATGGCCTCCTGGGCGGCCAGAATGTTTCGCTGCATCAGGCGATGATTTCGATGGAGGAAGCCAATGTTTCCTTCCAGATGATGGTGGAGGTGCGCAACCGGCTGATGGACGGCTACCAGGAATTGATGCGCATGCAGATTTGATGAACCGAAATGAATAAGAACATCTCACAATTAGGACAGCAGTTGCTGGGGATCTGGAAACAGCTTGGGCTTAATCAGCGCATCAGCATCGTCATGGCCACCGGGGTGGTATTCGCCGGCCTCGGCGGAATGGCTTTTTGGTCCAGCCGCCCAGATTTCGCCTTGCTTTACGGCAAACTCGACGATGGGGAAGCCTCCAAGATTGTGGCCGCGCTGGATGAATCAAAAATCCCCTACCAGGCGCGCGGCGGGGCCATTTACGTGCCGTCGGACAAAGTTTATCAGGTGCGCATGCAAATGGCCGGAAAGGGCATTCCGCGCGGCGACGGAGTTGGGTTCGAGATATTTGACAAAGCCAATTTCGGCATCTCCGATTTCGTGCAGCGAGCCAATTACACCCGCGCGGTGCAGGGCGAACTGGCCCGCACCATCGGCCAGCTTGATGAAATCGAATCGGCGCGCGTCATGATTGTCATGCCGGAAAACCGGCTGCTGATCGATTCGGGGCGCAAGCCAACCGCCTCGGTCTTTGTCCGCGTGCGGGGCAACGCGCAATTGCCCGGATCGTCGGTCAACTCCATCCGCTTTTTGGTGGCCAACAGCGTGGAGGGCCTGCAAGCCAACAATGTTTCGGTGGTGGACAACCTGGGCCACGTGCTCTCGGAAAGCGACGATGCCGATTCAATCGCCGGCCTGTCCAACAACCAATTAACGGCCCGGCGCAACGTTGAGCAATACTTGACAAAAAAGACCCAGGGAATGCTCGAACAGGTGCTCGGCCCCGGCCAGGCCGTCGTCCGCATTTCGGCCGATTTGAACTGGGACACCACCACGCGCACCGAGGTGAAATTTGACCCGGACGGCCAGGTCGCCCGCATGACGACCATCAATGACGAATCCACCGAGACGAGCACTCCGATGGGCGGAGGGCCGCCGGGAGCGACGGCCAACGCCGGGGATACCAATTCCAACACCAATACCGCGGCCGCTGCGCCCGCGAGCCGAAACCACACGATCAAGAAGGTGACCAACAACCAATATGAAATCAACGCGCTGACCAACAACACGGTCATGGCCGCGGGCGGCGTCAAGCGCCTGTCAGCGGCGGTGTTTATCGCGCAACGATTTGAAGGCAAAGGCGCGGACCGAAAATTCACACCGCGCACGCCGGAGGAAATGGGCAAGATCAGGCGCATCGTCCAAAACGCGCTCGGCCTCGCCTCCATCGACGCCAATGGCACGAACGACATCGCGCTGGAAGAAATGCCTTTCAACGACCAGCCAGCCACGGAATTAACACAACAGCTCGATCAGCAGGAGAAACGCCAGTTCTGGATGGATACGGCCCAGAAGGCCATTTACCCGGCATTGGCGGCAGGCGTGCTGTTCCTGTTTTGGCGGCTGTGGAAAAAGGCGTCCAAGGATGAAGTTCCGATCGCCATTCCCGCCACCAACGGCAATGGAAATGGCAACGGCAATGGCCATCGCAAGTCCGCGCAAGGCGTGGTGACGGTTGAAGTGCTCAACCAGTTGATCCGCGAGAACCCGGCCAACATGACCCAGGCCGTCCGATCCTGGCTCGCGCGCGGCAACCCGCAAGGCTAATCATGATTACTGAAGCGGACATCGCCGCCCACCAGGTCAGCAACATGACGCGCCACCAGAAACTGGCTGCGTTGCTCGTAGTTCTTGGCCCGGATAGCGCGGCACAACTTCTCAAAAATCTTGAGGAACAGGAGGTCGAACTGGTCTCGATGGAGATGTCCAAATTGAGCCTCATCACTCAGGAAATGCGGCAGGAAATCCTGCGGGAATTCAGCCAGATGGCCGTCCAGGCCAGTTCCGCCGCTCTCGGCGGCCCCGCTTACACAAAAACAGTCCTGGAAAAATCCATCGGCCTGTTTCGGGCTTCGGACATAATTGGCCGTGTTTCGCCCGCCCCGATCCCGCTGGGCGCGATGCGGCAGATCGTGGAGATGGACTTGCGCCAACTGTACAATTTGCTGAAAGAAGAACAGCCGCAGACCGTCGCCCTGGTGGCCAGCTATCTCACGCCGGAAAAGACATCCCAATTGATGACCATGTTTTCCGACGCCGCGCGCGACCAGATCATCGAGCGCCTCGCCACGCTGGGGCCAACGCCTGTGGAAGTGGTGGAAACAATCGTGCAGGTGCTCAGCCTCAAGACCAACGTCAAAACCACCCGCGCCTTGAATCAAACCGGCGGTCTTAAAACTGCCGCCGATGTGCTCAACGCCATGGACCGCAATTTCAGCGACCCGCTCCTTAATGAATTGGACCGGCGCAATCCCGAACTGGGCCAGGCCATCCGGCACAAAATGTTCACTTTCGAGGACCTGCTGCAACTCGACGCCACCGCTCTGCAAAAAGTCATGCGGGAAGTCGATATGCGCGATCTGGCCGTCTCGCTCAAGAGTGCCAGCGCCAAAGTCAAGGACGCGCTGCTGGGCTGCATCTCCAAGCGCGCCGCCGAGACTGTCAAAGAGGAAATCTCCTTCCTCGGCTCCGTCAAGAAAAAGGACATCGAAGGCGCGCAAATTCGAATCATCGAAAGTGTGCGGCGCCTGGAGAGCGAGGGAGAAATTGAACTTCACTCAACCCAGGGAGCATCGCGCGATGAAGCCGTTGTTTGACACGCTGCTTTTGACGAAGCCGTTGCGCCAGGTGCGCCTCAAGGGCGGCGCCGGCGAGGACGCGCGCCCGGCCGCGGAAGAGGAACTGCGCGCAAGCTACGAGCGCGGCCGCCGCGAGGCCGAGCAAGCCCTCAGCCAGCAATTGTTCCAGCAACGGGCGGAGGTGCATGAATTGATGGATGGCGTGCTGGCTTCCATGCGCCAAGCCGTCCCGCAAGTCGTGCGCGAGACTGAAGACGCATTGATCGCCCTATCGCTTTCGGTGGCCCAGAAACTCGTCGCGGGCATCCCCATTTCCACCGCCATGATCGAAGGAGTCGTGCGCGACGCCCTGGCGCAAGTGGAAGGCACTTCCCAATTCACCATCCGCCTGCATCCCGAAGATTTGGACTTGCTGCAAAAATCCGGCACGCCGCTGCTGGCCGAAGAGGCGGGCGGCAAAGAATTTCGTTTTCTTTCGTCGGCGGAAGTCACGCGCGGCGGCTGCCTGGTGCAAACACAGTTTGGGATCGTCGATGCCCGCCGCGAAACAAAATTTGACCTGCTGCAAAGAACTTTAAGCGCCTCATGAACCGCACCCCGCTCTGCTCCAACCGCCTGGAAAATCTCGCCCGCCGCGTGCGCGAAACGGAAGTCATCCGCAACCATGGCCGCGTGGTGCAATTGATCGGGCTGGTTATCGAGTCCGAAGGCCCGCTGGCCAGTGTCGGCGAGATTTGCCGCATCGAATCGGCAGGCCACAACGGCTCCACCCTGGCCGAAGTCGTGGGCTTCCGCAATCATCACGTCCTGCTCATGCCGCTGGGGGAGTTGCACGGCATTCATCCCGGCGCCGAGGTTATCGCCCTTGGTTCCTCCCTGCGCGTGCCCGTCGGCGACGAACTTATGGGCCGGGTGATCGACGGCTTGGGCCGTCCGCTGGACGACTTGGGGGGAATCCATACTCCCGGCGACGTCAGCCTGAATATGCAGCCGCCGCATCCGCTCAAACGCCAGCGGATTTCGAAAGGTTTCCGCACTGGCATCAAAGCCCTCGATACATTCATTCCGTGCGGACGCGGGCAGCGCCTGGGGATTTTCGCGGGCAGCGGCGTCGGAAAATCGACATTGCTGGGAATGATCGCCAGCCAGGCCGAAGCGGATGTCAATGTCATCGCGCTCATCGGCGAACGAGGCCGCGAAGTGCGCGAATTCCTGGAAAAGGATTTGGATGAAAAAGGCCGGAAAAAATCGGTCGTCATCGTGGCCACCTCCAACCAGCCGGCCATTGCCCGTTTAAAAGGCGCTTTTGTGGCCATGGCCGTGGCCGAACATTTCCGCGATCAGGGCCGCAACGTTTTGCTGATGATGGATTCGGTCACGCGCTTCGCCATGGCTCAGCGGGAAATCGGTTTGGCCGTGGGCGAACCGCCAGCCACCCGCGGCTACACGCCCTCCGTATTTTCCCTGCTGCCGCAACTGCTGGAGCGGGCCGGCTCGGGCGAAACCGGTTCCATCACCGGCTTGTTCACCGTCCTGGTTGAAGCCGACGACATGAACGACCCGATTGCCGACGCCGTCCGTTCTATTCTGGACGGCCACGTAGTTCTCACGCGAGAGTTGGCCACGCGAAACCATTACCCGGCCATCGACGTATTGGAAAGCGTAAGCCGGCTGACGCGCGATTTAACCACGCCCGACCAGCAAAAGCTCACCTCGCGAGGCCGCGAGGCGCTAGCCAACTATCGAAAGAACCAGGATTTGATCAACATCGGCGCATATCCGGCCGGAACAAATCCGGCCATTGATTTAAGCATCCACTTGCACGAACCGCTCAATGCGTTTCTGCGCCAGGGGATCGACCAGGGATTTTCCGCCGAACAAAGCTGGGCCGGCCTGACCCAAACGATGTCCACACCCATGCCCGCCAAACCGACACCCGCAAAACGATGAAAGCTTTTCAATTCTCTCTTGAAGCAGTGCAAGTCGTCCGGCAACGCCAGGAAAATGACGCTTTGGAGAGCTACGCCGGCGCCTTGCTGGCGCGGCAGCAGGCGATTGATTTGGTGGAAGGCATTGAGCAGCGCCTGCGGGAGCATTACGGGCAGATTTTGCAAATGGTGGCCGGCGGTTGCGCCGCCTCCCAAGCCGCGCAGGCTCAGAATTACCATCGCTCGCTAACCCAGCGCCGCGATGAAGCGGCCGCCGCGCTCCGAAAGGCCGATGGCCGCGTCAGTTCCGCTTGCGATGCGATGATGGCCGCCCGCCAGCAGCGGGAAATCGTCGATGGCTACCGCAGGAAACAACAGGCCGCTCACCATCGGACGGCTTTGCGCGAAGAACAAAAAATGCTTGACGAATTCGCCATTCGCCGCGCGACCGTCCTCACCGCATCCCAAACCCATGCCGACACATGAATAAATTGCTTTCCCACAGTTGGATCACCGCGCCTATCGGGGCCGTCATCTACCTTGCTGCCACGGTTCTTTTTTGGCAAAAGCCAGCCGCCCCGATCGCGCGAGCCATTTCCGATGTCGTCAGCGCTATTGAGCCTTCCTGGGATTTCAACAACCCAGAAGCGGACATGCTGATAAAGGAACTTAAGGACGAGAAGAAGAACGTCGAACAGCGCGAGCAGCAACTGGACGATTTGGCCAAGCGCCTCAACACTGAACGGGCCGAAGTGGGCACGGTCATCCAATCGGTTCGCCAGCTTCAAGGAGATTTTGACAAAGCCGTTATGCGCGTCAAGGACGAGGAGACGGGCAATCTCAAGAAATTGGCCAAGGTTTATGGGGCCATGACGCCGGAGACTGCCGCCAGTGTTATGGAGCAATTGGATAACGAGGCGATTGTCAAAATCATGCTTTACCTCAAAGACAACGAGACCGCCGCCATCCTGGAGGCGATGGCCAAAAAAGGCGACGACGAAGCCCGCCGCACGGCCCAAATTTCCGAACAGATTCGCCTTTCCACTCATACAACAACCAAATGACCAGCCAAACACCCGCCCCGAACGCCAGCAGCACCTCTACGCTGCTGGCTTCTTTGTCCAACGCGCCGTCCGTCCCCCAACCCGCGCAAAAAGGCGATTTTCTAAGCGCCATTTTGCAAGCCTTGACCCGGCCCAAATCCGCGGATGCCTCCTCCCCGTCCGCCGGCGCGTCGCAGCCGGCCCAGGAGAAATCAGCCCCCGCGCCCGCGGAGACGCCAGACGCCATCGCCGCGAGCGCGTTGCTGGCATGGCTGATTCCAGCGCTGCCCAATTTGCCCAAGCCGATGGCACAGAAACCGTCCGGATCCCCTGCCCGTTCGGCATCGGCGGTTTCATCCGACGACGCCAAACTCGGCGTGGGGCACGGCGGCGCGGCCGCGCGCTTTTCCAAAGACAACGGCGCCACCCTCCTCTCCTCCCTCCGCAATGGCCACGCGCCGCCGCCCCTAAAGGACCACGAGAACAAAGTTGCCCCTCTAAGTGGCACGTCCGCTGCTAATACAAAGACCGGAATGAGTTTGAACACTGAAAGAGACGAAATTGCCGCGCGCAAAGAGCAAAAATTGCCCGTTGCGCCCGTTTCCGCCACTGCCAGCGCGGATACCGGCAGTTCCTCGCCTGACAGCGGGGCAAAAACGCCCCTTCCCCTGGCCTTTTCCTGGCACGAAACGCCTTCGGAACAATTAGCGATCATCGACTTTTCCGCCAAGGCCACCCGGCCGGCCGCGCTCGATGCGGTTGATGTCGCGGAGGCCCCCGCGAGCGCCGTCTCTTCCACGCCAATGGATCGGCTGGAACAAATGATTTCGCGCGAATCCATGACGATCAAAAACATTGGCGGGCAAACGCTGGGCGTCTCTCTAAAACTGGACTCCGGCACACAGCTTTTCCTGCAATTGACGAACAACAACGGCTCGGTGCAGGCGTCATTGAGTCTCGAACGGGGGCAGTTCACGGCTGACGATTCGCAGTGGGCGCAATTGCAGCAATCCCTGGCCCGGCAAAACATTGATTTGGCGCCCATGAACGGCTCAGCCGGAGAGCATTCCCGCCAGCCTGCCAGCCAGCAAGACCGGCACACAGCCTCCAACGCCGTGCAGCCGGCCAATCAACGCAACCAGCAGTCAAAACAACAAAACCGCTCCCGTAAAAACTGGGAATCATGGGCCTAACCTGAATCCAAACTTATGTCCGCTTCCGCCACATCTTCTCTCAATCCGTCGCAATCATTGAACCAAGCCGATTTTCTAAATCTGCTGGTCACCCAAATGAGTTCGCAGGACCCGCTGAATCCTCAAAGCGACACTGATTTTGCCGCGCAATTGGCGCAATTCAGTTCCTTGCAGGAGACGCAAACGATGGCCACCGACCTTCAAAACATCCAGGCCACCGGGCTGATGGGCCAGACCGTATCAGTCACGCCGACTGGCGGAGGGCAACTGGCAACTGGCGTGGTCAGCTCTGTGCAAATCAGCTCCGGCACGCCGGAAATCACTGTCAACGGCCAGGCATATCAATTGAACCAGATCACCGCTGTCACCCCGACTCCGACAACAACCTCAACCCAGAATTAAACACGACTTATGTTAACCGCACTCAATTCCGCCGTCAGCGGCCTGGATGCTTACCAGGAACAAATGGACATCATTGGCAACAACATCGCCAATATCAACACCGCCGGCTTTAAGACGGCCACTGGAAATCTGGTGGATTCTTTCAGCGATACCTTGCAAGCGGCCACCGCGGCCAGCGGCACTTCAGGCGGGACCGATGGAATGCAGCTCGGCACCGGCGTGATTACTTCCTCCATCACCAATGATTGGTCGATGGCCGGAACAAACACCACCAACATTGTCACCAACCTGGCTGTCACGAATGGCAACGGATTCTTTGTCGTGCAAGACCCAGCCTCGAACGCCCAGTACGCCACCCAGGACGGCACGTTCAAGCTCAACAACTCCGGGCAATTGGTGACCAACTCGGGAATGCTCGTCATGGGCGCCAACACCGCTGGGACTCCTCCCACCGGTTTCGGGCCAATCAGCATCGACACCAAGGGCAATACCTCCACGACCACGCCGCCGCCCAGCATGACCAACTTTTCCATCAACTCCCAGGGAATTATCACGGTCAATCTTTCGGACGGCAGTTCGTTCCAGCGCGGACAAGTGATGTTGCAGAACTTTTCCGACCCGCAGGCATTAAGCAACGTCGGCAACAATCTCTATTCCAATATGGCTGCCGCCGGCCCTCTCTCCGCGCCGGTCGCGCCCGGTTCCAACGGCCTCGGCACCATCCAGGCCGGGGCGACTGAGCTGTCCAACGTCAATCTTTCCGACCAAATGGCCAATTTGATCACAGCGCAGCGCGCCTTCGAGGCCAATTCCAAGATTGTCACCAGCAGCGACGAATTGCTGCAAGACATGGTCAACCTGAAGCGATAAGACTTTATGGCTGATAGAACCACAGAAACGCGCAACGGACGTTCAGAAGAAGCGGCGGCTGAAGCCAGCGCCGCTCCGCAGGCCAAAGGCGGCGCGGCGTCCAACCCGTGGCTGCCGCTGATCATCACCGTGCTCATCATGCCGGCGCTGGCCTTCGCCACAACTCGTTTTGTGCTGGTTCCGCAAATGAAGAAGGCGCTCAACCCGGCCGCCGCAGCCGCTCCGGAAGAATCTTCCAGCACCAATTCCGAAACAGCATCAGCCGGGTTAATTGACGGCAAGGTCAAACAATCCGTGCCGATGAGCAAAATCCTGGTCAACGTGGCCGGCACGATGGGCACGCGCTACCTGATGACCAGCGTCACGCTGGTCGGAAACGACCCGAATTTGAAGGACATGATCAAGGAGCACAACGACCAGTTGCTGGACTTGGCCACGAGCGCCCTGGCGACCAAAACGATTTCAGACCTCGAAAAACCCGGCTCGCGCAACGTCATTCGCGCGGAACTGATGACCGTGTTCAACAACGCGCTCGGCGGCCCGCTCATCAAAGAGATTTACATCACCGAATTGGCCATTCAATGAGCGACGCCTCTCCTCCGCCATCCGCCCCCGCCCAGGTGGCGCCCCCAGGACCAGGCGCGCAGCCGCATGATTTTCGCGGCTCAACTCTGCTTTCAGCGCGGCAGTCGCGCAAATTGCTCTCGCATGAGACGCAATTCCTCAATGCGCTCGAGGCTCGTGTGGCGTTGCTCCTGCGTTCGGAATTTCCCGTCAAACTGGCCAGCATCGATATCGTCTCCTATAAGAAACTCACCGAAGGCTGGGCCGGGCCGACGCATTTGATTCTTTTCAAAACCGAACCGTTGCGCGGCGTCTCCTTGCTGGAAATTCCGTTGCGACTCGGATTGACGCTGGTGGACCGGTTAATGGGCGGACCGGGCCGCATTGACCAGGCGAACCGGGAAATCAGCGAGATTGAGAAGGCGCTGCTGGACCAGGTCGTGCAGATTATTTTGGAAGAGTGGTGCAACAATTGGGCGCCCATCAAGCCGTTGAAATCCACCGTCTTGGGCTGCGAATCCAGCGGGCGATTTCTCCAAACCGCGCCGCCCCAGACCAACATGCTGACCCTGGCTTTCGACGCGCGCCTGGGCGATTGCAACGGACAGATCAAACTCGCTTTTCCCTACTCCACTCTGGAGCCTATCGTGCGCCAGCTTTGCGGAGGCTCGGAGGCTGCCGCCGAAACGCCCGCCCATGCCGCGCCGCCCGCCGTCCAATGGAACCGCTGCTTGGACGATGTCACTTTGCCTGTCACCGCCGAATGCAGGGGGCTGGAATTGTCCGCGCGCGAAATATTGAACCTGAAGACTGGGGACGTTCTCCCGATCAGCCCGCAATTGATTCAACAAATCTGCCTGCGCCTTGGGGACATCGCGAAATTTAAAGGACGCCTTGGCACCGTCGCCGGCCAGTGGGCCGTCGAGCTGACCCAGACCCTCAAATCCTGAATTATGGACGCCAAAGGAACTACTTCACTTAATCTCGAATTGCTGCTGGATGTGCGAGTCAAATTGACCATCGAACTAGGCTCGTGCCAGATGCCCATGCGCGAAGTTCTTCAACTCGCCCCCGGCTCAGTGGTCAAGCTGGACCAGGCCGCGCAGCATCCGGTCAATCTTTACGCCAATCAAAAGCAAATTGCCCGCGGCGAAGTCGTGGTAGTCAACGATTGCTACGGCGTCAAAATCACTGAACTTCTCGGAGCGGCGCAGTGAACAACGCCGCCCCTATCGCCAGCGCCATGCCGGACATGGGCGCTTCCCTGCTGCGCGTGACCGGCGCTTTGGTGATCGTCATCGCGCTGTTTCTTGGCGGCGTGTGGCTGTTCAAGAATTGGCAGCGCCTGACCATGCGCAAAGGAATCGCTCCCAAGCTCAACGTGCTCGAAGTCCGTTCTTTGGGACAGCGCCAGGCCATTTATGTCATCGGCTATGAACAACAACGCCTTTTGCTGGCCTCTTCCAGCGCGGGCATTACGCTGCTAAGCCATCTTCCGTCGGCGGAAGACCAACAGCCGTCCGCCGCTGCCGCCGCTGTTCCGTCCGCGCCCAAAATGAGTTTCGCTGAAGCTTTCCAGCAAGTCCTCGCACGCAAATCATGAACCAGTCCTTCCTTAAACGCGGACTGCAAGTGATCGTGCTGTCGCTGCTTCTGGCCGCGCCGGCCGCCCTGCATGCGCAAACCAACACCAGCAATTTGAGCCTGAACATTGGCGTAACCGGCTTGAACCAGCCGGTGGATGTCGATGGCGCGATGAAAGTGCTGGCCGTCATGACGCTGCTGACGCTGGCGCCCTCAATCATCCTGCTGATGACCTGCTTCACCCGCATCGTGATCGTGCTTTCGTTCGTGCGCTCGGCGCTGTCGCTGCAAGGCGCGCCGTCGAACCAGATTTTGATCGGCCTTTCGTTGTTCTTGACGTTTTTCATCATGGCGCCGGTTTGGGAGAAAATCGACACCGAGGCGCTGACCCCTTACCGGGCCAAACAAATCACCAGCGAGGAAGCGCTGGACCGCGCCTCCGGCCCGATCCGCACTTTTATGCTCAAACAGGCGCGGCCCAAGGACGTGGAATTGTTCGTCGTGCTGGCGCGCTTAGGCCCGACGCCGGTGGACAAGCTGCCGTTGAAGGTGGTCATTCCCGGCTTCATCATCAGCGAGTTGCGCACGGCTTTTCAAATGGGTTTCCTCCTCTTTTTGCCCTTTATTCTCATTGACTTGATCGTGGCCACCGTCCTGATGAGCATGGGCATGATGATGATGCCGCCCATGACGATCTCGCTGCCTCTGAAAATCCTGCTGTTCGTGCTGGTCGATGGCTGGCACCTGGTAATCAGTTCCATCATCCAAAGTTTCGCCACGTAATTTCATATGAATGCCGCCTATGCCACAGACCTGTTGAAGACACTGATGACCAGCGCCGTGACTCTTTCCGCGCCGATTCTGCTTACCGCCATGCTCATTGGGCTGGCCGTCAGCCTTTTCCAATCCGTGACTTCCATCCAGGAACAGACGATGACTTTCGTGCCCAAAGCCCTGGCTATCGTGGCTCTGCTGATCCTTTTGATGCCCTGGATGCTGCGCACGCTGGTGGAATTCACCGCCGGCATGTTCAGCCGGATGCCGCAGATGACCCAGTGACCGGCCGGCCATGCTCAACCTTGCCAATTGGTTGATGGTCTTTTTGCGGGCCAGCGCGATGCTGGCTGTCTTCCCCGTTTTTTCCGCGCGCAATTTTCCCGTGCAACTTCGCCTGGCCTTGGGCGGTTTGCTGGCCGCGATGGTTTCCATGACCCTGCCCGCAACCGCCGCGGCGCAGGCAACTGATTTTTTGGGATTGGCCGGGCAGATGGCGCAGGAAGTGGCGATGGGATTGCTCATTGGTTTTGTCTGCCGGATGATTTTCTTCGCGCTGGAAATTGCCGGAAGCATTATCAGCGCGGAAATCGGTTTGTCCATGCCGCCGGGCATCAATCCGCTCGATGACGCGCCGATGACCACCACGGCCACGATTCTTTATTATCTGGCGGCCATGCTCTTCCTGAGTTTGGACATGCACCATTGGATGCTCATCGGCTTCGAGAAAACCTACGACTACCTGCCCATCGGCGCGGCGCACATTTCCCAGGCGCTCGTTAAAGACATCGTGGGCCGCACGGGCGGGATTTTCGTCATCGCCTTGCAAATGGCCGCGCCGCTGCTGGCGGTGTCGTTCATCATTTCGCTTATCTTTGCGGTGCTGGGCCGCGCGATTCCGCAAATGAACGTCTTCTCCGAGAGTTTCGCGATCAAGCCGCTGGTGGGGCTGAGCGTGTTTGGGCTGACGCTGGATTTAATGGCCCAGCATATCATGAATTACCTGCGCCATTTGCCCGAAGACATGCTGCGCGTGGCGCAGGGATTGCACTGAAGCGATGAGCGACGAAGCCGGCGAAAAGACAGAGAAGCCCACAGGCAAACGCCTGGAAGAGGCCATCAATAAAGGCCAAATCGCCCGCAGCCCGGAGGTGCAGACGGTATTCGTTCTGGCGGGTGCGTTGCTGGCCCTCGGTTTGACCGGCGGGGAGATGTGGCGCGCGGCCGGAGAAACCGCCGTGGCGACGTTCGCCCATTTGCATGACACCGCCATCACGCTCGACGCCATGCAAACCTACGCCATCAGCGGCGCGTTGGTGCTCGGCCATTGCGTCTGGCCGGTCATGGCGGCCACCCTGCTGGGCGGATTGCTGGCGGGAGGCATCCAAACGCGTTTTCGGGCCTCGCCCGAGGCCATTCAATTCAACTGGGCGCGGTTGAATCCAGTCGAGGGCATTAAACGGCTTTTTTCCATTCGTTCCACTGTGGCCACCGGATTGGGCCTCGTTAAATTGTCGGTGGTCGTCGCGCTTTGTTACCACGTCATTCGACAGATATTGACGGACCCGATCTTTGATTCCTCGGTGGATGTGGCGAGGATTGCCGTCTTCATGGCAAATTCTTCCTTCAAAATCGTCCTGCAAGTGGGTGTGTCGCTCGTGGTGCTGGCCGCGGCGGATTATGGTTACAAATTTTGGCAGACCAACGAAGACCTCAAAATGACCAAACAGGAGGTCAAGGAAGAATCCAAAAACAGCGAAGGCGACCCCGCCATGAAGGCCCGCATCCGGCGCCGCCGGATGACGATGAGCAAACGCAAGATGCTCGCGCAAGTGCCTAAAGCAGACGTGGTTATAACGAATCCAACCCACATCGCCATAGCCCTCCGCTATGATCGCAAGACCATGAAAGCGCCCAAAATCGTGGCAAAAGGCACCCGTCTTAACGCCCTGCAAATCAAGCAAATCGCCCTGGATCACCAAGTGCCGGTGATCGAAAATAAGCCGCTGGCCCGCCTGATGTTCAAATATGGCAAGGTGGATGGCGAGATTCCTGCTCAGTTGTATGCAGCCGTGGCCGAAATACTGGCCTGGGTGTATCGCGTCAATGCCTATCGGTATTATCGCGAGCAAAGCATGTCGGAATCTTAGAATATGGCGCAATTAAAGCCAAATAAGTCGGGTCTCGGACGCCTTTTCAAAAATGGCGACATCTTCGTCATCGGCGGATTGTTCGGAACAATCCTCCTGATGATTCTGCCGGTCCATCCGCTCTTGCTGGATGGTTTTCTGGCCATCAGCATCGCGCTCTCGCTGCTCATTTTGCTGTCCATTCTCTACGTCAAAGAGCCGGCCGAATTTACCGGCTTCCCCACCCTGCTCCTGTTCGTCACCCTCTACCGGCTTTCGCTTAACATCGCCTCCACTCGACTGATCCTGCTGGATGGCTATGCCGGGCATATCATCGAGACCTTCGGCAATTACGTCGTTCACGGCAATTACGTCGTCGGCCTTGTCATCTTTTTAATCCTGGTGCTGATCAATTTCATCGTCATCACCAAGGGCGCCGGGCGCATCGCCGAAGTCGCCGCCCGCTTCACCTTGGACGCCATGCCGGGCAAACAGATGGCCATCGACGCCGAACTCAATGCCGGCATCATCAAGGAAGACGAAGCCCGCACCCGCCGCCGCGCCGTTGAACAGGAGGCGGATTTTTACGGCGCGATGGACGGCGCGAGCAAATTCGTCCGCGGCGACGCCATTGCGGCCATTCTCATCACTCTCATCAACGTGCTGGGCGGCTTCGCCATCGGCATCATGCAAAAGGGAATGACCGTCAACGAGGCGTTGCAACGCTTCACGCTTTTGTCCATTGGCGACGGATTGGTTTCGCAAATCCCGGCGCTGATTACATCCACGGCCGCCGGCATCCTGGTCACGCGCGCGGCTGCCAAGGAGGAATTAGGCAGCGAACTGACCAAACAACTGCTTTCCTACCCCAAGGTCATGGCCCTCCTCACGTTCATGCTGGTGGTCTTCGCGATGGTGCCTGGCTTGCCCATGTTCCCGTTCCTGGGGCTTGCCTCCGCGACCGGCTACCTCGCTTACAAGTTGAAACGCGATCCGCTCGCCGCCAAAACCGCCGCCAGCGGCGGCGCGGAAACGCCCGGCGCGGCCGCCGCCAAAACCCCGGCCGCGACGCCGGATAAACTGGAGACGCTTCTCTCGCTGGACGCCCTGCAAATTGAGCTTGGCTTCGGCCTGATTAACCTGGCCGACGCGCGCAAGGGCGGCGATTTGCTGGAACGCGTAACCGGCGTCCGCAAAACTTTCGCGCAGGAAATGGGCGTCATCATCCCGCCCATCCGGCTGCGCGACAATTTGCAACTGGAAGCCAACCGTTACCGTTTTCTGCTCAAAGGCAATGCCATTGTCGAAGGAGAATTGATGCCCGGCCATTGGCTGGCCATGAACGCTTCCAACAGCAAAGTGGTGCTCAAAGGCATGCCGACCGTCGAGCCGGTCTTCAAATTACCGGCCACCTGGATTGCGGAAACCGAGCGCAAAAACGCCGAAGTCAGCGGCTACACGGTGGTGGATGCTCCTTCCGTGCTGGTCACCCATCTTTCTGAAACGGTCAAGCGCACTTGCCATGAAATCCTCAGCCGCCAGGACGTGCAAAACCTGCTCGACAATCTTAAAACGACGCATCCCACCGTCGTTTCCGAATTGATCCCCGGCCAATTGAACGTTGGCCAGGTCCAGCGCATCCTGCAAAATCTTTTGGCCGAAGGCATCTCCATTCGCAATCTGGCTGGCATCCTGGAAAAAGTCAGCGACTACACCGGTTCGACCAAAAATGCCGACGAGCTTTCCGAACACGCCCGGCGCGCGCTCGGCTCGCAAATCGTCAAACCGTATCAATCGGAAAAAGGCGGCTTGCAAGCCATTACGCTGGACCCGCGGCTGGAACAGCAGATCGCCCAGGGCGTTCGGCAGTCGCAAACTGAAATTTCCCTCACGCTGGAACCGAAGCTGGCCCGGCACGTGGTTGAGTCCCTTTCGCAACGCCTGCAACAACTCCTGAGCGCCGGCCAGCCGCCGGTCGTGTTGTGCGCGCCGCAAATACGACTGGCTTTCCGGCGGTTCTTTGAAACAACTTTCGCTGAATTAGCCGTGCTGTCCTACACTGAAGTTCCGGCCCGCGTCGAAATCCAAAGCAGCGGCACCATCCCATGCCTGGAATAATATGAACAGCAGCCAGCCCATGCCTTTTGTGGCCGCCTCGCCGGAGGATGCCGTCGCTCAGATTCGCGCCCGGCTTGGCCCCGACGCCATCGTGCTCAACGTGCGCCCCGTCAAGCCGCCCGGACTCTCGCGCCTCTGGCAAAAGCCGATGATTGAAGTCCTCGCCTGCCGCCCGGAACCGCCGCCGCCGCCCGCGCCTGCGGTTGCGCCGGCCAATCACGCGCTGGCCGGCCTGCGCCAGGAATTGGACGAAATCCGCCAGCAAATTGATTTGAACAACAGCGGCTGGCGGGTGGCCGCGCTCCTTCAGAAGACCGGCTTGCTGCCGCTGCACGCGCAACATATTTTAGACAGCATCGTTGCCAAGCATGGGGAAATCCCGCCCGCGAGCCTGGCGGATGAAATCACCCTGGCCCGCGAACGTTTGGGCCGCCAGTGGCGCGCGCCTTACGCCGTCGGCCCTCAATCCACCCACGTCCTGATCGGCCCGGCCGGTTCAGGCAAATCGACCGTCTTATGCAAATGGCTGACCCAAACCACGCTGGTCGAAGGCCGCTTGGCGCGCGTGTGGCGTTTAGACGGCGCCACCGCCAACACCGCGGAATTCCTGAGCGTGCATGGCGAGGCTTTGAACGCGGTGGTGGAACGCATTTGGGTTGCCAGCGAACGCGAACTGGCCGAGGACATCGGTTTTATGGATTTGCCGGGCATCAATTGGCGCGATCCGCTGGCGATTCGAGAATTGGCCGCGCATCTGGCCCGCCTCGGCTCGCCGCACACGCACCTGGTTTTGAACGGCGCCTACGACATCAACGTATTGCTGGCGCAGGCGCGGGCCTTTTCCGTCCTGCCGCTGGAGGATTTGATCATCAGCCATTTGGACGAGGAGCCGCACTGGGGCAAGTTATGGAACCTGGCCCTCGGCACCAGCCTGCCCATACGATTTCTTAGCGCCGGCCAAAACGTGCCCGGCGAATTCTGGGATGCCACCCCAGAAAGAATCCTGGCCCGCCAATTCCCCCGCGCGTCCTGAGTTACGGCTCCTCGACGCGGAAAAACAGGGCCGGGATGTTGCTGGCCGGCGTGACGAATTGGAAGATCGAGCCGTCCCCGCTAAAGTTGGTCAGCGACGTCCAATTGGTCGTGCCATTTTGAAGATTTTTAACCCGCTTTCGCTCAACGGGTGGCCGCGGCGCCGGATGGCAGTCGCTTTCCTTCCATTTGGACGCGGGAGAAATCCTGTCCATGCCGTGCCCGCGGGCGCATCGGATCGCTTGATGCTCGTCCTAACTCGCAAAGAACGTGGTTCGGCGGCAGCCGCGAAGCATTTGGATTGACCAAACGAGAGCAGGAGGTGGCAGATTGGGTCTGCCGCGGCAAATCCAACGCCCACATCGGCGCCATTCTCGGCATCAGCCCCCGCACTGTTCACAAACACGTTGAGCATATATACGAGAAGCTCGGAGTCGAATCGCGCGTTGCTTTAGCGGCGTTCTTGCATCATAGCCGCCCAGGCCCCAAACTGCGCTGACATGAAAAGAACGGTTTCCCTGCTGTTGATGCTCGCCGCATTGCGCTCCTGGGGCGCGGTCACCGGACAATTATGGTATGGCGCCGGCTACGGCCTCAACGCGGATTCGGTCATTGGCCATATCAATTCGGATGATTCCAGCGCGGTCATCACGCAAAGAGGCGGATCGATTTTCCGAATCGCCGTCGCGGTGGACCCCGCGGCGGGATTCTATTGGAGCATCGATCCCGCGACCGGCTCCGCCTTTGGCACGCCAAGCTCCGACCCCACCGCGTTGAGCCTGCTGGAATACCGCCTGAGCGACAACACCCTGGCCAGGACACTCGCCATCGGCGATTCAGCCGACCAGGACGTCGTCGAAAGCATGGCGATCGATCCCGCCAACCACATTATTTTCGTGTCCGAATGGGGTTACAACCAGGCCCGCGCCGGCATCGAAGAAGTCACTTACGACCCAGCCACAGGCGCGATGAGCGGCGGCAGCAACAACCCAGTCTTCCTCGTCAATAATGCTAATTTCAGCGGCCTGGATCTGGTCGAATACATGTCCATTGATTTGCCGAATCACAAACTTTACTTCGTCGATAATGACAATGGCTACAGCTTGTCCCCGTTCAGCCCGGACAACGCCGTGTATGTGGTTGATTATTCCGTGAACAGCCCGGTCCCGATTAAATTAACCAGCAACGCCAGCGTGATGGGAGGATTTCCAACCGGCCCCGGCGTTGGCGAGGGAGGCGGCACGGCGGCCACGGATGACCCCGGCGGGTTGCTCGCTGCCGTTGCGGTTAATGGCGCCAATCAATTGGTCTATTTTACCACGTGCCAATTTACTGAAAATGGGACGAACACCACGCAAGACGCATTGTGGTATGTCAATACAAGCACAACCGGCCAAACGGCAGCAAAGGTGGCGCTGCCTGCGAATGTCACGCTGAATTATCCCGGGGAAAATAGCGGGCTGTCATTCGATCCGATAGGCCGGCATCTTTATATTGCTGACCTGAACCGGGTCTCCGGCGCCCACAGCCGCATCCTGGATTGCGCGTTGAGCGCGGACGGCAAATCCATTGCGAGCGTCAAGACCAATAACATGGCCACCTTGACCGGCAATGCGAATCCCAATCAGGGCGCCGGCCCGACGGGCACGACTTTTACGAGCCTGCCCGTGCCGACGCTGGCAGCTTCAGCGAGTTATATCGCGGGAAATGCGCCAGTCGCGTTGTCCCCGGCCATGACCATAACCGCAGCCACAGACGGCTATTTGCGAGGCGCGACTGTATCCATTGCGGCTGGATTGCTTTTGGGCGACACATTAAGCGCCACCACTTTCCGCACCAGCATCGCCTCGACTTACAATGCGGCCACGGGAGTCCTGACGCTGGCCAATTACGATACGCTGGCCAACTATCAAGCCGTTTTGCGCTCGGTGGCTTACTCCAGCGCAAACATCGATCCCGGCAGCAATGGCACGGACATCCACCGAACGCTGACTTGGACATTGGACGACGGCCAGCCAAGTATCCCCGCCGGCTCGATCAACAGCAGCAATCTCACGCTCGGCATTTCGAGCCCGCCGTCGTTCACCAGCGCGAGCGGCGCCAACTTTACTGTCGGCGTCCCGGGAACATTTACGGTTGCTTCCACCGGCTATCCAAAGCCGGCGCTCGCGGAGAACGCCGCGGACACTCTGCCGGCTGGAGTGAGTTTCCTCGCCTCGACAGGAGTGTTATCAGGCACGCCGGCGGCTGGTTCCGGAGGAAGTTACACTTTGAATTTCACGGCCCAAAATGGGGTGGGCAATACCGTCACTCAGATTTTTATTCTCGCCGTCAATCAGGCGCCGGTTGTCACCTGCCCCAGCAATATTGTGGCAAGCGCGGCGGGCGGCAACTGTCTCGTTCCGGCCCTAGTTTCGTTTGCGGCCACCGCGACGGGCTTTCCCGTTCCCACGATCGCTTATTTCAACGGCAGCAACGCCATCACATCTCCCGCGGCCTTCCCCGTGGGCGCGACCACTGTCACTTCGGTGGCGTCCAATGTGTTGGGCACAAACTCATGCAGCTTCACCATTACCGTGACACCCGGGCCGCCGCCGCAACTGGCGGCCATGGTCCAAGGGACAAACCTGGTGGTCTCGTGGCCGGACAGCTTCGCCTGCTACACGTTGCAAACTTCCGAAATACTGGCCACAAATGGGTGGAGCAATTATCCCGGCCCATTCGGAACCAACGATGGCGCCATCTCCATCACGAACGGAATCAGCGCCAACAGCGTATTCTTTCGATTGAAGGATTGATCCGCTATTTCGCGGCCGGCTTGCTCGGCCATGTGGCGATGATGACGGCGCAGGCCAGGACGATCAACAGAAGCAAAACGCCGCTGCCAAATTGGCGCCCATGCGTGCTAAAAATATGTGCGAATATCATAATGTTCCCTTTCGACTCTATTACGGCGCCCGCGGCGGAATATTGCTTTTTGTCGCAACGGCCAATTGACGGCCCCGCCGCCACACCGCTATGGTGAACCGCATATAAATTTATGGCAGGCAAAAGCAAGGATCCATCGCAACAACCGGAATTGCCCATCAACGGCGCCACGCCCGATGGGCAAGACAATATTCCCAACCCCCGGCACGTTGAGGCCGAGCAGGTCGAAACCGCCCCCGCCCGGCCGTTCGCGCCCGGCAGGATCGAAACGGCCCTGCACCGGCGCGT
This sequence comes from Verrucomicrobiia bacterium, assembly GCA_036501625.1. GTDB lineage: Bacteria > Verrucomicrobiota > Verrucomicrobiia > Limisphaerales > Palsa-1400 > Palsa-1400. The sequence continues at coordinate 85,393 of DASXZY010000071.1, forward strand.
AGACCGCAACTTTCTCGATTACGCCTCCTACGTCATCCGCGACCGCGCCATTCCCAACCTGAGCGACGGCCTTAAACCGGTGCAGCGGCGCATTCTCTGGACATTGCACGAGAGGGATAAAGGGCTGTTCATCAAGGTCAATTCCGCCGCCGGCGCGGCCATGCAATATCATCCGCACGGCGACGTTTCCATCATGGACGCACTGGTCGTGCTGACCAATAAGCGCTACGTGATCGAGGGCCAGGGCAATTTCGGCAATCTCTACACCGGCGACAGCGCGGCGGCGGGCCGATACATCGAATGCCGCCTGACAGACCTGGCCCGACAGGAACTGTTCAACGACGAAATCACCGATTTCGTGCCCAGTTACGACGGGCGCTCCAAGGAACCGGTCACGCTGCCCAGCAAACTGCCCTTGCTGCTCATGCTCGGGACGGAGGGGATTGCCGTCGGCATGGCGGCGCGCATTTTGCCGCACAATTTCCCGGAACTGCTGGCGGCGCAAATCGCCATCCTGAAAAAGCAGCCGTTCAAGGTCCTGCCCGATTTCCAGACGGGCGGATTGATGGACGCGCGCGAATACCGCGATGGAGCCGGGCAAATCAAAGTTCGAGCCAAGATTAAAGTGAAAGACGAGTCCACCGTCGTCATCAAGGAAATCCCGCCGGCCACCACGACCGAGTCGTTGATCGCTTCCATCGAAGACGCCTCGCGCAAAGGCAAAATCAAAGTCAAAAGCCTCAACGATTTCACGGCGGGCGAGCCGGAGATCGAAGTGCGCGCGCCCAGCGGGGTGAGCGCGGACCAATTAGTCGATGCGCTCTATGCGTTCACCGATTGCGAAATTACCCTGGCCAGCCGGATTGTGGTAATCCGCGACAACCGCCCGGTGGAGATGACGGTCTCCGAAGTGTTGCGGCACAATACTGATCAACTGGCGGCCACGCTTAAGCGCGAATTGGATTTGAAAGAAGCCAAGCTGGAGCAGAATCTGCATTTCAAAACGCTCGAGCGCCTTTTCGTCGAAAAGCGCATTTACAAAGGCATCGAACAGGCCCGCACGAACGAGGCGGTCGCCGCGGCTGTGCGCGAGGGCTTTCAGCCGCATCGCCGGCTCATGCGCCGCGACTTGACGGACGAGGACATCGAAATGCTGCTGGGCGTGCGCATCCGGCGGATTTCCCTGTTTGACATCAACAAGCACTTGGAGGAAATGGAGAAAGTCAAAGCCGAACTGGACCAAACCCGCCAGTTTTTGAAGAACGTCACCAAATTCGCCATCGGCCACCTCGAAGCGTTGCTGGAGAAGTACGGGCCGCTTTATCCGCGCCTGACCAAATCCAGCCGCTACGACGAAGTCGATGCGCGCGAGGTCGCGTTCAAGTCGTTTAAAGTCGCCTATGACCGCGAGTCTGGCTACATCGGCCACAAGGTTTCCGGCGAGGAATTCAAGACCGATTGCACCAAGTTCGATAAATGGCTCATGGTCTTCAAGGATGGCCATTACAAAGTCGTGGAGCTGCCGGAGAAAATGTTTGTGGGGCCGGACCTGATTTTCGCGGCCGTGCCGGAGCGGGAGCGGGTCATGACGGCTGCTTACACAAACCGGGACGCCACTTATGTGAAACGGTTCACTTTTGGCGGTGCGATTCTGGATAAGGAGTATTTCTGCGTCCCGCCGAAATCGAAGATTCTCTTTTTCGAGCCGGAGACTCCGGCGGAATTATTTATTCGCTACAAGCCGGCGCCGCATCAAAGGATCAACCAGCAGACGTGCAAACCCGCTGAGGTGGAGGTCAAAAGCCCGAAAACACGCGGCCGCCAAATTTCGATCAAGGAAGCCGGAGCCGTCAACAGCAAGCCGCCCCGCGGCTGGGACCCCGAAGCCGTGACGACCAAAGTAGAGTTTGTGTGACTTGGAACATAATCCCTTTGCCTTAGAAGCCCCGCGCGGCGTATTCTTGCTGGGCGTAGCTCTATGTTTGATTTATTGAATCGGCCTTCCGCGTTGTCCCGGCGGAAGTTCCTTCGGCTTGGCGCGGCGGCGGCGGCCAGCGCGGTATTTTGGCCCCGAAAACTTGCGGCGAGCCGGGCTTCCAACGCCGCCAGCCAGTTTTGGCCGTTAAACAATGGCTGGCTCTTCGGAGGAAAATTCACCGAGACGGCCTTCGCGCCTTCGTTTAATGACACTGCTTTTTCCAAGGTGACTTTGCCGCATTGTGTGACCCGGCTTTCGTGGCAGAATTGGGACCCGGACTCGTGGGAGGACGTTTGGATTTATCGGCGCCATTTTTCTCTTCCGCGCGAGGCCAGGGGAAAACGCATTTTCCTGCACTTTGATGGCGTCATGGTCAAATCCACGCCGGTCATCAATGGCCATGCGCTCCCGCAACACTTGGGCGGCTATCTGCCCTCGCGTTACGAGATTACCGATTGGCTCGCCGACGGCGATAACGTGCTGGCAGTCCAGGTCGATTCTCGCTTTGACAGCGTTCCGCCTGACGGTTCGCCCAAAGGCCCCAAGGGCGTGGATTATCTCGAAGCGGGCGGCATTTTCCGGCCCGTGCGCCTGCAAGCCGTGCCGCCTGTTTTTATTAGTGACGTATTCGCCAAGCCGGTGGACGTGCTTGGCCCCGGCCGCCGAATTGATGTGACATGCGCCATCGACGCGGCCGCCCATCCGGACAAACCGATGCAATTGCGCCTCGAATTGCGGGACGCCCGCCGCGTGCTCTCCACGGCGCAACAAGATGTGCTGATGCATGCGGCCGGCCAAATCGAGGTTGCCGCCACGTTGTCCAATCTCGGCAACGCCGCGCTCTGGGATGTCGATTCGCCGCGCCTGTATGAAGTCGCGGCCCAACTCTTAGTGGACGGCAAAGTGTCTCATGAATGCAGTGTCCGCATCGGCCTTCGCGAAGCGCGGTTTGAGGTGGACGGTTTTTTCCTCAATGGCCGCCGTTTGCAGCTTTTCGGCCTCGACCGCCACGAAATTTATCCGTACGCCGGCGGCGCGATGCCCGCGCGCGTTCTGCACCGCGACGCCCGCATACTGCGCCGCGATTTCAACTGCAACATCGTGCGCTGCTCCCATTATCCGCAATCGGAAGCCTTTCTTGACGCCTGCGACGAGTTGGGATTGATGGTCTGGGAAGAAACCCCCGGATGGGGTTTTCTGGGCGACGACGCCTGGAAGGAATTGGTAGTGCAGAATGTCCATGACATGATCCTGCGCGACCGGAATCATCCGGCCATTGTGATCTGGGGCGTGCGCGTCAATGAATCCAAGAACGACGTGCCGCTTTATGAACGCACGACCGCGCTGGCCAAAACGCTCGATGGCTCCCGTGCCACGTCTGGTTCCATGACCGGCGGCTCCCGCAAAAATTGGAAGACCGACTGGCATGAAGACGTTTTTGCATTTGACGACTATCACGCTGAGCCTGACGGTTCCGTAGGAATTGAAAAGCCGACGCCGGGCGTGCCGTACATGCTGGCGGAAGTCGTCGGGCAATTCAATTACACCGCGAAAAAGGGCTTCACGGCCAAGTACCGCCGGGCCGGAGAAATCGAAGTGCAGACGCAACAGGCCCTGCGGCACGCGCAGGCGCACGATCGCGCCGCTGCTTATCCGCATTGCTCCGGCGCGATTGGCTGGTGCGCCTTTGACTATGCCAGCTTGCTGAATGCTTTCGACGGCGTGAAGCGCCCCGGCGTGGCGGACGTTTTCCGCATCCCAAAATTGGGAGCGTCCTTTTATCAGGCGCAAACAGGGCCAAATTCGCGCCCGGTCATTCTGCCGAATTTTTACTGGGATTTCGGGCCAAAAACGCCGCGAGGCCCCGGCCAGGGCGCGTCCATCTTTTCCAACTGTGACGAACTGGAAGTCTTCGTGGATGGCCGCCTGTTGGCCACGCTCCAGCCCGATTCCAAAAATTACCGCCACCTAAAGCATCCGCCTTTTTTCGCGGATCTGGCGATGGATGGCGCGGGCAAACCGGAACTTCGCATTGACGGTTACATTGGAGGAAAAAAGGCGTTGTCCCGCTCCTTTTCTTCCGACCCCGCGCATGACCAATTCTTTCTGCAAGCGGATGATGAAGGATTGACCGGGGACGGCGCGGATGCTACCCGGCTTGTGTTCGGGCAGGTGGACAAGTTCGGCGCGGCGCGCGCCTTTGCCAGCGGAACGGTTTCATTTCAGATTGGCGGCCCGGGTCAGATTGTGGGCGACAACCCGTTTGCGCTGGCGGGCAGCGGAGGCATGGGCGCGGTTTGGATCAGGACGCTTGCGTCGCAATACGGCCGCATCAGGGTTGCCGCCACCCATTCGTTTTTTGGAGGCAAGACAGTCAAGATCAAAGTAACGCGATGAGTCCCGCTGTCATACTTGCGTACGCCGGAGCCGTGTGCGCAGGCCTGGTGGCGCTGATCGCGCTGGTTCGGGGCAGGCGGTTGTTTCCCATGTGGCTGTTCGCGGCAGGAATGGCTTTGCTGGGGGTCGAGAGCCTTTTCCTGGGCATGGCGACGGCAGAATTGGATCGCGATCAGGCCGCGCATTGGCAGCACTGGCGGCTTGAAGTCATGGCATTGCTGCCCGGCGTTTGGGTGCTCTTCAGCTTGAGCTACGCGCGGGGGAATCCGAGGGAATTTTTCCGTCAGTGGCGTTACGTGCTGGCCGGGCTTTTCGCCGTGCCGCTGGCGCTGGTGTGCCCGCTGATTGTCGCCCGGCAGCGGCTCATCACGCTTCCGCTTGCCATCGACCCAAACCACCATCTGCAACACCTGGTGTGGATTCCCCATTTGGAGCCGGCTGGCTGCGCTCTTTATGTCCTGTTCATGGCTGGCGCCGTGATGGTGTTGATGAACCTGGAGCGAACGGTGCGGGCGGCGATGGGCACGATGCGATGGCGCATCAAGTATATGATCTTGGGGCTGGTGGTTTTGTTCGCCGCGCGAGCGCACTCGGCCAGCCAGACGTTGCTGGTTCAGAACCTGAACCCTTCCCAGGTGCTGGTCAATGGCGGGGCGCTGGTGCTGGGATGCCTGTTAATCACCCGCGCGCTTTTTCGGGACAATTCAGAAGTGGCGGTTTTTCCTTCCAAGGCCATCCTGGAGAACTCATTCACCGCGCTGGTGGCGGGCGTGTATTTGGTGACGGTCGGGATTCTGGTCAGGCTGGCAGCCTCCATCAAAAGCGTTCAGGCCAGGACAGCTTTTCTCCTGTTCCTGCTGGTGATGGTCGCCGTGGCCGCGCTTTCGGACCGGGTGCGGCTTTATGTGCGCCGCATTTTCAGCCGCTACTTTCAGCGCCCGCTCCACGATTACCGCACGGTCTGGAGATCGCTGACGGAAGGCATCGCCTTGCGGGTCAAACAAGATGACCTCTGCCAGGCTGCTGTCACTTTGATTTCCCGCATTTTCGACGCCCTATCTGCCACCATGTGGCTGGTGGACGAAAAAAGGGAGAACCTGGTGTTTGCCGCCTCGACTTCCTTGTCCGCTGTTGCGGGCGTGGAAATCGCGCCGCGTCCGCAGGAGGTGGCAGCCATTTTCCAATCCCTGCAAACCCGGCGTGATCCCGTCGATTTTGAAACGATCAGGGAAGATTGGGCCTCCGGCCTGCGGCGCCTGACTCCGGCGCAATTCCGCACCGGGGGCAGCCGCATCTGCGTGCCTTTGGTGGGCGGGGGGCAATTGCTGGGCATCATCACGCTGGCGGACCGCGTGGGCGGCGAGTTCTTTTCCTTGCAGGATTTTGATTTGCTCCGTTGCGTGGGCGACCAGGTGGCGGGCGGGTTGCTCAACGTCCAACTTTCCCAAAAACTTTTGCAGGCCAAGGAAATGGAAGCCTTCCAAACGATGTCGGCCTTCTTTGTCCACGATCTCAAGAATACGGCTTCGACTCTCAATTTGATGCTGCAAAATCTGCCCATTCATTTTGACAACCCCGACTTCCGCGAAGACGCGCTGCGAGGCATGGCCAAAACCTGCGACCACATCAACCACCTTATCACGCGCTTGAGCATGTTGCGGTCTGATTTGCAAATCAGGCCCGCGGCAAGCGACCTGAGCGAGGTCGTTTCCGCCGCGCTGGCCAACTGGGACGTCATGGCGGGGGTCACGCTGGTCAAGAATCTGCGCCCATGCCCGGCGACTTTGATTGACGGCGAACAATTCGGCAAAGTGGTGACCAACTTGGCCCTCAACGCGGCGGAGGCCAGCGCGCAACCGGGCCAGGTGCGCGTCGAAACCAGCCAGAGGGATGGCTGGGCGGTTTTGTCCGTCTCTGACGACGGCTGCGGGATGTCGCCGGAGTTTTTGAGCCGCGCGCTTTTCCGGCCCTTCCAAACAACCAAGAAAAAGGGCCTTGGCATCGGCATGTTTCAGAGCAAAATGATCGTCGAAGCTCACGGCGGGCGGATTGAGGTGGAGAGTGAAGTGCGCAAGGGCACAACGTTCCGCGTCTTCCTGCCAGTCGAAACCCTAAACAAATGAAGCCCAAAATACTCATAGTCGATGACGATGAAGAGATACGCACACAGATGAAGTGGGGCCTGGCCAAGACCAACGAGATATTCCTGGCCGAAGACCGTCCGTCCGCTCTGGCCGCTTTTCAGGAAAAACATCCCCCGCTGGTGCTGCTGGATTTGGGCCTGCCGCCCAATCCGGGCGACCCAGAAGAAGGCCTGGCCACGTTGTCGGACCTGCTGGCATTGGAAAGGCTGACCAAGGTCATCGTGGTCACGGGCCAAAGCGAAAAGGCGGTCGCCTTGCGCGCCATTGGCGGCGGCGCCTGGGATTTTCTTTGCAAACCGGTGGACATGGATGAGTTAAAATTGGTGGTCAAGCGCGCGCTTTACGTGGCCGGACTCGACGCCGAGATTCGCCAGATGCAGCAAGTGGTCACGGGCAACACTTACGAAGGAATGCTCGGCAACAGTCCTGCCATCCGCTCGGTCTTCGAGAACATCCGCAAGGTCGCCACGACGGACGCGCCGGTGCTCCTGCTGGGAGAAAGCGGCACCGGCAAGGAGATGGCGGCGCGAGCGATCCATCAAGGCAGCGGCCGCAGGGGCGGGCCGTTTATCGCGATCAATTGCAGCGCGATTCCGGAGACGCTGCTGGAAAGTGAATTGTTTGGGCATGAGAAGGGTTCCTTCACCGGCGCCCACGCCCAGCGCAAAGGCCGGCTTGAAAGCGCCGACAAAGGCACGCTTTTTCTGGACGAAATCGGCGAGATTCCCCTGCCCTTGCAGGTCAAGCTTTTGCGTTTCCTCCAGGAACAATGCATCGAACGGGTCGGCGGGCGGGAATCGATTCAAATTGATGCCCGCGTCGTGACTGCCACCAATGCCGATTTGCGCAAGAGCATGACGACGGGAATCTTCCGCGAGGATTTGTTTTACCGCCTGGCCGTTGTGCAGGTCATTCTGCCGCCGCTGCGCGAACGCGACGGGGACATCGCCCTGCTCTCGCAATTCTTTCTGCACAAATTCGCCCAGCAGCAGGGAAAGGCTGGCCTGGCTTTTGACCAGGATTCCTTGCGCGCCTTGGACCGCTATCATTGGCCCGGCAACGTTCGGCAATTGGAGAATACCATTCACCGCGCGGTCATCATGGCCGAAGGGAAGCGCCTGACGGTGCGCGATCTGGAACTCTCCCAAGCCGGCGGAGGCGTGACCATTACGTTAAAAGACGCCCGCGACAATCTGGAGCGCGACATGCTCCACGCCGCCTTGCGCAAGCACATGGGCAAGATCGCGCCGGCCGCCACCGAACTCGGAATCAGCCGCCCCACCATTTACGATTTGATCGAGAAATACGGGACGACCCGGAAATAAAGGTCACGCGATCAGGTCGTTCACGACAAAGCCGTGGACGTCTGTCAGACGAAAGCGGCGGCCCTGATAGAGATAGGTCAATTGCTCGTGGTCGATGCCCATCAGCCGCAGAATGGTCGCCTGCAAATCATGGACATGAACGGCTCCCGGCGAGAACCGGCTTTTGTCGGGATTCATGACTTGGCCATCCTTGTCCACTATATTATATGAGTAATCGTCGGTCTGGCCGTAGGTCAGGCCGGCCCGCGCGCCGCCGCCCGCCATCCAGATGGAGAAACAGCGCGGATGATGATCGCGGCCGTAGTCGTCCTTCGTCAGCCGGCCTTGCGAATAGCAGGTGCGGCCAAACTCGCCGCCCCAGATGACCAGGGTATCCTCCAACATGCCGCGCTGTTTGAGGTCTTTGACGAGGGCCGCGCTGGCCTGGTCGGTCTCGCGGGCTTGAACGGCGATCGCTTTGGGCAGGCCGGCGTGCTGGTCCCAGCCTTGATGGTAAATCTGAATGAACCGCACATCTCTTTCGGCCAGGCGCCGGGCCAGCAGGCAATTGGCCGCGAAGGTTCCCGGTTTGCGGCTGTCCGGCCCGTACATTTCATAGATGCTGTCCGGTTCGTTGGAAAGGTCGGTCGCTTCCGGCACGCTGCTTTGCATCCGGTAAGCCATTTCATATTGGGTGATGCGCGCTTCGATTTCCGGGTCCAATTCCTGCTCGAATTGCAGCCGGTTCAACGCATCCAGCTTGTCCAGCAGCGCGCGCCGCCCGCTGCCACAGGGGCCGTCGGGATCGGACATGTAAAGAATAGGTTCCTTGCCGGCGCGCAGGCGGATGCCCTGGTAACGGGGATCGAGAAAGCCGCTGCCCCACAGGCGCGCGTAGAGTGGTTGGTCGCTTTTGTTGGGAGTCACCAGCACCATGAACGAAGGCAGATTCTGATTCAACGTTCCAAGCCCGTAATGCACCCACGACCCGAAGCTCGGTCGCCCCGCGATCTGCGCGCCGGTCTGGAAAAAAGTCACGGCGGGGTCATGATTGATGGCCTCTGTGTACATCGAGCGCACGACGCACAATTCGTCCGCGACCGAAGCCGTGTGCGGCAGCAAGCTGCTGAACCACGCCCCATTTTCGCCCGTTTGCGCGAACGGAAAGACCGAACCGGCCAGCGGAATGGACGATTGCTGCGAAGTCATGCCGGTCAACCGCTGCTGGCCGCGAACACTGTCGGGCAACTGTTCGCCGTGGCGTTTGTTGAGCATCGGCTTGTAATCGAACAGTTCGATTTGCGAGGGCGCGCCGGCCTGGAAAAGATAGATGACACGCTTGGCCTTCGGCGGAAAATTCGGGAATTTCGGACCCGCCGTCTCAGCCAGCAATGAGCGGGGCAGCAGGCTGCCGAGGGCCATCGCGCCAAGGCCGGCGGCCGATTTGGCGAAGAACCGCCGCCGGGTGATGGCCAGCGGGTCCGCGAGAAATGGATTGGGAGTTTTCATGTTCAACGTTTCCAAACGGCGGCGTCCAGATTCATAATCGCTTGCGCGACGGTGGTCATGGCCGCCAATTCCACCGGGTCCAAGGCCGGGTCACGCGCGCGGGCGCCGACGGAAATAAGCTCGCTCGCGCGGGGCGGTTCTTTGGTAAAAATGTCCCGCTCCTCCTGCCACAACGATTTCAGGAGCTTCAATTCCTCCTCGGTGGGCGGACGCGCGGCCAACCGCCAGAACGCAAACTCAATCTGGCTCGAAGTTTCCGCGCCGCCCTTTTTGAGCGCGGATTCCGCGAGGACACGGGCCGCTTCCACAAACTGCTCGTCGTTGAGCAGAACGAATGCCTGTTGCGGAGTCGATGTCGCGCTGCGGCTGACCGTGCAGGTCTCGCGCGAAGGAGCGTCGAACTCCGTCATGTCCGGCATCGGCGAAGTGCGTTTCCAGACGGTGTAGAGGCTGCGGCGATAAAGGGCTGTTCCAACGCTTTGATGATAGGCCGGGCTCATGCTGTTGTTCTCCCGCCACAAATCTCCCGGCATGTATGGGCTGACGGGCGGGCCACCCAGCGAGTCATCCAGCAATCCGCTGGCAGCCAGCGCGGTGTCGCGCACCATTTCGGCCGGCAGGCGTTGTGAAGGGCCGCGCGCAAGCAGATCGTTGTCGGGGTCGCGCTCGCGCATTCCAGGCTGCCCTTTGGAATCCTGCCGGTAAGCCGCGCTGAGCACGATCTTCTTCAGCAGCGCCTTGACGTCCCAATTCGACCGCACAAAATCCCTGGCCAGCCAATCCAGCAATTCGGGGTGGGTCGGGGCCGCGCCTTGCGCGCCGAAGTTTTCCGGCGTGTCCACAATGCCGCGGTCGAAGAGCATTTGCCAAAACCGGTTGACAGCAACGCGGGCGGCCAGGGGATGGTTTGGCTCAAGCAGCCATTTGGCCAGGCCGAGGCGGTTGGCCGGCGCGCCGCGCGGCAAGGGAGGCAGCATGGAGGGAGTCGAGCGCGTTACCAGGCCGTCGGCGGTTTTGGGGGCGTCGTAACGCCCGCGCGCCAAAACATAAGTGAGCCGCGGGTGAGGCAGTTCTTCCATCACGCTGATTTCCTCGACCGAGTCGCGCGCGTGGAAATAATCTTTGACAGCCTGGCGGCGTTCCGCCCTGGCTCGGGCCGCGCCCGGCGAAAGGGCCGCCAAGTAATATGGGCGCAGCACCTGGGAGTCCTTGCCGGATAGCGCGCTGGACAGGGCGCGGCCATCGAAGAGTTGCTTCACTTCCAATTCCGCCAAAGCGCGGTTGTAAAAGGAAACGTCCTCCACGCGCCCATCCTTCAACCCCGCCGCGCGAAACAGCGCGCCGAAGTCGAGGCCGTTGCCCTGGCTGCCGGGGTTTTTGTAAAGATGATTTCGCACGATTTCCGATTCCGAGCGGCTGCCGTCCACAAAGAGCGCCATGCCTTCGGCACGGGCGGAACCATCATAACTCATGCCGATCATCACCCATTGGTCAGCGGGAACGGCGGCGATGGAACGAATCGCCAGCGCGTTGCCGGGCCAGAAACGCTTGAGGACGAACATGAGCCGCCCGTCCTCCAAGCTCAGTTCCAGCCCGTGAAAGCCGGTGTCCGTGCCGCCTTCGCGCTGGCAAATCACGCCATTGGTCAAATGCGCGGGAACGCGAAGCCAGAGCAGGACGGTGTATTGGCTCGAGATTGAAAAGTCCGCGCCCGCGCCTGAAAGCGAAAGGCCGTCATCGCCATTGAATTGCACCGCGCGCCCTTCCCTGCCCTCCGCCAATTTATTGCCGCCAAGACCGCCGCTGAAATTGCTGGCGGTGACGGAATCGGCGAAGGTGTTTTTGGCTGTCACCGCGTCCAGCTTGAATCGCGCAACAAGCCCGGGGATTTCCACCTCGAGATTCGTTCCGGCCAGCCATTGTTGAAAGGCCGGCTCCGCCTCCCGCTCTGCCGCCGCCACCTCCGCGGCTTTGTCCTTCAACGCGGCCGCGGCCGCCATCATGGCCTTCTTCTGCTCCGGCTTCGGCACGAGCATGGAGGGCGTCGGGACGTGCTCCGAATCGTTGTAAAGCCCGTATTCGTCGATGCTGTTGAAGAAGCTGCAGAGGCTGTAATAATCCCGTTGCGTCACCGGATCGAATTTGTGGTCGTGGCAGCGGGCGCACTGGAACGTCAATCCTAGAAAGGCCGTGGAAAAAGTCTGGACACGGTCCGCCACGCCTTCGGTGCGCCATTCGTCTTCGATGCTGCCGCCTTCGTTGCTCAGGCGGTGCAGGCGATTGAAGGCGGTGGCCAGCCGCGTGGAATCATTCGCGCCGTCCATCAAATCGCCCGCCAATTGCTCCAGCATAAACTGGCTGTAAGGAAGATTTTTGTTGAAGGCGTCCACGACCCAATCCCGGTAAGGCCACGTTGGGCAAAGAAGGTCGCTTTGGTAGCCGTAGCTGTCGGCGTAACGGGCGGCATCCAGCCACGGGACGGCCATGCGCTGCCCAAAATGGGGCGAGGCCAGCAGGCGGTCCGCGACTTTTTCCCAGGCGGAAGGCGAGTTGTCCGCCAGAAAGGCCCGCGCTTCTTCGGGCGTCGGCGGGAGGCCGTCCAAATCGTAGCTTGCGCGGCGAAGCCAGCGCAGTTTGTCCGCTGGCGGCGAAGGTTTCAGGCCCTCGCGCTCCAGCCGGACCAGGACGAAGTTGTCGATCTCGTTGCGCGGCCAATGCTTATCTTTGACAGGCGGCACGGGCACGCGGGACGGCAGCGGCACGAAAGCCCAGGGCGGCTGATAATGCGCGCCTTCGGCAATCCACTTCCGGAGCCGTTCCTTCTCCTGAGTGTTCAGCGAGAGATTGGAATCCGGCGGCGGCATGGCGTCGGTGGGATCGGCCGCGAAGATTTTCCGGCACAACAAACTTTGCGTTGGACTGCCAGGCACGATGGCGTGCTCATGGTTTTTTCCCCGTTCCGCGAACGCTCCTTCGGGAAGGTCGAGGCGCAATCCTCCCTTGCGGCTGGCCTTGTCCGGGCCATGGCATTTGAAACAGCGATCGGCGAGAATGGGCCTGATGTCGCGGTTGAATTGAATCGACGGGGCCGCCGCCGAAGTTCTGCCCGCCGTGATGACCAAGGCCGCGGCTGCCAGCAACCAGAATCTGACCTTGGATATACTCATAGCAACGCCGAGTCTATCCGCCCGCGCCATCCGCCGCAACAGGGGAAATTTGAATTGTCAAATGGAAGGCAGCCGGGGACTATGAACGCCAACCTATGAGTCCCAAAACCAAACGAGATGCCCGCATGGACGCTTACATCGCAAAAGCGCCTGCCTTTGCCAAACCCATCCTCAACCATCTGCGCGAGCTGGTTCACACCGGCTGCCCGGACGTCGAGGAATCCATGAAATGGAGCCGTCCGCACTTCATGCATTCCGGCGCCATCATGTGCGGGATGTCGGCCTTCAACCATCATTGCGCGTTTGGATTTTGGCTGGGTGAAGAAGTGTGCCAGCGGGAACCCGGCGCGCTCGGCGGGATGGGACATTTTGGGAAGCTTGCTTCGTTGGCGGATTTGCCCGGCGACAAGGAAATGCTGGGTTACATCAGGAAGGCGGCCGCGCTCAGCAAAAGCGGAGCCAAACGGCCCGCGCCACCTCGGATCGCGCCGGGAGACCGGGTGCTGGTTGTGCCGGATTATTTGACCGCCGCGCTGAAAAAGAACAAGAAAGCCGCGGCCGCTTTTGAATCGTTCAGCTACAGCCACAAAAAGGAATACGTGGAATGGATCACCGAAGCCAAGCGCGAGGAAACCCGCCAGAAACGGATCGAAACGATGATGGACTGGGTTGCGAACGGCAAATCTCGGAATTGGAAATACGAGAATTGTTAGGGAGGCGTGACCGAACTGGCCGCGGAGACAGACGCCGGCTCGACTTGCGTCAAGTACTGCATGGCCACCAGGGATGTGAGCAGGCAGAGCGCGCCGCAGATGACATACGGAAGCGCAGCGTGAAGCATGAACAGGCTGGCCGCGAAGACCGGCCCCACAATCCGCGCCAGGCTCCCGACGCCTTGCGCGACGCCCATAGTCGCGCCCTGTTCATGCGAGGGCGTCAGCATGGAAATCATTCCGAAAACCGGCGGGCGGGTCAGGCTGGAGCCGATGGAAAAAATTCCCAGGCCAACCAAAAGCGTGGACCACTCTTTTAAATAGGGCAGAACCGTGATGCCGGCGGCGGCCATGAGCAAACTCAACCCGATTAGTTTTGGCTCGCCCATTCTTTTAACCATCCTGCCCGCCGCTCCGCCTTGCACGCCCGCGCCGATGACTCCGCAATACGCGATGAGCCACGAGACGGCGCCCAGGCCCTTTTTGGCGTCAATTCCAAAATTCTTCATGACAAGCAGCCCGACGGTCGCCTCGAAACAGGTGAAGCAAAACGTGGCCAGAAAGAAAATGCCGATGAGCAAATTGAGCCGGGGCGTGCGCAGGATATGCATCCATTGCTCGATGTGGGGACGTTGCGTGACTGAATGGGCGGACGGCTTCCAGCTTTCACCCAGGCGCACGAACGTCGAGATGAAGTTGAGCGCGCACAGAGCGGCGGCAGTCCAACCCGGCGCGGTCAGCCCCCAATACTTGGAACTCACGGCGCCCAAAATCGGCCCCAGGATGAAGCCCAGTCCGAAAGCCATGCCGACCAAGCCCATTTTGGCCGAGCGTTTTTCCGGCGGCGTGATGTCGGCAATGTAAGCTTGGGCCACGGTGATGTTCGCCCCGCAGATGCCTGCGAAGAGCCGTGAAGCGAGCATGACCATCAACGCCGTCATGCCTGTCAGGCCAGAGCCGACGGCAAAAATCACGTAGGACAAACAGGCGCAGGCCGTGCTGCCGAGCAGGACGGGGCGCCGCCCAACACGGTCGGAAACACGCCCCCAGATTGGCGCGAAAACGAACTGCATCAGCGAATAGGAGGCGATGATGGCCCCGATCATGAAACCGCTGGCGTGGAAGTTTTCGCTGTAAACGGGGATCAACGGCAGGATCAGGCCAAACCCGATCAGGTCCACCATTACCGTCAAGAATATAACTGAAATCGATGCTTTCTTCAAAGGACGCTCAATATGCAGCAGCGCGCGCGGGCGGGCAACTTTACTTTTGGATGACCTCCATGTCTTCGCCCAATGCTCGCTGGAGGCGGGCGCGGGCGACCGCGTAATCGTGCAGGGCCTGGACGCGCGTGGTGCGCGCCTGGGTCAGGGCCGTTTGGGCGCTGAGGACGTCCAATTGCGTTCCCGTGCCGGCGTGGTGGCGGGCCTCGGCCAGGCGGAGCGCCTCCTCCGCCTCTTCCTGCACTTTCTTTTGCGAGTCCAGCACTTCACGCGCTTCAATGAAACCGGAATAGGCCGTGCGCACTTCCAATTCAATCTGGCGGCCCGATTCATCGACATCCAATTGCGCCCGTTCATAGCGCGCTTTGGCTTCGATGATTTTGCCGCGGGTCAATTGCCCGTCGAAAATGTTCCAGCTCAATTGCGCGCCCGCGATCCAGCCTGACAAATCGGAACTCAAATTATTCTCGTAGGGAAGGCTTTGCCATTGGTAGCCGCCGAAGATTTGGGCGTTGGGTTTGTAGCCGGACTTCGCCACCGTCAGGTCTTCGCGGCGGAGAGCTTCGGCCTTGCGCAAGGCGGCGAGTTCGGGCCGTTTTTCCAGGGCGCGACCGAGGGCGGATGGCAGGTTGATTTCATACGGCCGAGCTTCCAAGGTGTCGCTCAGTTGCAAAGGAACGTCCTCCCAGACCGTGTTCGGCACATGGACGGCGAGGAGGTTGAGCAGAGTGTCTTTGCCGATGCGGTAATCGTTCCTGGCCTGGATGAGGCGCGGGCGTTCATTGGCCAATTCGACTTCCGCGCGCAGCACGTCAAATTGAGGAACGGTGCCAGCCTGGAACCGTTTTCGCGTGTCGTCCAGTTCCCCGTCCAGCAGTTTGACAGAGGCTTCATGCACGGCGATTTGCTGCGCGGCGACCAGCACGTCATCGTAGGCGATGCGCACGGAAAGGAGCGTGTCGGCCAGGGTGGCCTGGTAATTGAGCAGCGCCTGCTGGCGGGTCAGTTTGGCGGAGCGAAAGGCGGACGTGAGCCGGCCGCCGGCGTAGATGGATTGCTGCACGCGAATGTCCGCATTCCAGTTTTGGTTCGGAAAGGTGAGGGAGAAATTGCTGAAGGTCGGAAAGCTTTCGATGAGGGCCGGCTGCTCGTAATTGTATCCGCCGCCGGCTGTCACCTGCGGCAAGGCGACGGCGCGCAGTTGCATCTCGATGCCATAGGAAGCGCGCAAATCCGCCTTCCCTTTTAGGATGGCGCTGTTCTGGCGCAGGGCGATTTGAACGGCATCCGCCCGTGACATTGGCTGGGAGAAAATTTTGCCGGCGGTGATGGCATTGGATTGGGCGGACGCCAGCAAAGGCGCCAACCACAACACAACCAGCAAAAGCTTGTGCTTCATATTGCCATTCATCATCGCCACAGCCACCACATCAACAGCGGAGCGAACACCAGGCTCGGCAAATAGCCGGCCACTTCGATTCTCTTCAGCCCCAAAATAATCATCGCGACGCAGAAAATGAGCAAGCCATCCGTGGCATTGATCGCATCGATTAACGGCAAGGGGCGATGGCTCAGCACAGGCGCCAGCAGTTGCGTGCCGCGAATCAGGGCGCTCTCCAGGGCCAGCACCGGCATGGCCGAAAGGACGACGCCCCAGCCGAACGTCTGGCAAAACGCGTAGGTGGCCAGGCCGTCAATGCCGGCCTTGACCACAAACACGGGCGAGAAGCCGTTCAAGCCTTCCTGGACCGAGGCCAGCACGGCTAGAGGACCGGCGCAGTACAAACCTGTCGCGATGAGGAATCCATCGTTGAAGGTTCGTTTGTCCGCGGGCGCAGCCAAGGCCAGGGTGGCGCGGCGGCCGACGGAGTTCGAGAGCTTTTGCAAGCGCAGAAGTTGGCCGGCCAATTTGCCAAGAACCATCGCGAGCATGACGATGCCTAATTGGGCAAATTGCTGGCGGAAGCTCCCGTTGAGGCTGGCCCAGGCCAGTTTGAGGCCGAACCAAACCGTGTAAGCGCCCAGCATGATTTTCAGGGCCGCCGGGTAAGGGGCCGGGATGGGCTTCCGCACGGCCATTCCCCATGCGCCGCCCGCGATGATGCCGAGCGCGTTGATCAACGCGCCGGTCATGCGAGGCCGCCGCCGTCCCTGGCCCACTGGGCCGGGTCTTCGGAACAGCCGATGGATCGCAAATACTCAGCGTTCCATGGTTCACTCGGGAAGGAATCGGGGGGATTGCTTCCGGTGCTGACGTGGTTCGCGACGTAGAGGGCCGATGCGATGGTGAATTGGCTGGCTTTCTCTGCTTCAGGATTATCCATGAGGGAGATGGCCGAGACAACGCTGGGGGGCATGCCCCACAAATCCAGAAGATAGGCGGCGATCTGGCACGGAGAGGCGGAAAATTCCTCGCGCAAGCGCGGGCCCAGCGATGAACCGGCCTGGCGGGCGGCGTCGCAAGCCTTTTTGTATTGGTCCGGGAAATTGTCAATAAGAATCAAGCGGCCCGTTTCGTGGAGCAGCCCGGCCAAAAAGACTTCGTCCCGCGACGTGCGCGGCAGGCCTTTTTCGGCTGCGTAACATTGGGCCAGGGCGGCCGTTTCCCAGCAATGATTCCAGATGCGCGCAAGGGAGATTTCCGGGTGGCGGCTGGCCTGATAATGCTTGAAGAGGCTTTGCGAAAGCACGACGGCGACAATGATGCTCGTCCCAAGGCACAGCACGGCATGCTCCGGATTGGTCACCAGATATTGGCGCCCGAAGAGCGGGGAATTGGCCAGTTGCAGCACCTTGGCGGACAAGCCGGCATCCTGCGCCACCATTTGGCCGATAACGGTTCCGGCGCCCTGTTCGCTGTTCAATTCCGCCAGCAGCGTCTGGTGGACTTGCGGCAGTGACGGCAGGGAACGCAGCGAGGTCACGACCCTTTGCAATTCCTTGTCCGGCACGCGGTCGTGGGCGGCGAAGGTCCGCTCCAGCAATGCCTTCAATTGATGGGCGTCAAAGGGCTTGGCCACGTACTGGTGCGCGGAGGTGATCTCGGTCAGCTTGTCCAGCGGGATATAGCCCGACATGATGATGCGCAAGGCCGACGGGGCCGCCAGGCGCGCCTCTTCCAGCAATTGGCTGCCCGACATCCGCGGCATGACATGGTCGGAAAGGATCATCTCTGGCGGATTGGCCTTGATGGCGGCCAGGGCTTTGACGGGATCAATGAAACCCGTCACGGCCACCCCCGGCATGACCGCGCTGACAATGGCAGTCGCGGTTTCCAGGACCGGCGGCTGGTCATCTATAATGAAAATGCTGCGCTTCTTAGCCTCGTTCATCAGACTTAAAGCGGAGTTTAAAGGCGGGATATTAAATGATAAATGCTAAATAATGAATTTCAGAAGCCGATGGAAGAATGGACGGCTTACTTGGCCGCCTTGGCGTATTTATCAAACACCGTGATGACGGGCAGCGCATTGCCGTGCTCATCGAAGAAGCCGCGCCCGCCCAGGAAGCCGGTCACGGCCGGTTCCCACCAGAACACTCCCCTGCCCAATCCGCGCGGCGTGTCCAAGACGGCCTGGGTGACGGCCTCCAGGAAGTCCCGCTGGCCCTCGGGCGTTTCCGGGAACTCGTGAGGCCGGCCGCGCATTTCGCTGTTTTCGCGCCAGGAGTAGCCCGTCTCGACGACCATGACCTCCTTGCCATACTCGGTGGCGGCGAAGTCAAGATTGGAGCGCAGGTCGGCGATGGAGCCGTGCCACCGCGGGTAATAGGAAAAGCCAATCACGTCGAACGGCACATGATTGCTGTTGATGTTGTCAAAGAAATACTTTGTTGACGCAGCCTTCCCGTCCTCGGCCAGTTGGAGCATGATTTTGGGCCGCGCGCGCGCGCCGCGCCCGGCCTCCACCCCGCGGACGCCCGCGCGAAGATAATCGGAAAAATTGTCCCAGTGGGCAGGCAATCTTCCGTCTGGCCATAACATGCCGTGGGTGATTTCGTTGCCGATTTGCACCATGTCCGGCATAACGCCGGCATCGCGGAAAGCGGCGATGGCATCGCGCGTGTACTCGAAAACGGCCCGCACGCGCTCCTCGTGCGAGAGGCTCTTCCAGGCAGTGGGAGTGGGCTGCTTGGCGGGATCGGCCCAGGAGTTGGCGTAATGGAAATCGAGGAGGAACTTGAAGCCCAATTGCCGCGCGGCCTGAGCGCTGGCCAGCGTGTAAAACAAATCATTGGGAAGCCGTTCCGCCACCGGCTCCACGAAAAGCCGGAGGCGAATCCAATTATAACCGTGATCGCGAAAAATCTTCATGCATGGGACGGCGTTTGAATGGTCCTTGAAAACGGTCCCGCGATTTTCGGCCTGCCTGAGAAAGGACAAATCGGCCCCGCAGGCGAAGCCTTCATAGGAACCGGACGGCGGGTCCGCTGGCGGCGCGCTGCCTCCCGGAGAAGCGGACGCTGAAAGGATGCGCGCCTGGTTTGAACTGGCGATGGAGCAGGCGGCGGAAACGGCGCAGGCGGGGCCGCTGCCGTCGGTGTCAAGCAGAACAGTCGCGACACCCGCCTCGGCCGCGACGGGGTTGCTTCCCACGATGCGCGCCTGCCCGGACACGGTGAAGTAAATGCGGTTGGTGGCGCCGGGAATGAGCGCGCCATTCGTGTCAACTATTTCGGCACGGCAAAAAATCGTGTCGCGCCCCCCGCTGCCAAATTTGCGGCCGTTCTCATCAAAGCGCAGCGATAGCGAGGCAGGCTCGCCCGGCGTCTGCCGCTCCGTCTGCGCCGCCGCGCTCCCGCCGATGTAACCGACCGCGCGCAGAACACCGGGAAGAAATTTGGCCGCCTTGAAGGTGAAGGGCGCGTGGCGAAGGTGAGTGGTGACGCGCGAAACATCGGGCTTTTGGCGGGCCATGAGTTCGCCGTTGAGAAAAAGGGCAACCTCTTCGCAATTGCTGAACACGCGGATATCGAGGGGCGATTGCTCCGTCCAATCATTGGCGATGAAGATGGCGGGGCCGATGGGCTGGCCTGCGATCATTTCGCCGGAATCGCGCTGAGTGCGATAAAACCAATAGGCGAATTTCGGCAGGCGGAACAAATCCATCACGCCGGAGGTTTCCACGCTGTCAGCATATCCGCGGCTGTAGTCAAACATAACCCAGACGCAATCACCGATGGCCGCGGTGGCGAGATCATCATTATGCGCTTCCTGGAAATTCATGGCCTGCTGGAGGAGGCGGGTTTCGCCGCCGCCGATGGCCTGGCGGCTGCTGCGCTCGGCGGGCTTGAGGCCTTTCCATCGCCCCTGCTCGAAGCCGGCGTTTTGCGCGTAATACTCCCAATCGCCGTACTCGCTGATAAGGCAGGGCTTGTTGGTGATGCCCCGGCAGCCGCCGTGCTGGCGGGCCTGAATAAAGACATCATAGCCGTCCTGCCAGCCGCACGTGTAACATTGGCCGCCGGGATATTCTTCGTGCGCGGCGGCGTTGGCGCGCTCGACAAAGGATTTGGGCATCGCCGTCTCGTTCAACGAAACTTCCCAGCACAAAACGCATGGATGATTGCGGTCGCGCCGCACCATTTGGCGGCATTCCTGGAGTTTCAAATCCGTGAAGGCGGGATCGTTGTTGAAATACTGCCAGCCGAAAATCGCGTCGAGCACGACCAGGCCCAATTCATCGCAGGCATCCAGGAAGGCCGGCGATTGCGGATAATGCGAAAGGCGCACGAGGTCGAAGCCCGCTTCCTTGATTTTAAGCGCGTCGCGATATTGCGCGGCGTCCGGCACAGCGTTGCCGATATACGGATATTCCTGGTGCCGGTTGCAGCCGCGCAATTTCATTTTTTGGCCGTTAATGCGCAGGCCGTCCGCGGTGATTTGAATTTGGCGGACGCCGATGCGGGTCACGCGGGTTTCCAGCGTTTTGCCATCGGAATCCAGCTCGGAAATGAGGCGGTACAAACAGGGCGATTGCGGCGACCATAGCTTCGGATTTGTCAAATGAATTGTTTGGACGGCATCCCGCCTCGCGCCGCCGGGCGAATCTTCCACTTCGGCAACAGCCGCGCCAGCCACCAGGCCTTGATCGTCAAATATTGTGGATTTGACGGCATAGGAACGCGCGCCATCGCCGGCATTGGCGACCTGGGTTTCGATGCGGACATCGGCCTCGCTCGTTGAGACGGATGGATAGCTGACAAACACTCCCCCGCTCGCGATGCTGTTGGCGAGAATCGGGTCGGTGATATGCAATTTGTCCTCGATGACCACGCTTGCGCCGCGATACAAGCCGCCATAAAGATTGAAATCGAGATCGGGCAGCGGTTTCGGGCCGGTGATGGGGTTGTCGCGGTTGTCCAGGCGGACGGCGATGACATTCTGCTGGCCGGCATGGGCCAACTTCGTGATGTCCATCACATACGGAAGATAGCCGCCCATGAACTTGCCGGCTTCAGCGCCATTGACCCAGATTTCAGCCGCGTTCATCGCGCCCTCGAATCGGAGAATGATTTCCTGGCCGGACGCGGAAGCGGGCAAATCCACTTTTTTGCGATACCAACAAATGCCCTGCCATTGGCGGGCGGCCGGGATTTCGATGCGGGCCGTGTGCGGCAAATCCACCGTGCTCCACGCGCTGTCGTCGAAATCCGGGGCCTGGGCCGGCTCATCAATGCGGGCGAAGTTCCAGGCGGAATTAAGCGAAATCTCGGCGGCGGACGCAAGGTGGCAAAGGGCCGCCAGCAACGCCCACACGGCGGCAGCCAAATAAATGGCGCCGGAGCGCGGGCTTCCACTTCGATGCATGAGGGCATTGTTGCGTTCTCGGCGCATTTTCCTAGCCTCACAGATGTATGGTTCTAATCCGCGCTGGCGGAGAGGAACTTCAGCGCGGCTTCGGTGCGCGAGCGCACGTGGAGTTTGTTGTAAACGTGCCGCAAATGCCATCGCACGGTGCCATCGGCAATGCCGGCGCGCGCGGCAATTTGTTTGTTGGGATGGCCGGCAGCGAGCAATTCGAGAATCTCCCGTTCGCGCGGCGAAAGGCCTTCAACCGCGACCGCGGCCGTGCCCGGCTCCTGGAATGAGGCGATGACTTTGCGCGCGATTTCCCGCGACATCGGCGCGCCGCCCTGGCGGACTTCGCGGATGGCGGCGATCAGTTCGGCCGGTTTGCAGCGCTTCAGCAAATAACCGCAGGCGCCCGCGCGCAGGGCCTTGAAAATGCGCTCGGTGTCCTCATAGACGGTGACCATGATGATCTGCACGGCGGGCAGCAATTGTTTAAGCCGGGCCGTGCATTCGATGCCCGACATGTTCGGAAGCTGGATGTCCATGAGGACGATGTCGGGCTGGAGTTTGGGCAACTCCTTGAGGGCGTCCTCGGCGGTGGCGCATGTGCCGATGCACTCGCAATCGGGGTCTGCCTGGACGAATTCGGAAAGGCTTTCCCGAATGACGCGGTTGTCATCGACGATGGCGATTTTGGTCATAAAAGCTCACCAGGAAAAGCATTCCGGTGATGAATGTATAGTGATTCATATCCGCAAAAAATTAAAAAATATCGCAATCTACCGTAATTGACCGTGTTCTGGCGGAGCGAGTGGACGAAGTGGAGGCGGCGGGCGCAACCGGCGGGCCGGGGAGTTTTTCTGGAAATGGCTTGTGCAGGCTTGTTTTGTCGTGATTTGGCTTCGGGAGAGCGAAGCGCCGCGCTGGTCTGAAAGGAATGGCCGCAATAAGCCCATTTGTTGCCAAAATCCGCGTGGCTCCGCGGAATAGGCGATCTCGCGGGCGCTCGCCATGGCCAGGGTCTTTTCTCGAAATTGGCTTGTGCAACCTTGTTTTGCGTTGTTTTGGCCGTGAATCAGCTTGATCGCACAAGCCTGCGCGTTTGGTTGTCCCGCAGGATGGAGGAACGCCGCTACGGCCCGAAATAATGGGCGCTCGCGGCGTCCGCCCCTCCTGTTGAGAGAGGGCGCGCCTGCCGTATTTGAACAATATTTTACGTTCACGCGCGAATTTTGACAGAAACGCCAAAATTCAGAAAACCTACGGTAGTGTTTTTGGCATGATTTTTTTGGAGCGGAGCACTGTCGCGGACATTGTTGCAGGACAATGACTTGCATTTTGCCAAGCCACGAAAAATTGAAAAAAGTGTTTGCGAAAGGCGCATTTTTTTTGGCCGAACCTGCTGTTTTTCTGCAAAAGCGCGTGTTTTTTTGAGCGCTGTCTTCACAAGTCGCTTGTTTTAAGCGACTTATGAAATTGGCGGTTCTTAGTAGTTTAACTAGTAGAAATGGCGGGAGGCGGGCGTATGATCGGCCCGCCTGCGAGTTGCGACATCACGCGCGTGGATTCCATTGAGGACTTCACGGCCGCGCTCGAACGCGGCCGGCTGGATTTGATTCTTTCGGACAACTTGCTGCCGGGATTCAGCGGCGGCACGGCGTTGAAGATTGCCCGCGAGAAACGGCCGGCCATCCCGTTCATCTTCATTTCCGGCACGCTGGGCGAGGAGCGCGCGATCGATTCTCTAAAGAGCGGCGCGACCGATTACGTCTGGAAAAACCGCCTTTCCCGGCTGGCGCCGGCCATGCAGGAAGTCGATGATCGCAACGCCCCGGCGCCGCTCTGCGCGCAAACCTTTGATCGCGAAGAAAACCCAGATTTTATGTCGCATCATTTAGACTCGCACGGGGAGGCTTTTTTCGATAAATGGTCTTCTGCTATGACCGATTTTAATCAACTCAAGACTAAACCGTCGCTGAACGAATAACCCAGGCGAAACACTTTAGCCTAGCATAAATTGGAAACGCACAAAGTTAAACGAATCGTTCGCGCGTTGCTGATGTGGTTTGCGGGAAACGCGCGAGACTTGCCTTGGAGGCGCACGCAAGACCCGTACGCTACGTGGATTTCCGAGATCATGCTGCAACAGACGCAGGTGAAGACGGTCATTCCGTTTTTTGAGCGGTGGATGCGGGAGCTGCCGGCTGTGGGCAATTTTGCGCGGGCAAAGCCGGAGCGGGTGCTCAAGTTGTGGGAGGGGCTGGGTTATTATCGGCGGGCGCGGCTGGCGCACACGGCAGCCGACGTTATCATGGAAAAACACGGAGGGCGGTTTCCGCGCGAGTTTTCGGACGTTTTGGATTTGCCGGGCGTGGGCAGATATACGGCGGGGGCGATTTGCAGCATCGCTTTCAATCAGCCCGCGCCGATTCTCGATGGCAACGTCATCCGCGTCCTGAGCCGGGCGCTGGGCATCGCGGGCGATCCGCGCTCCAAAGCTGTCAATGCGAAACTTTGGCGGGCCGCGGAGGAATGGGTGGGCGCGTCCGGCGATCCTTCGCGGCTCAATCAGGGCATGATGGAACTGGGCGCGCTGGTTTGCCTTCCGCGCCAGCCGAAATGCACGGGCTGCCCGCTGCGCCGCCATTGCTTTGCCTTGAAAAATCGGCGCGTGGAGGAGTTTCCCACAGCCTCGCCGCGGGAAGCCGCGACGCAAAGGCGCTTCATCGCGATGGTTGTCGGAGACGGCGGACGCCTGCTCGTGCGGCGGCGGCCGGACGGGGTGGTCAACGCGGGCTTGTGGGAGTTCCCCAATGTGGAGGTGAGCGTCAATACGACGAATCTCGCGCCGCTGGTCGCGCCATTCAAGCTGGCGGCCCCTGCCCCCTTCTTCCGCGTCCGGCACTCGATCACGCGCTACCGCATTTTGCTGGAAGCCTGGCGCGCCGAGCTTCCCGCCGGAGCCGGCCCGCCGCATTGCTGGAAAACCGCCGCCGAGATCAAGCATCTCCCTTTCACCAGCGCCCACGGCAAAGTCCTGCGCGGCCTTTCCTCCCCGCGCGCTTGACGGGCGCTCGCTGGCGGTGGCACGTTATACGACGATGCGTATATCGAACGCTTTCAAGTTCCTTCTTTGTTTCCTTTTGCTGGCAGGTGGAATTGCCGCCCCGGCCGCGCCGATCACGGTTTTCGCGGCGGCCAGTTTGACCGATTGCCTGGGCAAAATTGCCGCGCAATATGAACTCGAGTCGGGGGATAAAGTCACATTTAATTTTGCCGGCTCCAGCACGCTGGCGCGGCAAATCGAGGAGGGCGCGCCAGCCGATATTTTCTTCTCGGCCGATGAGGCGCAAATGGACCGGGTGCAAAACAAAGGCCGGATTCTGCCAGAGACCCGCAAAAGCCGGCTTTCCAATCTGCTCGTGATCATCGTGCCGGCGGACAGCGCCCTTTCCATCACCGGGCCGGGCGATTTGGCCAAACCGTCCATCACGCGCATCGCGCTGGCCGATCCCCAGGCCGTGCCGGCGGGCGTTTACGCGCGGGAGTATTTGGGCAAGTTCAAGCTTTGGGACACTGTCAAACCGAAGGTCATTCCAACCGCCAATGTTCGCGGCGCGCTGGCAGCCGTGGAATCGGGCAATGTCGATGCGGGCATCGTGTACAAAACCGACGCCGCCATCTCAAAGCGCGTCAAAATCGCGTTCGAGGCGCCCAAAAAGGACGGCCCCAAAATCAGCTATCCCATCGCGTTATTGAAGGACGCGCCACATGCCGAGGCGGCCGCGAAGTTTTTGCGATACCTTGATTCCCCGGCGGCGGAAAAAGTCTTCGTGGGTTTCGGATTCACGGCCAAATGAGCCAGGAATGGCAAGTCGTTTGGTTTACAGCGTGGATTTCCGGGTTAAGCACGCTGCTGATTCTCCCGGGCGGCCTGGCCCTGGCGTGGCTGCTGGCCCGGCGCCAATGGCCGGGAAAATCATTGGTCGAAACCCTTGTCACCCTGCCGCTGGTGATGCCGCCCGTGGCGACGGGCTTGATTCTGCTCAAGGTGCTGGGGCGGCGCGGCGCGCTGGGCGGGCTTTTTTATAATTGGTTCCATCTCGACATTGCGTTTACGTGGCGCGCGGTGCTGGCGGCGCAGGCGGTCATGTCGTCGCCATTGCTGATTCGGTCGGCCCGCACGGCTTTCGCGGAAGTCAATCCGCGCTTCGAGCAAATCGCGCGCACGCTCGGCGCGGGAGAGTGGCGCGTGTTTTTTACCATCACTGTGCCGCTGGCATGGCGCGGGATTATCGCGGGCATGGTGCTGGCTTTCGCGCGGGCCTTGGGCGAATTCGGCGCGACCATCATGGTGGCCGGAAACATTCCGGGGCAAACGGCCACGATGTCCCTTTCCATTTATGAATCGGTGGAATTGGGGCAAGACGCGGCCGCCTTTCGGCTGCTGGCCATCGCGGTCGCGCTGGCGTTCGCGGCCGTTTGGAGCGGCGAATGGCTGATGCGCGAACGGCGGCGTATATAGCGAATGAAGCTGCTCCTGAAAAACATCTCCCTGCCGTTGTCGGACTTTGTGCTGGAGGCCGATCTCGAATTAACAAGGCAGGTGACGGCCATTGTGGGGCCGTCCGGCGCGGGCAAGACATCGCTTCTGGATTTGATCGCTGGTTTGCGCCAGGCCCGCGGCGCGCTGATTCAACTCGACGACCGTGTGTTGACGGACACCGCGCGACACGTGGCCGTGCCTCCGCGTTCGCGGCGGATTGGCTACGTGCCGCAGGATTTGGCGCTGTTCCCGCATTTGACGGTGAAGAAAAATCTGCTTTACGGATGCGCGGGGGAAGAAGCGCCGCGTTCGCTCTTCGGATATGGGCACGTGACGGAGGTTTTGGAAATAGGCCCGCTGGCCTCGCGCGGCGTTGCCAGCCTTTCCGGCGGCGAAAAACAGCGGGTGGCGCTGGCGCGGGCGCTGCTGGCCTCGCCGAAATTGCTATTGCTTGACGAGCCGCTGGCCAGCCTGGACGCCGCGTTGAAGGCCCGGATTATTCCATACCTGATTCGCGTGCGGGACGAATTCAAGCTGCCCATGCTCTACGTCAGCCATGACCGTCGGGAAGTCGAGGCGTTGTGCGGGGAGACCGTGGAACTGGAGCGCGGCCGAATCATCGCGCCGTTCCGCGAGAAAACTTGAAAGGCGCGCGGTTATGGGTTCCTTTGTGAGCGGATGAATACGGACCATCTAAGCCGCATCGCGGATGCGTCAAATAAAATATGGGAGATGATGTTCGACCCGAAGACGGCCCTTGGCGCGGCGTTTTACGGGCTGATCGCATTGTTGGCGGCCTGGCTGGCGGGCCGGGCGGTGAGGGTGGCCATTCATCGCGTCCTCGACCGCGCGCAAAGGGCCGGTTCGGACGCCACGGGCATCCGGTTTTTGGGCAAATTGGCGAGCCTGCTCATTTACGTGGCCGCGTTCGTGTGTTACGCGCACGTCATCCCTGAGCTGCAATCGCTGGGCAAGTCGATGCTGGCCGGCGTGGGCATCGCGTCAGTCGTGGTCGGCTTGGCCGCGCAAAGCACATTGGGCAACCTGATCGCGGGCGTTTCGCTGGTCCTATACCGCCCGTTCAAAATCGGCGACCATGTGCAAGTATCGGCCCCCGGAGGGCTGGAAGCGGGGGTGGTTGTCAATATTGATCTTGGTTACACCGTGTTGCGCACTGCCAATCATCGGATGCTGGTCATTCCGAACAGCAGCATCGCCAGCCAGGCCAGTTACAATTTGTCCTCCGCGCCGAGTGCTTCGACGCTCGCGCCGCCGCGCGTGCCCTGCGGGATTTCCGTTTACGTGGCCGCGGGCAGCGACGTGGCCAAGGCGCGCCAAATGCTGATCGACGCGGCCAAGGCGCATCCGAAAATAGCGGGCGTGGACGGCTGCTACCTGACGCGCGTGACCAGCCGGGGCGCCCTCCTGACACTCGCCGCGACGACCGCCGACGCGAACGCGGCGCCGGCCGTGAAATCTGATTTGCTGGAGCACGCCATGACAGATTTTGGCGCGGCTGGAGTGAAGATGGTTTAGCTGCCGCCCAGCAGTTCCTGGGCGTGGCGGCGCGCGGCTTCGCTTTGGCCGCCCAACATGCGCGTGATTTCCTGAACGCGAGCCGCCCGGTCCAACAATGTGATTTCAGAAATGGTGCGGCCGCCTTCCGCTCGCTTCGTCACGACGTAATGCGAGGAAGCGCTGGCCGCCACGGCAGGCAAATGCGTGATGCAAATCACCTGGCGCCGGCGCGCGATGGCCGCCATTTTCTCCCCCACCACCGCTGCCGTTTCTCCGCCGACGTTGGCGTCGATTTCGTCGAAGACCAGAACGGGGATTTCATCCTGCGCGGCCAGGACAGTTTTCAAGGCCAGCATGACGCGCGACATCTCGCCCGAGGACGCGATGGCGCGCAAGGGCCGGGCCGGTTCTCCCGCGTTGGGGGCGAATTGGAATTCAATTTCGTCCAGGCCCGAGGCCCTGGCTTCGGTTGGGCGGAGTTCGGCGCCAAAGCGGCTCTGCTGGAAACCAAGTCCGTGCAACTGCTGCATGGCGGCCTTGGCCAGCTTCGGGATGGCCTGGGCGCGCTGGGCTGAAAGCTCCTTGCCGGCGCGCTGGATTTCCGCCCGCAACTTTGCCAATTCCCCGTTCAGGCGCGCCAGCTCGGCGTCCCGCCCTTCCAGATTTTGCAGGTCCTTCTTCGCCTCGGCTCCAAATTCAATGACGCGGGCCAGAGTCGCCCCGTATTTTCGCTTGAGCGATTGCAGCAGGTTGACGCGTTCTTCTAATTGACGCAATCGCTCCGGCTCGACCTCCACGGTATCGGCGTAACGGCGCAGGGCGGCCTGCAATTCACCCCAGGCGGCGGCGGCCTGCTGATGGCCCTCCACCAACGGCCCAGCAGCGGGATCGAGGCGTTGCAACGCTTGCAGAGTGCGGCCCAATTCCCCCGCCCGGCGCAGAAGCGAGTCATCCTGATCGGCCAGCAAATTCAGCGCGGCCTGGGTGAATTCAAGCAGGCTCGCGGCATTGGCGGCCCGTTTGAAATCCTGCTCAACCTTGTCTTCCTCCTCCGGCTGCAGCCGCGCCGCGGCGATCTCGTTAACCTGAAATCGCAAGAGTTCCAATTGCCGCGCGCAGGCCTGTTCATCGACGATGAGCGCGGATTTTTGCTCCTCCAATTGGCGAGATTGGCGCACCAACGCCGCGAAACGTCCGCGCAACGGAGCCAGGCCTGCGAAGGCGTCAAGCATATCCAATTGCCGGGCCGGATGCAGCAGGGATTGATGCTCGTGCGGCCCGTGCATATCGACCAGTTCCTGGCCGAGGGCGGCGAGCACCTGGAGCGTGGTGGGAGAGCCGTTGACGAATTGGCGGTTGGCCCCGGCGGCGGTGAAAACGCGCTTGAGAATCAATTGGCCGTCCGCGCACGGCTCCAGGCCGTTTTCCTCGA
Organism: Verrucomicrobiia bacterium; assembly: GCA_036501625.1. GTDB lineage: Bacteria > Verrucomicrobiota > Verrucomicrobiia > Limisphaerales > Palsa-1400 > Palsa-1400. Next base: position 114,117 of record DASXZY010000071.1, read on the forward strand.
AGAAGGCGGGTTCCACCGCGCGGCTGTTCTGGAGATCAAAGACTGCCTCCACCGCGCAACTGTCGCAACCGGCCCGCAAGAGCGTCCGATCCGCCCGCTCGCCCAGGAGCAATTTGAGCGCGCCGATAATGATGGACTTGCCCGCGCCGGTTTCGCCGGTGATGGCGTTGAAGCCGGGCTGCAATTGCAAGGCCAGGTCGGAGACCAGCGCCAGGTTCTTGATGCGCAATGTGCTCAACATGGCGGGAAGGCTGTTATATTGGTTGCGGAAAAATTTCAAGGCGCAATTCCCATCCCTGACCCAAAAATGAGGCGTGTTGACGCTTGCCCGCCAATCCGGGTTGCGTTAGCTTTTTCTCATTATGGATGATCAGCCGCCTTCATCAGAGTCTGCTGGCGCGCCCGCGCCGATGACGCCGCCGCCGGTAATACGGACGCCGCCGCCACCGCCATTGTCCATGCCACCACGCGCTCGTTCCAACCCGATCTGGAAGATTCTGTCCATCCTCTTTCTGGCGCTGTTCGTGCTCAGTTTGATCGTCAATTTTTCAGGCTTTGGCCGCGCAGTTCTGCCGCATAGCCGCGCGTCGTACGACCGCAACCGCAACCTCGAGGAGGTTTCCCTCGTCTCGACCAATTCTGACAATAAGATCGCCGTCATCGACGTGGCTGGGGTCATCAGCGGCGGCGAAGTGGATCGCACTGGCATGGACATGGTTGAGTACATCCGTGATCAACTGAAAATGGCCGCGCACGACACCGACGTCAAGGCGGTCATCCTCAAGGTCAATTCTCCCGGCGGCGAAGTGCTGGCTTCGGATGAAATCAACAAGGCGATCACCGAGTTTCAGGACGATACTCACCGGCCCGTGGTGGCTTCAATGGGCGCCCTGGCGGCTTCGGGCGGATATTATATTTCCGTGCCGTGCCGGTGGATTGTGGCCAATGAACTGACCATTACCGGGAGCATTGGTGTCATCATGCACGGCTACAATTACCGCGAATTGATGGACAAGGTGGGCGTCCACCCGCACGTTTTCAAGAGCGGGCGATTCAAGGACATGTTGAGCGGCGAACGGGAAGACCACAACCTTTCCACCGACGACCAGCGCACACGCGACCAGGAAGATCAAATGGTGCAGTCGCTCATCGACGAGACTTACAACCGGTTCAAGGACGTGGTTAAATCGGGCCGCGGCCACGCCGCCGAGGAAAACGCGGGCAAGGGCAAAGCGCTGGTCGAAGACTGGCAGGATTTCGCGGACGGCAGGGTGCTGTCGGGCACGCAGGCATTGAATTTCGGGTTCGTGGATGAATTGGGAGACTTCCACACGGCTGTCAAACGCGCGGAAACTTTGAGCGGCATCTCCAGCGCCAATCTCGTGCAGTATAGGATGCCCGTCGATCTGGGTTCGATGCTCTTCCGCCTTTTTGGAAAGACGGACGTGCCAGCCATCAAGCTGGATTTGGGCGTGCAACTTCCAAAATTGGAAGCGGGTGAAATGTATTTTATGTCTCCGCTGTCAGTCTTGCACTGAAACGGACGGCGCTCCATCAGCGCCATTTAGGCAGAATTGTCTTCATTAATCATGAGCGATTCCGAAGACCTTTTGATCGTGGCCGATAGCGAGCGCGATGCCAACATGCTCTTTGCGGTTGGCCTTTTCGTGCCCGATCCGTTCATCTATTTCCGGATCGACGGCCAATGCCATGTCGTGGTCAGCGACCTTGAGATCAACCGTGTCCGCAAACACGCGCGCCACTGCCGCGTCATTTCCTACAACCAATGCCTGGAGAAATTGCGCCGCAAGGTCAAGCGGCCCGGACTGGCGACCGTCATCAGTTATGTTCTGCGCGAACGGCATTTGCGCAAAATCTTCGTCCCGCCGAATTTCCCTTACGGCCTGGCCCGGGAACTGCGCAATTATCGCATCAAAGTCCGCGTCAAAACCGAAGGCTTTTTCCCGGAGCGCGCGATCAAGCGGGCGGATGAGATTAAAAAGATCAGCGCCGCGCTGACCATGGCGGAAGTCGGTTTGGCCGAGGGCATGCAGGTGTTGAAATCCTCCAAAATAGCGCGTGATGGCACCTTGGTTTATCATGGCGGGCCGCTGACTTCGGAAAAGGTGCGCGGGGTGATTGACACGGCCATTCTCCAATCCGGCGGGTGGACCAACCGCACCATAGTGGCGGGCGGCCGGCAGGCCTGCGATCCGCACGAACAGGGTCACGGCATGTTGCGCGCCAACGAGCCAATCGTCCTGGATGTTTTTCCGCGCTCGCAAAGAACCGGTTATTTTGGCGACCTGACCCGCACCGTCGTGCGCGGCCGGGCCAGCGAGGCCGTGCGGCGTTTGTATGACACCGTTCTGCGCGCCCAGGAGATGGCCTTTGGCAAACTCGTGGCCAACACCAAGGCGGCGGATGTGCATGACTCCGTGCAAGCGTTTTTTGAAACTGAGGGTTACAAGACGTGCCGGAAGGCCGGGCAGATGCACGGCTTCTTCCACGGCTCCGGGCATGGCGTCGGCCTGGAACTCCACGAAGCGCCGAGCCTCGGAACCGGTTCGCGCGATGTTCTGGCGGCCGGGCACGTGGTGACCATCGAGCCGGGGCTTTATTATCCGGGCGTCGGCGCGGTGCGTTTGGAGGACGTTGCGGCGGTGACTGCAAACGGAGCGCGGAACCTGACCAAGTGCGAAAAGGCGCTGGAACTGTGACGCGCCTGCGCATGATCTCCGTGCGGAAAAGCTTCGGCGCCACTCGCGCGCTCAAAAATGTTTCCTTTGAAGTGGCGCCCGGCGAGGTTCACGCGCTGATCGGCGAAAACGGCGCGGGCAAAAGCACGCTGATGAAAATCCTCAGCGGAGCGCACCAGCCGGATTCGGGAACGGTCGAACTGGAAGGCCAGCCATTTGTGCCGGCCAATCCCCTGCACGCGCGGCGCCGCGGCATCGCCATGATTTATCAGGAATTGACGCTCGCGCCGCACCTGAGCGTGGAGGAAAATATTTTGCTGGGGGAGGAACCGGCGCGGTTTGGCTGGCTGAACCGCTCGCGCCGGCGCGAATTGGCCCGCCAGGCGCTGGCCGAGTTGCATCACCAAAACATCCCGTTGGAGGCGCCGGTCGGGAGCCGCACCATCGCCGAGCAGCAGGTCGTGGAAATCGCCCGCGCGCTCATCGGCGAACCGAAGGTGCTGATCATGGATGAGCCGACCAGCAGTTTGACACAGGTCGATACGGAAAATCTTTTCGCGGTGGTCGAGCGTTTGTGCCGGCGCGGCGTCAGCATCATTTACATCAGCCATTTCCTCGAAGAATGCCGGCGCATCGCCCATCGTTACACTGTGCTCCGCGATGGCGAGAGCGTCGCCGCGGGCGACATGCGGACGGCGGACTTGCGAGAAATCATCAAGTTCATGGTCGGCCGGGAAATCAGCGACATTTATCCCCGCACGCCGCACCCGCTGGGCGCGCCGGTGCTGGAATTGCGCGAGCTGGCCGGGCGGCCCAAGCCGCAATCCGTCAGTTTGACACTGCGGGCGGGAGAAATCCTCGGCCTGGCGGGTTTGGTTGGCGCGGGGCGCACGGAAACGTTGCGGGCATGTTTTGGATTGGACCCGATTCGCAGCGGCTCGGTTCTGATTGGGTCGAAGGAAACGGCTCATTGCTCGCCCGCGCAACGCCTGGCCGGCGGCATGGGACTTCTGAGCGAGAATCGCAAGGAGGAGGGCCTGATGCTCAATCGCAGCATCGCGGACAACATGACGCTGACACGCTACGCGCCGCTGTCGCGGTGCGGGTTCATCCAGCGCGCCCGGCAGCAGCAAACGGCGCGTGAGTGGATGGAGCGGCTGGACGTGCGCGCGCAAGGGCCGGGGCAGCCCATCGGGGAATTATCCGGCGGCAACCAGCAAAAAGTCGCGCTGGGCCGGCTGCTGCATCACCAGGCGAGCGTCCTGCTGCTGGATGAACCGACGCGCGGCATCGACGTCGGCAGCAAGGCGCAGATTTACCAATTGATCGGCCAACTGGCCGCGCAGGGCAAGGCCGTTATATTTGTCAGTTCCTATTTGCCGGAGCTTCTGGGCGTGTGCGATTCCATTGGCGTGATGTGCCGGGGCGTGTTGTCGGAAGTGCGGCCCGCCAGCCAGTGGACCGAACAGGGCATCATTTCCGCCGCCATCGGGCAAGCCTGCGCGTGACCTTGCGAATATGTGAATTCCCCATGAACAACCCCTCCCCCGCCAAACGGCTCAAAATTATCCACGCGCTCAATGTCATCGGCCCTTTCTGCGGGCTGTTGCTGGTGCTGGGCCTTTTTTCGCTCAGCTCGGAAGTGCGCCCCTATCTTTTCACCGGTGAAAACTTCAAATTGATTTTGATCCAGACGGTCATTGTTGCCCTCGGAGCGCTGGGCATGACGATGATCATTGTCAGCGGCGGGATTGATTTGAGCGTGGGCTCGGTGGTGGCGTTTACGAGCGTGCTGGGCGCGACTCTGCTGGTCAAGGGCTATTCCACATTCGCGACGGCGGCGATGACGGTGCTGGCGGGCGGATTATTCGGGCTGCTGGACGGGCTGATCATCGCGGGCTTCAGCATGACGCCGTTCATCGTCACGCTGGGCATGATGGGCGTGGTGCGCGGGATGGCCAAATGGGTGGCTGGCAACCAAACTGTCAACAATCCGCCGAACGCGCCATTGAACCATCTCATGGCCCGCGTGGCGCCGACCCAATTGTTCCCGTTGCCGCCCGGGGTGTGGATTGCCATCGGCTTGGCCGCGGTCATTTCGGTCGTCATGCGGCAGACGGTTTTTGGCCGTTACATTTACGCGATCGGCTCCAACGAAGCGACGGCGCGCCTGTGCGGCGTGCGCGTCCGCCTGCAAAAGGTGATGATTTACGCGCTGGCCGGATTGTTCTTTGGCCTGGCCGGATTGATGCAGCTATCGCGCCTGACGCAGGGCGACCCGACCGTGGCCATTGGCCTGGAACTGGACATCATCGCGGCGGTGGTCATTGGCGGCGCGAGTTTGAACGGCGGCACGGGAAGCATCCTCGGCTCGATGATTGGCGCGTTGATCATGGCCGTCCTGCGCAACGGTTCCAACCAAATGGGCTGGCAGAATTTCACGCAGGAAATCATCATTGGCATCGTCATCATCCTGGCCGTGGGACTCGATATGTTCCGCCAGCGCCGGACCAAAAACGCCGGTCACTCATAAATTTCGTAAACCGCGCCATCCAGGACGAATTGGACGGAGCGGCCCATCGCCAGCCAGGGGCGCGCGGCGGGTTGCTTGGCGGCCAGCGAGAAATACTCGGCCGAGTTGAATCGAACGCGCACGCGCCTGGCGTTGGGCATGCTTTGCACTCCTGAATCCACCCATTGGTTTTCGTTGTTCTCGAAGAAGTTCCGGCCATTGACGAATTTGGTTTGCTGCGTGTATTGGACGACGCGCTCGCGCGAATCGCTGGAGGGCGCGGCCGTTTGCACGGGCATGACATATCCACCCTGGCCTCCCCCGCCTCCTCCGCCAAAACCTCCCGCGAAGCCCAAAGCCCTGCTGGCTTCGACGGCAGCGGCCGCGTTGGCGGCGGCGGGCGCGGAGGCCGTTCTCAGGACCATGCCGTAGCGGGAATCAGCCAGCGCCTGCTCGCCGCCGCGCCGGTTTTGGAAGGCATCCCAGTTTTGAGCCGCCACCTTCCGCGCGTCTTTGTCGGCCTCAAGCCGCGGCATGGATCGCATCGAGAGCGGCACGTTGCGGTGCGTCTCGTCTTCCATAATCAAATAGGCGGTGTAGGGCGTGACGATGCCGTAGCGGCGCGCCAGTTGAGTGGCCTCGTCGCGCAGTTCGGGGTTCTCGCCGTGCAGGCGGATTTCATCGAGCAGATAACCCACGCGGCGTGTCGCCCACAAGCGGGGGATGAATTCCTGCTCAGTGGAATCGGCGGAAAACTTCACATCTTGCGTGAACATTTTGGGCTGCCCGTTGATGGCGCCATCGAAGACCACGGCGGCATTTCCTTCACCGCTATAGCGGCCAACGATGATCATCTGCCCGCCCTTGAACATGTCCGGCAGCGGGTCTGGATACATCTTGGAGATGCGCGCGCCGCCGGTGACGCGCAGAACGGGATTGGCCAGGACCGGCTCGGTGATTTTGGAAAAGAACGAGGAGACTTTGACCTCCAAATCCTCCTCGGGCAGGACGTATTGCGCGGCGGCGCGCGTGTCTTCGGCGATCTTGTCCAACAAATGCGTATTGACATCCGTGCCGATGCCGAAACAGAACACGCGCGCCTGGCCGCCGGCTTCCGTTTGGGCGGCTGCTGCGATGGCGTCTTCGCCTGTTTCACCGACGGTCGGCTCGCCGTCGGTCAAGAAGACGACCATGTAAGGCCGGGACGGGCCGCCGAGGTCGATGGGCTTGCCGGTCATGCTGAGGTATGGATGGCTCGCGTGGGTGGCGGGCCGCGACGCCAGCACCTGGCGCAGGGCCGCATCGATGGCGGTGCCGCCCGTGGCTTTGAGGTCCCGCACAAAGTTTTCCGCGTGCTGCCGATTGGCTTTGGTGGCATCCACAAGCTGGCCGAAAAGCGGCTCCACGTCGGTGGAGAATCGGACGACTTCAAAGCGGTCGCTGTCGTTCAGATTTTCCACGCAGAATTGCAAGGCCTTCTTGGCCTGTTCGAGTTTCCGGCCCGCCATCGAGCCGGAGGTGTCCAGCACGAAGGCCACGTCTTTGGGCGCCAGCGCGCCCGATTTGATGTCGGCGCCGGGAGAGGCGAGCAGCAGAAAATAGCCGTCCTCGCCGGCGGGTTTGCAGGTGAGCAGGTTGATGCCGACTTCATCGGTTTCGGGCGCGAAATAGAGGGTGAAATCGGTGTCGGGCCGCGCGCCGCTCTCCTCGTAAGAAGCAGTCGCGCGGTTGAGGCCATCGCGCTTGATTTCGACGGCGTGGCTGGGGGAATAGATGGTTTTGATCGGCTTGAGGCTGTCGAGATCGACCTTCACGCTCACGCTTTTGATCGGCTTGGCGGAGAACTTTTCCGTGTTCAGCGGATAGACGTAGCTGACCAGGCCGGCGTCCATCGGAAGAGCCTGCGAATAGGAAAGCTGGATGTGCTTGGCGCTATTTGGTTCGATGGGATAGACGCGCACTTTGAAGACGTCGCGGCCCTCGTATTCGAGCAGCGCGGGGTCGCGCATTTTGCGGACGATGTCCTCGTAAATGGCGCGGGCTTTGCCGGCGGCCAGCAATTCCGCCTCGATTTGGCGGCCGCCGATCTCCATGCTGAACTTGTCAATCTGGGCGCCCTTGGGCACGGGGAACAGATACGTGCCCTCCAGGCGCTGGCCATTGGGATTGTAAAACTCCTCATCGACGGTGGTGGAGGCGATCTGGCCGCGGATTTTCACATTGACATGGTGATAGGTGATTTCCAGCGGCGCGAACCCATAACCAGGCCCTGGAACCGCTCCCTGGCCCGGACTGACAACGATAAATCCATCGGCGCCGGCGCGGAGCGCCAAACAGCAAAGCCCGCAAACGAGCATGAATCTTTTCATACCCCGTTAGACGGGAAGCCGCCAAAGATGCTCCCGCGGCGCTTTTGGGAAAGCGCGAAGGCGGCTCAATAGCCGAGGGCGGCGCGGAAAGCGGGGTTCCAAACAATGTCCGACGCCACTGGGCTGCCAGGGCCGGCGCACTCGAGAGAAGTGCCGAAGTCGCAGAAATTGGTTACGTATTGATCCTTGAAATATTTCGCGTGGCCGTCGCAAAAGACAATCACGCCTCCCAGGTTGTGGCGGGCCGCGAATTCCTTGAAGCGATTGGCGGGGTTCTCGGAATCGTACTTGGTGTCGGCAGGAGTGCCGGCGTAAGGCTCAACGTTGGGGTTGAAGCGCTGGTCAAACATGTAAACCGTCGCAGCCGGCTTCGGCAGGCTGCTGATTTTCGGCATGGAAACGGCGTTGGCGGGAACGGGATTCCCGTTGGCTCCCGTAAACGATCCTTGAGGCTCGGTGCCCGCGGTGGTGGGAGTGGCCGTGCCAATGACCTTGTTCAGGTCCAGGGACTGCGCGTAGGAGAAGTAGCCCGGATAAGTTTCCGGCGCCAGGCTGGCGACGTCGGAATCGGTCATTTGCGCGCTGGGACAGAACCACAACTTGCTGCCAGCCCGGCCGGGAAATGGCATGTAGTTCTGCGGCTTGTTGAGGTCGGGCAGCCCGGTGATGTAATCCTTTTTCGCGTCGTAATAGGAGGCGAGGCGGGTTCCGCTCCAATAGGGCGGCAGTTGGTTGAACCACGCGGCCGGGTCGTCTGGCGTTCCGTAAGGAGGTGTACCGTCGTAATCCCCGCTGTCTCCCATGCCGTCGGTGGGCGGAATATCTTTGAAGTCGTTGACGTACATTTGTTCGGCCAAGCCCCATTGCTTCTCGTTGGAGAGGCAGCCGGCCTGCTGGGCCTTTTGCTTGGCCAGCGCGAGCGAGGGCAGCAGCAGCGCGGCGAGAATAGCTATGATGGCGATAACCACCAACAGCTCAATCAGCGTAAAACCGTGCTTTTTCATGCCAGTCATAATAATGCAATCACGCTGGCGCGCAACTGGTTCGCTCATGGGCTGACGATTTGGTAGAATGTGGCCGGGTTGTTGGTCGAAATAGGCGCGGAGTAGGCGCCAGCGGAATTGCTAAACCAAAGCCCGGTCGCGAGCGGCGTGAACGGCATCGTCAGATTGGTCGTGCTCCAGACGCTATAAGTGTAGGTCTGCGATACGGCGCTCCAACTCAGCGAGATGTTGCCAGCGGAAACGGCGGCGGTCATGTTCGTCACAGCCGGAGGCGGCGCGGTCACGATATCGGCTCCGGATGTCATATTGAATTCATACGATGTATTGAATTGGTCGTATTCGCCGGTGACGCTATAGGCAAAGGGCGGGATGGGCTGGCCGATGAGGTCAGGCCCCGAACTGGGCGAAACATAGAGGGTGAAGCTCTGCCCAGCCAAATTGGAAATTACAACCTGGCCGCCGCCCGCAAAAGTCTGTCCGGGGGTGATCTGGAAATATACGTTGGTAGCGGTCGCGCGCCGGCCCTGATAAACCAGCGAAGACAGACCAGGATTCGCTGCTGAGAACCCGAACGGCATGAGTTCGTTCGGATACGGGAGCGGCTGGTTTTCGCCGTTTGTGCTTATGATGGAGTACGGTTCGGACGGGTTGTTGGCCGAGCCGTCAAGTTCGAGGGCGTCATCGAAGACATCAACAATGCCAGTGGCGCTGATCACGTCGCCCTGGTGCGGGCGAAATGTCGGGTCTATCACGAAGAATTCGATGCCGCCAGTTGCGTCCTGAATCCAATACTCGGCGTAGGTGGCGCTTTCCAGGTTGGTGTATTCCATGACAGTGCCGGTCACCTCGTAAACCTGGGTGGAGCTGGCGGCCGGGATGGTGATGGTCGGGGCCGCTGAAGTCACTTGCAAACTGCGCAGATAGGCGATGTTAGTCACGATGGGGCCGAGCACCGTCAGCACCGCGTTGGAACTGGTCACGGGCGAGCCTGCTCCGCCGGTGGCGGTGACGGAATAAGTATTGCCGGACAAGGCGGTGCTAATCCGTGTCAGAGTGTAGCTGGTGCCGGTGGCGCCATTGGGCGAGCCATCGGTGTTCCATTGGTAAGTGATGGGGCCGGTGCCGACCGCCGTGGCGGTAAATGTTACGGTGCCGCCGAGGGAATTGGTCGTGCTGACCGGCTGCAACGTAAAGACCGGCGGCGTGGGAGTGGAGTTGACGGAAACATTGACCACCGCGCTGGTGGCCGAGCCGGCGGAGTTGGCCACAACGACATAGTAACCACCGGTATCGCCGCCCTGGAGATTGTAGAACGAGAACGCGTTTGAGACTGAACCAGCATGATTGGCATCATCTGCCAATTTGTTGGTCACGTTGCCAACGATCTGATACCAGGCGTAGCTCGCATCGACTCCAGAAGCGGCGACTTCAAGCAGCCCGGTGTTGCCCGCGTAATTGGTCAAGCCAGACGAAATAAGGCCGATAACCGGCGTGGCAGCGGGGGAATTGGCGGTCACGGCTGTGAAACCCGAACCGGCGCCATTCCAATCGTAGGAAACTTCCAAATTGTCCATGTAGAAAGTGCCGGTGCCCGCGGCTTGACGCAACCCCTGCCCCGCCATCGGATTCAACGTGCCGGTATAAGTGTCCTGCGCGTAACCTGAAGAAAGAGCGTTGGGAATGGTGCTTAAGGAATAGACCGAGTTGTATTCAGACTGGCTCGGATTCACGGCCACGCCGGAAAATCCGCCGTTCATGTCGAAGTATTCGACCACTTGGTAGTCAATGCCGGGAGACATGTCCAGTTCGACGACCGCCGCCACGCTGCTGGCTTTATTGGCCACGCCGATGCGGTAGGTTCCGGGATACGCGACAGCCGGGATGTCAGCCGTATAGGCCGGATTGTTGGAAGTGAGAACGAAGAGCCGGCCGAAGAAGCCAAAATTGGTGTCTTCAAAATGAGTGAAATAGATGCCGCCCGGAGTCGTGGGCAGGCTGGCCAAGTTCATGGTAAAGCTGGCCCACATGACGCCTCCGACTTTGGGCTGGGTGTAGAGGTCCTGCGCAAAAGCGGTCCCCGCCGTGGTGTTAGTCTGGGAAATCTGCGCCCGGTCGCTGATGACATCGATCGGAGTGGTGCCGCTGATTTCCTTCCAGGGCGATCCGGCATCGCCAAAGAGATTGCCATTCGGATAAGTGAAGGTGTCATTAATCAAGTAAGGCGAGAACGAGACGGTGGTCGCGGCGGTGGTCGCGAATTGACCGAGCGAATTGGAAACGATCACTGAATACGCCGCCGAAGTGATGACGCCGTTATCCGGCACCGTGTAACAGGACGATTGCGCGCCTGGAATGGCAACGCCATTGGCCAGCCATTGGTAGGTTAATGTGCCCGTGCCGACGGCCGTCACGCACAGAGTAACCGGCCCCGTGCCCGGAATGTTGGTCGCTCCGGTTGGCGACGCGGTAATGGCCGGGTCAAGCACTGTGAGAGTGACGACGGCGCTGGTGGAAACTCCGTAAGCATTGGAGGCCACCAGGTAAAACTGCGAGCCGCCCTGGCCCGAAGCGACGCTGGCCACGATGTAGTTGCTGGACATCGCGCCGGGAATGGCTACGAAGGTTGGGTTGGCCACGCTGTTGGAATACCATTGATAGCTTGGGAACGCTCCCAAAACGGAAGCCGAGAATATGGCGCTTTGGCCGGGAGCGCCGGTGAATCCAGCCGGCTGAACGGAAAAGTATGGATAATGAGAGACAGGCACGAAGCGCACGCCCCGGTAAGTATTGGTGGCGCCGCCCGCCCCGGAAACAATGGTGCCCAAGGCCAGAGTCGTGACGGTGTCCAGGCCGTTCGCGTTGGTGTCCTGGAAAGTGACCAGGCGGTTCGTGGCAGTCTCACCCGTGGTCGCGTAAACGACGGGCGGGGTTTGGCTCCAGTCGGCTGTCACGCTGGTGGCGCTTTGGCTGAAGGCGGCAAGCGTGGCGCCTTGCGCGTTGGTCAGGGGAACCGTGTAGTTGGAAACCCAAACGCCGCCGGGGCCGCTGCTGGTAAATTTGACGATGCCGTTGTCATTATCCGCCAGATAAGCAATGGTGCCGTCCGGATTGATGGCCAGGTCGAACGCGAACGCGCCGCCGCCGGCGGGACTTGCTTCCGCGAACGCATTGCTAACGCCAGTGCCGCTCGTTGGCAGGGCGCCGGAAATGTTGGAGACCAGAAACGCGCCGGTGCGGAAAGTGCCCAAAGCCGTGTTGGAGGCTTCACCAATCGCGTATAGCTGATAGGTTCCCGCGACATCGCACAGAGTCATTCCGCGCAAGCTGGTGCTAAACACGTTCGTGACGACTTGCGCGCTGGCGCCGGAGGCGGCGGTGCCGACGTAGGCGATTTCGTTCAGCCCGGTTGGGACGGTGGCGGACGGGGTCGGCCCCGTGCCAGCCAGCCAGAAATTGGTTCCGTCCGACGCCGCGGCAGAAATGGCGGAATCGTTGAAATTGGTCATGTTGGTGACGGCCAGCGAAAAAACGCCGTAGCCATCGAGCGTCGCCACGACTCGCGGGACGAGCGCGGATTCCGACGAAATAATGTTGGAGGCGTAAGGCAGCGCGGTGTGATAGCCGGCGAAGACCAGGCGCGAGCCGTCGGGCATGATGTTCAGCAGCCCTTCGTAAGGCTCGCCATTAAGAATAAGCGAGTTCGCGCCAGAGGTCGGAACGGCGAAGGAATTCGCGAGGGCGCCATTGGTCGTGTATTGGTCGATGAAGACCGCGGCGCCGGTGCTGGAGGTCGTGTCGTATCCGCTAATTCGGACGACCGCAAGGTTGCCATTGGTAAAGTACTGGGCTTGCGCGGTGGCGAGAGAAGCGGCCAACGCGAGGGCTGGCAGGAGGGATTTTTTCATAGCGTGTCGTTAGTTTTGTTATCCAAATAAATTCCAGTTTCAAATGCCGTTGCGACCATATCACCCGCAGCTTGAGAAGGGCAATTGGGGGATGTGTGACAATCTGGCAAAATTCAAATCGAGCCGAGAGGCGAACCGGCCCGCCCACGATGATCTCCATATCCAGATCGTGCTGGCGCGGTCCATTAAAATGGAATTGCTAATATGCAATTGCTTGGTTCGGCCTCAAGAGGCCTGCTAACGGGGACTCGCTCCTGAAAAAGAGCACCTGCCGTTCAATCCGCAGAAAATAGGAAAATACCATGCGCATGTCCAGCCTAAATTGAAAAAATCCGCAAAAATTTTTGCCTTTAATCCCGGCTCGCAAACCGTTTTAATCCGCGCCATGAAAATTGTGCTGGCATATTCGGGCGGGCTTGACACCTCCGTCCTTCTTTCGTGGATCAAGGAGAAATACTCCGCCGAAATGATCGCTTTTTGCGCCGACATCGGCCAGGAGGAAGAGCTTCGCGGCCTGGATAAAAAGGCCCGCAAAACGGGCGCCTCCAAAATTTACATCGACGATCTCCAGGAGGAATTCGCGCGCGATTTCATTTTCCCGATGATGCAGGCCGGCGCGGTTTATGAGAACCAATATTTCCTGGGCACTAGCATCGCCCGGCCGCTCATCGCCAAGCGCATGATTGAAATCGCGCGGGCGGAAAAGGCCGACGCCATCGCCCACGGGGCGACCGGCAAAGGCAACGACCAAGTGCGGTTTGAATTGACGGCGGCAGCCCTGGCGCCGGAGTTGAACGTCATTGCCCCGTGGCGCGATGCCTCGTTCCGCGCCCAATTTCCCGGCCGCGCGGAGATGATTCAATATTGCGAGAGCAAAGCCATCCCCGTCGAGGCCAGCGCCAAGAAGCCTTATTCGATGGACCGGAACCTTCTGCACATTTCCTTCGAGGCGGGCATCCTGGAAGACCCCTGGCTGGACGCCTCGGCGCCGGAGCACCGGGAAATGTACAAGTTGAGCGTCTCGCCCGAAGACGCGCCGGACAAGGCCGAGCATGTCACGTTGGAATTTGAAAAAGGCGATTGCATCGCGGTCAACAACAAGAAGCTGGGGCCGCTGGGCGTGATGAAGATGTTGAACAAGCTGGGCGGCAAGCATGGCGTCGGGCGGGTGGACCTGGTAGAGAACCGGTTCGTGGGCATGAAGTCGCGGGGCGTGTACGAAACCCCTGGCGGCGCGATTCTGCACTACGCCCACCGGCAGATGGAGAGCCTGACCATGGACCGCGAAGTCATGCACCTGCGGGATTCGCTTATCCCCAAATACGCGGAGCTGGTTTATTACGGCTTCTGGTTTGCGCCGGAGCGTTACGCGTTGCAGGCTTTGGTCTCCGAAAGCCAGAAGAACGTGACCGGGACGGTGCGGGTCAAACTTTACAAGGGGAACATTATCAATGCCGGGCGGAAATCGCCGGTAAGCCTTTACAATCCGCATATCGCGACGATGGAAGCGGATCTGACCAAGGCTTATAACCAGGACGACGCCACTGGGTTCATCCGCCTTAATGGACTGCGGTTAAAAGTCGCGGCGCAGGTGCATGGACAGGGGAAGCGAAACGAACGCTAGCGGGCGCTGGCTCGTCTGGAGCCTCGCCCCGCCCCCTCCGGCGTTCAGTGGCCGTCAGCGGCCCACGGGTCCCACCACAGCAGCCCTTTGCCGCCGGGGCCGGAGCCGTTGTTGTTGGAAAGCTTGGAGAAAGTGTTCGTGACCATGAAATCCACGTGGCCGTCGATCGCGAGAATATTCCCGCCACTTTTGGTGTGCAGGCGACCGATGCCTTCGTTGCCATTGGGCGGGGCGCTGGGGAAATTGGAACCATCATTCCACTCAAAATTCAACTCTCCCATTGGTTCCGTCGATGTTGTGAGGAACTCGTCCGGCTCCCATAGCAAATAACACGAAGAGCTCCAGACTTGGGTCATTTTGGCGTTGCGATATGGGGGGGGGGCGGTAACTCCAACAGGGCCAGGGATTGCAACATAGTTTCCAAAGCCGCATTGCGAGCCATTCATGACATACGTTGAAAGCTTATCCTCACGCCCTCCGCCTCCGATAGTAGTACTAACTGGCTCCTGGGCGTAATCCTTGCTTTTGACATCCTTCGGGCACAGATAGGATTGTGAGTTATGCATATAAAACCACCAATCTCCGGTAGTCCACGCGGACTGCGGATCCGTTTTGTATGGAATGATAAATGGGTCAGGCCGCACGGCTGTCGCTGCCAGCGTCGCCGCGTAGGTGTTGGCCCCCGGCGTAAGGTTGTAGAGCCATCCGCCGCCGGGTTGTTTCGCGGTCATCCCGTCCCATTGGCAGAAGGCCATGACGTCGGTATTGTCATCGCAATACATATGGCACGCGGCGCCCATTTGCTTGAGATTATTGGTGCATGTCCTAGCCTGCGCGTTGTCCTTGGCCATGGACAAGGCCGGCAAAAGCAGCGAGGCCAGGATCGCGATAATCGCGATGACGACCAGAAGCTCGATCAGCGTGAAAGCTTCGGAGCGGGCTTCATTTTTGCCGGTTGCAGCGGAGTGAATTGGGTTCATGTGTTTCTTGCGATGTTGGTTTCACGGGAAAAAACATGCCCGGCTTCCGGGGATGGAGCCGAAGCCGCCAGCGGCGCTTTCAAAGCAACGGGCATGCGGCGACAATGTGCCAAATTGGCGGGAGAAGCAAGAAAATTTTTATCGCCAAAACATTTGACGCTTTTGGCATAAGCCGTGCTTGCGGAATGATTTTGCCGTCAATCCTCCGGCTTCGGTTCGCGGCCCATCAAGTCATGCACGGCTTGGCGGACTTCCTTGCCTTCGTACAACATGGCGCGGACTTCGTCGATGATGGGAGTCTCGATGCCGAGGGTTCGCGCCAATTGGAAGGCGGCGCGCGCGGTCGGGTAGCCTTCAGCCACGCTGCGAGTGTCCGCCAGGATGGCCTCGACCTTCTCGCCGCGGCCGATGCGCTCGCCGAAGGCGCGATTGCGGCTCAGGCGCGAATAACAGGTCACCACCAGATCGCCCAAACCGCTCAGGCCCGAAAACGTCTCCGCACCCGCCCCGCGCGCGACGCCCAGCCGCCGCATCTCCACCAATCCGCGCGTGACCAGTCCCGCCTTGGCGTTGTCGCCGAAGCCGAGGCCGTCGCCGATTCCCGCCGCGAGCGCCACCACGTTTTTGATCGCACCACCCAACTCGACGCCCGCCACGTCCGTGGTGGTATAGACGCGGAACGCGGGACGGCCAAAGAGCGCCTGCACCGTCCTGGCCGTTTCGGGTTGCGGATGGGCCGCCACGATGGCCGCCGGGATGCCGCGGGCGACTTCCATGGCCAGGGTCGGACCGGAAAGGGCGGCGGCATCGGCCTTGGGCATGGTGGATTTGAGCAGGCCGGACATGGTCAGGCCGGTTTCGTATTCGATGCCTTTGGTCACGCTGACGGCCAGGCCCCCAAAGCTGGAGAACAGGCTGGTTACCTCGCGGAAAAATTTGGACGGCACGGCGATGACGACGCACTCGGCGCCCCGGATGGCGAGGGCGGGCTGCGCGTGGAATACAATGTCAGGGGAAAGCAGGATGCCCGGCAAATAGGATGAGTTGAAGCGGGTCTCGCGCAATAGAGCCAAGTGGTGGGCGTCATGCCCCCAAACCGTGACCGCGTGATTGTTCTCGCACAGGATGTTGGCCAGGGCTGTCCCCCACGCTCCCGCGCCGATGACGGTGACCTTCATGACTTCTTCGCTCCCACGCGGCTTTCTGTGCCTTTGAGGAGGCGCTGGATGTTGGCCTTGTGTTTGTAAATGGAGAGAATGCTCACGCAAGTCATGACGAGGGTCATGGTTGGGCTGCCGTTAAAAAGCCAGACGGCGAAAGGCAGGACGATCGCGGCCGCGATGGAGGCGGCCGACACGTATCGGCTAACGGCCAGCACCAAGCCCCAAACCGCCAGCGCCGTCAAACACGCGAAGGGCGCCCAGGCCATCACCACGCCGGCGGAGGTCGCGATGCCTTTGCCGCCTTTGAACCACAGCCAGCAACTATAAATGTGCCCGACAATGGCCGCCACGCCGCCGGCCACTTTCAAGTGCTCCCGCGGCACGCCCGATTCCGGGAAGAAATGCAGCGCCAGCACTGGCACCCACCACGCGGAGACGAAACCCTTGCAGGCATCGGCGGCGAGCACGATGGCCCCCGCCCTTTTGCCGAGGACGCGCATGACATTGGTGGCGCCGATATTGCCGCTGCCGGCCGTGCGCACATCGATGCCGCAAGCCATGCCCGCCAAATAGCCGGAGGGAATGGCCCCCAGCAAATAGCAGACAACCATCACAAAAATGTAAGCGCCGGCGGCCACATCAACAGCTTTCCAAATTCAAAATGATTCGCGTCACTCCGTGAAGATTAAGATTAAGACCGGGAGTTGGGAAAGAAAAAGCGGACGCGGCCTGGATGGGGGCGGCAGACGGCGCGCTCGTTTTAACGGAATTTTAGCGGTTTGGCGGCTGGTTTTGATTACCGCGCGAGGCCGGGGCGTGCGATGTTCGCATCGTTGACAGCGCCGAGCGCGCATCAAGTTTATGAATGACTTAATATACATCGCGGTCATAGCCGGCTTTTTCGCGCTGGCGGCGCTTTACGTCCGGTTTTGCGCCAAACTGTAGGAGCCAAATTTATGTGGAACATCATTGTCGGAGCCGTTTCGCTGCTGCTGTTCATTTATCTGGTGGCGGCCATGTTGCGGCCGGAAAAATTTTAAAAGCCCAAAGGAACCATTATGTCTCGACCTTCTGACTGGCTGCAATTGGCAGTGTACGTCGCCGCGCTGGCCGCGATCACCAAGCCGATGGGTTTGTATCTGGGCCGCGTGCTTGACGCCAAGGGCAAAACGTGGCTGGACCCGATCCTCAAACCATTGGAGAAGCTGACCTACTGGCTGCTGGGCGTGAACCCGGAGGAGGAACAGGATTGGAAACTCTACACCTTCGCCATGCTGCTGTTCAGCCTGGTGAGCTGCGTGTTCACCTATGCGATTTTGCGCTTGCAAAAATACCTGCCGCTCAATCCGCAGGGATTTGACAATCTCACGCCGGACCTGGCCTTCAACACCGCCGCCAGTTTTACGACCAACACCGATTGGCAAAACTACGGCGGTGAAAACACCATGTCCTACCTTTCGCAGATGGTGGCGCTGGTCATCCATAATTTCGCTTCCGCCGCCGCGGGCATCGGACTGGCGGCGGCGCTGGTGCGCGCGCTGGCGCGGCATTCGGCCAAAACGCTGGGAAATTTCTGGGTCGATCTGACGCGTGTCACGTATTATTTGCTGCTGCCGATTTGCGTGGTTTTCGCGGCCGCCTTGATCTCGCAGGGGATGATCCAGAATTTCAAGCCTTACACGAAAGCCAAACTGACCGAAGCTTACACGACGCAAGTCCCCAAGCTCGATGACAAAGGCCAGGCCGTCACGACCAACGTCCCCGCGCAGCCGCCGCGGTTGGACGCCAAAGGCCAGCCCGTGATGACCAACATGCCGGTCATGGTGGACCAAAAAGTGGAGGAGCAAACGATCCCGCAAGGACCGATGGCCTCGCAAGTGGCCATCAAGATGCTCGGCACCAACGGCGGCGGTTACACCAACGCCAACGCCGCATATCCCTTTGAAAATCCGACGCCGCTTTCCAATTTCCTGCAAATGCTCTCCATCTTTGCCATCGGCAGCGGGCTGACGTATTACCTGGGGCGCCAGACCAAAAATCAGGCGCACGGCTGGTCGGTCTGGGCGGCAATGATGGCGCTGTTCCTGGCCGGGGTGTTCCTGTGCTGGTGGGCGGAGGCGCGCGGCAATCCCATTCACCAGCAATTGGGTGTCATGGCCTCCGGCGGCAACATGGAAGGCAAGGAGGTGCGCTTCGGCATTTTCAATTCCGCGCTGTTCGCCACTGTCACGACCTCGGCCTCGTGCGGCGCGGTCAATGCCATGCACGATTCCTTCACCGCGCTGGGCGGGTTCGTGCCGCTGTTCAATATTCAATTGGGGGAAATTATCATTGGCGGCGTTGGCGCGGGTTTGTACGGAATGCTGGTCTTCGTTGTGCTGGCGGTGTTCATCGCTGGATTGATGGCCGGGCGGACGCCGGAATATTTGGGCAAGAAGATTCAATCGTACGATGTCAAAATGTCGATGCTCGCGCTGCTGATTCTCGCGCTTTCGACACTCGGCTTTTCCGCGTGGGCCGCCGTCAGCAAATGGGGCGCCGATCCTTTGGGCAATGCCGGCCCTCATGGGCTGAGTGAAATTCTTTACGCCTACAGCTCTGCCAATGGCAACAACGGCAGCGCCTTCGCCGGATTGAGCGGCAACACGCCGCGGCTCAACACCACGCTCGGCCTGGCCATGCTGATCGGCCGCTTTCTGATGATTATTCCGATCATGGGGCTGGCCGGCTCGCTCGCGGCCAAAAAGATTTCCCCGCCGAGCGCGGGCACGTTCCCGGTTTCTGGTTTCACGTTCGTGGTTTTGCTTCTGGGCACCGTGTTGCTGGTGGGCGCGTTGAACTTTTTGCCGGCGCTTTCGTTGGGGCCGGTGATCGAACATTTCCTGACCAACCAGGGCAAACTCTATTGACCTATGACGCATAAAGCTCCCTCTCTTTTCGACTGGAACATTGCCGGGCCGGCCATCGTCAACGCCTTTAAAAAGCTGCATCCGATGCTGATGCTCAAGAACCCCGTGATGTTTGTCACGATGGTTGGCGCGGCTTTGACGACCGTGCCCATTTTCACCGGCGCGGCCGGCCAGCGCGGCTTCATTTTCCAACTCGCGCTCTGGCTCTGGTTCACCGTTCTCTTTGCCAATTTCGCTGAAGCCGTCGCGGAGGGCCGCGGCAAAGCCCAGGCCGACAGCCTTCGCAAAAGCCGCAAGGAAACCATCGCCCGCCGCTTGCGCAATGCCAAGGAAGAGCCGGTGCCGGCGACTGATTTGCAAAAAGGCGACCTGGTCGTGTGCGAGGCCGATGACATCATTCCGGCCGACGGCGACGTGGTTGAAGGCATCGCGAGTGTTGATGAAGCGGCGATCACCGGGGAATCCGCGCCGGTCATCCGCGAGAGCGGCGGCGACCGTTGCGCGGTCACAGGCGGCACGCGCGTGTTGAGCGACCGCATCGTCATTCGCGTCACGTCGGAAAAAGGAAACATGTTCCTGGACCGCATGATCGCGATGGTCGAAGGCGCGCGCCGCCAAAAGACTCCCAACGAAATCGCGCTGACCATTCTGCTCTCGGCCCTGACCGTGATCTTTTTGCTTGTCTGCGTGACACTCAAGCCGTTCGGGATTTATTCCAACACCGATTTTTCCGTGCCCGTGCTGGTGGCGCTGCTGGTCTGCCTGATTCCGACGACCATCGGCGGGCTGTTGAGCGCCATCGGCATCAGCGGGATCGACCGCCTCATCCGGCGCAACGTCCTGGCCATGAGCGGCCGCGCGGTCGAAGCCGCGGGCGATGTCGATGTCCTGTTGCTTGACAAAACCGGCACCATCACACTTGGCAATCGCATGGCGGCCAAATTCATCGCCGCGCCTCAGATCAAAATTGAGCGCCTGGCCGACGCCGCCCAATTGGCGTCGCTGGCCGACGAAACGCCCGAAGGCCGTTCCATCGTGGTGCTGGCCAAGGAACAATTCAGCCTGCGCGGGCGCGAAGTGGCGCAGAACCACGCGCAGTTCGTGCCGTTCAGCGCGCAGACGCGCATGAGCGGCGTCAATTTCCCGGCCGTCGATGGCCAGCCCGCGCGCGGCATTCGCAAAGGCGCGGCCGAGGCCATCTCGATTTACGTGGACCAGGCCGGGGGAAAATTTCCGCAGGGCGTCACGAGTGTGGTGGAGGAGATTTCTCGTTCGGGCGGCACGCCGCTGGTGGTGGCGGAGGGGTGCGAGGTGCTGGGCGTCGTGCAGCTCAAGGACGTCGTCAAAGGCGGCATCAAGGAGCGCTTCGCCCAATTGCGCAAGATGGGCATCCGCACGGTCATGATCACCGGCGACAACCAGCTCACCGCCGCCGCCATCGCGGCCGAGGCGGGCGTGGACGATTTCATGGCCCAGGCCACGCCGGAACAAAAGCTCAGGCGCATCCGCGAGGAACAAGCCGCCGGCCATCTGGTCGCCATGACCGGCGACGGCACCAACGACGCCCCGGCCCTCGCGCAGGCGGACGTCGGCGTGGCCATGAACACCGGCACGCAGGCCGCGCGCGAGGCCGGCAACATGGTTGATCTTGACAGCAATCCGACCAAGCTCATTGAGATCGTGGAAATCGGCAAGCAATTGCTCATCACGCGCGGTTCGCTCACGACCTTCAGCATCGCCAACGACGTGGCCAAGTATTTCGCGATCATTCCCGCGATGTTGATGGGAACGTTTCCGGCCATCGCGCCGCTGAATGTGATGTCGCTGCACAGCCCGGCCAGCGCCATTCTCAGCGCCGTCATTTTCAACGCGCTCATCATCATCGTGCTCATCCCCCTCGCCTTGCGCGGCGTGGCCTACAAGCCGATTGGCGCGCTGGCCATTTTGCAGCGCAACCTGCTCATCTACGGATTGGGCGGAATCATCATCCCGTTCGTTGGCATCAAAGTCATCGACCTCGCCATCACGGCCCTCAAACTCGTATAATCTTATGAAAGCATTCATGGCCCAATTGCGCGGCTCAATCATGGCAACTCTCGTGCTGGCCGCGGTTTGTTGCGGCATCTATCCGCTGGTGGTTTATGGATTGGGGCAGGCGCTCTTCGCGGACAAGGCGAACGGCAGCCTTATAATTGACTCCAAGGGCGCCATTCGCGGCTCGGCGCTCATAGGGCAAAATTTCACGGCCGCGAAATACTTCCATCCGCGCCCGTCCTCGGCCGGAAACAATGGCTACGACCCCGCCAGCTCCAGCGGCAGCAATCTTGGCCCAACCTCGCAAAAGTTGCATGACATCATCGCCACGAATATCGCCAGCTACCGTTCGGACAACGGCCTGGCCGCCAGCGCCCCGGTGCCGGCCGACGCCGTGACCGCCTCCGCCAGCGGTTTGGACCAGCACATCAGCGTCGAGAACGCGCTGTTGCAGGCGCCGCGCGTGGCCAAGGAGCGCGGCCTCAAGGCGGACGACGTCAAGGCGCTCATCGCGGCCTTTACGGATGCGCCTGATTTAGGTTTCCTGGGAGACGCGGGGGTGAACGTGCTGCGGTTGAATCTGGCCCTGGACGGAGTCAAGTAATCGGCGCGCTTTCACGCCTCCGCCTTCATGCGGTAGCCGATGCCGGACTCGGTCAATAATAATTCCGGGCGGCTCGAGTCGGTTTCCAGTTTCTCGCGCAGGTGCGCCATGTAAACGCGCAAATAGTGCGTTTGCCCGCCGTAGTTGGGGCCCCAGACTTCCTTGAGAATCTGCCCGTGGGTCACCACTTTGCCGGCGTTGCGCGCGAGCAATCGCAACAGCGAATACTCGGTCGGCGTCAATTTGATTTCCTTCCCCTTGATCGTGACGGCGCGGCTGGAGAAATCGACCTGCAGCGGGCCGGAAACAAAGACGGCGTTGTCCCCCGCTGGCTGCGCGCGGCGGCGGGCCGCTCGCAAACGCGCCAGAAACTCGGCGGTGCTGAACGGCTTGTTCATATAGTCGTCGGCCCCGCGGTCCAGCGCGCCCACTTTGTCTTCCTCGCCTTCGCGCACCGAAAGCACCAGCACGGGCGTCTCGCTCCATTCGCGCAGGCGCCGCAGGACGGCCAGCCCATCCATGTCCGGCAAGCCGAGGTCCAGCACCACGATGTCCGGCCGGCGCTGCGCCGCTTCCACCAACCCCGCCTGCCCGCTGTCGGCTTCGAAAACGCGGTAGCCATTGCCTTCCAGAGTCACGCGCAGAAGGCGGCGCATCTGGATTTCATCGTCAATAATCAGGACCACTGGTTGATGCGAGGGGCTTTCGCTCATGCGGCCGGCTCCAGCGCCGGCGACGGGTTGGCGGTGACACGCAAATGAATGCTGAAAGCGGCCCCGCCTCCGGGACGGTTGTCCGCCTCCACGCGCCCGCCATGCGCCTCGATCAACCCTTTGACAATCGATAATCCCAGGCCGGTGCCGCCGGCCGGGGCGCCGGGGACGCGGTAAAATTTCTCAAAAACATGCGGCAGGCTCCCGGCCGGCAAGCCCGGGCCGCGGTCGGCCACCGTGATGGTCATTTCGTCCGCCGTGGCGGAAGCGCCGATTTCCACCGTCGTGCCAGCGGGCGTATAATGGGCCGCGTTAAGAAGCAGGTTGTTGAGCGCCTGTTCGACCAGCACGAAATCCATCCTCACCAGCGGGAGCGGCTGGCGCAGGGAGAGAGCGAGCTTGTGCCGGGACAATTCGCGCTCGTTGTGGCGCAGGGCCACATTGATCAAATCGGCCGCATCGCACCAATCCATGCGCGGCTTGACGTTGCCGGATTCGAGGCGGGTCATGTCAAGCAAATTGCTGACCAGCCGGTTGAGGCGCGCGGCGCTTTCCTGGATTTCAAGGGCCAGCGTGCCGCGCAATCCGGCCGGGGTGGCAGGCTCAACCAGCGCGCTGGCGGCGGTGGTGATGGCGGCAATGGGGGTGCGCAATTCGTGCGAAATGGAATTGAGGAGCGCCTTGCTCAACTTTTCCGATTCCGCCAGCAAATGCGCCTGCTGCGCGGCGGCGTCAAGGCGCAAACGGTCCAGCACCAGCGCGGCCTGGCGGGCGTAAGCGTCAAGGAGATCGCGCTGCTCCAAAGTCGGCTGCTGGTCCCCTTCCAGGGCCACGCCCAGCACGCCAGCCGGGCCGCGATTGGTTTGCAGCGGCACATAAATGGCCGAGGCCGAAGGCAGGTTGTCCGTAAACCGCCCCGCCGCCTTGCCGAAACGAAAGGCCCACGCCGCCACGCTCTGCTCTTTCTCCGAAACGGCGAAGGCGCTGGCGTGATGGGCCGTCCGCGCCAGGCCTCCAGACGGTTCGCGCAGCAGCACGGCCACCTTGGCCCCAAACGCTTCCGTCACCTGGCGGACCAGGCGCAAGGCCGCGTCATCGACGTCGGCGGCGTCGGCCAGATCGCGTGTCAATAAATAAAGGGCGGTGGCGCGCGCCTCCCGCCGCCGCTCGGCCCGTTCCTGCCAGCGCATGCGGGAGGCAAATTGGCCCAGGACGAGCGCGACGACGAAGTACATGCCGAACATCAGCACGTCCTCCACATGTGTCAAACGGAAGGTGAAGCGGGGCGGCAAAAAGAAATAATCCCACATCAGCGCGCTGGCCGCCGCGGTCACGAGGGTCGGCCCGCGCCCGACGCCAAAGGCCAGCAGCACGACGCCCAGCAAATAAATGAGGGCGAGCGCCTCCGCTCCAAGGCGCGAAAACAGGAGGGCGTTGACAGCCGTGCAAAGGCCCACCACGCCCAAACCGGCCCCATATTGCCAGAACGGCGATTCGCGGCCGGGATTCCAGCGCCATTTCCGCTCCGGCTGTTCCATCTGTTCAGGGCGGACGATGTGCAGTTCAATCTGCCCGCTCTCGCGCACGAGATGCCGGAGCAAACGCCCGCCGCGAAACCAATCTATGATCCCGGCCCCGCCCGGCTTGCCGAAAATAATCTGAGTGACATTTTGCTGGCGGGCCACGCGCAAAATGCCGCGCGCGACGCCCGCGTCGGCCGTGGTGATGACTTCCGCGCCAAGTTCCCGCGCAAGGGCCAGGTGCCTGGTCAGCCGTTCCTGGTCGGCCTCGGAAATGGGATGCGGCTGCTCCACATAAACCGCCAGCCACGGGCAATCCAAATTGTCCGCCAGCCGGCGCGTCCAGCGGATCATGTGCGGGGAATACGGGCTGGCGCTGACGGCCACGAGCAGCCGGTGGCCCGAACGCCAGGGCATCGCAATCTGCATGGCCTGCAAATAATCATGCACGTCCTGGCCGACGTGATCGGCCGCCAGGCGCAGGGCCATTTCACGCAAGGCATTCAAGTTGCCTTCACGGAAAAAATTCATCATCGCCAATTCGGCGCGTTCGGGCACATAGACTTTGCCTTCGTCCAGGCGCTTGAGAAGGTCCTCCGGCGGCAGGTCAATCAATTCCATTTCGGCGCCGTCAAGCACACTGTCCGGCACCGTTTCCTGCACGGCCGAACCGGTGATCTGGCGCACGGTATCGACGCGGCTCTCCGCGTGCTGCACGTTCATGGTGGTGAAAACATCAATGCCCGCGTCGAGCAGTTCAATGATGTCCTGGTAACGCTTGGCGTGGCGCGAACCGGGGACATTCGTGTGCGGCAATTCATCGACGACGGCCAATTGGGGATGGCGGGCCAGCAAGCCGTCGAGGTCCATTTCCTCGAGGGTGACGCCGCGGTAATCGACTTTGCGCCGCGGCAGGACATTCAGGCCGGCCAGGAGGGCTTCGGTTTCCTTGCGCCCGTGAGTTTCGACGTAACCGACGACGACATCGATTTTCTCACGCTGGGCGCGCTGGGAGGCGCGGAGCATGGCGTAAGTCTTGCCGACACCAGCGGCCATGCCAAGGAAGACCTTGAACTTGCCGCGTTTGGCCGCCGCGTCGCTCTTCTGAATCGCGGCCAGCAACGCATCCGGGTCTGGGCGACTGTCATCAGCCATAATGTCAATATAACCAAAAACCGAAGGAACCGCACGCCAAATTTCCCTGAGGATATTCCGCGAATTGAAGCTTTAGGATTTATGGCGCCATTGCCGCGAAGCCATCTTCCAGCCCGGCAAAATCACTCAGATCATCGGCAAGCAATTCAGCGGACCCAGCTTTGCGAACCGCGCGGGCGTGCATCCAATCATGAACTCGTCCCCCGCGAACACCACATTGTTGGGCCATGTCAAGCGCCGCCAGCGTTTCGGCTGCATCCAACTCCGCGAAATTCATTGATTGCGTGAGTTCGCGGATTAAGGCAGCCGCATCGTCAGGCAGATACCTGAAACCAAGCTTGCCGCCGGTGAGGGTGGCGAATGTCTCCGAAAGCGCATGTGCTCTTGTCCATTGGTCAGGTTCGAGGGCCTTCTGCTCGATGTTTGAGTCGCGGAGAGCATCGATAAGGGCGGAAGCATCCCAATAACGTTTCATCGCGCGTCACGCTCCGCACGCACAGCCGCGGCTACAGCAATGCGTGTCAAGCGAACGTCTGCGCCGCGCAGGCGTCCGCCAACTCGCCGCGGCTCTGCCACTGGAACCTGCGCCAATTCGACAAGGCGAATGCTGCCGTCGGGCTGCACAGTTGCCTCGAAGTCGGCCTTGGCTGTCTGCCGTCAATTTCATACATGTGTTATCTCACAAAAAGCGCGTGTTTTCAAGCAGAACGGCAAACCCCGGCCACCCGCGCGCGCCATTGGAATTTCGGCGCGGGCGGGCGTTGCTTGGAATGCGGGCTTTTTTTTCTTGAAAACGCCTTGATCAAGTGAATTTAACCGTATTTAACCGCATCGCGCCTTAGTCGGCGCCGAGAATTCGGTTGATTCGTTCCTGCCGTTCTTCTTCGGTCATGTTGTCGCGCGCTTCTTGTTTGCGGCGCGCGCGCTCTTGTTCACCTTCCTGAAAAAGGCCGAGGCGGTATTTTTGCTCGTCGAGGCGGGAGCGGGCGCCTTCACGGTCGCCGCGCCGCAACCCGCAGAGGTTCTTGATCATCTCGGCATGGATGGCGGCTTTCGGCGGGCCGGACGGCACGTCTTCCGCCCGGCAGAGTTCGACGGCCATTTGCAGAACCAGAAACGAGGAAAGGCGGTCGGCCAGGACTGGAGCCGCCGCGGCTTTGGCCGTCGTGTCCTCTGCCGAAGCCGTGTCCAGCTTGTCCAATGCCTGCTGCTCCTGCTCCCAGGCCTCATAGCCGCCGGTTTTCCAGCGCGAAAGGTTCGGCTGGGAAATGGGCTGCCCATCAAACTCCTTTTGCAGAATGGCCTGGACTTCCGGGAGAGCGTTGAGCCAATCGAGCAGTTCGGGCCCAGGGCGGCCGTCTTGCAAACGCTGGTTGAGCGCGGCGCGGAGCGCCGACGGCAGGCGGGCGATTTTTCCTCTTCGTGTCATAATATTACTTTCGGTTGTTGGGGCGGGTTGGAGCATGGGGCGCCAGGCGCGGTTTCCCTCGGAAAACTGCCTGCCAGCGATCCCAATTTTCATGAACAAAAAAGATGTTCACGCGAAAATTGTGACTGACGCGCGAAAAAACCAAAAACCTACCGTAGGTATTTAGGCACGATTTTTCAGGATGGAATGGCTTGGATGTATGTTGTTGCGGTAAAACGCTTTGCGCATCTCGAAATCGCGAAAAAGCAAAAAAACGCCTGCAAAAGCTGCATTTTTTCCGCGCGGGAACCCTGTTTTTCTGCAAAAACGGCCTGTTTTTCGAGCGTCGATTTTACAAGTGCTTGCTGCTGAATAATTTGTAAAATCCAGTTTTCGCCGCCCAGGCCGCTATCCGCCGAACTGCAATCGCGGCTCGTTCTTCAACATTGTCTCCAGATTGGGCCACTGGATTTGATTCATCGTGTAGAAGGCGTTCAGGTAAACGGCCACCTCTTCGGGCGGAAATTTGACCAGAAGATTTTCGACGGCGGCGGTCAGCTTCGCATCCTCGACGGTGGCGGGCAAATCATCGACCGCGCCGTCCTTGTGCGCGATGGCCAGCGCGTCCATGAAGGCCGCGAGCATGGGCGTTTGCTGTTTCATGAGCCATTCGCGCAGGAGGCTGGCGGAAATCATTTCCAGGCGCGGGCGGCCCAGGAGCACGGCCATTTCCTTGTGGCGCGCGGCCCGGGGCGTGCTGCGCTCGAAAAAGGAGGGCCGCAATTTTTTAGCCTCCGCGACCGCGGCCAGGGCGGTGCGATAAAGGTCCTTGTTGTCATCGTGCGCGAACTCGATGACGCGCACGGCCAGGGCCGGGGACATAAATCCAAATAATTCGTGAGATGTCAGCATACCAAAACCTCGCGCTACGTTAGAAGGGTCGGCGCGGAACCGCAAGCGCAACGATTAACGGTGTTCTTCAGAAGGAAATTCGAATTCCTCCACAAAAAGTCAATTCACCTTCTCTAAATCGATGAAGCCCTTGGCAGGCTCCACGCTGGCCAGGCGCGCGCGGATTTTGTCGCCGATGTCCAGGCCGCGCTCGCCGCGCACAACCCGGCCTTCGGCTGGAAGGGTCAGCAGGCGCGCGAAGGTTCCCTTGGGCGAAACGCCGGTGACGATAGCGTCAAATATATGGCCGGTTTGCGGCGCAAGCATGATGGCGGCGGCCACTTTTTTCATGAAACGCTCGACGTGCCGCGCGGCCGTCTCGCGCTCGGTGCAATGCGCGGCCACGTCCGCCAGCGCATTTTCGGAAATGGCGGAAGATGCGCCGGCCAGGCTGGCCTTCACGAGGCGCTGCGTGGTGAGATCGGCGTAACGGCGGTTGGGGGCGGTCGAGTGCGTGTAATTGTCCACAGCCAGGGCGAAGTGGCCTTCGTGCTCGGAGCCGGGATGCTCCACGACGTATTCACCCGGGCCGAGAGACTTGAGAACCGCCAGCGACAATTCCGGAAAATGATCCGGGTCGGCCTGGCGGCGCTGGGCCAGAAAATTGTTCAAGGCGCGGGCATCGGGCACATCGGGCAGCTTCGTGCCGGCAGCAGCCGCGACAGACTGGATTCGGTCCCATCGGGCAGGAGTTCGCACGACGCGGCGCAGGCACAATCCGCCGCGGGCGCGCAGAAATTCGGCCATGGCCACATTGGCGGCGACCATGAAACTCTCGATGAGATCGCGCGCGCGA
This sequence comes from Verrucomicrobiia bacterium, assembly GCA_036501625.1. Classification (GTDB taxonomy): domain Bacteria; phylum Verrucomicrobiota; class Verrucomicrobiia; order Limisphaerales; family Palsa-1400; genus Palsa-1400. The sequence continues at coordinate 142,463 of DASXZY010000071.1, forward strand.
TTCGCGCCTTCGATGACAAAGCCCTGCACGGAATTGTTGACAATCATCGGCACGCTTTCCACGCCGCCGAGCGTCAGGGAGCCGTGCTCATGGCGGAAGGCTTTCAGCCGCCGGGCGGCTTCGTCTTGCAGGAGAAGTTGTTCGGGCAGGCCCGCCATTTTGAAGGGCGAGGCGGCGGACGGGTTCGGGCTTTCCAGCCAGGCGCCGACCTGGTTGTAGTTTAACTGGGCCTTGTTGCGGACGAGGGCCCGGCAAACTTCCGAGCAAACCACCTGCCCGTCCGCGGCGACGATAAATTCAATCACGACAGCGCGGCGGTCCGCGTCCAGTTCCAGCGAAGTCAGGTCCGTGGAGAGGCGCTCCGGGAGCATTGGAAAAACCGGGCCGCCGGAATAGACGGAAGTCGCGTTGGCGCGCGCGTGGGCATCAGTGGCGGTGCCGGCGGCGACCATGGCATCGACATCGGCCACGGCCACCAGCGCGCGGATGCGCCCGTCGGGCAGGCGTTCGGCCCACTCGATTTGATCGAGGTCGCGCGATTGGGTGTTGTCAATCGAAGACCAAAGCAGCTCGCGCAGATCGCGCTCGGCGGCGTCCGGGCCGGGAGCGGCGCTCCACGACTGAACCTCGCGCAGCACGGGCGGCGGGAAATCGGGCAGGAAACCTTCGCGGATCATTTCCTGGCGCGCCGAAGCGAGGAAATCGAAGTGTGGAGCGGGCGGGTTCAATGGATTTCCTTGGCGGAGGCGGGCGCATCAAGCCTGCAAGGTCATGAAGTTTTTCAAAATTTGCCGGCCGCTCTCGGTCAGGATGCTTTCCGGATGGAATTGCACACCCCAGATGGGAAATTCCTTGTGTTTGACTCCCATGATCTCGCCCTCTTCCGTCTCGGCGGTCACTTCGAGGCAATCCGGCATGGTGTCGCGCTTGATGACCAGCGAATGATAGCGCGTGGCGGCGAAGGGATTCGGCATCCCTTGAAAAAGGTCTTTGCCGTTGTGGCGGATTTGCGAGGTCTTGCCATGCATGATGCGATAATTGACAACGACTTCGCCGCCGAAGGTGTAACCGATGCACTGGTGCCCCAGGCAGACGCCCAGCAGCGGCACCTTGGCCCCGAAACCGCGAATGATGTCGTTCGAAAGGCCGGATTCCTTGGGCGAACACGGCCCCGGCGAGACGAGAATGCGTTCCGGGCTCAACTCGCGGATTTGGTCGAGGGAAACCTGGTCATTGCGCCGGATTTCCATGGGCACTTTCATCTCGCCCAGGTACTGGACGAGGTTGTAAGTGAACGAATCGTAATTATCGATGACCAAAACCACGCCGCAACCTACTCAAAGGCGGGCGGAATTCAAAGGAGAAAAGAGGCTGGTTATGGCGCCACGGGCATGGCATCTCCGGGGCCGGGCGTGAACTTGGGCGCGCGGGCGATCGCTTTTAATTCCGGGTCTTGCACGCCGAATTGATCCATCGGAAAATTCACGAAGCCCAGCGCGAGCGCGGGTGAACTCTTCCTGACGCGGTAATCGCCGATGGCCGGATTGATGAATTGCGCGTCCGCCACCAATGAATGTTCGTCCCGCCCGCTTTCGCGTTGCAGAATGGCGGCCGGGGCGGGCGCGGCGCCGGCCTTGTGCAAAAGATTGCCATCCATCTCCGCGCCCCACGGCGGCGGAGGCATCACGGCCGGGCGGTAATCGCGCGAAACAATGTTGTGGCGAAAAACGCCTCCACTGTCCGTGAGCCAGACGTGCGGATCGAAGCCCGCGCCCGCCATGATATTGTTTTCCACCACGCGGCCGTAGCCTTCGCGGTTCTTGATGCCGCCATGCAAACAGAGGTTGTTGCTGATGACGCAATAGGAGGAGCCGTCGTCAAGATCAATGTCCCAGCCGTGGTCGCAGCGCCAGCGGTTGTTCCGCAAAATGTTCGTCTTGACGGTGTCCAGCCGCGGCAGGCCGGGGACTTCCCGCACGCGGCGGTTGATTTCGCGCGGGTCCGGGCGCCAATAACGGTCCCGCCCCCACGAATTGTAGGAGCCATGATCGCCGGTTTCCCTGACCGTGTCAAACACATCGCAATACTCAATGACATCGCCGCCCCAGCAACCGTCGCCGATGTTGATGCCCGCGCGCGGCACGTCGTAAATCGAGCAATGGCGCACGGTGATGTCCTGGGCCAGGTCGATTTCGACGCCGGCGGTTTGCTTTTCCACGCGGCCGGTCTGCTCGATCAGGCAATTCTCCACCAGGCAATGCGCCGGGTAATTATGGCTCCGCGGCCCAGGCGTGAGGTCAATGTCTTCCAGCTTGTTGGTTTGGTCATAGCTAAAAAGCGGATCGCGCGCGGCGTGCGGATCGCCGACAAAACAAACGCCGCTCGCTCCGGCCTTGGCCACATGGCAGGCGCGCACGGCCACGCGGCGGTTGTAATTGTTGACGAACACGGCGTTGCCGCCGGCCTGGTCGATGAGGCAATGTTCCAAAGCGCAATCTTCCGCGCCGTTGAAAAGAATCGCGCCGCCGCGAAAAATCCTCCAGTCCGAGCGCAGGAGCGGCTCTTTGGTTTCCATGACGGTGCGCGCCGCCTGCCGGAACGCGAGGCCGCGCAGGGTGACGAAGCGCACGGGCTTTTCCTCGCTGCCGCGAAACTCGACCAGGCCGCGCAGCACGGTGGCTTCGACGGTGGCGCGGGCGAGGTCCAGGCCGGCGGGCGGATAAAAATACAGGGTGTGGGTTTTGTTGTTGAGAAACCATTCGCCGGGAGAATCGAGTTCCTCGAAAATATTTTCCACAAAACGAATCTCGGCGTTCGGCGCGCTGCCGCGATTGTTCTGCCAGCCGCCTTCCAGCGCCAATTCGCCTTGCGCGTCTTTGCCCGTGATGCGCCATGTGAAATCGCCCCAGAGCGCGGCGTGCATCGCGTGGAAATATCCGCCCGCCGGGTCCGCCCAGCGCGCCACGCGTTCTTTGGAGATGGCATCCGCGGCAAAGCCATCGAAGTATTTCGCGCTGGGATCGAAGTTTGGATAGCGCGCCAGGATTTGCCGCTGGCCGTTGGCGAAGATTTCCTCCGTCCGCAAATTTTCCGGCACGCCCGCCTGCCAGATGCCATCGCGCCAGGGCCGCCAGTTCAGGTGATCCAGTTTCACCCCGCCGCTGATGACCGGGCGTTCGTTTTGATACGCCTGAAAAACGACGGGCAAATTCTTCGTGCCGGAATCCCGCGATGTCAAGACGAGCGTTTCGGGCAGGTAATACGTTCCGCCGCGCAGGAAAACAGCGGCGGGCCTGGCGCGGACCGCTTTTTGCGCGCGCCCGAGGCTGGCGAAAGGCTTTTCCAATGTGCCCGGATTGGCGTCGCTGCCGCCGGGCGCAATATAATAGGGCTGAGCGAAAGCCGGCCAGGCCAGCAGGAACAGCCATGCCCATATAAACCGAGGGAACCGCATGGCCGCCATGCTACCGGATGCGATGGGTTCAATGGAGAATAATTTTTCAAAATTCGCGAAAGGATATCCGCGGGACGCTTTTGAACAGGGTGAAAGGGATATTTTGTATGATGCGAAAATTATCGAATCTTTGGGTGCGCGGCGGCACATGGGCGTCGGCGGCTTGCGCGTGTGCTGTGGCGCACAATGCGATCGCAGGCTCCTATAGCGTCACGACCAGCGCCGCATCGGGCGGCGGTTCGCTGGCAATGGCGCTGCAACAGGCGCAAAGCGACACCAACGCCACGATCAATATCAACCCCAACTTGGGGACCATCACGCTGACGGCAGCGTTGCCGGAGATTCAAAACAACACGGTCATCAACGGCAACGGCGTCACGATCAGCGGGGATGGCTCGTGGCGGATATTTTTTGTCAACGCCCCCGGGGCGGCGGTCGAGATCAATGGCCTGTCGCTCGACAGCGGCCTGGCGCAGGGGGGCGATGGCGGGCTTGGTTTCGGCGGGGGCGGCGGCGGGGCCGGGCTGGGCGGCGCGATTTTTCTCAACGCCGGTGCGCTCGCGATCAGCAACGTCTTTTTTGCCGGCAACGTAGCGCGGGGGGGCGCGGGCGGAACCGGGCATGACGACAACCAGAGCGCGACCACGGGCGGAGGCGGAGGCGGCGGCGGATTGGGATTCGCGGGCGGCCAGGGAGGCGGCGGAACGATTGATGAGGGCATCTACTATGAAGGCGCCGGCGGCGGGGGCGGCGCACTGACCAGCGCGGGCGCGGATGGCAAGTTTGCCAGTTCTTCCGGCGGCGGAGGCGGAGGCCTTTTGGGAGGGCCAGGGGGAGCTTACGAAACAACTGGCAGCGCGGGCAATGGCGGCAGCCCCCCGCTGCCGGATGGCGGCGGCGGCGGCGGCGGACTGTGCGGCGGTTCCGGCCAGGGCGGCAACGGCGGAAACGGCAGCGACTTCGGCGGCGGAGGCGGAGCGGGCAGCAGCTTTACTGGCGGCAACGGAAGTTCCGGCGGCGGCGGTTTCGGCGGCGGGGGCGGAGGCGGCGCTTTTTCACCTTACGGCAGCGGCCTTGCGGGCGGGGGCGGAGGTTTCGGCGGAGGAGGCGGAGGAGGCGGCCTTGGTTACGGGATTTTCGGCGAAGGCGGCCTGGGCGGCTTTGGCGGTGGAAATGGAGATCCCAGCCCTTACGGAGATGCCGGCGGCGGACTCGGCGCGGGCGGCGCCATTTTTGCCCGGGCCGGCTCGGCTCTCTCGCTCCAGAACGTCTCCTTCTTTGTTGACAGCGCCGCCGGCGGCTCAAGCTCCATCAACCCTGGCGCGGGCATCGGCCAGGCTTTGTTCCTGGGCGCCAGTGTCAATTATTCAGTTGCCAGCGGCGGCACGGTTGCGTTGGCGGAAACCATTGGCGGCGGCAACGATCCTGAGGCCGAAGGGGCCTTCACCAAATCAGGCGGGGGCACGCTCGTATTGACAGTCCCAGAATCCTATGCCGGGGACACGACGGTCGCGGCGGGCGTTTTGGAGTCCGACCATTATTATCTCCCCTCAGCCACGGTCAACATCGATGCCGGGGCGGTCCTGAATTACAATTTTAATGGCCGAATGACCACGGGCGGCGTCACTTACAGGGGCAGCGGCACCCTGCGGTTCACCGGGCCGGGAAACCCCGTCTTCGGGCCGGGAACTGTCAATGTGAATCTCTCCGCGGGCGGATTGGTGGATGTGCAATCGGGACTTCTGACCGGCAGCTCCAGTTACGGCGGAATTTGGGCCTTCAACCAGGCATCCCTCAACATCGCCAGCAACGCGGTCTTTGATGCTGTGGAAGCCGGCGACGGCATCATGCAGATCGGCGCGCTGACAGGAGCCGGCACGTTTCGGGGCGGCTACCCCGGCAATTTCGACGGCCAAACGACCCTGGCGATGGGGGCCGGCGGCGCAAGCGGGAAATTCAACGGCAGCCTCCAGGACGATGCCAACGCCCGGCTCGCCATCATCAAGGGCGGCAGCGGGAAGGAAATTCTCCTCGGCAACAATACCTATACAGGCAATACCGCGATCAATTTCGGCGCCCTGGAAGTCGATGGGGCATTGGGCGCGACCGCGGTTGAGGTGGCCTCCGGGACTTTGAGCGGCGCGGGCACGATCGCGGGGCCGGTTATTGTTGACCCGAGCGGAGTGTTCGCGCCCGGTTCGCCCGCGGGCGCTTTGACCATCAGCAATACGCTGGCGCTCTTCGGCAATACGATCATGGCCTTAAGCCCAAGCGGCAACAGCCAAGTCGCCGGCCTGTCGAAAGTCGCTTATGGCGGCAATTTGACGATCATCAATCTCGGAGCGCCGTTGCAAGCTGGCCAGGCATTTGTCCTGTTCAGCGCGGCGGCGTCCTCGGGCAATTTCGCCTCCATCACCGGGGCGGCTGGCAACAATCTGGCTTTCAGTTTCGACCCTGCCCAAGGCGTGTTGAGCGTCGTCAGCACCCTGCCGCCGCCCGCGAACATCGTTTATCGCGCGCAATCCGGAGGGCTGATGTTGAATTGGCCGGCCAATTATGCGGGCTGGATTTTGCAGGCGCAGACCAACCCGCCTTCGATGGGCATCACGACCAACTGGATTGACGTCGCCGGCTCGGCCGCGGTGGATTCCATGACCTTTGCCATCGATCATAGCAACTCCGTTTTCTTCCGCCTGCGCGCGCCGCAAACGGTTTATTGACTCACTTGAGGGCCTTCGTCCATCCCGGCCGCGGCCCGCCAGACGCGGATTAAACCGCCTTCGCCGCAGCCGGCCAGTTCGGTTCCATCCGGCGAAAACGCGAGCTGGGTCCAGGGCGCGATATGGCCCGGCAGCGTGAGAAGCTCCTGGCGGCTTTCAATGGCCCAAAGTTTGACCGTGCCATCGTTGCTGGCCGTCGCGAGCGTGCGGCCATCGCCGGCGAAGGCGACCGAAGTCACGTAACCGCTGTGGCCGCGAAAAGTGCCCACGCGCATCAACGTTTGCGAGTCCCACAATCTGGCGATGCCATCGCGCGAGGCGCCCGCGACCAGTTTGCCGCCGGGCGAAAAGGCCAGGGCGGTGACCATCCCCTGGTGATGTTCGGGCGAAGGAAGGGCCGCGCCGCTGGCGAGGTCGATGCTCAAAAGCAAATTCGTATTGTCAGAAATCTTGATCGCCGCCAGGAGCGCCCGGAGATCGGGCGAGAATTTCAAGGCAGTCACGCGGCCGGCCACGCTGGCATTCGTCAGCGCCGGTTTCCACGAAGCGACGTCCCAAATCACGATGCGCCCGGTCATGGTTCCCGAGGCCATTCGCTTGCCATCCGCGGAAATGGCCAGGCGGATGGCCAGATCAGCCGTCTCGCCCGCGACCTCCGGCGCGCCGCCGCCATCCAGATTCCAGAGGCGCAGCTTGCGATCCGCGCCGGCCGAGACCGCCCGGCGGCCGTCAGGAAAGAACGCCGCCGCCATCGCCCCGCCGTTGGGCAGCGGCAGGACGCCAAGCGAACGCCGCATCGCGCCCTCCCACACTTGGACAATCGCCCGGTCATCAAGCGCGACCAACCGAGAGCCGCCGTCGGCGAAACAAACTTCGCAGGCGTCCTGGCGGAAAAAATTCGTCGAGCGGTCCTGCAATAAATCCTCCAGCAGCGCGGGGGATTGCGCGGCGTTATGGTATTCAATCGCGATGGAATGGCTTTGGCGGACCACTTTCCAAAATTTGGCCGTTCCGTCATCCGCGCCGGTAACGAGAGTCTGGCCATCGGGCAGAAAAACGGCATTGTTGACCCACATCTCGTGGCCCTTGTAAGTCGTGATTTCCCTGCCCGTCTTGACGCTCCACAATTTCACCGTTCCGTCCGCGCAGGTCGTTGAAAGCAATTGGCTGTCCGGCGAGAAAGCAACGGAAGTCACCATCGCGTTGTGCCCGGTTAGGATGGCCGCATTGGAGCCTGCATGGGCGTCCCAAATCCGCGCGTCGAAATCCTTGCTGGCTGAGGCGAGCCATTTGCCATCGGGCGAGAATGCCAGGGAATCGACCGAGCCGCCGTGGCCGGATAACACGGCGCGGTCCGCGCCGGTGTTCACGTCTGTCAAATGAATCGAGCGGTCGCCCGCGCTCCAGGCCAGGGTCGCATTGTCCGGCGAAAAGGCAACGGCTGGGTATTCGTTGGGCAGCCGGCCAAACGACGCCTTTTCCACCTGGCTGGCCGCATCCCATATTTTGATGGCGCCGTCGGGCCGGCTCGCCGAAGCCAGCCATTTCCCGTCGGGGGAGAACGCCACTTGCACCACTGGAAACGCGTGCCCGCGCAAGGCGGCCGCCTGGCGCTGATTGGCCGCATCCCAAATGCGAATGACCGAGTCCTCCCCCGCGACCGCCAGGCGCGCGCTGTCAGGCGAAAAGGCGGCGCACACGTTTCCGGCCTTGCCGGGCAGCCGCGCGGTCACTTGGCGCGCCGCGATGTCCCACAGGCAGACGAACGGCTGGCCGCCCGCCAGCGCGAGGGAGCGGCCATCGGGCGAGGCGGCCACGAACGCGACCGGCTTCTGCGCGTTTGTCAAAGTGAAATAGCTCTCGTCCTGGCAAATCCGCCGAAGATACCGCCACTCAAAGCCGCGCAAGTCCTCCTGCCCTTCGCGCGGGCGCAGGACTTCCAGAAGCACGCGGGCGCGGTTGACATGCCCCAAAGCCCATTCGTTTTCGACCAAGCCAATGCGCGCGGCGTAAAGGGAACGCTGGCCCGCGACCAGCGCTTTTTGGCGCGCGGCCGATTGCCAGAGCGTGAGCGCGAAACCAAGTGTCAACGAAACAACAAGCCCGCCCGCCAAAGCCGCCACGGCTGGATGGCGCCGGACCCATTTGCCGAACCGGCTGGCGGCGGAGGCCGGGCGGGCGGCAATTGGCTCGTGGCCCAGCCATCGGTCGAGATCGTCCGCCAGGGCCTCGGCCGAGCCGTAACGGCGCGACGGCTCTTTTTCCAGGCACTTGAGGCAGATCGTTTCGAGATCGCGTTCGACCTTGGGGTTCATGGTGTTGAGGCGGCGCGGCTCTTTCTCCAGCACCAGGCGAATTGTTTCCATGGTCGTGCCGCCGACAAACGGAGGCTGGCCCGCCAGCAATTCGTAAAGAATCGCGCCCAACCCGTAAATGTCCGCCGCCGTAGTCAAATATTTGGTTTCCCCGCGGGCCTGTTCGGGCGCCATGTAACTGGGCGTGCCCATGATGGCGTGGGTGCGCGTGATGGCGCTGTCCTTTTCCACCAGCTTGGCCAGGCCAAAGTCTGTCAAATACGGTTCGTTTTTGGAGTCCAGCAGGACGTTGTTGGGCTTGAGGTCGCGGTGGATGACGCCGCGTTGATGCGCGTAATGAACCGCCCGCGCCAGTGACGCCATGAGCCGGGCCGCCTGGCGCGGTTCAGACGCGCCTTCCCGCAAGGTCCGCCCTTCCAGCAGCTTCATGCTGAAAAAAGGCTGCCCATCGAATTCGCCAATTTCGTAGATGGGCACAATGTTCGGGTGGTCGAGCGCGGCAGCCGCTTCCGCCTCCGTTCGGAAGCGGCGCACAAAATCCGGCGAGGACGACTGGCCCGCCACGATCACTTTGAGCGCGACCGAACGATTCAGCGCAACCTGCCGGGCTTTATAGACGACACCCATTCCGCCCCGCGCGATTTCCGCGGTTAATTCGTAGGCGCCGAAAGGCCGGGGGAAGACGGGCTTGGGTTCCTCCACCGGCGCGGCGGCCGGGCTTAACATTTGTTTGAAAACACAGCGCGCGCAAAGCCCGGCCGGGGCGCCCGTTCCCAACGGACTTCCGCAAACCGGGCACTTGCGCTCGGAGGCCATGCGCAATTTCGCTAGCCGCCGAGAGCGGTCAGCAAGCGCCGAATTTCGTCGTCGGTTTCGTCCGGGCTGTCCAACGTGCCGGCGATTTCGCGACGGAACAATTCCCGAAAACGTTCTCTCATGCGATGAATGGCGGAAGTGACGGCCGCGACGGAAATCCCCAGGCGGCGCGCGGCCTCGGCGTAGGAGGCGCCTTGGGCGTCGCCCATCAAAAAATCCTTGAGCGCGGCGAAGCGTTCCTTCTGGCCGGCGGACGCGAACTCCTCATTCAATCGCGCCACGACCCGTTCGACGACGGTTTGGGCCCAGTGGCGTTCGAAGATGGTCTCCGGCGATTGCGCGCTGGGTGGCTCGGACCGGTATCGCTCTTCGCCCTGCTCCAATTCCAGCGGGAGAAATTCAACGCCGCCGCCGCGCTTGAGGCGGTGCATTTTGTCCCGCTCGTTGTTCAAAAAATTGTTGAGCGAAGCCAGGAGGAAGGAGCGGAATTTTCCCTTGCTGGGGTCCGCCTTGCTGAGCGCGTTTTTCTCCAGCAGCCGCGCGAAGAAGGCCTGGGTCAGGTCCTGGCTGTCATGCGGACTCCAGCCCTGCCGCCGCACGAAGGCGTAAAGCGGATACCAATAAGCGCGGCACAATTTTTCGAGAGCCTGCGAATTCTCAGCGGAAGGGGCTTCGCCCGCCGCCAGCACCACCGACCAATGCGTCGAGCGGAACTGCCGCGCGTCCTCAGAATTATCGGGACTAGACTCGGATAACAACATCGTGATGCCCAGACGCGGTGGAGCGTTTGGGCCGCCATGCTACGGCGGCGGCGAAGGAATTGCAATGCCCCGGCCGGAAATCCGGCTTGTGTTGCGCGCGGAAGTTTGCTAAGTTTGCCCCGGTTCATTGAACGGAATCGAAACTAAATCGGAAAGAGACACATACTATGGCATACGAATTACCACCTCTCCCCTACGCCAAGGACGCGCTCGAACCTCATATTGACGCGCAAACCATGGAAGTCCATCACGATAAACATCACAAGGCTTACGTGGATAACGTCAACAAAGCCATCGCGGGCAACGCGGGGCTGGAAGGCAAATCGGTGGAGCAGCTCATCAGCCATCTTGATGCCGTCCCGGAAAATATCCGCGGGGCGGTGCGCAATAACGGCGGCGGCCATGCCAATCATTCGATGTTTTGGAAACTCCTCGGCCCCAAAGCCGGCGGCGCGCCCTCCGGCCCGCTGGCGGACGCCATTAATTCCGCCTTCGGCAGCTTCGACGCGATGAAGGAGAAACTTGAGGCGGCCGGCCTGTCGCGCTTCGGCAGCGGCTGGGCCTGGCTGGTCGCGCATGGCGGCAAACTGGAGGTTTGTTCGACGGCCAACCAGGACAATCCGCTGATGGGCAAAGCCATCGCGGGCTGCGAAGGCCATCCGATCTTCGGCATCGATGTTTGGGAGCATGCCTACTATCTCAAATATCAAAATCGCCGCGGCGAATATCTGAAGGCAGTTTGGAACGCGGTCAATTGGGCCGAAGTCTCCAAGCATTTCGCGGCCGCCAAATAATGGGCGGCAAACGGCGCGGGCCTCAAACATGTTTTTGCGCGCGCGCCAATTTGCCTTCACGTTTCCGCGCCCGGCGCTGGTCATGGGCGTGATCAACGCGACGCCGGATTCTTTCTATCAAGGCGCCCGGTTTGGCGCGGCGGAGGATGCGCTGAAACTGGTGGAGGAAGGGGCCGATATGATTGACATTGGCGGCGAATCGTCCCGTCCCGGGGCGGCGCCGGTCAGCGAGGCGGAGGAATTGCGCCGGGTCATGCCGGTCCTGGAGGCCTTGAACGGGAAAGTGGGCGTTCCGCTTTCCATCGACACTGTCAAACCAGGGGTCGCCCGCGAAGCCTTGCGCGCCGGCGCGAGCGTTATCAATGACATCGGGGCCAATCGCGAGGATGACCGGATGTGGCGGCTGGCGGCCGAGAGCGGCGCCGCTTACGTGGCCGTTCACATGCAGGGCACGCCGGCCACGATGCAGGACAACCCGATTTACAGCGATGCCGCCGAAGACGTGGACAACTTTTTTGCGGATCGTTTGAAACGTTTGGCCGCCTGTGGTGTCAATGCAGAGCAAGTCGTGCTGGATGTAGGGCTGGGATTTGGCAAACGAGCGTGGGACAACGTCCGTTTGCTGGCGCAATTGAGGCGTTTCAACAAATGGGAGCGCCCGCTGCTGGTCGGGGCATCCCGCAAATCTTTCGCCGGCTCCGCATCGGGGGCCGCGGTGGAGGAGCGCCTGGCGCCGTCTTTGGCGTGCGCTTGCTGGAGCGTGGAAAACGGAGCGGCCATCATCCGCTGCCATGACGTGGCAGCCACGCGGCACGCTTTGCGAATGACCGAAGCCCTGATAAAAGAACAATCGAATGCCGAACATTTTTCACATCCTCACTGAGGGATTGCAGCGCGGCTGGCGGCCGGTGGTGGAGGTTACCGTGCTTTCGGTGGGCATTTATTTCAGCTTCAAATTCATCCGCGGCACGCGCGGCGCGCCGGTGGTCTATGGATTCGTTCTGCTGGTGTTGAGCCTGACGATTCTGGCCTATTTCCTGAAGCTGGAGGTTTTGAGCTGGCTGATCAGGTCGTTTGTCGCTTTCGCGGCCGTGGCGGTGCTGATTATTTTCCAGCCGGAATTGCGCCGTATTTTGGCGGAATTAGGGACGCATCCCCTTTTCGCGACCAGCCACGAACAGCGCGAAAATATCGAGGTCATTATCCAAACGGTCGAGCGGCTGTCGGAAGTGATGATCGGCGCGCTCATCGCCATCGAGCAGTCCATCAATTTGCAGGAGGCGACGGAATCGGGGCTGCCGGTGGATTGCGAGGCCACGCCGGAAATGCTGGAGACGATTTTCTTTCCCAACAACGCCGTGCATGACGGCGGCGTCATTCTCAAGGGCGACCGCATCGCCTACGCGGCCTGCATTTTTCCGCTGACGCAACGGCAGGATTTGAACGCTTCGCTGGGCACGCGGCATCGCGCGGCCATTGGCCTTTCCGAAGAGACGGACGCGGTGGTGGTGGTGGTGTCTGAAGAGACGGGGGCGATTTCGCACGCCTACAAGGGGCAATTGACGCGCGGGGTGACGGCCGAGCAATTGCGCGCCTTTTTGACTTCGGTGCTTGTCAAACCCAGCAAGCCGCAGCACGTCCTCAAATTCTTCCGGCCCCGGGAGAAGGCGGCCAAGGAGACCAGCCCGGTTTTGGGCGCGCGGGAGCCTAAAACGTGATGTCGATGCGCCATGTCATCCTGCACAATTTCTGGCTCAAGCTTTTCTCGTTCGCCCTGGCGACGGTGCTCTGGCTGGCGATCCATGACAGCATCCACGACGAGCAGGCCAACACCTCGCTCACGCCCGAATACATCCGCGTGCCCGTGGCGGTCAAAACTCCGCCCGGTGACAAGCGCGTCTTCCGCATCACCCCCGATGAAGTGGTTGTGACGGCGGTGGGCAAGGACCCGATCTTGTTCCAGACCACGCAGAAGGACATCCACGCCGTCCTCGACTTGACGCACTTCGCCGCCAAGGACGCCATCGAGAAACTGCGAGCCGAGTCCCCGGCCGACATCATCGTCCTGGAAGTTCTCCCGGCGACGGTCGAGGTGCAGGACGTTTCGCCTTGAAATCGTTCCGCGCCCGGTCAATGAAAGTTCCATGACAAAAGCTGTTCCCCCCCCGCGGCGCGGCCTGCTGGCGGCGGGCAATTGGATCATTGACCAGGTAAAAATGATTGACGTGTATCCGCGGCGCGATCAACTGGCCAATATTCGCGGCCAGTCCCAGGGCACGGGCGGTTCGCCTTACAATGTTCTCATTGACATGGCGCGCCTGCACGCGCCTTTTCCGCTCATGGCGGCGGGCCTGGTTGGCCGGGACGATCTGGGCCGCGTCATCCTGGAGGATTGCCGGAAGCATGGCATTGACACGCGCCATCTCCAAACCACGCCCCTGGCGCCGACTTCCTACACCGATGTCATGACGGAACAGGGCAACGGGCACCGGACTTTTTTCCATCATCGCGGCGCCAACGCGCTGTGGGACGGGGCCGGATTGAATTTCCAGAAAATCCCGGCACGCATTTTTCATCTCGGCTATTTGCTCTTGCTTGACGCCCTGGACGCGCCCGACTCCAAACACGGCACCAAGGCAGCCGCCCTGCTCCGCCAGGCCCAGGCGGCCGGGTTGAAAACGAGCGTCGATGTCGTGAGCGAGGACAGCGACCGGTTCGCGCGCATCGTGCGGCCGGCTTTGGCGCATGTGGATTATTGCATCTTGAACGAAATCGAGGCGGGCAAGACGACGGGCCAAGTGATCCGCCGGGCTGATGGCTCGCTGGACACGGCGGCCTTGCGGCGGGCGGCGGGCGCGCTCCTGGAATGCGGCGTGCGCGAGCTGGTGGCGGTGCATTTTCCCGAAGGCGTTTTTGCCCGCGCGCGCGGCGGGAAGGATTTCGCGCAACCCTCCCTCAAGGTGCCTGACAAATACATTGCCGGCACGGCCGGGGCCGGCGACGCGCTGGCGGCTGGGGTATTGATGGGGTTGCATGAAGGCTGGGACGTGCCAAAGTGCCTATTGACTGGCGTGTGCGTGGCGGGAGCCTGTTTGTCGCATCCAACCTGCGCGGGCGGAGTGAAATCGTTGCGCGCGTCCATGAAGCTGGCGCAAAAATTCGGGCAGCGCGCGCCTTTGTCAAACAAATGATAAACGAATGACATTATGAAATCAATTCGAGTTCAGCAATTCGGCGGCCCTGAAGTCATGCAGTTGAAAACCGTGCCCGATCCGGAGCCTGGCGCAAGGCAGGTTCTCATCCGCGTGCATGCGGCCGGGGTCAACCCGGTGGAAACCTATATCCGCTCCGGGAAATATCCGAATATCTCCGTGCCCTTTACGCCCGGAACCGATGCCGCCGGCGAAGTGGCGGAAATCGGCGCGCAAGTGCGCAATGTGGCGGTCGGAGACCGGGTTTATACCAGCGGCACCGTGACGGGCGCCTATGCCAACATGGCCGTCTGCGAGGCGGGGGACGTCCATCCGTTGCCGGAGAACTCGTCCTTCGTGGAAGGCGCGGCCCTGAACGTCCCCTACGCCACGGCGTGGCGGGCCCTTTTTCAGCGCGGACGCGCGGTGCCGGGAGAAACCGTGCTGATCCACGGCGCGACGGGCGGGGTCGGCACGGCGGCGGTGCAACTGGCCCGGGCCGCTGGCTTGACAGTGATTGGCACGGCTGGCTCAGACAAAGGCGCGAAGTTAATTCGGGAATTGGGCGCGAGCCACATCTTGAACCATCGCCAGCCCAACTACCTGGCGGATGTTCTCAAAATCACGGAGAATCGCGGCGTCGATGTCATCCTGGAAATGCTGGCCAACGCGAATCTCGGGCACGACCTGCCCCTGCTGGCGCGCGAGGGCCGCGTCGTGGTCATCGGCAGCCGCGGCAAAGTGGAGATCGACGCGCGGGAGTTGATGGTGCGCGACGCCGAAGTGCGCGGCATGTTGCTATTCAACGTCTCCGCGCGGGAGAAAACGTCCATCCACGCCGCGTTGCAGGCCGTGTTGGAGAACGGCACGGTCAAACCGGTCATCGCGTGCGAATTGCCGCTGGCAGAGGCGCCGCGAGCGCACGAATTAATCATGGAGCCGGGAGCGGCTGGAAAAATCGTGCTGGCGCCCTGACGCTAAAATCGCAGCGTCTTGACAGCTTCCGCGGCGGCGGAGAGAACGGCGCCGGGGAAAATGCCCAGGTAGAAAATGGCGGCGATGCAAACGCCCACGCAAATCCGCATCGGAATGGACACGCGAATCGGGGAGAGGTCCGGCGTTTCCCGCGGCCAATAAACGGCGCGAATGACGCCAAAATAATAGTAGATTGAAATGACCACGCCCGCGATGGCGGCGAGCGTCAGCCACAAATACGCGCGGTCAGCGGCGGCGCGTTCGAGAATGGCCTTGAAAAGAAGAAGTTTTCCGAAAAATCCGGCCAGCGGCGGCAAGCCCGCCAGCGAAACCATGCCGAGCGTCATCGCCAGCCCCAGAAACGGCGAGCGCCGGTGCAGTCCCGCGAACGCGCCGATGTCGTCGTTGTCAGGCGAAGCCACGCATAGCACGATGAATACGGCCGCGAGTGTGAAGGCGTATCCCGCCAGATAGTAAAGCACCGCGGCGGAACCGGCCGAGTTGAGGGCGGCCACGCCGAGCATGAGATAGCCGGCGTTGGAGATGCTCGAATAACCGAGCAGGCGTTTCAAGCTGCGTTGCGGGATGGCGCAGAGGTTGCCGTAGAGAATCGTCAACGCGGCCGCCCAGATGTAGAGCTTGCTCCAGAGGGGCGCAAGGGCTGGCGCCGCCACGAACAGAACCCGCAGAAGCAGCACGAATCCCGCCGCCTTGGAGCCGATGGCCAGAAAGGCCGTCACCGGAGTGGGCGCGCCTTCGTAAACATCCGGCGCCCACATTTGCATGGGGAAGGCCGCGATTTTGAAGGCCAGCCCCAGCAGCACCAGCAGCACGCCGAGCCAGAAAAGTTTGTTTGACGCCAGAGCCGCGCCCTGCCCTGCCACTGCGTCGAAGCCAGTCTGCCCGCAGGCTCCGTAGATCATGGCGATGCCGAAGACCAGCACGCCGGCCGAGAGCGCGCTCATAATCAAATACTTGACGCCCGCCTCGAGCGATTCCGGGCGCGACCGCTGGAAGCTGACCAGCACGTAAAAACTGACGGACATCATCTCAATGGAAACGAAAACCATGACGAAATCGTTGGCGGAAGCGGCGAACATCATGCCGGCCAGCGCGATGAGAGTGATGGCGAAAAATTCGCCCAGGCTCGCTCGAATGCGGTCCCGAAAGGCCAGCCCCATTTGCACGACGAAGATGCCGGCCGCCAGAAAAATCCGTTTGAAAAAGAGCGCCAGGCCGTCGCGGATGAACATTCCGTTGCAGCCGATGGCGTCGGGGGAATGCGCGTATTTCGGGCAAAAGCTCACGGCCAGAATGGCAATCAAACCGGCGGTCGCAAGGCAACCGAGTCGGCCCTTGGCGTCGTGCGGCGTCCAGAGGTCAATCAGCAACACCGCCAGCGCCAGGCCGATGACGGCCAGTTCCAATGACAGCATGGACAAATTCATCGCGGCCCCCCCGGAACCGCGCTGACGAGCTGCGCCACCGGCGTCACGCTGGCCGTGATATGGTCTGTCAACAATCGCGGAAAACAGCCAAAGACAATCAGGCCGGCCAGCAGCAGCCCGTAAGGCATCCGGCGCTTGAAGCTGGTGAGATCGGCGAGGTTGTCCCAATCTTTTTCGCCGTGCCAAATCGAGCGGATGGCGCGGAGCATATAAACACCCGCGATAATCAGCGCGCCCCAGATGGCCAGCACCGTCACGGTCTCGGAACGCGCCCAACCGCCAAAAAACACGAGCGCCTCGCCGAAGAAGCCGGCGAAACCTGGCAGGCCGCAACCGGCCATCATCGCCATAATCATGACCGTGCCAATGAACGGCAGGCGCTTGAGCAATCCGCCCATTTGATCCATGTCGAGCGTTTTGAGTTCGTCCCGCAAATAGCCGCTGAGGGCAAACGTCAGCGCAGCCAGAAAACCGTGCGCCACCATGATGACCACCGCTCCGGTGAAGCCGATCAAACTCATGCTGGCGATGCCCAAAAAGGCGAAGCCGACGTGGGCCACGCTGGAATTGCCGATGAGCAGATTCAAATCGCGCTGGCGCATGGCCGCCGCGCCGCACCAGATGATATTGCCCAGGCCAAGAATCGCGATGACGGCGGCCCAACGCTGCGCCGATTCCGGCATCAGCGGCAACGCGACCCGGAGCAAGCCGTAGAGGCCGAATTTTTTGAGCACTCCCGCATGGATCATGGCCGCGCCCGTCGGAGCGGAGCCGTAGCCGGTCGGCGCCCAGGTGTGGAACGGATACAGCGAGACCAGGATGCCGAACCCAAACAGCAGGAGCGGAAAAATCCAATGCTGGGCGCCCGCCTGCATGGGATTGGCCTTGAAGTAGGCTGTCAATTTGACAATGTCGAACGTGCGCGCGCCAGCGGGCATTTGCAGATAGACGGCCAGCAACCCGGCCAGCACCAGCAACGCCCCCAGGCTCAGATAGAGCGTGATTTGATAGGCCGCGTAATTCTTGTCTTTGCCGGCGCCCCAGACGCCAATCAAGATGAAAGCGGGCACCAGCGCCAATTCGTGCAGGACGTAAAAGAAGAACAAATCCAGCGAAGCGAACGCGCCCAGAATGCCGCCGCCCATCAACAGGAGCAGCACATAATATTCCTTCTCGCGCGTGTTAATCCTCCAGGAAACGCAGACGGCCGCGAAGAGCACGACAGCGCCCATGAGAATCAGCCCCATGTTCAGCCCGTCGGCGCCGACGTGGTAACTGATGCCCGCGCTGGAGGCCCAGGCATGCTGTTCCTCAAATTGAAAACCCGGCGCGGACGCGCGCCCGGCGAATTTGCAAAACGCCACCACCGCCAGAACCATCGACGCGCATGTTGCCAGCAAAGCCAGGCAGCGAATGACAAAGCGGTAATTGCCGGGAATGAGGGCCAGAACCAGCGCGGCCGCCAGGGGCAAAAGAAAAATGAGGGTTAATAGTGACATCCTAATGCGTCAATATGAAATAAAGCGCGAGCGCCGCGCCGGCGGCCATGAGCAGCGTGTAGGTTTGCAGGTTGCCGGTTTGGATCAGGCGCAGGACCCGCCCTGTCCATTCCACGGCGCCGTGAACCAGGCGGACCAGCAGCTTGATGGCCTGGTCGCCAAGATTGAGAATGGCCGCGGGAGTGTCGTGGAAAAGGGCGACCAGTTTCGCGTAGAATTCGTCAAAATAAAATTTGTCGCGCATCAGCCGGCTCAGCCCGGCGGCGTTTTCACGGATGGGGTCCGATCTCTTGCCCGCATACAAAAGAAAAGCCCCGAAAAGGCCGAGCACGAAGGCAGCCAAACCAAGGGCGGCGGCTCCGGGCGCGGCTTTAAACGGCTCAAATGGCGCGAAAATTGGAACCTCCGCCGCGGCGCGCGAAAATTGCGGCGCGATAAAATGGTTGATGCCGATGAATCCCCCGATGATCGAGAGCGCCGCCAAAATGAGCAAAGGAACAGTCATGACGGGAGGCGATTCGTGCGCGTGGCTGACAGCGTCCGACTTCGCCTGGCCGAGAAAAACCACGAAGAAAAGCCGGAACATATAAAAGGTTGTCAGGAAGGCCACGAACACGCCGATGGCAAAGAGGGCCTTGTCATGCTCCCACGCGGCAGCGAGAATGGCGTCCTTGCTGTAAAAGCCGCTCAACGGCGGCATGCCGCCAATGGCAAGGGTGGCCGCGAGAAAAGTCCAATAGGTCACGGGCATTTTGTGCCGCAAGGCGCCCATCTTCCAAATGTCCTGCTCCTGGCTCATGGCGTGGATGACCGAGCCCGCGCCCAAAAACAGCAGCGCCTTGAAGAAGGCATGAGTGGCCAAATGAAACATGGCGGCCGGCGGCGCCGCGAATCCGACGGCCATGACCATGTAGCCCAACTGCGAAATCGTCGAGTAAGCCAGAATGCGTTTGATGTCATCCTGTTGCACCGCAATCAAAGCCGAGAGCAGCGCGGTGATGCCGCCAATCCACGCGATCACTTGCAGCGAGGGAACTGTAAAGATGAAGAATACCCGGCATAACATGTAAACACCCGCCGCGACCATCGTGGCCGCGTGAATCAGGGCGCTGACGGGCGTGGGGCCTTCCATCGCATCGGGCAGCCAGACATGCAGCGGAAATTGAGCGGACTTGCCGACTGTCCCGCAAAAAATCAGCAGGCCGGCCGCCGTCGCCGCCGTACCGAACAAGGCGGGATTTATCTCTTTAAAATTGAGCGTCCCCGCCGCGGCCCAAATGAGCACGATGCCGGCGAAAAAACCGAAGTCGCCCAGGCGATTGCACAGAAAGGCCTTTTTGGCGGCATCGGCGGCGGACGATTTTTGATGCCAGAAACCAATGAGCAAGTAGCTGGAAAGCCCGACCAATTCCCAGAAAACAAACATTTGGAAAAAGTTGTTGCTCAGAACAATTCCCAGCATCGAAAAAATAAACAAACTCATGCAGGCAAAAAACCGCCCATAGCACGGGTCGCCGCGCATGTAGCCCACGGAGTAAATGTGAATGAGCGAGCCGACGCCCGCAACGATCAGCAACATGATAAAGCTGAGGGCATCGAAATGCAGGCCGAAGTCGATATGGAGCGCGCCGGCCTGAAGCCAGGTGGCGGAGACATCGAGCGCGCGGCCGTTGAGAAATTGGGCCAGCAACACCAGCGTCAAGACGAACGAAATCAGCGCCGCTCCGACGGAGGCCATCGCGGCCAGGCCGGGCTTGCGCTGGAGGAAAAGCGTGATCACCACCGACGCCAGCAGCGGCAGGAACAGGATGAGCCAGGGTGCGGTTTCGTTCATGGTCAATCCTTCAGCGCGGCCAAATCCTCCACATGCGTCGTATGGCGGCGGCGGTAAAGGGCGACAATCAGGGCCAGGCCGACGGCCACCTCGGACGCGGCCACCGTGATGATGAAGAAGACGATGATCTGGCCGTCCAGGTTGTTGTTGAAACGGGAGAAGGCCGCCAGCGCCAGATTGGCCGCGTTGAGCATCAACTCCAGTGACATGTAAATGACCAGCACATTGCGCCGCACAACAACGCCCAGCAGGCCGAGGCTAAACAAAAGCACGCTGACCACCAGGTAATGTTGCAAGCCGACGGGCGTCATTTGAGGTCCTTTTTGCTTAGAAGAACCGCGCCGATCATGGCCACCAGCAGCACCAGCGAAATCAGCTCAAACGGCAGCGCGTATTTTGTGAAAAGGCTGCGGCCCAAATTAAGTGTGGCGCCTTCTATGACTGGGGCGGGCAGGCCCCCGCCAACGCCAGATTGCCGCACGGCCGCGAGCATGGCCGCGGCCACGCAGGCGACGGCAATCAAAGCGACAATGGCCGCGGCCGCCTTGATTTTTCGCCGCTCCTCCTCCTTGAGGTCCAGCAGCATGATGACGAACAGAAAAAGAACCATGACGGCGCCGGCATAGACGAGGATTTGCACCGCCGCCAGGAAAAAAGCGTGCAGCAGCACGAACAACCCGGCCATTGACACAATTGTCAAGACGAGAAACATGGCGCTGGTGACGGGATTGCGGGTGAACGGATTGGCAATGACCAACAGCCCGCACAAGAGCGTCAACGCCGCGAAAAGATAGAACAAGCATCCTTGCATCTATTTGTTCTTCCATTTCCAAATGTGATCGTCCTGGACGCCGCCCAACGATAGCAATTTGGCCTTGTCAAAAATCATTTCCCCGCGCGTCAATCCAACCAGCGAATAATCCTTCATCAGGAAAATGGCCTGCTCCGGGCACACTTCCTCGCACAGGCCGCAATAAATGCATCGCAGCATATCGATCTTGAAATCATCTGGCGCTTTTTCGACATTGCCGGCCTCGGGCGAACCGGCGGGACCGGGCGGCGTGATGCGAATGGCTTTGGGCGGGCAGATAAATTCGCAAAGCTGGCAGGAGACGCATTTGGTGCGGCCTTCCGGGTCTTTGACCAAATACGGCGCGCCCCGGTAGCCGGCGGGAACGGTCCATTTCTCCTCCGGATACTGCATGGTCACTTTCCGTTTGAAAAAGTGGCCGATGGTCACGCGCAAGCCCGCCGTGACGGCCGGCAGGTAAAGCCGCTCCCAGAAATTCAATTTTGTTCGTTTGACAATCATGCCAGCAAGAAACTCAAGCAACCGCCCACAGCCAGAGGGCGGTGGCGATGATATTGGCCAGCGCCACCGGCAAAAACCGGCGCCAGCCCAAATCCATCAGTTGGTCATACCGGAACCGCGGCCACATCCAGCGCACCCAGATGAACATGCCCATCAGCACCGCCACTTTGGCCATGAATATGACGATTTGCGCCGCCCCCATGAGGATGGATTCAGCCGGATGGTTCAACCCCGCGAACGGAAGCGTCCAGCCTCCCAAAAATAACGTGACCATCATGGCGGAGGCCGCGATCATGTTGGCGTACTCGCCCATGAAGAAAAGCGCGAATTTCATCGAGCTATATTCTGTATGATAGCCGCCAACCAGTTCTTGTTCCGATTCCGGCAAATCAAACGGCAGCCGGTTGGTTTCCGCGAACGCCGAAATGACAAAAATGATGAACGACACCGGCGCGTAAAGGACCAGCCAGCCGTGTTCGGCCTGGTATTGAATGACCAGGCTCAAATTCAAATTGCCCACGATCAAAAATACAGGAATGACCGACATGCCCATCGCGATTTCGTAGGAAATCATTTGCGCGCTGGAACGAATGCCGCCCAGGAATGGATATTTTGAGTTGGATGCGTAGCCCGCCAAAACGATTCCATACACACCGAGCGAGACGATTCCAAACGTGTAGAGAATGCCCACGTCCAAATCGGCGATGACCATTTTTTGCCCGCCTAAATTCGAGCCAAATGGGATGACGGCCAGCACCAGCAACGCCGGCGTCATTGAGACCATCGGCGCCAGCCAGAAATATGCCTTTCGAACGTGCGCGGGAACGAAGTCCTCTTTCAGAAATGTTTTCAGGCCGTCGGCCAGCGGCTGCCAGATGCCGAATGGCCCGACGCGATTCGGTCCGCGGCGATCCTGGATGAACGCGGAAATTTTTCGCTCCGCCAGCACCGAGTATGCGACCGCCGGCATCACGACGGCGAAGACGCAAACGACCTTAATGATGCTCACGAGCAGGAATTGCTCGCGGGGACTGAGTTGATGGAACCAATTCATATCGCGACAGTCGCCCCCAAATCTCCCAACGCCGCCCAGGTCAATCCCTGGAAGGCGGGCACCTCGGCCGCCATTTCGTTGAACAACCCCTCGATGCTGGAAAAACCGTTTAGGCCTGTGACATTGCGCGTCAGATCATGCAGAAATTCCCACTCCGCCCGCGCGTGGCCTTTGGGCTGTATGTTTTGCATGAAGCGTTGCACGCGGCCTTTGGCATTGACGAAGCTGCCGCGCTTTTCGACATGGGCGCATCCGGGCAAAAGATAGTGGGCGAGCGCCGTTGTTTCGTTGGGCAGAATGTCGCTGACGACGAGCATATCCAACTTGGCCAGCAAATCCTCCCCTATCCCGGCCTTGGTCGCGTCTTCACCAAAAACAATCAGCGTTTTGATCGTGCCGGCGGCGATGCCGGCCGCGATCTTCGGCAAGTTGGAGCCGATGGGCTGGGCGGCGATGCCGATTAACTTGGAACCAGCAGCGTTGGGGTTGCGGTCCGCGCTCACGAGCAGCTTGTCGGCCTCGCCCATTCGCGGGACTGAATCCGTCACGGCCTGGAGTTTGGCCGCGAGCTTCTTCAAAAGATAAAGTTCCTCATTGGTTTGCCGCGCGGAGGCAATGATGGCGACTGTGCCGGGGCGCGCTTTTGCGAGCTCGGCGCTGATGGCCGCGAGCGCGCCGGCCCAGCCGGCGGGCTTTTTGGAACCGCCAACACTTGCCAGACGATCGGCGCGATTGATCCATTTGTAATTCAACCGGCCCGCGTCGCACATCCAACAGGAATTGACGGCGTCGTTTTGGCGCGGCTCGTAGCGATAGACCTTGTTCTCGCGCGACCCCGCAACGATGTTGCAACCGGTCGCGCAGCTTGTGCAGATGCTCTTGCTCTCCTTGAGAAACCAAACGCGCATCTGAAAGCGGAAATCGCGCGAGGTCAGGGCGCCGACCGGGCAAATATCGACGGTGTTGAGGGTGTAGTTGTTGTCAAATAACTTTCCCGGAAAACGAGTCAAGGCGCTGCAGCTGCCGCGCTCGGTGAATCCCAGCGCGTCGTCGCCCGCGATGTCGCGCGAGAACCGGATGCAGCGGGAGCAGAGAATGCACCGTTCGTCATCGAGCACGATGCGCGGCCCCAGATCAAATTGTTTCGGCTTGTGAACCTTTTCCTCAACGAACCGGCTGGCCGCGTTGCCGTAATCGACCGAATACTCCTGCAATTTGCATTCGCCCGCCTGGTCGCAGATGGGGCAATCGAGCGGATGA
This sequence comes from Verrucomicrobiia bacterium, assembly GCA_036501625.1. Taxonomy (GTDB): domain Bacteria; phylum Verrucomicrobiota; class Verrucomicrobiia; order Limisphaerales; family Palsa-1400; genus Palsa-1400. The sequence continues at coordinate 165,896 of DASXZY010000071.1, forward strand.
TTGATGAGCAAGGATTCGAGCACCGCCTGGCGCATTTGTTTGGTGGCGGGCGAGCCGGGATAAATTTCCATGCCGGCCGAAATCGGCGTGGCGCAGGCGATGGCGCCGCGCGGAGTGGCCGGCTCGTAGGGGAGGACGGAGCGGGCGATCTTGGGCGTTCCATCCGGGTTGAGGACGGGCTTGCGGTCGGGGCCCATCATGGGCGTGCCGAACTCGACCAGGCACATGCGGCAATTGCCAGCGATGGGCAGCTTGGGGTGATAACAATAATGCGGCACTTCGATGCCGGCCAGCGCGCACGCTTGCAGCATGGTGGTGGCCTGCGGCTTGCCCTGCCAATCGGGCGTCGTTTTCGGCACGTCGATCTCGCGGCCGTCCACCTTGATCTTCATCGTATCTGGCGGCGGCGGCGCGGCGGGCTTTTGTTCCAAAACGGTATTATCCGGCATATTCAGTAGCAAATTCGATGTTATGAATGGGCCGCCATCTTCTTGACGAATGCTTTGTGCTCCGCGCTCTTCAATCCGCGTTCGACCACGCGGAAGGCCTTCTTCGCCTCGCCAGCCAGCAACGCGGGGAGGTCCAGCCAAAGTCCGGGAAAAATGCGGCTGGCAGCCACGCCGTCCGCGCGCGCTTTCATCCGAATATATTCTCCGTCTTCCAACGCGAACCATTGAATGCGCGATGCCACAACCTCCCAAACGATATATTCCGGGATTTCGTTCCGCTCATAAACCGCCTTCTTCTCGTGCAAATCATACGACGCGGCGCTCAACGCGATCTCCGCCGCCAGTTCCGGGCGGCCCTCAAGCATTCCGGCGCGGCCCGCTTTGCTCCGGGCCATGCGACCCGACTCAATCCGCAGAATCACATCTGGCTGATATTCATTTTTCTCATCCAGGCGAATCGAAGTATTGACGCGCACGGCCAAGCCCGGCGTCGAGGCCGCGTAATGCCCCAGCAAACGGTCCAGCAGGCTGTTGGCCATCCCGTGGCGGTCGCTTATGGGTGGAGACATAATCACTACTCCTTCAATCAATTCGGCTTTGACATCGGCGATCGTCGCTTCGTAGCGCTTTTCAAATTCCGGCACGCTCAAATGATCGCCATTTAACAACAACGGCTCCGGCTGTTCACGATTTTTATGGAAGGCGGATGTCTTCATGGGCTGGCCGCGATTTCCATGCTGTGCGCCGGACCAGCGGCGGAGTTCTTTGCTTCATCCGCCGCGCCGCGGGCCTCGAATTCATCGCGGAATTTGTTGACAAAACTCAGCACCGGCCAGGCGCAGGCTTCGCCGAAGGCGCAAATCGTCCGGCCTTGGATGTTTTGCGCGATGTTGGTGATGTAATTGGCATCCTGCTGGCGGCCATGCCCGCGGGCCATGCGATGGAGCGCCTTGGAAAGCCACAGGGAACCTTCGCGGCAGGGCGTGCATTGGCCGCAGCTTTCGTGCGCGTAAAATTCCGCCACGTTGGCCAGCGCCTCGACGATGTCCGTCGTGTCATCCATAACGATGATCGCGCCCGAACCGGACATGCTGCCAGCTTGCTGGAGCGAATCGAAATCGTAAGGGACATCCAGCATATCGACTTCGACCATGGCGGGCTGGCCGTCTGGCCCTTTGCGTTTCATTTTGAATTTTTCGCCCGCCTTGAAAACCTTCGCGGAGGAACCGCCCGGAATGACCGCCTTCAACTTCCGCCCTTCGCGCAAACCGCCGCCGAAATTCTCATGGAAAATCAATTCTCCCAGCGTGGCCTTGCCGACTTCAACCTCGTAGTAGCCCGGCCTGCGGACGTGCCCGCTGACGGAAACGATGCGGGTGCCGGTATTGTTGGGCGTGCCAAGCTGCGCGTAAGCCTGGGCGCCCATGAGAACGATATGTTTGACGGTGGCGAGGGTTTCAACGTTGTTGACAATGGTCGGGCATTGGTAAAGGCCCAGCACCGCCGGAAAATAAGGCGGCTTGATGCGCGGGTAGGCCCGCTTTCCTTCCAGGGATTCGATCAACCCGGTCTCCTCGCCGCAGATATAAGCGCCCGCGCCGCGATGGACGTAAATTTCCAAATCGTAGCCGCGGCCGAGGATGTTTTTGCCGAGGTAATTGGCTTCGCGCGCCTCGGCCAGCGCGCGATTGAGCAGGCGCGCGCCATCGGGCATCTCGCCGCGAATGTATATGTAGGCCAGGTGAACATCGTTGGCGAAACACGAAATGATCATGCCCTCGATCAACTGGTGCGGGTCCTTGTACATGATCTGCCGGTCTTTGAACGTGCCCGGCTCCGATTCATCCGCGTTGCAAATCAAGTAGATGGGCTTGGCGCTTTTGCGATCGACAAACGACCATTTCAACCCGCACGAAAAGCCCGCGCCGCCGCGCCCGCGCAGGCCGGAAAGCTTCACTTCCTCGCGGATTTGCTCCTGGGGCGAAACTTTTTTGCCGTCAGGCAGCTCTTTGGCCGGCATGGCCAGGGCCTTTTTCAAAGCCTCATAGCCGCCGTTGCGCGAATAGCATTCGATGTCCGGCGTGTATCCCGGCTGATCGGCGTATTTTAAAATGAGCTTGTATTCTTGCGGCATAGCTTGACTCCCGCCAAAAAAACACTATTTTTCACCTGCGCGTTTGCCCGATGGTGTAACGGTAGCACAACAGACTCTGAATCTGTTTGTCATGGTTCAAATCCATGTCGGGCAGCCAATTTTCGCGGCGCATTTTCATTTGCATTTGGCCAGCACGTCGTCCGCCTTGCCCGTCGAAACATTTTCGTAAAAATCCTCGTTGCACATCATCACGGGGGCGACGCCGCAATTGGCCAGGCACTCGACAAATTCGACCGTGTATTTGCCGTCGGGCGTGGATTGCGCGCCGTGCTCCGATTCGTTCAACCCTAGTTTCCGGCACAGGTGCGCCCGCAACGCCGCGCTGCCGCCCAACGCGCAACTGAGCGTCCGGCAAACCTTGAGCTGGTAACGGCCCACCTTTTCCTTCTCCTGCCGGAACATCGGATAGAAGGTCACCAATTCGTAAATATTGATCGGCTCCAGCCCCAGCTTTTTGGCCGTCCACTCCATCGCCTCCGGCGAGATGCATCCGAAACGTTCCTGGAACGCGTGCAAAAACATGAGTGACGCGCTCCGCTTCTGCGGGTAATGCGCGGCCAATTCGTCCAATTCCGCTTCCATCTCCGCCGGCACTGAAAAAGTCGTGTTCATCGTTATCGATCGCATTCTCCCATGACAAAGTCGATGGAGCCAAAAATCGGCACGGTGTCGCTCAACATGTGGCCGGGCAGCACATGCGGCAGAATGCTCAGGTTGCAAAACGAGGGCGCGCGGATTTTCAACCGGTGCGGCGTTCCCCCGCCCTTGCTGTGAATGTAAAAACCCAATTCGCCTTTGGGATTCTCCGCGCTGAAATAGACATCGCCGGGCGGCGCGTTGGGGCCTTCGGTCACCAGAATAAATTGGTGGATCAATTCCTCCATGCTCGTCATCACTTTTTTCTTGGACGGCAGGAAAATTTTCCCATCGGCGACGTGGAACGGCTCTTTGGATGCGTTGTCGGGGCCGCCGGGAATTTTATCCAGGCACTGGCGCAAAAGCCGGACGCTTTGCCGCATCTCTTCAATCCGCACCATGTAACGATCATAACAATCCCCGACCGAACCAATGGGAATGTCGAATTCCAACTGATCGTAAACCAAATAGGGGTGCGCCTTGCGCAAGTCGAATTCCACACCGCTGCCGCGCAGGTTCGGGCCGGTCAAGCCGTAATCGATGGCGTCCTCGCGCGAAATGTGGCCGACGTCCCGCGTGCGATCGACAAAGATTCGGTTGCGAGAGAGCAGTTGCTCCGTCTCGTCAATGTTGGCGACGACTTCCTCCAGGAATTTCCGGCATTGGCCGGTCCATCCGGGCGGCAGGTCGCGCGTGACGCCGCCCACCCGCGTGTAGGAAGTGGTGAACCGCGCGCCTGTCAACGATTCGATCAAATTGTAAATGGTTTCCCGTTGCGTAAACGTGTACAAGAAAACCGTCAGCGCCCCGACATCCATCGCGAGGGAACCCAGCCCCAGCAAATGGGCGGAAACCCGCGCCAGTTCGCAACAGATCACGCGGATATATTGGCAGCGCGGCGGCAGCGAGCGGTCGATGCCGATCAATTTCTCGACGGCCAGCGCGTAGGCAACGTTGTTGGCCAGCGGCGCGAGATAATCCAGCCGATCCGTGTAAGGGATGAACTGGTTATACGTCATGTTTTCGGCGATCTTCTCATCGCCGCGATGCAGAAAGCCAATGTCTGGCGCCGCCTTGGTGATGATTTCCCCGTCCAATTCGAGAACGATTCGAAGCACGCCGTGGGTGGCGGGATGGGACGGCCCCATGTTCAGCACCATCTTTTGGCCGTCAATCTCCTGCAACGCCTGCGCCGCCTCGGCCGCGCGGTCCGCGGGCTCCTTCACGATAATTTCCTGGGCGGAACTCATGGCTTGTCCTCCTTGCCGACCACGCCGGGGCCGAAAGAATGACCGTGCGCTTCCTTGATGTCCGGCCTGCGCTCCAGCCGCGCGTTCAGTTCGACGTCGTCGGTTTCCGGCAAGCGCACGCGCGGCTCGCGAGCCGTGCTGCTGTTGCCGCCCGCGATGGTCACGAACGGGCCGCCTTCCTGCGGCGCGATTTTTGTAAACGCCACTTCCGGCGCATCCGATGGCTTGCCGGAGAGCGGGAAATCCTTGCGCAACGGATAATACGGATAGCCGTCCCACATCAAAATTCTGCGCAAATCGGGATGGCCGCGAAAACGGATGCCCATCATGTCGAACACTTCGCGTTCGTGCCAGTCAGCCGTCCGCCAGACGCCAGTCACGGTGGGCAATTCTGACTTTTCCTCACCCACGTCGGTCTTGATGCGCAAATGGCAATGATGCCCGTAACCGTAAAGATGATAAACGACCGTAAAACGCGGATCGCTTCCATAATGGTCGATGCTGCTGACGTCGGTTAGGAAATCAAAGGCAAGCTGCTTTTTGGCAAAATCACAGACATCGGTGATGCGGTCCGCATCGGAAAGTTGGACGGTGATTTCGCCGCGAAACTCCGCCGGTTCGGAGATGAGGTCTCCAAATCGTGTCTTCAATTGTTGGGCAAGTTCGCGCGCGTCCATGAAAATCCGAAAATAAGCAGGGGCGCTCAGGCGCTCCGCTGCATTTGCAGGGAAAGAAACGGCTCCCGGCTCACCTTTCCTTGCAATTTAATCAAAGCATCCAGCAACGCCTCCGGGCGGGGGGGACAGCCGGAGACATACACATCGACCGGAATGATCGTATCCACTCCCTGCAACACAGCGTAACTGCGGTACATGCCGCCGGTGGAGGCGCAGGCGCCCATGGCGATGACCCATTTAGGCTCGGCCATTTGCTCGTAAATCCGCCGCACGGCCAAGGCCATTTTGTAAGTCACCGTCCCGGCCACGATCATGACATCGGATTGCCTGGGGGAAAAGCGCATCACTTCCGCGCCGAAGCGGGCGATATCAAAGCGGCTGGCGCCGGCCGCCATCAACTCAATGGCGCAACAGGCCAGCCCCATGGGCATGGGCCACAGGGAGTTTTTGCGGAACCAATTGACAGCCGCATCGAGTTTCGTGTGGACCACGTCCCCTTCCACTTTTGAATTATAGCCGATTTCCGTCTTAGTTTGCATGGGACATCAAACCTGAACCATGCCCGTACTAAACATCCGAAAACCGGCTGGCGCAAGAACTTTGTGCTTTTTTTCACAAAGTCCTTTTTGCCATTCTAATCCTTTGACTGCGAAGGATTAAGATCCCGTGAAGTACAAATACGCGCCAATAATAGCAGCCAGCACGACCACCGATGCGACCACTTCCCTGGCACTCCAACTGGCGCGGGTTTTGGCGCGGTCCTCAGTCGATTCGGTGCCGAATGTCAAACCGCCGATTTTGGCGTAATCAGGCTCGGCCGTGGCGTAACTGACCAGAACCATGACGATCGCGGAAACGATGGTGATGAGGATGCTGAAGTATTGGAATTGAATGTTATTGACAACCCACAAAAACGAGCCTTGCTCGAAGACCGAGCCGGTCGTAACCATGGTATCCACGCCCATGCGAAAGAGGCCGATGACAAAGCCGACAATCATGGCCCAAAGACAGCCTTGGGCGTTGAGCCGCTTCCAAAAGACACCGAAGAAAAAGACGACGAAAACCGGCGGGGCCAGATAGCCTTGCACCGATTGCAGGTAGTCGTAAAGGCCTGTTTTGCCTTTGACCACGGGTATCCACAGCATGGCAATAACCACCATCACGATCGTGGCAATCCGGCCCATGCGCACCAATTCCGCCTGCGAGGCCTTGGGCCGGATTTTCTCGTAAATGTCCACCGTGAAAAGCGTCGAACAGGCGTTGAATACTCCGGCCAGCGATCCCATCAACGCCGAGAGCAAACCGGCAACGACGATGCCGCGCAATCCCGGCGGCAGGAGATGCGCCACCATCAGCGGAAAGGCGCCCTGGGCCGCGGCCGTGGCGTGGCCGGTGGCCGGGTCATAAACACTGGCCAGCCCCGGCACTTTGCCACTCTTGGCCAGCGCGTAGCAAATCAGGCCGGGAATGATAAAAAGGTAAACGGGAAACAGTTTCAGGAAGGCGGCGAAGATGCTGCCGCGCCTGGCCGTTTGCTCATTCGGGGCGCCCAAAGCCCGCTGCACGATGTATTGGTCAGTGCACCAATACCAGAGCCCAATGACCGGGGCGCAAATCGCCATGCCCAGCCAGGGAAACGCGCCGTTGAAATACCAAGCCTCCTTGATGATCTGCCCGCTGGCGTTTTTCTCCAGCACCGGCGCCCACGAACCTGCCACGCCCGGCGGCAGCAACGGCTTCCACAAATTGAACATGTCCGACCCGCACAGGCGTTTCAATTCTCCCCAGCCGCCGAGTTGCACCAGCCCATAAATCGTCAACAGCGCCGAACCGCCGATCAAAACGACAACTTGCACCGCATCATTGTAGGCGACGGCGCGCATTCCGCCCAGAGCAGTGTAAAGCCCGGTCAAGACGATGACCAGCACCGAGCCAATCCAAAAGCTGTCCAAGTCAATGCCTCCCATGTGGATGCTCAATTCCGGCAGAAGCGTCTGGAAAACCACGCCGCCCGCGAAAATGCCCACCGCGATTTTGGAAACGATAAACGTGATCAGCGACACGATTGAGAGCACGTAGCGCGATGGCGCGGAAAAACGCCTTTCAAGAAATTCCGGCATGGTGAACACAAGCGAGCGGGCATAGAACGGCACGAAAACCCAGGCCAGCACCAGCAGGCACCAGGCGTGCAATTCATAATGCGCCAGCGCCACGCCATCCTTGGCCCCGGAACCGGCCAGGCCCACGATATGTTCGCTTCCAATGTTCGACGCGAAAATGGACGCCCCAATGACCCACCAACTCAGGTTGCGGCCGGCCAGGAAGAAGTCAGCGGCATTGTCCTTGCCCTTCTTGACCACCCACCATGCGACGCAAAAAAGCACGCCGAAATAGCACGCGATGGCCAGCCAGTCCACGCCGGTCAAGACCGAGGTTCCGGCCGCGGCAAACATAATATTATTCATATTTCCTCAATGCTCGACGGAAAAATGGTAGAGGATCGTGTTGTGATAAACTTGGCCCGGCTTCAGTTCGGTCGTGGGGAAGTCCGGATGGTTCGGGGAATCGGGGTAGTGCTGCGGTTCCATGCAGAACGCCGCGCGATGCTCGTAAACCCGCCCGCCTTTGCCCGTGATCGTGCCGTCCAGAAAATTGCCGGAGTAGAATTGCAGGCCCGGCTCGGTGGAGGAAATTTCCAGCACGCGCCCGCTTTCAGGATCGACCACCCGCGCCATCAGCCCCATTTCGCCGAAGGGTTTGTTGATGACCCAATTGTGGTCGTAACCGCCGCCGAATTTTAGCTGTTCATTGTCCTCTCCGATGCGCGCGCCGATGGCGGCCGGTTTGCGGAAATCAAAGGGCGTTCCTTCGACCGGCGCCAATTGCCCCGTGGGAATGAGCGTGGAATCGACCGGCGTGTAGTCATTGGCGAAAATCTGCACCAAATGATTGAGGATGGTGCCATGTCCGGCCAGATTGAAATAGGAATGCTCGGTCAAATTTGCCACGGTATCTTTGTCGGTCGTGGCCCGGTATTCCAGGCGGAGCGTGTTATCAGGCTGGAGCGTGTAGGTGGCGGTCACTTCCATATTGCCGGGGTAGCCTTCCTCGCCATCCTTGCTCAGGTATTTGAGAATCAGCATGGGATTATGGGTATCGGTGGGGACGGTCGCCGTCCAAACGTGTTTGTCAAAACCCTTGTCACCGCCGTGGAGGGCGTTGGGATAGTTATTGGTGGCCAGCGTGTATTCAGATCCGTCCAAGCTGAAATGCCCCTTGGCAATGCGATTGCCGTAACGCCCGATGAGCGCGCCGAAATAAGGGCTGTTCTTCACGTACGAATCCAAGTTGTCGTAACCAAGCACAATGTCGCCCAGCGCTCCGCTCCGATCCGGCGTCTTGAGAGAAACAAGGATGCCGCCATAAGTCATGATGCGCGCTTCGATGCCGTTTTTGTTGCGCAGCGTGAAAATTTCCACGGGCTGGCCATCCGGCGCCGTGCCAAACGGCTCTCTCATAATGGAACCTCCCGAATTGCCGGGGCTGCTGCAACCGGCCAGCAGGGCCGCGCTGGCGCCCAAAGCCAGCATATTTCCGATCATGGTGCTCATTGTTCTCATATTTTTAATGTGCTTGTTTCGTTCGCTTTGTTTGTCCGTAATAGGCCGAGGGGCCATGCTTGCGGAAAAAATGTTTGTCGCGCAATTCATCCTGCATTGCCGGCGCAGCCGGATGCAGATGCAGCGTCTGGGCGGCCAGCCGCGCCAGGAATTCCAGCACGGAGGCGTTATGCACAGCTTCCTCCACATTCGCGCCCCAGGTGAACGGCCCGTGATTGGCCACCAAAACGGCCGGATGATGCAGCGGGTCCAATCCCTTGAATCGCTCCACGATGACCCGCCCGGTGTTCCATTCGTAATCCGTTTTGATTTCCGCCGGCGTCATCCGCCGCGTGCAGGGAACTTCGCCGTGGAAATAATCCGCCTGGGTCGTGCCCAGGGCCGGGATGGGATGGCCGGTTTGAGCCCACGCGGTGGCGTGAAGGCTGTGCGTATGGACCACGCCGCCGATGCCGCGGAAGGCCCGGTACAATTCCAAATGGGTTTCCGTGTCCGAACTGGGTTTGAGTTTTCCCTCCACCACTTTGCCGCTGTCCAAGGCCAGCACGACCATCTGCGCGGGTTTCAAAACGGAATATTCAACGCCCGAAGGTTTGATGACCATCAGGCCGCGCGCACGGTCCAATCCGCTGGCGTTGCCCCAGGTTTGCACAACTAATCCCTCTTTGACCAGCGCGAGGTTGGCCCGGCAAACGGATTGTTTGAGGGATTCCAACATGGGGTCAGGCGCGGACGCGGTTGCGCAGGTCGATCAGTTGTTTCATCACCGAATGCAGGCTGCCCTGCCAGCGCGCCTTGCCGAAGGCGTCGTGCAAGACCGAGTAAAGCGAAAACAAATCGCGATAAACCGCGTGCGCGGCCGCGGCCGGCTTGAATACGCGCGGCTTGAGGCCGGTCATGGCGTCGATGGCGGACGCGAAATCCTTATGCGCCCCGCCGACCACGGCCGCGGCCACCGCCGCCCCCAGCGCGCACGTTTGGGCCGAGCGCGAGACTTTCATCGGGCGGCCTGTCACGTCGGCGTAAATTTGCATGACCAGCGGATTTTTCTCCGCGATGCCGCCGCAGTTGACAACCTGGGAAATCCGCACGCCGTATTCTTCAAATCGGTTGATGATGGTCAGCGCGCCGAAAGCGGTCGCCTCAATGAGCGCGCGATAAATTTCGGCCGGCGTCGTGTAAAGCGTCTGGCCCAGCAGCAGGCCGGTCAAACGCTGATCGACCAGCACCGTGCGATTGCCGTTATTCCAGTCCAAGGCGAGCAAGCCCGATTCCCCCGCCCGCAACTGCCCGGCCGCCTTCGTTAAAGATTCATGCGAGCCGGCTTGCTTGCCGCCGGGTTCAATATAATTGACGAACCAATTGAAAATATCGCCCACCGCCGATTGCCCCGCCTCCAGGCCATAGCAATCTGGCAATACGCTGCCGTTGACGATGCCGCACAGGCCGGGAACGTCCGCCAATTTCCCGCGCGACGGCGCCACGGCGATGTCGCAGGTGCTGGTGCCGATGATCTTGACCAGCGTCCCCGGAGCAATGCCCGCGCCGATGGCGCCCAGGTGCGCGTCGAAGGCGCCGATGGCTACCGGGACGCCCTCGCGCAATCCCGTCCGCGCGGCCCAAGCCGGCGTCAGGCGGCCCGCCTCATGGCTGATGTCACGGGCCTTGGCGCAGAGACGCTCGCGCAACGCGCCGAGTTTGGGCGAAAGTTTGGAGAGGAATTCGCGGTCGGGATATCCGCCCCAGCTCTCGTTATACATCGCCTTGTGGCCCGCCGCGCAAATGCCGGCCGTAAAATGTTCGCGCGCCTGCGTGCCCGTCAGCGCGGCCGGGATGTAATCGGCCAATTCCACCCAGGAACCGGCAGCGTCAAAAACTTCCGGCGCCACGCGCAGGCAATGCAGGATTTTGCTGAAGAACCATTCGCTTGAATAGGTGCCGCCGCATTTGGCCAGGTATTGCGGGCGGATTCGCTTGGCCAGTTCGGTGATCTCGGCCGCCTCGGCCACGCTAGTGTGGTCCTTCCAAAGCCAGGCCATCGCCGCCGGGTTGTTGGCGAAGCGCTTCTTGAACGCCAGCGGCTCGCCCTTCTCATCGACCGGCAAGGGCGTGCTGCCCGTGGTATCCACGCCAATGCCCGCCACCTGCTCCGCCTTGAATCCGCGCACTTTTTTTTGCGCTTCCTTCAACGCGCGCCGGATGGAGTTCTCCGTTCCTTTGAGGTAATCGGCCGGATGCTGCCGCGCCAGATTGGGATCGCGCGAAAGAATCACGCCAGCCTCGCCGTGTTTGTAATCCCAAACAGCGGTGGCGACTTCGCGCCCGTCGGACGTGTCAACTATAAGCGCCCGGACGGAATTGGTGCCGAAGTCCAGGCCGATGGTGTAAGTGGGAGTCATGAATCAGGAAATGAAACCGCGGGCCAGCGCGTAATAAGCCTCGTTGGCGCGCAATTCCTTGAGGAACTCGCGCACCGAAGTCTTATTGTCAATAATAACGGTTTCCAGGCCCGCGATTTGCCCGAAGTCCTCCAGCATCTCGGTCGTGACACACGGGCTGAAACCGGTGTGATGCGCGCCGCCGGCGTAAATCCAAGCTGCGGCCGCCGTCGGAAGATCGGGCCGGCATTTCCAGACCGCGCGCGCGACCGGAAGTTTTGGCAGCGGCTTGTCCGGGCGAACGACATCGACTTCATTGATGAGCAGGCGAAAACGCTGGCCGAGGTCGATCATGGAGGCATTGAGGGCCGGTCCGGGCGGCGTATCGAAAACGAGCCGGACCGGGTCGGCCTTGCCGCCAATGCCCAGCGGATGCGCCTCGACCGAGGGCTTGCCCGCGGCAATGGAAGGGCAAATCTCCAGCATGTGCGCGCCGAGCACTTTCATTTTGCCCGGCTCCATGTGATACGTGTAATCCTCCATGAAGGAGACGCCGCCTTTGAGGCCCGCGCCCATCACTTTCATCGCGCGCACCAGCGCGGCTGTTTTCCAATCGCCCTCGGCGCCAAAGCCGTAGCCGTCGGCCATGAGCCGCTGCACCGCCAGGCCGGGCAATTGAGCCAGCCCGTGCAAATCTTCAAACGTATCCGTGAATCCCTTGAATCCGCCTGCTGTCAAGAATGCCCGCAGTCCCGCCTCGATCCTCGCCGCCTCGCGCAACGATTCCCGCATGGCCCCGCCCGCGCGCAAACCCGGGGCAAGGTTGTACGCGCCCTGGTAATCCTTCGTCAGCCGCTCGATTTCGCTCTCGCTCACTTTTTGCACCTGGCGCGCCAGATCGCCCACGCCATAGCCGTTGACCGAATAGCCCAATTGTATTTGGGCCGAAACTTTGTCGCCTTCGGTCACGGCCACTTCGCGCATGTTGTCGCCGAACCGGCAGAATTTCGCGCCCTGCCAATCGTGCCAGGCCGCCGCCGCGCGAGTCCACGCGCCAATGCGCGCCTGTACGTCCGCTTCGCGCCAAAAGCCGACGACGACTTTCCGATTGAGCCTCATGCGGCTCATAATGAAACCGTGTTCCCGGTCGCCGTGCGCGGCCTGGTTCAGGTTCATGAAATCCATGTCGATCGTGGACCACGGAATATCGCGATTATGCTGGGTATGAAAATGAAGCAGCGGCTTGCGCAGGAGGCGAAGGCCATTGATCCACATTTTGGACGGCGAGAAAGTGTGGCACCAGGTAATCAATCCGGCGCAGTTGGGGTCCGCGTTGGCCCGCAGGCAGAGAGCGGTCGCCTCTTCCGCGCTTTTGATCACCGGTTGGAAAAGGACGGCCGCGGGAATTTCCGCCGATCCATCCAGAACGCCGGCGATTTGCCGCGCGTTCGCTACAACCTTATCCAGCGCCTTGGGGCCATAAAGGTGCTGGCTGCCCGTCACAAACCAGAACTCGAACTGCTTAAAGTCAATCATATAGGCCGATGCGTCTTACTCATATGAGAGAGACGCGCATAAGTAAAGACCGATTTCATCACACCAACTGGATTCGGACTAGTATGAACACGACGATTAAAATTGGAAAAGCCGCCCAAAAATAGCAATCGCGCCCGTGATGGCGCCCGCCCTGCCCTGTCGAATTAAGCGGTGAAATACGACGAATTTGCGTTTTTGAACCACCAGTTGGCGGGCATGTTGAAATCAGGCATCCCGCTGGAACCGGCCTTGCGGCAAACGTGCCCGGGAATGCGGCGCGGCAAGTTTCGCGCGGAGTTCGAGGCGCTGGAGGCCGGCTTAAGCCGCGGCACGCTGCTGAATGAAGCTCTCGCGGGACGCCAGTTGCCGGAATTTTACAATCAAATGGCGCGTGTCGGAGTCGAGAGCAACAACCTGTCCGCCATTCTCACGATGCTGGGCGGCTATTATCAGAAGACCCATATTATATGGCCACCTGTCTTTGGGCGTGGGTCTGGTTCTACGCTCGCGGCCCGTCCGCGCATCGGTGGGCCGGATTGCGCGACCGGATTCTTTACGCTTTCCCGTGGCGGCGGCGGCGCTTCCAGTGGGATTTCTGCGCCATGCTTTCTCTTATGCTTGCGCGGAAATGCCGAACCTGCCGCCGTCACTCTGGCCGCCGAAGCCACTGCCAACAATATTTTCATCAAGCACGCGCGCCGCGCCGTCCGGGACCTTGCGGCCGGACAGCCGCTTCAAACGGCGTTGCGGAGATTTGACAAAGCCGGCGAATTCCAGTGGCGCCTGGCCAATGCGGCCGCGCAACAAGGCGGTTTTCGACCGGCCTTGGAGGGCTGGATGGAATCGTTGGACGCCAGGGCTTTTCAGCAGCAGCAAACGGCCTCCCAAATCGCCATCACCGGCCTGGTTCTGTGGAATGGGCTGCGGCCGGATTGATCGCCGCCGGGGTCTTTGGAATTCTGACTTCTCTCATTCAATGAAGGCGAACTTAAAACAGCGCGGAACCATCATGGCCGAAATGCTCGTGGCCATGGCATCCTGGCGCCGGTGATAATCCCGGTCAGCTTTTCCTTTGTCGGCGAGAAAAGGGAGTTCTCCATCTATTATCATCGGGCCATCGCGCTGGAAGTCGTGGAAAGCCTCCAATCCATCGAAAAACGGGAATTGAAGAAATATCACAGTCAAATATAATACATCTTCCCCTTTGCGTCCGCGTTTTCGACCAATTGCTGAAAGGTAATCGAATCGGCCTCCTTGTTGACGGCCTGGCGCAAGCGGAGCCAGGCGTCGCGCAGCTCGGCGGGGCTTTGCGGGGAGTTTAATCCGGGCGAGTCAAAAATCTCCCCGTGAATGCAGCGCAGCACGTCGCCCAAAGTGATTTCCGCCGGCGGCCGCGCCAGCAGGTAGCCGCCGGCTTTGCCGCGCTGGCTCTTGACGATGTTGGCAGACTTGAGTTCAATCAGAATTTGCACCAGGTAATTCGGCGGAATGCCCTCCGCGCCCGCCATTTCCTCAACGGTGCGCGCGGAGCCATCCTGGTAATGCTGGCAGAGCCAAAGAACGGCGCGAGCGGCGTAATCGCTTTTGACGGAAAGTTTCACGCTATTTCAACATCGCGTTCCGCAGCATGTCCAGGGCCTGTTGCGATGTGACGTATTTGAACGTCTCCCTGTCAAATGGGTTGAAATATTTTTTGGCCGACGCACCCGAAGCATCCGCCAGCGCGATGAAAACCGTCCCAACAGGCTTGCCTTCGGCGCCGCCCGACGGCCCGGCGATGCCGGTGATGGAAATCGCATAATCCGTTCCGCACCGGCGGCGCGCTCCCTCGGCCATTTGGCGGGCCACCACTTCACTGACCGCGCCATGTTCCTCCAGCGTGGCCGCGGTGACGCCGAGGAATTCCCGCTTGGCTTCGTTGCTATATGTGACAAGGCCGCACTTTAAAACGGCAGATGCTCCCGGCACGTTGGTCAAACGATGCGCCGCCATTCCGCCGGTGCAAGACTCAGCCAGGCCCAGGGTGCGGGACCGTTCAGTCAACATTCTTACCACGACCGATTCGATTATCTCATCGCCCATGCCAAAAATAATCCCGCCCAACCGCTGGCGCACGATGGACTCGGCCTGTTGAACGGTCTTCGCCGCTTCGGAGCCGCGGGCGGAAAGGCGCACTTCCACTTCACCAATGCGCGCGCAGTAGCCCAATTCCAATCGGCCTTGCACCAGTGCGCTCAATGGGCCCGCAATCCTTTCCTCCACCATCGATTCGCCCATGCCAGTGGTTTTCAAAGTGACGCTCACTAACGTTTCTGGCGGCGGGAATTCGCGCGCCAGGAGCGGAATGACCGAGTCAGTAAACATCGGGCGCAATTCGCGCGGCGGCCCGGGCAGGAGAATCAAAAGCGCCGTGCGACCGGCCGCGTCGAACGGATTGGGCCGCGCCTCGATGGCCAGCCCCGGGGCGGTGCCGTTCGGATTGGCCAGGATGCGCGCGCCGGCCGGTATCATCGCTTGCACTTTCACGTTCTCCGGCATGGCGCGATGGCGCGCCGAAAAGAATTTCTCGATGTGCGCCAGTGTCGCATGGTCGCAAACGAGTTCGCGGCCGAGCATCGCCGCGATCAGGTCCCGCGTAATATCATCGGAAGTCGGGCCGAGTCCGCCGGTGACGATCACCAGCCGCGCGCGCGCAAGCGATTCCCGCACCGCCGCTTCGATCTGCCGGGGCTGGTCCGCCACGCACGTTTGCCGGCTGACTTCGTAACCCAGGTCCGCCAGTTGGCGGCAAAGCCATTGTTGATGAGTGTTGAGAACACGGCCCAAGAGCAGTTCGGTGCCGGTGTTGATGAGTTCGACGCTCATCGCGACAGCTTATCCACGTACGATTGCATGGATTCTTCCTGGTGCTCGATGGATTCCACCAGCTTGAACTGGGTGCGGCAGCGGTCCAGATTGTGGCCGGGGCGGTGAATGCGGAAGTAGGTGTCCCCCGCCAGATGATCTGTCAGGAAGCGCAGGCCGATGGTGAACGTCACCAATTTGCCCGCGAAAGCGATGTGCGCCCGTTCCGCTTTAGTAAGGAATGCGCCCGCCGTTGAAAGATAACCTTCCGCAAGCTTCTTGTACATGGCCATTTGCAACTTCACTTTCGACAAATCCAGTTCGTCCTCCAGCGTGGGGCTGGTGGTGGTGCGCACCATGTCGCCAAAATCATAAAGGACGCAGCCGGGCATGACGGTGTCCAAGTCCACCACGCACATGGCTTCGCCGGTGACGGTGTCGAGCATGACGTTGTTGAACTTGGTGTCGTTGTGGGTAATGCGCTCCGGGAGCTTTTTGGCGGAAAGGGCGTTGAGGATCGTATCGACGATGGCCTCGCGCCTGACGGCAAAGTCAATTTCCGCCTTGGCCGACGCGGCGCGGTTGACGTGGTCGTTGTCTACCGATTGTTGCAGCGCCTGGAAGCGTTTGCGGGTGTGGTGAAAGTGTGGAATGGTGTCCGCCAGCCGCCCGCCCGGCAGATCCACCAGCAAATTCTGAAAAAATCCGAAAGCCTTGCCTGCCTCGCAAGCCTGGCGGGGCGATTGGACGGATTCAAACGTTTGCACCCCCTCTACAAAAACGAACGTCCGCCAGTATTCGCCGGCTTTATCAGTGTAATATGTGCCGCCCTCGCGCGTCGGCACGATGGTCAGGCAGCGGCGGGTAATGTCCCTCGCGTTAAGCCCGGCCAGTTTGTGCCGCAGATGGGCCGTCACGCGGGAGACGTTTTCCATGACCTTGGCCGGCTCCTTGAAAACAGTTTGGTTGATTTTTTGGTGGATGTAACGGACGCGGGTGCCGCCCTGGTCGTAGGTGGCAGAATAGGTTTCGTTAATGTGGCCGATCTTGCAAGTTTCGGCATGGAGGATTTCGCCGTAGATTTGGAATTGCTTGGAAATCTCCTGCAATTGGGATTCGCGATAAATAGCCATAATTGATTGATGATGTTGGCCGCGCATTGTGGCCGGAGGATGGAATTCTGGCAATGACGGAAAAAGAAAAAAGCCGAAACAAATTAATGTTTCGGCTTTTTTGGAAAGATCTGGCGGCGACCTACTCTCGCGGAAGCTATACAACCACTACCATCGGCAAGACTGTGTTTGACGGCCGTGTTCGGGATGGGAACGGGTCGGGCCACAGTTTCATAGCCACCAAAAAAAATCAAAAGAACGTGCTGGAAGCGATTCCAGGAATATTCGCTGAAAACTACACATAGAACGAAACGGGATGCAAACCTAATTCGCGAGTTGAAATCGCTCATTTTCCTGTGAAGGAAAAGAAGCAATCAAGCCGCACGACCGATTAGTATTAGTCCGCTAAACAGATTACTCCGCTTGCACGCCTAACCTATCAACCCGGTGGTCTACCGGGGGTCTTTAGGGACTTGCGTCCGGGAAACATTATCTTGGGATGAGCTTGGCACTTAGATGCTTTCAGCGCTTATCTCTTCCGCATATGGCTACGCAGCGCTGCCCCTGACGGAACAACTGCCACACCAGAAGTGCGTCATTCTCGGTCCTCTCGTACTAGAGAATGAACCCCTCAAGTTTCCTGCGCCCACAGTGGATAAGGACCGAACTGTCTCACGACGTTCTG
>DASXZY010000072.1:0-103884 GCA_036501625.1 Verrucomicrobiia bacterium
GATAGCTGTGCCGCAGCACCGGAGTGCGGCCTTTGGGCGCCCATGTGCGCAGCACCGGCGGAATGAGCATGAACCCGCTCTCATCGAGGAAAACCAGATGCGCGCGCAGGCGCCGGGCTTTTTTTTATACGCGGCCAGTCGGACCCGAAAGGAAATTCGGCCACAACCTTGCCGGGGTGGCCCCCGACCACACGCGAAATGACGAGAGGGTGCTTTTTCAGCCATGCGGAGACGGGGCGCTCCGTATTTGCTCTCGCAAGGGCCGATTCTAAACTCTCAACGAGGCACATTTTGACGCTATTTGATAATGATGGCATATTTGGCGCGTTCACGCTTTGCCGGTTTTCTCGGGCATTAAAAAGCAAATTATCCCAAGCGTCCATCCGAAAGTGACTGAATCCGTCCACATTTTGTTGTGCCTACCGTGCAGCACCACCACCCATTGTGTACCAAAAAAAAGCGAAACCTATGGCAAAAGTTATTCACATGGACAGCCAATGTCCAACCCCTAGGCACATAATACTGGGCGCGAAAGTTAAAATTTGAGCAAAAAAAGGAAGTAAATGATCCCCGCCCTTTGGGCGGGGATCATTTACTCATCGAAGCAGGTGGGAGGATAAGGCACCCTCTAAACGGCGAAAGGACCAGGGCAACAGCGCATGACCAACTCGGCAACTGGTGATTTCGTTGAAGGGTTTCAAGAAATCACAAACCGTTCTGTGCCGCGAAACTCAACCACGTTCATTTTGAGGGCGAGTTGAACGATTCCTTTGGCCTTGCGTTTGCCCCAGGTATGATAAACGCCTGCCACGAAATCGCCGAAGGTCAATGGTCTCCTCGAATTGGGTTTGATTGGCGAGCCTTGATCTGGATGAGGAGATCCGGGCTGATGGGAAAAGTGAGCCTCGGAGATCAGGAGCATCTTTTTGGCTCCTTCTGGCAAGGTTTCAATATCTGGACGATTCGATCTGGTCGTCTTCATTTGTTGCTCCGGCTGCGATTTGATATTCATATTCATGTTTGTTAAATGAACCCGCTCAAGCCAAATTAGTTTCAGTCCCTTCCAAACCCATCGTTTTCATGCAAAGTCTCGGGTTAAGCTTTACAGCGAACAGTCTTGCCGCTTCACCTTACCCATTTCTTTCAGTGATATTACAATTTTGTCATGCTGGCCGTGGTGGCGGCTTGGGTGGAGCCTTGGTCCTTTCCTTTTCCAACTCCAACCTCTCCCGCTCAATCTCGGTCCGATCACAAACGGATTTTGCAACGACGACGCCCGAACCAACCAGCACCGCCCTGGCTAATATGGAATCAAGAATATCATGCTTTCAATACGGCATGGGGTCCGGATTCTTGCAAAAATGAGGCTAGGCTATATCAGTGCTGGCCTCAAAACCTCCTCCCAATGACCTTTGGTTTCAAAAACATCTCCATCCATTCCCGGCCTTGGCTACGGTCATCATCCCTGCCGCCCAAGATTTCAAGCCCGCCATCCAATCGCTTCACGAGTTGGGAACTATCAGAAACAGCGACGGCCTCGAACTGGCGGACATAATCTTTTTCAAAGGGTGATTTGATCATGCTGGCAGATTATTAAGGGTGGTTGGAGAAAGGGTGTTCATCTCGCAGAATTATTTGCCGCGATGATTATGTAATGGATGCTTGGGGGGAAGAGAGACGGGCTTGGGAGGGGACGACCGCCAAACCCGGGAAAAGCTCATCGCTTGGTGAATTATTGCATCGCCCGGAAACGTTGATCCAAGGCTCGTGGTTTCCTGACAGTTCCTGACTCGATTTCCTCGTAAATCTTCATAAGTCTTCATGGAGGTGATTTTTTTGAAACGAAAAATGCCCTCGCATTTTACGAGGTGAAACTATATTTTTATGAAAATTTGCGAAATTATTAGAGCGGGTTCGAGTCCCGTTGGCCGCCCCATTTTCGCTTTACCCATGAGACTGCGATTCTTTTGCCTGGCCGCAGCCATTGTCGCCGCCGGATTCGGCCTTCACGCCGCGGAACCCATCGTCATTGAGGCCACGCCCATGCAGGCGGGCGCGATTGATCCGATGCTCTTTGGCAATTTTGTTGAATTGCTGGACGACGTCGTGCCGGGCATGTGGGCGGAAATGCTCAATGACCGTTCCTTTGCAGGCGTCATCCCCGCCGCGAATTGGTCTTACTTCGATGGCAAGCCGGATTTCTGCGATCGCACCTGGGAGGCCAGCCCGTCGTGGAGCATTGAGACGAACAATCCCTTCAATGGCGCGCGTTGCGCCCGGCTGGCGCCGGCAGTGGCGCAATCGGGCCTGGCCGTCAAAAAGGATATGGAGTACGAATTCTCCGGCTATTTCCGGTCCGATGCCGGGGCCAAAGCGCGGGTGGTTCTCAAAGCGCTGCTGCCGGATGGCTCTTGGATGACGCTGGCCTCGGCCAAGCTGCCCGCCGCCACGCCGGGCTGGAAAAAATACTCCGTGCGCCTGCGCTCGCGCGGGCTGACGGATCGCGCCGTCTTTGAACTGCGCGCCGAAGGCAAGGGCAGCCTTTGGGCCGGCAAACTCTCGCTTATGCCAGCCGATAACCTGGACGGCTGGCGGCGGGACGTGGTGGAGGCCGTCCGGGACGTTCATCCCGGCGTCATTCGCTGGGGCGGTTCGAGCTGCGACCCCGGCCAATACCGTTGGAAAAATGGCATTGGCGACCGCGACCTGCGCGCGCCTTTCCGCAACGAGATTTGGGGGCGGATTGATTCCAATGACGTTGGCGTGGATGAGTTTTGCCGGTTTTGCGAGCGGGTGGGCGCGGAGCCGCTCATATGCCTGAGCTTTTCCGACGGGGCCGAAAGCGCGCGCGACCTGGTGGAATACTGCAACGGGCCGGCCGATTCGCAGTGGGGCGCGCGGCGGGCGGCAGGCGGGCATCCGGCGCCGTACCGTGTCAAATACTGGCAGGCGGGCAATGAAATCGACGGGAACGACGCCCGCTATCTCAGCCAATTTGGGGATTTCGCGCGGCTGATGAAGCAGGCCGACTCGGGCGTTCAATTATTGACATCCTTTCCCTCGCAAAAATTGCTGGCTGGCTATGGCAAGGACATCTTTTGCGTCTGCCCGCATCATTACACGACGGACCTGGCCTGGTGCGATCAAGACCTGGCCGGAATTTCCAAAATGATTGACAGCACGCCGGGCTGCGAAAACGTGAAGATCGGCGTGACGGAATGGAACACCAGCGCGGGGGATTGGGGCTTGGGGCGCGGCCGGCAAATGACGCTGGGAGCGGCCCTGGCTAATGCGCGCTACCTGCATGTGCTTATGCGCCATTCGGACAAGGCCAAAATCGCCTGCCGCTCCAACATGGCCAACAGCTATTGCGGCGCGATTATCGAGACGGACCCGGCGGGGGTGCTCAAGCGGCCCAGCTATTGGGTGATGCAACTTTACACACGCCACGCTCAGCCGATTCCGCTTCGCTGCACCCAGCCGGAAGGGGGGCTGGACACTTTTGCGTGCGCGTCCAGGGACGGAAAATTGCTCACGGTTTTTTGCGTCAATACCAGGAACGAGCCGGCCGCCTGTTCGTTCAAGCCGCAAGGATCGTTCGCCGCGATGCGGGTGGCCGCGGCCGAAGCGGTTTGCGATTCGCGGGACGCGCGGCAACCGGATGTGGTTAATCATTGGGAGGCGCCGGAACGGGTTAAGATTGTGCCGGTGCCGTTTTCGACGGATGGGGTTATGCTGCCCGCGCTTTCCGCGACGGCGGTTAGCATGGGGCGGCAGGGTGACTTTTCGCGACGTCCTGAATAAATGGGGATCGTGGCGCTCGCGCGTCCCGAAAACGAATGGCTTGGCTGGAGCCTTGCCCTGCCTTGCGGATCAGCCGCAGAGGCGCTGCACGAGCAGGTCGCGGAAACCGTCCAGGTTTTTCCATTCGGTGGCGACGTTCATTTGCTTGGCGCCGCCGTCGATCACCGTCGAGCCATCGTCTGTCACGCGAATTCCCAATTGCTCCATCTTGCAGAATTGCTGGGAGAAGGCGAGATAGACGGCCACGGGATCGAAGAGGGTCGAGGAATGATGTTCGGCCGCGCCGCCGTTTTTGCCGGCTTTGCTCCAGAGGCGGTAGTTCTCAATGATGGTGGCGGCCACGGGGTCGCGCGAGGCGAGCATCTTTTGGTAGCGCGCACCGTCGAGGGTGACGAGGCCGCACGTATCCAGCGGAGTAATGGTGATGTCCCATTCCGCTGAAAGGGCCTTGCGCGCGGCGGCGGGATCGGCTTTGACATTCCATTCCGCGCACGGCGTTTTTGCGCCGCCATAGCCGAGCCGCACGCTGCCATCCATGCCCACAAAGCGCGCGCGTTGGGCGATGCGAGGCTCCCGCGCCAGCGCGGCGGCGACGTTCGGCATCGGGCCGATGCAGATTAAAGTGACTGGTTGCGGCGAACTCATAATCGTCTCGACAATCGCGCTCACGCCATCGCTGTGGACACGGCCGGGATACGAACTCAAATCGTAATTCTTGATCCATTCGTCGAGCGGGCCGCCGCCGCGCGGTTCGGCATCCGGCCCGACCGCGATGGGAACATCCGCGCGCCCTGTCGTTTGCAAAAATTTGGCCAGCAGCTTGGCGCGATATTGCGATTTGCCGTATTCGGTGGCGGCGAGCTTCAGGCTCAGTTCAGGCGACTTGAGCAACAGGCCCAAAGCCCATGTGTCGTCGATGTCATCGCCGATATCGGTGGCGAGAATGACGGGCGTGGGTGCGGGTTGCGCGGAAGCCGGCAGAAGCCCGGCGGACAGGGCCGCGCAGGCGGAGGCTCGGATAAAATGGCGGCGGTTCATGGCTGCAATTCAAGCAAGGCGAATCCATATCCGGCAAGCCCAATGTGAAGGGCGCCGTTTTGCCAGGCCCAGGTGGAATCGGGCGCGGAAAGAATATGGGTGACGGTCGGAAGGCTCGGCTGGAGCCTCGCCCGACTGGAATCGCCGTGGCAGGGCGAGGCTCCAGCCGAGCCTTCCCCCGCGACTTGGAATTCAGCCCGTTCCGCGCCGAAGTTCACCAGCGCCAGAGTGATCCGCTCCGCTTTCCATTTCATCGCGAAACATTGCGGACGGCCGGTTTCACACATTTCCCATTCGCCGCGTCCGATGGCGCCTTTCGCAAGCGCGGCAAGGAGGCTCTCGTAGAAGGGGGTTATTTCGGGATCGCCGGGTTCGGGCCAGTAACGGGTGAATTGCACTGGAGTGCGGCGGTGTTTGCCCTCGCATTGGCCATCGAAAATCATGCGAAGGCCCGGCTGCGACAAGAGCAGGACGGCGGCCGCTTTTTGTTCCGGCATGGCCAGAACCGCGGAGATCCGCGCTTCGTCGTGGTTTTCCAGAAAGCGGGCGGGGCGGAACTCGCCGGCGACTTCGCGCAGATGGCGTTGCAAAGCGGGAGCATCGCGGCGCGCCAGATGATCGAGGAATTTCTTGTCATACGCATAGTCGAAACCCAATTCCGCCAGGCGCGGCTCCAAATCCCAATAGGCCTCGGCCAGGAAAATGAAGCCTGGCCAGCGCTGTTTGACAGCCGAAATCGCGCCGCTCCAGAACTCTTCCGGCGGCGCGGGGACGTTGCTGGGAAACTCGCGCCATGTTTTGTCAAACACATCATTGAGCAGGAGCATGGCCATGTCGCATCGGACGCCGTCGCATTGCGAGGCGATGGCCAGCAGCGTTTCCGTCATGGCGGCGCGCGTCTCGGCGCGGCGGTAATCCAATTGAGCGGTATCGCACCAGGCCGGGAACCAGGGGTCTTTGCCGAGGGCAACCCAGGCGGCGCCGTTGAGAAATGTTTCCGGTTTTTGGGTGGCGCTTTGCACAAAGAGGATGGGCCGTTCCCTCAGCCACCGATGATCCAGCCCGAGATGATTGGGAATAAAATCCAGGAACAAACCGAGTCCGTGCGGGTGAAGTTTGGCGCGAAACGCACGCAAGGCGGCCGGGCCTCCGAGCCACGAGGCGGCCGTGAAATCCGCCACCGCGAAGGGCGAGCTGTCAATCATATCCGCACCGCGCGCGCCAAACGCCTCCTGGCTCAAGGCTTGAAGGCTGGGCTGGGCGCGGGCCATTTCGCCGGTCTTAGGCCCCGCAGCCCACACGCCCATGAGCCAGATGTGCGTGAAACCGCGCGCTTTCCATTCCGCGATTTCCGCGTCCGGCACGGCGTCGAGCGGGCGTCCGCGCAACCAGCAGCGCGTGTTGATTTCCAGCAGCAGCGGATGCGCCATTAACTATTGAGAACTTTCATGGCCTTGCGGGCGTCGGAGACGCGCAGGATCAGCAAGCCTTTTTTCGCGTCCGGGGCGGTGGCGCAGTAAGCGTACTCGATGTTAATTTTGGCGTCGGCCAGTTTTTGCGCGAGGGCGGCGAGGGAGCCCGGCTTGTTGTCGCCGGTCATCATCAGGACGTCGTCCTCGACCACCAGCGTGCCGTGCTCCTCAAAGACGAACAGGGCTTTGACAGGATCGCTGACGACCATGCGCACGACGCTGTGATCGACGGTGTCGCTGGTGGAGATGGCATAGATGTTGATCTTGGCGGCGCTGAGGGCATCGCAAACGCGCGCGAGCATGCCGGGCCGGTTTTCGAGAAACAACGCCAACTGTTTTGTTATTTGCATAAGCATCAAAATTCCATTGCCGTACGGCCAAGAGGTTTTCCAAGATCATAACACGGCCCGGAAAAATTGCCACCTATTCCTCAAAAAGCGAGAGCGCGCGAGTGGATTTAGCCCCGCGCAAACTGAGAGCGCGTTTTGAAAATATTGCGGGCGGTCTCGCGGCGGAGCCGGGCGCCCCGGATTGGGGCGTCCGGACAGATGGCGGAACGGTCAATCGACCGACGTCTTCGAAATGATGGTCTGCGATTGGTAGGGCGCGCAGGTCATGTCCATGTTGAACGTTTCAGTGGAGACGGTGATCCTAATTGTGCCGGGACAGAAGTTCATCGTTCCCTTCTTGGTGGAGGTCCACGAGCTGATTTTCGCGGCGGTGGCGGGGAACTTGAAGACCATCGCCTGATTCGCGGCAATGTTGACCGCTGGAAGGTCAATCCCGGCGCCGGCCGCGTTGACCGTGGTGGCATCGGCGTCGCTGGAGTTCATGTCGAACTGGGTGATCTTGACCTTGAGCGACTTCGCGCCCAGCCAAGTCATCTCCTGGATGATGAACTTCGGGATGGTGATGCTGCAGTCGAAACCATTCATCGATACGCTGCCGTGCTCCGTAATCTTGGCCGGCGTAGTTCCTCCAACCGAGATGTTGCCGAGGTAGGTTTCCGATGAGGTGTTGATCGTGGCCGTGAATTCGTAACTGGCGCTGGCCGCGCGGGCTGGTATTGCAGCCGCGGCGATCAGGGTTGCAAAGGCGGCCGTGGCGGCCGTGCGAGTGAGGGTGATGAAGTTCGTGAGGTGGGTTTCTTTTAATGTCTTCATAATTTTATCTCTCGTTTTAATGTTATCCCGCCGGGCCGGGGAAGCGCCGACAAGAGTGCTAAATGGGATGGGATGAATAGCAATCGCACACGCGCGGAGTGATGTCAAATTTGTGTTGACGATTTTTGTCTTTGACAGGTTTTCCACTAATTGCACAATGCACGCAGCGCATTTTATGAAGACACGGGCACAAGTTTTCGGAATTATTTTCGTTGCCGCGGCGGCTTTAATTTTGCTGGCTTCTTGCACGATCACGCGGCCGCTGTCGCCTAACAAACCTTGCCGCACGGGGCAGCCTCCGGGCGGCATCCAGAGCGCCATAGTTGAATCCAATAGTCTATACAGCCTGGGCTTTGTGGAATTTGACGACCAAGGGTGGTATTGGGGCTACCGGCAATGGGAAACGGCTGTCAAACCCATGATTGAATCGGCCGCCGCGGAGTCGCCCAATGGCGTCCTCATGCTGGTCTTCGTTCATGGGTGGAAGAACAACGCGCAATATGACAACAGCAACGTCGCCATGATGCGCGGCATTCTGGCGGACCTGGCTGAAGACGAGCAGGCCGGCAGCCATCGCAAGGTCGTCGGCGTGTATGTCGGCTGGCGGGGATTGTCGGCGGAATGGGAGCCGTTCAAGGAGATTAGCTTTTACGAACGCAAGGCCGTCGCGGAGCGAGTTGGCCACGGCTCCGCCACCCAACTCTTCGCCGAGCTTGACGCTCTCCAGGACAAGCTCAACAAAGGAAAATCAGAAGCGCAGCACAGCGACCTTATTCTGGTCGGCCACAGCTTCGGCGGGGCGCTGTTGTTCTCCGCCGTCACGCAAATCCTGACTGAGCGGCTGGCTTCACACCTGGTCGAAGACACCAACATCGTGCGATCCGTTGGCGACATGGTGATCCTGGTCAATCCGGCCTTCGAGGCGGCGCGTTATCAAAATTTATTTCGGGAAGGAAATGCGGTCGGCTATCAAGCCGAACAAAAGCCGGTTCTCAGCATATTCACTTCCGCGGCCGACTCCGCGACCGGATTTTGGTTTCCCGTTGGCAGATATTTCGGCACGCGATTTGAACGGGTGCGGGGAAATGCCAATTACTTTCAGCCGGGGCAAAAATCGTCCGGGCCAAGCCAAGGAAAGGCGATTTTGGACTCCGTGGGGCATTTCCGGCCTTATTTGACGCATGATCTTATTTACACGAATCTCAGCACGAACCAGCCCCAGGGCGCGGCATTGAGCACGCTGGCCGCCATCGAGACCAACAGCACTCGCGCGGTTCATTTCCGGACGGATGGAGGGGCGCGCGCCCGCACGGCGACAAATACAATTTCTTATTGGTTCCAAGGCACGCAGCCGGGCGCCGCTTACCTCCTTCAATCCCGTGCGGGCTACCGGGACCCCAATCCTTTCCTCAACGTCGCGGTCGACAAACAAATCATTCGCGACCACGACGACATCAACAATACGAACTTCGTCAAATTCCTGAAGGATTATATCGTTTTCTGGAAGACGAAAGTCAGCCCCTAAAAAACCCCGGCTCCTGCCGAGCCATCCTGCGTCACTCGGCGCGGCGCGCTCATCCACACGTTTCGCACGCCGGGGGAATAATTCGCGCCAATCAGTCGCGCTTTGCTGTGCCAAGGGAAAATGTCCCGAAGCAGGCGGTCATCGTGGAGGGCGGCTTGCACGGGGATTTGCGGCCAAGGTTGGTGCCAAATGTCGAAGCAGCGCGAACATCGGTCGCGGCGCGTGAAGGCAGTGTAGCGCTCGATGAGAAATTCATCCAGGCTGCCCGGAGCGCATTCGTGGCGCTCCGCTGTGCCGGAAATATCGGCCGCGAAGGCCAGTGTGTCTCCAACGCGGCCTTCCCGCCGGCCTTCGTTTGACTCATATCGGATGCGCGCGAATTTGTAAGGCAGCCCATACATGAGCGGCCCGCTTAAAACGCAGAATCGGTTGTTGAGCCATTCCTTGAGGAAGAAAATCCCCGGGCCTTCGGCGGATCGCACGTAGGTGCGCACGTTGAAAAAATCATGACGTGCAATTGGCCGAAATAGCCAGCGGCCCAGCGCGCCGCCAAAGCTGGGGCGGAGATTCTCCATCGAAAAGGCGACGGCGCTGACAAAGGCCCGGCTTTCCCACAAATCCAGATCGAAGGGAACGCACTTTTGCAACGCGGCGGCCGGAACTTCAAAGTGGAGAAAGAGCGCGCGCGTCCAATCTCCGATGAGCAGCGGCCTCTTGGCCCGCGCCAGAAACCGGCGCCGCGCGTCCTCCGCGCGGTCCGCCGCCGGGCTGGCCGCCGCGTTCATAGGCGTCCCTCGATTTCCTCCAATGCTTCCTGAAAATTTGGATGTTGGAATTGGAAGCCCGAAGCCAGAAGCTTGCCCGGCACGACGCGGCGGCTTTTGATGATCAATTCCGTTTCCGTTCGCATGATCCACGCGCCGGCTTCGAGCATCCAGCGCGCGGCGGGCAGGCCGACGGGCATTCCGCACACTTTGCGAAAAGTTGCCATCATTTCGCGATTCGGCAGCGGGTTCGGCGACACGATGTTAAGCGGCCCGTTCAAGGCCGGATGCTCCAGCGCCCATTCCACGGCCCGGCAAAAGTCCTCCTGGTGAATCCACGCGACAAATTGCCGCCCGCCCGCCATGCTCCCGCCCAATCCCAGCCGAACCAGGCGGCGCAACACCCGGAAAACCGTCCCTTCTTCCGACGCGAAGACCATCGACATCCGCAGCGCCACCTTGCGCGTGGCGGGTGTCCGCGCCGCGTCCAGGGCGGCTTCCCACGCCTGCGCGACTTCGACCGAGAATTCGTCCTTGGCGTCCCGATCGGCCGCCACCGCGCCGGTTTCATCCATCGCCTTGTCAAACGAATGTTTGTAAATGGTGGCCGTGCCGGCATTGAGCCAGACCGGCGGCGGCTCGGCGCAAGCCGCGATGGCCTGGCCCAACACCTGGGTCGAAAGGATGCGCGAATCCATGATCAACCGCCGGTTGGCGGCGTTATAACGGCAATTGACCGAGCGGCCGGCCAAATTGATGACAGCGGCCGCGCCTTCCAATTCCCCGCGCCACGGGCCAAGGGTGCGGGCATCCCACTGGACGCGCCGGTGCGTTCCGCCGCCTTCCGCCGGCGCTGAGCGGGTGAGGATGGTGATTTCATTGCCGCGGGCGGCGAGCGAACGGGCCAGCAGCCGGCCCAGGAAGCCGCTGCCGCCGGCCAGGACGATTCGATTGGAACGAGTTTTCATAACATCAAATCATTTAATTCTGTCACGACAGAAATTACCGTATTAAGAAAATAAACGCAAGCATTAATTTTGATGACCCGCGGGCCGTTCTGGGCCAGCCTTGGCGGCGTTCGGACGATTGACCATGCGCGCCGTCATCCAGCGAGTCTCTTCCGCCAGCGTTGCCATCGGCGGCGCGGTGAAAGGGGCCATTGGGCGGGGCTTGTTGGTGCTGCTGGCGGTGGAGGAAACCGATGGCGCGGAGGATGTGGAATGGCTCAGCGGCAAAATCGCCCGCCTGCGCATTTTCACCGATGACCAGGGCTTGATGAATCTTTCCGCGCGGGAGGCGGGCGGCAGCATCCTGGTCATCAGCCAATTCACCCTTTTCGCGAGCACCAAAAAGGGCAACCGCCCTTCTTTTAGCCGTTCAGCCCGCCCGGAAATCGCCGTGCCGCTTTACGAGCAATTCCTTGCCCGTCTTGCGTCCGAGTTTGGAGAGCCGATTCAAACCGGTGAATTCGGCGCGGACATGAAAGTTTCCCTGCTCAATGACGGGCCGGTGACGATTATAATTGACACAAAGAATCGAGAATAAGAATAAGCGGATGGCTGCCGGATTGAAACATGCTCTTGATTGGGACTTCGGCCGGGTGAGTCAGCCCCGGCCCACAGGATGATATCGTGGCGCATTTGAAGACTAAAGGAGTGAGTATGTCAGTGAAGGGTTTTCAAGCAACCGAGGATGTTTTTTAATCGACACCAGGGCGGATGCGAGAGTGATGCGAGATTTTTATAAGGCTCGCATTCAACGAGAACAGCAAGATCTCAATAACTTGGCCAATCTGGCAAACCAACCACCGCATTCGTGGGGGAAGCTAAAGAACCATTTGCCAGCGCCAAAAAGTGCAACTGCCGTCATTCAGCTCGCGTGGTCCCGGCCCGATTCGGCCATTCCGCTTTACGGCTTCTTAATATACTTCTTGTCCACATAAAAGGTCACAAACAAAGAAACTACCGATAGGCACATCGAGTCGATAACTACCGGGGCAATCATCTTGACTTCGGCGAGGCTATCCGGGCTGTGCTGCAGCCGCCAGATATACAGAACGCCTAATCCGATGGATGCCGCACCGAACAGAATCGCCACGATGCGGGCTTGCCAGCTGCGCGCAATCAGGATCGGAATCAATCCGACGAGATATGGCAGAAGAGGTGTCGGGTCCATAACACACCCGGAATAGCCCTATCTCACAGCTTCCAAAAGCGC
Source organism: Verrucomicrobiia bacterium (assembly GCA_036501625.1). Lineage (GTDB taxonomy): Bacteria > Verrucomicrobiota > Verrucomicrobiia > Limisphaerales > Palsa-1400 > Palsa-1400. The sequence continues at coordinate 11,984 of DASXZY010000072.1, forward strand.
AGACTGAAATGCGCCGCTCAATTGCATGATTTGGAGGGCGCGGGCGTTGGCGCGGTTGGCGGCGACCGGGGGAGTTTGGTCCAGATCGGGGCAGCCCAGGCGCACCCAATGGCCGACGCGGATGTCGTTGAGCACCTGGAGCAGCCATTCAAACTGGCTGCGGGTGAGGGCCAGCCGCCTTTGGCCTTCGGGGCCGTCTTTGAAGTAGCGTTGCGGGGCCAGGAACAGTTCGTCTAACTTTCGCTTGTGCGCGGCCTTTTGCTGGGCCATGGATTCCTCCAGCAGGCGCTGCTCGGCGGCTGCGGCGGATTTAGGGTCTTTGGTCAGGCGGTGATGGCTGGCCGGCAAGACTGGATAGAGCCGCAAAATGGCCAGGAGCAGCCCTTCCTCCCGCGCGTCAATGCTGAATGCCAGCGATTGCTCCAAGGCGTCGCTTTTTTTGCCCGGCAGGAATTTCATTCTTCGCGTTCCATGGTGGCGTGGAGGCCGTAGCTTTGCAATTGATGCACATAATGCTCGGCCTTCTCAAAAGTTTCGCGTGTCAGGAGGCTCTTGCCGGTCTGGTGAACTTGCATCATGTGCTTTTCCGCGCGGGCCTTGGGCCAGCCAAAGACCACCCGGAAAACATGCGTCACGTAATCCATCAAATTGACCGGGTCGTTCCAGCACAGCACCAGATAGCCGCGGTCCGGCCGCTCCGTCGATTTCGGCTTTTTCTCTTTTTCCGTGCCGGGCACGGCGCTGGGTTCGGATACTTCCGCCATAAAAGCATCATAGAGGATTCGCCTTCGCCGCGCCAGCGTGGAAAATCCAGGCGCGATCAGGCAAAATACTGATTGTCAAAGGAAGCGCCTTGCGGGATACTTTAATCAGGTGATATGAATGCCGATCATCACATGGCAGGCAAAGCAAGCCGCGCCGAGAAGATCGAGTTCGCCATCGCTCTAGTGCTGGGTGTTTTGATGGCATGGTTGATGGTGAGCTAATCAATCATTGGGCTTGCTAAGCACGCTGTCCGCGAGAATAACGAAGTCCGCGGAACCCTTCACTGTCGGCTGAATTAGCTGCCTTCGATTCATCCGCCACAAAATCACCTTCGCGCCGCCAGGGCCGCCAGCAGTTTTTCGTGGATGCCGCCAAAACCGCCGTTGCTGAAAACGCATATCACATCGCCGCCCGCCGCCTCGCGCTTCAAGTATCCCACGATGGCGTCGGCATCAGTCAAATAAGCGGCTGTTTTGTCGGCCGCCTGTAAGTCGCGCATCAGCCGCTGCGGGTCCAGCCGTTCCTCCGGCTTGAGCAATTCCAGCCGCGCGATTTGCGAGACCAGCACGGCATCGGCCTGCTCAAACGAGTCGGCCAGTTCGTTTTGGAAAATGTTGCGGCGGGTGGTGTTGCTGCGCGGCTCGAAGACGGCCCATAGCCGCTGGCGCCCGTAACGCAGCCGCAGGGCGCGCAGCGTCTCGCGAATGGCTGTGGGATGATGGCCGAAATCGTCCACGACCGTTACGCCGCCGGCGATGCCGCGGACTTCCATGCGCCGCTTGACGCCCTTGAACGTGTCGAAGGCCGATTGAATTTGCCGGTTCGACAACCCGCAATGCTTGGCGCAGGCGACCACGGCCAAGGCGTTGCGCACGTTGATTTCTCCCGGCAGGTTCAGATGGAATTTGAAACTGGGAATCTCAAACTCGCTGGCCGTTGGGCCATAGCGCGGATTGAATCCGTGGATGCTGTTGTCCATCCCCAGCCCGAAACGCTTGACCGGGCAATGCGTCACTCCCAGCAGAGGCGCCAGGTTCGCGTCGTCGCCATTGGCCAGCAACTGGCCGTTGCGCGGGATCAAATTGATGAGGCGTTTGAAGGACGTTTGGATTGCGGCCAGGTTTTCGAAAATATCCGCGTGATCGAACTCCAGGTTGTTGAGCACGGCCACTTCAGGCAGGTAATGGACGAACTTGCTGCGCTTGTCAAAAAAGGCGGTGTCGTATTCGTCGCCCTCGATGATAAACCACGGGCTGTCCGTGAAACGCGCGCCGGCTTCGAAATTATTGGGGACGCCGCCGATGAGAAAACTGGGGTTCAACCCGTTATGCTCGAAAACCCAGGCCAGCAAGGAGGTAGTCGTGGTTTTGCCATGCGTGCCGGCGACCACCAGCGAACGCTTGCCGCGAATGAAAAATTCCTTCAATAATTCCGGCAGCGAGGCATAGCGCAGCTTCTGGTCCAGGGCCGCTTCCGCCTCCGGATTCCCCCGCGAAATGGCGTTGCCGATCACGACCAGGTCCGGTTTGCCCGCCAAATTGGCCTCCGAGTAACCTTGCATGACCTCCACCTGTTTGGCCGCCAGGAACGTGGACATCGGCGGATAGACATTCTGGTCCGAACCGGTGACGGCGAAGCCTTTGTCGCGCATGGCCGCCGCGACCGCCGCCATGGCCGTGCCGCCGACGCCGACAAAATGAACAGATTTAATTTCCGAAAGCATTTGAGCATGATGGCGCAATTCCCTTCGCGGAAAAGCAGGAAATCGCGCGGCGGCGTCCGCTTTCTTTGGTCTTGCTTCGGCTCGCTGGTTGAAATTAGAAAGGTGTGCGATCAAACGCACATTTACAAAGAGGTTTTTGGGAACTAAAAAAAGAACCAACTTATGACAACTCAATTCTATCGCTCCGCCCGTCTTCTTCGCGCCTGGATGGCAGGTGTCATCGCCACATTTTGCGTGCCGGCCTTCGCGGCTACTTTCACAACCAACACCACCATTGGCCCCGGCAACACCAATTACGATGGCGCGCCCATTGTCATTACCAATTGCACCGTTGCCATCGATGGCCCGCACACATTCGCGAGCGTGCTAGTGGCATCGAATGGCGTGCTGACCCATTCCGCCGGCCCAATGGGCTTTCTCTCCAATTTCCTCTCGATCACCAACGAAGACCAGGTTCTGACTGACACGAATCCTGTGACGCTGCTTGATTCCAATATAGTTCAAACGACCGTTTCAGTGGCGAGCACAAACGGAACCGTCACCTATGCCAACGGCGTGGATTATTTTTTATTAACGGAGAGCGGCGATTTGACCGAATTGCAGCGCACGACCAATTCCGCCATTGCCGATGGCGCGACCGTGCTCGTCAGTTACGAAGTGATGCTGGCCAACACGCCCGCAGGGCTTAACTTGACGATCACCAGCAATGTCGAGGTCGATGCGGGCGGCGCCATCAATGCGAATGCAAAGGGCTATAGCCAGGGCTTCGGCGCCGGGCATATCAGCGCGGGCATCCTGGCCGATGGCAGCGGCGGCGGCTACGGGGGAACGGGCGGGATGAGTTCCAGCAACGCGGCGGGCGGCAACAGCTATGGCAGCTTTATGGCGCCCAACTTGGGCAGCGGAGGGGGCGCGGGTTACGCCGGGTCGGGAGGCGTGGGCGGCGGCATGATCGACATCAACGCGGGCGGCAATATCATTAACAATGGCGCCATTACAGCGAATGGCGGCAATGGGACGAACAGCCGCTCCGGCGGCGGGTCGGGCGGCAGCATTTGGCTCGGCGCGTCCAATGTCATAGGGCAAGGCGCCATTGCGGCCAGCGGCGGGAGCGGGGAGCCAACCCACGGCGGCGGCGGCGGCGGCGGCCGCATTGCCATCGATGCCGGCACGATTGCTTTGACAGGTTCGATTTCCGCCCGCGGCGGGGCCGGCGCGCATTATGGCGGCGCGGGCACGATTTACACGCAGTCGGCTCCTCCAAACGGATTCTTGGACATTGACAACGGTGGCCAAGCGGGAGGAACGACGCCGCTGGCCATTGGGGATTCTTCGTTGAATGTGCTCATTCAAGGAGAGGCCGATGTGGCGCCCTCGCCCGGGGCGTGGAGTCTCAGCAATTTGACCATTGCGGCCAACAGTTCCATCCAGACCGTTCCGAATAACAATTTCTTCGTCACTTCCACCGGCGCGATCGTGATCGAGGCGGGCGGCGCCTTGTCGGCCAATGCGATCGGTTCCACCCTGTCCACGGGGCGGGGCCTGACCATCGACAACTTTGGCGGCGGCGGAGCATACGGGGGCAACGGCGGCAATAGTTCCGCATCTCTTGAGGAACAGACCGAAGCCACTGGCGGGACCGCCTATGGCAGCCAACAGGGACCCGCGGGACCCGGCGCCAACGGCGGCGGGTTTAGCGGAACGGGCGGCTTGGGCGGCGGCTCGATTCAAATCACCAGCACTGGTGGCATTGTGCGAATCGATGGCGTTCTCTCGGCTAACGGCGGCAATGGTGTGATCGGAGGCGGCGGCGGAGCGGGCGGAACGGTTGGCATCAGTGGCGGCGCATTGATTGGCTCCGGCTCCATCACCGCCAACGGCGGCGAAAGTGTTGATTCGCTTGGCGGCGGCGGCGGCGGCGGCCGCATGGGCATCAGCCCCTCGGCCAATTTGTTTTCGGGCGCGATCACCGCGTTCGGCGGCAGCGGCTTCGCGGACGGCGGCGCGGGCACCATTCTCGTGACGCTTCCCGGGCAAACGCCGCAGCTTATTTTGGACAATGATGGAAATATTGGCACTAACACGCCGCTGCAAACGGCCCTGAACACGGATTTGATCGTGCGCGGCGGCGCGATTGGTTCTGCTTCCTCGGCTGTTTCGTTCGCTGATCTCCTTTTGGCGTCCAATGGCTGGATCAAGCCTGCCAACTTCGGCCAATTCGTGCTGGCGAGCGTGTCCTTTACGATCACCGGAAATGCGACCATCCAGGCAGGCGGCGGCATCGTGGCGGATGCAACCGCGACCGGGGGAGGCGTTTCCGGAGCTGGCGCCGGATTTTCGTATTCGTTTGGCTCGACTAATTTGGGCGGCGGCGGGGGGCATGGCGGGCGCGGGGGAGCCAGTTTTGGCAACTATGCCGCGGGCGGGGTTCCATTTGATTATCCAACCGCGCCCGCCCAGGCCGGAGGCCCAGGAGGCGGGCAGCAAACGTCCCCCGGAGGCGGCGGAGGAGGCGTCATCCGGCTCACCGTCAACGGAACACTGCTGGTGGACGGCATGATTTCCGCCAACGGAGGCTATGGCGCGGGATTGGGTGGCGGCGGGGGAGCGGGCGGGAGCATCTGGCTGTCTGCTGGCAATTTTTCCGGCAACGGAGCCGTCACGGCCGATGGCGGCGCCGGGTTCGACGGCTTGGGCGGCGGCGGCGGCGGGGGCATCATCTACATTCCATGCAACTTCAACGCGTTTTCCGGCCAGCTTGCTGCTTACGGCGGCGGCGGGGCAAATTGGGGCGGTGCGGGAACGGTGATCATTCAGCCGGCGGGGTCGCACAGCCAGCTCGTCCTGGATGACAATGGCAAACCCGGCCCCGCCACGGTTCTTCCGTCTTCCAGCACGATAGATCTGACGTTGCGCAACGGCGCGGCCGGCCTGGCCAATCCGGGGCTGATCCTCGGCAACGTCGTCATCGCGTCCAATTCCACGTTGTTCCTTTCAAACAGCACCGCGGAGCCAACCATATCCTTTGCCAGCGCGATCATTCAGCCGGGCGGGAGGATGAGCGCCGATTTGGCGGGCTTCGGCCCGGGCCAAGGCAATGGCGCGGGGCGTTTTGCCCAGGGCACGAATTACCCTTGCGGCGGGGCCGGCCACGGCGGCTTTGGCGCGGGCGTCGCCGGCGCTCCTGGCGAGGGCGGAATTCCTTACGATAATGCCACGGAGCCTGCCCTGCCCGGCAGCGGAGGCGGAGGCGAAACGCCTTACTCAACGGGCGGCGCGGGCGGAGGCGTCTTTCGGCTGATGGTCGCGGGCCTTCTGCAAAATGACGGCGTCATTTCCGCCAATGGCGGCAATGGCAGCGGATTTGGCGGCGGCGGCGGATCGGGCGGCACAGTCTGGATTGCGGCGGGCACGTTCTCCGGCGCGGGTTTGGTGGCTGCCAATGGCGGGAGCGGCGCGGCTCTGGGCGGCGGCGGCGCGGGCGGGTGCGTCGCCATCTATCCGACCGTGGACTCGTTCACGGGAACGATGACCGCTTACGGCGGCGGCGGCTCAGGCTGGGGCGGCGCGGGCACGGTTTACGTCCAGAACTCGCCGCAATACAACCAGATTATATTTGACAATAATGGGCAGCTTGGCGCCACGACGCCAGTCGCTTCTGAATCCCCCAGCGTCTCTCTCATTTTGCGCAATGGCGCGTTGGGTTTTGCGACCGGCTCCGTCGCGGGGGGAAGCCTGCTCGTCAGCGCCAATTCGCTGCTGCTTGTCAGCAATAACAATGGCCAGGTCAATTTGACATTCACGAGCGCGTCGATCCAGCCTGGCTCCGGCATTGTGGCGGATTTTGGCGGCCCGGCCGCTGGCGGCGGCTCCGGGCCGGGACATCCATCAAATGCCACAACTAATTACTCTTGCAGTGGCGCCGGCCACGGGGGATATGGCGCCAGCAGCGCCGGCAATATCGCGTCGGGCGGCATCCCTTACGATAATCCGGCATCCCCCAACGCTCTTGGAAGCGGCGGTGGCGCTGACACGCCCTATTCGCTGGGCGGCGCGGGCGGCGGGCAGTTCCATCTCACGGTCAACGGCCTGCTGCAAAACAACGGCGTCATTTCCGCCAATGGCGGCAACGGCGGGGGAATCGGCGGCGGGGGCGGATCGGGCGGCAGCATTTGGTTGACAGTGGGCATCCTCTCCGGCGCGGGCGCGATCAACGTCAATGGCGGCAGCGGGGCGGATTCGCTCGGCGGCGGTGGCGCGGGCGGCTGCATCGCCATTTATCCCACGTCGAATCAATTTTCCGGAGTGATTTCCGCCTACGGCGGCGGCGGCGCGCACTGGGGCGGGGCGGGAACAGTTTATATCCAAACCTCCTCCAACCAATTCACGCTGGATAACGGCGGCCGGCCCGGCGCTCCGACACCTGTCATTTCGTCCTCTTCTGTGACGCTGGGCAACGGCGCGGTTGGCCTTGTTACGGCCTCCATCTCCATGGGCAGCCTGGTTGTCAGCTCCAATGCGGCGCTGCTGGTCAGCAACAAGAATACCTCGGTGACCCTGACGCTTCCCAGCGTGATTGTTCAGGCGGGCGGCGGCATCATTGCCGACTCGGATGGTTACACGGGAGGCTCCGGAACAGGCCTCGGGCATCCGCCTTCTCTGGAAACCTTCCCGTATGCCAGCGGTGGAGGAGGCCATGGCGGCATGGGTGGCAATGGCGCCGGCAATTCCGGCGCCGGCGGGCTCGCTTACGACACCCAAGCTAATCCCGTCCAGCCGGGCAGCGGCGGCGGATCGGAGCAACCCGAGTCCCTCGGTGGCGCGGGCGGGGGCGCAATCCGTTTCACCATATCGGGCATGCTGCAAAATGACGGTGTTATTTCCGCCAATGGCGGCGCGGGTGGCGGCACGGGCGGCGGCGGCGGCGCGGGCGGAAGCATCTGGGTTTCCGCCGGCACGATTTCGGGCGATGGCGCCTTCACCGCCAATGGCGGAGCTGGAGCCGGCGCGGAAGGCGGCGGCGGCGGCGGCGGTTGCATTGCTCTTTATCCCAGCCTGAATCTTTTCACAGGAACGGTTTCCGCCTATGGCGGCGGCGGCGCGAACTGGGGCGGCGCGGGCACGCTGTTCATCAGCGGCGCATCCACCAGCCAGCTTATTCTTGACAATAACGGGCGGCCCGGCGCGTTCACTCCTCTGCAACCCGGCTTCTCGCCGGCGGTGATTTTGCGCAATGGCGCGGCCGGTTCCGCGCAAAACGGCGGCGGGACATTTGCCAGCCTTTTGGTCTCGTCCAATGCGTTGCTGGGCATTTCCACCAATTCGCAGCAGGACTATGCCCCTGGCAGCATCTCGATGACGATCACAGGCAACGCGACGGTGGCGGCCGGCGGCGGCATTGTGGCTGACAGCGCCGGCTCCCTGGCCGGCCAGGGCAATGGCGCGGGGCATTCTGCTCTTGTGAACAACGATTACGTTTGCAGCGGCGGAGGCTACGGCGGCATTGGCGGGAACAGCATCGGGATCACCGCGGCCGGCCTCAACGGCGCCGCCGCGGGCGGGAACGCCTACGGCTCGGTTACAGCGCCCAGCCTCAGCGGCAGCGGCGGCGGCACTGTTGCGCAAGGGGTTTCCACTGGCGGCGCGGGCGGCGCCTGGATCCGGCTGGTTGTCAATGGCACGCTGGATGACGAAGGCAGGATTTCCGCCAATGGCGGCAATGGCTCCGGCCTTGGCGGCGGCGGCGGCTCCGGCGGAAGCATTTTATTGACAGTCGGAACGCTGGCGGGCAGCGGCACGATCACGGCCAACGGCGGCAATGGAGTGATTGGAGCGGGCGGCGGCGGCGGCGGGGGACGCATTGCCATCGGATGCCAGGCTGATGATTTTGAGGGCGTGGCCAGCGCGGCCGGAGGCGGCGGTTTTGCGAGTGGCGGCGCGGGCACGATTTATGTAAAACCAAATGCGTCTCTGGGGCAACTGCTCCTGGACAATGGCGGAGCGGATGGCGCGAGCACTCCGTTCTCCGCCGCCTTGGGCGTGCCTTCGCAGCCCTTTAACTTGACAATCCAGCATGGCGCCACGGCCTTCCCGCAAGGGAACTTTCCGGGATTGGAAAACCTGGTCATTGGGCCGGGCGGCCAATTGGCCGGTTCATCGAATCAGCCGAATCTCGATGTGCTGGTTCTCGGCAATCTCGACGTTGCGGCTGGCGGACTGATCGCGGTCGATGGCGAGGGCTACGGTCCGGGCAGCGGACCGGGCGCCGGGCAATCCATCAACAATGACGGAAGCGGCGCGGGTTATGGCGGCGCGGGCGGGGCTTCGGCCACGGCTCCTGGCGGGGCCAGCTACGGTTCTGCCACTGAGCCGGCCAATTGGGGCAGCGGCGGCGGCGCGGGCTTTGGGCCTGCTGTGGCCGGCAGTTCTTCTGGCGGCGGCGCCATTCGGCTTAACGTCGGCGGCGCCCTCACCGTGGACGGCGAGATCAGCGCCAATGGCGGCGCGGGCCTCCAGGATAATTCCGGCGGCGGCTCTGGCGGAAGCATTTGGGTCACCGCCGGCACGCTCACCGGCGTCGGCCAATTTGCGGCCGATGGCGGCGCGGGCGATCTCTACGCGGGCGGCGGCGGCGCGGGCGGGCGCATCGCTCTCTATTCGCATTTGAATGCCTACTTTGGCCTCGCCAACGCGTCCGGCGGCGCGGGCGATTTTTCGGGAGGAAACGGCGCCGTTTATTCCAATAACGTTCTCCCGTTGCAAGTCATCTCCAATTCGCCCAACGGAATTGTGACCACGCCCGTCAGTTCGGTCGTGCTGTATTTCAGCGCGGCGCCCAATCCGGCCACGATGAGCGGCGCCGGACTCTCGCTGGTGACTCCCGGCGGCCCGCTGGCGCCGGGTTCGATCTCTCTTATCATGCTGGGGCCAACCGCCTGGCAGCTCAACTTTCCGGGACAAACGGCCAACGGCAATTACTCCGTGGATTTCGGCGCCGGTATTCTTGACCTCTACGGCCAGCCGGTGTCGCCGGCCGCGGTGGCGGCATTCACGATTTCGCTGCCGGTCGTGCAAGGCGTTGTGACCGATGCCAGCGGCAATCCCGTGGCGGGTGTTTTGCTTCAGGCCTCAACCGGGTCCTCCGCCGCCACCGGCGCCGATGGAACTTACACGCTGGCTTTTTCGCCGGGAACAACGTTCACCGTCACGCCCTCGCTGGGCGCGCTTGTGTTCGCGCCGCCGTCGATTTCCTACACGAATCTTTCCGCGGCCATCACCAACCAGAATTATCTCGCCGTCTCCACAATCGCGCCCATGCTGGCGGCCATGCCAACCCCAGTCAACAACACCAACTTTGTCCTGAGCTGGCGCGGGCTGCCCGGGATTACTTATCAAATCTACAGCTCCACCGACCTCGCCACCTGGCAGCCATGCGGCATCCCAATCGCCGGCAGCAACGCCACGGTGCAGGTCAGCCTGCCCGTCGGCAGCGGCGCCGCGCGATTTTTCAGCGTGCAAGCGAGCCAGTAATTATTTGCGCCTTAACTTTCGCCAGTGTTTGACATAGGATGCGCGGCATTATGGCTTTGCAATTGCGCGATCCCGCGTCGTGCCGTTTTGATATCCTTGCCTTGGGCGAGTGCATGGTGCGTCTCGCGCCCCCGGGGCATGGGCGCATTGAATTCGCCAAATCGCTGGAAGTCGATGTTGGCGGCGGCGAATACAATGTCGCTTACGCCTGCGCCCGGCTCGGCTTGCGCGCGGGTTTTATCAGCAAATTGCCGGACAATCCGGTGGCCCGCATCATCCTCAACCATGCCCGCGCTGCCGGCGTTGATGTTTCCAACGTGCTGATGGAAAAATTCGACGGCGTCGGGCGCAAGGGACGGGCCGGATTGAATTTCACCGAGGTCGGCACGGGCGTGCGGGCCAGTGTCACGATCTACGACCGGGGCCATTCCGCCATTTCCCAAATGCAACCCGGCGAAATCGATTGGGCGGAGATTTTCCACGAGCAAGGCGCCGCCTGGCTGCACACCGGCGGCATTCTGGCCGCGATTTCCGCAACCAGCGCCGCCACAACCAAGGCCGCGCTTCAGGCCGCCCGCGCGGCTGGAACGATCACCAGTTACGATCTTAATTTCCGCGCCAAACTTTGGAGCAGCGAGCAAGCCGCGGCCGTGAACAGGGACCTCATGCCGCACGTCCAGGTGCTCATCGGCAACGAGGAGGATTTTCAAAAGGCGCTCGGATTTGGCGTGCAAGGCGCCGGGGCTGATTTGCGCGAACTGCCGGTCGAGGCCTATAAACGCATGGTGCTGCGGGTCGTCGAAACTTTTCCCAACCTCAAGGCCATTTGCACGACGCTGCGCGAAGTGAAGAGCGGTCTTGTCAATCATTGGGGAGGAATCCTTTGGCTTGACGGCCAGTTCCACGAGGCGAGGCCTTTCCGGGATTTGGAAATTGAAGACCGCGTTGGCGGCGGCGACGGTTTTTCCAGCGGCATCGCTTACGGATTGCTCAAGGGGATGGCGCCGGCGGACATCGTCAATTTCGGCGCGGCCCATGGCGCGCTGCTGCAAACCACCCGCGGGGATACCTCCCAGGTTTCGCTTGAGGAGGTCATGCACGTCGTGAAGGGCGGCTCCGCGCGCATTCAAAGGTAGGCATGATCAGCGCGTTTTATCGCGGGCGGCTGGCGCCTTCGCCGACCGGCTATCTGCACTCCGGCCATGCCCGCACTTTTTGGACGGCCCAGGAACGGGCCGTGTCCGCCGGCGGCGTGCTGATCCTGCGCAACGACGATTTGGACCCCGGCCGTTCGCGCCCGGAATTTGTTGAGGCCATGATCGAGGATTTGCGGTGGTTTGGTTTTCGCTGGCAGGAAGGCCCGGATTGCGGCGGGCCGCACGCGCCCTACTCGCAGAGTGAGCGGATGGATTTTTACCAGGGCGGCTTTGAAAAACTGCGCGCGGTTGGACGGCTTTACCCGTGCTTCTGCTCGCGGCAGGATGTCCTTCGCGCCTTGCAGGCCCCTCACGCGGGCGAGGAAGAGCCGGTTTATCCCGGCAAGTGCCGTCCGCCGGCTCAGCCGCCGCCGGGCGCCGCCCGCCGCCGCCCGAATTGGCGGTTTCTTGTCGAGGATGGCGAGTCCATTGAATTTGAAGACGGCGCGCGCGGCCCGCAACGATTTGTGGCCGGGCGCGACTTTGGCGATTTCGTTGTCTGGCGGCACGATGGCGCGCCGTCGTATCAATTGGCGGCCGTGCTGGACGACGCGGCCATGCGCGTGACAGAGGTCGTGCGCGGGGAAGATTTGCTGCTTTCGACCGCGCGGCAATTGCTGTTGTACCGGGCCCTGGGAGCGGAGCCGCCCGCGTTTTATCATTGCCTGCTGTTGACAGACCAGGCCGGCAAAAGGCTGGCCAAGCGCGCGGATGCCTTGAGCCTGCGCGAACTGCGCCGCCAAGGGATGACGCCCGAAGCGATCCGCCGTTCATGGGCAGGAGACTCTCATTGCGCGCCTGATGTTTCCAACCGATGTTCCCTGAATGAATCAGGAGGCTGACGCGCCATACGAATGGCTGGAGACCGGCGCGGAAATGCTCCAGCGCATGCTCGCGGCCATCTCGGCGGCGCGGGAGTCGATCCGCCTGGAGATGTATATTGTCCACGGCGGCGCGACCGGCTCGCGATTTCGCGACGCGCTCATTGAGGCGTGCCGGCGCGGCGTCCGCGTGCGGGTGCTGGTTGATGCGATGGGATCGCTGGCGTTGCCGGAGTCGTTCTGGTCTCCGATGCGGGAGGCAGGAGGCGAATTCCGCTGGTTCAACCCGCTCACCCTGAACGGCTGGAGCATTCGCGATCACCGAAAAATTTTGGTGTGCGACGACCGCGCGGCGTTTGTGGGCGGCGTCAATGTCGGCTCTGAATACGCAGGCGACGGCGTGGCAGCGGGCTGGCGGGATTTGGGCATGGCGGTGCGAAGCCCGGTCGCGGGCGAATTATCGGCCGCTTTTGATAAAATGTTTGACTGCGCCGATTTTCGGCATCCGCCCTTTGCCCGCCTGCGCGAATCGCCCCGGCAAAAGATCGTGGCGGCTCCAGCCGCGCAATTGTTGCTGGGCGGGCCGAGCCGCAACAACCCGATCAAGCTTGCGGTGCGCCGGGACCTGGCGTTGGCGTTCTCGGTGCGGATTGTTTCCGCCTATTTCCTGCCGCCATGGCGCATCCGGCGTGAATTGGGCTGGGCGGCGCAGCGCGGCGCGCGGGTGCAATTGGTCCTGCCGGGAAAATCGGACCTGCCATTCACGCGCCTGGCCGGCCAGACCTTTTACCGCCGCCTGCTGATGGCGGGCGTGGAAATTTACGAATACCAGCCGCAAATCCTGCACGCGAAAATGTTGTTGATTGACGACATCGTTTATGTGGGTTCCGCCAACGTCGACCATCGCGCGCTCAACATCAATTACGAGCTGATGCTGCGGTTATCCCATCCCGCGCTGGCCCGGCAGGGCGCGGAAATCTTCGAGCGGATTTTGGCGCATTGCCAGCGAATCGAACTCAACGACTGGCGGGAAGGGCGAACCTTCTTCGAGCGCTGCCGGGCGCGCCTGGCGTATCTGCTGCTCGCGCGCCTTGACCCGATGGTCGCGCGCTGGCAATGGCAATCCCGCCGCGCCGAAAAAAAGCGCCAGCGGACGGTTTCGTGACGTTGATCGTCAATTATAGTTCCATTTTCTTCGCGCCGCGGGCGAACCAGAATCCGGAGACGCACAGCATAACCGACGACGCTCCGGTAAACCACATCAGCAACGGGGAGGGCAGCTCATACCAGGCGGCGATGGTCGCGCCGCCCAGGAGCGCGGCGCAGAGGAAACAATAAATCGCGTTGGCGCGCGCGTTTTGGCGGCTCTTTTGCAAAATCATTTCCAGGGCGCGCTGGCTGGACGATGCGGACGCGGCGCATGTGTTCGAACAGGCCAGGCGCTTTCCTCCCTGAGCCGCATCGGGCGCGCAAACGGCGCATATGGCCCGCCCGCACCAGCAGCAGATGCCAATGGCCTCGGCATTGTGTGTGGAACATTTCATAATCAAACATATTTATTGAACAGGTCGCCTTCGGGCCATTCGCCGACGCCAGCGGCCGCCTCGTGCAGCGCGCCGTCGATTTCTCCGTCCGGCAGTTTGGAATTGGACAGGCGCTGGTTGAACAGGACGGCCCAGGCCAGGCCGTCGTGGCGGCGCACCAGCAGTGTGTAAGCGCCGGGCAGGCTGCCGGTGTGCCAGTAATTGGCTCGGCCATCGCTGCCGATCGGGCGGACATCCCAGCCGCACGCGTAATAGACCGCGTCCAGCGAACCATCGGGTTTCCGGCTCACGGGCGGCGCGGGAGGCTCATCGGACAGGCGGCGGGCGGGCGCGGGCAGCCAGGCGGTGCGGGCGGGGTCGTCCATCGCGGCGGCGAAGCGGGCCAAATCAACTGCCGATGCGATCCAGGCGCCATGAGAATCCATCGCCTCCAGGCAGAAGCCGGTGTAAGGCTCGGTGTTGTCGCGTTGCGGCATATAATACTTGACCTCTCCCTCGGCGCGTCCGCTGGCGCGGGAAAGGCCCTGGCGCATGCGCCGAATGCCAATGGGCGCCAGCACATGCTTCCGCATATATGGTTCGTAGCCCCGGCCGCTGATTTTCTCGATGATGCGGCCTAGCACGCAGTAGCCAAAATTGGAATAGGCGTAACGGGCGCCCGGATCAAAATCCAGCGGTTGGCCGAGCATGTAACGGATGATGGCGTGCTGGTTGGCCGGAGGCGGTTCGCCATTGGCGCGGGCGATTTTATCCGACATGAACATTGGGTCGCCGCTCTGGTCCCGGTCCCAGCCGCCGGTGTGATGAAGAAGATGGCGCACGGCAATGCGCTTCAGGCGCGGGTCGGGCTGGCTGCCGGACAGCGGCTCCAATTGCAAAAGCTCAAAGGCGGGGGCATCCATATTCAGCCGCCCGGCAGCGACAAGCTGGAGCACGGCCGCGGCGGTGAATGGCTTGGAAATGCTGGCGATTCGGAAAAGGGAGTCAGGCCGGGCTGGTTGTTTGTTTTCCAAATCGGCCCAACCGTAAGCGCGGGCATAGACCAGCCTCGAGTCCTTGACGACCGCCAGGGCGGCGCCGGGAATTTCGCGCGGCTTCATGTAGGCGAGGACCTTCTCGTCGAATGCCTCGCCGATGGTTTTGCCGGCCGCGCCAAAAGCGCGAGGCGTCATTGAAGAAGCGCCCGCGCCGATGACCGCGGCCGCCAATGCGCCTTGCCGAAGAAAACGGCGCCGGTTGATTTTCATCCCGCCATAGAAGCCACCGCCGCGCGCGGGAAAGCAAGGTTTTTGTGCCCCGGCGGATTGCATCCCGGCGCGGGTGCCGGTATAAGGGGAGCGCGAATGAAGACAATTGCCATCGTCGGAGGCGGATTTAGCGGCACGATCACCGCCATCAATCTGGCCCGGCTCAGTTCCACTCCCCTGCAAATCACTGTCATCGATAAAAACCGCCTGCCCTGCCGGGGAATCGCTTACAGCACGCGGAACATTGGGCACCTCCTCAACGTCGTCGCGAGAAACATGTCGGCCCTGGCGGACCAGCCGAGTCATTTTGTTGACTGGCTTGGCACGCGCTCGGAATATTTGGACGAACCGGCCGCCGCGCTGCGGGAACGATTCGTGCCTCGGCGGATTTATGGGGATTATTTGCAAAGCCTCTTTCAATGGTATTCAAAAAGTTTCGCCAGCGAGCGCCATTCGCGGCTGGAATATATTCAGGACGAAGCCAGGGACATTTTTTTGGAGGAACACCGGGCGTGCGTCTCGCTGGCGTCAGGCGGAATGATGATGGCGGACACAGTTGTGCTGGCGGCGGGGAACCAGGCGCCGGCTCCGTTCCGCCTGCGCGGCTTGAATCTGGACAGCCCGAAATACATCGCCAATCCCTGGCTGGGCTGGGAGGAAAAGCTGCCGCCCAGGGATCAGGACATCCTTCTCATCGGCACCGGCCTGACGATGGTGGATGCGTTTATCACGTTGCAAGGGCTTGGCTGGCGCGGGACCATTTATGCCGTGTCGCGGCACGGATTGCTGCCGCTGTCGCACTTTAAGGGTTTTGAATATCCCGACTTTTTGGGAGAGAACGATCTTCCGATTGGATTGCGGAAGGCCTGCGCCATATTCAAGCGGCACTGCCGCGCGGCGGCGGCGCGCGGCCTCAACCCAGCCATTCTTGTTGACAAATTGCGCCCGCTGACGCAACGCGCCTGGCAAGGGTTTACCTTGTTCGAGAAAAAACAATTCGACCGCCATTGCCGGACGCGCTGGAACGTGGCGCGGCACCGCATCGCGCCGGAGATTCATCAGCAACTGAGCGAAGCCATGGCCCAGGGGCGGCTGCAAGTTTTTCCAGGGCGGCTGCGCGAATGCGGGGAATCCGGTGACAAGATGAAAATTTGGATCGACAGCGCCGGGAGCGCGCGCGCGATCGAAGCGGCCGCAGTTGTCAACTGCACGGGTCCGCGGGAACGATGCGTGCCCTCCGAATCGCTCCTGTTTAACAACCTGTTTTCGCGCGGGCTGATCCAGCCCGACGAAATGAACATGGGCATCAAGGCGGCGCCTGATTTTTCGGTTGTGGACGGCCAGGGCCGGAGTTCGCGCATCCTGTATGCGCTCGGCGCGGTATTGAAAGGGACGCTGTGGGAGTCCGTGGCGGTGCCCGAACTGCGCTCCCAAGCGTTTCGTTTGGCCGAACATATTGCGGGCCATCTGGCGGATGAGGACGCGGAAAAGAGTTCCATCGCTGAAGTCATGGAAGACGTGATCGAGTATTCAATTTAGCCCAACAAACGCGTGACCAAGCCAAACACCTCCAGCCGCGCCGTTCTTCAATGGGTGCGGGAAACGGCCGAACTGTGCCAGCCGGATAATATTTTCTGGTGCGACGGTTCCGAATCGGAAAAAGAATTGCTCCAGGAAGAGGCCGTCGCCAAGGGCATCCTGCTCCGGCTCAACGAGAACAAACTGCCCGGCTGTTTTTACCATCGATCCCGGCCGGACGACGTGGCGCGGAGCGAAGACCGCACGTTTATCTGCACGCCCACTGTGGAAGATGCCGGGCCAACCAATAATTGGCTGGAGCCGGCCCAGACTTGCAAACTGCTCCGGGGGCTTTGCGCCGGCGGCATGAGCGGACGGACGCTCTACGTCGTGCCCTACCTGATGGGGCCGCCCGGCTCCCCGCTGACCAAGGTCGGCTTGGAATTGACCGATTCCATTTATGTCGTCCTGAGCATGAGGATTATGACGCGCATGGGCCAGGCGGCTTACGCGCACTTGGGCGAACGAGAGGATTTCAATCGCGGACTGCATTGCATGTTAAAGATGGATCCGCGGCAGCGATACATCGCGCATTTTCCGCAGGACAACGCGGTCATTTCGATCAATTCCAATTATGGCGGCAATGTGTTGCTGGGCAAGAAATGCCTGGCTTTGCGCATCGGCTCCTGGCTGGCGAGCAAAGAAGGCTGGCTGGCCGAGCACATGCTAATCTTGAGCGCGGAATCGCCGGCGGGGGAAAAGACTTACGTCACCGCCGCATTTCCCAGCGCCTGCGGCAAAACCAATTTCGCCATGCTCGTGCCGCCGCCTCATTTCGCGGGCTGGAAAATCCGCACCGTCGGCGATGACATCGCCTGGATGAAGCCCGGCGCGGATGGGCGCCTCTACGCGATCAATCCGGAGGCCGGCTACTTCGGCGTCGCGCCCGGCACCAGTGAGCGGACCAACCCGAACGCGATGGCGACGATTTCGCGCGACACGATTTACACGAACGTCGCGCTGACCGCCGACATGGATGTGTGGTGGGAAGGCAAAACGGACGAGCCTCCGCCTAACTTGACGGATTGGCAGGGGCGGGCCTGGGCGCCCGGCAGCCCGGAGCCGGCGGCGCATCCCAACAGCCGATTTTGCGCGCCGATGAAGAATAATCCGGCCTGCGCGCCGGAGGCCGATCATCCCGATGGCGTTCCGATCAGCGCGATTATTTTTGGCGGACGGCGCGCCCGCACCGTCCCGCTGGTCTATCAGGCGTTCAATTGGATTCACGGCGTTTATATCGGCGCCACCATGAGTTCGGAGACGACCGCAGCCGCGACGGGCGAGACGGGAAAAATCCGGCGCGACCCGATGGGCATGCTGCCGTTTTGCGGCTATAATATGGGCCATTACCTCCATCACTGGCTGCGTCTGCGCAAGAAATTGACCAAGCCGCCGCGCATTTTTTACGTCAATTGGTTTCGGCGCGACGAGGCGGGCAAATTTCTCTGGCCCGGCTTTGGCGAGAACATGCGCGTGCTCAAATGGATCGTGGAGCGCACTTACGGGCGGGCGGGCGCGTTTGAAGCGCCTCTGGGATGGGTGCCGGAGCCGCACGACTTCGACCTGGAGGGCATGAAGAATTTCGACGCCAGCCAATTGGCCAGGGCGCAGCAAATCGACTTGGAAGATTGGCGGCGGGAAGCCCTTTCGCACGACGAATTGTTCTTCCGGCTTTATGCCGATCTGCCCAAGGAATTGATCTTCCAGCGTGAATTGCTGGTGGCTCGATTGTGAGGCCGTGTTTTAAAACGCGCTCGAACAGCGATTATTTCTTTTCCCGGAGGATGCGCTCGGGATTGCGGGCGCGGCTGACGGCGGTGTCGTAGGAGATGAGACATTTGCAGTATAAATCGTAGAGGCAATTGTCCATCAGCATCATGCCTTCCTTGCGCCCCGTTTGCAGGACGTTCTCCAATTGGTGAAGCTGATTTTCGCGGATCATATTGCGCACGGCGCCGTTGGACATGAGCACTTCGCAGGCGAGCACGCGGCGGCTGCGGTCCGTCGCGGCCAGCAAATCTTGGGCGATAATCCCCTGGAGGGTGTTGGCCAGTTGCGCGATGATCTGCTGTTGGGCGTGGCCCTCGAAGACGCCGATGATCCGCTCCAGCGCGTGCGAAACTGTGGGGGAATGCATGGTGGCCATCACCAGGTGGCCGGTCTCGGCCGCCGTCAACGCCGTGGCGATGGCCTCGTGATCGCGCATTTCGCCGACGACAATCACGTCCGGGTCCTGGCGCAGCACATGGATCAACGCGCGATTGAATGAGCGGACATCTGTCAATACTTCCTGCTGCACGACGATGGCCTTTTTGTTTTCATGGACGAATTCAATCGGGTCTTCAATTGTGACGATTTTGCAGCGGCGCTCGCTGTTGATGAGATCTACCAGGTAATTGAGCGTTGTGGTCTTGCCGGCGCCGGTCGGGCCGGTGACGAGCACGAGGCCATTGGGGCGGCGGGCCAGGTCGTCGATCTTCTCCGGCAAACCCAGTTCTTCACGCGTGGAAATCCGGTGGCCGCAGAAGCGCAGGCTCATTTCGGTGTGGCCGTTGCGGCGGTAATACGTCACGCGCAAACGCCCCGCAGCGCGATGGTGCATCGAAATGCAAAGCTCCCATTCCTGCTCCAGCTTGCGGCGTTGCTGATCATTCAACATGCTCTCGGCCATCGCCGTCAGCTCGGTTTCGGTCAGCGCGTCCTCGTTGGCCAGGATGATTTCGCCGTTGACGCGAAAGGCCGGCGGGACGCCAGCGACCAAATGAAGATCGGAGGCGTCGTATTCGCTGACAGCGGACAAAAGCCGGTCGAGGTGCGTGGTGGTCATTTTTTAAGCCGCCGCCACCAGCCGCGCAAACGGTCTTTGGCGCCGCGGGAGGAAAGATGGGCCATGGCCCGCGCGGCGGCTGGATCGCCCCGGTTCAACTGGCGCGCCTGGGTGAACGATTTTTCCGCCGCGCCCGCCAGTCCGAGAGCTTCCTGGCAGCGGCCCAATTCCAGCCATGGGAGAAAATGGGCCGGATTCCATTCCGCCGCCTTTTGCAGCAAAGCCATCGCGCGGGAGAATTGGCCGTGGCGCATCCGCACACGCGCCGCCTGCCAGGCCGCGGCCCAATCGCCGGGCGCGAGCATGACCGCCTTGTCAACACAATAATCCGCCAGCGGCTCCCGGCCGGCCAGCAGGACTTCGCCCCGCGCCAGCCAGACGTACGGCGAGGCCCCGTTTTGGCCGGTGGCGGCATCGGAGAAAGCGAGCGCGTTTTGCATATCGCCGCGGCGGGCCAGTATGACGGCTTTGGCGGCGAGCAGATCGGCTTCCCGCGGGAAATGTTCCAGGGCTTTGTCGGCCCAGATATTGGCCTCGTCGCATTGGTCCAATTCGATAAGCATGCGAACCTGGCCGATCCAGGGCGGGGCGTTGTTGGGATCGAAGGCCATGACCTTGGCGTAGGAGCGGAGGGCTTCCTCGAAATCCGCCGCTTCAAAAGCCGCCTGGGCCTGGCGCTCATAAAAGGCCTGGTCTTTGACGGCCGCCGACGGCCCTGCTGGGGATTGCGCCCCGTCTTCCCGGCTGATTTCCAAATTGACGAATCTGCTCATCAGGCCTGATGGATTACCTCGCTCCATATGTAACATAAGCCGCCCGGCGAAAGCCAGCGGTAATTTGGCTGGCTCGCGATTGCACTTTGGCTCATGTGGCGGCCCGCATCAGTTTTTCGATCTCTTCGATCAAGAAGGGAAAATTCGGGCGATTAAAGCTCATTTGAGGAGCGGAAATTCGGCGGTGTTGGATGTCCGGCGGAATGTGCTTATGGTGCGGGTGGCTCTTTGCAAGGTTGCATCGTTCGGATGCGGCTGCGAATCGTACCAAAACAATTTCTCCGTGCCGCGCCAAATCTCATATCCGTAAGATTCTATCACCAAGGGCAAACGATCGAATAGAATTCGTTCCCGAGCTGTCAATCGAAATCCATCATCAAAATGAATTTCGCCGGCGACCCGGCCCAAAGAAACGCCCATGCGGATCAGGATAGCGTCGAGTGGCGGATAGACGTGAATTGCCCGGCCAGACCGTAGATAAACAATTCGTAATC
The DNA here is from genome assembly GCA_036501625.1 of Verrucomicrobiia bacterium. Lineage (GTDB taxonomy): Bacteria > Verrucomicrobiota > Verrucomicrobiia > Limisphaerales > Palsa-1400 > Palsa-1400. The sequence goes on from DASXZY010000072.1 coordinate 32,482, forward strand.
GTCAGGCGTCCGAAATGGGGCGCTCATGCGCTGACATGAATCAGCCCCGCGAGGCTCCCCTTGGCCGGCTGGGTTCGTTCGATCTCATTGCGATATTCCGCCTGCCTTGTCAGCCAGGTTCGATAGACACTGGCCCACTCGCCGAAGTCCAGAACCCACGCGTCATTTTCAGGCTCATCGCCGGCCGCGAATGCCGGGTAAAAGATTTCAGAGCGAATTCCATATTTGCGCTCGAAACCGAGAAGCTCGGCCTCAAGCGAATGGATGTCCGCCAAAAGTTGCTGAACCGTCATCATGGCTTATGATAAACGACCTCACGCGCGATGGCAACGCAAATGCACGGTTACGGGCCGGGCGTGATTCGAATTGGGCCGGTTTGCTTATTGGCAGGGTCGAGGCAAAAGCCGTAGGCGGCGCCTGCGATATTTATGGCGTGAAACGCAAAGGGGTTTTTTATGGCGGGCGGAATGACGAAGTTGCCGGTCATTGTGCCGGTGCTGGCTGTCAACTTTAGAGAAGCTTTGTTCGCACTATTCATGAAAGTGACGGTGTTTTTGGCGGGATTAAAATTCGCGGCAAGAGTGAGTCCGTCGGGCAGGCTCAAGCCGGCATAACCGGGGTCAATCTTGAAGGCGAGAGTCGTGGCGCCTTGTCCGAAAAGATTCGTGCCTGCTTTGGGCGGAACGTAAAGGCTTCCGAAGGCGGCTGGCAGTGCGTTGAATCCTTTGGGATAGGTGGCATTGGCGGCGGCCAGCCAATCAATGCTCGCGGAGGAAACCTGGCCGGAGCCATTGGTGGAGAAGTGCAGCCAGCCAAGGATGATTCCGTAGCCGCCATAAAGAGACGCGTAGAACGGGCAGGTCCCGTCTCGAGCCAGCGCGCTGGAAAAGGAAACGGCCGGGGTCGTGCCGTCAGCCAGGTTTAGGGCCAGCGCGACATTGCCGGCGGAACCTTTCTTATTGTTGACCGTGGCGGTTCCATAGCTGTATCCGCCGGGGGCTTGGGAAGGATCGGCCGAGGCGGGAGTGATGGCCAGATTGTAAAGTCCGGCGAGGATGTTTGTATTATATGTGGAAAGCTGCCCTTCAATATCGGCCAGATAACCATTCGTGTCCGCCAGGCTGCCGATCAAACCCACGTAGCCTGTCAACAATCCAGCCCCAGGATTCGTTAGAACTGGATCGGTGGCAATTTTCAGGATGGGCTGCGCGTAAGCGTGCGCGCCCACTTTAATGACGGACGGAGCCGCGATCGCAAATGTGCCGTCCGGCGCTTCTGACAATTGGCCGGAGAACGGAAACGACGCGTTGCCGGAGCCGGCATCGAAGAGCTTGCCGGAATAGGCGCCGGTCCCCGTGACGGTCACGGCGATATAACCGGCATCGCGTGTTTGCGGCCCGCCGATGGCGTCGTAGTACAAACCCGTGTAGGCGCCGGTCAGGGCGGAATTAGTGAAAGGATTCGGCACAAAATTGGCGGTCAAAACTGGAGGCGTGCTGTTGGACAAAGTGCCGGTCTCATCGATATATTGAAACGTCGCGCTGCCGGAGAGGATATTGCTGTGGGCATCGGTCCAAGTTGAGAAAAGCCAGTTCTTATTCATCGGCGTGGCGGTGACGACGCAACTCGCGCCGACTTGCAAAACCTGGCCGTTCTTGATGCCTTTAATTGTGCCGGCGTTTGACGGATTGACGTTCAGCGTGACCTTATTGGTTTCGATCCAACGAACCGTGCGCGTCACGGCTGCCTGGCTGCCGTGAAGGTCTTGCGCGATGAACGCCAGCACATTGGTTCCGGGGCGGCCGGCCTGGCTCAAATCCACCCGCGCCATCCATTTGACGGAGCGGGACGGCAACGATGGCGCGAGCGAAATCGGATTGCCGGCAGCGCCGTTGACGATGCACGCCAAATTAGTAATGGCCACCGTGCCGCTGGCCGTCCCGTTGAGTTCCACGACGGTGTTGGAATCGTAAACATTGAGAGCGGCGGCGGGTGAGGTGATGGCAAGTTGCGGGGAAATGGAATCGATTGTGCCGGACGATGCGAGGAGACCGCTGGCCATGAGGCACAGGCTCGCGCACAAAAGCAGCCAGCGAAGAAGGGCGACGCTCCTCTTCATGCGGGCAAATTTCGGGCGATTGTTGTTGTCGTTCAACGAGAGGGGATTATAGCAGAGGCCGAAGCCGCTGTTGAAGCGTTTTATGGGGTTTCTTTTTGGTCATTTTTCAGGCCCGTGCCCCGCGCGTCCGGCCTTGCCAGACGGGAGCGGCGCGCCTACATTGCTCGCATGAACATGCCAGATGAGGCGCCAGTGATGACGTTGCCAAATGTGACGCTGTTCCCCCAAGCCCTGATGCGCCTGCACATTTTCGAACCGCGCTATCGGAAAATGTTGGAAGAAGTGCTCGAAACGAATCGCATGCTCATCATTGCGATGCGCAAGCCAGGCAGCGAGCGTGAAACTCCTTTCACGGTGGCGGGTTTGGGGCTGGTGCGTGTGTGCATCAAGCAGCCCGATGGCACGTCCGACCTGATCCTGGAAGGATTGAGCCGGGTGGAATTGGTCAGCACGGCGCGGCGCACGCCTTTTCGAGTCAGCCGAATTCGCCCTTTGCCGACACCCAGCCGCGACAGCGTGATGATCGACGCGTTGATGGCCAAGGTGCGGGATTTGGTGACTAAGCGCATCGAACAGGAATTGCCGGGGCTGGAAAAGGATTTCAAGAAGCTGCCTGTCAAAAAAATCGTCGCCTGCCTGGAGACTCTTAATGACCCGGACCGCATTGCGGACTTGGTGTCGTGGTCGCTATTGCGCGGGGCGGCCGAGCGGCAGACGATTCTGGAGACCATCGAAATCGAAGCCCGGTTGCGGCACTTGATTCACTTTTTGATCGCGGAAATCAGCCAGCAACGGAAGAGCAAAATCAAATGAGCGACACAACCAATCCAACGGAAACGGCCAGCCAGGACAAAATGATGTCGGCGCTCTTTGCGAGCATGATCATGCAGAACACCAACATGGCCTTGATCTTTTTGGGGCAGGCGCCAAATCCGCAAACCGGAGAGACGGCCGTGGAACTCGAACATGCCAAGTATTTTATTGACCTGCTCGAAATGCTGGCATTCAAGACCAAGGGCAACCTGGACAAGCAGGAAGACGCGCTCCTCAAACAGAGCCTGACGCATGTCCGGCTCTCCTTTGTCGAGGCTGTCAAGAATCCGCCCAAAGTGGAGGCGCCGGCTTCCGCGCCCGCCGCATCGGATGCGCCGGCCTCGCCGCCAGTTGACGAGCAGGAAACGCCCGTCGCGGAGCCGGAATTGCCGGGCGAAAAAGCCGAAGACCTGGAGTCGCGCAAAAAGTTCTCCAAGAAGTACTAAGCGGGACAATGCAGTTAGGAAGGAAGTGCTTGCTTGATCTTTTTGCGCAAGGACTTCATCGTTCGTTGCTGGCAGATCTCTCTCGGATATGCGCGCTCCCCACTCCTTGCCTTGCGCAAAAGTCTGCCGTGCAATCACTTCCTTCCCAACGCATCGCCCCGGCTGAGCGTCACGGCCGCAGCGTGACGATGGTCGCTCCGCGCCCTCCGAACTGGGCGCTGGCAAACGAAAAACGCTCGACATCGGCGCGTTTGGACAAGATGGCGTGAACGCTGCGCTGGAGGTTTCCGATCCCTTTTCCGTGGATGAGCCGCACCTGCAAAATGCCGCGCCGCCTGCATTCATCCAGATAAGCCGGGACAAGCGAGCCGATTTCTCTGGGCGCGAATGTATGCAAGTCCAGGACTCCGTCGATGGGCGCTTCCACCGGCGGTTGGCCGGGATCAATGCGCGGTTCGCGTGGCATGGCGTTTTAACACTTGGCCGTCTGGCGCTTCTTGCCGATGGCGCCCTTTTTCGCGGCTTTCTCAATGTAGTCCGGCGCGAACGGGACTTTGCACGCGGTATTGCCGACATCGACGGTGACGGGGCCGATTTTCCCGCCGGTTTGCGTCGCGATACTTGACAGTGGCGTCACATAAGTGCCGACGGCGATGACGAAGCCGTTCATTTGTTTGCGCGCGGCATTGGGAGCGGAATGAATTGTCTTCTGGACGCGCTCAAGCAGTTTCTTTAGCTGGCTCAAATCGAGTTCGGCGTCTGGCTTGATGGAGACGAGGCTGGCCAGCGTGGCCCAGCCGGCGGCGGCGACTAGCTCCTGGGGAGAGTCGATCCACTTAAGCGCGATTTCCACTGCATGCGGGCTGCCGGAGGCGACCCAGGCGACGGTCGAGCCGGCCAGGGGCGCGTTGGCGTTCTCCACCCATTGCTGCAAATCCGCCTTGGTCATGCGGGCGTCGTCGGCGATCAATCCGGCCAGGTACATGGCGTCGTAAATGCCGCTGGCGTAGAGATCGAGGGCGAGGCGGTGATCCATCCTCACCCGTTTCTGAATGCGTTTCAGGTGCTCGACTTTGACCCCGTAGCTTGGGCCGGTGACGCCGTGATTGGCGAGAATCTTGCGATAACCTTCGTTGCCGAGCGGTTTGATTTCCTCAAGAATTTCCTGGGCAGTCATAATGAAAATGATTTTCCAAACGATTGCCGCCGTGGGCCGTGGGAGTCAATAGCAAATATGCTCTCGGAATCGCTCTGCCGCGGATTTATTCCTTGCGCTTCGGTTCGTTTGCGGAAAAATCGGCCCATCAACGTTACCGGATGAACCTCATACTCGCTTTCGCCAACGCGGCCCGCCTTGATTTTTCCAAAACGGCCCTTTTTTGGGGCGAGTCCCGCTTTTCCTACGGCCAGTTTTGGGCGCAAACACTCAGCGTGTCCGAAAAGTTGCGCGGCGGGCTTGGCGTCGGGCCCGGCGACCGCGTTGCCCTCTGGCTCAAGAATTGCCCGGAGTTTGTGCCCGCGCTCTTCGGCGTCTGGCAGGCCGGGGCGGCCGCTGTGCCGATCAATAATTTCCTCAAGCCGGCCGAAGTCCAATTCATCCTCGCGGATGCCGGCATCCAAACCGTCATCCTGGATGAATCCATGCGCGAAAGTTTTGCCCAGGTCGCGGCGGAGCGGGCGGGGCTGAAGGCGCTTTTTGTGGAGTCCATCGGAACGCAATCGGACGGCAATGCCGAGCCGCGCACCGGCCTGGGCGAAGGGGACTTGGCCGTGATCGTTTATACTTCCGGCACAACGGGCCATCCGAAAGGCGCGATGCTCTCGCACGGAAACCTGCTGGCCAATATCGAAAGCTGCCGCGACGTGCTGCGAGCGGTCGGCGAAGACCGGTTCGTGGTGCTGCTGCCGATGTTCCATAGCTTCATGCTGACAGTCGGGGTCGTGCTGCCCATGTTGATTGGCGGCTCGATCGTCCTCATCCGCACGCTGCATCCCCCCAAGAACGTCCTCGCGGAAATCATCCAGCATCAGGCCACGCTGCTGCCGGCTGTGCCGCCCTTTTTCCGCGCGCTGGCGCACAATCCGGGGCCGCTGGATTTGCCGTTGCGCGTGTGCATCAGCGGAGGCGCGCCGCTGCCAGTCGAGACGCTGCGCGCATTCTCCGCGCGATTCGCCATCCCGCTCCTGGAAGGCTACGGCCTGAGCGAGGCCAGCCCAGTGGTTTCATTCACGCCAATCGAGGGGCCGTGGAAAGCGGGTTCGATCGGCAAGCCGGTTTCGGGCGTGGAAATGTCGATCCAAAGCGACGCTGGGGAAATGCTGCCGCCGGGGCAGGCTGGCGAACTTTGCGTGCGCGGCCGCAATGTCATGCTCGGCTACTGGAACCAGCCCGCCGCCACGGCCGAAGCCATGCGCGGTCGGTGGCTGTTGACGGGCGACATCGGCTATGCCGACCCGGACGGATACTATTTCATCACTGACCGCAAGAAAGACATGCTGCTGGTCAACGGAATCAACGTTTATCCCCGCGAGATTGAGGAGGTTCTCTACGGGTTCCCCGGCGTGCGGGAGGCAGCGGTTATCGGCATCCCGGACGCGCGCAAGGGTGAGCAGCCGCTGGCATTTGTGGCCGCCCACGACGGCGCCACGCTTGAGGAACAGAGCCTGCTGGAATTTTTGCGCGAGCGACTGGCGGATTACAAGGTGCCGCGCAAAGTGATTTTCCTGCCCGCCCTGCCCCGCAACCCAACCGGCAAGTTTCTGAAGACGGAACTGCGGAAAATGGCAAAATAGCCCTCCAGCCCGGTTAAACGGCGCGGCGGCGATCCCGCTCATGGTGTTCATAATAAGCTACTTACGATGAGAATGGCGTTTTACCAGTTGACGCTGGCGGTTTGCGGCCCCTAGACTGTCACGACTGCGAGACCTCCGCCAGAAGCGGAGCGCGCAGCCCATTTTATGCCTGAAGGATATTGTGTTAAGTGCAAAGCAAAGAAGGAAATTGCCGAGGCCGTTGAGGAAACCATGAAGAACGGGCGCAAAGCGATCAAAGGCAAATGTCCGACCTGTGGCGTTGTCATGTTCAAAATCCTTGGGGGCAAAGCGGCGGTGGCGCCGTCCGCGGCGGTCCCGGCGGTTCCGGCCCGCGTTCCGAATGGCAAGGTTCAGCCCACTTGATTTTGTATGTCTCAACAACTGGCTTACGTCATAATTACCCCTTACACGCTCTATAAATCCCGCACCGGCGGAATTTTGGCGCGCCTCATCACCCGCACGGGCCTGGAATTGGCCGCCGCGCGCATGTTCGCGCCGAGCGCCGATCTCGTGCAGAGGTATTCCGAGGCCATCATTTCCACCGCCGATCCGCAGGACCGGCACATCCAGGAGTTGATCCGCGATTACGTTCTGCACAATCTCGGGCCTGACCCCAAGACCCACCGCCCGCGCCGCGCCATGATGCTCCTGTTTCGCGGCGAGGAAGCCGTGCGCAAAGTCCGCTCGGTCATCGGCCACATTTCTGCCGAGCGCCGCGGCGGCGAAACCATCCGCGATACCTACGGCGATTTCATCCTCGACGAGCGCGATCAGGTTCGCTATCTGGAGCCGGCTGTCCTGGCCTCGCCCACGACCGACGAAGCGGTGACCAAGCTTAAATTGTGGGCCAGCTTCTCCGACCGCGATGGCGGCATCCTGGACTCCCCGCAGGGTTACGCGCCCGGCGAGAAACCGGAGCGGACGCTCGTGCTCATAAAGCCCGACAATTTCCGGTTCCCCACCGGCCGGCCCGGCAACGTCATCGATTTCCTCTCGCGCACTGGGCTTTACATCGTGGGCATCAAGGTGCATCGCATGAGCGTGGCGGAGGCTTCCGAGTTCTATGGCCCAGTGCGGGAAGTCCTGCGCACCAAGCTCAAGGACGTCGTGGCCAGCCGCGCCAAGAACGCGCTGGAGAAGGAGTTTTCCTTCAAAATTCCCGCCGCCGAAGAAAAGCATTTCGGCGAGATTCTAGGGCCGTATTTTGGCGACAACCAATTTGATAACATCGTCAAATTCATGTCCGGCCGCTCGCCCGCGGAATGCGACCCGGCCCAGGCCAAGCAGCCCGGCACCGAGAAGTGCATCGCGCTGATTTATGAAGGAGTTTCGGCCATTGCCAAGATTCGCGACGTCCTCGGGCCAACTGATCCGTCCAAGGCCCCGCCCGGTTCGGTGCGCAAGGAATTCGGCTCCAACATCATGGTCAACGCCGCGCACGCCAGCGATTCGGTGGAGAGCGCGCAGCGGGAAATGAAGATCGTCAACGTCGGCGAGAACAATTTCCGGGCCGTGGTCGAGGAAATGTACGGTAAAGTTTAGGCGGACATTTTGGGCTGCCTATTTGACAGCCCATTTCCAATCCCGCACTTCCGGCAGGTCCTGGCCGTTCCGGGCGATGTATTCCTTGTGGTCGATGAGTTTGTCCCGCAGCTCCTGCTTGAGGTAGGCGCCTTTGCCGCCGGATTGGGGGACGCGGTCCACGGTATCCATGACGAGGTGGAACCGGTCCAATTCATTGAGCACCGTCATGTCGAAAGGCGTGGTGATGGTGCCCTCTTCCTTGTAGCCGCGCACGTGGATGTTGTGATGATTGGTCCGGCGGTAAGTCAGCCGGTGGATGAGCCACGGATAGCCGTGGAACGCGAAAATGACCGGCTTGTCGCGCGTGAAAAGCTGGTCGAAATCCCGATCTCTCAATCCGTGCGGATGCTCGGTTTGCGGCTGGAGCTTCATTAAGTCAACAATATTGACAACGCGCATCTTCAAGTGCGGCAAATGCTCGCGCATGATGGAGACGGCCGCGAGCGTTTCCAAAGTCGGCACGTCGCCGCAGCAGGCCATGACGACGTCCGGCTCCGCGTCCATGTCGTTGCTGGCCCATTTCCAAATGCCGATGCCCTCGGCGCAATGCCGGACGGCGGCATCCATGCCCAGCCATTGCGGGGCCGGGTGCTTGCCCGCCACCACCACATTCACGTAATGGCGGCTGCGCAGGCAGTGGTCCATGACGGAGAGCAGGCAATTGGCGTCCGGAGGAAGATAGACCCGCACGATCTCGGCCTTTTTATTCATGACATGGTCGATGAAGCCGGGGTCCTGATGGGTGAAGCCGTTATGGTCCTGGCGCCAGACATGCGAGGCCAGCAGGTAATTGAGCGAGGCGATCTTCCTTCGCCACGGCAGGCGCGCGGTAATCTTGAGCCACTTGGCGTGCTGGTTGAACATCGAGTCAACAATATGGATGAATGCCTCGTAACAGTTGAATAGGCCGTGGCGGCCAGTCAGCAAATAACCCTCCAGCCAGCCTTCGCACTGGTGTTCGCTGAGCATTTCCATCACGCGGCCGGCCGGCGCCAGAAGCTCGTCGCCCGGAATGGTGGCGGCTTCCCACTGGCGCTTTGTCGCTTGAAAGATGGCTTCCAAGCCGTTGGAGAGCGTTTCGTCGGGGCCGAACACGCGGAAGTTCCGCAGCTCGCTGTTTAGTTTGATAATGTCGCGCAGAAACGGCCCCAGCACGCGCGTGTCGCCGATGCCGCGCACGCCGGGCGAAGCCACTTGGACGGCGTAGGCGCGAAATTCGGGCATGCGCAAGTCGCGGAGCAAAATGCCGCCGTTGGCATGCGGGTTGGCGCCCATGCGGCGGCTGCCTTTGGGAGCCAATTCGGCCAATTCGGGCTTCAGCCGGCCTTGGGCGTCGAAGAGTTCCTCCGGGCCGTAGCTCTTCAGCCATTGCTCCAGCATTTTGAGATGTTCGGGATGCGCCGCGGGGTCGGAGAGCGGCACCTGATGAGAATGAAAAGTCCCTTCATTCGGCACGCCGTCGATCTCCTTTGGCCCCGTCCAGCCCTTGGGCGAATCCAACACGATCATCGGCCAGCGCGGGCGCTCAAGCTTGCCCGCCCTTGCCGCGTGCTGTATTGATTTTATCTCCTCCACCGCCTTGTCAAGCGCGGCGGCCATGGCCTCGTGCATCAGCGCGGGTTCGTGCCCTTTGACGAAATAGGGCGTCCAGCCGCAGCCCCGCAAAAACTGCTCCAACTCCTCGCGCGTGATGCGGGCGAAAATGGTCGGATTGGCAATCTTGTAGCCATTGAGATGCAGGATGGGCAGCACGGCGCCGTCCTCGGCCGGGTTGAGAAATTTGTTGGAATGCCAGGCCGTGGCCAGCGGGCCGGTCTCCGCCTCGCCATCGCCGACGACGCACGCCACGGCCAGATGGGGATTATCAAACACCGCGCCAAACGCGTGGCTGAGGGAATAGCCAAGCTCGCCGCCTTCGTGGATGGAACCGGGCGTTTCCGGCGAGGCATGGCTGGGCACGCCGCCGGGAAATGAGAATTGCATGAAGAGCTTTCGCAAACCGGCTTCGTCCTGGCTGACGCCGGGATAAATCTCGCTGTAAGTGCCCTCCAGATAAGTATGGCTTAACACGGCCGGCCCGCCGTGGCCGGGGCCGGAAATGTAAATCATGTCGAGGTCATATTTCTTAATGACGCGGTTCAAATGCGCGTAGATGAAATTCTGCCCCGGCGTTGTTCCCCAATGGCCGAGCAACATATGTTTGACATCCGTCAGCGCCAGCGGCCGCTTGAGCAGCGGGTTGTCATAAAGATAAATCTGCCCGACCGAGAGATAATTGGCCGCCCGCCAATACGCGTCGATCTTCCCCAGGAGTTCCGGCGTTAATGTATTCATAGTTGGTGTCCTTTCACGCGGCCCATCCTAGGACCCGCCCGGCCGACCGGGCGATGATCCATTCTTCATCCGTGCGAATGACCCGCACGGTCGCGGGGCCTTCGCTTGATGAAATAAGGGCCGCGTTTGAGTTGTTTTTGGTTGAGTCAAGGCTAATGCCAAGAAAACCCAGCCCGCCGCAAATTCGCTCGCGGATTTCCGGCACGTTCTCGCCGATGCCGCCCGCGAAGACCAGGGTGTCCAGGCCCTCCAGGGCCCCGGCCATCGCGCAAATCCATTTCCGGGCCTGGTAACAAAACATCGCGATGGCCTCGGCCGCGCGGCTGTCTTCCTTGGCTCGCTCGAAAAGTTCGCTCATGTCGGAAGTCGTTTCCGAAATGCCCAGCAGGCCGGATTCATGATTGACAAGATGATGAAATTGCTCCGGCGTGAGATGCTCGGTTTGCGCGAGATGCCAGGCAAGGCTGGGGTCCAGATCGCCCGAGCGGGTGCTCATGGGCAGGCCGGCTGTTGGCGTAAAACTCATGCTGGTATCCACGCTGCGCCCGCCGCGCGCGGCCGTGATGCTCGCGCCGTTGCCGAGGTGGGCCAGAATCACGCGCCCTTGCGCGGTCCCCGGCCCGGCCTCGCGCGCGAGCGATTCCATCAGATACTCGCAGGACAGCCCGTGAAATCCGTAGCGCCGGATTCCCTTGGCCTCATAGCGGCGCGGGATCGGAAGCATCCGCGCCAGGCGCGGCATGTCATGATGAAACGCCGTGTCAAAGCAAGCCACTTGCGGCAGGCCGGGGCACTGCTTTTGGAAAGCCTCTATCAACTGAATCTCTTCTGGAAGATGCTCCGGATCTAGCGTGCTCAGGCCGTGCAATTCCGCGATCATCTCCGTGGTGACCCGCTGCGGTTCCCAGTACTTGGGGCCGCCATGCACCACGCGATGGCCGATGGCCGCCAGCATCCCGCCCGCGAATTGTTCCCGCGCCCATTCCAGCAACACGCCAACCGCGTCCGCGTAGCCGGGCAAAGCAACCTTTCGCGTGAAGCTTTCCTCCGTTGAGGCGCCCTTCATCTCAAATTTGCCCTGGGCGAGGCCGATGCCCGTGATTTTGCCGGACATCATCCGCCGCCGTTCGCCGCCAGATTGAAACAGCGCAATCTTAATGCTGGAGGAGCCGCCATTGACGGTGAGGATGCTGGACGGGGCTGAAGTTTTGGCCGATTCGTTTGCCATGCCGCTCGATTCAAACCATTCCGCACGTCCGAGGATGGCGCAAGTTAAATCGAAGCAACAGCGGCAGAACACGCAACAATACACTCGCCAAACTTGTCCAGCGCCTCTAAGAATATGGCGAATTTAGAAGCTTAAAGCACTATGCCGTCCCGAACTTTGCCGCCCAAGCACGCCTATCTCATGGCCAATGGCGATCTGCGTTCCAGCGCCAACCAAAAATGCTGGCCCGTCCAAGCCAAAATGGAAGCGTTGCTGGCCAAATCCCTCAAGAACGAAGGCTGGAATCTCGTCCGCGCCCACAAATTTGATCCCGCCCGAAAGCACGGTTTCATTGACTCGCAGAAAATGGGCATGGAAGTCTTCCGCCATATTGATCCTCGCGCGCCGCTCATCGTGGCCGAGTCGGTCTGGCAATACAGCCACCACCTGCTCCCGGGATTGTTCACGCATCGCGGCCCCATTCTGACCGTCGCCAACTGGAGCGGCGCCTGGCCGGGGCTGGTCGGCATGTTGAACCTCAACGGCTCCATGACCAAGGCGGGCATCGCTTACAGTTCATTGTGGAGCGAGGAGTTTTCCGACGGCTTCTTTGAAAACGGCCTCCGCCAATGGCTAAAATCCGGCTCGCTCACCTGCGGTGAAAGTCACGTGCGCGACCTCGCCGCCGTCAAGCTTCCCTCAGGCGAAGAGAAACTTGGGCGCGCGTTCGGGCGGGCGTTTAAGGAGCGCAAAGCCATCATGGGAGTCTTCGATGAGGGCTGCATGGGCATGTTCAACGCGATTATTCCCGACGAATTGCTTCATCCCACTGGCCTCTTCAAAGAGCGCCTGAGCCAGTCGGCCCTTTTCGCTGCGATGGGCCAGGTGACCGAGGCCGAAGCCCGCGCCGTGCTGGAATGGTATTTGAAAAAGGGCGTCAAATTCCACTGGGGCAAAAATGAAGAAACCGATTTGACACGCTCCCAGACTCTCCAGCAATGCAAAATGTACATCGCCGCCTTGCGCATTGCCGATGACTTCGGCTGCGCGACCGTGGGCATCCAATACCAGCAGGGTTTGAAAGACCTCGCCCCGGCCAGCGATTTGGTGGAAGGCACGCTCAACAACGCCGACCGCCCGCCTGTCAAGTGTTCGCGCACGGGCCGCCTGCTTTATGGCGGGGAGGCGCTGCCGCACTTTAACGAAGTGGATGAATGCGCCGGCCTGGACGGATTGCTCACATATCATCTCTGGCGCAAGCTGGGCTATCCTCCGGAGAACACCCTGCACGACCTTCGTTGGGGCCAGCAGTATCAAGGCGGCGGCATCGATGATTTTGTCTGGGTGCTGTTGATTTCCGGCGCGGCGCCGCCGGCCCACTTCACGGGCGGCTGGAAAGGCGCCTCCAGCGAACGCCAGCCTCCGATGTATTTCCGCCTCGGCGGCGGCACGCTCAAGGGCATTAGCAAGCCCGGCCACATCGTTTGGAGCCGCATCTTCATTATGGATGGCAAGCTGCACTGCGACCTTGGCGTCGGGCGGGCGGTCGAACTCCCGCGCGAGGAAACCGAGCGCCGCTGGCAGGAAACCACGCCGCAATGGCCGATCATGCACGCTTGTTTTGATGGCGTCACGCGCGACCAAATGATGGTCCGCCACAAATCCAATCACATCCAGGTCGTCTATGCGCCCAGCCAAAAGGCCGCCCATCGGGGGTGCCGCATTAAAGCTGCGATGATGGCCGAACTCGGCCTGGAGACGCATTTCTGCGGCAGTGTGGATCTGAAATAAATGCGGCCGCGCCGTCTTTCTTCTGTTCGACTTTTCCGCTGGCAAAGCGGGCGCCGGGAGGGCACGATTCGCGGCAAAAATGGAACCCATTCCGCCCAGAATTGAAGACGTCCCCCGGATTAGCCGCGGGCGCTGGTGGATTCATCTGGCCCTCATCACGGGTTACATTCTTCTCATCGCCGTCTTGGGCGCGGTTCGCAACAAATCCACACACCCGGCTCTGACCCATACCGCCAGTGGCCTGCTGATCGTGAGCGGGGCGGAGGTGCTGTTGTTTGGCATAGTCTTTGGCTTGGCCTGGCTGGCTTCACGCGCCACCCGTGACGAATTGCTGTTGCGCTGGCGCGGTGCGGCAACGCCGGTATTGCTGGGGGCCGGCTATTCGCTTGCGCTGCGGATTGGCGTGGGGGCGATCTCCGCGCTGATTTCCGCCATTCTGCTGGTAACTCGTGTCATGACGCCGGATTCGCTGGGAGACTTCGCGTTGAAAAACCGCCCGGGCGTGGAAAATCTCGTTGACGTCGATGCCTTGCGCGGCAATTCCGCTTATTTTTGGCTGACCATCACGGTAGTCAGCTTCGTCGTGGCCGGTCTGCGGGAGGAGCTTTGGCGCTCCTCGTTTTTGGCCGGCCTAAAGGCTTTGTGGCCGCGCCCGTTCGGCTCAAGGTTGGGCCAGTCCGCGGCGGTGGTCATTGCGGCCGTCATTTTTGGCTTGGCCCATGTGTCGATGGGGCCGCTGGCGATGTTGATGGCCGGGTTTCTGGGCCTGGGCCTGGGATTCATCATGGTTTTTCATCGCTCCATTTGGCCCGCCGTGATTGCGCATGGGTTCTTTGATGCCACTACCATGGCGCTCATCCCGTGGGCGGTCGGGATGATGAAACATCTTCCGGCCCATTCACCTTGACGCCTCGCGCCGGGCGAATATTGCGTTTGTCATCGAGCGCCCGTTGCGGCAGATTGGCACGGTGCGAAGGTTCGCCTTTCCTTATCCGCTGCTCTTGCTGGCCATTTGGACCGGCGTGCTGCTGGCGGGCGATTACATCGTGCTGGACACCTCGGTCCGCCAGTTTCGCTCAAGGAGTTTTGCCGCCACGGTCGGTGAAATCACGCGCAGCGAAATGGGCCACGGCGCGGTCAGCCGCCGCGGCATCGACATCGGCTACAGTTACACCGTCAACGGCGCGGATTATCCCGGCCACCGGTACCGATACGATGACCGCAACGGCGCGTTCGATTACAAAGCCGTCACCAACGCGTGGCCGCGCGGCGCCAAAAAAATTGTTTACTACGACGCGTCCAACCCGGCGGAATCGCTGCTCGATCCGGGTCTCAAGGGATGCGACTTGCTGCTGGGAATTTTTGCCATTCCGCTCAACATCGCCACGGCAGCGATCTGGCTGGCCGCCTTCCGGGCCAGCCGCGAGAGCGGGCGCCTGAAAGTCGCCGGGGGCGTCCGCGTTTTTCAAGACGATCGCGAAACGCGCGCGCGCCTGGCTCAATGTTCTCCCTTGGCGGCGGGCTTTTTTGGAATTGCCGCGGCCGCATTTGCCTCCGCCATGCTGGTGGTGCTGGCAGCGGGTTTTGCGCCCGGCATGGGCCTGATGACCGCCGTTTTGATTGCGATCGCGGCGGCTGGCGCGGCGGCCTTTTTCTGGACGGCGCAAAGGCACGCTGCCGGCCATTTCGATTTGCGCAGCCATGCAGCCTCGCAAACGGTGGCCGTCCCTCCGGCCGGCGGCCGAAAGGAAGTGTTGCTGGTTCCCAAAGGCGAAATCGTGGCCGTGGCCTTGCGACGCCGGGTGACCCGCGCTCCCAGCGGCGAATATTTCAGCTATGTGCCCGCCCTGGACCGGGCCGTGCCGGGAGCCGAAGCCCAGTCTCTGGACTTGATCAATTGGGGATGGAACGAGTGGAAGGCTCGCGCCTTCGCCGGCTGGCTCAGCGATCAATTGGGCGTTCCGCTAAAGAGCATGGAAGACGAGCCGGCCATGGCGCCCGCCTCATCGCGCCGCTGATTGGAAACTATTCTAAAGACATCGCGCATGCGTCCGCTGCTGTTTCTGGCGTTGTGGCTGGCCGCTTCCATTCAGGCCAATGCCCAAATCGCCGATGGCCGCTTCAGTATCGATGCGTGGGGCGCCGGGCAGGGCCTGCTGCCGGACGATTCGGTGCTGGCTCTGGCCCAAACCCATGACGGTTATCTGTGGATCGGAACCCTCAATGGCATGGTTCGCTTCGACGGCCTGCGATTCACCGTCTTCGATGAGAGCAACACAACCAACCTGCCCAGCAGCGAAATCCGGCGATTGTTCGAGGACAGCCGCGGCCGTCTGTGGGTCGGCACTTCCACCGCGGGCGCCGCCTTGATTTCGGAGGGTCGTGTCGAGCCGCTGAAGATCGGGCGCGGATTGCGGCAAGGGCATTTGGTCTCGATGTGCGAGGATTCTGCCGGCGCCGTCTGGATGCTGACTGAGGATGGCCAATTGGGCCGCTACGCCGGCGGCGTGATTGACGAATGGAATTTGGGCGCTGGCGCCGGCGAGTCCATCATTGCCGATAAAAGCGGCACGCTTTGGATTGGGGCGGGCGCGCGGATTTTCGGCGTGGACCCCTTGGCGGTCCGTTCGGGCGCGCCCCTGCCCGCCAAGCCGGGCCCGGAAGTTCGTCAACAATTGGATTTTTTGCTCGCCAGCCGCGCCGGCGGTTACTGGCGCCTGGCCGATGGCGTCATCCGCAAGTATTCCGGCACGCAGCCAGAGGGCGCGGGCTGGCCGTATCCGTGGACCAATGGAATTGACACCGTCAAGGCCGCGTGCGAGGACCTCAACGGCAATCTTATTGTCGGCACGGGCGGCCCTTTGCAACAGGGCGTGTTTTGGTTTGACGCTCAAGGGCGCTTCACGCGGATTTGCGGCACCAACGGATTGACCAGCGACTCGGTCTATGCGCTCCAGGCCGACGCGGAAGGCGACCTGTGGGCGGGCCTGGAAGGCGGCGGATTAAACCGCGTGCGCCCGAAAGTTTTTAGAACGCTGGAAAGTTTTAACAACTCCGTCGCGCAATCCGTCTCGCCGGATAACCAGGGCGGAGTGTGGATCAGCATCAAGGATCGGGATTTCAACTATTGGAAGGACGGCCGGCTCCAAAACTTTCACGCGGCCTCTCCCCTTCCCCCCGATATTATTAGCCGGTTGAATCCGACCGCCGTGCTGGTGGACCAACAGCAGCAAGTCTGGGCGGTCGCGCGGCCAAGATACGGCTCCGGTTTGTTTCGTCTTGACGGCGGATTTTTTCATTCCGTCGATGTGCCCCTTTACACGCCGGAGATGTCCGTCCTTTTTTCCAGCCGCTCCAGCGGGTTGTGGATCGGCACGGCCGGCGGGCTGGGCCATTGGGACGGCGCGCGCCTGGACTTGTTGACAACGAACGACGGCCTTTCCGCCAATGACATCCACGCCATCGCCGAAGATCGCGAGGGCAGCTTATGGATTGGCACCGAATTGGGCGGATTGAACAAGCTCCAGGCCGGGCGCTTCACTTCGTTTCGGCGCAGCGGCGGGTTCGTGAGCGACAACATTTCTTCATTGTACGTGGACAGCCAGGACGTGCTGTGGATTGGCACGATGGGCAACGGGCTGATTCGCTGGCGCAACGGCCAGGCGGCGCATTATTGGACGGAGAACGGGCTGATTGCAAATAGTATTGACTACATGGTTGAGGATGACGAGGGCTGCTTGTGGATCGGTTCCGATGCCGGCTTGATGCGCGTCCACAAATCCGATCTCAACGACTTCGCCGATGGCGCCATCTCGTCTGTTTTTTGCCGCGGCTACGACAAGCGGGACGGCCTGCCCTCCGCCGAATGCACCTTCGGATCGCAACCGGCCGCCTGCCGCGCGGGCGACGGCACGCTCTGGTTTCCGACGCACGCTGGCGTGGTCTATGTCAATCCGGCCGGCATTCATTCCAACACCATTCCGCCGCCGGTGGTCATCGAGCAGGTGCTGGCCGAAGGCAAGGAGCAAAATGCCGGCGGGCCGCATGTCGCGCCGCTGGCAAACCTGACGCTGGCTCCGGGCAAGGCTGAATTGGAGATTCATTACACCAGCCTCAATCTCGGCGCGGCTGACCGCGCGCGTTTCAGTTACCGCCTCTCACGAACGGACAGGAGTCCCGTCCGGTGGGGCGATGCTCATGGCCGGCGTTATGTGCGTTACGAGGCATTGCCGCCCGGCCCCTACCTCTTTGAGGTCAAGGCCTGCAATGAGGACGGTGTCTGGAACGAAACGCCCGCCCGCCTGGCCATTACCATCCTGCCCTTTTTCTGGCAGACCGGAGCCTTCCGCGCCCTCGCGGCTGCCGTGCTCCTGGGCCTGGTTGCGGCCGCGGTTTATTTCATCTCGACAGAGAAGCTGCACCGGCAAGTGGCCGGGTTGCGCCAGCAACAGGCCCTGGAAAAGGAACGCGCCCGCATCGCGCGCGACATCCATGACCAGGTCGGCGCGAGCTTGACGCAATTGGCGCTCCTGGGCGAACTGGTCGAGGCGGACAAAGATGACCCGCAAGAAGCCGCCGAGCACGCCCGCCAAATTTCCCAAAGCGCGCGCGACACAACCCGCGCGCTGGACGAAATCGTCTGGACCGTCAATCCGTCCAACGACACGCTCGAAGGTCTTATCAATTATATTTGCAAACACGCCCAGGAATACCTGGCCGTGGGAGGGCTGCGCTACCGCCTGGATATTCCCGCGCAATTGCCGCTGAGCGATATTTCTCCGGAGACGCGCCACAACGTCTTCCTGGCCGCGAAGGAAGCCGTGACCAACATTGTCAAACATTCCGGGGCGAGCGAGGCGGCCATCCGCATGAAACTGGAGCCAGGCTTTTTCACGCTGGAAATCCAGGACAACGGGCGCGGGCCGGCCGGCGTCAAGGCCAAAGCGGCGGAGTCCAGAAATGGTTTGCGCAACATGCGCAAACGGATGGAAGATGTCGGCGGCCGGTTTTCCATCGAGCCAGCGCCGCAGGGCGGCACGATTGTGGGCCTGACGGTTCCGCTGGCCAGGAAGCCATAGTATGCCAATTCAAGTTTCCATCGTCGAAGACAACGACCAATTGCGCGGCACGCTGAGCCGGCTCATCAACCGCGCCGAAGGCTTTGCCTGCCTGAGCCAGTACGGCACGGCCGAGGCCGCCTTGGAAGGCCTGCCCAAAGACAAGCCGCATGTGGTGTTGATGGACATCAACCTGCCCGGCATCAACGGCGTCGAGTGCGTGCGCCGGTTGAAACAGGTTTCGCCGGAAATTTCCGCCGTCATGCTAACCGCCTACGAGGATACGGAAAACATCTTCAACGCGCTGGCCGCCGGAGCCAACGGCTACCTGCTCAAGCGCGCCCCGCGCGCCGAGTTGCTGGACGCCATCCGCGAGGTCAATCGCGGCGGCTCGCCCATGACCACGCACATCGCGCGCAAAGTCGTGCAATCCTTTCAGCGGGCCGAGCCGGCTTCGGCGCCGGGCGAAACATTGTCCGCCCGCGAGCAGGAGGTGCTGGATCATTTGAGCCACGGTTTTCTTTACAAGGAGATTGCCGAGAAAATGGGCATCAGCTACGAAACCGTCCACACCTACATCCGCCGGATTTATGAAAAACTCCAGGTGCGCACGCGCACGGAGGCCGTCGCGAAATTTCTCCGAAGGTAATCAAAGATGAAATTGGCGCGCATGATCTCCGAAGGCGCCTTGGCACGGCTGCGCCAGAACGCGCAGGCGGCCTGGCGCCGGCAGGATTACGCCGAGTATTTCAAGATCATGGAGCAGGCCGCCCGCCAGGACCCGGCCAATTCGAGACTTTTGCTTGACTTGGGCGCGGCGCATGGAATGCGTTACGAATATGCCGCCGCCGCGCGATGCTTTGATAAAGCCGTGCGCGTCTCGCCGTCCAAGGACGCGGCCCTGGTCATGGCCGCGACGCAATGCCGCGGCTTCGACCGGTTCGTAATGGCGAGGCATTATTTGGAACTGGCCATCAAGGAACCCAAGGTCTCGCCGGACACATGCGTTAAACTGGCGGAGATTTACGAGCGTTTCCGGCTGATGGACGAAGCGGCCGCGCTGGTGGACCGGGCCCTGGGCATGGACCCCGGCTGTGTCCTGGCGTCCCTGGTGCGCGCGCGCCTGGACCGCTTGAGCGGCCGTGCCGAAGACGCGGAGCGGGGCTTGCGCCCGCTGCTCGCGCGGACGGACAAGGACACCTGGTCCACGCGCGTGCGAGGCTGGTATGAATTGGGCGCGGCCCTGGACGCGCAGGGACGCTATGACGAAGCGATGGCCGCCTTTCAGGAAGCCAAGGCGATGATTCTGCCCAATGCCACCCGTGAAATCGCCGCCCAAAAAGTGGTGCAATCGCGCTTGAAAATTGCGGAGCAAAAAATCAGCGCCCAAATGCTGGCCCGATGGAAAAAGCAGGGGGCCGAATTCCAGCCGCCCAACCGCCTGGCGTTGCTGTGCGGCCATCCGCGCTCCGGCACGACCCTTTTGGAGCAGGTGCTTGACTCCCATCCCGATTGTGTTTCCGCGGAGGAGACCGGGATTTTCCTGCGCGAATCATTCTGGCCGCTGTTGCGCGGGCTGCCGCCTGAGACGCTCATGCTGGACACCCTGGAGCCGGCTTCGGCCGCGACGTTGCGCGAATCCCGGCGCCATTACCGCGAGTGCATGGCGAAATTTCTGGGCCAGCCGCCCGAACCGCATCTTTTAATTGACAAAAACCCGTCATTGACCGGCCTCGCGCCTGGATTCGCCCGGGTTTTTCCAGAGGCAAAGCTGCTGGTGGCTTTGCGCGACCCGCGCGACGTTTGTTTGAGCTGTTTCATGCAGCCGCTGCCTCTTGGGCAGGTCAGTTCCATATTCTTGACGCTCAAGAGCGCGGCGGAGGAATACGCGTCGGTCATGGGTTTGTGGCGGGCGATGGCGCCCTGCCTGGACGGCGGCTTTCTGGAAGTCCGTTACGAGGACATGGTGGAGGATTTGGAGCCGGTGGCGCGGCGCGCCCTTGAATTTCTCGGCGTGCCATGGGACGACCGTGTGCTGCGCTTTTACGAACACGCGGGCGCCAAGCTCGTGCGCTCGCCAACCTACGCCGCTGTAGTCAAACCGATTTCCAAAGGGGCGGTCGGGCGCTGGCGGAATTATCAAAAACACCTCGAGCCGCTGCTGGAAACGCTGGCGCCGTTTGTGAAGGCGTTCGGCTACGAGTGAAGTCCAAAAACAAAAAGAGCCGGGATTGCTCCCGGCTCCTCGCGAGAATGATTTCAGCCGCGCTTATTCAAGCGCCAGCCGGTAGAACGTGGCGGCGCCGCCCGGGGTGAGCGTCACCTGATTTTGCAGGTTTACGTTCTGGGGCGCTGTCGCGACGTTGGACCAATTGATGAGGTCCGTGCTCTGCTGCAACACCAAGGTGGAGGCCGCGAACACCGGCCACGTGAGAACCACCGTGCCGTTTGCTCCGCGCTGGATCGTGAGCGACAGCGGTCCCGCCACACTGGACGAGAAGCTGAAGTTCGAGATCGTCTGGCTGGCTTCCAAGCCGCCGGTGGCTGCCGTGAAGCCGACGAAGGCGGTGTCGCCTCCGACCGCCGCTGGGATGTCGATGTCGAACGAAGCATGGTACGAGTTCGTCGTCGCGGGGTCTGTCAACCATACGTTAAGCTCGTCCTGGCTGTAGGAGAGCAGGACGTTGATCGCGTGCTGGCTGGACAGGTTGACCGGCGTGGTGCTGATGAAATTCCCCAGCGCGGTGTCCGTGGAGGGCACATTTCCATTCGTGCCGAGCGTGATGCCGGCGCCGCCGTGGTCGCCAGAGTAAATGTTGAACTCAAGCGCGGCGCTATTGGTGATGCCGACATAACCCAACTCGCCGCCGCCGCCGCCGGTCGCGTTGGCGCCCGAATTCTGGAGGGTGAAGGTAAGCCCGTCCGCGGGATTGGCGCTCGTCTCCTGATAGGTGAAACTGGCGACAAAGCCGCCCACGTACTGCGCGGTCTCGTAGAAGGCGCTGCTGGATTCGCTGCCCTTGTTGTCCGTCATCGTCAGCACGTTATTGCTGAAGGAAGGCGTGATGGTGGCGCCCATGTTCAAGGCCCAACCGACGCCATTGCCCGCAAAGGAGATTGCGGACGGCGCATTGGTCACGCCCGCCACGATGGCCGTGGAGCTGGGCGTGGAGCCGGCGGAGTTGGAGATGCCAACCGAGTAGGAGTTCATACCCGGCAGGGCGTTGAACGTGTAGATGGAATTGGTCGCTCCGGGAATAGCCACAACACCGTTCGACCACTGATACCTAAACGGCTGGCTGCCGGTGACCACGACGGAGAGCGTGACCGGAACGCCAACGGGCACCTGTTGGAACAGCGGGCTGATATCGTTCACGATCGAGGGGGCGCTCGCCAGAACGGTCAGGCTCACAGGCGAACTGGTCGCCATGCCGAACGCATTCGAGACGATGACGAAGTATTGGTAATTCTGCTGGACTTGCTGGACGTTGGTGAGCTGCAGCGTGCTGTTGGTCGCTCCCGCGATCGCAAAGTTGTTTCCGCCGTTATCGAAATACCATTGGTAAAAAATGGGTTCCCCTCCCGAGATCGAGGACGCAATGGAAGTGTTTCCGTTCTCGTTCACCGTGACGCTGTTGGTAACGGTGACGGTCGGCGGAGGCTCGGCGGCATTGTAAATCGCATCGACCTGATTAAGCGTCAGGGCTTGCGAAAGAATGGCCGCATGGGCGATGTCGCCGACAAAGAAGCGGTTGTTGTAATCCGGCGCGCCGCCGATCAGAACATCCAGCAGGTTGCCCGCCACCGAGGTAATCTCGTTGGAGGCCACTTCCGTGCCATCCACATAAACGAAGCCGTTGGGCGTGGAGGCGCTGCCGCCTTGAAAAACGCCCACCACGAAATGCCATGCGCCGAAACTAAGCGGATTCAGGGCGGTGGCATCCCCGTTATTGTCGCCGCCATCGTTGAATCCCGGCAGCGGTTCGCTGCTGTTATTATTGACGGTGGTACGATAGGAACTGTCGCCATGCCCGATAATATTCATGAAAGCGGTGATGCCCGGATTGATCTGCACCCAAGCCATAACGGTGATGGGGCCGGTGATGTTGAATGGCCCTTCAGGAACATCGACGGAACTGCCGCCGGCGAAAAAGACCGAGGCGCTGGAAGGGCCAAAACCCGCGAACGGCACGCCGGGCTGGCCGAGGCCGGGGCTTTGGATATAGTTTCCATTGTGACCGCCAGTCACGTCGTAGGCGACCGTGCCGCTGGTCTCATTCAAGGGCCAATAACCCAAGGGATTGTAGGCGAGGAGCGCTTGCTGGTAGGGCGTGGGAGCAACCACGGTCAGGCCCAGAGTCGCATTGGTCGAGCCGTACGGGCTTGTGACAACGACGCTGTAATTGCCGGCATTGGTGGCCTGCAAATTAGCGACGCTGAACGAGGAGTTGGTGGCGCCGGCGATCGCGGTCGAATTGAAGGACCATTGATACGTGAGCGGCCCAGGGCCGGCAATCGAGATGCTCGTGTTGAGCGTCGAGCCGGTCAATTGGACATTGTTGGCGTTGGGCGCCGCCAGGATCGCGGGAGCCACGGCCGGCAGCGAGCCAAGAAGCTGGACTTCCGCCAGTTGCACGCCGTTGGAAGCGAGGCTGTCGTTATTGACGTTGGTGAAGGTCACCTGATAGGTCGTGTAGGCCGTGCCATTGGGGAAGTTCACTTCCTGCAAAACGTCGTTGGTCAAATTAAGCGCGCCCCCGGCGGCGTTGCGGGCCGCGGGCAGCGAGAGCGTGCCGCCGGCAATCGGCGTGAACGTGGCGCCGCCGTCATCGGAGCCGGAAATGAGGAAATCCGCCGGGTCATCCTCTGGATGGCTGCTGGAGGCATAGAATCGGACGCCCGTCGCGACGGTCGCGCCGAAACGGGGCGTGACAGTGAAGCTGACCGGCCCGACAAATGGCGCGGAACTGCCGTCGCTCCCCAAATTGACATATTGGTAAAGCGTGTTGTCTTCCGCGTTGGTGACGCTCATGTCAAAAATGGGCGGAATGGAATTGTAAGGCAGGTTCAGGTTGTTGTTCGCGTCGGAGAGAACATCGCCCAGTTGCAAAATGTAACCGGTCACTAAAACAGAATCGCCATTTTGCAGGGCGCTGCTCGCCGTGGAACTCAAGATCGTCAGCGGCGCCGCCGGGCTGGTGTTGCTGGCGGTGGCGGTGGTCATGAGGCACTGGTACAAACCGGCAATCGCGGCTGTCGCCTGGGCAATGACCAGATTCGTGGTCGCGGTGCCCGTGTAAGGAGCAGTATCGGTCAGATTATTCGTGACACCGTTCTTGACGAACTGCCATCGGAATGTGGCGCCCGCGGCAAAGGCCGGCGAAAACGAAAAACTCGCTGGGTCGCCCGTGTAAACATTCTGAGCGACGGTGCTGTTGACCGCGGCGGGCGGCGGATTGAATATCAATTGGAAGCCATTGACATCCGTTTCACCGCCGAGGTTGCTGTTGCCGACTCCATCCTGCGCGTTGGGCGAGGCGGTAATGACGATATTCCCGCTTCCATTCGGCGTAACGTTCTCGAAAATGACGAAGTTTTGCCCTTCGCTGAATGTTTGGGCAGGCGTGCCAGACTGGCTGTTCAAAGTGGCCGTGATTCCATTGTGGGCGTTGCCGCTGTTAACCGCGAATGACGTGCCGCGATTGTTGCCCTCGTTGGCCGCATACAGATAAAGTCCGTAGGTGCCAGCCGGGACGTTGTGCAGCGTAAACACCTCATTCGGGGTGGCGCCGTTGGCGACGGCCGCTTCTCCCAGGAGGAAGGACGGGCTGCCATTAGGAACAGCCGAGGCCCCGATGTTGCCAATGCCATTGTCCCCGGCGTAACCGCCGACCGACAGGGTGATGGGAGTAAACACTCCGCCAGACGTGGAGTCGCCGGATGCGCTGGTGCTGCCTGACGAAAAGTCAAAAAGGCTGGGGCCGTGAGAGGACATCCAGCCGCCGCCGCCGTTGTAGGCAGCATAGGGATTGCCCGGATTGCCCGCTTGTTGCGGCCAGGGAGCGCTTCCGTTAATGCCGCCACTGTAGTAGTAAGTGCTTCGATACCCGGCTTCAAAACCGAAGCCGTTCCAAATGTTATTGCCGGGGTCGGAGTAGGCTCCCTGGCCGGCAAAAAGTTCATCGTAGCCAACGCCAGGGAATGCAAGCTGGCCGTTGCTAGAATCGTGGAAATTGACCACCTGTCCCATGGCCCCGGACGCCATGAGCACGGCGGGGATGACGGCGGAACTGAGCAGTAGTTTTCGTTTCATAGTTTGACATTCTATCAATGTTGTTCAGGAGGGAATATTATAAGCGCAGACTAAAATAAATCCACCTCGGCCGGCATTTTGTCACGGGGCGCCCCATCCGAAAAGGAAAATTTGCTTGCCCTAACATGGAACAAGCCATTCCTTTTGCTTGCGCGGTGTCGGGCGGGCGCAATAGTTTTGGATTGCCATTATGAAGTTTCGCTTTTTCGCCGTTTGCGCCGCCGCCTTGCTGATTTGTTCCTCCGCCGCCCCGGGCGCGCAGGATCGGAAGCCCAACATTTTGTTCATCCTGTGCGATGACCTCGGTTATGGGGATGTCGGCGTGTTTTATCAGAACAGCCGCCGGGCGGACCAGCCGCGCATGAAGACGCCGGAATTGGATCGCATGGCCGCGGAGGGCATGATCCTGCGCCAGCATTATACGGCCTCGCCCGTGTGCGCCCCGGCCCGGGCGTCGCTCCTGTTGGGCCAGCATCAGGGAAATTGCCCGATTCGCGACAACCAGTTCGACAAGGCGCTGCCGCGCAATCACACACTCGGCTCGGTCTTGCAGGCGGCCGGCTATTACACGGGGATGATTGGAAAATTCGGATTGCAAGGCCCCACGCCAGATTATCCGGGGCACCCGTTGAGGCATGGGTTCGATGAATTTTACGGCGTGCTCGCGCATGGCGCCGCGCATTTTCACTATCCTGGCAACAGCGGGAAAATCATGGACATGTTCACGCCCGTCACCAGCGGCCTCGCCGGCGCCTACGATACCGACCTCTATGCGGCGCGCGCCAAAAAATTCATCCGCGAACGCGCGGAGAAGAGTCCGGCCCAGCCGTTTTTCCTGTATCTGGCCTTTACCGCTCCGCATTTTTTTGAGGAACTGCCCACACAGGCTTATCCCGAGGGGCGCGGCTTGCATGGCGGATTGCAATGGCCCCTGAACACCATCGCCCCCGCGACCAATTCGTGGTATCACCCCGATTACGCGAAGCAAAACTGGCCGGACGTCGAGAAGCGCCACGCGACCATGATCCGGCGCGTCGATGACGCCGTGGGAGACATCCTGCAACTGCTGCGCGATCTTAATATTGACAAGGACACGCTCGTCATTTTCACCTCCGACAATGGGCCGCATAACGAGAAAGGCCAGGACCCCAGCTTCTTCGATTCATGGGGCGTCATGGATGGAATCAAGCGCGATCTGTGGGAGGCTGGAGTGCGCGAACCAACTTTGGCGCTCTGGCCCGGCCACATTCGCGCCGGGTCCGTGGACAACCAGCCGAGCGCCTTCTGGGATTGGATGCCAACTTTCGCCGATCTGGCCGGCCTGGCGCCGCCCGCGGAGTCCGACGGCGTTTCGATCTTGCCGACGCTGACTGGGCACGGCCGCCAAAGAAGCCGCGGCTTCATGTATTTTGAATACGATTACTCAGGCAATCGCTTTCCGATCGACAAAGTCCTCGGCCAGCGCAAACACGTTGGCAAGCGCAATCAAATGCAGTCGATTCGCCTCGGCAATTTCACGGCCGTCCGCTATTCGATCACCAACGCCGCGCAACCCTTCCGCCTCTACAACGTCGTATCCGATCCGCACGAAGACTACGATCTGGCGGGCGACGCTCAATTCGCCGCCCTGCTGGCCCAGGCGCGGACGATGACCGAGCAAGTGCGCCGGCCCGAACCATCCGCGCCGCGCCCGTACGATCTTGTGCCGGTGCCCGCCGTTTCTGTCAACTGCACGAAAGAAGGCGTGCTCAATTGCGCGGCATATCTTGGCCGCTGGCCGTGGGTGCCGGACCTCGACGCCTTGATGCCGGTATCCGCCCGGCAAACCGCCGGGGTGAATGTCTCATCCCTGCCGGCGGAAGGTGAAGCGGGCCTGGCGTTCAAAGGGTTCTTCAACGCTCCGGCCGGGGGCGAATACACGTTCTGGCTTCAATGCGACACCGGCGCGGAATTGTGGCTGCATGAAGCGCACGTGCTGGACGACGATTTTGCCCACGACGGGAAGGAAGTCACGGCGTCCATTCGCCTGGCGGCGGGATTGCATCCGTTCCGGCTTTTTTACCGGCACAAGGCTGGCGCGCCCAAACTGGTTTTGGAATACGCGGGGCCGGGCATTCCGCGGCAGGCTGTTCCGGCCGCCGCCTTCTCAGCGGCTTGCGCCGAGAGCAGCGCCGGCCAGCTTTGAGCCGCACTGGCTGCAATAAATGGCCGATGGCGGCGAAAGCAGCCCGCACTCGGCGCACCGCAATTGCGACCGTTCATGCCGGTGATGAATCATCAGGTTGCGAATGTAGGGAATCCAAGTGAACGCGTAGGCGAAGATAAAGACCGAGTCATGCTTGTAAAATAAAGCATAGGCGAGCAGCACGAGCGAGCCGGCGATGCTCAGCCACCAGAACAGCATTGGCACCACCACCTGCTTGCGCTTTTCCGTCACGTACCATTGCACGAAAAACCGCGAGAAGAAAATCGCGTTGCCCAGCCAGCCCACCACTTTCCAGACCGACCACTCGATGCCAAGGAATCTCCCGTTGATCCAGGGGAAATGATCCAGCGGAGGCATGAACGGCGCCAGTTATTCGGCCAGCAGCCTCTCGATTTTTCCACCCAGGTCGGTGCGGGCGTTGATGTCGCAAAGGTTGCCCTTCTTGTCAATCAACCACATGGCCGGCACGGCTTCGATGCCAAATTGCTGGGCGTACTTATTGTTCCATTTTTGGCCGTCAAAGAATTGCGGCCAGTCCATTTTATGGGTGGAGACAAAGTCCTGCAGGCTGGACTTCTCGCTGTCCAGGCTGATGCCAACGATCTCGAATCCCTTGGGATGGTTCTTGTCATAGGCGGCCTTGACGTCCGGCATCTCTTCCACGCACGGCCCGCACCAGGTCGCCCAGAAATCAATCAGCACCACCTTGCCTTTCATGCCCGAAACATCCACCGCGCGCCCGTCCACAGCGGTAAAGCGCAGTTCCACGGGCTTGCCGATGGCGTCGAGTTTCTTCAACTCGCTGGTGGCGGTGGCTTTGGCTTCATCTCCCGCGACGGCGCTGTTGGCAACCTCCTGAAAAATGGCGCGAGCCTTGGTGGAATCGCTATTCCCGGCGATTTCCATCAACATCTCCGTAATTTCCGGCCGTTTGGGAAATTCCTTTTGCAGCGCGCGCGTGCCTTTTTCAAACGCCGCCAGGGCCGCGGCATCGCCTTCCGATTCCTTGGCTTTGGCGGAGCGCGCCACGTCGCTGAAACGAATGGACCAGCGGTCGTCCTCGGAGAGGGCGGGGTCGGCCAGGAGGGTTTTCTCCTCGGCATCGAGGCGGGTCTGCTGATTGGTGGCGCCAAGCTGCATGACGGCGACGCTGGTGATCTGAAATTCCTGCATGCGAGCCTCGCTGGCGTGCGAGTTGGTGGCGAAGCGCGTGTAAAAATCCTTCGATTTGTCCATCAAGGCCAGAACGTAAGGCAGGAAGAAATCAGCCTGCTCCTTTTCGCTTGGCGCCTTGGTTTCCCATTCGGCGGGCGGGTCGGGGCGGTGCGACGCGGCCGTCAATTCATCCCACGCTGGTGCGGCCTCTTTGGCGGCCAGCGCGTGCGAAAGCAGATTCGTGTTGGGCGGAATCAGCGCGGCAGGCACCCCGCCGGCCAGCGGCGGCAGAAGAGAGTCGGGCACTTGCGCCATCCCTCCGCCCGCGAGGCCGGCCAAAATCAAAGTGATATTTGCAAACGTGATTCTCATAACGGCAACCTAATTCATCGCCTGTTTATCCGCCAGGGCCTGCTTTTCCAAGACAAATCGGCGGCGCCTTGGATTGGCTGGGGAGTCGAAATCGCTCTCGGCGGGTTCGGCGGCCGCCGACACGGCGGGAACGGCGTTTTGCTCCATGCGGGCGGCTTTCCGGGCGAATTCAAGCATCAGGGCGCATGGCTCAAGGCAGGGGATGATGCTCTTGGTTTGGGCGTCATCCGGAGCCAGGCCTTCGATTCCCCACAGGCGCCGCTTAAGGCAAAAATCCACATGACAGCACGCGCGAATGGCCGCTCCGGCCACGGCGTCGGAGAGCATGGTGGTGATGCGATACATGCCCGTTTGGCGGCCCGTGAATTGCCGGTAAGAAGTGACGGGTGGTTCGTTGGACTGGCAGGCGAACCAATCCGCGACTGCCCCTGGATATATATAATGGAGCAAAAGCTCCAACGCGCCGGCATCCGCGGCCACAGCCCGCCAGCCAGGGCGCAAATTGGGCGCGGACTTGAGCGGCCTGAATGTCCCGCTGGCCGTAAATTGCGCCCAATCTCGCAACGCCGTTCCTTCAATAATGGACAGCGTCTCCGGAACCGCGCCGCGATCCGAAATGTGCCGCAGCTCGAATCCATTCCCCACTTGCCTAATAAGGACCTGTGCGAAGACGCTCTCCGCTGAGAACGCCGCCAAAAATGCCTGCATATCCGGGTTCATCCGCCCGCCACGATTTTGATGATTTCCAGCCGGTCCCCATCCGCCAGTGCCCTGCTGCTGAACTCGGAGGGCGCGACGGCCTCGCCGTTGTGCTCGACGACAACGCTGCGCGGCAAAAATTCCCGCGCGCTCAGAAACTCCTCAATGGTGCAAGGCAGCGCGGCGGCCATCTTTTCCCCGTTGGCGATGACGAATGGGCCGTTCATCACGCGGTCAGCGCGGCGTCCCAATCTTTCCAGACCGGCTCGTACCCCAGCCGCCGGAGCAAGGCCGCGATTTCCTCCGGCGAACGGTTATCAGCGATGTCGAATTGCCCGGTCGCGCCTGCCGCCCATTCGCTGGCGCCCGCGGCCAATTCAACCACGCGCCCGCGCACGGTTTGGTGCAGTTTGTCGCGGGCCGCGCCCGTGTAGCCGCCTGGCTCGGTGTGGCTGCCGGCGCTGATCATGGTGATGCCCAGAGGAATCAGGCCGTCGCGCAGGCGGGCCGATTCGCGCGTCGAAAGCACAAGGCCGGCATCGGGCAGCAAGAGGCGCAGGGCGCAGACCAGTTGCACCAAGTCGCGCTCGGACATGGGCGAAGGCGGCTCGAATTCGCCCGCGCACGGGCGCAACCGGGGCAGGGAAATCGTCAGTTGCGCCTTCCAGCAATGGCGCAGCAAATATTGAGCGTGCGCGGCCAGGCAAATTGCTTCGCGGCGCCAGTCGCCAAGGCCGTACAAGGCCCCAATGCCCAGCCTGCGGAAGCCGGCCGCATAGGCGCGTTCGGGCGTTTCCAGGCGCCAGTCGAAATTCCGTTTCGGCCCGGCGGTATGCACGCCGGCATAAATGGCGCGGTCGTAAGTTTCCTGGTAAACGACCAGGCCGTCCGCTCCCGCCCGCGCGAGCGGGACGTATTCCTCCGTTTCCATCGGCCCCAATTCCAGCGAGATGCCCGGCATCTCCGCGTGCAGCGCGCGGATGCAGTCAGCCAGATAAGGGCCGGCGACAAACTTGGGATGTTCGCCCGCCACCAGCAGGATATTGCGGAATCCCATTTCGCGCAACGCGCGCGCCTCGCGCAACACGTCATCGACGGACAGCGTCACTCGCACAATCGGGTTGTCGCGCGAAAAGCCGCAATACTTGCAATTATTGACACATTCGTTGGAAAGATAAAGCGGCGCGAATAGGCGGACGGCGTTGCCGAACCGCTGGCGGGTCAGGGCTTGCGAGCGCAGGGCCATTTCCTCCAGGTCCGCGCTGGCGGCGGGAGAAATAAGCCGCGCGAAATCGGCCAGGGCCGGGCTGGATTTATGCAGCGCCCGCCGAACGTCCGCCCGCGAAGCCTCGACGGAGCTTGGCAGCAGGCTGTCGAGCGGAAGCGCATTGAATTCTTGAACAAAACTCACGGCGATACCTTAACACATTTTCCCGCGGGCTGAACAGGATTCATTCTGTCAAATGCAACGTTGACTTCGGCGGACGGCCAAACCGGGACCGGATTTTTGCCGCCTCGCTGCGCGGCAAGAACAAACGCATCGGTGTCACCGTGGAAGATTCGCAAAAGGCGGCCGGCATCCTGCGCGATACCGGTTTGCTGGCCGCTTGAAGAACCCGAGTGCTCAGGGTTGATGGAGTCGCCGAGCCAGTTGAGCATTGTATAGGTTTTGCGGTTGCAGCGCGGCGGGCGGAATGCACTCGAACCATTTTCCATCCATTTCTTTGACAGAGGAGCCGTCCGATTGCAATCCGGCCAGGTTCATCGAAGCCGGGCCGAATCGCGAGGGCGGATAGGAAATGGGCCGGCGGGAGCGGATATTCCAAAACGTTTCCCGCGCACCGCTATTCTTGCCCAAATCTTCCCCGCCGCCGCATTGCCAGGGGCGCGTGCCCAAGCCGATGTCAATATCCGTGAACAAATTCTCGTAAGGCGCGTCCTTGTGATGATCAAAACAAATGTCCACGCCCCGGCCCCGCGCGCACACGTTGCCCGCGGCCTGATGATCGACCGTGATGTCGTGCATAAATTTCGTCTGGAAGTCGAAATCCAGCGCGAGATCGTCGCTCCCCTCGAAGCACAGGCCGTGATGGCCGGTGGCGCCGCGATCTTTTTCCGGCTGGCGCTCGGATTGGAATACGACGCCTTGGACCGTGCAAAAACGCCCTCGGACAAAAAGGCCGCTGTCCGGATTCACGACGCGGATGCCACGAACCCAGCAATCGGCGGCGTTGTTGATCGCAACGGCATTGTAACCGGCCTCGGTGAAATGGCCCCGGTAAGGGGTGTTGGGAAATTCAAAGCAAAGTTTCTCCACGCCGCATTCTGTTACGCTGGGATCGAAAGAACTGATGCGCGGCTGCCATTTCGTCTCCACAGCCCAGCGCAAAGGGCGGTCAAAATGCACCTCGCCCGGTTCGACGCGCGTGACTCTGGCCACGAATGAAACGCGCACCGGGTTCATTTTATCCGTGCGGCCCGGGTCGCCGGAATAAAGATGCATTACGAGTGATTTGTCGTCCGCGTCGCTCATGAATATCTCGATGCGCTGGCCCGGCTTGAACTTGTCCGTTGCAGACACTTTCAATGAAGTGTCTCCGCGTTTCGCCCCGGCCGTCACGGTCGCGAGCGCCTGCCCTCGTTCGGTTCCCTTGATCCAAACCAGGCCGCCCGCCCACGAATAATCGGACGTGCGCGTGCCGTCGGTCGTGGCGCTCCAATGGGGCCGGATGTCATTGAGCGGCGTGGGAAAGAACAGAAAGGTCCGGTCCGCCCCGGCCCCGCGCAGGACCAGGCCGGGCCGTGTGATTTCCAGAATCTTGGTGATCTTGTAGCGGCCAGCCGGAATTTCGATGGCGCCGGACTTGACTTGTGCCAGCGCGTCCAAAAAGGCCTGCGTGTCGTCGGCCACGCCGTCGCCTTTGGCCCCGAAATCTTTCACGCTTGCGCCCGGAGGCAGGTCGGGCAGCGGAACCCCGCCTTCGTGATAACCGGCATGGGAGAAATCCGGCAGGCGGCTTTGGGGGTTCCACTTCTCTCCGTGTTGTCCCCATAAATCTGAAGGCTCGGCGGCAAACGGCGCGCAACCGTGAAGCGCGCACAGCGCAAACGCCAGGCACAGCTTAGGGCTCACGGCCTTGGGAAAAGCTCTCGGCCATGGCGACGGCTTTGAGCATCGCTTTGGCCTTGTTGACCGTCTCCTGAAACTCCGCGTCCGGCGTGGAGTCATTGACCCAGCCGCCGCCGGCTTGCACGTAGGCCCGGCCGTTTTTAATCAGCGCCGTGCGGATGGTGATGCAACAGTCCAGGTTCCCGTTGAAGGAAAAATAACCCATGCACCCGCCGTAGGGACCGCGGGCTGTCTGCTCCAATTCGGCGATGATCTGCATGGCCCGGATTTTCGGCGCGCCGCTCAAGGTGCCGGCCGGGAAAGTCGCGCGCATCAAATCGTAAGGCGTCTTGCCTTCCGCCAGCCGGCCTTCGACCTGCGAAACAATATGCATGACGTGGCTGTAGCGCTCGATGGTCATCAAATCCTTGACCTGCACGCTTCCGAAATCGCACACGCGGCCGATGTCGTTGCGCGCCAGATCGACCAGCATGACGTGTTCGGCCCGCTCTTTGGGATCCGCCAGCAAGGCCTTTTCCAGCGCCTGGTCTTCCTCCGGCGTCCGCCCGCGGCGGGTCGTCCCGGCGATGGGGCGGATTTCCACCAGGCCGTCCTCGCAGCGGACGTGGATTTCTGGCGAAGCGCCGACCAGTGAAAATCCATCCAGTTCCAGCAGAAACATGTAGGGCGAAGGATTGATCGACCTGGCCGCGCGATAAAGATCAACGGGCGAAGCTTTCATCGGCGTGGAAAACCGCTGCGAGCCAACGACCTGGATGATGTCGCCCGCCGTGATGTATTTCTTGGCGGTCTCGACGTTGGCCGCGAAGGCCTCGCGGGTCATGTTGGAGGTGAACGGGATGTCCGGAATATCGCGCGGGACATCGACCGGCGTGTTTTCCGACGGCTGTTCCAGCAACGAAACCAGGCGCTCAATTTCCGCCACGGATTCTTCGTAGGCTTCCTCCGGCGTCCGCCCTTCCAGCACGGCGTTGACCAAAACGGTGATGGTCTGCTCCACGCGGTCAAAAATCAGCAGCTCGTCCGCGATCAGAAAATACATGACAGGCGTGCCGAGGTCGTCCTTGGGCGGGCGCGGCACGACCGGTTCGATGTCGTGTATGTATTCGTAGCCAATGAAACCCATCGCGCCCCCGCTGAACCGCGGCAGCCCCGGCGCCGGCACGGGCTTGTAACGCTCCATGACCCGCTGAATCACGTCCAACCCGTCCCTGGCCCCCTGGCCGATCGTGAAGCTCTCGGCCACCTTGCCGTTCTCGATCAGCTCGACGCGCTGGCCTGATTGCTTGATGACCGCGCGCGGATTGCAGCCGACAAAGGAATAGCGGCCGATATGTTCGCCGCCCTCGACCGATTCGCAAAGAAACGACTCGCCCTGGCCGCGGATTTTGCCGTAGGCCGAAAGCGGCGTTTCCAAATCCGCCAGGATTCGCCGCGAAACTGGGATCAGGTTGCCCTGCCCGGCCAGCTTCAAGAATTCAGGTTGTCCCGGATAGTACACGGCTCTTTTTTAACCCGGTGGCGGCGCAAGCGCCATAAGGAAAGTGAAGTGTAAAATAGAACGATGCCCGCGTAGCCCGCGATGCCAACCCCGATGCCGAAGCCAATGCTGTGATCGTCGCAGGAGCAAATCAGCGCCACGCCGGGCAGCGCCGTCAATAAAGTTTCCCCGCCCAGGCAGACGGCGTAGAGGCGCCCGGGAGTGCGCAGGATGCGGTCCAGGAACCAATCGTGGTAGGCGGCCTCGCCCATCGTGCGCATGAGCCAGGCCGAGTGGAAATTGTGGGCCGCCACCAGCAGGCCGGCCGTCATCACGATAATCGCCGTCAGCGGCCAGAACGCGAAGACGAAGCAGAGCGCCAGATTGGCAATCGCGCCCCATTTCCAGCCCATTTTGCGCGCGAGCGGGTTGCCTTCCAGCACCAGGTTGGGCGTCGCCACCCAGGTGCTCAAAAAGTCCATTCCCCGCGCGAACACCAGCAGCGAAAAGTAACAGAAGTAGCGCGCGCTGAAAAAAGGCAGGAAGTCTTCGATCATTTCCGGCCGTAAATTTCCTCGGCTGTTTGCAGACGCGCCTCGGTCACCTTCTCCCCCGCGCCGCCGTCCGACACCGATCGGAAAAAGCACGAGCGGTAACCCTCGTGGCAGGCCGCGCCGATTTGATCGACCTTGATGAGCAGGGTGTCTCCGTCGCAATCGAAAGCGATGTCGCGCACTATTTGTATGTGGCCGCTGGTCTCGCCCTTGACCCAGAATTTTTGGCGCGAGCGGCTCCAAAAGTGGGTCTTGCCGGCAGCCACGGTGGCCTCCAGCGAAGCGCGGTTCATCCAGGCCATCATGAGCACGCGGCCATCCTGGTTGTCCTGGATGATGGCCGGGATCAGGCCCTCGGCATTGAATTTCAATTTGTCGTAAACACTCATAAAAGCTCTCGAACGGCGCCAAGGTAGCACGCCCAACCCGGGAGAAAAGGAGGAATCACCGGCCCGCCGCGCGAACCGCCCAGCGAAGTTTGGCCGGCGTGGAACGCGGGTTGGCGCGGCGCTCTTCGGGACTGGGGCGCGTCACTTCGCGGGAAATCCGGGCGTAGACGCCGTCCCGGAAGCCGTCCGCAAAATGATGTTTGACACGCCGGTCTTCGCCGGAATGAAACGAGAGCACAGCCGCGCGGCCGCCCGGATTGAGGCAGCCGGGAAGATAACGCAGAAACGTTTCCAGCGCGGAAAACTCGCCGTTGACGGCGATGCGCAAGGCCTGGAAAACGCGGCGGATCGCGAGGTTGCTATTGTCTTCAGTGGCGCGAGGCAGAGCTGTCCGCACCGCCCGGGCCAGCGCGGCCGTGGTGGCGAAGGACTTGCCGGCCAGCGCCGGCGCCAGCGCGGCCGCATTGGGTTCATCGGCATTTTCCTCCAGCAGTGTTTGCAGGGCGGCGGGCGTGGACCGTTCCAGAAACCAGGAGGCGGGCTGGCCTCGGCCCGGATTCATGCGCATATCCAGCGGCCCTTCGTACTTGGCGGAAAATCCGCGAGCCGGGTCGTCCAGTTGCATCGAAGAGACGCCAAGGTCGGCCAGAATGACGTCCGCGCCCGCCAGTCCGGCGGCAGCGAGCGCTTGGGGAAGGCCGGCGAAATTGCCGCGGCGCGCGATCAAGCTTTCCCCGCCGAGACCCAGCGCGCGCAGGCGGGCCTCGGTTTTGGGCATCTCAACGGGATCGGCGTCAATGGCCAGCAGCCGGCCGCCGGGCTGCAGGCGGGCCAGGATTTCTTGCGCGTGGCCGCCAAATCCAAGGGTGCAGTCCACCGCGATTTCCCCCGGCCGCGGCGCGAGAATCTCCAGGATTTCCGCGACCATAATCGGCCGGTGCGTGCCAGCCGGCGTTTTGCCGGAAGCGAGCACTTTGGCAACGGTGTCGGCATGGCGGCCGGGTTGGAGTTCCTTGTATTTCTGGTGAAACTGGCGCGGATGCCTGCCCCCATAACGCGGCCGCCGCCGATGTGGCCCGGGCGGAGGCAGGGCGTCGGAAGTTTCATTCACAAGACAGAAGCTTTGCTTTCGCGGGCCGGAAATTCAACTCGAAAGCGCATCAAACCCTGGAAGAAAGCGAGGGAGTGGATTATATATTGTATTACCATCAAATAATGGTATGCTGTGGCTGTATCGCGCTTTGGCGCATGTTCTTTCGGGCCGGTTGGCAGGATTTTCCTCAAAAAAATTTAGAAAAACTCACTCAGATCAAAGCGATTAACGGGAAAACAAGGTGAAACACGGCATTTTCGGTAAAAACGGCCGCCACGCGCCATCGCATCCGCGCGCCGGCCCTCCATCGGGGCTGGCGTCCAGCGCGGCGCGAAGTGGCATGCTGTCCTATGACAGTTTGCCAGTCATCGGCGGGCGGAGGCTCGCGCATCCCGCGGAAAAAAGCGGTCGCGGAAAAAGCTTGCCGAAAATCGAAATTAGCCCAACATCGCCTCCTAGCTGCTTCGAATACTGCATATGACAAAAAGCATTCGCATTCCCGCTTTGTTTTATACCACTGCCATCGCCGCCGTCATACTGGGCTGCCTCGCGCCCTCCGCTCGCGCCGCGGATGACGAACCGTCTCCCGCCGAAGCCGTCGCCCGCATCAAGGAGCAGGGTTTGACTTCCAATTCGCAAGCGATGGCCACGCTCAGTTATTTGAGCGATGTCATTGGCGAGCGCCTGACCGGCTCGCCCAGCCTCAAGCGCGCCAACGAATGGACCAAAACGAAATTGCAAGGCTGGGGTCTCGTCAACGCCCACTTGGAGCCGTGGGGGCCATTCGGGCGCGGCTGGGAATTGAAGCGCTTTTCCGCCCAGATCGTCGAGCCGCAGGTCTTTCCGCTCATCGCTTATCCGCAGGCGTGGTCGCCGGGTTTGAAGCGCGCCCTCAAGGCTGATGTCGTCTATCTCGGCGGCGTCAATACTTCGAATCTCGAAAGCTACAAAGGCAAGCTGGGGGGCGACATCGTGCTGATCTCCGCCACCCACGAAGTCCGTCCCAATGTCGATCCGCTTTTTGAGCGCCAGTCCGAGAGCAACCTCACCCATCTGGCCGAAACCACGGGCGACACCAGCCTTTACCGAAATCGGGGCGGCGGCGCCAACCGTTTCGGGCGCAACAATAACAGCAGCCGAATGCGCCCCGCGCGACTGCTGGACTTTTTGCAGAAGGAAAAAGTGGGCCTGGTTGTCAGCGAGAGCTCGCAGGGCGAGGGCGGCACCGTCTTCGTGCAGAGCGCCACCGTGCCCAGCGCCAGCGCCAACGTCAGCTTCACCAATCGCGGCGGGCCAAGCGCCTATGCTCTCAATGCCCCTGCCATGCCTCCCCAAATTACCCTTGCCGCCGAGGACTACAACCGCCTCGCGCGCATGCTCCAGCAAGGCGTCAAACTAAAAATGGCCGTGGATTTCAAAGCCAAATATTACATCGATGACCCGATGGCCTACAACACCATCGCCGAAATTCCCGGCTCGGATCTGAAAGACCAAATCGTCATGCTCGGCGGCCACATGGATTCGTGGCAGGCCGGCACTGGCGCGACCGACAACGGCGCGGGCGTTGCCGCCGCCATGGAAGCAGTGCGCATCATCGAAGCCGCCCGCCTCCACCCGCGCCGCACCATCCGCATCGCTCTTTGGTCCGGCGAGGAGGAGGGCTTGCTAGGCTCCCGCGCCTATGTTTCAAATCATTTTGGCTATTACACTGGCGGCCCGGCCGGACGCCGCCGCGGCTCCGAAGGTGAAACCAACCGTCCGCCCCGCAAATTCGCGCCCGGCCCGGAATTCGACAATCTCTCCGCCTATTTCAACCTCGACAATGGGGCTGGCAAAATTCGCGGCATTTACATGCAGGGCGACAAAGCGGCGCGCCCCCTCTTTGTCAAGTGGATGGAACCATTCCACAGCGAGGGCGCCGAAACGGTCACCCTGGCCAACACCGGCTCGACGGATCACATTTCATTTGACAGCGTTGGCCTCCCCGGCTTCCAATTCATTCAGGATCAGCTCGATTACATGACCCGCAGCCATCATTCCAACGAGGATGTCTTCGACCGCATTCAGGAGGCCGACCTCAAGCAAGCTGCCACCGTCATGGCCGCCTTCGTTTACGCCGCCGCCATGACCGACGAAAAAATCCCCCGCAAACCCCCGTCGAGCGAGGACTGAGGCGAGGCTCCGCCGACCCGCCCGCCGGGAGGGGCGGGGGCCGCGAGTTCCATATATTTGACTGCATCGCGGGCCTTCATTGCGCGGCATTCCAACCTCGCTTGCCAGGCCCGCACATCCCCAAAAACTTTTCCTCGTCGATCACTTCAACTCCCAGTTCCGTTGCTTTGTCCAACTTCGATCCAGCCTCGGCTCCAGCCAAAACGTAGTTCGTGTTCCCGCTCACGCTGCCCGTCACCTTGCCGCCGAGCGCCTCAATGCGCGCGCCCGCTTCCTCGCGCGTCATGGTTGGAAGCGTTCCCGTCAATACAAACGTCTTGCCGGAGAATGGCAGGCCCGCCTTGGGAACGGCGGCCTTTTGGCTGCGCGGATGAATGTTCAGTTCCTCCATCCGCCGCAGGATTTTCTGCCCTTCATCCGAACTGAAAAAGTCCAGCACGCTCCGCGCGGCCACCGGCCCGATTTCCGTCACGATGCCGCCTTCCGCTGGATTCTTGCGCTGGCTCTTGGTGGCAAAACCCGCTTCCAACATGCGCCGCGCGGCTTCCTCGCGCCGCGCCGGATCGCTCTTGTCGTGATACGCCAGCACATCCCGCAGCAACGGCGAACGCGCGGCCTCCTCGATCGAATCGTGAAACGCGGCAAGCTGGCCGGCCGTGGTCTTTCCGATTTCCGGGATGGCCAGGCCGAAGAGCCAGCGCGAGAGCGGCGCGGTGCGGGCGCGCTTGATGGCGTTGACAGCTTTGGCGGCGTTCTTGCTCCCAAAAACGCGGGGAGCCTCGTCATCGCCCAGGTTCAGCGCGGCCAGCGGCTCGGCTGTCAAGGTGAACAAATCCAGCGGCTCGCGCACCAGCCCGCGCTCGACCAGCTTGTCCGCCACGATCCCGCCCACGCTCTCGATGTCCAGCGCGCCCCGGGCCGTGAAGAATTCCAGCCGCCGCGTGGCCTGCGCGGGGCAATGGATATTCTCGCACCGCCAGGCGGCAAAGTCGGGATCGCGCCGCACCGGCTGTCCGCACACCGGGCATTTTCTCTGAAGATGCTGGAAAAAATCGAACGGCTGCGCGTCTTTGGGCCGCCGCTCCAGCACGACGCCCACCACTGCCGGAATCACTTCTCCCGCCTTCTCAATCGTCACCGTGTCGCCGATGCGAATGTCTTTGCGCTTGATCTCGTCCTCGTTATGAAGCGTCGCGCGGGCAATCGTGCTGCCGGCCAGAAAGACCGGCTCCAACTCCGCCACCGGTGTCAATACTCCCGTGCGGCCCACTTGAATGGTGATGCCGTTGAGCCGCGTGCAAGCCTGTTCGGCCGCGAATTTGTAAGCGATGGCCCAGCGCGGCGCCTTGCTCGTATAACCCGCCTGCTCGCGCAGTGCGAAATCGTTCAACTTGACAACAGCGCCGTCGGTTTCATATGGGAAGCTGTGGCGCAGCTTGTCCAGCGCATCGATGGCCGCCAGCAGTTCGGCTTCGGAATGGCACAGCCAGGATTTTTCGGGCGTCTTGAAGCCAAGCTCCCGCAGCCACGCCAGCAAATCATGCTGGCATTTGGGCGCGCCGCTTCCAGAAACTTCGCCCAGCCCGTAGAGCACCATGTCCAGCGGCCGCTTGGCGACAGTGCGCGGGTCCAATTGCTTGAGTGAACCGGCGGCGGAATTTCGCGGATTGGCAAAGGCCTCCTCGCCGGCCGCGACGCGCTCGGCGTTGAGTTTGCGGAAGCCGGCCACTGTCATATAAACTTCGCCCCGAACTTCCATTACCCGCGGAACATCGTGGCGCGAAAGCCGCAGCGGGAGCGAGCGGATGGTTTTGAGATTGGCGGTGATGTTGTCGCCGGTCGTGCCGTCGCCGCGCGTGGCGCCGAGCGAGAGACGCCCGTTTTCATAGCGCAAGTTGATGGCCAGGCCGTCGATCTTCGGCTCGACCGTCCAGGAGAGCGTGTGCGCCGGCAGCAATTTTTGCGCGCGCGTGAGGAAACTTCGCACCTCGGCTTGGGAATACGTATTGTCCAAACTGAGCATCGGGCGCAAATGCGCGGCGGGCACGAAAGCCTTAAGGGGCTGTTCGCCCAGGCGCTGCGTGGGGGAATCGGGCGCAGCCAATTCTGGAAACTCCTTTTCCAAATCGGACAACTCGCGGTAAAGCCGGTCGTACTCCTGGTCGCTGATGGCCGGGCGCGACTGGACATAATAAAGATGGTCATGGCGCCGGATTTCCGCCGCCAGCTCGTCGTGCCGCGCCTTGGCCTGGGCTACCGTCATTTTGCTCACGCCTCAATTTTTCCCAAGGCGCGCTGTTTGGCAAAGAGTTTTCTCGCGCGAATCCACCCAAACCGCACGAATGTGAGGGTGGCTAATATCGCCCCCGCGCGGTATTGTCAGCCTCGGAATTATACACAACGTCTTAAATAATTGCGCATGTCGCGGCGAGGGATTTTGGCATATGGCCATTTCCTGAACAATGACATGCGCAATTATTTAAGACGTTGTGTATAACATCGCATTGCCATCAATATCGTCCGCAATCATGCGCCGCATCACGGTGATTTCGATTGTCATCGCCGCCACTTTGGCCGGTGAAGGAGCGCGGGCCGGCGCCGCCAATTTTCTTTCCGGGGCGGACTTCTCGTTCCTGTCTTACTTTGAATCCCTTGGCGTCACGTATAAGGACGCCGGGCAAACGCGGGATGGCCTTCAAATCCTGAAAGATCATGGCATCCAATGCGTGCGCCTGCGGCTCTTCACCAGCAGCGCCGCCCAGGGCTCCGCCGACCCGTACGATTACATCAACAACACCGCCTACACCGTGCCGCTGGCTGTGCGCGTCAAGAATGCCGGCCTTCGCCTCCTGCTGGATTTCCATTTCTCCGACACTTGGGCCGACCCCGGCCATCAGGCCACGCCCGCCGCCTGGACAAACCTCAGCGTCACCCAGCTCGCGCAAACCGTCCGCATCTACACCAGCAATACCATCGCGACTTTCGCCGCCGCCGGCGCCATGCCGGATTATGTGCAAATCGGCAATGAGATCACGTCCGGCATGTTGTGGCCGCTGGGTTACGTTTCAAGCAGCGGCGGCGGGTCCTGGCCGCAACTGGGAGAATTGATGTTCGCCGCCATCCGGGGCGTTCAGGAAGCCTCCGGCGCGAACATGCCGAAAATTATCATTCACATTGACAGAGGCGGCGACTGGCCCGCGACGATGTGGTTCTTCGACAATTTGAACGCCCAATCCATTCCGTTCGACATCATCGGCGAAAGTTATTACACGTTTTTCCAAGGCGCGCCAACGAGCCTGAGCAATTGCCTCAACAACGCCGCCGCCCGCTACGGCAAGCCAATCATGGTCGCGGAAGACGCCTTCCCATGGACGAACGCCTGCCCCGCCTCTTGGACTAACAGCCTCTACGGATTTCCGCCCACGACCGCCGGCCAAGTCGCGTTCATCGCTGCGGTGGCCTCGATCGTGGAAGGCGTGACCAACCATCTTGGAGCCGGCTTCTTTTATTGGGGCGCGGAATATCAAGCCGCCAAGGGTGTGAACGAAGCCGGATACAATACGGCCTCGTTCTTCGATGCCGCCGGGAATGTCCTGTCCGTCGCGGATGCCGTTGGCGGAATGTCCGCCCCGCTTCAGCTAAGCGCGATCGCGGACGGCGCCTCGCTGCGATTGCAATGGCCCTTCAGCGGAGCCGCTTCCACGCTCATGACCGCAACGAACATCGCCGGCCGCGGCCAGTGGTCGCCCGCGGGCGGTTCCCTTCAAACGACTGGCGCCGTCTTCACCCTCACCCTCCCTGTTACCAATCAGGCCCGCTTTTACAGATTGCAATCCAAGTGAAAACGGCCCATCGGCTCAACGATGGCCGCGCTCCCACGTTTTCTCGGCGCCGCCGATGCCCGCGAAATTAGTTTTGTCATACTCCTGGCTGGCCTGGCGGAAATCCCGCAACGCCTGATACGCGGCCGTGAATTCGCTCTTGTCGCCTGAATCGACGCCCCGTTCATAAGCCCGTTCCGCCGCCAGCATCAAATCGGCCTGTTTCAAACCTTTGGCCAGCCACTCCACTCTGGCCGCGGCCGCCGCGTCGCCGGAGGCCTCGTTTCGCGCCGCGTCCAGGATAGACCACGCCTTGCTCATGACCTCCGGCGGATACAGAGCTGGCGCGAGAATGTAATACGGCCCATACAACCCGGCTCCGTACTTTCTCTTGGATTTGATGCAAGCTGCCTCCTCATCCGCCGAATAATGCGGGTAGATCGATTCCCACAAATCGAAATAAGTTTTGACAGAATTCCGGGCCGGCCCAAAAGCCGCGCAGAACTCCTCGACGACCGAATCCACCGCCACATCCGGGTGATTCAAAACCTTGGCCAGCATGTAAAGCGACGGGCCTTCCGTGGCGTACTTGCCGGTGAGCGAATCGAAGTCCGCCCCCTTCATCCCGCGGGCCATGGCGAACTCCAGGTCCCGCCCGAGCGTGCGCGCGTAAAAGGCCGGGAAATTGGGCGCCTGCAGCGTGTAATTCGGACGCAGGAAAAGCTCGCATCCCGTCCGTTCCCAGCCGCTCCAATCGCGCCTGAACATCGCCGAATCATACTTGCTATATCCGAAGATGCTCTCCTGCGGAACGAGGCCGCACAGGACGTTGGAGTTTAGCATCGCCTTCATCGGCGGGCGGCGATAGTTGTCATAAACATAGCTGACGACTTTCACGTCCGGCCGGCTTTTGGCCGCCTCAGTCGAGACCCGCTCCCAGAATCGCGCGAAGCGATCCGAGAGCGAACCCAATTGAAGCATCCATTCATCGCGCCGTCCTTCCTGGCCGGAAAAGGCCCGCTTGGCCGCCGCCAATCGTTGGTCAAAGGGCACGGGATTTTCCGGGTCCGGTTCGTCCCAGGCCAGGCACTGGGGGCAGGCGCAACCAGCCCAGCCGTCGTTCTCGCAGACGTTTAAAAACTCCGGCGCGCCGCGCTCCTGCCAATCCTCAATGACTTGCCGCGCCAGGCCCGGTTGCGAAACGCACATGTGAACCCAATCCGGCCCCGGCTCGCCGTAAGGGTCCAGCCGCCGCGTGCCATCCGGCAGCATATTGAAATACTCCGGGTGCGACTGGCCAAATCGCTCCCAATATTTGCCGAACGAATGCCCGTATTGCGGCTGGACGCTCCGGCCGAACCGCTGTCGTTTCAACCACACCCGCTCCCCCTCGCTGGAGCCGCCGCGCCATTCCTTGAACCACAACAGCGGCCGCACCGTCCCATCTTTGGGCGACAGCGCCAGGTCTTTTTGTTGCGGAATGATTTCGCCAAGCGGGCCGGGCCATAACCAGCGCACCTGCATTTCACTTTCCAAAATGTCATACACCCCGAAGAGCGTGCCTTCGGCCGTATCACGATTGAGTGGGTCGCCGCGCCCGTCCTTGCCCGCGATGCAAAGATCAGCCCCGTTCGCTTTGACGATGTAGCTATTCCGCGGCAAGGCTGACGGGTCCGCGCCTAAAGCAGCCGACGCCGCGCACGCGCCCAAAAATACCCGCGCCTGCCCGCCCGCCACCTGATCCTCCGGCACGATGGCCAGTCGCGCCCCCGTCGCGCGCTCGATGTGATACTGCAACTCGCGGGCCGCGTAAGACTCGACGGCCAGCGGCGATTTGGGAACGACAATCACGGCCGCCGCCTTGCCGCCACGCACCAATTGCGCCCCATCAACCGCCAACCCGCCCAGGCACGCCACCGCCAGCAGGACAGCCGCGCCGCGCTTCCGAAAGCAAATAAGTCCATTCATGGATGGCGAATATTTTGATGTCGTTTGAACAAAAAGTCTAAGCAAATGCTCTTCCCGCCATTTGTGATCGGAACTGTCAGTAGCGTTGCGCGCTGGAAGATTTCAATTTGATTTCAAGTTCTTGCCGGACTGCGATCCAGCCAATACAATTTGAACCCAGCAGATGCCGCGTTTTAACGGAATGATTA
The DNA here is from genome assembly GCA_036501625.1 of Verrucomicrobiia bacterium. Taxonomy (GTDB): domain Bacteria; phylum Verrucomicrobiota; class Verrucomicrobiia; order Limisphaerales; family Palsa-1400; genus Palsa-1400. Next base: position 76,187 of record DASXZY010000072.1, read on the forward strand.
ATGGAGTGCCGGAGCATAACGGCAAGAGCCGACCTTCCCTGGTCGCGCCACGCTTGCGCGCCGCCTCCCTTTTTTCCGGAATCGGCGGCTTTGACCTCGGTCTTGAGCGCGCCGGGTTCGAGATTACATTTCAGTGCGAAATCAACAAATTTTGCCGGAGCATCCTGCGCGAGCACTGGCCAACAATCCCACACAATGAAAACATCAAAGAACTCCACGCAGCTAACATTCCTCACTCCGATGTTTGGGCCGGAGGATTCCCCTGCCAAGACGTCTCGCTGGCGCGAATGGGCCAAAGAGCGGGGCTTAGAGGGAAACGCTCTGGACTCTTTTATGATTTTGCTCGCCTCGTTGGAGAGGCACGCCCCCGAGTTGTATTGCTCGAAAACGTTGCAGGTCTCCTTAGCTCACACAGCGGACGAGATTTCGCCACCGTCATCGGGACGCTGGCAAACTTCGGGTATTCTGTCGGCTGGCGTGTGCTTAACAGCAAAAACTTTGGAGTCCCCCAATCACGGCAGCGAATCTACATTGTTGGGTGTCATCGAGATGTCCACGGTCCAGGGAAAATACTTTTTGAGGCCGAATGCCGCGAAGGGAATGTTGCGGAGAGCAAATTTAATGGGGCGGCCGCTGTTTCCCCCTTTAAGACAATCGTTGGAGATATTGTCGGCGATGGACCAGTCTTCCAATCGATCGCCTATTGCCTCTACGCCTGCTCCGCACGCCACACGGGAACCGATTGGAGCCGAACCTACGTCCAATATCCGAAACGGGGCCAAGTCCGCCGCCTCACGCCAAAAGAATGCGAAGGCGTAATGGGGTTCCCCTTTGGTTGGACGGCTCTCTCTGCAGGAAAGTTCCGGGATGACGATCTGGATTCTTTGCGATATCATGCGCTCGGAAATGCGGTCACTCCTCCAGTAGCGGAGTGGTTGGGGCATCGTGTGCGAGATTACTTGGCAGCAGCGAAAGAGGCCGGAGCATGAACATAGCTCTGCGACCTGGCGGAGGACGCGGTGAGTATGAATTTGCTGGGCGCCAAGGTAATTTGCACGTCCACGATCTCTTCGGGCTTGCGATATTCATTGAGATGCTTCCCGGCGTTGCGATCAACGCATACAGCAACTGTGTCCTAAAAGACGGAAAGCCACGCATCCGGCTGACCCAGCCTGCGCGGAATGCGCACCCGTCATCGCTCATTGCGGCGGCGATGATGCTGCCAAAGCCGCGGCGTGAACGCCATGAAACGCATGGAGCCAACTTGATTCGATGGGAGCAGTTCGTTGTCCAAACCATCCGACTCGATGTCGCCTCCCGCGCGGATGGAGTGTTGGTGCGCCCGGTCACGGTGCGCTTGGAAAACGCCGATGGCCTGCTGCTCGATATTAGCTTTGCTGAACGAATGGCTCGCGTTGTGCGTGTCTGGGCTGCGGCAGCAACGCCACAGGAATCGATTGCTAATGCCGTGCGGGCGCACGCGTCAGCCTTTACATCGGTGACCTCCACACAGGCGCAGTTAGCCGGTTCGTTTGCCGCGCTGCACGCCGCCCTGAGCAGGCCTGCGGGCGATATGCTGCCGTTGCTGGAATCGCATTTCGGCTTGAGCTTGCCGAGCACCCTGCCCGTTGGGAATATTTCCGCCGAAGTTGCCGATGAAGATTACGCGGAGGAGGTGCATGTTGAGCCCGCTGAAGCACGCGTTGAACGTGTGAGACAGTGGCGGCTTGCTGCTGTGCGCGGCGGTTCGGCCGCCAATTTCCGCAAGAAGGTGCGCGAGGCATATGACTGTCGCTGCCTATTCTCGGGCCAGCGTCTTCCGCGCATCGACGCTACGACAACCGCAGGGGTTGACGCCGCGCATATTTTGCCATGGAGCCGATTCGATTTGGATGCGACGAAAAATGGCATTTGCCTAAACAAGCAATGTCATTGGGCATTTGATGAAGGGCTTTTCCGATTGTCATTCGACGAACGAAGCAGCGCATACGTCGTTTCCATCCCCAACCCCGTGCGACTCGCGGCCCAAGCCGCACATTTCGACATCGGACCGTTTGACGCCGTGGCCGGTCTTATCCCCAAAAATCGTCTGCCGGGCAACGAAGCGTTCTGGCCATCAAAGCAATATCTGGCGGAATTGAATCGTTTTCTAGATGACGACGAGGCCTGAGGCATTGGATGCGAAAGGGAACTTGCGCTTTCCTCATCTCCATTTCAGGCGGTTTTGGATTGTTTTAGCGCGGCCTTTTGGCCACAGTAGGCCCCTTTTATGCAACAGGTTAATCTCGGCATGATTGGCGGCGGCACCGTGGGCAGCGGTGTCGCGCACCATTTGCACAACAATGGGCCGCTCCTTGAATCGCGCCTGCGCGTCAAGATTGCCTTGCGCAAAGTCGCCGTCAAAGCCTTCGACGAACCGCGCCCTTATCCCATTCCGGCCAATCTTATGACCACCGATTGGCAGGCGGTTGTCAATGACCCGGACATCCATGTCATCATCGAATTGGTCGGCGGCATCACGCTGGCCAAGACCATGATCCTGGCGGCGCTCAAGCTGGGCAAGCCGGTCATCACGGCCAACAAAGCCCTCATCTCCGCGCATGGCGAGGAGCTTTTCGCCGCCGCCAAAGCTGGCAAAGCCAACCTGTATTACGAAGCGAGCGTGGCCGGCGGCATCCCGATCATCAAAGCCCTGCGCGAAGGATTTGTCGGCAACCGCATCACGCACATCTACGGCATCGTCAACGGCACCTGCAATTACATCCTCACCCGCATGAAATTGGAGCGGCTGGACTTTGCCCCGACCTTGGCCGAAGCCCAGCGCCTTGGTTACGCGGAGGCCGATCCTTCGCTTGATATCGACGGCTTCGATTCCGAACACAAAATGGGCATCCTTGCTTCGCTGGCGCACGGGTTCTGGGTGGCGCCGGAGAAAATTTACGTCGAAGGCATTCGCGGCGTCACGCGCGCGGACATCGAATTCGCGGCGCAGCTTGGCTACACCATCAAATTGTTAGGCGTGGTCAAAGAAACGCCCGGCTGGCGGCGCAAGGTCATCCAGGCCTCCGTCTATCCGGCGCTGATTCCAAACAGCCACGTCCTGGCCAGCGTCAATCATGTTTTCAACGCGGTCTTCTGCCGGGGCGATGTCGTGGGCGACACGCTTTTTTATGGGCGCGGCGCGGGCAAGGACGCCACCGCCAGCGCGGTCATGAGCGACATTGCCGACGCGGCGCTGGACTTGAAACACGGCGCGCAGGAGCGCGTGCCTCCATTTGTCGCGCACGAGCGGCCCGGCACGGTGCTGCCCATCGCGCAAGTCGTCTCCCGCAATTACCTGCGGTTCAACGTAACCGACAAACCCGGGACGCTCGCGAGGATCACCTCCATCCTGGCGGCGTCGAAAATCGGCATCTCCTCCGTCATCCAGCCCGAAGGCCACGAAGGCGAAAGCGTCCCGCTGATTTTGATGAGCCACGAGGCGCCCGACGCCGCCGTGCAAAAGGCCCTCGCCAAGATCGCGCGCCTGCCAGTCGTCAAAGGGCCGCCAGTGCGGCTGCGCGTGGAAAACCTTGCCTGAACGCCAACCTCATGAATTCCATTCTTCCACAAGAAGGCAGCCGCTGGCGCGGCGTCATCGCGGCTTACCGCTCCTGGCTGCCCGTGACCGACGCCACCCCGGTTGTCTCGCTCAACGAGGGCAACACGCCGCTCGTGCGGGCGGACGGCTTTGCGCGCGCCATCGGCGGCGATGTTCAATTGTGGCTCAAGTACGAAGGACTCAACCCGACTTGCTCTTTCAAAGACCGCGGCATGACGCTGGCGGTTTCCAAAGCCAAGGAGCGCGGGGCCGGCATTGTGATCTGCGCCAGCACCGGCAATACCTCCGCCTCGGCCGCCGCCTACGCCGCGCGCGCTGGGATGAAATGCGTCGTGCTCCTGCCGCACGGCAACATCTCGCAAGGCAAACTGGCCCAGGCCCTCATGTACGGCGCGGTCACGATTTCGATTGAGGGCAATTTCGACCAGGCCCTCCGCATTGTCCGCGAATTGGGCGAAACGGGCCAGGTCGAGGTTGTCAATAGCATCAATCCCGTCCGCATCGAAGGCCAGAAAACGGCCTCCTTCGAGATTTGCGACCAATTGGGCCGCGCGCCGGATTTTCATTTTCTGCCGATCGGCAACGCTGGAAACATCACAGCCTATTGGAAAGGATACCGCGAGTATCACGAGGCCAAAAAGTCAGGCGGTTTGCCGCGCATGTTTGGATTTCAGGCGGCCGGAGCGGCCCCGATGGTTCTGGGCCAGCCGGTGGAGGAACCGCAAACGCTCGCCAGCGCCATCCGCATCGGCAACCCCGCCAGTTGGGCCCCGGCCGCGCGGGCTTTGCAAGAATCCAACGGGTTTATTGACAGCGTCACGGATCAGGAGATTTTGGACGCATACAAATTGATCGCGCGCACTGACGGAATATTCGTCGAGCCGGCTTCCGCCGCGTGCCTGGCGGGCTTGATACAATGCGTTAAAGCCCGAAAAATACCCGCTGGCAGCGTAATCGCGGCCACCATGACCGGGCACGGGCTTAAAGACCCGGTTCAGGCGCTCGAAACGGCCGGATTTAAGCCAATCATCGCTCCGGCGCGCAAGGATGCTGTTATGAAAGCTATGGGGCTTTGACCCCAGCGATTGGGCGCAAGTGGCTCTCGCCGTGTTTTTTAGGGTTGCGTTTGCCGGCTATAACTGGCTTTGATGGAAGCGTCGCATTTTTGATGACTTTTCTACGTTGACAAGTTGTGGATTATCTATACGATTGCGTGAGGCTTGATTCGGGTAGCGGTACGTTTCTTCAGCGGGGTTCCCCACCCCCACCTCCTTGGCGTCTGCTGCCCGAATCGCCTCCTTTCCCCTAAAAAAGGCCGAAATCATGCCCACTCATATCTTATCCCGAACCAAATGCTATCTGGCGGGCAACATTGAGAACAGCAACGCCCCCGGCTCCTGGCGCGACCAAGTCAAAAACGAACTGGCCGATACCGGCATCCTCTTTTTCGACCCGCTCAAGAAGCCGTTCATGGATTCCGTCAACGAAGACAAGGAGCACATGGCACGGCTGGCCGCTTTGCGCGACGAGGGCCGGTTCGACGAATTGTCCAAGGTCATGCGCAAAATCCGCGTGGAAGACCTGAGCCTGGTGGACCGGGCCGATTTTCTGATCGCTTCCATCTCGGCCAAAACGGCCTCGTGGGGCACGGCGGAAGAAGTTTTCTGGGCCAACCGGATGAAAAAGCCGATCTATCTGGTCGTGGCCGAGGGCCGGCGCGCGTGCCCATTCTGGATTTTCGGCACACTGCCCTCCGATCAAATCTTCGGGAACATCGGCGAAGTGATCGCGGAGATTAAGAAAATCGATTCTGGAGAAAAGGAAATCGACCTGGGCCGCTGGAAGATTTTCCGTGAGGAATTCCGATAAAAGAGCAGTTCAGCCCAGTTCCAGGATCGGCCCCAGTTCCGCGAAGCTGTCAATTATGTATTTTGCCGCGGCGCCGACCGCAGGGAGCTTCGGGCGGAAGGCCACCGCCAATCCCACCTGCTCGAAACACGGAATGTCGTTTTCATGGTCGCCAACGTGGCAGATTTCCTCCGGCGCGACGCTGTATCGGCGGCAGATTTCCGGCAGCAGCAGATGCTTGTGCCACGGGGAGACGGCCTGGTCGAAAGTGCCGCTGTAAACGCCATTCTCCGTGTGCATCACGTTGCAGAAACAGAAATCCAGCGCGGTTTCCTCGGCCGCTTTTTTGCCGACTTGATCCAGGCAGCCGGAAAGCAGCCCGCGCACGAGGCGGCCGCGGGTGGCTTGCAGGAATTCCCGCACGCCGGGCGAGTAGGGAATGGGATACAGCACCGACTCGGCTTGATGCACCGGCCGGCCGCGCAAATCAGCCGCGTCCTCCTCGGCCCATTGGCTGCTCTTGGAAGGTGACAAGTAATATTTTTTGCCTCGCTCGTCCCATGCGGCTTTGAGGCCGTAGGCAAAAGCGACTGCGTCCCAACTGCTGTGAAACGCGCTGCCAATGTTGGTGTAGGCGAAGAGGCATCCGTCTCCGTCAATGGTAACGAGTTTGATGCCGGGTCTCATGGCTGGCTGCCGCCCGGAGTGGGTTTGTTCTCGTGTTGTTCAATGTATTTTCTGGTGGCGGCCGGGAGTTGGTTCCAGATCGACGCCGAGAGAATAATTCCCAGGGCCGCGAACGGCATCAGGAAAAGCGGCCACCAATGCCAGCTTTTTTCCGTCAAGTATCCTAAGGCGAACGATTGCACGCTGCCGCCCAGATAGACAAAACCGTCGGCAATGCCGGAGCAAGTCGCGGTCGCTTTGCGCCCGCCAAAGTCCGGCGCGGCCGTCCCCGCCATCAACGAATGCACGCCAATGACAAACAGCGTGATGAGCACCGCCGACCAGCCGACGATGTGCGGCGACTTGTAAAGAAACAGCGCGATCACTGCGGCCAGCACGAGCATCACCGCGGAACAGATGGCCGCCGGCGGCCCGCGTCGTGATTGAAAGAATTTGTCCGATAGCACTCCGCCCAGAAAGCCGCCCGCGATGCCGAAAATGCAGACCAGCAACCCCCAGTGTTCCGTGAAAAACGCCGTGCCCGGCTCATGGGCTTGTTGCGCGAAAATTTTATACCAATTCATAATGCCGCTGCGCATCACTCCCGCCGTGAACCCAATGGCCGCGACGGTCAGCATGAGCGGATTGGCAAAAACCTTCAGCAACAAGTCCTTCGTGCTCAATTCGATGTGCATCTGGCCAGTCGAGGCGTCGGCGGCGTCGAACGGCGGGAAGCCCGCTTCTTCGGGCGTGTCTTTGATAAGCCACCAATCAATCACGGCCCAGAAGAACAGCACGGCCGCCGGAACATAAAACACGGACCACAACGCATCGACCGAGCCTGCGCGCGAGGCAAACGCGTATTGGATAAGCCGTTGGAACCAGCCGATGGGGTTTTCGGGATGGGCCTTGGCCATGTCGGCGATGGCCTGGCCCCAGTCAAACGCAAAATAAATGCCCACGGAAATGAACGTGCCAAGGATGGCCCCAAAAATGCCCCGCTCGCGCACGTGAAACCAGTAGGCCTTCACTTTAATGATCGAAACCGCGCCGTAGCTTTGGAAATACATGTTAAGTCCGTAGAGCGCCGAAAAGGGCAGGAGCAGCTTGAACCGCGAATGGCCCATCACGACATTATAAGTCAGGACGCCGAGGGCGATGTTGGCCAGCCCGGCCCCAATCGCGCCAATCAATATCCCTTTCTTGCCGCCAATTTTATCGACCAGCGGCCCGTTGATGAGAAACGAAAACGCATAGACGAAAGAGCCGACCCCAAAAATAATCCCGAAATCCTCATTGGACATCCGGCCGCCCAGCGCGCCTTTGGCCACATTCAAATTGTATCGGGCCATGTACATGAAGGAGTAGGTCAGGGCCAGCGGGAACCAATTGATGAACCGGCGGGTCAAGAACCATGCCCCGTGACCCAAAGGATTGTTCTGAAAATAAAGGAAGATGACGACCGCGATGCAAAGGGAAACGATTAAGGCGGGCATCGTCAGAAGGTGTTCAACACATTGATCAAATGTCGCAGCCGCCCGTAATCCCTCCGATTAAAGCCGAACGCGATGCGTTGCAAATGCAGCGTGGCCACTTCGTCCTGCTCTTCGGACATCGGCTCAATGGCCCTGATTTTCTCGCCCGTGATGATGTCGGCAAAATCTTCGTTCAACGCTTCGATGGCTGAAGGCGAGGGCGCGTTCTTGAGCCGGATTACCAACTGATCGGCGACCGAGCGCATGGAATGATAATTGCGATAGAACCGCGCAATATGTTTGACGGCATCTTCCGCGCTTTCGGTGATGTAATATAGGTTGAGGTCCGGCGGGCTGATTAACCCGCAGCGCAGCAAATGTTCGCGAATGTGCGCGTGCCACGTCCGCCAATAAGGCGAGCCGGGCGGATTGATCAAAACCAGCGGGCGCAGGCGTGATTTGCCCGTTTGCATCAATGTCAACGCCTCGTAGCCTTCGTCCATCGTCCCGAATCCTCCGGGAAACAGCGCGATGGCGTCGGCGTGGCGGACAAATGTCAGCTTGCGGGTGAAGAAGTATTTGAATGTGATGAGTTTCTTGTCGCCCTGCATGATCGGGTTGGTGCCTTCTTCCCAAGGCAGCCGGATGCTGGCCCCAAAACTATTTTCCAGGCCCGCGCCTTCATGCCCCGCGCGCATGATGCCGGGGCCGGCTCCCGTGATGATCATCCAGCCGGCCGCCGCCATGCGCCGCCCGAAATCCGCCGCCTGTTTGTATTCCGGTTCGTCCAGCTTGGTGCGGGCCGAGCCAAAGATGGTGACCTTGCGCTTCTCCGAGTAAGGCTTGAACAGGCGGAAGGCGTAGCGCAATTCGCGCACGGCCGTGCGGATGACTCGCACGTCGCCGCGGTCTTCCACATCGGTCAGGAGCTTGAGGGCGTTGACGATGATGTCGGCCACCAGATCCTGGTTGTGGCCGCTGCCTTTATAGACAATCAATTCCTGAATGCGCCGTTGCAACTCAGGGTCCACGGGCGATTTGAGGCGTCGTTCCATCTGGTCAATTCAAGCCGGCGTGCTCAGACGCCAATGTCCTCGTTCCATAGCTGCGGGTTGTTGGCGATGAAGCCGCGCATCATTTCAATGCAGGCCGGTTCTTGCGCGACTTCAACTTTGACGCCGTTGGAGCGCAAATGTTCCTCATCTCCCATGAAGGTGATATTCTCCCCCACCACCACACGAGGGATGCCATAAAGCAAAATGGCGCCGCTGCACATCGGGCACGGCGAGAGGGTCGTGTAAATGACGCACCGCCGGTAAACCGAGGCCGGCTGGCGTTTGGCGTTTTCCAGGCAATCCATTTCCCCGTGGCGAATCACGCTGCCCTTCTGCACGCGCTGGTTGTGGCCGCGCCCAATGATCTGCCCATCGCACACCAGCGCCGAACCGATGGGAATGCCGCCCGCAGCCAGTCCCGTTCTGGCCTCGTCCACGGCTGCTTGAAGAAATGGGTCCATGTATTTGCCAACTCAGAGTGCCCCATGCCCGCCGCGATGGGAAGCAATGAATTGCTTTTTGGGATGGCATTTTCAACCATCCAATTCTAATCTTCATTCTAATCTCGTTCGGATTAAGATTAGGATTGAGAGCAAGATTTGGATTATATGCCGACACTCGCCACAACTGTTGACGGATTGAAACTTCCCAACCCGTTCATCATCGGTTCCGGCCCGCCGGGAACGAATTTGAATGTCATCGCCAAGGCCTTCAAGGAAGGCTGGGGCGCCGTCATCGCCAAAACCGTCAGCCTGGATTCCTCCAAAGTGGTCAACGTGACCCCGCGCTATGCCAAGTTGATGGGCGCCGACGGGCGGGAGGTGGTCGGTTGGGAAAACATCGAGTTAATCAGCGACCGCCCTTTTAAAATCTGGCTGGAGGAATTCAAGAAGTGCAAGGACATGTTCCCCAATGGCGTGCTGATCGCTTCCATCATGGAGGAATTCCGCAAAGACGCTTGGATTGAAATCGTCGAGCGATGCCAGGAAACGGGCGTCGATGGGTTCGAGTTGAATTTCTCCTGTCCGCACGGATTGCCGGAACGCAAAATGGGATCGGCCATGGGCCAGGATTGCGATATTCTGACGGAAGTCTGCGGCTGGGTCATGGGCGCGTCTAAAAAACCGGTTTGGGCCAAGATGACTCCAAATATCACGCACATTGAAGACCCCAGCCGCGCGGCTTTGCGAGCAGGGTGCCAGGGTGTCAGCGCCATCAACACCATTCGTTGCGTCATGGGCGTCAACTTGGAAACATTGCGCCCCGAACCATCCGTCGAGGGATGCAGCACACCTGGCGGCTATTCCTCCAAGGCCGTTCGCCCCATCGCCTTGCGCATGGTCATGGAAATCGCGGCCATGATGGGCCGGGAATTTCCGGGACGCTCGCTTTCGGGCATTGGCGGCGTGGAATCAGGCGCGGACGCGGCGCAATTTATACTTGTCGGCGCGGACACCGTCCAGGTTTGCACCGGCGTCATGAAATCCGGCTACGAATGCGTCAAGCCGATGCAGGCGGAACTGCTGGGCTTCATGGAAAAACACAAGTTCAACACGCTGGCCGATTTCAAAGGCCGCAGCCTGCCCTTTTTCACGACGCATCATGACCTCGTGCAAAAGCAGGCCGAGCGCAAAGCCGCCCGCAAATCGGTCCGCTCCGATGCCGAATGGAGCGGCGATTCCTTTGTGCAACAATCCCATGCTCTTTCCCACGATTGAATGAACGCCTGCCCTGTCTTTATCGCCGGAGAATGGCGCACCCTCAAGGACGTGCCATCGACGCCGGTTTATAATCCTTCAACCGGCGGCGTCATTGCGGAAGCCCCATTGTGCGGCCTCAAGCACGTTGATGAAGCCGTCGAAGCCGCCGCCGCCGCCTTCCCCGGATGGTGGGAAACACCGCCGGTGGAACGCGCGCGCGTCCTGTTTCGATTCAAGGCGCTGCTGGAGCAGAATTTCGAGGAGCTAATCCGCCTGAACACCCGCGAGCATGGCAAGACCCTGGCTGAATCGCGCGGTGACGTCAAACGCGGCCTGGAAATGGTCGAATTCGCCTGCGGCATTCCTTCGCTGCTCATGGGCGAAACCATGGAGAACGCGGCCCGTGGCATCGATTGCGACACCATCCGCCAGCCGCTCGGAGTCTGCGCCGGAATCACGCCGTTTAATTTCCCAGCCATGGTGCCTCTGTGGATGTATCCCGTCGCGCTGGCGTGCGGCAACACGTTCGTCCTCAAGCCGAGTGAAAAAGTCCCGCTGACTGCCATCCGCATCGCGGAGATTTTGGCCGAAGCCGGGTTGCCCAAAGGTGTCCTGAACATCGTCCACGGCGGGCGCGAATGCGTTGATGCGCTCGTCGCTCATCCGAAGATCAAGGCCATCTCATTCGTCGGCTCGACGCCCGTGGCCCGCGCCATTTTTGAAACCGGCACCCGCTTAGGCAAGCGGGTCCAATCCAATGGCGGCGCCAAAAACTACGTCTTTATCATGCCTGATGCCGATGTCGAGAATTCCGCGCGTGGCGTCATGGAAGCTGCCTACGGTTGCGCCGGGGAACGTTGCATGGCCGGTTCCACCGCCGTTATCATTGGCGACGCCGCCAAAACCGTTTTGCCCTCGATCCTGGATGCCGCGCGCGCGATTCAGGTTGGCCCGACTGACCGCGAAGCGCAGCCGCACATGGGGCCGGTCATCACTCGCCAGCACCGCGATCGCGTCGAGCAATTGATCGAGACCGGCGCCAAAGAGGGCGCCCGCATCGCCCTCGATGGCCGCGGCGTCCGCGTGCCCGCCGAGCCGGACGGATTCTTTCTCGGCGCGAGCGTTTTGGATGGCGTGCAAGACGGCATGTGCGTGGCGAGAGAGGAAATTTTCGGTCCCGTGCTCAACGTCATGCGCTTCGAGCAACTGGACGCCGCCATTGAGCTGGCCAACCGTTCTCCTTATGGGAATGGCGCGTCGATCTTCACCCGCTCTGGCAAGGCGGCGCGCGAGTTCCGGCACCGCATCAAGGCGGGCATGGTGGGAATCAACATCGGCGTGCCGGCGTCCATTCCGTGGTTTCCGTTCACCGGCTGGGACCAATCTTTTTTTGGCGATTTGCACATGCAGGGCAAGGAAGGCGTGCAATTTTTCACCCAGCAAAAAGTCACCACCACGCGCTGGTTCAGCTATGGCGAAGGCGACATCTGGCATCGGTAAATTATGACTGTGCGCGATCCAGATTCACCAGTGCGGCGCATGACCATCGCCATCGCGGCGGCGGTGGCGATTATTGTCGCGGCGGCTTTGGTTCATTTTTTCCTGACCGCCCGGCCGTCCGCCGCGCGATTCAACGGCGCCGCCATTGTCGCCGCCGCGCGGGATTACACGCGGGAGTTGCGCGCGGCCAACCAGCCGATTCCCAATTCCATTTCGCTGGAGCAATTGGTCGCGCTCCATTATCTCAAGCCGGGCCAAGTCGAGGTCTTTCAGGGGTTGAAAGCGACCCTCCAATTGAGCACGACCAATACCAGCGCGCAGACCGTCGTGATGCGCGTCCTTATGCAGGACGGCGAGGAGGTCCAATTGCTGGGAGACGGGAGTGTTCACGTGGCGCCGCCGCTCAAGGGTTGATGCTCGCCGGGGACGCGCGTCTTTTTTATTTAGCCCTTGGCCGTTTGCTCTTATAATAAGGCATGAAACCGAAATCGGTTCGCTTGTTTATAAAACAATGGTGCGGCTGGTGCGATGAAGCCGCCGATTGGCTTGACTCGCGCGGCATCCCATACGCGACTCTTGATGTCACCTCTGACGCGGATGCCAGAAAGGAAATGCGCGCATTGTCCGGCCAGACTCTGGCTCCGGTCATTGAAGTCGATGGAGAGATTTTGGCTGACTTCGACACCGGCCAATTGGCAGAATTTTGGAAGCGATTTGAATGAACTCCGCCCCTAATGCCGCGCCGCCGCGCCCGCGCCTGCCCGAATGGCTGCGCCTCCAATTGCCCACCTCCGCCAGTTATGGGCGCACGCGCTCGCTTCTGGACGAATTGAAACTGCACACGGTCTGCGAAAGCGCCAAATGCCCCAATCACTGGGAATGCTGGAGCAAAGGCACCGCCACTTTCATGATCGCCGGCGACCGCTGCACGCGCGCGTGCGGCTTCTGCGCCGTCTCCACCGCCAAGCCCCTCGCCCTCGAAACCGACGAACCGTCTCGCGTAGCCGAAGCCACACGCCGCCTGCGCCTGCGCCACGTCGTCATCACCGCCGTCGCCCGCGACGATTTGCCCGATGGCGGCGCGGAACATTTTCGCCAGACCATCGAGCAAGTGCGCGCGCTCAATCCCGGCATCGTCCTCGAAGTCCTGGTGCCGGATTTTTTGGACAAGGACGAATCCATTGAGACGGTCTTGGCGGCCCATCCGCATATTTACAATCACAATCTGGAAACCGTCCGGCGGCTGACTCCCGAGGTGCGGCATCGCGCCACCTACGACCGTTCGCTCAGCGTCCTGGCGAAAGTCAAAAGCTGGCGCGGCGATTCCATCCACACCAAATCCGGCCTCATGCTCGGCCTTGGCGAAACCGAAGAAGAACTGCATCAGGCCATGCGCGATTTGCGGCAGGCGCGCTGCGATATTCTCACGCTGGGGCAATACTTGCAGCCGACCTTGCGCCATTTGCCCGTCGTTGAATTCATTCCGCCGGCGGCCTTCGCGCGGCACAAGGAAACGGCTGAAGCGATGGGCTTCACGCACGTCGCCAGCGGCCCGATGGTGCGCAGTTCCTATCATGCCGATGAATTTTCTGCCGGCGCGGCGCCATGATTGATCTCGATTCCGCCAGCTTCCAAGCACTCTTCAACCGCGTATTCGATCCTGAAACGCGCGCCCAAGGCGAGCGGCTTTATCGAGACGGCAAAGTGATCAATTTCCGCTGCGACGGCGGTGGCGGCCATTGCGAAGCCACCGCCCAAGTCCTCGGCTCCGCGCCGCAACCGCATCAGGTGGCTTTCAATTGTTCGCAAGTCTCCAAATCAATTTCCATCGGCGGCAGATGCGCTTGTCCGAAAAAGGATAATTGCCAGCACATCTACGCCGTGTTTCTGGTCACGCGCGATCATTTGGCATCCGGCGGGCGCCAGCTGCCGCCGGTCGAACCGCCGGAGCCAGTGGAGGCGGCGCCCCCGGTCGCGCCGCTGCCTGTCGAACAGCCGCCGCTGGCAGCCGAGCCGCCGCCCCCTGCGCGTTTGTCCCGCGAGTGGGAGCAATGGCTCCGCAGTCTTGACAAAGGCGGGCGGCAGCGAGCTCCCAGCAAAATGGCCGCCAGGCGTCCCGATCCGCTTCGCCGGCTGCTCTACGTTCTCAAGCCATCCGCGCGGAGCCGCGGCCTGGCGATTGAATTTCTGGACGCCCATTTCCTGCCCAATGGCACTGTCAAATCAAGGCGTCCGATTCAATTGCTGTCTCTGTTAGGCCCCGATTCAAGCGGCAGCGCGACGGCCCAGGACCGCGCTTTGTTGCGCCGGATTTTCCTCGAGCAAGCGGAAGGCCCATCCTGCGGCGTGGAACTGGACGGAAAAGCGGCCGGGGAGATGCTGGCGGAAATTGTCGGCATGGGAAGATGCTATTGGATGAATTTTCAAAAAAACAGCCGCGCCCTTTCCCTCGGCGCGCGGCGCCCTGCCATCCCGGTCTGGCGCACGAACGAAAACGGCTGGCAGGAGCCGGCTTTGGAAGTCACTCCGTCCGCGGCCGTGCTGACGCTCGCTCCTTTGTGGTACATCGATGACAACCAGGCCTGTTGCGGTCCGCTGGAAACGAGCCTGTCCGCCGAGGCCGCCATCGCGTGGCTCTCCGCGCCGGCTTTGTCCCCGGAAGATTCGTCCGCGCTCTCCCGCGCGCTGCCCGAACGCACCCAGGCCGCCTGGCCTTTGCCGGCGCGCATTGAGATTGAAACGGAGGCTCCCAAACCTGTGCCGTGCCTCCGACTGGTCACGACTGTCCGCCCGCAACTCTACACCTACTTCGACGAATCCGATCCTGAGCCATGCCACGTTGCCTATTTGGATTTCGATTACAGCGGCTTCCGGATTTCTTTTCAGTGCGGCGATTCCGTCATCGAGAATTTTGCCGAAGGCCGCCTGCACCGGCTGGCGCGCGACGTAAAAGCCGAGCAGGCCGCCGTGAAGAAATTGGGGAAAATGGGCCTGGCCTCCGCGGAGGACATTTATTTTGTGCGCGATGAACCCGATTTCGTCGGCGCCCTGACCTTCGACGAGGATGCCGCCTGGATGGAATTCGTTTTACACGGCGTGCCTGAGTTGCAGGCTAGCGGCTGGCGCATCGAGGTCGATTCAACCTTTGCCTTCCAGCTCGCCCAGGCCGAGGAATGGTACGCAGACGCCCAGCCCGGCACTGGCATGGATTGGTTCAACGCCGAGATCGGCGTGCAGGTGGATGGCCAGAAGATCAATTTGCTGCCGATTCTCCTGGAACACTTCGCGCGCAACCAGGAATTGTTCCGACCGGCCGTGCTGGAGCAGCTTGGCGAAGACGGCCATGTCCTGGTGCCCTTGCCCGATGGCCGCCGCCTGCCGTTCCCCGCGCCGCGGCTCAAAATGATGCTGGGCGTGCTCATGGACCTCTTTGAACCCCAGGCGCTGGACGGCAAGGGGCGCTTGCGCATGACCCGGCTGCGCGCGGCGGAGTTGTCCGGCGCCACAGGCGAGGCCGCGTTCCGCTGGCTGGGCGGCGATTCATTGCGCGAACTCAACCAAAAACTGCGCGACTTCCGTTCCATCCGCCCCGTCGCGCCGCCGCCCTCGTTGCAGGCCAGCCTGCGCGGCTATCAGCAGGAGGGCCTCAATTGGCTTCAATTCCTGCGCGAGTACAACCTGGCCGGCATCCTGGCCGATGACATGGGCCTCGGCAAAACCGTGCAGGCCCTGGCCCATTTGCTGGAGGAAAAACAGAGCGGCCGCGCCGACCGCCCCAGCCTCGTCGTCGCGCCCACCAGCCTGATGACCAATTGGCGCCAGGAAACGGAGCGATTCGCGCCGGGGCTGAAACTGCTGGTCCTTCACGGCCAGGAGCGCAAGCAATACTTCGAGAAGCTCAAGGAATACGATCTCATCATCACCTCATATCCACTCCTGCCGCGCGACGAATCGTTCCTTGTCAACGAATCGTTCCACGCCGTCATCCTGGACGAAGCGCAATACATCAAAAATCCAAAAACCAAGTACGCCCAGATCGTCTGCCAGTTGCGCGCGCGCCATCATGTTTGCCTCACCGGCACTCCCATGGAAAATCACCTTGGTGAATTGTGGTCGCAGTTCAATTTCCTTTTGCCCGGTTTCCTTGGCAACGAACTCCAGTTCCGCCGCCTCTTTCGCACGCCCATCGAAAAGGGCAATGACACTTCCCGGCGGGAACTCCTCGCCCGGCGCATCGGGCCGTTCGTCTTGCGCCGGCGCAAGGACGACGTGGCCGCGGAACTTCCTCCAAAAACGGAAATCCGCCAAAACGTCGAACTGGCCGGCGCGCAGCGCGACCTTTATGAAACCATCCGCCTGGCCATGCACGCGCGGGTGCAGGAGGAAGTGCGCAACAAAGGCATGTCGCGCGCGCACATCATCATTCTTGACGCCCTGCTCAAGCTGCGCCAGGTCTGCTGCGACCCGCGCCTGGTCAAGCTCGAAGCAGCCCGCCGCGTGACCGAATCCGCCAAGCTGGAATTGCTCATGGACCTCGTGCCGGAAATGCTGGCAGAAGGGCGCAAAATTCTGCTGTTCTCCCAATTCACTTCGATGCTCGCGCTGATTCAGGCGCAATTGGCCGAAGCCAGCATCCCGCACGTTATTTTGACGGGCCAAACCACCGACCGCGCCACCCCGGTCCAGCAATTTCAGAACGGCGAAGCCCCGTTGTTCCTCATCAGCCTCAAAGCCGGCGGCACTGGCTTGAACCTCACTGCGGCCGACACCGTTATCCATTACGATCCCTGGTGGAACCCCGCCGTTGAAACCCAGGCCACCGATCGCGCCCATCGCATCGGCCAGACGAAATCGGTTTTCGTTTACAAGCTGATGACCGTCGGGACAGTGGAGGAAAAAATCCTCGCCCTGCAAGACCGCAAACGCGGCCTGGTGGAGGGAGTGCTGGACGCCCATCGCAAAGACACCCCGCAATTGACCGCCGACGATTTGCAGGTTCTCTTCTCGCCCCTAAGCGCCTAAGTCCCCAACGGACTGAGAGGGGGCGCACTACGGAAAAATTCGTAAAGCGCCTGACAGACGATTGGCCGATAACTGTTAGGATATGCTTAAGAAATTCTCAATGAGCTGATCGAGAACTGTTATGTGGATTAAAAAATCTCTTCCGGAAATGGAAACCGAAACGCGCGGCCGCCGCCTGGGCGCCGGGTTGGCGGTCATCACCACTATTTGCCTGCTCTATGTCTTTGGGCTGCCCCATGCCCGGTTCAACATCCCCATGATTGCGCGGGCGGCGGTCATCCTCGCGGTAGTGGTCGGCCTTCTGGCGTGGCACAGGCGCGCCCATTGGCGGCAACTCCATGCGACCGTCCGCGTTTGCGACCAATGCAACGTGGTCAAAGCCGCCGGCGATCAAGCTGCCTGCGTCTGCGGTGGCGCTTTCATTCCCCTGGGTGAAATGAAGTGGCTGGAAATGCCGCCCATTCAGGAGACTGCGGCTCCGAAAAACCGCCTCCGCCCCGCCCCTGCTGTGTAGGACGCCGGAAACCAGGCAAAACCGCCTTCCATTAACCGTCACAACGGCAGGCACGTGCAAAGATAGCCCCAAAAAACCGGTTGAAGCCTTTGGCCGGAATTGCCTCGAAAATTGCTTGAATATTTTTGCGGGTTGGGTATATATTTGTTGCTGAGGCGGGCATGAAGTTAAAAATTGGCATTGTTTCGGTTTTAGTGTGCTGTCCAGGTTTGGCATGGGCGCAGGGCACGTTTGAAAATCTTGATTTTGAAGCGGCTAATTTTGTTCCTTTGCCTTCGTTCGGATTGCTTTCGGTCAAAAACGGGCTGCCCGATTGGAGTGCTTCCATCGATGGCGCGGCGGCGGCAGGGGTTCTGCTGAATACGTATTCACCCGGCCAGCCGAGCATTGATATTTTCGACAGTCTCCTTCGTCCCTCTGAGGATCCTGGTGTGATCGCCGGCGATTATACTGTTTGCCTTCAGGCTTACAACGCCGACCAAGGCAACGTATCGATTTGGCAGACCGGGACTCTTCCGGCGAATGCGGTATCGCTGGAGTTCAGGGCTTGGAATTATCCCTCTGCCAACGGGGATTTTTCTGTCTCCTTCGCCAATAATAATTTGTCGCCGGTGGCGATTGGTTCGGGACAATCTTCAACCGGCCAGGATTATACCGATTACAGCGCGAACATTCAGCCTTACGCCGGGCAGACAGGAGCATTGGAATTTACAGCAATCGGCGGAAATGGCGCGAACTGGCTTGAATTGGACGACATCAATTTTTCTTCCACGACGCCGGAACCAGGCACGGCTGTTCTGACTTGCCTGGGGGGGATGGTGTTTTGGATGTATCGGCGTTTCCGGAGGAACTGAACCCGCGTTACGTGTCCGCGGCGGGGGAGGGGTTTTTCCCGAATTCGTGGACGATGTAGGGGGCGAATTCTTCATGGAATTGCGGGGGGATGCGGGCGCGGAAACGGGCGCGCTCGCCGGCGTAATCGCGTTCGGTCACTTGGCCGACTTGATGCAGTCGCGCGATGACAGCGGATTCGCTGTGCGGGACGCGCAGCTCCACAAATTCCCGAATCGGGCGCAACTGCGTGCCTAATTCCTCGATAAGGGCGGGCATGCCGTCGCCGGTTTGGGCGGAGATGGCGACGGCGTTCGGATATTGCCGCAGATGCTTGTCGAGCGAGCCGTTTCCATCGCACTTGTCGATTTTGTTGAGCGCCATGATGGTCGGTTTGCCGTCCGCGCCGATTTCCGCCAGCACGCTGTTGACGGCCGCGATTTGCTCGTCGGCCTGCGGATGGCTGGCATCGACGACATGCAGGAGCAACTGGGCCTGCACGACTTCCTCCAGCGTGGCCTTGAAAGCCTCGACCAGCCCGTGCGGCAGCTTGCGGATGAAACCGACCGTATCTGTCAAATAGACATTTTGATTGGTGGGCAATCGCAGCCGGCGCGTGGCCGGGTCGAGCGTGGCGAATAATTTGTCTTCGGCCAGCGCGTTGGAGCCGGTCAGCGCGTTAAGCAGGGTCGATTTGCCGGCGTTGGTGTAGCCGACAATGGAGGCCAGCGGCCAAAACTGGCGCTGGCGCCCGTTGCGCTGAGTGGCGCGATGGCGGCGGACGGCCTGCAAGTCTTCGGTAATCTTTTCAATGCGCTCCTGCACACGGCGGCGGTCGGTTTCCAATTGCGATTCGCCTTCGCCGCCGCGCATGCCGATGCCGCCGGATTGCCGGGAAAGATGGCCCCAAAACCGGGTCAGGCGCGGGAGCAGATGCTGCAACTGGGCCAGTTCGACCTGCAATTTGCCTTCGCGCGTTCGGGCGCGCTGGGCGAAAATATCCAGAATGAGAGAGGTGCGGTCCAGCACCTTGCAGCCGAAAACATTTTCCAGGTTGCGGCTTTGGGCGGGGGACAATTCGTCGTCGAACACGACAGTATCCACCTTGTTCGCGCGGCAATAATCGGCGAACTCGGCCGCCTTGCCGGTGCCGATAAAAGTTCCGGCGACGGGCGTCTCGAGCTTTTGCGTGCCTTGGCCGACGACTTCGCCGCCGGCAGAGGCCGCCAATTCAGTTAGTTCTTCAAGGTAATCGCGCGTTTTCCAGCTTGAGCCTGATTTGAGTTCAACGCCGATGAGGAAGACCCGTTCGGTCCGTTTGGTCGTCGAGATGAGAGCTTTCAATCGTTCTTCGTTAGGACAGTGCAAGATAGCATGTCCGCCGCCGAATTCCAGCCTGCGGTCATTGCGGCTCGGTTTCCTTGAGGAACGCTGTCAAATCCTCTTTCCACAGCACGGCCTTGGTGTGGCTGCCGTGGCCGACCGTCTGGGAGCTTTCGGGAATGAGAATGGCTCGTCCGTGAGGCACGCGTTTGATCTCGCGCTCAAGGATTCCCTGGTCAGGCGGGTTGATGAGGTCATCCGCCGAATTGATGGCCAGCAAGGGCGCGGTGATGTGTTCCAAGTCCGGGCCGGGATCGTAATCATGCGAAGCTTCGAACGCGTAAAGCACGTCGTTGGCGTCGTAGGCCGCTAGGATTTTTTTTGTGGAAGCGTCGAGCGCGGCGTCGGCCTGGCGGAGGGTCGGCGCTTCCTTGTAACGCAGGGCCGCATTTTCGCCCATAAGATATAGCATTTCGGCGGCGATGCGAAGGCCGTAGGGCTGGGACTGGTAGTTGCCATCCTGCCAGTCGGGCGCGCCGCGGATTGAGTCAATCGCAACTCTGCGCCAGGCGCGATTGCGGCCCGAAATTTGGCCGGGCAAACTGGCCAGCGGCATGAGCGCGTCCATGAAATCAGGATGCATTTCGCCCCACAACCACGTGTGCATTCCGCCCATCGAGGTGCCCATGACCAGGCGCAGGTGGTTCACGTTGAGTCCCTCTACCAGCAGGCGGCGCTGCGCTTCGATCATGTCGCGGTAGCCGTAATTGGGAAATTTGGCGCGCAAACCGTCGCTGGGTTTGCTGGATTTTCCGTGGCCGATGCCGTCGGGCATGACGACGAAATAGCGGGTAATGTCGAACGGCTGGCCGGGGCCAAAAAGTTCGCCCGCGAATTCAGGGCGGAGAAATTGCGCGCCGGTTCCGGTGGTGCCATGCAGGATGAGGATGGCATTCCGAATCCTGGCTTGGCCATCGCTGCGGGGCGAGCCGAAGGAGCGATAGTGCATTCGCAATTCGGGCAGCGTTTGGCCGGAATTAAAGTGAAAATCGTGGATGACGTAATTGCCCTCGGTTGGCCGAGGAAGGTCGGCGGCCTGGGAAACGACCGCCGCCGCCATGAGCGGCAACGCCAATAAAAATTTTATTTTCGCGGTCATGGCCGCAGCGAAGGCGGCAGCCGGTGGGGCGCGACGTTGTCGTAGCAATGCAAGGCCGTGAAGCGTTGGATGCTGGCGGGCAGCCCGACGGCAGTGAACCCGGGATGGCCGGTCGCGGGGAACGGGCCGCCGTGGTTCATGGCCGGGCTGACGGCCACGCCGGTGGGCATTTTGTCGTTGATTAAACGGCCCACGCGCGCCCGCAATGGAGGCTCGATGGCCGCATACGTTTTGTCATCCTCGCCGCCGGTGTGCGAATAAATCGTCCCGGTGAGATTGCCAGACATGTGGCGGGCGGCCGCAATCATCTCTTCCGCGCCGCGGCAAAAAACAAACAGCGAGACCGGCCCGAAGGCCTCCGTTTGCAGCGCCTCGGCCTGCCGGAGGAAGGCGCTGGCGGAAACTTTCAAAATAGTATTGGCAAAGCGGACGGCCGGGCCGGGCATCGGCTCGCCGCCGCAGACGAGTTCCGCGCCGTGCTGGCGCAGCACGCCGACGGATTTGACCAGGCCCTCCCGCACGCCGCGGGCGAGCAATACGCCGGGCTGGGCCGCCTCGAATTTTTGGCGGGCGGTCTCGGCGAAGCGCTGCCCCAATTCGCCTTCCGGAAGCAGGATCAGGCCGGGATTGGTGCAGAACTGGCCGGCGCCGGCGATGCAGGAGCCGAAGAATTCGTCCGCGATGGCGGCGCCGCGTTCGCGCAAGGCCCCTTCGAGGATGAAGATTGGATTTATGCTGGACATCTCCAGGCAGGCCGGTTTGCCAGCGCGGTCGGCGGCGGCTTTCAATTGCAGGCCGGCTTCCTTGCTGCCGGTGAACGCAATCGCGCCAGCCAGGGGATGGGCCGCCATCTCCAAGCCGGCTTCGCGCGGCATACGGTAAATCATTTGTATGGTTGACTCATGCAGGCCGCAGCTTTTGGCGGTTTCGAACGCGATTTCGGCCAGGATCCGCGTCGTGCCCGGATGGCCGGTATTGGCCTTGGCGATGACGGGATTGCGGGCGGCGATGGCGGCGGCGAAATCGCCCCCAGAGGCGGAGTTGAAGGCGAACGGAAAATTGTTCGGTCCCATCACGATAACCGGCCCGCCCAGCGGAGCGAAAATGGAATAAATTTTCTTCGCTTCGTCACGGACAGGGCGCTCCCAGGAGCCGTCGCGGGCGGCGCGGGCGGCTTGGCGCAATTGGCCGGTCGTGCGCGGCAATTCGACATCCTTGAGGCGAGGCGCTTTGGGCAGGCCCGTTTCGGCGTGGGCCATTTCCACCAGTTCCGCCGCGCGTTGTTCGATGCCGGTGGCGCAGGCTTCGAGAAATCTTGCGATGTTTTCGGGTTTGGCCGCAAACAACGCTTCCGCGGCGGCGGCGCCGGCGTGAAGGGTTTCGAGGACTTCCTCGCGCGGGGAAATCGGGTAGTTGGCGGGCAGCATTTCCCCGGTGGAAGGGTTCTCCGCCTGGAAGAAGGACGAGGCCCGGCTCTGGCGCCATTGCCCGGCGATCAGCACTTTGCTGGCATCGGTTTTCATGACTTTGACTTTCTAATTTTGGCCGCGATGACTATAGCGCATGTGGCGCGAAAAACCAGTTTTCACTGCGCCGCGCCCAGCTTTGGTTCCACCCAATCGGCCTGGAGGCGGGAGCGGCGGCCGGGGCCTTTGGCTTGCAACGTGAGCGTATGCACGCCGGTGATGTCGAGATGCACCGGCACGGGGTCCTGGCCGCTCACGACCTCGGACTTGTGCCAAATCTCCTTGCCGTCGCCCATTACGATAAATTCCAGCGGAGTTTCGCTGGCGGCTTGGCCGTCCACACCCACGGAGGCGGAAAAGGAAGTGAAGAGGCCCTTGATGTCGTATTCACTTTGGGAATTCGCGAAGGAGGACAAACCCCGGTAGTGGTGTCCGTGAATAAGAAGGGGCGCGCCGGACAAAACTTCGTCTGCTTCAAAGCCGCGCCAGCGTCCGTTGGATTTCTGAGGCTCCAATTCGGTGAGCGACAATTCATTTGGCAGCAGGGACGCCAGGGTAAACTTGACTTCGCCCGCGCGCGGGCTGGATTTGCCGTCCTCCCAGCCGGTTTTGACCTCGGCGGTGTAGGCATTGGCCGGGTTCAATCCGCGCAAAGGAAATTGGGCCTCAGATGCGTGGCCGATCAATGCGCCATTCAACGAAACATCGTAGCCGTTGTTGAGATAATACTGCTCGCGCCAATGCAGGTTGACGCCATCCAGCCCGGCCCGCTCAACCCAAAGGCCCTCCGGCGGCGATGGCGGAAAATGATAATACGGCGCGGGCGCGAAATCCGCTTCCCACACGACCGGGCCAGACTTGGGCGAGGTGAAGGCGATGCTGGCCCATTGCTGATGGTTGGAAATCCGCACCTGCAATTCACCGGACGGTCCGCGCGCGGTGGCGGTTTTGACGGCGAAATTGGTTCCGGGCGGGAAGGCGAAGCGAATCTCGTAAGGATCATCCTGGACGGCCTGGCTGGCGCCCTTTTGCTTCGTGCCGGAGTCATTGGAACTTGTGTCAAGCAAATCGATCCAGCCTTGTGTGATATGGCGGCTGGTTGAAACGAGTTCGATGCGGTCGCCGCAGGGCACGAGAGTGAGCACGCGGCAGCTTGTCGGCGGCACGGCCACGGACAACCCGCCGCGCCATGCGCCGAGATATTCGGCATTCCAGAAATCAAAGACGTGGAAGAGTTGATCGGAGGGCAGGCCGAGGTCCTGCCACGAGAGCATGGTCCGTTCGGTGGAACGCTCGTTGAAATTGAAAACGCCAGCCACGTCGTAATTGCGCCCCAGATGGTTTATTTTTAAATCCCAGATTCGTTTGTTGCGCTCGGCGGGGAACAAATCCATCGGGCGGATGTCGGTGGCCGGATAGACGCGCTTGAGCAATTCCACGCGGTCGGGCGAAAGGTCCATCAGGCGGTCGCTGGACATGAGGGCCTGGCCGGTCAAGCCTTGCAAGGTGGCCCAAACGCGCGCCTGATCAAGCGTGAGCGGGTCGCGCACGACCAGCACGTCCGGATCGCAGTACCAAACGATGTTATGCAGGAAGTAATAACGCAAGGTCGCCTGCAACGAGACGTTGAAGCCGCCCCAGCCGAGCACGATGTCGCCGCCAGTGCGCGAGCCGTTCATGATGCCCGCGCCTTCCAGCGGGATGCCCCAGCAGCCGAGCAGGTAGCGGTCGGGGCCGATGACGGAGCGGATGTCGTCGAGCGTGCTTCGATAGAGGCCGGGGGCGTCGTCGGAGGGCGTTTTCATGAACTGCTTCCTGGCCCGGTATTCGTCCACGACAATGGGCTGGCCGTCGATTTTGAAATAATCATATCCCCATTCGGCCAATTGCTGGAAAAGATCGCGGAAATATTTGTGAGCCTGCGGCGTGGTTGGGTCGAGCAGGTAGCGGCCTTCCCAGGTGTCCGAGGCGGATTGGCCATTAGTCCTGAGCAGGAACGTATCGGGATTGGCCTCCACGACTTTCGGGTTGCTCTGGCCGTGCGGGGCGAGCCAGATTCCCGGCTTCAAGCCGGCCGACTTGATGTAAGCGGCCAGGTCCGCCATGCCGTTGGGAAAATGGTCCGGGTTGACGTGCGTCCAATCGCGCCCGCCGTCGCGCCCGCCAAGGCCCTGCCAGCCGTCGTCGATTTGCACGTAGCGCGCGCCGAATTCCTTCAGATTGGCGGCGATCCAATCGGTGTTGCGTTTGACTTCGTCCGAAGTGATGCGGTTGTAATAATAATACCACGTACACCAGCCCGAAGGCGGCAACGGAAAGCGCGATTTGTCCAGCGAATGGTAGAAGGGAACTTCGAGGGTATCGCGATAATAATTAGATTTGACGCTGCCATCCTTCAACTTGACTTCGTCGGCAACGGGGTCGAAGACGCCATCAGCCAGCGGGGTGGAAACGTCGCCGAGAGTCATGATCCACACGTCCTTGTTGGCGCCGTCGTGAATCCGGGCTGGGATTGGATATGGCCAGGCCCTGGCGTTCTGCGCCCGCGCGGCGGGAACGGCGCCGAGGCAGCAGCCGAGGAAAAGGGCGATTATTTTGTGAGCCATCGTCGGGCTGGGCTGGGCCGGTGGTTCAGCCGGCATGGCCGTTTTGGCGAAGCCCCCAGCATAGAGGGTCGCTGTCGTTTAAGAGCAATGTTGTTTCGGCGTTGACGTAGGCCGCGCCTGTTATGGTCGGGATAATTTGGCCGTCCTGCCGCTGGTAGGAGCCGGTGAAGCGGCTGCCGATGATGCTTTCCTGCACCCAGAGTTCGCCTTCCGCCAATTTGCCATCATCCGCCAGGCAAGCCAGTTTGGCGCTGGTGCCGGTGCCGCAAGGAGAGCGGTCATAGGCCTTGCCGGGGCACAGGACAAAGTTCCGGCTGCGCGCGTCGAGATTGGCGGGCGGGCCGAATAATTCGATGTGATCGACTTCCGGGAAGCCTTGCGCGTTGATGGCCTTGCGCACCCGCCAGCTATAATCCGTCAGCATTTCAACATCTGACAATTGAATCGTCTTGCCGTGGTTTTCGACCAGGTAAAACCAATTGCCGGCCCAGGCCACGTCGCCCGTCACCGTGCCGATGTCCGGGCCTTCGATCCTCACGTTTTTGGCCTTGCGAAAGCTGGGAACATTCGTGACTGAAACCGTGCCATCCTGATGGAGCCGGGCCGTGACGATGCCGACGGGAGTCTCAATCTTGTGATCGCCCGGCGTGACGCGGCCCATGTAAGCGAGCGTGGCAACCAGGCCAATGGTGCCGTGCCCGCACATGCCGAGATAGCCTACGTTGTTGAAAAAAATGACTCCAGCCACGCATGATTTGTTAGCCGGTTCGACCAAGAGCGCGCCGACCAGGACATCGGAGCCACGCGGTTCGTTAACGACGGCCGAGCGATATAAATCGTGCTGTTTGCGCAAAAATTCCAATTTCTCGGCCGCGCTGCCGCCTTGCAGCCGGGGTCCTCCGCTGACGATGATCCGCGTCGGTTCCCCAGCCGTGTGGGAATCAATGACTTGGATTCGGTTCATACGGCCGCCTTTGCTTTTTCGGGAATTTTGGGCCGGGTTTTCTTCGCGGTGTGGATGACTTCGAGAATGGCTTCCCGTTCCGCGCCGGCGAGTGGCAGCCGGGGCGCGCGCAACCATTCCTGGCCCAGCCCGCATTCCTGGACGGCCAATTTGATGTATTGGACAAATTTGATATGCGTGTCCAGATGCAGCACCGGCGTGAACCAGCGGTAAAATTCGCGCGCCTCTTCCCACTGTCCGTTGCGGGTCAGCTCCCAGAAGCATTGGTTCTCGCGCGGGAACGCGATGCCGGCCCCGGCGACCCATCCGTCGATGCCCAGAATGGAAGCTTCCAATACGAGGTCATCGACTCCGGTAAAGATGGCAAATCGGTCGCCCACGGCATTGCGCAAATCGGTGATGCGGCGCACGTCGCCAGAACTTTCCTTCAACGCGACAAATTTCTTGTTGTCGGCCAATTGCGCGAACATGCGCGGGGTGACATCGTTGGCGTAGCTGATGGGATTGTTATAAACCATGATGGGCAGCCCCGCGGCATCTGCCACCGTGCGGAAATGCGCGAGCGTTTCCCGTTCATCGCCTTTGTAGAGCATGGCGGGCATGACCATGAGGCCGTCGGCGCCTAATTTCTCCACATCGCGCGCGTAAGCGCAGGCCTCCTGGCAACTGCTCTCGGCCACTCCGCTCAGGACCGGCACGCGGCCGTTGACGGCTTTGACCATGGCTTCGATGACGGAGCGTTTTTCGCTGGGGCGCATCGGCTGGTTCTCTCCAAGCGAGCCGAGAAAAATCAAGCCGGTGACGCCAGACTCGATCAGAGCATCGGCATGGCGGGCGGTAGCTTCCAGGTCAATGGACTGGTCGCGGCGGAATTGGGTGGTGATGGCCGGGAAGACGCCCGACCAAAATGGCTTGCTCATGTGGCGTAAAAGATAATGGAACTTTCAGCTTGACTGGCGGGAGCCGAATGGACTAGCTCTAATCCCGCCGGTAAGTTATTTGTCGCACGCATGTCAATGTGTTCATTGTCTAGCCAATCAGGAGCCTTGGTCTTGGTTTAATTTTACGTTCTTTCGGTGAAATCTCGCATATTGCCAAAATCCTCCGCCAAGTCCGCGCCTGAGATGGAATCGCTGCCCAGTCCGCTGGCCGAACTGGCCGCCATGGAACAACTGTTCGATCACGTGCCGGAGATTGTGTTCTTCATTAAGGATCATTATGGACGCTATGTGGCGGTGAATCAAACTTTGGTTGAGCGGTGCGGCTTGCGCGAGAAAAGGGAAGTGATGGGCAAGCGCGTGCGCGATATTTTTCCCAAGGAACTGGCCGAGCGCTATGCCAGCCAGGATGAAGCGGTCTTGCGCAAAGGCCAGGGAATCATCGACCGGCTGGAGCTGCATTGGTACGTGCGGCGCCGCTCCGGCTGGTGTTTGACCACCAAGCTCCCCGTGCGCGGGCGCGACGGCCAGATCATCGGCGTGATGGGCATTTCGCGGGACTTGCGCGCTCCCGGCGACCGGGATGTCATCCCGGCCAAGCTGGCCGCCACGCTGGAATATCTGGAGACGCATTACGCGGAGCCGGTCGCGCCGTCCTCGCTGGCGCGTCACGCGGGATTGCCGGCCGTGCGGTTCGCGCGGCTCATCAAGCGCATCTTTCGGCTGACGCCGCACCAATTGATCACGCAAACGCGGCTGGCGGCCGCATCGCATTTGCTGCGCGAAACCAATCGGTCGCTGGCGGAAATAGCGCTTGACTGCGGGTTTTACGATCATTCCGCCTTCACGCGCGCGTTCCGCTCCGCGACCAATTTGACGCCGTCCCAGTACCGCGCCATTTTCCCGAATTTGGGGCCGCGATGACCTGTTTTTTGGAAGCGGTTCTTTACAAAGTGAACACTTTGCGGGATAAGCGTTCCAAGAAGATTAGAATCCCATCATGAAAAACAAATCTCCAATTCTCCATCAG